>NZ_NKHL01000118.1:195495-306437 GCF_002934685.1 Pseudomonas bohemica
GGTGGTCGCCGCACGCTGAATAACCGAACTCGGGCGGTTCTGCATGACGAATTCCGCGGCGCATTCTTCCAGCGACTTGCCGGTTTTCTCTACTTCATCTTTGAACATGTCTGCCATGCCGTCGGACAAGGTCGGTCCAGGCAGTACCGCATTGACAGTGACGCCCGTGCCTGCCAGACGTTTGGCCAGGCCTCGGGAAATCGACAGATTGGAGGTCTTGGTGAACCCGTAATGGATCATGTCGGCGGGAATGTTCAGTGCCGACTCGGACGAAAGGAACACGATGCGGCCCCAGCCGCGCTTGGCCATGGCATCGGCATAAGCACGGGATAAACGCACGCCGGACATCACGTTGACGTCGAAGAAACGCTGCCAGACATCGTCCGGGGTATCGAAGAAGTCCTGCGGACCATAGATGCCGACGTTATTGATCAGGATATCGACCTGCGGCACAGCCTTGACCAGCGCTTCGCAACCTTCGGCACTGCCTACGTCAGTGGCAACGCCACGCAGCCGCGCGCCAGGCACTTCCTTTTGCAGACCTGTGACAGCTTTATCCACCGCTTCCTGCTTACGGCCATTAACAATCACCTCGGCCCCCGCTTCGGCCAGCCCCTTGGCGATGGCATAGCCGATACCTAACGTCGAACCCGTTACCAGAGCGGTTTTGCCGGTCAAATCGATTTTCATGTCGGGTATCTCCGTAAAGGTCGAAAGAAAGATGGAGTGCTCAAATCAGCATGGGTTCACGGCCGATGCCGATCGAGTATGCTGGCCACCGAAAAACACGCTCGTTCTAAGTTCCAAGGATGCATGTAATGAGTGACAGGAACGCACTCCAACTCTCTCTTCGTCTGGCAACTTCCGAGGATGCCTTGCGCATTGCGGTGCTGGGCATGCAGGTCTTTCTCGATACCTACGCCACCGAGGGCGTTCGTGATGCGCTGGCGCGTGAAGCGCTGAATTCGTTCTCGCCCAAAACCATTTCAGCTCTGATCGCGCGCCTCGATACGTCGTTGATCGTGGCCGAGTCAAGGGGCATCTTGTGGGTTTTGCGCAGTTCGAAACACAAACCGATCACCCCATGATCCTTGATCCTGATGCGGCCGAATTGCAGCGGCTCTATGTGCAGGAGCGCTTCACGGGACACGGAATCGGCGGGCGATTGCTGGCGTTAGCCGAACAGCATGCCTGCGCGAAAAAAGCGGCGATGCTGTGGGCGACCGTGTGGGTTGGCAATCTCCGAGCCCTGGCGTTTTATCCGAAGCAAGGCTACGCGCACATCGGATCACCAATTTATGAGTTGCAGGATGAGGTGCATGCAAATGCGCTGTTTCGAAAGCTGCTTTGAGTCGGCTGGCGTTTACCTCTGACGTCAGCCAGACCTGCGTTTGACATCACCCCAAGCCACCCTCCATCATCCTGCTCGTTCATGATCGATTCAGCTTGATTTCGAGGCCTTTATGTCTGCCAACCCCGAAGCTTTTCCTGGCGAACGCCAGCGTCTGATTACCGAGCGGCTGGCTGTGCATGGCCGGGTGATCGCGGCGGAGCTGGCGGAGGAGTTCAACGTTTCCGAGCATTCGATTCGTCGTGATCTCGGTGCGCTGGCGTCTGCGGGGCTGTGCAAGCGCGTGTATGGCGGGGCGATTTCGCTGGCGTCCGACGGGCCGATCACCGCGCGTATCGAGCACGAGCCGAACCGCAAGCGCTCGCTGGGCGTTGCGGCAGCAGGGCTGATCAGTACCGGGCAGCATGTGTTCATTGACGGCGGTTCGACCAATCTGGCCATCGTGCGAGCCATCGATCCACAGATGGCGCTGACAGTCACCACCAACGCGCCGCTGCTCGCCGTGGAGCTCATGAAGCTGCCGCAGGTGGAAGTGATTCTACTGGGCGGGCGACTCAGCCCGGTGGCGGGCAGCACATTTGGTTTCACCACGATTCAGCAGTTGGCCCATTTCAATTTCGACCTGTGCTTTCTCGGCGCCTGCGCGCTGGATGCGGTGAAGGGCGTGACGGCGTTCGACATGGACGTTGCCGAGTTCAAGCGGGCGGTGGTGGCGCGTAGCGGACAAGTAGCGGTGGCGGTGATCAACCAGAAGCTGGCGAGCATCGCGCATTATCAGGTCGCATCGTGTGAGGAGGTCGGCGCGCTGGTAGTCGAGCATGATGCGCCGGCGGACCGGCTGGAGTTGTTTCGCGGCAAGGTGGCGCAGATCGTGGTGGCGCAGGCGGATTGATTGTCTCGCCACAGGTTGCGTCAGCCTAGTCTCTTCAGCCCATCACCGTCCGATTACGCCCCTGATGCTTGGCGGTATATAGCGCGCTGTCGGCGCGTTCGACGAACGCTTCCATGGTCGGGCATTCCTGGGCCCCGCAGCCGTATACCCCGAGGCTGATGCTGACGATCTTGTCCGGGTTGCCTTTGTGTTCGATGGCCCTGGCAAGGACGGCCAGGCGGATTTTCTCTGCCAGCACATAGGCGCCCTGGGCCTCGCTGTAGGGCAGGAACACGGCCATCTCTTCGCCGCCGTAGCGCACCGCCAGGTCGCCTGTGCGATTGAGGTTGCTGCGGATGCATTCGGCCACGGCGACGATGCATTTGTCGCCCGCCACGTGCCCATAGTTGTCGTTGTAGCTCTTGAAGAAGTCGATATCGATCATGATCAGGCTCAGCGGATGCAGATTGGCCTGGCCGCTGACGAACTCGAGCCCGAGGATTTCCTGAAAGTGACGGCGATTGGCGAGGCCGGTCAGGCTGTCCTGCAATGCGAGTTTTTCCAGTGAGTGACTGGCGATGCGCAGCTGCGATTCGGCGTTCAAGCCGAAGCGGATCTGCTGGAACAACAGCACGCCGAACAAAAGATTAGCCACTACCACGCAGACGATGGTCGCCAGCGAGCGCCAGGCATACTGGCGCCATTCATCGAGCACCTCCTGCTCCGACAAACCTGCCAATACCACCAGTGGATAACGATCCAGGCGCTTGTAGCCGTAAAGACGCATTTCGTGGTCGAGGAACGAACGGACCGTCGCCGTGCCTTCGTATTGTTCCTTGAGGTATGTGCGGAACAGTTCGCCTTCGGCGATCGACACGCCGCGAACATTTTCCAGCGTTGGGCGGCGGGCCAGAACCGTGCCATTGGCCATGGCCAGGGTCAGCACCCCGTGTTTGCCGATGTCGAATCGGTCGAAAAATCGGTCAAAGTACGAGAGTTCGATGGTTGCCAACACTACGCCGGCGAAATTTCCTGCCGAATCATTGACGCGGCGAGACAGCGGAATGATCCAGTCTCCAGTGGTACGGCTGCGAACGGCCTGGCCAATGTACGGCAGGGTGCTGTCGATAGCCTTGTGAAACTGGAAATACTCGCGGTCTGCATTATTGGCATTGGCGGGCACGTGACTCATCGACGTCGCCGCCCAGTTGCCTTCCTTGTCATAGATGAACAGCCCCTGAATCTGCTCGACGCTGGCGGCCGTGGCGCGCAGGAATTCATGCATGCGTGAACTGCTGGCCGAGCCGAAACCGTCGAAAGACAGGCGCTCGACGATACCCGCCACCGGAATGTCAGCCTGATCGAACGTGTCGTCGGCCTGCTGCGCCATCGAGCGCGACAGGTTGGCAACCGTGGTGTCGGCAATGTCCAGTTCGTGATTGCGACTCTGGCGCAACTGCCACAAGGTGATGCTGGTGATGGAGAAACACACCAGCACGGTGAAGAATCCCGCCAGCCACAACACAGGCATGCGCTTCAGGCGCCGGTTCCTGGCGTCGAAGACTGTCCCTTCTACTTGTCTCAAGCCCCGCCCTCACTGACGTCTACGATCTCTGACCAACCGATGTGACGAATGCTCCATGCATCGTGACACACGGTATCGCTACAGAGACCGTCTGCCACACAGCGTAGGACAAGTAGGGGATTTTGAAGGGAAAATTGTTGGTTGAGTATCAGGAAAGGGCACATTTGCCTGCGGTTCGGTAGTCGGTTTTGATTCTGGCCGCAGGCCGTGGGAACTCGGCTCGTCAGCGATCTCCTGCGAAGCTGTAAACGCGGTACCTGGGTTATATCTGAAGCACCGCTTGTCCCGGCGTTACTGCCGGTGCCGGGTCAATCGTCATACGCCCGCTGGCAGAAGCCGACCTTGATCCAGTTCAAACGCGTCGCCCCTGCGTCTCATCCACCTGCGGCTGCCAGTGCTTGTCCGCCGCCTCGGTATGCATCGGAATCGGCGCCTTGAGCAGTACGAAGTACGCCACCGCCGAGAGCAGCGCGACGATGGCGCTAACGGCGAAGGCGGTGGCGAAGGTTCCGGAGTACTCCACGCTGAAGCCCGTGACGATCGGCGCGACGGAGCCTGCGATGTATCCCCCGAAGTTCTGGATCGACCCCAGCGACGCGACGCGTTTGGTGTCGACGACCGTGTTGACCACCATCCAGGTCGTGGCGCTGGACAGGTTGATGCCCAACAGCGCCAGGCAGAGCAGGGCGATGCAGCCGCCGAGGCTGATGACGAAGGTCAGCGGCAGGGTGAAGACGGCGGCGAATACCAACCCACCGATCACCGTGTATTTGCGGCTGTTCAGCACGCCGACGCCACGCTTGACCAGACGGTCGCAGATACGTCCTGCTGCGACGGTGCCGATGGCGCCGAACACATAGGCGAACGACACCACCCACGCGGTGGAGTAGGGGTCAAGGCCATGCTCGCGCTGGAAGTAACCCGGCAGCCACGTCAGGTGCAGCCAGAGCATATAGATCACGCCCATGAACCCCAGAAAAGTCCCCCAGGTGCTGCGATGCTTGAACAGGTCGACCCAACCGGCAAAGAAAGAACCCTCACGTTGCGGCACTGCTGCGTCCACCTCGACGATTGCAGGCTGTCTGACCGGCTGTTCGCCCATGGCGGCGAGTTCCTTGAGGTACTGCGCGCGGCTCTTGTAGAACGTCAGCCAGCACAGGGCCAGGACGATGCCGAGCGCGCCGGTGATGATGAACATGCCGCGCCAGCTGAAGTTAACCATGAACAGCGTCAGGATCGGCGGCGCCAGGCACGGCCCGATGCAGGTCGCCGACCAGACGATTCCGGTGGGCGTGCCGCGTTCATGCTCTTCGAACCACTCGTTCAGGGTTTTCGCCGCCGAAGGAAACATCGGCGCCTCGCCAATCCCCAACAGCACCCGCAGGGCGAAAAAACTATTGAAGTTGTTGATGAAACCCGAAGCCGTCTGCGCCACCGACCACACCAGCAACGCCCCGCCCAGCGCGATCTTGCTGCCTAGCTTATCGATGACCATACCCATCGGCAGCTGCGCGAACGCGTACGCCAGTGAGAAAGCCGACAACAGAATGCCCATCTCCGAAGGGCTGATCAGCATGTCTTTCTGGATGGTCGTGTTGGCGATGGACAGCGCGCTGCGGTCCAGATAGTTGACGACACCGAACAGCATCAGAAAGACGACGGTGATCGTCTGGTAGGTCTTGAGGGTTTTCATAGGCACCTTTTTTATTGTTGTTAAGGTTGCTGACTGCCGAACCGAATGACGGCCGGGCAGGATTTTTCTGACCCTGCACTGTTCCTGAAAACACAGCTCCCGAAATACGAAGCCTGAAACGCAGGCCCGAAACTCGCTTGCTCGATCGATCAGGTAATGGCGCCGATCTGCCAGGGCACGAACTCGTTCTGCCCATAGCCGTGCTGCTCGCTTTTGCTGCGCATGCCGGAGGCGATGTCCAGCATCATCTGGAAGATAAAGGCGCCGCGCTCTTCGATGGTGGTGGTGCCGTCAGCGATGCCGCCGCAGTTCACATCCATGTCTTCCTGCTGGAATTCGAACACACGGTTATTGGTCGCCAGCTTGATCGACGGCGTCGGCGCGCAGCCATATGCCGAGCCACGGCCGGTGGTGAAGGCGATCAGGTTGGCACCCCCTGCGACCTGGCCGGTGGCGGAGACAGGGTCGTAGCCGGGGGTGTCCATGAAAACCAGACCCTGTGCACGCACCGCTTCGGCGTATTCGTACACGCCCATCAGATTGGTCGACCCAGCTTTGGCGACCGCGCCGAGGGACTTCTCCAGAATTGTCGTCAGACCGCCGGCCTTGTTGCCTGCCGAGGGGTTGTTGTTCAGCTCGGCGTTCATCCGCCGGCAGTAGTCTTCCCACCAGTGAATGCGCTGCACCAGTTTCTCGCCCACTGCGCGATTCACCGCACGCCGGGTTAACAGGTGCTCGGCGCCATAGATCTCGGGGGTTTCCGACAGAATCGCGGTGCCGCCGGCAGCCACCAGCCGATCCACCGCGTTGCCCAGGGCAGGGTTGGCGGTGATGCCCGAATAACCGTCGGAGCCGCCACATTGCAGGCCAACGATCAAATGCCGTGCGCTGACGGATTGGCGTTTGATCCGATCGGCTTGAGGCAGAAGCGATTTGACCTGTTCGATGCCGCTGGCAATGGTCTTCGACGTCCCGCCGGTGCCTTGAATGGTGAGCGCGCGCAACTGGTCGGAGGTCTTCAGGCCCTGGCTGTCGAGCAGGTCCTGAATCTGGTTGGTCTCGCAGCCCAGGCCCACCACCAGCACGGCCGCGAAGTTCGGGTGCACCGCGTAACCGGCCAACGTGCGGCGCAACAGGTCGATGGCTTCACCCTTGGAGTCAATCGCGCAGCCTGAGCTGTGGGTCAAGGCGACGACGCCGTCGACATTGGGATAATCGGCCAGCGCTTCAGGGTGGATATCGCGACGAAAGTGGTCGGAAATCGCCCGCGCCACCGTAGCCGAGCAGTTCACCGAGGTGAGAATGCCGATGTAATTGCGCGTGGCAACCCGCCCGTCGGCACGCACGATGCCTTGAAAGAACGCTTCGGTTTTTGGCGTTTCATGCGCATCGACACCAAAGGCGTAATCCCGCGAGAAGTCCGACATCTCGACGTTCTGCACATGCACATGCTGACCGGCCTCGATGGGCTGCGAAGCGAAGCCGATGATCTGCCCGTAACGGCGCAGCGGCTGCCCCTGCTCGACGCGCACGGTGGCGACCTTGTGCCCGGATGGGATGTCCTGCAGCACGGTAATGCCTTCCTCGTCCAGCCGCGTACCTTCGCTCAATGCCTGGCGGGCAACGAGCACGTTGTCGAGGGGGTTCAGGCGGATGACCAGCGCGCTGCTGTCGAACGCTGGAGTTTTGGCGATGAGTTCCATGCGGCCTCTCAGGACGGTTGCCACCTGGTCGACATGTGTGACACAGACATGTTTGACGCAACGGGCTCCCGGAGAGGAACTACACGTTACAGGCAGCCGGATTCTTATTGTGCAGGGGCGATTCGTAGCGCCCGGTTGTGAATCACTCTATGAAGCGTTCCGATAATTTCCCAATGAAAGGTTTCGATTGATCGATAACCCTGGGTTATCGAATCAGTGGCCGAGCGGCTGTTTGAGAAACGCCAGTAATTCCCTGACCGCCGCCGACATCGGCCTGGCTCTTGAGGTCAGCAACCCCAGATTGGCCATCGCCAGCGGCAACTCCACTGGCAGCACGGCGATCATGTCATAGCGAGCGTAATGCTCAGCGACGTCGTTAGGCACCACTGCGATCATGTCGGAAGACTCCAGCATCGCCGTGGTCGCCAATATCGAACTGGTTTCGATGATGTCCAGCGGCTGGATCAACTGTGCGGCCTTCAACGCATTTTCTACCTGACGGCGCATCGGGCTGCCCAGCGGATGCAGGATCCAGGTCAGCGGCGCAAGATCCGCCAGGGCTGGCTTTGTCTTCTGCATCAGCGGGTGAGCGGGGCGAGCGATGATGCGCATGCGTTCGCCCTGTTCGAACAATTCAATGTCCAGGCCCTGGCTGTCCAGTTGGTCCGGAAGCCGCCCCAGCACCATGTCGAAATCCCCGCGAATCAATGCCGGCAGCAAGGTGTCGCTGGTGCCGACTTCGACGGCGACGCGCACCTTGGGATGCTGCGCCTTGAACGCCAGCACGGCGCGGGTCAGCAAGGTCGGCACCGGGCCCATCACGGTACCGATGCGCACCATTCCCATGGCCCCGCGCGCCAGTTCGGCGATCTGCGCTTCGGCATATTCGAACTCATGCAGCGCGCTCTTGGCGTAACGAATCATCACCTCGCCAAACAGCGTTGGCTGCATGCCCCGAGGCAGACGCTCGAACAGGGGTACGCCGAGGCGATCTTCCAGTTGCTGTAACAACAGGCTCGCCGCCGGCTGACTGGTGTGAATCGCCGCCGCCGCCTTGCGCAGATTGCCCAGATCACCCAACGCGTTGAGCAGTGCGATCTGACGGCTGGAGATCTTCAGCGAGGCGAATTTTTCGGGAAGCTCTGACATATCGGATTTGATATCAATCATTAGGATTTCGCAATTATGCCTGTATCGGTTGTTGGCCTACAGTGAGATTCATTGGCGCATGCGAACCCTGTAGGAGCGCGCTTGCCCGCGATGGCGATGGATCAGGTACGAAGTCGTTGACTGACGAAACGAAATCGCGGGCAAGCGGGCTCCTACAAAGATTTGCGCCATCCCGAGAATTCTCGAAAAACAAAAAGAGCGTCCCATGCAGATCACTTCCGTCTCCATCCGCGACATCCGTTTCCCCACCTCGTTGTCCCTCGACGGCTCCGACGCGATGAACAGCGCGCCGGATTATTCGGCGGCCTACGTCGTGCTGCACACCGATTCTCCCGATGGCCTCGAAGGCCACGGGCTGACGTTCACTATCGGACGTGGCAACGAGATCTGCGTGGCGGCCATCCAGTCGCTGGCGCCTCGTGTAGTGGGGTTGAGCCTGGAAGCGATCACCGCCGATATGGGCGCCTTCTGGCACGACGTGACCGCTGGCGACAGCCAATTGCGCTGGCTGGGGCCGGAAAAGGGTGTGATTCATCTGGCGACCGCTGCACTGATCAACGCCGTCTGGGACCTGTGGGCCAAGGTCGAGGGCAAGCCGATCTGGAAGCTTCTGGCCGACATGACTCCTGAGCAGCTCGTCAAATGCCTGGATTTCAGCTACGTCACCGACGCCATCACTCCGGAAGAGGCCATCGCCCTGTTGCGCCGGCAAGTACCGGGCAAGGCCAGGCGTGAAGCTCACATGCTGGCCGAGGGGTATCCCGGTTACACCACGGCGCCGGGCTGGCTGGGCTATTCGGAGGAAAAAATGCGTCGTCTGGCCCGTGAAGCCATTGCCGACGGCTGGACCCATATCAAGCAGAAGATCGGTTCGGACATCGAAGAAGATCTGCGCCGCGCCGCGATCCTGCGCGATGAACTGGGTTGGGAACGCACGCTGATGATGGACGCCAATCAGGTGTGGAGCGTCGAGGAGTCGATCAGCAACATGCGCAGGCTCGCGGCCTTCGAGCCCTGGTGGATCGAGGAGCCGACCAACCCGGACGATATTCTCGGCCACGCCACCATCCGTCAGCGCATCGCGCCGATCGGGGTCGCGACGGGCGAGCATTGCCACAATCGGGTGATGTTCAAGCAGATGTTCCAGGCCGGGTCCCTGGATTTTTGCCAGGTCGACGCGGCACGGCTGGGGGGCTTGAACGAGGTGCTGATCGTGCTGCTGATGGCAGCCAAGTTCAACGTGCCGGTCTGCCCGCACGGCGGGGGCGTGGGGCTGTGCGAATACGTGCAGAACATCTCGCTGTTCGACTACATCGCAGTGTCAGGCTCGCTGGAAAACCGCGTGCTGGAATACGTCGATCATCTGCACGAACACTTCCTCGACCCGGTGGTGATTCGTCGCGGACGTTACATGCCGCCCAAGCGTGCGGGCTACAGCATCGAAATGACCGCCGACACGCTGGAGCGGTATCAGTATCCGAATGGGGCGATCTGGGTGGATCTAGCTGATAGCCGCTGAACCGTCGTCGCGGTCGCTTGTGGGATGGGTTTGCTCACGAAGGCTGACGTTCAGGCGCTACAGATGCTGTGAATGTACCGGCCTCTTCGTGAGCAAGCTCACACAGACCGACGTTTAGCTATGGGGTGCGCGCGCCAGATCGACAAGGGCTTACGTCCACAGGCACACCAATGTCGCTACCGATACGGGCCTTTCAGGGGCATGACCGGTATGATCACGGTCATCTACCCGACCACGGTGCGACATGAATTCTCCGGACCCCGGTAAAGCCACCCCCCCAGTCACTGCCCCCTCCGATCGCGACCGTCTGTCCACATCTCTGCTGGGCGGTGGTTGTGAGCCTGACCCAAGATTCACCCTGGCCAACGAACGCACTTTCCTGGCATGGATTCGCACAGCACTGGCGTTTCTGGCTGGTGGTATCGCGGTCGAAGCGTTCACCGGCGATGTCTTCACCCCTGGCCTGCGGCGTGCCGTGGCGTTATCGCTGCTGATATTGGCGATGCTGGTCAGCGTCAGCGCCTGCGTCCGCTGGCTGAAGGTCGAGCGCGCGATGCGTCTGCGCAAGCCGCTACCCTTGCCGGTGCTGATGCCGATCCTGTCGCTGGGCGGGGCGCTGGTGGCGGCGGGGCTGATCGTCTTCCTTATATACGGCGCAGCATGAATTCTCGCGAGCCGCGCGCCTTGGGGCATGACGATCCGGGGCTGCAGCCGGAACGCACGCTACTGGCCTGGCGTCGCACATTGATGACGCTGCTGGTGGTGTGCACCCTCTTCCTGCGCTGGATTCCGCCTTTCGGACTCATCGCACTGCTGCCGGTCATTTTCTCGCTGACGGCAGGGATCCTGGTCCAGATCGGCCTCAATGCGCGTTATCGCAAAAGTACGAAAGGCTTGAAGCAGGAACGTATTCCCCCGCCGTTTCGTGAGGTGGTGGTGTTGGGGGGCACGGTAATTGTGCTGAGTCTGATGGGAATTTATGCGGTGGGGTTTGGGTGAGCGTGATTAGCATCTGATGCAAAACCTGTAAGAGTGAACTTGCTCGCGATCGCGTTGGGCCGGTGATGCCGTTGGTGGCTGACAGAACGTAATCGCGAGCAAGCGCGCTCCTACAATGGGTTGTTCGCCGGTAACTCAATAAGCCGCCACCAACCCATCCTTGCGTGGATCGGTCCCACCCACATAACCATGGGCCGTGCGCTGGATAATCTGCGCCCCTCCAAACGCGAATACGCCGCTCGGATCTTCGATCTCGACATCGTGCCCCTTGGCTCGCAGTTCTTCGATCACCAACCGGTCGAACGAGCGTTCCACGGCGACTTTCAAACCCGCTTCCAGGCGCCAGCGCGGGGCGTCGGCGGCAGCTTGCGGGTTCTGCTTGTAGCGCAGGATACGCATCATCATTTGCAGATGCCCCTGAGCCTGCATCGGGCCGCCCATCAGGCCGAAAGACATCAGCGGAGTGCCGTCGGCGTTCATCACAAAGCCCGGGATGATGGTGTGGAAAGGGCGTTTACCCGGCGCGACGGTGTTGACGTGTTCGGGATCGAGGCTGAAGCCCGCGCCACGGTTTTGCAGGCTGATGCCGGTGCCGGGCACTACCACGCCGGACCCGAAGCCCATGTAGTTGGACTGGATGAACGAGACCATCATGCCGCTCTCGTCGGCGGTTGAAAGGTACACCGTGCCACCTGCCTTCGGCGAGCCGTGCAGCGGGTCTGCGGCCTGTTCGCTGACCAGCGCGGCGCGCTCCTTCAGGTACGTCGGGTCCAGCAGATGCTCGGAGCCCACACGCATGTGCTCGTTGTCGGCGACGTGCTGATTGAGGTCGGCCAGCGCCAGTTTCATGGCTTCCAGCACGGGGTGCACGGTTTCGACGCTGTCCACCGGATGCTCTCCCACGCCCAGCGCTTCGAGCATGGTCAGCCCGGCGAGCGTGGCGATGCCCTGACCATTGGGTGGCAGTTCGTGAACCACTGCACCGGCGTAAGGAACGGACAAGGTATCGATCCAGTCAACGCTATGGCTTGCCAGATCCTCCAGGCTCATGACGCTGCCATTGGCGTTGGCATGGGCGATGATCTGCTTCGCCAGTTCGCCGCGATAGAAGGATTCGCCCTTGGTTTCGGCGATCAGTTCCAGGGTTTTGGCGTGGTCGGTGAGCTTGATTTTCTCGCCGGCTTTTGGCGCTTTGCCGCCCTGCAGGAAGCATTCGGCAAAACCCGGCTGATCCTTGAGCAGTGCCGCGCCGCGCCGCCAAAGTTCGGCGATGATCGGTGTGACCTGATGACCGTCACGGGCATAGCCGATGGCGGGGCCGGCGAGGGTGGCGAAAGGCAGTTTGCCGTAGCGTTCGGACAATGCGACCCAGGCCGACACGGCGCCGGGAACGGTCACTGCACCCCAGCCGCGCTGAGGCATTTCTTCATGCCCGGCGAAGTGCTCCGGGGTCCAGCCTTGCGGCGAGCGCCCGGAGGCATTCAGACCCTGCAGTCGCTTGCCGTCCCAGACGATGGCGAAGGCATCGCTGCCGATGCCACAGCCCGTCGGCTCGACCACGGTCAGCACCATGGCGGCGGCAATCGCAGCGTCCACCGCGTTGCCGCCGCGGCGCAGCATGTCGAGGCCGGCCTGCGCGGCCAGCGGTTGCGAGCAGGCCACCATGTTGTTGCCCATCACCGGCGAGCGGGCGGACGCGTAAGGTTGGCTGTAATCCAGATCATCGAACATGACGTTCTCTCTTCGGCAGTTGATCAGCTTTTAAAAACAGAAGCGGGTGGGCTTCTGCAGTCAGTGTCGGCCTCAGCTTTTTGGATCGAGGGCATCGCGCAAGCCATCGCCCAGCAGGTTGAAGCACAGCACCGTGATGTAGATCGCCACTCCCGGCGCGATGGACATCCAGGGCGCCTGCTCCATGAAGTTTTTCGCGGTGTTGAGCATTGAACCCCAGGACGGCGAGGGCGGCTGTTGACCCAGGCCGAGGAACGACAGGCTGGCTTCGGCCAGAATCGCCGAGGCAATGGTCAGGGTCGCTTGCACCACCAGCGGCGATAAAACGTTGGGCAGCACGTAACGCAGGATGATCCAGCGGTCCGGCAGGCCGATGGCGCGGGCGCCTTCCAGATAGTCCTCATGTCGAATCGCCAACACCTGGCCGCGAGTCAGGCGCGAGAATATCGGCATCGCCGACAAGCCGATGGCGATCATCGCGTTGGTCAGGCTCGGGCCGAGAAACGCCCCGAGGGCGATGGCCAATACCAGAAACGGGCACGACAGCAGTGCCTCCATGACCCGCGAGATCACCGCGTCCAGTTTGCCGCCAAAGTAACCGGCCAACAGGCCCAGCGGCACGCCGATGATCATGGCGATGGCGACGGAGACGCCTCCGGCCAGCAGCGAACTGCGTGCGCCCCACAGCAGGCGGGAAAACAGGTCGCGGCCCAGTTCGTCGGTGCCTAGCCAATACATCATCGAAGGCGCCTTGCGCACTGCGAGGAAGTTGGCCTTGAGTGGGTCGTAAGGCGCGATCCACGGCGCCAGCAGCGCCGCGAGGATGAACACAATCAGCACTACCGCGCCGACCACCGCGCCTTTATTGGCGAGGAATTTCTTCACGAACGGCGAGCGCGTGTGCGGCTTCAACGGCTCTTTGAGTGGCAATGCAGGATTCACGGCAATCGCGGTCATCAGGCAGTCCTCAGGCGCGGGTTGATCAGGCGGTAAAGCACATCGGCCAGCAGGTTCAACAACAGGAAACCAATGGCCACGCACAGCACCACCCCTTGCACCACGGCGTAGTCGCGGTTGAACACGGCGTCGACGATCATCTTGCCGAAGCCGGGGATGCTGAATACTTGCTCGGTCAGCACGGCGCCGCCCAGCAACTCGCCGAACAGCAGGGTGGTGAGGGTGACGATCGGCATCAGCGCGTTACGCAGGGCGTGCTTGAGGATCACCGTACGTGGAAACAGACCCTTGGCCCGCGCGGTCCGTACGTAGTCGGCACGCAGTACCTCAAGCATGGCGCTGCGGGTGTGGCGCATCAGCACGCCGGACAGCCCGGCGCCAAGCACGAAAGCCGGGAGGATCAGGGTCTTGAGGTTCTGCCCGACATCTTCGCCCAGCGGCACGAAGCCGGAGGCGGGTAGCCATTGCAGTTTCACGGCGAAGATCATGATCAGCACAATCCCCAGCCAGAAGTGCGGGATGGAGATCCCCGACAGCGCGAACACGTTGGCCGCGTAATCGGTCGCCGTGCCCTTGCGCACCGCCGAAATGACGCCGGTGGGAATGCCGATCACCAGGGCGATAATCAGCGCCAGCACTGCCAGTTCAATAGTCACCGGAAGCTTGGAGGCCAGCAGCGTGGTCACCGGTTGCTCGGTGCGCAGTGAAGTGCCGAAGTCGCCTTGAAGTACATTGCCGACCCAATGGACGTACTGCAGCGGCACCGGATCGTTGAGCCGGTACTTCTCGCGCAGGTACTCCATCACGGCCGGGTCGCGCTCCTCACCGGCCATGGCCTGCACCGGGTCACCCGGCAGCAGTTTCTGCAGGGTGAAGACGAACAGCGAGACCAGAATCAGCGTCGGTATTGCACTGAGCAGGCGTCGCAGGATGAAAGTCAGCATGACGATTCCTCTCGGCCGAAACGGTTGTCCGCGGGACCGGTGATCATTTGAAGGCGACGTCGTTCAGGCGAATCAGGCCATCGGGGTTGGGCACGAAACCGGTAAGGTTGCTGCGCATGGCGATGATCCGGGGATCGAAATACAGGTAGCTGGTCGGCACGTCTTCGGCGAGCAGGCGCAGGGCTTCGAAGTACAGGGACTGACGTTGTGCCTGGTCGTTCACGGTGCGCGCCTTGTTCAGCAGTTCGTCGAGTTTAGGGTCGCAGAAGTGGCCATCGTTCTGGCCGCCCTTGCAGGTCACGAACTGATGAATGTCGCCATCCGGATCCGGCCGCCCGGACCAGGCGCTCATGCCGATCTGAAAGTTGCCGGCCTGTTGTTCGTTGAGCAGCGTGGCGTATTCGGTGGCGATCAGATTGACCTTGAAGCCCGCTTCCTCGGTCATGGCCTGAATGATCTGGCCCACCTGCTGCGCGATCGGATTGTTGGCGACCTTGAGCTCGACATTCACCGGGGTTTTCACGCCAGCTTCAGCCAGCAGTTTCTTGCTGGCCTCGACATCACGGGGCGGGATCGGCAGGTTCTTATCGTAGTACGGGCTGTTTTTCGGGAACGGTTGCGCACTCGGTGCATACAGCCCTTCGAACACCACTTGGTTGATCGCGTCGCGGTCGATGGCCAGCTCGAAAGCCTTGCGTACGCGTTTGTCCTTGCCCAGCGGGTTGTTGGCCTTGTCACCGTTGCTGGTGTTGTACATCAGCTGCATGTAGCCCAGGCCCGGCGTGCTGAACACTTGCACGTGGCTGTCAGCCTTGGCGGTCTTCACGTCGGTAGGCGCCACGCGCTCGATGATGTCCAGGTCGCCCGAACGCAGGTTGGCCAGACGCACCGAGGTGTCGGGAATCGGCAGGAAAATCACCTTATCGAAGTGGTATGCCTGCTTGTTCCAGTAGTTGTCGAAGCGCTCCAGCACGATGCGATCCTGCTGCACGCGCTGGACGAATTTGTACGGCCCGGAGCACACCGGTTTGGAGCCCACTTCGGTAGCCGACGCCTTGGGTGCGAGCATCATTCCGGCGCGATCCGACAGCTGCGAAATCAGCGTGGCGTCCGGCTGCTTGACCTTGATCGCCACGGTTTTCGCGTCGATCACCTCGATGCTTTCCACCGAGGCCAGTTCACTCTTGCGCAACGAATCCGGCAGGGTGCGGGCACGGTCGAGGTTGAACTTCACGGCGGCGGCGTCGAAGGTTTCGCCGTCGTGGAAGGTCACCCCTTCGCGCAACGTCATGGTCAGAGTCTTGCCGTCTTCGCTCCAGTTCCAGGCCGTTGCCAGTTGCGGCACATAGGTCAGGTCAGGCCTGACGTCCACCAGCTTGTCGCACAGTGCTGTGTACACCAGACGGCCCGAGTAGGTGCGCGAGCGATGCGGATCGAGCACGTCAGGGTCGTCCTGGATGCCGATGCGCAGCGTGGTTTCGGCGAACGCCGAGTTCGCAGCGAGCAGCAACAACGCGGTGGTCATCAGAGGGGCGAACTTCATGGCTGACTCTCCAGAGAAAGGGCTTGATGGCTTTTGAACAGATTCAGACGCTGGCTGTAGGCCGCGGTGGGCGTTGGCACGATCAGCGAGCCGGCGCCGGCATTGGCGATTTCGCGCCAGTAATGGCATGCGACCTGCCGCCCTGGCTCGACCGTTTCGAAAGCAGGTTTGAGCTCGCGACACAGTGCCTTGGCGTGGGGGCAACGGGTGTGAAAACGACAGCCCGATGGCGGCTTGCTCGGGCTCGGCATGTCGCCGCCGAGCAGCGGGCGCGGGCGGCGCAGGTCGGGATGGCTGACCGGCACCGCAGCCATCAGCGCTTGGGTGTAGGGGTGGAACGGGGTCTCGAACAGTGCGTTGACCGGCGCCAATTCAACGATTTCGCCGAGGTACATCACCGCCACTCGATCACTCATGTGACGGATCACCGCCAGACCGTGGGCAACGATCAGCAGCGTCAAACCGAACTGATGCTTGAGGTCTTCCAGCAGATTGACCACCTGCGCCTGTACCGACACGTCCAGCGCCGACACCGGCTCGTCGCCGAGAATCAGCCGTGGCTCGGAGGCCAGAGCGCGGGCAATGCCGATGCGCTGGCGCTGGCCACCGGAAAATTCGTGGGGGAAGCGACTGCCGTGCTCAGGGGCCAGACCGACCGTGCGCAGCAGCTCGGCAACCTTGTCCTGGCGCGCGCTGCGGGAGTCGTCGCGGTGCAGCCAGATGGGCTCGCCGATGATCGATTCCACGCTCATGCGCGGGTTGAGCGAGGCGAAGGGGTCCTGAAAGATGATCTGCAGATCACGCCGCACCTGACGCAGCTTGTCCGCGGGCAGGTTACCCAGATTGCGACCTTCGTAAATCACGTCGCCAGCGGTGGGTTTGAGCAGGTTCAGCAATACGCGGCCCAGGGTCGATTTGCCGGAGCCCGATTCACCGACCAGCGCCAGCGTTTCGCCGCGACGCACGGCGAGCGAGACCTCGTTGACGGCCTGCACCGGTGGTTTCTTGCGCTGAAAAAGCCCGGTCTCGCTGTGGAAGTGTTTGCTGACCGCAATGCTTTCCAAAATAGGTTGCCCCACGTCGCGCTCAGCGAGGATGCGCTTGACGACTCTTTGCTCTGGCGTGCTCATGCGCTGACTCCCAGATGCTGTTCCAGTGGCGCGCGAATGCAAGCCGCGTAGTGACCCTCGGAGATTTCCAGCAGGGGCGGACGGGCTTCGCGACAGGCATCGATCACGAACGGACAGCGACTGGCAAAACGGCAACCCGTGGGCATTTCCGCCGGCGTCGGAACGCGGCCATTGATCGTCGCCAAGCGTCCTTCTCGAGGCCCCACCGATGGCATCGAACCCATCAGGCCGATGGTGTAGGGGTGCTGTGGATCGTCGAACAAGGTCTTCACCGAACCGCTTTCGACGACACGCCCGGCGTACATCACCATTACATCGTCGGCGACTTCCGCGACCACGCCCAGGTCATGGGTGATGAGGATCATCGACGTGCCGGTCTCGGCCTGAAGGCTGGCGACCAGCGAAAGAATCTGCGCCTGAATGGTCACGTCCAGCGCAGTAGTGGGTTCATCGGCAATGATCAGCGCCGGATCGTTGGCCAGGGCCATGGCGATCATCGCGCGCTGGCGCATGCCGCCAGAGAGTTCGTGGGGGTAGGCGTCCAGTCGCTGCAGGGCGTCGGGCACGCGGACTTTTTCCAGCATCTCCAACGCGCGCTGTCTTGCTGCGCTGGCGGACAGGCCCTGGTGACGAATCACACTTTCGGCGATTTGCTCGCCGATAGTGAACACCGGGTTGAGCGAGGTCATCGGCTCTTGAAAAATCATCGCCATGCGGTTGCCGCGAACATCGAGCAAGCGTTCATCGGACATTCCCAGCAGTGGCTCTTCCAGCAGACTCGAAGCGCTGGCATCGACGTTGGCGGTTTCCGGCAGCAGACCCATGAGCGCCATGGACGTCACGCTCTTGCCGCAGCCGGATTCACCGACGATGGCCAGGGTCTTGCCGGGCTGGATCGAAAAGGAAACGCCGTCGACCACGTTGGCCGGGGCGTCCTTGAAGCGCACGGTCAGGTCACTGACGCTCAATACGGCGCGGGGCTGATTGCGAGGGGTGTCGCTCATACGCTGGCCTCGAGGTCTTGTTGAATGACGTGGTCCAGAGCCTGCTGCAAGGCGCGCAAATGACCGCGCATGGCGGTGGCGGCCTTGACCGGGTCGCGGGTTTCGATGGCGCCGACGATGTCATCGTGATCGTGGCTGTAGGTGTCCAGGCGATCGGCGTTGCGCGCGCGCTGACGCAAATCGCGCCAGGCGGGATCGAGGCGTATGGCATCGAGCATTTCGAAGATGTCCAGCATCAGCCGGTTGCCCGCCGCTTCTGCTATGCCGCGGTGCAGCGCGCTGTCCCACAGCTCGATGCCCTCGGCGTCGATTTCGGTTGCGTGCTGCTGGCGCGTGGTGCGTTCGCTCAGTCGGCGCAGGATCGCCATCTGCTCGCCGTTGGCCCGTAAAGCAGCCAGGGATGCGAGGGCGGGTTCCAGATACAGACGCGCTTCCATGACCTCGCTGAAATTGGTCCGGCTCGACAGCTTGGCAAAACTCATCGAGGCGCTGGGCGGGGTAGGGCCGACGAAGGTGCCTTTGCCTTGTCGGCGCCAGATCTGACCTTCGGCCTCAAGTACCGAGAGTGCGCGGCGAATGGCCCGACGACTCACACCGAAATCCACTGCCAGCTCACGTTCGGTAGGCAAAGCCCGCTGGGGAAATGCGGCATGTTGCGCGACCATCTGGCGCAAGGCATCCAGGGCCATTTTCGACGAGTTGTCGTGGGGCGCGTCGGTCTCGAACCTTTCCATCGTGGTCTCCCGTGACAGGATGAAACAGAAGTCCGCTCGCGGTGTTGGCCTGCGAGGGCGATGCAGAGATGGGTGCAATAGCGATGCCAATTGAAATTGGTTCACGGATCAAAGATAGGGTTTGAGAGGGGTGCGGCAGGCGATTGGGATGGCGTGGGCCAATCGTCAATGGTTCGGAAGGTTGGTTCGCGGGGAACAAGTCGATTGGTTCGGGAAAGAGGTGAACCAATTTTTCGGGGATGTTACCCGGGTGCCTGTTTATGGTTCGGGTGCATTGTTACGGGGCGCTGGTTCACGTCTGCAGAGGGCCTGTTGAAATTCAGAATTGAAGCTGGGGATAAACCTGTGGGAGTGAGTTTGCTCACAAAGCAGCCGGTACCTCCACCGGACTTATCCGGGGATGATAGTCAGTCTTCGTGAGCAGGCTCACTCCCACAGGCCGGGCCGATCCTGGGCTGAGAGGCTCAGCCCACGACGTAATCAGCAGCTCAGTCCCACTTCGGCGCAAGGCTGGCCGGGCTGGTCAGGCGATGGGCGCGATCGAGATCGGCGATCTGCTGCATGTCCTCGTCGCTCAGCTTCAGGTCTACGGCTTTGAGGTTGCTTTCCAGGTTGGCGCGTTTGGTCGAGGACGGGATGACCGAATAGCCCAACTGCATCGCCCAAGCCAGGGTGACCTGCGCCGGGGTCGCGTCGTGACGCTTGGCGATTGCCTGGATAACAGGATCCTTCAGCACTTCGCCCACGGCCAGGGTCATGTAGGAGGTGATCTTGATCCCTTGCTGTCTGGCGAATTCGGCGACGACGCGATTCTGCAGGTAGGGGTGCAGCTCGACCTGGTTGGTGGCAATGTTTTCCGCGCCCACTGCCGCAATGGCTTCCTTCATCAAGGCAATGGTGAAGTTCGACACGCCGATCTCACGGGTCAGGCCCTGCTTCTTCGCTTCCAGCAGCGCGCCCATGAATTGCGCGACCGGCACCTTGCCGCCTGGCGATGGCCAGTGGATCAGGGTCAGGTCAACATGGTCGGTTCTCAGCTTCGCCAGGCTCTCTTTGAGGCTCGGGATCAGCTTGTCGGCGGCGAAGTTGTCGGTCCAGATTTTGGTGGTGATGAACAGCTCATCCCGCGGTACGCCGCTTTGCGCGATGGCCTGGCCGACCTCGGCTTCGTTGCCGTAGATCTGCGCGGTGTCGATCACGCGGTAGCCCAGCTCCAGGCCGTTGCTGACCGAGTCGATGACGACCTGATCTTTCAAACGGAAAGTGCCCAGACCAAATGCAGGAACAGTCATTGAAGTACTCCAGTGCCAAGGTGAAAAATTCGAAGCCCAGTATCCCGGTTCGTTCCAGGCGGAAAAACCGCGGGATGAGCAAGGGAGTTTTGACCGGGATTCATGAATACATGGAGGATGGGGCAAGCGTTTGGGGGATGAAGTTCAAACTCAATGAACATTGGCGCTGGGTGATAGGCTGTTTGTAGCAGCGCGGCTCGCCGGCGTTGGCGTCTTTGAAATCGCCACCGCCAGCAAGCCGTGCTGCTTCAGCCTCTGTCGTAACCCGCGACCAGACCGACCAGCGTCGCTGATTTACCGGTTCATATCCAGAATCATGCAGGTCGTGGTGCCAGTGGCGAACAAACGTCCGTCGGCATCGTAGATCTTGCCCTCGGCCAGCGCCGTCGACCGTCCCAGATGCACCACCGTGCCCTCGGCGCGAATCGGGCCGGTCTTGTTGGTCAGCGCGCGGATGTAACTGATGCGCAGGTCGAGGGTGGTATAGCCCTGGCCCTTTTTCAGCTGCGTGTGGATCGAACAACCCATGCACGAATCCAGAAGCGTCGCGGCATAACCCCCGTGCACAGTGCCCAGCGGGTTGTAGTGCTGCGGACCGGGCGTGCCTTGAAAGATGAAACTGCCGGGCGTCCACTGGATCGGCACGAAATCCATCAGCACACCGATCGGCGGATGCGGATACACGCCGTTGCCGATGCCGTCGAAGAATTCCTGAGGGGTGAGCTGGGCGACTTCCGCCAGGCTCATGCTGCCAGCCTTGCCCAGACGGGCGCGCATTTGCTCTTCCTGGGTTTGCCAGAGGGCCAGAATTTCTTCGCGAGAGTTGCTTTGCATGGGCGTGCTCCGGGGACATCCGGCGGATTGTCGGATGAGGAAAAATTACGTCCATAATCCAGTGACTTCATGACGATCGCAATATCATAAATGTCCACTTAATGGCCAAAGCGGTCACTTGGTGGGTGAAGGGTGCGTTCACATCCCGCGCAGACATGGTCATCTGCAGGAACGCGCTCCCGCAGTAGCAATCGCGCGCCGAATCGACGGGCGCCAAACTCAGGCATGCCCGTCCTTCTTCACGAAATGCTTGTGCATGTCTGCCGTCAGCGCTTCGACACGTTCGGTCAGCACCTTGGTCATCTCGGTCAGGCGGGTGTTCTGTTCCAGCAATTCGAGCATCTGCGCGGTGTTTTGCGCGGCACGTGCCATGCGCTCTTCATTGGCCACCGCCAGGGCTTCGCGATGCTGCGCGTCGGCGTCGGCACTGGCCTTGTCCCGGGCAGCTTGCCGGGTCTGTGCCAGCAGGATCAGCGGCGCGGCATAGGCCGATTGCAGGCTGAACGCCAGGTTGAGCAGGATAAAAGGGTAGACGTCGAACTTCACCAGTCCGCTCAGGTTGGCAGCCACCCAGATCAGTACGATCAGGGTTTGCGCACCGAGGAACGTCGGTGTGCCGAAGAAACGCGCGAAGGCTTCAGCCTTCAGGGCAAAGGCATCGTTACCAAAGGTCGGCCCCAGATGCGCGTGACCTTTATGGAAGCGCAGGTGATCGACCTTGGCAGGCGCGGCTGGGGCGGCGGTGTCTGGGGCGGTAGGTTCAGGCGTGACAGCAGACATGGGCGTTCTCACAGGCAAAAAATAGTGCCCCACTATAGGCCCGTGCCTGCGAGCTTTGTACTGAACCTGCGCTGAATCGCTCGCTAGCTGCCAATCCTCCCGCGTCAATCCTCCTGATCGGGATACAGCGGCTTGGACCGGTGCATGATGTTGGCGTAGTCGTACACATACTGACGGCCAGCGTGGCTGGTCATGCGCAGGCAGTCGATCAGTTGTCGCTCTTTCTTGTTCAGGTATCTCAACCCTTTGTGGTCACTGGACTTGAGGCGATCACGTTCATGGGCGTCAGGGAAGGTAATGACGTTCGTCATGAAATATCTCCTTGGTTAAATCCGTGTGCCCGGCTCCATATTCCGGGCTTACCGTTTGTCGTGCGACCGTGCACCTTACCCACAAAAAGTCGGCCCCTTCAACCCTGCAAATGATCAACGGGTCACAGTACGCGCGTGACCTCGAAAGATTGGCGGCTGCCGTTGACGCTTATCTCAAGTTCATCGCCGTTGAACTTGCCGAGCAGGTTCTGCCCCAGCGGCGCGCGAGGGGTGATGACGGTGACCAGCGTTTCATCGACATGAATCTTCAGGCCCGCCGCATCCGGCCCGAGGAACAGATGCTGCTCCACGCCGCTGGCCGATTCGAGCACGATCAGGTCCCCCGACTGAATACCGCGTGCCTCATCGAACGGCTTTGGGACCAGTTGCCGATACAGCGCCAGCGACTGACGAATCTCCTCAACCCGACGCGCCTGACCGGCTGCCAGATAGGAGGCCTCAAGGCCCAGCGTGTCGTACTTGTTCTCGGCGATATTTTCTTCATGAGTCGCGGTTTCATACGCGGTTTGCGCGGCACGAATGGCGACGTCCAGATCGACGTCGAGTGTTTCGAGGATCCGTTGCAGAACCTGTTGCTTGTTCATGTGTGCAGTGTGTCTCGTCAAGGGATTCAGCCGCAGAACTGGTAGATCGCGGCGCGGCTTTTCTCGCTCGGCGCGGTCTGGTTCTGCTGCATCCAGAACTGGCATTTGGGGCCGTTGAAGCTGCGCTGCCGGTCGGCCTGTTCGGCTTCCTGGGCCTGACGTGCCTCGCTGTCGCGCAAGATCTGCCGATACTGATCGAACATCGAGTTGTCACTTTCCGGCCTGGCCTTGGCTGCGGGCGGCGCCGTCAGTTGCGCGGCGGCGTTGTTCAACGCTTGCGGCTGCTCGGCAGGCAGCGCTTTGTAGACCAACCACACGGTGAGCAGCACCGCCAGAAAACCCAGCCAGATGCCAGCGGCGATGGATACCGCCAGCTTCACGGGTTGGACTCTCAAAGACAGTTCGCGACGAGTGACGTACATAGCAGACTCCTGACTTGCACAGTGTCGATGGCGCGGATTGTCGCACGACCGGGGCTGGTGATTGTGCGTCGTTATGGAGGACAATCCGCTTTTTTGAACGTCCTCAGGAGTCCGGATGAAAGCCTCTTGGGATATTTTCTGTACCGCTGTGGATAACTTCGGCGACGTGGGTGTGACCTTTCGCCTGGCCCGACAGCTGGTCGCCGAGCACGATATGAAGGTGCGCCTGTGGGTCGACGATCTGTCGGCGTTCGTGCGCCTGTGCCCCGGCGCAGATGCAAAGGCCGAGCTGCAGTGGCATGACGGGGTCCAGGTGTGTTTCTGGCCCGGGGACTGGCAGCCTGCCGAACCCGCCGATGTGGTTATCGAGGCCTTCGCCTGCCGCCTGCCACCTGCCTATATAGAAGCGATGAAAGCGCGAAACCCACGTCCCTTGTGGCTGAACCTGGAATACCTGAGCGCCGAGGAATGGGTCACCGGTTGTCACGGCCTGCCGTCGCTGCAATCGAGTGGTATTCAAAAGTTCTTCTTCTTTCCGGGATTCAGACCCTCCACCGGCGGGCTGCTGCGGGAGGCAGGGCTGATCGACCGTCGCCATGCCTTCGAGCAGAATCCGACGGCCAGACAGGCGTTTCTCGCTGATCTTGGGATTTATCCACAAGCTGACGCGCGTCTGATTTCATTGTTCGCCTACGAACACGCCGGCCTGGGTTCGTGGCTGGATTGCCTGGCCCACTCTCAGGCTCACTCTTCAGTCCAGGACGCGCAGCCCACGCATCTGCTGGTGCCGGAAGGGCGCATCATCAGCGATGTCGAGCGCTGGCTCGGGGTTGACGGCTTGCGGGCGGGTGCAGTGCATGTGCGCGGCGATTTGACGATTCAGGTGCTGCCATTCGTTCGTCAGAAAGACTACGACCTGTTGCTCTGGTGCTGCGCCTTCAACGTGGTGCGCGGTGAGGACTCGTTCGTGCGCGGGCAATGGGCCGGACGACCGCTGATCTGGCACATCTACGAGCAGGACGACGACGCCCACTGGGCCAAACTCGATGCGTTTCTGGAGTTGTATCTGGCAGGTTTGTCCGAGGATGCGGGGCAGTCCTTGACTCAGGTCTGGCGCAACTGGAATGCCGGACAGGACATGACCCAAAGCTGGAGCGCGCTGGAAAAACACCGCGACGAGCTGACCCGCCATGCCGAACGCTGGTGTCTGGAACGGGCCTTGCAGGACGATCTGACGACTGCGCTGGTACAGTTTTACCGAAATTGGATATGATACGCGGCCTTGTATTAAGCCCTGTACGAAAAGTGGCTTTTCGTACAGGGCTTAGAAAGAACTTCAATCCAAATTCGGATACTCGTAATGAAAACTGGTAAAGAGCTTAAACCCGGCACCGTGATCCGTATCGACAACGATCCTTGGCTGGTTCAGAAAGCCGAGTTCACCAAGTCGGGCCGTAACAGCGCGATCATGAAGACCAAGCTGAAAAACCTGCTGACCGGCTACAAGACTGAAACCGTCTACAGCGCCGACGACAAGCTGGACGATGTGATCCTGGACCGTAAGGAAGCCACCCTGTCTTTCATCAGCGGTGACTCCTACACGTTCATGGACACCACTGACTACACCATGTACGAACTGAACGCCGAAGACATCGAAGCCGTTCTGCCTTTCGTCGAAGAAGGCATGACTGACGTCTGCGAAGCCGTTTTCTTCGAAGATCGTCTGGTTTCCGTAGAGCTGCCGACCACCATCGTGCGTCAGGTCGACTACACCGAAGGTTCCGCGCGCGGCGACACTTCGGGCAAAGTCATGAAGCCAGCCAAGCTGAAAAACGGCACCGAGCTGAGCGTTGCTGACTTCATCGAAATCGGCGACATGATCGAGATCGATACCCGTGAAGGCGGTTCCTACAAAGGTCGTGCTAAGTAAGCACTGCTTTTGTAACCCCGGATACGAAAAAGCCCGACCATTGAGTCGGGCTTTTTCGTGCTTGAACAGACTAAAACACGTTCATTGTAGGCCGGCTTGCCGGCGAAAGCGGTGGGTCATCCCCCTCAATGCCGTCTGATCCACCGCGTACGCTGTCGTCGTAACCTGTGACGTCTCCTGCAGGTTCTGCGATGGATTGAAGGCGGCAGCGATCTTGAGTGCGTCACCGCCGGCAAGCCAGACTGCCGCAGAGCAGGCAGTTCCCGTAGGAGCGCGCTTGCCTGCGATGAAGTCGGAGGGATCGACAAAGAGCCATCCGACGTATCCGGTGCTTACTTCAAGTGAGCCTTCAGTTCCTGCGACGCCTGCAGCATTGCCGAGCGCACTTCCGGCACTTGGCTGACCACGTTCAGCAGCCCATAGTCGTGAATCATGCCGTTGTAACGAACCGCGGTCACCGGCACTCCCGCCTGATCCAGCTTGCGGGCGTAGGCTTCGCCTTCGTCGCGCAGCACGTCGGCACCGGCAGTCTGCACCAGCGCCGGGGGCAGGCCCTTCAACTGATCGGTGGTAGCACGCAGCGGCGAGGCGTAGATTTCGGCGCGTTGCTTCGGATCGGTGGTGTAGTTGTCCCAGAACCACTTCATCATGTTGCGGGTGAGGAAGTGACCCTCGGCGAACTGGTCATAAGAGCCGGTATCGAAGTTGGCGTCGGTCACAGGCCACAGCAGCACCTGGTAGCGAATCGCCGGAGTGCCTTTGTCTTTGGCCATCAGGCTGACAACCGCCGCCATGTTGCCGCCGACGCTGTTACCCGCCACCGCCAGGCGCTTGCCATCGACGTTGATTTGCTTGCCGTGTTCAGCCACCCATTTGGTCGCCGCATAGGCCTGGTTGATCGCCGTCGGGTAGTGCGCTTCAGGTGAAGGGGTGTAGTTGACGAACACCGCCACCGCACCGGACCCCTCTACCAGATCGCGCACCAGACGCTCGTGGGTCGGGTAATCGCCCAACACCCAGCCGCCGCCGTGGAAGTACATGAACACCGGCAAGGTGCCTTTGACGCCAGCCGGACGCACGATGGTCAAGCTGATGCTCTGGCCGTCGACCGAAATGGTCTTCTGGCTGACATCGGCTTTTGGCAGCGTCAACTTGACCCCCGCCTGAGCGCCGGTCAGCACGGCCCGTGCATCTTTGGGCGACAGCTGCTCGATGGGTTTGCCGGTGCCGGCGTTCAGGGCATCCAGAAACGCTTGAGTGTTGTGCTCTACGCCCGTGTCGGTCGCTGCGAATGCGTTGCCGATGGACAGAGCGAGGAGCGAGCCAGCCAGAATCTTGCCGAATGTGTTCATGTTCTTCTCCTGAGCCTGGGGGCATCAGGTTAGCCCCCTTTGGGTTAGTGGCCTTTGGGCTAGACAGTGACGTGCAGACGTACGTCAACGTTGCCGCGGGTGGCGTTGGAGTAAGGGCAGACCAGGTGAGCCGCGTCGGCCAGCGCTTGCGCATCGGCTTGGTCAAGGCCCGGCAGGCTGATGTTCAGATCGATGTCCAGACCAAAACCGCCAGGGATCTGGCCGATGCCGACATGGGCCGTGATCGAAGCGTCGGCAGGGATGCTGCGCTTGCTTTGGCCGGCGACGAATTTCAGCGCGCCGATGAAGCAGGCCGAGTAGCCGGCTGCGAACAGTTGCTCGGGGTTGGTCGCTTCACCGCCAGCGCCGCCCAGGCCTTTCGGGGTAGCCAGTTTCACGTCGAGAATCTTGTCGCTGGAAACAGCACGGCCATCACGGCCACCGGTTGCGGTTACGACTGCGGTATAGAGAGCTTGCATGATATTTCCTCACTTGATGATGTTGGATGAAGTCGATTTGGCTTTGCGCAAAATGTTTGTGCGCTAAGCAAGTCGGGAAGAATGTACTGCGCTAATATTTAGTGTGCAAGTTAAATTTATGAAAATTCTGGATGCGGGAACCAGCACTACTTCAACTTTTTGATTTGGTTGGATAAAAAATTTTGTAGCTTGAGCCGTTTTCCCTCGAACGCGCGATCCCCTGTAGCGACGCGGATGCCGGCGGAAGCGATTCCAGGGCGCCACCGCGGGTAAGCCGGGTTGCTACAGAACAATGTCGCGTCAGGTGGCGCAAGACGAGTTTCTGAAAAAAGAACGCCAGCAACGAAGGCTGGCATGGGTCGAAGGGAGGAGGGCGTCAGAGGCTGTCGTGCAGATTCCCGCGCAGCCCCAGCAGATCTTTTTGCAACGCTTTTAGCTGCTCGACCGTGATCCCGCTTGCCGCAAGGATGCACTGCGGGATGTCCTGCGCCTTCTTGTGCAGCGCTTTACCTTGCTCGGTGAGGTGCAGCAGCACCACGCGCTCGTCTTCCTTGCTGCGGGTCCGGCTGATCAGGCCCTCGGCTTCCAGGCGCTTGAGCAGCGGGGTCAAGGAACCAGGATCGGTCAGCAAGCGCACGCTGACTTCTCCTACCGTCAGACCATCGCCTTCCCACAACACCAGCATGGCCAGATACTGTGGATAGGTCAGGTTCAACGCCTGAAGCAGGGGCTTGTACACCTTGGTCATCATCAATGACGTGGAATACAGGGCGAAACACAACTGGTTATCCAGCAGCAGGTTTTCGCAACTGCCAGCGCCAGCGGTGGTGGAGCTATCGTCGGCGTTCATGGGAAGGTCCTCGGTGAATCGGATGGATGGCTAATTTAGTGCTCTGATCTTTAATGCACCAGATAATTTCGGTGATCACTGCACAGTTGCTGTCTATCGTCAGTCCACGCGAGCCGCTGAGGTATGAAACACGATTCGTGAATCGACTCATCACGATTCGTTAATGGTATCGACGTTCTGCGGATTTCCTCGACCCGTCTGACTGCGTAGCATGCGCGCAGGATCGAATAGAGGACCGGGTGTGATCGTTGATGTCGTGATGTATCTGCTGCTTGGCGCGGCCATGGGCACCCTGGGCGGGCTGTTCGGAATTGGTGGCGGCCTGGTAGCGATTCCTGCTCTGGGGGTGCTGTTCGGCCTGGATCAACAGCTGGCTCAGGGCACGGCGCTGCTGATGGTGTTGCCCAACGTGCTGCTGGCGTTATGGCGCTACAACCAGCGCAACCGGATTTCCGTACGCAACGCGATGATGCTGATCGTGCCGAGCTTCACGGTCTCGTGGCTGACATCGTTGTGGGCAGTGCGAATCGAGGCCCAAAGCATGCGCATCGGTTTCGTCGGCTTCCTCATCGTGCTAACGCTGTTCAACCTGATCCAGATGTACTGGCGCAAAGGCAACGCCGGCGCCGAGTTGCGCCACGGCAAATGGCTATGGGTGCTGGGCCTGGGTTCCGGTGTTACGGCGGGTATGTTCGGCGTGGGCGGTGGGGTGATCGCGACGCCGATTCTGACCGGCATCTTCGGCGCGACCCAGGTGGCTGCCCAAGGCTTGGCATTGGCGTTGGCCGCGCCTGCCACGGTCATCACCATGACAACCTACGCGCTGCACGGCCACGTTGACTGGCTGATGGGCATCCCGCTGGCGATCGGTGGCCTGGCCAGTATCAGTTGGGGCGTGGCGCTGGCCCATAGCATGCCCGAGCGCCTGCTGCGTTCGCTGTTCTGTGTGTTCCTGGTGCTGTGCGCGATCATGCTGTGCTTCAGGATCTGACGAATCCTAGAGCTTGAAACCCTCGGCGATGTGATCGGCCAGACACTCGGTGATCGGCGACGGATTGTTCGGGTTACGCAGCAGGACGATGCTGGCCGAGGGCAGCGATGGCAGCCCTTCAGCTTCACCGAGAACGCGCAAATCCGGGGTAATCAAGCTCTCAAGTTGAGCGGTCACCGCCAGGCCCGCGCTCACCACCGCCATGATCGCCGCCAGACTGGCGCTGGTGTACGCCATTCGATATTCACGACCTGACGCATCCAGTGCATTGCTCGCCCACAACCGGCAGAAACAGTCACTGTTGAACATCGCCAGCGGAATCGGCGTTTGTTCATGCGGGCAGAACCCCAAAGCCTCTGCCCATACGAAGCGCTCTTGACGCAGGATCTGTCCGATTTCCTTGCCCGGCTCGCGTGTGACGATGCTCAGATCCAGGTCCTGACGTTGCAGCAGTTGCGCCGATGACTCGCAATGCACCTCTATCTGAATCAACGGATAGGCTTGGGCGAAACGCGAGAGGATGCCCGGCAGAAAGCGCATGACGTAATCGTCCGGTGTGCCGATCTTCACTGTGCCGATCATGTGCGGCTGGCGCAGAGTGTTGAACACCTCGCTGTGCAGTTTGAGGATGCGCCGGGCGTAACCCAGCAGCACCTGGCCCTCGGCAGTCAGGTTCAGCACTCGGCCGTCTTTCTGGAAAAGCGGGCGCTGGACCACGTCATCTTCCAGGCGCTTCATCTGCATGCTGACCGCTGATTGGGTGCGGTTCACGACTTCGCCTGCCCTGGTGAAACCGCCCTGATCGGCGATGGCGACGAAAGTGCGCAGCAGTTCGCTGTCAATACTTGGATAGGTGACCATTGCATCAATCTCCCAGATGCAGTGCATCAGAAACATTCGCTGGATTGATCTTAAGGCCGGGCAGAGAATCTAGCCATCCCACTTGGAGGGCAAGATGATGAAAGGTCAAAAAGGCTATGTGCTTGTATTGAAAACCCTGTCCCGCCACTCGGTCGTCGAACGCGGCTGGCGCGCTGTCATCGCGCGTATCGCTCGCTGGCGCAAGGTGTACCGCCAGCGTATAGAACTGGGCAGCCTCAGCGATGATGCGCTCAGGGACATTGGCCTGAGCCGCGCCGATGTCTACCAGGAAACCGAGCGGCCGTTCTGGGACGATCCGATGAAGCACTGAGTGTGAGGTGTCGTAGCTGCAGGGCTTGCGGGCGGTAGCGTCGTTGCACGCACGACAGCCCGCAAGCCGTGCAGCTACACCTGCAGAGTGGGATCAGGTAGTTTTGCGGTTCGACCAGGAGGTCCCGAATGCCCGCAGAACTGCCCATCCAACAAAAAATATCCATCAAACAGGCCCGTCGTCTGACGCTGTCGGCCCAGGGTTTCAATGGTCGTCAGCCGCCTGCGATGATCACTTCCCGACATGTCACGCAACTGATCGAGCGCCTCGGCGTGCTGCAGATCGATTCGGTCAACGCGCTGGTGCGTTCGCACTACCTGCCTTTGTATTCACGCCTGGGCAACTACTCGCAAAAGCTGCTGGATCAGGCCGCGTGGAGTCAGGGGCGGCAACGCAAACTCTTCGAATACTGGGGACATGAGGCGTCGTTGCTGCCGGTCGAATTGTATCCGCTGATGCGCTGGCGCATGCAGCGGGCGTCTCAGGGACAAGGCATCTATCAGGGGATGGCCAAATTCGGTCGTGAACAGCAAACGACGATTGCCCGCGTGTTGCAGGCCGTTCGTGAGCAGGGGGCGCTGGGGGCGGGCACGCTCAATACGCGTCAGGAGCGCGCGGGGCCATGGTGGGACTGGAGCGCGGAAAAGATTGCTCTGGAATGGCTGTTTGCCGCCGGGGAAGTGACAGTCGCCGGGCGCCGGGGCTTCGAGCGGCTGTATGACTTGCCGGAGCGAGTACTGCCGTCCGCCATCATCAATCACCCGGCGTTGAGCGAAGCCGACGCCCAACGCGATCTGCTGTTGCATGCGGTCAAGGCACTGGGCGTCGGCACCGAGAAGGACATTCGCGATTACTTCCGCCAGGACCCGGCGCCGGCCAAGGCAGGGCTGGCAGAACTGTTGGAGCAGGGCGCGATCGAGCGGGTTCAGGTGCAAGGCTGGAAACAGCCCGCGTATGCCCTGCCGCAATTCAAAGTGCCGCGAAAAATCACTGCCAGTGCCTTGTTGTCGCCCTTCGATTCGCTGATCTGGGAGCGGGCGCGCACCGAGCGGTTGTTCGACTTCCACTACCGTCTCGAAATCTATACCCCGGCTCACAAGCGCATTTACGGCTACTACGTGTTGCCGTTTCTGCACCATGAATGCATTGCCGCGCGAATCGACCTGCGGGCCGAACGGGCCGCAGGGCGGCTGGCGGTACATGCCGTGCATGAAGAGGAGCCGAGGTTGGACGAGGAGGGGATGCACGCGCTGGCTGTCAATTTACGGCAGCTGGCGGATTGGCTCGGATTGCCGCAAGTGCTGATCAATTGCCAGCGCGCCAGTGCGGCAAGATTACGACTGGCGTTTGTAAGCCATGGCCTGCATCACCTGTGAACCCGGCGCCACGGCACGGCTCGGCAGTGAACCCGTGGGAGCGCGCTTGCCCGCGATAGGTTGCTACCGCCGGCATTGATAGGTGGCCCGCTGAATTTTTCGCGGGCAAGCGCGCTCCTGCAATTTCAACGCCGCACCTGCTTCAACGTCTCAGCAATCAAAAACGCCAGCTCAAGGGACTGATCGGCGTTCATCCGCGGGTCACAGTGAGTGTGGTAGCGGTCCGACAAGCCGTCTTCGGTAATCGGACGTGCGCCGCCGATGCATTCGGTGACGTTCTGTCCGGTCATCTCGATGTGGATGCCACCCGCGTACGTACCTTCGGCCTGATGCACCTGGAAGAACTGCTTCACCTCGCCAAGAATCTGCGCAAAGTCGCGGGTCTTGTAGCCGCTGCTGGCCTTGATCGTATTGCCATGCATCGGGTCCGAACTCCACAGCACCTTCTTGCCTTCGCGCTCTACCGCACGAATCAGCCCCGGCAAATGATCGCCGACCTTGTTCGCGCCCATCCGCGCGATCAGGTTCAGGCGTCCCGGGTCGTTATCCGGGTTGAGAATGTCGATCAGGCGAATCAGATCGTCGGTGTTCATGCTCGGTCCGACTTTCACGCCGATCGGGTTTTTCACCCCGCGCAAGAATTCGACGTGAGCGCCGTCCAGCTGACGGGTGCGGTCGCCGATCCACAGCATGTGCGCCGAGCAATCGTAGAAATCGTTGGTCAGGCTGTCGCGACGCACGAAGGCTTCTTCGTAGTTGAGCAGCAGGGCTTCGTGGGCGGTGAAGAAACTGGTCTCGCGCAGTTGCGGCGAGGTGTCCATGCCACAGGCGCGCATGAAGGCCAGGGTTTCATCGATGCGGTCGGCAAGCTGGCTGTACTTTTCCGAGAGGGCAGAGCCGGCGATGAAGTCCAGGTTCCACTGGTGCACCTGATGCAGATCGGCAAACCCGCCTTGGGCGAACGCACGCAGCAGGTTCAGGGTCGCGGTGGACTGGTGGTAGGCCTGCAGCAGGCGATCGGGGTCAGGCACGCGGCTTTTCTCATCGAAACCGATACCGTTGACGATGTCGCCACGGTAGGCGGGCAAGGTCACGCCGTCCACGGTTTCGTCATTGGAAGAGCGCGGCTTGGCGAACTGACCGGCCATGCGCCCGACCTTGACCACCGGGCAGCCTGCGGCGAAGGTCATGACGATTGCCATCTGCAGCAACACTTTGAAGGTGTCGCGGATCTTCGCGGCGGAGAATTCGACGAAGCTCTCGGCGCAATCGCCACCTTGCAACAGGAACGCCCGACCCTCGGTCACCTCGGCGAACTGGCGACGCAGTTCGCGCGCTTCACCGGCAAACACCAGCGGCGGATAACCGGCCAGCGTCTGTTCTACCCGCTGTACGTGCGAGGCGTCGGGGTATTGGGGTTGTTGCTGGATAGGCAGACTCCGCCAGCTGTCGGGGCTCCAGGGTTGGCTCATGGTGAACTCTAATTCAGGGCAATCGGACGGCCATGTTAGCAGTTCATTTCGATAATTTGCGTGACCTGCAGGGGCGCCTGGCCGACAATCCGCGCGCCATCAGGATTTATCGAGAGAGCAGTAATGACCGAGGAGCGTGTAGAGCGCGTGCTGGCTGAAGTCCATGATGACTTCGGGATGATCCGCGTACTGGAAGTGGAGGACTACCGCTTCCTGGAGTTCGGCGACGCCATCGAGCAGAGCTGCACGTTCACGGCCGATCCGGCGTGGCTGGAATATGACTACACCCGCGCCATGCTCATCGGCGCACTGTGCCACGCGGCGCCCGAAAGCGCGCTGTTCATGGGGCTCGGCGCCGGTACGCTGACCCAGGCATGCCTGAAATTTCTGCCGCTCGACGACGTCGAAGCCATCGAACTGCGCCCGGACGTGCCGCGTCTGGCCATGGAGTACATGGGCCTGTCAGACGATCCGCGACTCTACATCCGCATCGGCGATGCGTTGGAATTGCTGCCCACAGCGGAAAGCGCCGACCTGATCTTCGTCGACCTTTACACCGACACCGGTCCGGCGGTAGGGCATCTGGCGTGGGGCTTTCTGGAAAAATGCCAGCAGCGCCTGAACCCCGGCGGCTGGCTGATCATCAACCAATGGGCCTCCGACGATGGCAAGCCGCTGGGTGCAGCGTTGCTGCGTGGCCTGTATCACCGGCACTACTGGGAGCTGCCGGTGAAGGAGGGCAACGTGATCCTCATCGTGCCCGCCGATCTGGATCAGACACTGGACATGCAGGCGCTGATCGAGCGCGCTGAAGCCCTCTCGCCGAAACTGGGGTATTCACTGTTGCCGCTGATCAAGGCGGTGCGCCCGGCGACCTGAACGGCGTTGGTCATTGACCCGTGAACTGCGCCGGCCTGCCTTCGATCCAGGCGCGCAGGCCTTCCTTGGCATCCTCGCTGGACATCACTTGCTTCATCTGCGCCGGTAATTGCAACGCCGCCGCATCTTCGCCCTCGCGCACGGCCTGACGTGCCGAGGCAAGCGTGGCCTTGACGCCCAGGGGCGCCCGCTCGGCAATGCGACCCGCCAGATGCAGCGCGCACGGCAGCAGGTCTTCGTAGGCCATGACTTCCTGCACCAGCCCCATGCGCAATGCCTCGTGAGCGTCGAACTCGTCGCCGGTCAGCAGCCAGCGCATCGCGTTGCCCCAGCCGGCGATCTGCTGCATGCGCAACGTCGCCCCGCCAAACGCGAACAAGCCGCGCTGGACTTCGATCTGCGAAAAGCGTGCGTTGCTCGCGCACAGGTTGATGTCGGCCGCCAGCATCAGTTCGATGCCCAGCGTCAGGCAGTAGCCCTGCACTGCGACGATCACTGGTTTGGTGACCCGAGGCCCTGCGAAAACGCCCCACGGGTCGTAGCCGCCTTGGGGCAGTTGCCAGCCGTTGACCAGGGTCGAGCCGGTCTCGGCCATGTCCAGGCCGCCGGTGAAATGTCTCCGTGAGCGAACACCACCGCTACCCGGGCCTGTTCGTTGCGCTCGAACTCACCGTACGCAAGGCTCAGTTGATTGAGCATTTCCATGTCGAAAGCGTTGCGCTTGGCCACGCGGTCCAGTCCGATGAGCATGATGGGGCCGCGTTGTTCCCGGCTGACGTGGCCTTTGATCGAAGAGGTCATGTCGATAATCCTGCGTGCTGAGGAGGAGTGGAGGGTGTGGGCTGCCTGACTGATGAAGTGAATCGTTTAAGCTCCCGCCGCCAGTAATACCGGGCTCTTGAAAAATAGACACAGACACAGGTTTGCGCAAAACCTGTGTCAGATGGACGTAAGGTGTTCTTTAACTGAAAAAAATCCTCACTTTTTCCGGCAATTCCGGTATAGTGCGCGCCGGCCTTTCATAGGGCCCTCGTCACGGTATGGGTTTGCGAAGCCTTCTTCGCAAGCTGGTTCCCACACGAACTATCCTTGACGATCCATTCATCAATACGTTTTCGCAAATCCCCGCCGACAAAGCAGCCAGGGTGACTCTAGGGTCTTACACGGCACGCGCAGCTTTGAAGCATGGGTCTTTGCGGATGCACTCAGAGGCAGACCCATGACCCAGGAAACCGGCGGCTTCGCCGCTCTCGACCTTCATCCGAATATTGTTGCAGCCGTTATCGCTACCGGCTACGAAGAGCCTTCGGCCATTCAGCAGCAATCGATCCCGATTATTCTTGCCGGTCACGACATGATCGGTCAGGCGCAGACAGGTACCGGTAAAACCGCGGCCTTCGCACTGCCGATCCTGAGCCGCATCGACCCGGCCAAGCGCGAACCGCAAGCGCTGATCCTCGCGCCGACCCGCGAACTGGCCCTGCAAGTGGCCACTGCCTTCGAAACCTACGCCAAGCAAATGCCGGGCGTGACTGTCGTGGCTGTCTACGGCGGCGCGCCGATGGGCCCGCAGCTCAAAGCCATCCGCAACGGTGCTCAAATCGTCGTCGCTACCCCGGGCCGTCTGTGCGACCACCTGCGTCGTGACGAAAAAGTCCTGGCGACCGTGAACCACCTGGTTCTCGACGAAGCGGACGAAATGCTCAAGCTCGGTTTCATGGACGACCTGGAAGTCATCTTCAAGGCCATGCCGGAAACCCGCCAGACCGTACTCTTCTCGGCCACGCTGCCGCAGTCGATCCGCGCGATTGCCGAGCGTCACCTGAAAGACCCGAAACACGTCAAGATCCAGAGCAAGACCCAGACCGTTACCGCGATCGAGCAGGCTCACCTGCTGGTTCACGCTGACCAGAAGACCTCTGCCGTTCTGAGCCTGCTGGAAGTCGAAGATTTCGACGCCCTGATCATGTTCGTACGTACCAAGCAGGCCACTCTGGACCTGGCAAGCGCCCTGGAAGCCAAGGGCTACAAGGCCGCTGCGCTGAACGGCGACATCGCCCAGAACCAGCGTGAGCGCGTCATCGACTCGCTGAAAGATGGCCGTCTGGACATCGTCGTCGCGACCGACGTCGCTGCCCGTGGTCTGGACGTTCCGCGCATCACTCACGTGTTCAACGTGGACATGCCGTACGACCCTGAGTCCTACGTTCACCGTATCGGCCGTACCGGTCGTGCAGGTCGCGAGGGTCGTGCACTGTTGCTGGTGACTCCACGTGAGCGCCGCATGCTACAAGTGATCGAGCGTGTGACTGGTCAGAAGGTCGCCGAAGTTCGCCTGCCGGACTCCCAAGCCGTTCTCGATGCCCGCATCAAGAAGTTGACCAACAGCCTGGCGCCGCTGGTTGCCGATGCCGAGGCGAGCCATGGCGATCTGCTGGACCGTCTGACTGCCGACATCGGTTGTACTCCGCGTGCGCTGGCTGCTGCGTTGCTGCGTAAAGCGACCAACGGTCAGGCCCTGACCCTGGCTGCCATCGAGAAAGAGCGTCCACTGGTGCCGAACAGCGCGCCGCGTGGTGATCGTACCGATCGTCCATCGGGTGACCGTCCTGATCGTGGTGACCGTGAACGTCGTGCTCCGATGCCGCTGGCGGAAGGCCGCGCTCGTTGCCGTACCGCGCTGGGCGCGCGTGACGGTATCGCTGCCAAGAACCTGCTCGGCGCCATCCTCAACGAAGGTGGTCTGGCTCGCGAAGCGATCGGTCGCATCCAGGTGCGTGACAGCTTCAGCCTCGTCGAGCTGCCGGAAGATGGCCTCGAGCGTCTGCTGGCCAAGCTGAAAGACACCCGCGTTGCCGGCAAGCAGCTGAAACTGCGTCGCTATCGCGAAGACTGATCGGCTGAGCTGATCGTCTGAACAAAAAAATCCCCGACTGGTTCGGGGATTTTTTTTGGGCCGGGGTTTGGTGGCAAGCGCCTATCCTGGTAGCAGTCCGGCTTACCGGCGGTAGTGTCTTCGAACTCCCCATCGCCGCAAGCCGGACTGCTATCAGGATCTAGTCATCCTTAGCGTCGGCACAAATTCAGAAGAAAAGCCCTCAACCAAAGCGGTAAATATCCATCCCCAACGCACCCATGGTGAAGCCCTGGTGCGCCACGCTGAATTTACCCCCGGCGCCGCGCGCGAAATACAGCGGCAACAAGTGCTCGTCAGACGGGTGATTGCGAACCGCATCGGGGGCTTGGCGGCGATAGTCGTGCAGTGCCTCCTCATCGTTGGCTGCGAGTTTCTCCACCATCCAGTCCCGGAATGCCAACGCCCAAGGCTCGATGCTCTCGGGCCCGGCGTGCCAATCCAGCTCGCGCAGATTGTGGGTGATGCTTCCGGAGCCAATGATCAGCACGTCTTCCTCGCGCAAAACGCTCAACGCATGACCCACACGGGTTTGCAGGGCGGGTCCCATGCGTGTCGGTAGGGAAACCTGCACGATCGGAATATCCGCCTGCGGATACATCAACGACAGCGGCACCCAGACCCCGTGGTCGAACGGGCGGCGGGTGTCAATGCGCGCGGACAGGTCGGCGGCGGCCAGCAATTCCATCACGTGTCGGGTCAACTCTGGCTGACCCGGCGCTGGGTATTGCATAGCGAAGAGCTCGGCGGGAAAACCACCAAAGTCATGCCAGGTTTCCGGCTGTGGGTTGCCATTGACCAGCAGCTCGTTACTTTCCCAGTGCGCCGAAACGATCACGATCGCCTTCGGCCGTGGCAGTTCGGCAGCCAGCCGTGCGAAGGCAGGGCCGCTGGCGCCGGGCTCCAGCGCAAGCATGGGTGAGCCATGAGAAATGAACAGGCTAGGGAACATGTCAGGCGTCCTGAGCGTATAAGATAGGGCTCATGATCAGCCAGATCATTGATCTAAATCTAATATAAGTTTTCGTGCCGTTTGATCGAAATATCAGGAGCATTTATGGAGCCGCGATTTTGGCATGAGCGCTGGGCGATCAATCAGATTGGCTTCAATCAGTCAGAAGTGAATCCGTATCTTGTCAAGTTGTGGCCCGAGCTGGCAGTCAAGCCCCGCGAGCGGGTGTTCGTGCCCCTGTGTGGAAAAACCATCGACATGCGCTGGCTCTTGCTCCAGGGCCTTCATGTGGTGGGGGCTGAGCTTTCGGAAATCGCCGTTGCCGCCTGGTTCAGCGAAGGTGGGCTGACGCCCGAGATAGAAGAGCGCGGCCCGTTCAAAGTCTACCGCCATGGAGAGTGCGAGATCTGGTGTGGTGACTTCTTCGCTCTCAAAGCCAGGGACATCGGCGAATGCACCGCGTTTTACGACCGCGCCGCGATGATTGCGATGCCTGCGGAGATGCGTTGGCGGTATGTCGAACAGCTCAATCGCCTGATGGCCGAGGATTCGCGCGGTCTACTTATTACCCTGGATTACGATCAGTCCCAAGTCGCCGGCCCGCCGTTTTCAGTGGATGAAGACGAGGTCCTGCAGCTGCTGTCTCCCCAGTGGCGGCTCAATAGCGTAGGTGAGTGGGATGTGCTGGAAAAGAGCGCCAAGTTCAAGCAGGCCGGCGCTACGCGGTTGATGGAGTATGCGTATCGGATGTTTCGGCGGTAACGCCGATCTCGGAAAGCCGCGCCTGCCCTGTGCGAGCGTTCAGCCTGAGAGATCACTGTTTTTACAGGCAAAAGAAAAGGGCGACTCCTGTCGCCCTTTCTTGTAACTGCCGTTCGGGGATCAACCGCGGCGGCGCAGCGCCTCGATACGGTCTTCCAGCGCCGGGTGGCTCATGAACAGGCCTGCCAGACCGTGCTTCAAGCCGCCGTTGATGCCAAATGCCGTCAGGCTTTCCGGCATCTGCACCGGCACGCCCTGTTCCGAACGCAGGCGCTGCAAGGCGCTGATCATCGCACCAGTACCGGCCAGACGGGCACCCGCGTCGTCGGCGCGGTATTCACGTTTGCGCGAGAACCACATGACGATGGCGCTGGCCAGGAAGCCAAGCACGATTTCGGCAAAGATGGTCGCAATGTAGAACGCGATACCCCGGCCTTCTTCATTCTTGAAAATCACTTTGTCGACGAAGTTGCCGATGATCCGGGCGAAGAACATGACGAAGGTGTTCACCACGCCCTGAACCAGCGCCAGGGTGACCATGTCGCCGTTGGATACGTGGCCGATTTCGTGAGCCAGAACCGCTTTCACCTCATCGGGCGAGAAACGCTCCAGCAGACCCTGACTGACAGCCACCAGGGCGTCGTTCTTGTTCCAGCCGGTGGCGAAGGCGTTGGCTTCGTACGCCGGGAAAATCCCGACTTCCGGCATCTTGATGCCAGCCTCGCGGGACAGTTGTTCCACGGTCTGGAGCAGCCATTGCTCATGACGGGTGCGGGGTTGGGTGATGATCTGGGTCCCGGTGCTCATCTTCGCCATCCACTTGGAGATGAACAGCGAGAACAGCGAGCCGGCGAAACCGAATATGGCGCAGAAAATCAGCAGCTGATTGAGGTTGAGGTCAACCCCGTTGGCCGCCATGAACCCGTTGAAGCCAAACAGGCTCAAGGTGATGCTGGCAATCAGCACGACCGCAAGGTTAGTGGCCAAAAACAGCAAGATGCGCATCATGGTGTGGAATTTCTCCTCGTGAAGAATGTGTAACGTGTTGCGGGGTATATAAGGTGATGTCGGTGGGTATTCAACCGGGCGACTATTTCAAACTGTGTCGCTTTGCGTGGCCTGGGGAATTGTGGACGATTGGGGGGGCGATCAGAGCGGTTGGTGTATGCGGAGTCATCACAACCTGCAGGAGCGCGCTTGCCCGCGATTGCGGTGTGTCAAGACGTCGCTGACAGATCGCAATCGCGGGCAAGCGCTCCTACAGAAGCAACATTACTGCTTGTACGACTTCAGGAAACTGCCGATCCGACCGATCGCCTGTTCCAGATCATCGACTCGCGGCAGGGTCACCACGCGGAAATGGTCCGGCCACGGCCAGTTGAACGCGGTACCCTGCACGATCAGCAGCTTTTCCGAAAGCAGCAGGTCCAGCGCGAATTTCTCGTCATTGTGGATCGGGCAGACTTTCGGGTCGATCCGCGGGAACGCATACAGCGCGCCCATCGGCTTCACGCAACTGACGCCGGGAATGTCATTGAGCAGTTCCCAGGTACGGTTGCGCTGTTCCAGCAGACGGCCGGGCGGGAGGATCAGGTCATTGATGCTCTGGTAGCCACCCAATGCGGTCTGGATTGCATGCTGGCTCGGTACGTTGGCGCACAGGCGCATGTTCGCCAGGATGTCGATGCCTTCGATGTAGCTCTGGGCATTGTGTTTCGGGCCGGAAATGGCGATCCAGCCGGAGCGGAAACCCGCCACGCGATAGGATTTGGACAGACCGTTGAAGGTCAGGCACAGCAGGTCCGGGGCCAGCGAAGCGGTGCAGATGTGCACGGCGTCGTCGTACAGGATCTTGTCGTAGATCTCGTCGGAGAACACCACCAGATTATGCTGGCGAGCGATTTCCAGCATGCCCAGTAGCACTTCTTTGGAGTACACGGCACCGGTCGGGTTGTTCGGGTTGATGATCACCATCGCCTTGGTGTTCGGCGTGATCTTGGCTTTTATGTCGTCCAGATCCGGCCACCAATTGGCCTGCTCATCGCACAGATAATGCACCGGGCTGCCACCGGACAGCGCCACGGCGGCGGTCCACAGCGGGTAATCCGGCGCAGGTACCAGCACTTCATCACCGTTGTTGAGCAACGCCTGCATCGACATCACGATCAGTTCGGAAACACCGTTGCCCAGGTAGATGTCTTCGATGCCGACACCTTCGACCTGCTTCTGCTGGTAGTACTGCATCACCGCCTTGCGCGCGCTGAACAGGCCCTTGGAGTCGCTGTAGCCCTGGGCGGTCGGGAGGTTGCGAATCACGTCTTGCAGGATCTCGTCCGGCGCCTCGAAACCGAACGGCGCCGGGTTGCCGATGTTCAGCTTGAGGATGCGGTGGCCTTCCTCTTCCAGGCGCTTGGCGTGCTTGAGCACGGGCCCGCGAATGTCGTAGCAGACGTTGGCGAGCTTGTTCGATTTGCTGAACTGCATGGTGATTGATCCCGAAAATGGACGATCCGCTATAAATGACGAACGCGAACCGCTGGGCATGACGCCATCAAAATGGATTTGTATGCATTTAAAGCGGGTGACAGACTGACGTTTAACGAAGGCGCAATCATACGTGCCACCCGATCCGTGGAAAAGACACAGTTCGGGCTTTTTCAGTTGTGGAGGTGTACCCGTGGAAAAGCTGGAAAAAACCCTCGAAGAATGGAAGCAGATGCTCGATCCGGAGCAATACAATGTCTGTCGCCTCAAAGCCACCGAAAGGCCCTTCAGCGGCAAATACAACAGCACCAGGACCGATGGCGTCTATCACTGCATCTGCTGCAACGAGGCGCTGTTCGATTCCACCACCAAATTCGATTCAGGCTGCGGCTGGCCGAGTTTCTATGCGCCCATCGAAGGCAGCGCAGTGGTGGAGGTCCGCGACGTCAGCCACGGCATGATTCGCACCGAGGTCGTCTGCGCCAAATGCGATGCACACCTGGGGCACGTCTTCCCCGATGGCCCGCCGCCCACCGGCCTGCGTTACTGCATCAACTCGGTGTGCCTGGACCTGGTTTCCCGCGAAGCCTGATGTCTTGCTATCACTGTGCATGATCGGATGGCGCGCCAATCGACGGCGCGCTAATTTGGCGGTTTGATCCTTCTCGAGGCATCGCCATGAGCGAAAATTTGCTGAACATCCCGGTGCAGACCATCAACGGCGAGCAAAAGACGCTCGCGGACTATGCGGGCAAGGCGGTCCTGGTGGTGAATACTGCCAGCAAGTGTGGCTTCACCCCGCAATACAAGGGGCTCGAAGAGCTGTGGCAGGGCTATAGGGATCGGGGGCTGATGGTGTTGGGCTTTCCGTGTAACCAGTTCGGCAAACAGGAGCCGGGCAATGAAAGTGCGATCTCCGAGTTCTGCGAATTGAACTACGGGGTGAGCTTTCCGTTGTTCAAGAAGATTGATGTCAACGGCAGCGGCGCCCATCCGCTGTTCGTGCAATTGAAGAAACAGGCGCCGGGCTTGCTGGGTTCGGAGCGCATCAAGTGGAACTTCACCAAATTCCTCATCGGCAAGGATGGCAAGCTGGTCAAGCGCTATGCGCCGCTGACCAAGCCAGAGGAATTGAAGTCGGATATCGAAGCGTTGCTCAAGTAAGAGCAGCGGCAGGTTTCGAGCCGCAAGCGGTAAGTCTGTGCGGCGCCGATCAACTTGTCGCCTGCGGCTTATGGCGTGGGGCTGTTGTCCACTGATCCAATAGGCTGATCAGTTCCTCGCGATGAAACGGCTTGGCCAGGTAGTCGTTCATGCCCGCATTCTTGCAGCGCTCACGTTCTTCTGGCATGGCGTTAGCAGTGAGAGCGATGATGGGCAGGTCCGCCCATTTGCCGTTCTGGCGGATCAGGCGGGTGGCCTCATAGCCGTCCATCACCGGCATGTTGCAGTCCATCAACACCAGATCGAAATGGCTGCGTTCCAGTTGCTGCAACGCTTCGCCACCGTGGCTGGTGACCACCACTTCACAACCCAGCTTGCTGAGCATGCCCTTGGCCACCAGCTGGTTCACGGGGTTATCTTCCACCAACAGAATTCGCGCGCGGTGGGCCACAGGTTCCACACTCGCCCGACGTGTACCGTCGCGCGCGGCGTCAATCCGCAAAATACGTTGCAGCGCCTGATGCAGAACGCTGCGTGACAGCGGCCGTGCCTGTTGTTCCAGCGGGGCCAGCATGAGCACCTGTTCGCTGGGCATGAAATTACCGTAGGCGGTCACCAGCAGGATGGGAATGCCCGTGCCAGGGCGGATACCGACCAGGCATTCGGGACAATCGGTGATCAACAGGTCGGGCTGCACCTGCGGCTGCGGATCATTGACTAAAAAATGCCGATAGTCGATGCCCCATTCAGGCAGGAGTCGGCTCAACAGTTCCGTCAGTCCGCTGTCCTTGGCGCTGACCACCACCACGCGGCCCTTGAGCGCAGACCAAACCGGCGCGGGCGTATGGGCGGGCAGCGGCAGGTCGGCGTAGAAACGGCTGCCCACGCTCGCTGTGGACTCGATGTTCAACTGCCCGTTCATGGCCTCGCACAGGTTGTGCGTCAATGTCAGCCCCAGCCCGGTGCCGCCGTACTGGCGGGTGATAGCCGCTTCCGCCTGGGTGAACGGCTGGAAGATTTTCGCCTGGGCCTCCTGGGCGATGCCGATGCCGGTGTCGCAGACCTCTATTCGGACCATTTCGCTCTGCTGGCTCAAGCGAATGTCGACACGTCCTGCCCGGGTGAACTTGAGCGCGTTGGACAGCAGATTGCTGACGATCTGCCGCACCCGTGTCGGGTCGCCCAGTACCAGCGCAGGAAAATGCGGGTCGATCAGGCAGGTCAGTTCGACACTGGGTGCGGCGTTCTGCGACAACAGGTTGGCGGTGTCTTCGATCAAAGTCCCGAGATCGAACGGGATGCGTTCGAGCTCCAGTTGCCCGGCGTCGAATTTCGACAGGTCGAGGATGTCGTTGAGCAGTTCCACCAGCACCTTGCCCGAGTCATGAGCGATGGACAGCTGCTGGCGCTGTTCGGCACTCAGCGGGCCATCCAGCGACAATGCCAGCATGCCCAGCAGCCCGTTGAGCGGCGTGCGGATCTCGTGACTCATGTGCGCCAGGAACGCCGAACGGGCGTGAGCCATGTCCAGCGCGGTGCTGCGGGCGATCTGCAGTTCTTCGTTGGACTGGCTGAGGCGCGTGTTGCTGGCCTTGAGCTCCTGAGTGCGCGCTGAAACCACGTTTTCCAGTTCGTTGAGGTGCTCGGTCAGACGGTTTTCAGCGGCCCGCCGACGGCCGAATTCACTGGCGACGTTATCGAATTGTTGATTGGTGACCTGCACCAGCACACCGATCTCATCGTTCTCGTGGCCAGGCGGGCAGGGCAACGGCGTTTGCGTGGGACTTCGCGAATCACGGCTGGACAACGCCCGAATCACGCCGGTCAGCGGCTTGGTCAGGGTCAGATAAAACAACCCCATGAGAATTCCGGCAAACACCAGACTGCGAGCAAAACCGCTGAGCAGTGTGATCTCCGCGCGCTGCAGGAAGTGGCTGCCAAAGGCGAAGGTATCGACGTCCAGCTGCAGGGTGCCGATGGCTTCGTTGGGCATGTGGTCCAGATGCAGGACGTCCACGAACTGACGGCTTTTGCCGAACAGCGAGTCGCTGAACATGCGATACGGACTTTCGGTCAGCTGCCGTGACACTGCAGCCAGCAATACGTTGTTGTTGTCGATCAGGCGCGCGCTGACCACAGCAGGGGAGTGCAGCAGGCCTGACGTCAGCTCCTGCGCCAGTTCAGCGTCGATGTTGTAGGCGATGCGCGAAGCGGGGTTGTGACTGATTTGCAGCAAAGAGCGAATTTCACGATCGATAGAGGCATCTTCGCTGGCATAATCGATCGCAATTTGCACCAGGCTGAACAGGGTTCCCAAGAGGAAGCCGAGCAGAACGGTCAAACGGGCCTGTTTGTACGACAGGCGGTGGGTGATTCGTATATCCATAGGGCACTTTGTCCATTGGCCACTTGCACGTCTTGTGTCCATCGCGGGCCAAGCATAGCTGAATGCACACAGGCTTTAATCAGTTAAATCAAGGAGAAATCGTGGATTCTCGGTTGAACGCATTTCTGGAACGCGCCGAGTCGGTTCTGGCGCGACTTGAGCCTCTTTTGCCCGCTCTGCGTGAGCCGGTGGATTGGGATAAATCGCTGGCTGCGCGCTGGGTGCGCGAGGGGCGCGTGGGTTATCTGATGCCGCTTGAGGTGACGCTGGACATGCGCTTGTCTGACCTGATCGGTGTCGATCAGCAGCGCTCGCAGCTGGGTCGCAATACTCAGCAGTTCATCGACGGTCTGCCTGCCAACCACGCGTTGCTCTGGGGTTCGCGCGGTACCGGCAAATCATCGCTGGTTCGCGCACTGCTCGCCGAGCATGCCAAGGCCGGTCTGCGACTGATCGAGATCGAGCGCGATCATCTGGGCGATCTGCCACGGGTGGTCGAGCAATTGCAAAAGCTGCCGCAACGCTTCGTGCTGTTCTGCGATGACCTGTCGTTCGAGTCCGGCGAAGGCGATTACCGCGTGTTGAAAAGCGTGCTCGACGGCTCGCTGGAACAGGCCCCGGATAACGTGCTGTTGTACGCCACCTCCAACCGCCGTCACCTGGTGCCGGAAAAGGAAAGCGACAATGCCCACTGGCAACGCGGCGACGACGGCGAGATTCATCCAAGCGAAGCGGTCGAGGACAAGATCGCCTTGTCCGACCGTTTCGGCCTGTGGCTGTCTTTTTATCCATTTACCCAGGAGCACTTCCTGAATGTGGTGGAACACTGGGTCGGCGAGCTGGCGGCCAAAGCCGGGTTGCAGTGGCAGCGTGATCATGAGTTCGACATCCTGGCGATTCGCTGGGCGACCGGGCGCGGCAACCGCAATGGCCGCTGTGCCTATCAGTTCGCTCGTTACTGGGTTGGTTTGAAAATGCTGGAGCAACACCCATGATCGATTTGAAAGCAGCAGGTGAGGGCCTCGATGGCTACCATCTGCTGACCGCGCAGCTTGAATCCTTGTTGGCTGACGAACGCGATTTCATCGCCAATGCGGCGCAGTTTTCGGCGTTTCTTTATACCCAGCTCGACGACCTGAACTGGGCCGGCTTCTACCTCAATCGCAACGAGGAGCTGGTGCTGGGGCCGTTTCAAGGGCAGATCGCCTGCGTACGGATTCCATTCGGCAAGGGCGTCTGCGGGACTGCCGCGCAAAACCGCGAGACCCAGCGCGTGCTGGATGTGCACGAGTTCCCGGGGCACATCGCTTGCGACAGCGCCTCCAACAGCGAACTGGTCGTGCCGTTGGTCAAGGAAGGCCGTTTGATTGGCGTGCTGGATCTGGACAGTCCGAGTCTTGCGCGTTTCAGCGAAGCGGATCAGGCGGGGATCGAGGCGTTGGTGGCGATTTTTCTCAAGGCCACCGATTGCTGAGGTGATGCCCTGATGCCTCATCAGGGCCTGTCTTGAGAAAAAACCATCAATCGTAGATGGCTTTTTTCTTCCATTCGGCGTCGGCTTCGACCACTTTCAGGCCTTCGGTCAACTCGTTGTTGTCCTCTTCGGTCGGGGCGATGGTGTCCAGCACCATGGCATTGGCGCGGGCCAGCTGACGCTCCATCGCCTGCAGATGGGTTTTCCATGGCGCAGGTTCGGCCTGGTTCTTCAGATATTGCACACCGCGTTCAAAAGCCAGGCGCGCCTGACCAGGCTGTTCCTGGTTAAGCGCCTGCTGTCCCAGATTGTTGAAGAATTCGATGTGCAGCAGCACCAGTATGTTGCGGATTTCGCGAATCCAGTGCTTGGCTTCGGCGGTCTGCAGGAATCCGTCGTGGGCTGCGCGGGTCACCTGGCCATGCATCGCCTCCAGCAGAAAGCGCACATCCTTGGCCTTGGCTTCGGTCTGGATAGGGCTGACCGGGTTGTTGACCTTGATGTTGTCTCCTTGGGCAACCAGCGCTTCGAGTTCGGTTTCGCGTTCCTGGACGCTGGGGTTGTTTCTTCTCTCCAGCGCAACCAGACGCTTGATCACGTTCAGCTCAAGGCGCACCAGCAACAGTTTGAGCGCCGGGCTCATCAACTGGCCGGGGAAGGTTTCCGAAAGCTCGCTGCAGCGGCGCAGGCGATCGTTGAGTTCGACCAGCGTGCGAGCGCGCTCCACCTTCCTGGCTTCGGCAACGTGATTCAGATAGCCGATCGCGATCAGGAGTACGATGCCTGCTACAACCAACAGGGTGATAATGAGTGGGGTCACCGTACAAACCTCGATCAGTTAATTTTGCGCCGAGTGTAGTGGCTAAGCACTGGCACGGGAAGGGCGCTGGTCGCGCCACTCTATATAGAAGCGCTTTGGCCTACATCGGTATCGGCCGTCGATCGCTGAAATAGAGGGCGAAGTCATTGATTTGAATAAATTTTCATTGGGGGGTTGACGACCTCTTCAACCATCCATAGAATGCGCGCCACTTGCAGCGTAAAGCACACAGCGAAGCGTGGCAAAGAGTGAATGTTGTAGCGTGTCCCCTTCGTCTAGTGGCCTAGGACACCGCCCTTTCACGGCGGTAACAGGGGTTCGAGTCCCCTAGGGGACGCCAATGCGGGAATAGCTCAGTTGGTAGAGCACGACCTTGCCAAGGTCGGGGTCGCGAGTTCGAGTCTCGTTTCCCGCTCCAATTTTAAGCAGCTTTGCTCAAGGGCTTTGACCTGAAGTGAGGTTGAGTGAAACCAGAAAGCATCTTCGGATGTGCTTCTGGAACTGAAACACAACACCATGGTGTTTCAGGCAGTGTCCCCTTCGTCTAGTGGCCTAGGACACCGCCCTTTCACGGCGGTAACAGGGGTTCGAGTCCCCTAGGGGACGCCATATTGCGGGAATAGCTCAGTTGGTAGAGCACGACCTTGCCAAGGTCGGGGTCGCGAGTTCGAGTCTCGTTTCCCGCTCCAAATTCTCAAAAACGCCGCTCATCAGAGCGGCGTTTTTGTATGCGCGCGTTTTTCATTTTCCCATGCTCCGATCATGTCGTAATCCAGTAAGGGCCCCGCTCAAGCGTCAGGCCCTCCTATTTACGTACCTCTAGCCTTTCAGCAACTCCAACAACGCATCGGCGTCCAGTTTTGCGCTGATTTCTCCACCGTCCAGCAGGCTGTCGGCCAAGTCTCGTTTGCGGCCATGCAAGCCCACGATCTGCTCTTCGATGCTGTTTTCGGTCACTAGTCGGTAGATGGTCACAGGCCGTTGCTGGCCCATGCGATGGGCGCGGTCGCTGGCTTGATCTTCAACGGCTGGGTTCCACCAGGGGTCAAGGTGGATTACGTAGTCCGCAGCCGTAAGGTTGAGCCCGCTGCCACCGGCCTTGAGGCTGATCAGAAAGATGTCACCCACCCCGGCCTGAAACGCATTGACCCGATTCTGCCGCTCCTTGGCGGGAGTGGCACCATCGAGGTACTGATAGGCGATGCCCTGCTGATCGAGCCAGGCGCGGACGATGCTCAAGTGATCGACGAATTGACTGAAGACCAGCGCCTTGTGCCGGTTTTCCAGCAGTTCGCTGACGATCTCGGTGAAGGCCTGCAATTTGCTGCTCTGGAGCGTTGAGCCGGGCAACACGAGCGACGGGTGGCAGCAGAAGCGACGCAGTCGGGTAATTTCCGCCAACACCTGCATGGATTTGCCCTGCTGTGGATCGAGGCGCGAGAGGTTGTCCACCGCTTGCCGACGCAGGGCTTCGTACTGGTGGGCCTCCTCGTCCGACAAAGGCACTTTGTAGGTGATCTCGGTGCGTGCCGGCAGTTCTGCGAGCACCTGGCTTTTCAGGCGACGCAGGATGAACGGCTGAATCAATGCCTTGAGCGCTCGGCGCGCCGCCACGTCGCCTTGCTCGATGGACGTCGCGAAGCGGGCGGCGAAGCTTTCCTGGCTGCCGAGCAGGCCCGGGTTGATGAACCGGAACAGGTTCCACAATTCACCCAGATGGTTTTCCAGCGGAGTACCGGTGGCGACCATGCGAAAGTCAGCCTGCAATGCCATGACCGTCTGAGAGCGTTTGGTCTGGGCATTCTTGATGGCTTGCGCTTCGTCCAGCACGATGCTGGCCCAGTGCTGCTCGCTGAAGGCCGCGGTATCGAGTTGCAGTAGGCCATAGCTGACGATGACCAGGTCGCCGGGGCCGAGGTCACTCAAGCTGCGCTGCTGTTGATAGACCCGCAAGTTCAGACCAGGCGCAAAGCGTACGCTTTCGGCCTGCCAATTGAGCGTGACCGAGGTGGGTGCTACCACCAATTGCGGCCCGAGGCTTGCGCGTTGCAGCAGCAAAGCCAGGGTCTGCACGGTCTTGCCCAGCCCCATGTCGTCGGCCAGGCAGGCGCCGACGCCCCACTGGGCGAGGCGCGCCAGCCAGACGAAGCCATCGCGTTGATAGTCGCGCAGTTCGGCTTGCAGCGTGGGGGGCACCTGCGGTTGGTAGTGACGCAGGGATTGCAGTTTGTCGAGATGCGTCTGCCAACTCGCGTCGGCATCGAATTGCCCGACTTCCTGAGCCAGGCTCGCCAGCAGCGGTGAGGTGAGGGGGCTCAGGCGCAGTCCCTGGTCGTTGATCCGGTCCGTCAGGTGAGCCAGTTCATCGAGGCGCTTGCGCAGGCTGTCGTCCAGGGCCAGCCAATCGCGCTCGTTGAGCCTCAGAAAGCGTCCGGGACTGGCCTTGAGCAGCTCCATCAATTCTTTGAGCTGCAACACCTTGCCGTCGTCGAGGGTGATATTGCCTTGCAGCACGAACCAGTCGCCCTGCTGACGAAGCCCCAGTTTGAGCTGGGTCAGGCCGGGGCGGGCCTTGATCCGCATGCGTTCGCCTTCCGGCCAGATGCAGTGCAGTTGCTCGCCATCCAGTGCATGCAGTTCACTGAGTAATTGCAGGGCATGCTGGGGCTGATCCAGCTGCCATTCCTGCCCGTCGCTGTCGGCGTAGGCGAGACCCGGGCAACTGTGCAGCACCTGTTGCAGGGCGTGGCGTTCGGCGGCCAGATCCCGGCAGACCTGCAGGGCCTTGCCATCACGCTCGCCCAGCAGATTTTCAGCGCCCTGACCTGGGCGGAACCAGCTGCCGTCAGCCAATGGACGCACCAGCAATTGCAGACGCACCCCTTCAGCCAGGGGCAGCAAGTGCGCATACAGGCGGGTGTCGGCGGGTTCTCGGTCCAGATGCCCGGTAAGTTCGGGGATGTCCGAATGGATCGGCAGAAGTGGGGCGATGGCGCTTACGGCCTCGATCAATTGCGCCTTCGCCGAGGTCGGCACGCTCAAGCCATCGCCGACGATTTCAGCGATTCTGCGCAGCTCTCGACTGATCGGGTAGACCAGCAAACGGGTGGGGGTCTCTTTGTGCACATAGCTTTCATCGGCATTGATGATGCCCGCGGGCTCCAGATGCACGCGAATCTGTTCGGCACGGGCTTGAAGGTGCAGGGCGGCCTGACCCGCCTGCAGATCGATACGCACGTCCGGCGCATCCTCCCAGTAGAGCGCGGGATGCCCCACCAGCCGAGGCAAGGCGTGGACAGCAGGCAGCTCGTACTCGGGGCGGCTGTAGTGATAGCTGACCTGAATGGCGCTGATCGCTTGCCGGTCCTGCTCGCAGAGAAAATCCATCACATCGCCGTCTTCGACCAGACGCTTGAGCGCCACCGCTCGGCCCTTGCTCCACTGTCCCTTGGCATTGCGCTTTTGTTCCCGCGCCTCGACTTTGCTCCAATATTCAGTGAGGTCAATGGTCCAGGCCAGCCGCGTATTTTTCTCGTCAGCAGCAGAGGTGGTTGGCACCTTGCCCGGCCTGAGCTGGCTCAGCGCATTGAGGGCGTGCTCCCAGGCTTCCTGACGTTGAAGGAGTGCGACCAGCGGCTGCAGCCCAGCGCTCTGATGCACCTGGGCATACTGCCGTGGCTGACCGAATTGCATGGCGAGCAAGGCGTCGAACTCTGCCGCCAGCCAGAGGTATTCATCCCGAGCCAGTTCATCACGGTAATCCTCCAGAGTGGTGCGCCATTTATCCTGACGCACTTGAGGCGCATCCAGCCAGTACAGGGCCAGGGCAAGCAACAACCCGTCCAGGCCATTCAAGGTGTCGGGTAGAAAGGCCGACGAGAGGGATGACGTCTCGCCCTGCAACTGCTCCAGCAAATGGTTCAACACCTTGTACGCGTAGCCGTAGCGCTCCTTGTCTCCCAGCGTGATGGCCTGCTTGAGGGCCGCGCGATGCTGAGGGTGGTTCTCGGCGATCAGCGCCAGGCAGTAGAGCGCGTTAAGCACTGGCGGCAGATCGATCCTGCGCTTCTTGGTGAGTCTGCGCATCTCGGCGAGCGAGGCACGCAGCACCAGCAGCGTCTCGTTCACCTGGCCGCGCAGCAACAGATGGATGGTGTGTTGCAGTAAGCTCAGTTCCTCCACCTCGATGTGCTCAAGGGTCACCCAGTCGCCGCGCCACAGAGCTTGAAGCGCAATCTCCACGCCCAGGATCCGGTCTGGCCGAGCCTCCATCTCGCGCAGCGCCAGCGGGTAACTCTGACCTGCAGGGCCGAGCACGGTGTTTAGCAAGTTGAGGTTATCCTCCACCAGCAACCTGCGCATCGCGTCATCGAGTCTGGCGAAAAGCTCGAGACCTTCGGGGTCGGTCTGCAGCGAACGCATGGGGTGCACAGTCGGGGATTGCGCGTGGGAGAAAATCCAGTCCGACAGACGCAGAGAGTGCGCTACTCGCCCCAGGTCGCCGCTGAGGATGTTCAGCCACAAGTCCTGCGCGACTCGTGAGCGAGAGGGGGTCTGCCACTCACTGAGCGGCGGCAGGCCGGTCTTGATCTCGTGCAGCCAATGTTCGCGATCCGCTGAGGTCAGCAGACTGAGCAATACGCGATTGCGACGCTGGGGCGCGACACTGAGATAGCGTCCTTCCGGACGCTCCTCCAGCGCGATCCAGCCCTCTTGATGCAGCGACTCCAGAAGCGCGGACAACGTATCGGCGTCCAGCAGCCTGCCAGTGCCGTCGGCAACCCCGACCGTGCGCAGCAGTTTGAGCAGCGACGTCTTGCCCTTGCCTGGGAATGATGTCACCAACCCGTACAGGACCGCCATGCAGTGGTCGGGCAAGTGGTCGGGAGCAGTTGACAGGGTGGGCATTCTGTACCTCGTGGCGCGTTCAGCCGACTGGGGCGCGGAAGTCTCATCCCGCAGCGAAACGCGCATTTTTCACCAGAGCAGCCCGCCTGTCGACCTCCGATGTGTCACACCTGCAGCTTCATCCCCGCAACACAGCCTTGCCCACTCCCTGCAGTACCACATCGTTTTGTGGCGTATGCACCCGCCCGCAAACCACGTTGCGGTAGTGCCGTTGCAGCGGGTTGCTGCGCGAAAGGCCGGGATTGCCCGCGGCTTCGATGGCCAGCTCTACGGCGCGAATGGCGTTGGAGGTCACCAGGTACTTGATCTGCGGCGCATGACTGGCGGGTGTCAGGCCGTGGGTGGCGGATTCGATCAGCGTGCGATTGGCGAACAACAGCGTGTCGATGTGGCCAACCACTTCCTGAAAGCGCGGCAGGGTCGATAGCGCTGCACCGAGATTCGACGGTTGCCGCGTTTGAAGAAATGCCACTAGCCAGTCCCGCGCCGATTGAGCGATGCCGTCGTACACCGATGACAGCAGCACCGACATCCACAGCAGGCCCGAGGCGTCCAGTTCCGGTTGCGAGCTACTCGCCGGGCTGACGTTAACCGCGTGGTCCAGCGGCACCAGCACGTCCTCGAATACCACTTCGTGGCTGCAGGTTGCACGCATTCCGAGGTGGTCCCAATCCTCGACGATGCGAACGCCGGGGCTGTCCTTGCGCACCAGCCACACGCCGACCTGGGGATCGGGGTCGTCGCTGCGGGCCCAGACATTGAACCAGGTCAGGCCATGGCTGCCAGTCGAGTAGATCTTCCGGCCACTGATCCGCCACCCCTCGGCCGTGCGCCGGGCGAGGGTGGCCGGCAAGCCGCCGCGGGACGGCGAACCAAGGTCTGGTTCGACACGCAAGGCGTTGAGCAAAGCGCCATGCTTGACCGCATCCTGCGCCACCTGCCGACGCAAGTGCTCCGGCCAGTTCGGAGTCAGGTGCAGGCGGGCGTGCTGCAGGTATTGCATGACCAGAATCAACGCGGTGGACGGCTCGCCTCGTGCCACGGCGCTGATGACCTGCTGCGCCTGCTTGAGGCTCGCACCGCCCCCGCCCAGCGTATCCGGGACCGTCAGGGCGAGCAGGTTGTGCTCATGCAGCAAGCGAAAATTGTCGTGGGGGAATTCGCCGCTATCGTCGTAGCGCTGCGCGGTGGCGCTCAACCGCTCGGTGATGCCTTGAAGGCGCGCGAGAAAAGCCGTTTCGCTTTCGACATCGAGCACCTCAGCGGTCTGGCGATTCAATCCCCCGTTCATGCCCAAACCTGCACGTTGAGTGGCTGCGCGGCCTCTGCCTGGGCTTCTCGCGCTGCCGTATGGCGATTGACCGGAAACTCGAGCCCAAAGTGCTCGCGCAGGGTCGAGCCGCTGTACTCGCTGCGCTGCAGGCCACGCCGTTGCAGCACCGGAATCACCAGTTCGGTGAAATATTTCAGGCCATCGGGAAGCAGCGAGTTGATGATGAAACCGTCGCTGGCGCCGTTTTCGAACCAGTGCTGAATCTGATCGGCGACCTGCTCCGGCGTGCCGACGAACTCCCGACGTGGACGCGAGAAATCCAGCGCCACCTGACGCAGCGTCAGCTTGTTTTCCCTGGCCTGTTGCTTGATGCGATCCGAGCCGCCTTTCTGGCTGTTGGAGCCCAGATCGCCCAGGTCGGGGAACGGTTCGTCCAGCGGGTATTGGCTGAAGTCATGGTCATTGAACGGGCGACCCAGCGCAACAATGGCATCCTCGATGCTCACCAGCGCCACAGCCTGCTGATAACGGTGCTCCACTTCCTCGGCATTGCGGCCGACGATCGGCCGAATGCCCGGCAGGATCGACAGCTTGTCCGGGTCGCGGCCGAAACCCTTGGCCCGACGTTTCAAATCGGCGTAATAGGCTTTGGACGCTTCGAACGATTCGGCGTGGACGAAGATCGCGTCGGAATACTCAGCGGCGAAGTTGCGCCCGTCCTCCGAGGTGCCAGCCTGGAACAACACGGGCTGGCCTTGTTTGGAACGGGCGATGTTCAGCGGGCCTTTGACCTGGAAGAACTCGCCCTTGTGATTCAGCGAATGCAGCTTGTCGCGGTCGAAGAATTCGCCGGTCTGCTTGTTGCGGATGAAAGCGTCGTCTTCCCAGGAATCCCACAGCCCTTTGACCGTCGACACGTGCTCCTTGGCGATGCGATAGCGCACGGCGTGGGGTGGGTGTTCGCTTTTGCTGAAGTTTTCCGCTGTGCCGCTGAGCCAGGACGTAACGATGTTCCAGCCCGCGCGACCGCCGCTGATGTGATCCAGTGAAGAGAACTGGCGGGCGACTTGAAAGGGTTCGGTGTAGCTGACGGTGACGGTCGCCACCAGGCCGATCTTCGAGGTTGTGGCCGCCAGGGCCGAGAGAATCGTCAGCGGTTCGAAACGGTTGAGGTAGTGCGGGCTGGATTTCTCGTGGATGTGCAAACTGTCGGCGATGAACACGAAATCGAATTTCGCGCCTTCGGCCAATTGAGCCTGGCCCTTGTACCAGTCGAAATGGGTGCTGGCGTCGGCCAGCGCATCCGGGTGCCGCCATTCGCCCCAGCCGTGGCCGACACCGTGAACCATTGCACCGAATTTGAGTTGACGAGGTGTGCTCATGAGTAGGTCTCCTAAGTCGATCGCTTAACGCGCGGCTTGCGAATTGTTCTGCTCTGCCGCTTGTTCGGCAGCCAGCCGAATGGCGTTGAATTGCGGATCGAAGCCGTTGGATACGTCGACATGCTTGTTGAGGATGCCTTCGCGTTCGTAGATGTCGGCGGTGTTCTGCAGGCCCTTCACCACGCTGTCATCGATGCTGACCCGCTCCATCTTGGTGTCGCGATTGACGGCCAGGTGTACGTCCAGTGGCAGGCCGGTGACTTTGGTCTGCGCAGCGGCGTACTCCCTGGGATGGGCATTGACCCAGCGATACGCGCGATCCAGGCGTACGACGAAGTCATCGAGTTGCACGCGTTTCTCGGCAATCGCCTTGCTGGTGGCGGCGAGGTAGGAGTGGTTGGTCAACAGGTCCGGGCCATTGGGCAGGATGCGCGCGCCGCTCTGAGTAGCGACGGTGGTATAGGGTGCCCAGGTCGCCCAGGCGTCGGCATCGCCGTTGTCGAGGATCAGTCGCGATTCGCTGGGCAGCAGGTAGACGAACTTCACGTCACTGGTTTTTAAGCCGGCCTCGTTGAGCGCGCGGATTGCCAGGTAATGGCCGATCGAGCCGCGCCCGGTAACGATGCGCTTACCCTTGAGATCGGCCACGGATTTGATCGGCGAGTCGTTACGCACGATCAAGGCGGTGGTGTAGCGGCCGTTGACGTGGGTGATGCTGATCACTTTCAGCGACGCGCCTGCGCCTAATGCAAATACGTACGGCGCATCGCCCAGCGCGCCGACATCCACTGCGCCTGCGTTCAGCGCTTCACCCAGCGGAGAAGCGGAAGGGAATTCGGAAAATTTGATCTCGTAGGGCACGTTTTTCAGTTCGCCGGAGACCTCCAGCAATACTTTCAGCGCCGATTTCTGGTTGGCGACCAGAAGCGGTTGCAATGCTTCGGCGGCCTGGCTGTATTGGCCGAACGACAACGCCAGCAGTGCGCCCAGCAGAAGGTTTTTAGCGCGAAACATTTTGGAAGTTGGGGCGGACATGAAGCGTGTCTCCAGGCTTGGACAATGGGTTCTAAGCCTCCACCTGGAGAAGGGGGTCGGCCAAGGGTTATGACCTTATGCCTATAAGAAAAGTATGAGAAGTATCTTTTGGTTATATGCTAATTATGTAATTGGGTAATTTTGCGCTGATTTAATATCAAATATTTGCATTAACAACTCGGCGAAGTATTCGCCGAACGTTGTAGGCGCGCGCTTGCCCGCGATCAGGGTATGTCAGGCACATCGAGGGTGGCTGACATGACGCAATCGCGGGCAAACGCGCTCTTACGATTTCGGGCTGCGCTTAAATCACGTGAAAGCCATGGGTCCCATCCCGCCCAAGCTGTTCCACCAACCCGAACTCCCAATCCAGATACGCCTGCATCGCTTCCCGCGGCGCATCAGTGCCCTCATAAGGACGGCGGTAGCGGTCGATGCGTGGCGAGGCCAGGTGGGTTTCGCCGCTTTCCAGCTCGAACCCGGCAGCGATCCAGCTGGCGGTGCCGTCCTTGAGCAGAAACACCGGTTTGCCGGTGAGCGCTTCGACTTCCGGCACCGCCAGCCGCGCCAGCTTGCTGCTGCCACAGGTCAGTAGGTACTGCTCGGCGGCGGGGATTTTGCGCAAGGCGTTTGACAAGTCCGCGCGTAGAGTCCACCAGGCACCCGGAATGTGCTGCTTTACATAGTTGGCGCTGGCGGTGAAATCCAGCACCGCGACGCTGCCATGTTGCTGCCAGTGACGCAGGGTGTCGGCGCTGATTTCCTCGACTTGCCACGGTGTAGGAATCGGCGCGTTCCACGGGCCTTTTTCGCTGAAGTCATGAGGTCGCAGGTCGTCGAGCACGAACACCTCCCAGCCCAGTTGCGCCAGCCACGAGGCTGACATATTGGCCCGCACGCCATCATCGTCCACCAGCGCAATCCGGGCGCCACGCACGCTGGCGTAGTGATCGGTCTCCTGCACCAACTGGCCGCCCGGCGTCGAACGTGACCCCGGCAAATGACCGGCTTCGAATTCTTCCGGCGTGCGCACGTCGAACAGGTACGTGGTGCGCGTCGTCTCGGCCTGCCATGCCTGCAGATCGGCGCGCTTGCCGCGTTTCACGCCAGCCTTGTCAGCCACGTTGCGGGCATCGGCGCGGGCGACGGCCAGTGTTTTGTCGCTGACAGCGGGGAAGCGCCGCGCCTGGCCGCGATCCAGCGTCTGCCCGGCCAGCAGCCAGCCGATGGTGCCGTTGCGCAAGGCGGAGATCGGGTTGGGCAGCCCGGCATTGACCAGTGACTGCGTGCCGATGATGCTGCGCGTGCGTCCGGCGCAGTTGACGATGATGCGGGTTTTTGGATCCGGCGCCAGCTCACGGGCACGTAACACCAGTTCGGCCCCCGGCACGCTGACCCCGGTCGGAATGCTCATGGTCTGGTATTCGTCGAAACGGCGGGCATCGAGTACCACCACGTCGGCGTTGCTGTCGAGCAGTTGCTTCACCTCCTCGGCTGCCAGCGACGGCGTGTGGCGATGATGCTCCACCAGTTCGCCGAATGCCTTGCTCGGTACGTTGACATCGATGAACAGCTCGCCGCCCGCGTCGCGCCAGCCCTGCAAGCCGCCTTCCAACACCTTTACGTCGCTGTAACCCAAATCCGCGAGGCGGGCGAGGGCAGGCTGAACCAGGCCTTCGCCGTTGTCGTAGAGGGTGATCTCGGTATCGCGACGAGGGATGCGCGACAGCACTTCCAGCTCCAGTTTCGACAGCGGGATATTGGCGGCGAACAGCGGGTGGGCTTCGGCGAACGGCGCTTCTTCGCGCACGTCCACCAAGGCTACTTCCTCACCGGCCAGCAGTGCTTTGCGAATATCGGCGAATGATCGTGTGCTTTGAGTCATTAGGCTTGGTTCTCTCTGGACAGGTCCCAAATGTTCGGGAGGTAGGCGTTCGAATAGCCGGAAATGAATAGTTTTTCGCTGCCGTCGGGTTGATAGACGGCACGCTTCACGGCCCCAATGTTGGCGCCGTAGACATGAATGCTGATCGATACCTGATCGTCGAACGCGTTGCTGACCTGGTGAATGTCGTTGCTGCGCGGCGACAGCGCTTCGACGTGACCGGGCTCAAGGCGAATGGCCGGGCCTTCCTGTTCCAGGCGGCCGTCGGCACTGCGGGCAAAGCCTTGCGAGTACTCGGCGCCACGCAACATGCCGATCAGGCCCCATACCCGGTGATCGTGAATCGGCGTGCTCTGACCCGGTCCCCAGACAAAACTGACAATGGAGAAGCGCTGGCGCGAATCGGCATGCAGCAGAAACTGCTGATAACGCGTCGGGTCGGGGATGGCGTATTCGTCGGGCAGCCAGTCGTCGTAGCGCACCAGTTGGCCCAACAGTTTGCCGCCGCGGTGCAGCAGATCGCTTTCACGCGGGTTACTGTCGATCAATTCGGCCAGGGCACCGATGAAGGCCCGGAGTCTTTCAGGGTGTCGGGGTTGGGTCATTTGGATTCCGTGGCAGGGACAGGCAAATTCGGTTGACTAATATAAGCATAATCCCAAAGCTTAATATGCTATTTATTGATGATTAGGTTATAACGAAAAAGCATTTCATAACCGCTGTGCAGGTTGCCGGGCTATCCAGCCAGCGCGTTTGGAATTATGCTTTTTGCCTATCTTGTTTTCCCCTTTCCATGTGCGTACCGAATGAAAATTGATGATATCGATGCCTTTGTCGCCGTGATTCGCTGCCAGTCGATCAGCCATGCGGCCGAGTCGCTGGAGCTAACGCAGCCTGCGATCACCCGTCGGGTGCAGAATTTCGAGCAGGCGCTGGGGGTCGAGTTGTTCGACCGCAACACCAAGCCGCTCAAGCCGACAGCGATGGGGATGCAGGTCTATCAGAAGTGTCTGGCCATCCTGCGGGAAATGGACTCGTTGCGTGAACTGGTGGCCAGCGATACTCCGCCCAGCGGTCTGTTGCGCCTGGGGGTGCCGCAAACCATTGGCGATGTGGTGCTGCTCGATGCCCTCAAGCATCTGCGTGGGCAATTCCCCGATTTGCGCGCGCAAGTGGTGACCGGTTGGGGCAGTCATCTGATCGGCAAGATCGAAAATGGCGAGCTCGACGCGGCGGCGGCGCTGTTCCCGGCAGGCAAGATTTTCCCCGAAGGCATCATCGGCGAATCCATCGGCAAGATGGAGTTGGTCGTGGTCTGTGCCAAGGACCGTCTGCCGAAGAAGCCGATCAAACTGGCCGAATGTCACGACCAGGGTTTTGTACTCAACCCTGACGGCTGTGGCTTCCGCGCAGGATTGCAGCGCACGCTGGCTGATCAGGGGCTGGGCATGAAAGTCAATCTGGAGACCTTCGGTACCGAGTTGCAATTGGGCCTGGTGGCTGATGGCGTGGGCCTGGGGTTGGTGCCGCGTCCGTTGTTCGAGCGCAGTGCGCATCGGGATCTGCTCGCGGTGATGCCGCTCAAGGATTTCAAACCGGTGATGGACCTGTGGCTGATCTACCCGCGTTTTCTCGGCAATCTGCAGGCGCCGGTGGCCTCGTTCGGTGCGCTGGTGGCCGACGCGTTGAAGCAGGCACGAGAGGCCGCATGAAACCGGTTTGGTAGAAATAAAAAATATTGATAATTAGCTTAGAAGAAAATGTGATTGTTAAACATTTTCCGACGCGCATAGGCTCCCTCGATACGTCTACTCACGACCTACAGGGAGTCATGCATGAGCAATGTCAGTTCTTTGCCCGTTCAATCCAGTTCAAACGATGTGCGGAACCGGGTAAGCCCCGAAGAGTGGGAAGTGCGGGTCAAGCTTGCGGCGGCTTATCGCATCGCCGCGCTCAAGCGCTGGACAGACCACATCTACACGCATTTTTCGGCGCGCGTGCCTGGCCCTGACGAGCACTTTCTGATCAACGCCTTTGGCCTGTTGTTCGACGAAATCACGGCGTCGAATCTGGTCAAGGTCGACATCGATGGCACCATCGTCGATGACCCTACCGGCCTTGGCATCAACCACGCAGGCTATGTGATCCACAGCGCCATTCATGCAGCGCGGCCCGATCTGCAGGCCGTGCTGCACACTCATACCCGCGACGGCGTTGCGGTTTCGGCGCAAAAGAACGGCCTGCTGCTGATCTCCCAGCATTCCCTGGGTTTCTCGGGCCGCGTGGCCTATCACGGTTATGAAGGCATCGCCCAGGATCTGGGCGAGCGCGAGCGGCTGGTCGCAGATCTGGGTGACAAGAACGTGATGATCCTGCGCAACCACGGCCTGCTCACGGCCGGCCTCAGCGTCGAGCACGCCTTTCAGTTGCTCCACAACCTGGAATACGCCTGCAACATCCAGATCGCCGCCCAGGCAGCGGGCAACGCCGAACTGATCTTTCCGCCGCAGGAAGTGGTGAAGAAAGTCGAGGAGCAAGCCAAGGTCTTCAAGAGCGGCACAGGCCCCGGTGTGGTGCGGCACTGGAATGCGTTGATCCGTGAGCTGGACCGGCATGGGACGGCGTATAAAGATTGAAGATGCAACGAGCAACAGCTGGCGCCGGACACCCGTAGCGGTCCGGCTCGCCGGCGGTGGCACCATCGAAATCGCTACCGCCGGCAAGCTGTCTACAGGTAGTCGATATCCCTCACGCCACCTTGTCATTCCTTTCCCGTTCACGCTTGGCGACCAGCTCGCGGGTCAGGGGGATAAGTTTCCTGCCGTAGTCGATCGCGTCTTCCAGCGGGTCGAAGCCTCGGATCAGGAAGGTGGTAATCCCCAGGTCGTAGTAATCGAGCAACGCCTCGGCCACCTGTTCGGCAGTGCCCACCAGCGAGGTCGAATTGCCTTTGGCGCCTAACAGTCCAGCGATGCCCGTCCACAGACGTTTGTCGAGTCGCGCCCCTTGCGCCGCCGCTGCCAGCAAACGCTTCGAACCCTCATTGGCGGGTTCGCGACGCTGGGTACCGGACGCCTGCGCGAGTGCTTTCGCACGTTCCAGAATGCTGTCCGCCCGGGCCCAGGCTTTTTCTTCGGTCTCGGCCAGAATCGGTCGTAGCGACAGGCTGAAACGTATCGTGCGCCCATGCTTGGCCGCTTCGGCCCGAACCTGTTTGACGATATCCCTGACCTGCTCATAGGTTTCACCCCACAAGGCATACACGTCGGCATGCTTGCCCGCGACCTCGATCGCCGCCTGCGATGCGCCGCCGAAGTACAACGGGATGTGCGGCAGTTGCGGCGATTTGACCAGCGAATGCGCGCCTTCGAACTGGTAATACGTGCCGTGATGATCGAAGGGTTTTTCCGCCGTCCATTCCTGACGCACCACGCTCAGGTATTCGTCGGTGCGCGCATAACGCTCGTCCTTGCCGATGAAGCTGCCGTCGGCGCGCAGCTCCTGATCGTCGCCACCGGTAATGATGTGCACGGCAGTACGGCCGCCATTGAACACATCCAGCGTCGCGAACTGCCGGGCCGCAACGGTCGGGGAAATGAAGCCCGGCCGATGGGCGATCAGGAACTTCAATTTCGTCGTCACGCTGGCGGCATGGGCGGCCACGAAAGCGCTGTCTGGGCTGTTGGAGTGATAGGCCACGAGCGCGCGATCGAAACCGGCTTGTTCATGGGCCCTCGCGACTTTTTCAACGTATTCGGGCTGAACCGTCTGACCGCTGCGCGGGTGGATTTCCGAGAAGGGCTGGGTGGCGATGTAACCGATGAATTCAACGCTCATGGGTATTTCCTTGTGTTTATAACCGGGGGCGCGCAGACATTCGCGCGAGGCCAGTCAGCAACATAGGGGTAAGGCACGACGCTGTGAAATTCGATTTGGCGCTAAGCTAATTATAAAAATAACGCATTAAAAATATTATCAAGATCAAAAAAGCTGAGTATTAGCTTATTTCTATTCGACATTTCACGATGCTTTTTTATGCGCTTACGATGGTTCGGATCAGCGGACTCGCGACGTTGAGCGTGTTCGTTTTCTGTTTCTATCTGACCTTCAAGGATGTCGTCGCATGGGTTTTATCAGTCGGGATTTGGCCCGTCAGAGTGTTGCGTTGCTGTTGTCGTTCACCGTACTGCTCCTGGCGGGGTGCGATGACGCAGGAGATAAACAGGCTTCGGCCGCCGAGGCGGTCGATTGGTCGAAAGTCAAGCTGATCCTCGGTGATCAGGCCAAGGGTTTGCGCACGGTGGTCGACGCGTCCAAAGCCTTCGATGGCATTCCGTATCAAGTCGAATGGGCCAACTTCCAGGGCGCCGCGCCACTGTTCGAGGCCCTGCGCGCCGGGGCTGTGGACCTGGCGCCGGCTGGCGATACGCCGGTGCTGGCGGCGGCAACCGGAGGCACTCCCTTGCGAATTGTCGCGGTACGTCGCGGTCAAGGGCGCAGCATCGGCATTCTGGTACCGCCCGATTCGGACATCAAAACCGTCGCTGACCTCAAAGGTCGCAGCGTCTCGATCTCTTCGGCGCGAGGCAGCATTTCCCAGTACCTGCTGATCCGCGCGCTGGAAAATGCAGGGGTCAAGGAGTCCGACGTCAACATAGGCTTCGTCATGCCGACCGATGCGTTGTCGGCCTTCCATGGTGGCAAGATCGACGCCTGGGCGACCTTCGGCATCTATCAGGCCTTCGCCGAGGAAAATGGCGCGCGAGTGTTGCTGAGCGGGGAAGGGATTAATACGGGATTGACCTTCATCACGGCTTCGGACAAGGCGCTGGCGGACAAGGTCAAGCGTCAGGCCCTCAACGATGTGTTGCAGCGCCTGGCAAAGGCGTTCGACTGGGCCAGGGCCAACCCGGAGCAGTACGCGCAGGTGTTCTCCAGCGCCAACAACGTGCCCTTGCCGGTGTCGCAGCGTTTGCAGAGTTGGGGGGTGGAGTCGTTGCAGCCGATCGAAGCGTCGGACGTCACGGCGTTGCAGGGCGTGGATGACCTGTTTGTGGCCAAGAAGATATTTGCGCAGGCGGTGCAGGTTTCAGGGCTGGTGGATCGGGAGGTGTTTCCGAACGCGCATGGGGTTTTGTTGAAATAGCTTAGCTGCCTGTTGGATGAGCATGCTTGCGTAGCAGTACGGCTTGCCGGCGGCGCCTTTGAAATCGCTGCCGCCAGCAAGCCGTGCTGCTATAGGGGAAGGCCATTCACTGATGGATCAGTGCCGCGCTCCTTCCTGACCCATCGCCAGCAGTTGCTTCTCCTGATCCCAATCGAACGGTTCTTCGTTCTGCTCGGCCTCGAAGCGACGCTCTTCCAGCGCGGTGTACAGGTCGATTTCCTCGTCCGGCATGAAGTGCAGGCAGTCACCGCCGAAGTACCAGAGCAGGTCGCGGGGCACCAGATGGGCGATTTGCGGGTAGCGTTGGATCACTTGGCACAGCAGGTCCTGACCCAGGTACTGGCTCTCGATCGGCTCGCGTGGCAGCAGCTCGATCAACTCGTCATAACGCTCCAGAAACAGCGCATGACTTTCTTCGGGCACCTGTTCGGCTTCACCCAGCGCGACCAGAATGCCGCGCAGGTGCGTCAGCAGGTTGAGAGTGCGGTCGAGATTGGCGTCGGCCATGATGAAGTCCTCAGAGACAAAAACAGGCGCGAGAGTATAGATCCCGCAGCTGGGCACCGATACCCCAATGAGGACTGGCGGTGATGGCCGACGCGTGGTCGCGGCGTCAGCTCAATGCCATAAACCGGCCAGATAACGATGCCCGGCCTCGGTCAGAGCCAGGTGCGCGTACGTGTGGTCGGCGCTGGGTTGGCGGGTTACGAAGCCGATGAGCAACAGGGTTTGCAGCGTCTGGGTGGGTTTGCCGCTGTGAAGGTCCTCCCCCGAGGCGATTTCAGCGAGCAGGCAGCGATGAGTCATGCGGTGGTCGATCATGATGCGTCCCCTTGGTGTTTCTTGTTGTTACCGGGGAGTGTAGGACAGTCTTCGGGAATGTGCAGGCTAGAGCGGTGGATTCGTGATGCTGATGCTAACTCAAGGAGTAGCGCAGAACCGTAGAAGCGAATTCATTGCGAAGCAGAGGTACAGCCCATGCATGTGCGTGGGATGTACAGGCCTCTCGCGAATGAATTCGCCCCCACAGGGTTGACTCCATATTCAGCGAACCTTGCCCTCCGAAGCCTTCAGCGCCTCCTTATCGAAATCATCTACATCGATCACCTTGCGCCGTGCCGCTTGCGCTGCGCGCAGTTTCTCGGCTTCGGCCGGTTGCAGCACGCCGACGTTGAGCGCCGCGTCGATCACGTGCTCCCCGCCCGCGGCCTTGACCTGGCCGCTCTTGACCCCGTGATGCAGCTTGCTGTGTAGCGCCTTGGCGCCAGTCAGCAGCTCCGCCGCATGTTGCAGAGCGCCGACCGGATCGTTTTCCGAGGTCGGGCGATAGCAACCGGCGAGCACCGATTCCAGCGCCGGGTCGCCCTTGCTGCGTCCGATGATTTCTGCGACCTCGGCATCCAGCCTGTCCGACGGTCCTTTGTGACGACGGCCCAGGGGGAACACGATGACCCGTAGCAGCCCGCCGAGAATCCGGTTCGGGAAGTTGCTGAGTAGCTCGTCCAGTGCGCGCTCCGACTCGCCGAGCGCTTCTTCCATCGACCAGCGGAACAGCGGCACCAGCGCCTCGGGATAATCCAGATCGTGGAAACGCTTGAGCGCCGCAGAAGCCAGGTACAGATGGCTCAGCACATCGCCCAGACGCGCCGACAGACGCTCGCGGCGTTTCAGCTCGCCGCCGAGCAGCATCATGCTCAGGTCGGCAAGCATGGCGAAGGCCGCAGCCTGGCGGTTGAGCGCGCGGAAATAGCCCTGACTCAGGCGATCCCCCGGCATGCTTTCGAAGTGACCGAAGCCCAGATTGAGCACCAGCGTGCTCGCCGCATTGCGCACCGCGAAGCCGATGTGTTGCAGCAACAGATCGTCGAATTCCACGACCGCGCGGTCATGATCCTCACGTCCAGCGAGGGCCATTTCCTTCAGCACGAATGGATGGCAGCGGATAGCGCCCTGACCGAAGATCATCAGGTTACGCGACAGGATGTTCGCGCCTTCCACCGTAATGAAGATCGGCGCACCTTGCCACGAGCGGCCCAGATAATTGTTCGGGCCCATGATGATGCCCTTGCCCCCGTGCACATCCATCGCATGGGTGATGCATTCGCGGCCACGTTCGGTCAGGTGGTATTTCAGAATCGCCGACAACACCGACGGCTTTTCGCCCAGGTCCACGGCGTTGGCAGTCAGCATGCGCGCGCTGTCCATCAGCCAGGCGTTGCCTCCGATGCGTGCGAGGGACTCCTGAATGCCTTCAAAAGCCGCCAGCGGCACGTTGAATTGCTCGCGAATCTGCGTGTACTGGCCGGTCACCAGACTGGTGTACTTGGCTGCGCCAGTGCCGACTGCGGGCAGGGAAATCGAACGGCCCACCGACAGGCAATTCATCAGCATCATCCAGCCTTTGCCGAGCATGTCCTGGCCACCAATCAGGTAATCCAGCGGGATGAACACATCCTTGCCGGAGTTGGGGCCGTTCATGAAGGCGGCGCCCAATGGCAGGTGGCGGCGACCGATCTCCACACCTGGGGTGTTGGTGGGAATCAGCGCCAGGCTGATGCCCAAATCCTCTTCCTCGCCCAGAAGATGCTCAGGGTCGAACGCCTTGAAGGCCAGACCAAGCAAGGTCGCGACAGGTCCCAGCGTGATGTAGCGTTTTTCCCAGTTCAGGCGCAGGCCGATGACTTCCTCGCCTTGCCATTGGCCCTTGCAGATGATCCCGGTATCGGGCATCGCACCCGCATCCGAACCCGCCAGCGGGCCGGTGAGCGCGAAGCACGGAATATCGTCGCCGCGCGCCAGGCGCGGCAGGTAATGGTTGCGCTGCTCGTCGGTGCCGTAATGCAATAGCAATTCGGCCGGGCCGAGAGAGTTTGGAACCATCACCGTGGAAGCCAGGTCGCCACTGCGGGTCGCCAGTTTCATCGCCACTTGTGAGTGGGCATAGGCCGAGAAACCCTTGCCGCCATACTCCTTGGGAATGATCAGGGCAAAGAAGCCGTGTTCCTTGATATGCGCCCAGGCTTCTGGCGGAAGGTCCATCGCCTGGCCGATTTCCCAGTCGCTGACCAGCGCACAGAGCTCATTGGTCGGGCCGTCGATGAAGGCCTGCTCTTCCTCGGTCAGCTGGCTTTTCGGGTAGGCGAGCAGGGTATCCCAATTCGGGCGACCGCTGAACAATTCGCCGTCCCACCAGACCGTGCCTGCGTCGATGGCATCGCGCTCGGTTTCAGACATAGGCGGCAGCACTTTCTGAAACCAGGCGAACATCGGCACGCTGAAATATCTGCGACGCAGATCGGGCAAGGCCAAGGGTAGCGCCACCGCCAGCCACAGCAGCCACGGGATCACCATCCAGCCGTGGGCATGGCTGAACGCCCCCATCACCAGCAGATACACCGCCACGATACCCAGGGCAGGGAAGGGGGCGGCTCGTCGATGGGCCAGCCAGGCCACGCCAATCACCAGAACCACGATCCACAACAACAGCATAAGAATCCCTCCGAGATGACGGCGAATCGAGCGCCATCGATACCACGGGCAGCCTCTCTGGCCCGCGCATCGATAATGACCCCGTGCCCTCGGCGGAGTTCGGGCGCTGGCCGATGCGCTTGAAGGTGTGGCTCGAATACCCCCTTCGCTATCCTGTCGGATAGACTGGCGGGCTGCTGGCATATGCCTGCAATGGCTGTTTTTTGAGGCTGCTTGAGTTCGAAAGAGGCCAGCGTGGTACGCAAATCGGGGGGTTGAAGAGATTCGTTCAACGTTCGACAAGCGCTGCGGTCAGAAGCAGAACTGGCTGACAGCGTTAGATTAATAACTACTATCAATAGAACTCGCTGTACTTGCGCGGCGTCGGCAAGCAACATTGGCATCTTCGCCCGCGTTTGCAACGGATTGTTTCGACGGTAGCTGTGTCAGCGAGCCATCGCAGTGCGACAAACCGGCTTTTGTATTCGTCTATTTCCTTTCTTTCCTTTATTGGTGTGTTTTCAGTCATGAGTTCAGCTCTGTCCATTCGGCAGCTAACCAAGACCTACGGCAACGGTTTCCAGGCCCTCAAGGGCATCGACCTGGACGTCGCCGAGGGTGATTTCTTCGCATTGCTCGGCCCCAATGGCGCCGGCAAATCCACTACCATCGGGATCATCTCGACCCTGGTCAACAAGACCACGGGCACGGTGAACATCTTCGGTCACGACCTGGATCGCAACCCGGCGCAGCTCAAGCGCTGCATCGGGGTGGTGCCGCAGGAGTTCAACTTCAACCAGTTCGAGAAGACCTTCGACATCGTCGTGACCCAGGCCGGTTACTACGGCATCCCGCCGAAGATCGCCAAGGAGCGCGCCGAGCAGTACCTGACTCAATTGGGGCTGTGGGACAAGCGCAACGTGCCTTCGCGTTCGCTGTCCGGCGGCATGAAGCGTCGTCTAATGATCGCCCGCGCGCTGATTCATGAGCCGCGTCTGCTGATCCTCGACGAACCGACTGCGGGGGTGGACATCGAGCTGCGCCGTTCGATGTGGACCTTCCTTACCGAACTGAATCAGAAGGGCATCACCATCATCCTCACCACGCACTATCTGGAGGAGGCTGAGCAGCTGTGCCGCAACATCGGGATCATTGATCACGGCACTATCATCGAAAACACCGGCATGAAGACCCTGCTCAACAAGCTGCATGTCGAGACCTTCCTGCTGGATCTGAAGGATCCGATTCGCACCGCGCCGCAACTCACCGGCTACCCGTCGCGGCTGGTGGATGATCACACGCTGGAAGTGCAGGTCGATAAAACCATCGGCATCACCGCATTGTTCAGCCAACTGTCGGTGCAGAACGTTCAGGTCCTGAGCCTGCGCAATAAAACCAATCGCCTTGAGGAGCTGTTCGTGGGCCTGGTCGAAAAAAATCTGGCGAAGGTGGCGATATGAGTTCGGAGCTGCGCCCCAATCTGATCGCCCTGAACACCATCGTGTACCGCGAAGTCCGCCGTTTCATGCGGATCTGGCCGCAGACCCTGCTCCCGCCTGCGATCACCATGGTTCTGTACTTCGTGATCTTCGGCAATTTGATCGGCCGGCAGATCGGCGACATGGGCGGCTTCACCTACATGCAATACATCGTGCCGGGCCTGATCATGATGTCGGTGATCACCAACTCCTATGGCAACGTGGTTTCCAGCTTCTTCGGCGCCAAGTTCCAGCGCTCGGTGGAAGAATTGATGGTGTCGCCAGTGTCGCCGCACACGATTCTGATCGGCTACACCCTGGGTGGCATGCTGCGCGGGCTGATGGTGGGCGTCATCGTCACCATTCTCTCGATGTTTTTCACCGACCTGCAGGTGCATCACCTGGGCGTGACCATCGTGGTGGTGGTGCTGACGGCGACGATCTTCTCGCTGCTGGGCTTCATCAACGCCGTATTCGCGCGCAACTTCGATGACATTTCGATCATCCCGACCTTCGTGCTGACGCCGTTGACCTACCTGGGCGGGGTGTTCTACTCGATCAACCTGCTGCCGCCGTTCTGGCAGACCATTTCGCTGGCCAATCCGGTGCTGCACATGGTCAACGCCTTCCGTTTTGGGATCCTGGGCGTGTCGGACATCAAAATCAGCGTCGCCCTGGCCTTCATGGTCGTTGCGACCATCGTCCTGTACCTCGGCTGCGCACGGTTGCTGGTAAGTGGACGCGGCATGCGGCAATGACATCACGCCGAATCATCTGATTTAAGAAATACCGGTGGGGAGCGAGCGCTCGCGAAGGCCATTCGGCAGCCTCGTGATGTGCGACGGCTGCCAAGGCCCTATCGCGGGCAAGCGCGCTCCTGAAGCTGCGTATCGGGTTGTGCTCTGAATCGAGTAGTGGTCCGTGGGAGACGTCGGAGGTGACGACGGCAGCGAACGCGGGTCGTCAGTCGCTAACGATGGAGCTGTCCCCGAGTTTTCGCGAGCAGGCTCGCTCCTGCAGGTTTCACATCGTGCGCATTATTTCCGGCTGGCCTTGCGCCGCCTCCACTGTCGCCCCACCCACCAGCGCCAGTAGGCCATCGTCCCGAAATACCCCGCCAACCCCAACACCACCCCCGCAACCACCGAACCCAATAGAAACGGCTGCCACAGCGTCGACAGCTGCCCGCTAATCCAGTCCCAACTCATCTCCTCCGCAAAGCTGCGTGGCGGCAGGCCCATCAGCAGTGCGCCGATCTTGTAGGTGCCATAGAACACCGGCGCCATGGTCAGTGGGTTGGTCAGCCAGCACAGGCTCACGGCAATCGGCATGTTGGCGCCCACCCGGATCGCCAGAAATGCCGCGAGCATCATCTGCAAGGGCATCGGCATCAGGGCTGCGAACAAACCGATGCCCATGGCCCTGGCCACCGAATGACGATTGAGGTGCCAGAGGTTCGGATCGTGCAGCAGCTTGCCGAGAAAGCGTAAGGATTTATGTTCCCGGATGCTGTTCGGATCGGGCATGTACCGCTTGATCAGGTGACGTGGCATACAGGAAATCCGGGGCGGGGACGGGAAAATCCGGGCAAGTATGCATGGATAGTCACAGATGGAAATTCAGACATTGTGACAATTAATAAATACGCGGCCTGCTCGGTGAGCTAGTCATGAGGGTGAATTTCATCGGTCGATAAGGGAACGCCTCATGCGCACAGGGATGGTGGCGCTTGCGCTTGGAATGCTGGTTCTGCGTTTTTTACCGGTATTACCGCCGGTCTGGTTGATGCTGACGATGCCGGTGGTGGCGCTGATGGCGCTGCCGTTTCGCAGTTATCCGCTGGCGTTTTTTCTGTTCGGGTTGACTTGGGCCAGCGTGTCGGCGCAGTCCGCACTGGACGACCGTTTGCCCGAACGACTCGACGGCCAGACGCTCTGGCTTGAAGGCAAGGTCGTGGGCTTGCCCCAGAGCGCCGATGGAGTGGTGCGTTTTCAGCTGGAAGATGCCATTTCACGCCGTAGTCGCTTGCCCGGGCGGATGCGCATCGCCTGGTACGGCGGCCCCGCGCTGAACAGTGGCGAACATTGGCGGCTGGCGGTCAAGCTCAAGCGCCCTGGCGGTCTGGCCAACCCCGGCGCGTTCGACTATGAAGCCTGGCTGCTGGCTCAACGCATCGGCGCCACGGGCACGGTGGTCGACGGGCAGTTGCTCAAACGGTCATCAGAGCCTTGGCGTGACGGGATTCGACAGCGCTTGTTGGCGGTCGATGCTCAGGGGCATGAAGGCGGATTGGCGGCGCTGGTGCTCGGCGACGATTCGGGCTTGAGCCCTGCCGACTGGCAGGTGTTGCAGGACACCGGGACCGTGCATCTTCTGGTGATTTCCGGCACCCACATCGGCCTGCTGGCCGGTCTGCTTTACGGCTTGGTGGCGGGACTGGCGCGCTGGGGTCTGTGGCCGCGTTTGCTGCCCTGGCTGCCCTGCGCCTGTGTTCTGGCCTTCAGCGGTGCATTAATCTACGGTTTTCTGGCCGGATTCGAAGTCCCGGTGCAGCGCGCTTGCGTCATGCTCGGGCTGGTGCTGCTCTGGCGGCTGCGCTTCCGTCATCTGGGCGTGGTGTTGCCGCCGCTGATCGCACTGAATCTGGTGCTGATCGCCGAACCTCTGATCAGCCTGCGTCCTGGGTTCTGGCTGTCCTTCGGCGCCGTGGCGATCCTGATGCTGATTTTCAGCGCCCGCCTTGGCGCCTGGAGTTGGCTGCGCAGTTGGTCCCGGGCGCAGTGGCTGATCGCGCTCGGCTTGCTGCCGATGCTGCTGGCGCTGAATCTGCCGGTCAGCCTGAGCGGTCCCTTGGTGAATCTGATCGCGGTGCCCTGGGTCAGTGTTCTCATCTTGCCGCCGGCACTGTTCGGCACGTTCTTTCTGGCGATCCCTCCGATTGGCGAGAACTTGCTCTGGTTGGCTGGTGGCTCGATGGACGGGCTCTTTCGTTTTCTGAGTCTGACTGCCGAGATCATGCCTGCGTGGACAGGTCCTACTGTGCCGCTCTGGGTCTGGCCGCTGAGTCTGCTCGGCACATTGCTGCTCCTGCTGCCCAATGGCGTGCCATTGCGCCCGCTGGGTTGGCCAATGTTGCTGCTGTGCGTATTCGCGCCGCAGAAAAGCATCGCCGTAGGCAAAGTCGAAGTGCTGCAGTTGGACGTCGGCCAAGGATTGGCGATTCTGCTACGCACCCGTGATCACGCGTTGCTGTACGACGCCGGCCCGCGCTTGGGCGAGTTCGACATTGGCGAGCGTGTGGTGTTGCCAGCGATTCGTCGCGCCGGCGTCAGGCGGCTGGACCTGATGCTGCTCAGTCACGCCGACGCCGATCATGCCGGTGGAGCGCCGGCGATTCAGCAGGCGTTGCCGGTGTCGAGAATCCTGGGCGGCGATACCGAGCGAATGCCGCCGACGCTGGCGGTGGAGCCTTGTCGAAACGGCGAGACCTGGACCTGGGACCAAGTGACCTTTTCCACCTGGATCTGGGAGGACGCAGCAGAAGGCAACCAGGCCTCCTGCGTGCTGAGCGTCGACGCGGGCGGCGAGCGTCTGCTGTTGACCGGCGACATCGACGTCCATGCCGAACGGGCGATGCTGGAAGAGGGCTTCGATGTGCGCGCCCAATGGCTGCAGTCGCCGCATCACGGCAGCCGGACCTCGTCCTCCAAGCGCTTTTTGCAAGCGGTATCGCCTCGTGGCGTGCTCATTTCTCGCGGCCGGAACAACGCGTTCGGCCACCCGCATCCGCTGGTGATGTCACGCTATCGCTGGCTGAATGTGGAGACGCACGACAGTGCCGAACTCGGGGCCATCGCCTTGCAATTAGGGACCTTCGGCGAAGTGCGTAGCGAGCGCGCGGTCCGACGCTTCTGGCGTGAATGATTGGCGTTTATTCATCGGGTTTGGCGAGTCAGCGATGCGATGCGCCGGCCATATGTTAGAGTAGCGCCACTTTTTTTCAGGGGGTGGTTGCTGTGTGGGAGCTGGTCAAATCTGGTGGCTGGATGATGCTACCGATCATTTTGAGTTCCATCGCCGCCGTCGGAATCATCATCGAGCGTCTGTGGACCTTGCGCGCCAGCCGCATCACGCCACCGCATTTGCTCGGTCAGGTGTGGCGCTGGATTCAGGACAAGCAGCTTAGCAGCGACAAGCTCAAGCAATTGCGCGCCGATTCGCCTCTGGGTGAGATCCTCGCCGCAGGCCTGGCCAACTCTCGTCATGGTCGCGAGATCATGAAAGAGTGCATCGAAGAGGCCGCGGCAAGGGTCATCCATGAGCTGGAACGCTACCTGCCGACCCTTGGCACTATTGCCGCGATGGCGCCGCTGCTGGGTCTGCTGGGCACCGTGCTCGGCATGATCGACATCTTCAGTTCGTTCACCAGTAGCGGCATGACCGGCAACGCAGGCATGCTCGCCGGTGGTATCGCCAAGGCGCTGATCTGTACCGCGTCTGGCCTGACCGTTGCCATTCCCACCATCTTCTTCCATCGCTACCTGCAAAGCCGGGTCGACGAGCTGGTGGTCGGCATGGAGCAGGAAGCGATCAAATTGGTGGAGGTGGTGCAGGGCGATCGCGATGTCGACCTGACCGACGCCAAGCCTGACCTCAAGGCCGCCGCCCGGGGCGAGGGCCGTAAGAAGTGAAATTCCGCCGTCGTAAACCTCGGGAGACCATCGACATCAATCTGGTGTCGCTGATCGACGTGGTGTTCATTCTGTTGCTGTTCTTCGTGGTCACCACGACCTTCACTCGCGAGACTCAACTGCGTGTTGACCTGCCTCAGGCGGCCACCGGCGCCTCGGCCGACGATGTTGATAAGAAGCACGTGGACATCACCATCAATGCCGACGGCGTCTACTCGGTGAACAACACACTGTTGACCGACAGCAAGCTCGGCACCCTGATCGACGCGCTGCAGAAGGAATCGGGCGGCGACACCAGCCTGCCATTGTCGATCAGCGCGGACGGCAAGACCCCCCATCAGGCCGTGATCACGGCGATGGATGCAGCGGGCAAACTGGGTTTCGCCCATTTGCGAATGACCACCGTCGAGGCCGCATCGGCTAACTGATGGCACTGACCGACCGTTTGCTTGACGCCTGGTACAACGGCCATCCGGCGCTGACCCTGTTGCGGCCGCTGGAAGCCTTGTATCGCCGCGTGGTCGACGCCAAGCGGGCGCGCTTCGTCGCCGGGCAGGGCGCTATCTACAAGGCGCCGGTGCCGGTCGTCGTCGTTGGCAATATCACGGTGGGCGGCACCGGCAAGACGCCGCTGATCCTGTGGATGATCGATCATTGTCGCCAGCGCGGCCTGCGGGTTGGCGTGGTTAGTCGTGGCTACGGGGCCAAGCCGCCGAGCCTGCCGTGGCGTGTGCAGGCGCAACAGAGCGTCGATCTGACCGGTGACGAGCCGCTGTTGATCGTCAAGCGCACTGGCGTACCGCTGATGATCGACCCCGATCGTTCCCAGGCCGTGCGCGCCTTGCTGGCCGAAGAACCCCTGGATCTGATTCTGTCCGACGATGGCTTGCAGCACTATCGACTGGCCCGTGATCTGGAACTGGTGCTGATCGATGCCGCGCGCGGGCTGGGCAATCGCCGTTGCCTGCCTGCCGGGCCGCTGCGTGAGCCGATTGAGCGTCTGCAAAGCGTCGATGCGCTGCTGTACAACGGCGCTGGCGCTGACCGCGAAGATGGCTACGCCTTCCAATTACAGCCCTCTGCGCTGGTGAATCTGCGCAGTGGTGAGCGTCAACCCGTGGATTATTTTTCCCCCGGGCAGGCGCTGCATGCGGTCGCCGGAATCGGTAACCCGCAACGTTTCTTCAACACCCTCGAAGGACTACACTGGCGGCCTGTTCCCCATGCATTCGCCGATCATGCCGAGTTCAGCGCAGAGGCCTTGGCGTTCACGCCAGCCCTGCCGTTGGTCATGACCGAAAAAGACGCCGTGAAATGCACCGCCTTCGCGGCACCCGACTGGTGGTATCTGGCTGTGGAGGCCGTGCCATCCGCGGCGTTCGTCAGTTGGTTCGATTCGCAGTTAACCCGGCTTCTGCCATGACTCGCTCAGGATTTCTTATGGACACTAAATTGCTCGACATCCTCGCTTGCCCGATCTGCAAAGGTCCGCTCAAGCTCAGCGCCGACAAAACCGAGCTGATCAGTAAAGGCGCCGGCCTGGCCTATCCGATTCGCGATGGCATCCCGGTGATGCTGGAAAGCGAAGCACGTACACTGACCACTGACGAGCGTCTGGACAAATGACTGCGGCGTTTACCGTTGTGATTCCCGCGCGCTACGGTTCCAGCCGGTTTCCTGGCAAGCCGTTGAAAACCATTGCCGGCAAGCCGATGATCCAGCACGTCTGGGAGCAGGCGCGTAAAAGCAGCGCCGAGCGCGTGGTGGTGGCCACTGACGATCAGCGCATCGTCGAGGCCTGCCAGGCGTTCGGGGCCGAAGTGCTAATGACCCGCGACGACCACAACTCCGGCACCGACCGTCTGGCCGAAGTGGCCTCGCTGTTGGGGTTGGCCAACGACGCCATCGTGGTCAACGTGCAGGGCGACGAGCCGATGATCCCACCGGCGGTCATCGATCAGGTCGCCGACAATCTTGCGTCGCATCCTGAAGCCCGCATGTCGACCCTGGCCGAACCTATCGACGATATGACCGCTTTGTTTAACCCGAACGTGGTCAAGGTCAACTCGGACATCAATGGTCTGGCCCTGACCTTCAGCCGCGCACCGCTGCCATGGGCGCGAGACGCACTGGCCAAGAGCCGCGATCAGTTGCCGGAGGGCGTGCCATACCGTCGCCATATCGGCATCTACGCCTACCGTGCCGGTTTCCTGCATGACTTCGTCAGCTGGGGCCCATGCTGGCTGGAAAACACCGAAAACCTCGAACAGTTGCGTGCCCTCTGGCACGGCGTGCGCATCCACGTCGCCGATGCGCTGGAAGCACCGCCAGCGGGGGTCGACACTGCCGAAGATCTGGAGCGCGTACGGCGCTTGCTGGAGGTTTGATGGTCATGGCCCGCTGTATTCAGGTGCCGCTCGTGCAGGTTCTTGTATGAGCCTGCAGATTCAAACCAATGTCTCGCTCAAGCCTTTCAACACCTTCGGCGTGGACGTCCGCGCGCGGCTGTTTGCCGAGGCGCATACCGATGCCGACATCCGCCAGGCTTTGGCCTATGCGGCGGAGCACAAGGTTGAGTTGCTGGTCATCGGCGGCGGCAGCAATCTGCTGCTGACCGGCGACGTCGATGCGCTGGTGCTGCGTATGACCAGTCGCGGCATTCGCATTGTCCACGAAGACTGCGACACTGCGATCGTCGAAGCCGAGGCGGGTGAACCCTGGCATCCATTCGTTCAGGAAACGCTGGCGCGAGGGATGTCGGGGCTGGAAAACCTCAGCCTGATTCCCGGCACCGTCGGCGCGGCACCGATGCAGAATATCGGCGCCTACGGGGTCGAGTTGAAGGATGTGTTCGACAGCCTGATCGCGCTCGACCGCCAGACCGGCGAAACGCGGGAATTCTCGCTGATCGAGTGCGCCTTCGGTTATCGCGACAGCGTGTTCAAGCACCAGGTCGACCGTTGGTTGATTCTGCGGGTGCGCTTTCGTTTGAGCTTTTCCGCCAAACTGAAACTCGATTACGGCCCGGTGCGTCAACGGCTTCAAGAGCAGGGCATCAAGACGCCGACGCCGATTCACGTCAGCCGGGCGATCTGCTCGATCCGCAGCGAAAAGCTTCCGGATCCTGCGATGCTCGGTAACGCCGGCAGCTTCTTCAAGAATCCGCTGGTCACGGCTGAACTGGCCGCGCGCATTCGCGAAGCTCACCCTGGCGTAGTGGCCTATCCACAAGCCGACGGCCAGGTGAAACTGGCGGCTGGCTGGCTGATCGAGCAGGCGGGCTGGAAAGGTTTTCGTGATGGCGATGCTGGCGTGCATGCTCTGCAATCGCTGGTGCTGGTCAATTACGGCGCAGCGTCCGGGCTTGATTTGCTGAGGCTGGCAAAACGGATTCAGGCAGATATCCTCGAGCGTTTCGGGGTCTCGTTGGAAATGGAGCCTAACCTCTATTGAGGTGGGCTAGACGTTCTGGCTTGGCCTTTGCATTTGCGCTGTAAGACAAATCCCGAATCAGAGGCAGAGCATGAGTCAGACCCTATGCGCCATTGTCCTCGCCGCCGGTCAGGGAAGCCGTTATCGAGCGGTAGCCGGTGCTCATCGCAACAAGCTTCTGGCGCAATGCACGGGGCGTGATGGCGTCGAACGCTCGGTTCTTGAGCATGCTCTGGTCAGTTTGCACGCGGTCGTCGACAAGGTTGTGCTACTGACCCGCCCTCAATATTCCAGTGTTGCCGAGCTAGGCTTGCACCATGGCTGCGAGGTGGTGGTGCTGGATTCGCCAGGTATGGGCGACAGCATCGCGGCTGCGGTCTCGGCTAGGCCGGATCACGATGGCTGGTTGATTGTGTTGGGCGATATGCCGTTCATTCAGCTGGGCACTCTCAAACGAGTGGCTGAATCCCTGGAACCCGACGCTATCAGTGTGCCGGTGCATAACGGTGCGTATGGACATCCGGTAGGGTTCGGTCGCGGCTTCGGGCCCGCGTTGATGGGGCTGGCAGGGGATAAGGGCGCGAAGCGGTTGTTCAAGGGGGCGAGGGTAAACGAGGTTGTGGTCGACGATCCTGGTGCGCTTTGGGATGTGGATGTGCCTGCGGCGCTGGATTTCGATCCTTAGCCACTGCGCAATACCAGCCGTAGGAACGCGTTTGCCCTCGATTGGGGCCGGTTTGCATAAGTGTTTCGGACGGATCGCTATCGCGGTCAAGCGCACTCCTGCAGCAGTGGATCTAACAGGTACAAAAAAGCCCCACCTGTTTGCACAGGTGGGGCTTTTTATTGACTGAAGTTTACGAAAGCGGTTTAGGCTCTTTGCTTTCTTCGACTTCTTCACCGTGCTCGGTCACGGCTTCCTTCACCGGCGTGACGTGCTTGTCAGCCGGAGCAGGGGCGACGGCTTCTGCCGCGGCGGACGCTTCGACCTGTGGAGCTGCAGCGGCACTAGCTTCGGCTTCTTTCTGCAGGCGCTCGGCCTCCAGACGACGGCGGCGAACTTCACGAGGATCGTTCGGCGCGCGACCGGTGCTGGCCATCGGCAGGGCAGGCTTTTCAGCTGCGACTGGCGCTGGTGCCGGAGCAGGTTCAACAGCGGCAGGGGCAGCGACGATTTCCGGCGCGGCAGTTTGGGTCGGCGCTTCGATGACCGGCGCTTTTGCCACCGGCGCCTCAACGACTGGCTCAGCGGCTTTCGGTGCTTCTACAGGCGCTGCTGGTGCTTCGACGACCGGTGCTGGAGCGGGGGCTTCAACCGGGGCTTCAGCGGCAACCGGGACTTCAGCCACAACAGTGGCTTCTACCGCAGCGGGCGTTTCAACCTGCTCAGCTTCGGCCGCGGCTTTCACCTGACGCTCGAATGGGCTCAGGGAGGCGTCAAACTGCGCCACTTCAACTTCCGGCATGACCGAACGCTTGGTGGTGGCAGCCTGGTCTTCCACGACAGGGGCTTCGACGACCGGGCTTTCTACGACCGGAGCTTGCACCGCTGGCGTCTCGGCTGTCTCGGCAGGCGCCGCTTCAACCGCCTGGGCTTCGACCGGGGCTGTAGCGCGTTCGGCCTGACTATGAGCATCGGCTTCTGCCGGAGCGCTGATCACGGTTTCTGCGACAGCCGTCGTTACAGCCAGGCCTGCCGCGATTTCCGCGCTGTTACCTTCGCTGCGAACGCCTTCGTTCGAGGCTTCGACAGCTTCTTGAGCGCCTTCGCCTTCTGCGCCTTCGATCACATCACCGTTGGCATCACGCTGACGCTCACGACGATTGCTGCGACGACGCTGGCCACGGGAACGACGACGAGGACGATCGCCTTCGGCGTGCTCCTGGCTGTCATCCTGCTGTTCTTCGTCGTTCAGCAGTGTTTCGTCTTCGGCAGCGACTGCAGCCTGCTCGGTACGTAGTTGACGCTCTTCGCGCGGCGGACGCGGCTGGCGCTCTTCACGGGGAGCGCGCTCAGGACGCTCTTCACGAGGCACGTTGACCGCCGGAGCGGCGTCCAGTGGCTCGCGCAGTTCACGCACGCGCTCTTCGCGAGGCTTGCGATCTTCACGACCGCCGCGAGGTGCGCGTTCGGCACGTGCCGGACGCTCTTCGCGTGGCGCAGCGGTTTCATCACGGGATTCACGCGGCTCACGGGCAACGCGTTCTTCACGCGGTGCGCGCTCTTCGCGAGGGGCTCGTTCTTCACGCGGGGCCCGCTCTTCGCGCGGTGCGCGTTCTTCACGCTCGGTACGCGGGGCCCGCTCTTCTCGAGGCTTGCGCTCTTCATCGCGGCGGCCATTACGGCTACGGCTCTGCTGGCGACCGTTACGGCGCTCTTCGTTGCGGGCAGGGCGCTCGGCAGCCGGTTTTTCAACCACTGCGGCCGGGGCGACAGGCTCTTCCTTGGTGGCGAACAGGCTGACCAGGGATTTCACCAGGCCTTTGAACAGGCTTGGCTCATGGGCCACGGGCGCCGGAGCGACCGGCGCGGCGACTTCGGTCGGAACCGGAGCGTTTGCGCGTGCCGGGGCAGTCTTGACCGCTGCTTCCTGACGAACCAGGGTGCGGGTAGCGGCGGTCGGCTGGACTTCTTCCACTTCGGCAGCAGCAGCGATTTCGTAGCTGGACTGCAGGCTGTGGGCTTCCGGGCTGTCATCGCGCAGGCGCTGCACTTCGAAGTGCGGCGTTTCGAGATGATCGTTCGGCAGAATGACGATGCGCGCCCGGGTGCGCAGTTCGATCTTGGTGATCGAGTTGCGTTTTTCGTTGAGCAGGAACGCGGCAACCGGGATCGGTACCTGAGCGCGTACTTCGGCAGTACGGTCTTTCAGGGCTTCTTCTTCGATCAGGCGCAAGATCGCCAGCGACAACGACTCGACGTCACGGATGATGCCGGTGCCGTTGCAACGCGGGCAGACGATGCCGCTGCTTTCGCCCAGGGATGGACGCAGGCGCTGACGGGACATTTCCAGCAGGCCGAAACGCGAGATGCGGCCAACCTGCACGCGGGCACGGTCAGCTTCCAGGCTCTCGCGGACTTTCTCTTCCACGGCGCGCTGGTTCTTGGCAGGGGTCATGTCGATGAAGTCGATGACGATCAGGCCGCCGATGTCACGCAGACGCAGTTGACGGGCGATTTCCTCAGCCGCTTCAAGGTTGGTCTGCAGGGCGGTTTCTTCGATGTCGCTGCCTTTGGTGGCGCGTGCCGAGTTGATGTCGATGGACACCAGAGCTTCGGTCGGATCGATGACGATGGAGCCACCGGAAGGCAGTTCGACGACGCGCTGGAAGGCGGTTTCGATCTGGCTTTCGATCTGGAAGCGGTTGAACAGCGGAACGCTGTCTTCGTAGAGCTTGATCTTGCTGGCGTACTGCGGCATCACCTGGCGGATGAAGGTCAGGGCTTCTTCCTGGGCTTCTACGCTGTCGATCAGCACTTCGCCGATGTCCTGGCGCAGGTAGTCGCGGATAGCGCGGATGATGACGTTGCTTTCCTGGTAGATCAGGAATGGCGCGGCGCGATCCAGGGACGCTTCCTTGATGGCGGTCCACAGTTGCAGCAGGTAATCGAGGTCCCACTGCATTTCTTCGCTGCTACGGCCGAGACCGGCAGTACGCACGATCAGGCCCATGTCGGCAGGGGCGATCAGGCCGTTGAGCGCTTCACGCAGTTCGTTGCGCTCTTCGCCTTCGATGCGGCGGGAAATGCCACCGGCACGCGGGTTGTTCGGCATCAGCACCAGGTAACGACCGGCCAGGCTGATGAAGGTGGTAAGGGCTGCGCCCTTGTTGCCGCGCTCTTCTTTCTCGACCTGAACGATGACTTCCTGGCCTTCGCTCAGGACGTCCTTGATGTTGACGCGACCTTCCGGGGACTTTTTGAAATATTCGCGGGAGATTTCCTTCAGCGGCAGAAAGCCGTGACGCTCGGAGCCGAAGTCGACGAAAGCCGCTTCAAGGCTGGGCTCGATGCGCGTGATCCGGCCTTTGTAGATGTTGGCCTTCTTCTGTTCGCGGGCCCCGGATTCGATGTCCAGGTCGTATAGGCGCTGGCCGTCTACCAGCGCAACACGCAACTCTTCGGGTTGAGTTGCGTTAATCAGCATTCTTTTCATGTAGTACCGTCGGTTTCCGGGCTGCCGGAAACGGCGTTCGGCACACACGACTTCTCACGGTCGGTGTCAGGGCGCGTCAGGAGTGCTTGGACACTCCAGTGTCTAGCGATATCCGGCCAGCGGGGCCGTAGTCGCGACGACGTTTCCTGCTTGCTGTGGTGACAAATGACACCCTGTCAGCAAAAGCTTTGTCAGGAGGAGGAATCAACCATCGGTAGCGGACGATATGAAGCGTCTTGAATAAAACCTTTTGCTACACAGTCCGACGGTTGTGCGTCTCCACCCCACACGTATCCCTGATAATTCGGGTGCTGCCGCGCGCTGAATCCGCAGCGGGTTTGCATTTACGCGAGCTTCGATGGGAAGTTCGCGCCTCATGGCTCAAATTAAGGCGTGGTTTCCGAAACATTCGCCCGGAGCGATCGCCAGCGACTGCACTTTGTGAACTGGCCTTGAACGTGGGCCTCGATGGCGAGTGTTTCACTCTGCGATCGGGCTTGTTTCAGGCCTCATGTCACCTGCGCTCGTTACGCTCACTGATCTTCCGTTGTCACCGAAAGCCTCGTAGGACGGCCTCGCGCCCTCGTGAATTGCGTTGGTCAGGGCCGGTTGTCATACCGTTTGTCCTCTGTCCGGGCCGCTTTTGGCGGCGTTCGCGACTATAGCAGCAATCATTAAGTGCTTCAAATCCATAAAAAATTGTTATGATTTGCGCCATGACGAATATCACCCCCCCAACCCCCGGCGTCCAGCTGGTAGAGGTTGCGCCGGAACTTGCCGGTCAACGCATCGATAATTTTCTGATCACGTACCTCAAGGGTGTTCCCAAGACCTTGATTTACCGCATATTGCGCAAAGGCGAAGTGCGGGTGAACAAGGGGCGGATCAAGCCCGAGTACAAGCTTCAGGCAGGCGATATCGTGCGCGTTCCACCCGTTCGGGTGCCTGAGCGCGACGAACCCGTGCCGGTGGCCCAGGGTCTGTTGCAGCGCCTGGAAGCTGCCATCGTCCACGAAGACAAAGGCCTGATTGTCCTCAACAAACCCGCTGGCATCGCGGTTCACGGCGGCAGCGGCCTTAGTTTCGGCGTCATCGAAGCCTTTCGTCAGTTGCGTCCCGATGCCAAGGAGCTGGAACTGGTTCATCGCCTGGATCGCGACACGTCCGGCCTGCTGATGATTGCGAAGAAACGCAGCATGTTGCGTCATCTTCACGAGCAGTTGCGCGGCGATGGCGTCGACAAACGCTATATGGCGTTGGTCCGTGGCAATTGGCCAACCTCGCAAAAACAGGTTCGCGCGCCGTTGCTCAAGAGCAACCTGCGTTCCGGCGAACGGATGGTCGAGGTCAACGAAGAGGGTAAAGAGGCGTTGACCCTGTTCAAGGTGCTGCGTCGCTTCGGCGATTTCGCGACCATGGTGGAGGCGCGTCCGATTACTGGGCGTACCCATCAGATTCGCGTGCATGCGCTGCATGCCGGGCACAGCATCGCCGGTGACAGCAAATACGGCGATGAAGACTTCACCCGCGAGATTCGCGACCTGGGCGGCAAACGTCTGTTCCTGCATGCTTACGCCCTGACCGTGCCGCTGCCCGATGGTAGCGAGCTGAAACTGGAGGCGCCCGTCGATGAGATGTGGGCCAAGACCGTGGAGCGATTGCTGAGTGCGCCCTGATTACGAACTGCTGATTTTCGACTGGGACGGCACGCTGTCCGACTCCATTGGACGTATCGTCGATGCGATGCGTCAGGCTGCGAACCTTGCCGGCCGCCCGGTGCGTGACGATCTGGCGGTGAAGGGCATCATCGGTCTCGGTCTGCCCGAGGCGATCCGCACCTTGTACCCGGACATCACGGCCAACGACCTGATCGATTTCCGTCAGCACTATGCCGACAGCTATATGGCGATGGATGCGGATCCGTCGAAGCTGTTCGACGGCGTGCTGGAATCGCTGGAGGCGTTTCGTGCCGAGGGCTATCGCATGGCGGTGGCGACCGGCAAGGCGCGGCGCGGGCTCGATCGCGTGCTCAAGGCCCATGGCTGGCTCGATTACTTCGACGCCACCCGCGCCGCAGATGAGACTGCAAGCAAGCCTGATCCGCTGATGCTCAACGAAATCCTGCAGCACTGCGGCGTTGCCCCGCAAAAGGCGCTGATGATCGGCGATGCCTCGTTCGATCTGCTGATGGCGCGCAACGCCGGGATGGATTCGGTAGCGGTGGGGTATGGTGCCCAGGCGCTGGAGTCCCTGCTGCAGTACGAGCCGCGGGTGGCGATCAGGCATTTTTCCGAATTGCGTACCTGGCTGGGTGCGCGCACGTACCAAGGTGTGTAGAAACGTCACGAGCGAAGGCCAGGCGAGGCGCAACGAGCTCTGCGAGTAGCAGCCGAAGGCTGGCCCGAGGGGCGAGCGTCAGCGAATAAAAAGAGGCGAAAACGGCCGGAGTCGCATCCGACTCCAAGTGTTCTAAGTGAGCATTTTTCGCCTCTCTTCAACGCAGCATTACGTGCGTAACGCCGAAGGCGCTCAGCCTGCGGTAGTTTTTACACATTTTGGGTCGAATCTTCGTTGTTGGGGTAATTGATCTATGTCGGATGAATGGAAATCACCGTCTTCGCAAGAGCGCGAAGATGCAGGTGAAGCAAAAAGCTGGAAGCTGCTGGAAAAAACGCTGCTGGCCAATGTTCAAGAACATCGTCGCACCCGCCGCTGGGGAATTTTCTTCAAATCGCTGACCTTTATTTACCTGTTCGCGGCGCTGGCCATGTTTTCGCCGCTGATGGATCTCGGTAAAAGCGCCTCGCGCAAGACTAGCCACACCGCGCTGATCGAAGTGAAAGGCATGATCGCCGACACCGAAGCGGCCAGCGCCGACAACATTGTCGGCAGCCTGCGCGCGGCGTTCGATGACGAGAAAACCAAGGGCGTGATCCTGCGCATCAACAGCCCGGGTGGCAGCCCCGTGCAGTCCGGCTACATCTACGATGAAATCCGCCGCCTGCGCGCCAGGAAACCGGACATCAAGGTGTACGCGGTGATTACCGATCTCGGGGCTTCGGGTGCCTATTACATCGCCAGTGCCGCTGATCAGATCTACGCCGACAAGGCCAGTCTGGTCGGCTCCATCGGTGTGACCGCGGCCGGTTTCGGTTTCGTGGGCACGATGGAGAAGCTGGGCGTGGATCGTCGGACCTACACGTCGGGTGAGCACAAGGCGTTTCTGGACCCGTTCCAGCCGCCAAAACCCGACGAAACGGCCTTCTGGCAAAACGTCCTGGACACGACCCATAAGCAGTTCATCGCCAGTGTGAAGGCGGGTCGTGGCGATCGCTTGAAAGACAAGGATCACCCAGAGCTGTTTTCCGGTCTGGTCTGGACCGGCGAGCAGGCTGTGGCGCTGGGGCTGGTGGACGGCCTGGGCAGCGCCAGCTACGTCGCACGCGACGTGATCGGAGAGAAGGAAATGGTCGACTACACCGTGCAGGAGTCGCCGTTCGACCGCTTTTCGAAGAAGCTGGGTTCCAGCGTTGCCGAGCAGATCGCGATGTGGGCGGGCTTCAATGGGCCGTCGCTGCGCTGATGGTGTTGTGGATTAAAGGAAAACCCGGCCATTGGTCGGGTTTTTTGTCGCGATCATTAGCCAATTACGGAACATCCACACCTTCAGCCGCCAGCATATCCACCAGCCTTATTAAAGGAAGGCCGATCAGGCTGGTGGCGTCAGGGCCTTCGGTGCTGCGGAACAGGCTCACGCCCAGCCCTTCGGCCTTGAAACTGCCGACGCAATCATATGGCTGTTCGGTGTGGAGGTAGCGGCTGATGCGCGCCTGATCCAACTTGCGCATGTGTACGGTGAAGGGCACGCAATCGATCTGGCACTGCCCGCTGCGGCTGTTATACAGCGCAAGGCCGGTCAGGAAACTGACGCTTTTGCCGCTGCTGGCGCTCAGTTGCTGCAAGGCACGCTCGAAGGTGTGGGGTTTGCCGAGGATCTGTTCGCCCAGCACTGCCACTTGATCGGAGCCGATGATCAGGTGGTCGGGAAACTGCGCCGCCAGCGCCATGGCCTTTTCCCGCGCAAGACGCTTCACCAGCTCGGCGGCCGATTCCTGCGGACGGTGGCTTTCATCGATGTCTGGCGACGCGCAGACGAACGGCAGGCGCAGGCGATCGAGCAATTGCCGGCGATAAGGCGAGCTGGAAGCGAGGAGCAGAGGCAGCATGGGATTCTCCGAAACATGAAAGTCGAGTGTAATCAGCAGGTCAGGTTGCGAACAGCCCCGAATTTCCTTTGACAGTCGTCGGGGTCGTCCCTAGAATGCTGCGCCTATGTTGAATGACCCGATTCCACCTCACGTTGACCCGCGCAAATTAGCTGATCGTGGCACTACTCTTCAGGGAGAGCTGCTGCTGGCTGATTTGGAGAGACTCTGCGACCCGCTTGCTGACAATCTCGGTACAGTGCAGGCGAAATTCGTTTTTGAAAAAGACGAGCGACGCGCCGTGGTTATCCACAGCGAAATCGACGTCGAAGTCAAAATGGTTTGCCAGCGTTGTCTTGAGCTGGTCACCCTGCCGATCCACAGCGAATGCAGTTACGCCGTGGTGAAGGAGGGTGCAAATACCCAGTCGTTGCCGCAAGGCTATGACGTGCTGGAACTCGGCGAAGATCCATTGGATCTGAAGGCGTTGATCGAGGAGGAGCTTCTGCTCGCCTTGCCCATTGTGCCTGTTCATGATCCGAAAGAATGCCAGCAGCCGGCGGGCGCCGATGAGCCCGAGCCGAGCGTGGACGAGGTAACGCGGTCCAACCCGTTCAGTGTATTGGCGCAGTTAAAGCGTGACCCAAACGTTTAGGAGTTAATCAATTATGGCTGTTCAGCAGAACAAAAAATCCCGCTCTGCCCGTGACATGCGCCGTTCGCACGACGCTCTCGAGGCTAGCACCCTGTCTGTAGAAAAAACCACTGGTGAAGTTCACCTGCGTCACCACGTATCGCCAGAAGGCGTATACCGTGGCCGTAAAGTGATCGACAAGGGCGCTGACGAGTAATTTCTTGTCCGCTCCGGTCATCGCGATCGACGCAATGGGCGGGGACTTCGGTCCCCGCAGCATTGTTCAGGCCAGCATTGCCTGCCTGCTCGCTACACCCTCGCTTCATCTGACCCTCGTCGGTCAAGCCTCCCTTCTTGAAGAACTCATTGCACGCCACTCCGGTGTCGATCGGTCGCGCCTGCTCGTCGTCAATGCCAGCGAAGTCATTACCATGGATGACCGTCCGTCCCTGGCACTGCGCAGCAAGCCAGACTCGTCCATGCGCGTGGCGCTACGTCTGGTGGCCGAGGGCAACGCTCAGGCCTGCGTCAGTGCCGGTAATACCGGCGCGTTGATGGCATTGTCGCGGCTCGTGCTCAAGACATTGCCCGGCATCGACCGTCCGGCAATGGTGGCCGCCATTCCGACGCAGCGTGGTTATTGCCAGTTGCTGGATCTGGGCGCCAATGTCGATTGCAGTGCGGAAAACCTCTATCAATTCGCGGTGATGGGTTCGGTAGCGGCGGAGGCGCTCGGGGTGGCGCGGCCAAAGGTCGCACTGCTCAACGTCGGTACCGAAGACATCAAGGGCAATCAGCAGGTCAAGCTGGCTTCCAGCCTCCTGCAGGCGGCGCCGGGACTCAATTACATCGGCTTCGTGGAGGGCGACGGGCTATATCGCGGCGAAGCGGACGTAGTGGTTTGCGATGGTTTCGTGGGCAATATCCTGCTCAAGTCCAGCGAAGGCTTGGCGACCATGATCGGTGAGCGAATCGAAACGCTGTTCCGGCAGACTTTGCTGTCCAGGGCTGTAGGTGCGATGGCGCTGCCGTTGCTCAAGCGGCTGAAGGCGGATCTGGCACCGGCGCGGCACAACGGGGCGAGTTTTCTCGGCTTGCAGGGTATCGTGGTCAAAAGCCATGGATCTGCGGGCGTACAAGGCTTCCAGAGTGCAATTCAGCGGGCCTTGATCGAAATCCAGGAGAATCTGCCAGACCGTCTTCATGGCCGTCTGGAAGAGCTGCTATAGGGTGCCTTGCGTACAGCGTATGAAAAAACGACATGAGCGAAGGTGAGGCAAGGCGCGACTCGCTCTGCGAGTAACCGCCGAAGGCCGGCTCGAAGGGAGAGCGTCGGCGATTGAAACAGGCGAAAAACGGCCGCTGCGTGACCGACTCCAGTGCTGTATATGAGCATTTTTCGCCTGTTTTTAATGCAGCGTCACATGCCTAACGCCGGAGGCGCCCAGCGTGCAGTAGTTTTTATACAGTCTGGCTAGAATGTGACCCTTGTGACTGCTGGGTCATCCTACTGACCGATCGCAACAATTTGAATTACCTCGCGTTCGGCATGGCCGGACGTACTTTTTGACGACAATAATCAGGGGCTTGTCAATGTCTGCTTCCGTCGCATTCGTCTTTCCGGGCCAAGGCTCGCAGTCCCTCGGCATGCTGGCCGAGCTGGGCGCGCAGTACCCGCTGGTCCTGGACACGTTCAAAGAAGCCTCCGATGCTTTGGGTTATGACCTGTGGGCGCTGACCCAGCAGGGCCCGGAAGAAAATCTCAACCAGACCGATAAAACCCAGCCGGCCATCCTGACCGCCTCGATCGCCTTGTGGCGTCTGTGGCTGGCAGAAGGCGGCGTGCGCCCGGCATTCGTCGCCGGTCATAGCCTGGGTGAATACAGCGCGCTGGTTGCCGCCGGCAGCCTGTCGCTGGCTGACGCGGTCAAGCTGGTGGAGCGTCGTGGTCAGTTGATGCAGGAGGCCGTGCCTGCGGGGCAGGGTGGCATGGCCGCGATTCTCGGTCTGGAAGATGCCGATGTCATTGCCGCCTGCGCCGAAGCGGCTCAGGGCGAAGTGGTCAGCGCCGTGAACTTCAACTCGCCGGGGCAGGTGGTGATCGCCGGGGCCAAGTCTGCGGTCGATCGTGCCATCGAAGTGTGCAAGGCCAAGGGCGCCAAGCGCGCATTGCCGCTGCCGGTCAGCGTGCCATCGCACTGTGAGCTGATGCGCCCGGCTGCCGAACGCTTCGCCGAAGCCGTCGCCGCTATCGGCTGGCAGGCGCCGCAAATCCCGCTGGTGCAGAACGTCAGTGCCAGTGTGGTTTCGGATCTGGAAACACTCAAAGCTGATTTGCTGGAACAGCTGTACAAGCCGGTGCGTTGGGTTGAGTCGGTCCAGACGCTGGCCGCCAATGGCGCATTGCAGCTGGTGGAATGCGGTCCAGGCAAGGTTCTGGCCGGGCTGAACAAGCGTTGCGCCGAAGGCGTGGTCACTCACAACCTCAATACCCCGGAAGCTTTCGCCGCCACTCGCGCGGCGCTGGCCTGATAAGGAGAACACCATGAGTCAGGGTAAAGTTGCACTGGTCACCGGCGCGAGCCGTGGCATTGGCCGGGCTATCGCTCTGGAACTGGGTCGTAACGGCGCGATCGTCGTGGGCACTGCCACGTCCGAAGCCGGTGCCGAAAAGATCACCGCCTACTTCAAGGAAAACGGTGTCGAGGGCTTCGGTCTGGCCCTGGATGTCGGCAGCGACGAGTCCGTCAGTGCCGCGCTGGCACAAATCAACGAGCGTGTTGGTGCGCCATTGATCCTGGTCAACAACGCTGGCATCACCCGTGACAACCTGATGATGCGCATGAAGGATGACGAGTGGCATGACGTCATCAACACCAACCTGAGTAGCCTGTATCGCCTGACCAAGGGCGTTCTGCGCGGTATGACCAAGGCCCGTTGGGGTCGGATCATCAGCATCGGTTCGGTAGTGGGTGCCATGGGCAACGCCGGTCAAGTAAACTACGCCGCCGCGAAAGCGGGTCTGGAAGGTTTCAGCCGCGCGCTGGCGCGTGAAGTCGGTTCGCGGGCAGTAACGGTGAACTCGGTAACCCCGGGTTTCATCGATACCGATATGACTCGTGAGTTGCCAGAAGCACAACGTGATTCCCTGACGGCTCAGATTCCTCTGGGTCGACTGGGGCAGGCCGAAGAGATCGCGCACGTGGTCGCTTTTCTTGCCTCGGAAGGTGCAGGCTACGTTACCGGGGCTACAATCCCCGTGAACGGCGGCATGTACATGTGACTTCCCGTATCGAAAAAAATGTCATACGGGCTGTCTAAAATCCGTTATAAAGCTGAAATCTATCAATGGGCAGAGGGTCATGGGCGTTGCGGGAATTGCGTTTAGCTTGAAATGCGCAAAACCTCTTCTATACACTTACCCATCGGCCAGCTGCCTGAATTTGTCCACTAGGAGTTAAAACACGGTATGAGCACCATCGAAGAGCGCGTCAAGAAAATCGTTGCTGAACAACTTGGCGTCAAATCTGAGGAAGTGGTCAACACTGCTTCTTTCGTTGAAGACCTGGGTGCCGACTCCCTTGACACCGTTGAGCTGGTGATGGCTCTGGAAGAGGAATTCGAGACCGAAATCCCTGACGAAGAAGCCGAGAAGATCACCACTGTTCAAGCTGCTATCGATTACGTTACTGCCCACCAGGCGTAAGCTTTTGTAATCGTTGCTCGCTGTCATGGAAAAACCGCACTGCCTCAGGCGTGCGGTTTTTTCTTTAACAGGACAGCGTTTCGTCAATAGAAAAAAGGAGAGTCCTGTGTCGCGTAGACGCGTCGTGGTCACCGGTATGGGTATGCTGACGCCATTGGGCAATGATGTGCCCAGCACCTGGCAAGGCATTCTGGCTGGCCATAGTGGCATTGGCCTTATCGAACACACGGACCTTTCGGCTTACACGACTCGCTTCGGCGGCTCGGTCAAAGGATTCAAGGTCGAGGATTATCTGTCGCCCAAAGAGGCGCGCCGTCTCGATCTCTTCATTCAATACGGCCTGGCTGCCAGCTTTCAGGCAGTGCGTAACTCGGGCATCGAAATCGCTGATGCAAACCGTGAGCGCATCGGCGTTGCCATGGGGTCGGGCATCGGCGGTCTGACCAACATCGAAAATACCAGCCGTCTTCTGCATGAGCAGGGGCCGGGCAAGATCTCCCCGTTCTTTGTGCCGGGTTCGATCATCAACATGATTTCAGGTTTCCTGTCGATCCACCTGGGCGCACAGGGGCCGAACTACGCCATCGCTACTGCGTGTACCACGAGTACGCATTGCATTGGCATGGCTGCACGCAACATCGCTTATGACGAAGCCGATGTGATGATCGCCGGTGGCGCCGAAATGGCGGCCTGTGGTCTGGGCATGGGCGGGTTCGGCGCATCACGCGCGCTGTCGACCCGTAACGACGAACCGACCCGTGCCAGCCGTCCGTGGGACAAGGGCCGTGACGGTTTCGTGTTGTCCGACGGTGCCGGCGCACTGGTTCTCGAGGAGCTGGAGCATGCCAAGGCACGCGGCGCGACCATCTATGCCGAGCTGATCGGTTTCGGCATGAGCGGCGATGCGTTCCACATGACCTCGCCTCCAGAGGACGGGGCCGGTGCTGCACGCTGCATCACCAATGCGTTGCGTGATGCCAAGGTCCGCCCGGATGAGGTCCAGTACATCAACGCTCACGGGACTTCGACCCCGGCCGGCGATTTGGCGGAAGTACGCGCGATCAAGTCGGTGTTCGGCGAGCACGCTTACAAGCTGGCAGTCAGCTCGACCAAATCCATGACCGGCCACTTGCTGGGCGCCGCGGGTGCCATCGAAGCGATCTTCAGCGTACTGGCGATCAATGGCCAGGTGGCGCCACCGACCATCAACCTCGATGAGCCAAGCGAAGGTTGCGATCTGGACTTCGTGCCCCACGAACCCCGTAACATGCCGATCGATGTCGTGGTTTCCAACTCCTTCGGGTTTGGCGGCACCAATGGTTCGCTGGTGTTCCGTCGGTTCGCGGAATGATCCTGAGCTGGATCGATGGCGCGCCCGCTGACTCCCTGTCCATCAAGGATCGGGGGTTGGCCTACGGTGATGGTTTCTTCGAGACCATGCGGATAAAGGCTGGCGCACCGTTGCTGTTCGAGCGTCACCTGCAACGTCTGGCGCTGGGCGGCAAGCGTTTGGCCCTGGCGCTCGATCTGCCTCTGATCGAAAGCGAATGCCGGGCGTTCGCGGCGCAGATGGGCGAAGGGGTGATGAAGCTGATCGTGACCCGTGGCGACGGCCAGCGCGGTTATGCGCCAAGCTCTGGCCTGCAAGCCCGACGTATCCTGCAAGCCAGCCCATTGCCTGCGTATCCGTCCGCGAATGCCGATCAAGGCATTCGTCTGTTCCCGTGTCGTACTCGTCTTGCCGAGCAGCCGCTGCTGGCGGGCCTCAAGCATCTCAATCGTCTGGAGCAGGTGATCGCCCGCAATGAATGGCACGACACCGGACATGCCGAGGGCTTGATGCGCGATACCACCGGGCGTCTCGTCGAGGCGGTCTACAGCAATCTGTTTCTGATCAAGAGCGGCGTGCTGCTCACCCCGGACCTGACTCGTTGCGGTGTGGCCGGCGTCATGCGTGCTCAGTTGCTGGAAATGGCCGAGCAGATAAACATGCCGGTGCGTGCGCTGGACCTGCACATGTCCGATCTGCGGCGGGCCGATGAGGTCTTCGTCTGCAACAGCGTTTATGGCATCTGGCCGGTGCGTGCTTTCGAGCAACTGAACTGGCCGGTTGGCCCCGTCACCCGTAAACTGCAAAACCTTGTTCGCGGGCTTCTGGATATCTGATTCGTGATCCGAAAATTATTTGTCTTGCTGGAAACAGGTGTGGTTCTGGCGGGGCTGTTACTGGGTCTGGCCGTCTGGCAACAGAACAGAGCGCTGCAACAACCCCTTAAGCTGACTCAAGAGCAATTGCTTGACGTGCCATCGGGCGCGTCGCCTACCGGAGTACTCAGCCGCCTGCAGGCCGATGGCGTAATCAGGGATGCGTTCTGGCTGCGCTTGTACTGGCGCTTCAACCTGTCCGGCCAATCCCTGCACAGCGGTGAATACCGCATGACGCCGGGGATGAACGCCATTTCGCTGCTGGGGCTGTGGGAAAAAGGCGAGGTCGTGCAATACAGCCTGACCCTGGTGGAAGGCTGGAATTTCCGTCAGGTCCGCGCGGCGCTGGGCAAGCAGGCGAAGCTGGAGCAAACCCTCGGCAACCTTAGCGACAGCGAGCTGATGGCAAGGATTGGCCATCCGAACGTCTTCCCCGAAGGACGCTTCTTCCCCGATACCTATCGCTACGTACGTGGCATGACCGACGTCGAATTGCTCAAGCAGGCGTACAACCGTCTTGATGAGGTACTGCAGGAAGAATGGGACAAACGCGCCGCGGATGTGCCTTATGTCGACCCCTATCAGGCGCTGATCATGGCCTCGCTGGTGGAAAAGGAAACCGGCGTGCCCCAGGAGCGCGGGCAGATTGCGGGGGTCTTCGTGCGGCGCCTGCAGCAGGGCATGTTGCTGCAGACCGATCCTACCGTCATTTACGGTCTCGGCGAGCGCTACAACGGCAAGATCACGCGCGCGTTCCTGAAAGAAGCCACGCCTTACAACACCTATGTAATCTCCGGGCTGCCGCCGACGCCGATTGCCATGGTCGGGCGTGAAGCCATTCATGCGGCGATGAATCCAGTGCCGGGCACCAGCCTGTATTTCGTCGCCCGTGGTGATGGCAGTCACGTGTTCTCTGCCGATCTCGATGCGCACAATGCGGCGGTCAAGGAATTCCAACTCAAACGCCGGGCCGATTACCGCTCAAGTCCCGCGCCCATCGTATTGCCGACGCCGGGGGTCGATCCAGTCCCGACGGCAGAAAAGCCTGCGTCGGAGCCGGCGCCCGCATCTGTGCCTCAGGTGCCGTTGCCCGAGCGGAAATCACCGGAGCAGAATGCTTCCGAGCCGAAAAAGCCTGAGCCATCGGACGCTGAACAACCGGGTACGGCAAAGCCTGACACTACCAAGCCTGCCCCTGAAAAAGCAGGCGCCGAGCCATCGACCGAGGCCAGTGGCGAGGCCGAGAAGGACGAATCAAGTCCGCAATGAGTCTGATGAAGGACCGGGCTCCTTCACGTTTAGGTTTTCTCTCATACTGCTCGTCCGTGTCCCGTTTACCAAGCCTCCATCCGGTCCGACTGTTTTCAACAGAATCGGCCGGAATCAGACAGTGGTGGCAGACGTCGGTGTCGTATGACAACTGCTGCGCCATAGTGGGGGCGATACCATGTTAACGTCGCACGCCCGCTCACGAGTCGTCGCTGTATTGGCTATAACTTCAGAGTTCCATGGCTGGCGCTGCGTGGTGATTGAGCAATCTCGCCGATTTTCTCCAGCCGGGCGCGGACGATATTACGGCTGATGCCCAGCACCCGGCCGGTTTGCAATTGGTTGCCGTGGCAATAGCGATAAGCCTCGCGAAAAACGGTTTCTTCTATGTGATCGTAAAGATTTGGCAAGTTCTGCTCGAACAAACGGTTCAGGGCGTCTTGCAGGCTGTTCGACGACGATTCGTCGGGCAGCGCAGGGTAGGCCGGTGGCGCGGAGATTTGCGAGACAGGACTGCGCATGTCGACCACGTGCAGGTCTTCCGGCTGTACACGCTGATTGCGGCAGACCAATAGGGCGTGATGAATAGAGTTTTCAAGTTCGCGAATATTGCCCGGCCAACTGTGGGAGAGCAACTTGCGCTCGGCTTCCGGGCTGAGCGTGGCGCGAGTGTAGCCGAGGCGTTGGCAGTGTTCCTCGATGAAAAACTCTGCGAGCGGCAATATATCGCCTGGCCGTTCGCGCAGTGAGGGCAGGCGCAGGGTCGCTACATGCAATCGGTAGAACAGGTCCTGCCGGAAGTTACCAGCCACGACTGCATCGGCCAGGTTGACGTTCGTGGCGGCCACCAGCCGCACATTAATCGGAATAGGCGTCCGGGAACCTAGCCGAACAACTTCGCGCTCCTGTAGTACGCGCAGCATCTTGACCTGCATGCTTAACGGCAGGTCGCCAATCTCATCGAGAAACAACGTGCCGCCTCGCGCCGCTTCGAACCAGCCTGCCTTGCTACTGGTTGCACCGGTGAAAGCGCCTTTCTCATGGCCGAATAACTCACTTTCGACTAGCGATTCAGCGAACGCACCGCAGTTCACCGCCACGAACGGTTCGTTACGGCGGTTGCTGAGGCCGTGAATATGCCTGGCGACCAGTTCTTTGCCTGTCCCTGTTTCGCCCATGATCAGCGTATTGGCTTCGCTGGGGGCCAACCGTTCGATGCGGTTAAGTAACTCCACTGAACGTGGGTCCTTAAAGACAAGTACCGTGGCCCTTACTGACTTTGTCAGTTCACGAGCGTGGGGGTGAGTGATCAGTGACATGATGAGTTCCCGAAGCTAAAGCGCAGAGGAATCATGCACGAATTCAAGTTAGATAAAAAACTTCTTAATTGGCATGTGCATAGTTCGTAAGTGAATATCGATGGTGTTGTTTCGATGTTGCCTCGCCAACAGTTAGTATTCCCCGCCCACGCAGTGTTGGCAGCCATTAAAAATTGATTAAAAGCCAAATAAGGTAACGCCTTTTTAGTTACTTTAACGTTGTTATGTTTATTTATCGGCATCGCTCCCAGCGAGTTCCGTCAGTAATATTTCTTTCAGTTCCTGGAGCCGTGGTGCGTGGCGTTCTCTCGGATGGGGCAGATCAACATCGATTTCATACTTTATTCGCCCGGGCCGTGCGTCCATGACGATCACCCTGTCCCCCAGGTAAAGTGCCTCCTCGACGTCGTGCGTCACCATGATCATCGTGCTGCGGTGCTGGACCCATATTCGCTGCAGCTCCCTTTGCATGCTGATCCGCGTCAGCGCGTCCAGAGCACCGAAAGGCTCGTCAAGCAACAGCAACTTAGGCTGAGTGATCAAGGCACGGGCGATAGCGGCGCGTTGTGCCATACCGCCAGACAGTTGATGGGGGTAGGCGTTCTCAAAGCCTTGCAGGTTGACCAGGCGGATGTGCTCGGCAACACGCAGGGCCTTTTCCTGCCGGGTCAGGGGCGAACGCTTCAAGGCAATGGCGATGTTTTGCGCCACCGTTTTCCAGGGGAACAACCGATGGTCCTGAAACACGATGCCGCGTTCCAGGCTGGTGGTTGTGATGGCCTTGCCATCCAGTTGCATGTCGCCGCTGTAGTCGCTTTCAAGTCCTGCGATCAGACGCAGCAACGAGGACTTTCCGCACCCGCTAGCGCCGACGATGCTGACGAATTCCCCCGGCTTGACGCGAAGGTCGATCCCTTTGAGCACTTCCATCGGCTGGCCGTCGAGCAGGTAGTGTTTGCTCAATTCACGGATTTGCAGCGCACCGGGTGAGTGTGAGGTGGATGCCAGCCAACGCTGGTCGAGTGATGCATTCATGGTCTATTTCGTCCTGGTCAAATGTCGCGCCAGCGCAGCAGGTGCCGGGTGAGGCGCGAAAATAACTGGTTCATCGCGTATCCCATGAGGCCAATGCAAACGACGCCGATCACGACGATCTCCATGCGTGCTCCCGCTTCGGCATTCATCATGAGATTGCCCAGTCCTGAGCCTGTGGACAGGAATAATTCGCTGCCCACCGAACTGACCCATGCAAACGCCAGCGCATGCAATATCCCGTTGGCGATCGACCGTAACGCGCCAGGAAGCAAGACCTGGGTGAATACCTGCCAGGTATTCCATTCCAGGACCCTGGCGACTTCACGGTAACGCCGATCGATGTGAGTGAAGCCCTCGAACGTGTTCAGGGTCATGGGGTAAAAGGCCGCCAGGCTGACGATCAATAATTTGGCACCTTCCTGGCTGCCAAACCACAGGGCGATCAGCGGAATCAGCCCAAGTATCGGGACCTGACGCAGCATGTGATAAAGCGGCGCGAGCAGGCGCTCTGCAATCGCGGAGAGCGCCATGGCTGCGCCCACCAGCAGCCCGGCGATCACGCCGATCAGCAGGCCTATACACGTGCGCTGCAGGCTGGCCAAGGTGCTGATAAGCAGGTCGCCATTGCGAATGAGCTCAGTCAGGCCCTGGCCGATGACACTCAGCGGCACGAAAGCGTAGGCCTGCGAAGCGCCCTGATGCGAAGCGACCTCCCATGCGGCGACCAACAGCGCGGGCAGTAGCAGCCCACGGGCCCGGCGTGCATGAGATAACAAGTTATTCATGCGTTACTCCTTAATGGCCTTCCAGCGAAACAGACGGCGTTCCAGCAAGCGCAGGCTGCTGTCCAGCACGAAACCGATCAGGCCGATAGTGATGACGCCGACCATCACCACATCGATGCGCATCATCTGTCGACCCATCTCGATCATCTGGCCCAATCCGCTGTCGGCAGCCAGCAATTCGGCGGCCACCAGAACCATCCACGCGCGTGTCAGGCCGACGCGCAAACCGGTCAGAATGGGGGGTGCAGCGGCGGGGAAGACGACGTCCAGCAGCAGGGAATACCTGGGCAACCGATAAAGCCTGGCGACCTCGAAGTGGCTGCGGGGAATTGCCTTGATACCCTCGCTGGTCGCGAGTGCCACCGGGAAAAACACCGCTTTGGTGACCAACAGGACCTTGAACGTTTCCTCTACACCGAAGACCAGGATGAACATCGGAATGAGAGCAATCGACGGCACTTGCCGCAGGACATGGAACATCGGCGCGCAGTAGACCTCGACGGTTTTGCTAAGGGCCAGTGCGGCGCCAAACAGCAGCCCGCCGCTGGCGCCCAGGACAAAACCGCTGGCCAGTCGGCGCAGGCTGAACGCTGCCCCCTCGAGCAGTTCGCCACTGTGCAGCAGATCCTTGAAGGTATGCCAGACGTCCGCGGGAGGAATCAGCAACTGCGCTGAGTAATGCCCCGAAGCCGCCACCAATGCCCAGGTTGCGAGTAACAGCAGCGGCGAGATCAACCAGGTCAACGCCAGCATGCGGTGCCCAACGGACACCCTGGAGCCGATTACGGCAGAGGCTGTGCTGATCATCAAATGGCCAGCCTGGTTTTACCGAGCACCGCAGCCAGCGGGCGCGGGTCAACCCATTCGCGGACGTCGAACGCCTGCTCGATGAAATGGTGTCGTTCCAGGAAGTTGGTCAGGTCCTGCAAGGCGAGCAACGATTGTTCTTCCAGGCGAGTGACCAGGCGTCGATGAGCATCTTCACCGTAGGCGGCGGCTACCCAATACTCACTGGTGTTCAGTTCCCGGGCGAGAAAGCGCCGGGTTTCGTCAGCGTGGCTCCAGGCCCATTGCTCTGCACGCAACACGGTTTCGACGATCAGCGCTGCGGCATCGAAGTGCTCATCGAGCATGTGCTGGTCCACGGTGAGGGTGCGCGGTGTACCGATGTTGCTGCGTACCATCGGATCAGGGTGCGACCCGGTGTCGATCAATACATGCAGGCCGAACTCGTCGGCCAATTGCACCGCGTGCGCGCCCTTGGCGAAGATGGCATCGATGTCGCCGCGCAACAGGCCAATCAGCTCATTGTTGCGTCGCCGTTCGTTGTTGCGATTGAGCGCGATCTGCGCGCCAAAGACATGCCGGATGGGCTCATCGCTGTGGGTGCCGCCGTAGGGGTAGTCGACCAGCTCGACGTCATTAAGGCTCAGGCCCTCCAGCCGCATCGCGTTTTCCAGCGCCCGCAAGGCCTGCGCACGCCCGAAATCGATTTGCACGTTGGCCCATTTGGGGATCCCGAAGCGTCGATCACGCAGGTCGCGGACATGTTTGAGACCGCTTTCGGGGGGGGTCAGGATCAGCTGAACTTCGTCACTCCAGGACAGACCCAGCACCCTCGTGTTCTTGCCATTGGCTCGGGCCCAGATGGCCGGGGTGTTGCCCCCGTGCCGCACGGAGTTATCCAGGTGATGGTCGAAGTGGGCTTCACGGGTTCCGCGATCGGAGGACTCGCGCAGCCCTTGTATGTTGGTGCCGTACGGGCGAAACGCCTCTGCCAGTCGACCAGACTCTACAGCGATGCCCAGGCCGGTGGGCACTGGGCTGTGGGTGTACCAGAGCGTTTCAAGGGGTTTACTCATGCAAGCAATCCAGACGTTTCATCACGCTAATGTAAGTCGGGCAGGTTGATGGCCCCTGCCCGTTGCAGGTCAGCTGGCGCGGGTCGCGACTGCGCTGCGCAAGGCCTCTTGCGGCCGCGTGTCTATCCAGTCGCTGGCGTTGAAGCGCTCAGGTATGAAGCCCCAGCGATGCAGGAACTCGGTGAAATCCTGGATGGCGTTGACCGAACGGCTATCCAGATTAGTCCGCAGGCGTTGATGCGCGTCCTCTCCATAGGCGGCCGTGACCCAGAATTCGCTGCTGTTGGTTTCGTGTGCCAGGAAGCGTCGGGTGTCCTCCGGATGCGTCCATGCCCACTCCTCCGCGCGTACCACTGAGGACAGGATCGCGACCGCAGTATCGAAATGCTCGTCGAGCAAATGGCTGTCGACGCTGAGGGTACGCGGCGTGCCGTTGTTGGAGCGGATCAGCGGCTCTGGATGCGAGCCCGTGTCGATGACGGTGTGCAGGCCGAACTGATGAGCCAACTGTGCGGCGTGTGCCCCTTTGAGGAAGATCGCGTCCACCTCACCGCGCAGCAGCCCGACCAGCTCGGCGTTCTGGCCACCGCTGCGGCGGCCCCCGAAATTGGCGATGCCGTTGACGACGTGGGTGGCCTCGTCGCTGAATGTGCCGCCGTACAGGTAGTCCACACGCTCTACGTCCGAGACCTCCAGCCCTTCCAGCTTCAAGGCGTTTTCCAGCCCCCGCAGTGCTTGCGCGCGGGTAAAGTCGATCTGTGCGTTGGCCCAGTGCGGCAGGCCAAAGCGGCGTCCCTTCAGATCCTTGACGGTTTTGATGCCGCTGGTGGGCAACGTCAGGATCAATTGAACTTCATCGGCCCAGGACAAGCCGATTACTCGTGTATCGCGCCCGCTGGCTTTCGCCCAGATGGCCGGGATGTTTCCGCCGTGGCGGACCGAATTCTTGAGTGTGTGATCGAAGTGCGATTCGCGAACGGATTGCTCATCCGAATCACGCAATGACTGGATGCGCGTCCCCTGACTGTCGAGTACCGACTCGAGCCAGCCTTTCTGGACGGCGATACCCAGGCCGGTTGGAACCGGGCAGCGGGTATACCAGAGCGTTTCAAGTTGTTTGGACATTGTCGAGTGTTCTCCAGGTGATCCGAGGTCCGAAGGTGGATGGCGGCGCCGTGAACGCTGCCGATAAAGCCTAATTGCAACCGCCATGCCACGCTGTTCGAACCCTGGGCCTGGCCCGTGATTGCTGGGTGGCTCGATGTGGTGGCGGTCTCTGTCGCAGGCCGTTGCTGCTGTGGCAGCAAACGATCAGCAATCGGGTTGTGTGGTCAGCAACACTCTGTCAGCCCAGGGCTTGCAGCGGTCGCGTGCCGGTACTGGTCTGAACCGAAGGCCGCTGATGAACCAGTGGCAGCACTTCCTGGCCGATGCGCAGGGCTTCTTCCAAATGAGGATTGCCTGCGAGGATGAAGGTCGAGAAACCGGCGTCGCGGTACTCCACAAGGCGCTCGGCGACGTTCTCATGGCTGCCAACCAAGCCGATGGTCGGCCCCGGTTTTGCTTTGCCGAAGCCAGCCCAGAGGTTGGGACCGATGATCAAATCTTCAAAGCGCGATGCGTTCTGGTGGTAAGCCGTCTGGCGCGCCGCGCCGACCGAGTCCGAGCCTGCCGCGAAGTGCTTGATGAAGTTGCTGGTCTTGTCATCAATGCGATCGTACTGGCGGCGCAGCTCGGACCAGGCGGCTTCTTCGGTTTCGCGGGCGAACAGATCGATGCGGATACCGAACCGCACTTCACGTCCCTGGCGGGCTGCGAGTTCGCGCACACGCTCCATGTGCGGTTTGAGTTTTTCCACCGGCTCGGCCCAGTTCAGGTAGACGTCGGCATGACGCGCGGCGACGTCGAGCGCCGGGTCGGAGAACCCTGAAAAATATACGCTGGGCTTGCGCTCGTGCGTCAGGCCGCGGGGCAACGCGCCGTTCTCCAACTGATAGACGTCGCCGTCATAGGAGAACGTCTCGTTTTCCCAGAGGCCCTGGATGATGTCGAGGAATTCACCGGTGCGCTTGTAGCGCAGATCGTGAGCGAGGAAGTCACCGTTGGCACGCTGGGCGGCAGGGTTGCCGCCTGTGATGATGTTCCAGTCCAGTCGGCCGTGACTCAGATTCTGCAGGATCGCCGCCTGCTGGGCGGCATAGGCGGGCAGCGTCCAGGTGGCCTGGAAGGCGATCAAAAATTTGATGCGGCGGGTTTCGCGTGCCAGCGCTGCCGCAGCGATCCATGGTTCGGGGCCGGTGGGCAACAAAGCGCCTTCGAAACCGGCCAGCTCCGCGGCCTTCGCCACTTGAGCGATGTAGTCGATGTAGGTGAAGCCGTCGGGCTCGCCGTTGGGCAACCGGCCGGGGGCAATGTTGCCGGGGCGATGTACAGCGGCACCACGGGTGTTCTTATCGGTTGCCAGGTAGTGGCCGTCACTGCCCAATGGCAGTCGCCAGAAGAATTCGGTACTCATGCGTCACTCCAGAGTGTCTGTGAGCCAGCCTCTCGGGGCGAGGATGGCGGTGGTCATGAGCTATTTTGCAACCGCTGTGCCAAGGGGGTCGGAGCCCCTATTCCGGGCGTTGGGCCGGACCTTGCCGTCACGCGATACGGCGATTGCTTCACCGGCAGCAGCCGATCAGCAACTCATGCTTGGTCCGCAGCAGGTTCGCGCCGCGGCCTGCACCGGATTCCGAAATCCGCTTCGAAGCTCAATCAAATCAGTAGGTTATGTGAGTGGCACAAGATGTGCTGAGCCGCTGTCATGCCCGGGCATCTGTCCGGCATTTCAAACCGACTTGATGGAGTGTCTGCCATGTCCCAATTGCTTACTGCTGAACAACAGAGCTTCCTGGAAGCCGCGCGCAACGATTTTTCGAAAGCTTTTCAGGTCTTGAAAAATTCACGCACGCTGACTGCGAGTCATACCTTTCAGATCTACCTGCGCGTGCCGCAGACCCGCTTGGTGATCGCCTTGCATGCACCCAGCCCGTGGGCCGATGACGAGCAGATCCGTGCAGTGGTCGCCGATTACGACGGCCAGGTGTATTTGAACGAGTCAGTCGACGGGCCGTTGAGCGGCGCGAAGGCGGGCGGCAACGGCAAGCGTTACGCCGCGATCTTTGCCGCTCGTCCCGAGGTCAACGTCGTCAGTCATGTGCACACGCCATGGCTGGGAGGTTGGGCCAGCGCCCATCGCGTCCTGCCAATCCGCTACGCCGCATCACAGCGCGTTACCCTGGCCCGTGAGCTGCCGATCTATATCGATCGACGTCAGCCGGAGGCCGAATTCATCGTCCAGACCGTGCAGGCCAACCCGCACATCCCTGCGATCCTTGAGGCCAACGGCGGGGCAACGTTCTGGGGAACGAGTATTACTCAGGTGTCGAAACTGATTTTGCTGATCGAGGAAGGCGCCTGGTTCCAGGGCCTGGCAGAGGGCCTGGGCGGCTCGAAAGAGTTTGGCCCGGGTGTGCTGCAGCAGCAATGGTCCATGACCGGTCTTTGGGAGGAAGGTAAAAAGCTGTTGGAAAACGCCGCCTGATACAAGCAGGCTCGGCACAGGCCCGGCTCAACACCGGGCCTTGCCTTTCAATCCGCTACCACTGATTTTCCAGCTGCAGATCCTTGAGCCCCTGCTTCACGAAGCGGTCATCAAGCAAGTCATCGACCTTGACATCATTGCGGATCAGCCGGGATTTGAGGCTGTAGGCAATACCGTCCTGGTAGTGCTGACGCAGGGTGTCATCGATCAACGGGCTGAAGTGACTGTTCCAGCTCTCTCCTTGCACCTCTCGCTGCAACACACTGACCGGCTGGCCGGACTGCGACAGCAAGTTGATGTACTCGTCCTTGTGCTGCTCCTCTGCGGCCCATTTCAATGCCTTCAGATAGGCATCGACCACCAGTTGCGTGACCTCCGGGTTTTGCGCGACGAAGTCGCTTGCACCGAACAGCTCGGCGCGCATTTTCCAGTCGGCAGGTGCCTGTTTGCTTGACCAGATGATCTTGCCGACCTTCTTGTCTTCCAGCAGGTAGGCATCGCTGAGGGTGAAGAAACCGTCTACCCGATTGGCGCTCAACGCAGCCGCACCGGCCTGAGGATTGAGGTTGAAGATGCGGAAGTCGTCGAACGCGAGGTGTCGGGAGTCCAGCAATTTGGCGAACGACAGCTCCCACGGTCGGCCCCGGTGCAGCGCTATGCGCTTGCCTTTGAGGTCGTCAATCGATTGCGCCGTAGAGTCTGGTGGCACCACCAGATAGACGTTGTTGCCCAATCCGCCCGAGGCAATGAGTTTGGTCGATACCCCGGAGGCATTGAGAATGATGTTTGGCAAATCTCCGTAGAACGCGAAGTCGATGCGCTTGTTGGCAAACTCCTCATTGACGAACGTGCCGACTGAAGCGGTTGCAGCCGGCACCCATTGCAGTTCGATACCGCGTTTGGCCAGTTGCTCCTTGAGCCAGGGGTCTTTGTCCATCAGGTAGGTAGGGCCGTTGAAGGTGACCTTGCCAGCATTGGACCAGGCGACGGTTGCGATCCTCACCGTGGTCAAAGGCTGGGCTGCGAGCAGGTGCTGGCTGACCAGCAAACCCAGCGCCAGTGAGAGCGGAGCGAGTAAGCGAGCGGGGGTGAAACGAGACAGGTTCATGGATTACGCCTTATCAGAGGGAGCGCCGGTAGCGCTCCCTGGAGGGATCAGAATCGAGTGGTCACCGACACGCCGAACGTGAGCGGGTCGCCGTACATCACGCCAGCGCTTTGATAGCCGCCGGGCAAGGTGTGGCTGCGGTATTCCTTGTTGGTGAGGTTATGCACGTAGCTCGTCACCTCAGTCTTGCCCCCTGGCAATTCATACGTCACACGGGCATTGCCGAGGGTGTAACCACCGGTGCGCATGTTCGCGGTCTGGTCGTTGGTGAAAAAATACTGCCGGGTGCGGGTGTCCCAGTCGGTGCCCAGGACAACAGCTCCGCCGACGTTGAGCGGGATTCGATAATCGGCGCCCAGCACGGCCGATACTCTCGGGGCGCGCACGAACGAATTGCCCGAGTAGTCGTTGCTGCCCGAGGTGTAGTCAGTGAACTCGGTGTGCAGCAGGCCAAGGCCGAAGTTGACGTGCAGATTCTCCAACGGTATTGCCTCGAGCTCGAACTCCCCGCCATAGGCTTCACCTTGCGCGCCATTAGCCAGTCGCGAAACGGTCTGGTTGTTGACCGCCGAGACGACGTTGAGCTGGATATCGGTGTAGTCGTAGTAAAAGATGCTGGCGTTGGCGTTCAGGCGGCCATCGAACCATTCGGATTTAAGCCCCAGTTCGTATGCCTTGAGAAACTCCGGGCTGACCGTGGCCACGGTTGCCTGAGTCGTGACACCGGCGTTATAGCCACCGGAGCGAAAGCCTTTGGAATAGCGAAAATACACGCGGGCGTTGTCTGAAATCCGGTATTCGGGAGTCAGGTCGTACGTCCAGTCACTCCAGGTGTTGTTCTCGTCCTGAGTGGCTGTCACTGCCAGCGGTGACGTCACGTCAGACGGCCTCCACCAGTCGCCGCCAGCGAAACTTGCCTGGCCGCTACTTGCCACTCGCCGAAGATCGATGCCCTTGCGTTCCTGAGTCCAGCGCAAGCCGCCGGTGAGGCTGAAGTCATCGGTGAAGTTGTAAGTCACGCTGCCGAAGACGGCATAGCTTTCGCTCTGTTGGGTGTAGGCAACCTGGTTATAGCTGCGCGAAACATAGGTGTCCTGTAAGGTCCCGTTGGCTTCTTTAGCGTCCAGGTCTTCATTGAAGTAGTGCAGCCCCGCGACCCAGTTCAGGCGATCAGTGCGGGGAGAGGCCAGGCGGATTTCCTGAGAAACCTGTCGGCTGTTCGCGTAGCTGTGGCTGCGTTGAAGCTCCAGTGCCGTACCATCGCTGTCGGACTGCGCGTGGCGGTCAAATGATTCGATGGCTGAAATAGAGGTCAGCTGAAAGTCGCCAAGTTGCCAGTTAAGCGTCAGGTCGGCGCCTTGTTGCTCGATGTTGGCGGTGTTTTTAGCGTTGTAATAAACGTCGCCTTGCTTGGGATCGACGTGGTAACCGAACAGGTTGCTGCCGTTTGACAGTAGCCCGTAATTGACTGTGGTGGCGCTGCCGGTGTCATGGTAGCGGCGACTGTGCAGATTGAGGTTCGCGTCCACGTTGTCTGACAGCGCTGCCATGAACTGCAGACGAATCGCGTCGTCTTCCAGTGCGCCCCGGTCGTTGCCGTCCGCTTTATTTTCGCTGTAACCGTCATTGCCCTGCTGGCGGAACGAAATGCGCGCTGCCAGTTTGTCGTCCACCAGCGCGCCGCCCAAGGCTCCTTCCACGGCATGGCTGTTGTAGTTGCCCGCGTCCAGTTTCAGATAGCCGTCTTCCTTGAAGGACGGTTTTCGGGAAATGAAGTTGATCGCGCCTCCCGTTGTGTTCTTGCCCCATAAGGTGCCTTGCGGGCCGCGCAGTACTTCAACCCGGTCCAGGTCAAACAAGGGGAAACCCGTGGCGCTGATGTTGGAGATGTACACATCGTCCATATAGATGCCGACCGGACTGACGGTATTGGCGCCCTGATCGCCAGTGCCCAGTCCCCGAATCCACCAGCGTGGTCGGCCATGACCGTCCACCGTGCCGGCCGAAGTATTGGGTATGTAGCGGGTAACTTCATTGGCCGAATTGAGTGATGCCTGGCGAACCTTGTCGCCGCTGAGTACGGCGATTGAAGAGGGTACTTCCTGAACGGTTTCCTCACGTTTCTGCGCGGTGACCGTGACTTTTTCTAGGGTGGAATCTGCGGTCTCGACTGGCGACTCGTCGGCCAGCGCTGTATTCAGATACAGGCTTCCCAGACTTAAAGCGACAGCAATCGATAACGTATTGCGAATGAACATAACCATCCCCATGGCGGCTGAATTCACACTCGAAGCGAGTGAGTTTCGGGCTTGTGAGTCGCCCGTCAGGGGGTGTATCGCAACAACCGTACCTAAAACGTCCAACTGGAAAAATTAGATAACTGTATGAAATATAAGAACTAAATTTTCAAGGTGCCGATCTTGAAGCAAATGTCATTGCTGCGCGTTTGCTGGCTACTAAGCACCTGCTGGAAGGGTGCTGCACTGGCAGCACCCCAAGGCGATCAGCCATGGGCCGCAGCTGCTTGGCCGGCTTGACCAGAACGCTCGGAGGTCAGTGGCAAGAGGAACAGCGGCAGCAGATTGGCGATCACCAGCACGATGAAGAACGGTGCCCGCGAGGTTAGGGCAAATAGTGGATACAGAAGCACCGGACCGAGAAACATCGACAGGTACAGCGCTTGTTCGGCGATGCCACCGGCGCCCATCAAGTCGCCGTTGCGGGTCATTTTCGGAATGCTGGTGAAAACCCACGCCACCACGAAGCTGCTGAAGAAGCCCTGGGCAATTTTCGCTGCAATCGCCACTTCGGTACTCACACCCGGTATGAACACGAGAACTTCCAGTGCCACCCCGATCACCGCCCCCGCGACTACGCTTAACGGGCCGATGACGCGCAGGTTGAGGACAAAACCGGCAAGCAGGCCGGCTGCGACACTGGACAGGATGCCGACCGTCGAAATCACGCCGATGGTCGCCGGCGCTACCTGCAGGACACCGATCAGGTAAGCGGGTGTGATAGTGATCAGGCCCAGCGAAACCGTCAAAGGCGCGCCGACCGCGGCCGCCAGCCTCAGCGCCTGCGGATCGGTGTATAGGCTGAAGACCTTCGACAAGGGTTTGCGCTCGGCGCGGTTGGCCAAATTTATCGACGGCAGCAGCGGTGTCAGCAGCAACAGCAACAGCAGGATGACGGCGTGCCCGCTGAACGCCAGGCGCCACTGGCTGTGATCGCCGCCGATGTATGGGGAAACGGCGAAAATCGCAATTGCGCCGCCCAGTGGCGACGCCACCGACCAGAACGCCAGCGCACTGGTGCGGCGTTTCCCTTCGGTTGTATGGATCAACAGGGCCAGGGCCGCCAATACCACGCTGATGTAACCAGCACCTTCAATGACGCGCAGCGCCAGCAGGGCGGTGAAGTCAGTGGAGCGACTGGCCAGGTAGCTACACAGAGCAGCGATGATCAGCCCGCCGATGATTGCCTTTCGCTCGCCGACCCGGGCGACGCCCCAGTTCACCAGGGGCGAGGCGAGGGCGGCCACGACCGCCACCGCCGAGACCACCCAGCTGGCGTGCGAAGGACTGACGGAATAGGCATTGGCGATGTCGCCAATCAACAGGATTGTTTTGCTGTGGCACGCCGCGATGATCACGGCGAACGCAAGGGTGAGCAGTATCGAGGGCCAGCTACCAGCACGCATGTAGAGCTCCTTTGCAGGTCGATCTTTCTGAGGATCAACCCTGGATGAACGTCGGACTGAATCGACGGGACGTCAGGCACCCTCAGGCGCCAGGACGAGCAATGTTTAGGACTTGCAACTCACTGAAGGCGTCGTAGCCGCGCTCGCCACCTTCGTAGCCAATGCCACTCCACTTGACTCCGCCTTTGGGCGCACCAGGGTGAATGTCCAGGTGTTGGTTGACCCAGGCCAGGCCTGCATCCAATCGGCGTGCCACGGCCTCGCCGCGCGCCAGGTCGGACGTCCATACCGACGCACCCAGCCCATAAGGGCTGGCGTTGGCCTGGCGTACGGCATCATCGATATCGGTGAACGCAATGACAGGAAGCACCGGGCCGAACTGCTCCTCATCGACCAGAGCCGTTCCCGCACCGATACCGCTGATGATGGTCGGCAGGTAAAAGTACCCCGGACGGTCGGGCTGCTCGCCGCCTGTGTGGACTACTGCTCCATGTGCCCGAGCATCGGCGACCAGTGCCTTGACCCGGTCCAGTTGCGCCTGATTAGTCAATGGGCCCAGTTCTGACTGGGGGTCGAGCCCGCTGCCAAGGCGGGTTCTGGCGGCACGTTCGACCAGCGCATCGATCACCGGCGCGAACAGGCTTTGATGGACATACAGCCGCTTGATCGCGAAGCACACCTGACCACTGTTCCAGAACGCTCCCCAAAACAGCGACTCGGCAATGGCCTTGGGGTCGGCGTCGTCAAGAACCAGGGCAGCGTCGTTGCCGCCCAGTTCCAGGGTCAGACGTTTGAGGTCATCGGCGGAGCCGGCATACAGGCGCTTGCCTGTGGCCACGCTGCCGGTGAAGGTCACGTGACGCACCTGCGGGTGACGGGCCAGGTGTTCGCCGACCTGGCCATCTCCAGCAATGATGTTGAGCACGCCGGCCGGAAACACATCCTTGAGCAGTTGACCCAGCAATAACGCCGACAGCGGCGTGTACTCCGACGGCTTGGCCACCAACGTGTTGCCTGCATGCAGGGCAGGGGCAATTTTCAGCACCAGCAGGATGATCGGCACGTTCCATGGCGCAATGGCTGCCACCACGCCCAACGGCCGACGCTCGATACGCACCAACCGCTGCGCATCGTCGCGCAGTACCTGTGGGGCAGGGGGCGTGAAGTTGGCATAGTGCTCCAGCGTCGCGGCAGCGCCTGCGACCTCGCCCAAGGCAAAATGCAACGGCCGACCTTGTTCGCGGCTGATCAGCTCGGCGATCGCCTGAGTGTTTTCGCGCACAACGGCTGCCGCCTGCGCCAGGGCCTGGCGCCTGGCGTCAGGGTCCTGCGCCCAAGGTTCGAAGGCTGCCTGGGCTGCATCGACTGCAGCGTCGATCTGTGCGCGGCTCGCCCTGGCGCTGTGACCGATGCTTTGTTCGGTGGCTGGGTCGAACACCTCGTCGTATTGCTCGGCAGGTTGCAGGGTTCCATCAATCAGTAGGTTGTAATGGCTCATGTGGGCAGTTCCTCAAGCGGACGCAAGAATCGCGTCGGACAGTTTTTCGGCGATCATCAAGGTCGGCAGATTGGTATTGGCGCGGGGGATGACCGGGATGACCGAGGCGTCGGCGACGCGCAGGCCGTGGACGCCGATCACCCGACCGTCGGCGTCTACCACGGCCAGCGGGTCATCGACCGAGCCCATTCGGCACGTGCCGCTGGCGTGCCACACGCCGCCGACGTTGGCGCGCAGGTAACGCTCGAGGCTGTCGTCGTTTTGCAGAAGCTCCGATAGTAACGGGCCGTCCAGCGACGCTTCGGCGAAGCGGGTCAGGCGCGGCGGGCCGCTGAACGCGGCAACGGCAGGGTGGGCAAAGGCTGCAGCCAATAGGCGCAGCCCTTCGCGCAGTCGGTCCAGGTCGCGGCGGTCGGACAGCAGGTTGAAGTCCGCTGCCGGATACTGCGCCGGGTCCTTGCTGCGCAAACGCAATTGTCCGCTCGACGAAGGCTTGTTTACCCACAGCACTGCACTGGCCGTGCCGAGGGCCCAGTTGCTGAGGATGCCCAGATACAGGTCCGAGGGCACGCTGGCGTCGACCCCGGAAGAGGCCCTGGCGGCGAGCAAGTGAACGGCGTTGGGTTCATCGTTGGGCAGCGGGCTTTCGTGCAACCTCGCAGACAATCCGATAGAGCTGTGCTCCCAGAGGTTCTGCCCTACACCCGGACGGTCGGCGATCACGGCGATACCCAGGTCGCGCAATTGATCCGCGGGGCCGATGCCTGCGCGCAGCAGCAACGCGGGCGTTTGCAGGGCACCTGCGGTAAGAATGACCTCGCCTGCGCTCACTGACAGCACCTGACTCCTGCGCTCAAGTTGCACGCCACTGATGCGATTGCCCGCTACGTTCAACCGGTTCACGTGGGAATCGGTCCACACCGTCAGGTTGGGCCGCTGACGAATTTCGGGGCTCAGGTAGCCGCGGGCGGCAGACACACGCTGATTGTTCTCGACCGCCACCGCAGGGGCGAAATAACCGTCTTCGAATCGCCCGTTCTGGTCCACGATGTCGTTCAGTCCCTGCGCTTGCAGTGCCAGCGCCGAGGCCTGGGTAAACCGTCCCCAGTGTTGCGAGTGAGTGCGCGCAATCGGGATCGGGCCGGTCTGGCCATGCAGCTCAGGGTCGCTGGAACCGAAGTCCAGGTCGCGCTCCAGCTTACGAAAATAGGGCAGCACGTCCGCCCAGCTCCAACCTTCGATGCCGTGCCTGGCCCACTCGTCGTAATCGGCTGGCAGGCCACGGTTGGCGACCATCATGTTGACGCTGGAGCCGCCGCCCAGAATGCGTCCCTGTTCATAGAGTTGCTCTCCACGCTCCACCTCAGGGTGCTCGCTGGCGCGCAGAATGTTCAACTTGGGCCAGATAAACCGTTCGCCGGCCACACGAGGCAGCCAAGGCTGTAGCCCGTCGAGTATTTCGGGCGGCGTGCTGTCGTGAGGCGTATCGGCACCGGCTTCGATCAACAACACGCGTTTATCGGCGCGCGCCGAGAGGCGATTGGCGAGGACGCTCCCTGCAGTGCCCCCGCCGACGATGACGTAGTCGTAATGATGGTCGCTCATACGGTTCTCCTCCAACGGCGAAGGGCCGCTGGTTGTTCAATGCTATGAATGGACGGTCAGAAGCCCAGGGACACAGATGCGACCAGAGAGCGTGGCTGGCCTTTGTAGTAGGTCGGCGCGCCATAGAAGTCTGTGTTGGCCGGGTCGGCATCGATGGTTCCGGACTTCACACCCGAGAGGTACTGCTTATCGAAGATGTTGTTCGCATTGAGGCTGACGGTGGTGTCCTTGATCCCAGGGATCAGGCCCTTGAAGCGGTAGCCCAGGTTCAGGTCAAACACGGTGTAGCCCGAGATTTTCTCGTTGTTCGCCAGGTCGCCGTAGTAGCTGCCGGTGTAACGCCCGAGGAAGTTGGTGTAGAACGCCTCGTTGTCGTAGCCGATTCCGGCGCTCGCCAATTGGTGAGGGGTGTCGTATAGCTGGTTGCCCTGGGTATCGGCAGTGGCGCCGCCCGCGCTGTAGTCAGAGCGCTGAGTAGAGCTGAGCGAGGTCCACGATGCGAAATAGTTGAAGTTCGCAGGTAACTTGCCGTTGACCGACAGCTCCAGCCCTTTGGTGACGACGTCTCCGGCGTTGAAGTACGACGTCACGCCGGTCAGCTGTTCGAACGCAGCCTGCCGATTCTTGAACTTGTCGTAGAACACCGCGGCACTCAGCAACGTGTTATCCGTGCTGTAGCGCCAGCCCAGTTCCTGGTTCCAGGTCAGCTCTGGCTTCTGCTTGTCGCCCCCGTCAATGCGCCCGTACACCGAGGCAATTGCCGGGACGCGCATGTTGGAGGTGGTGTTGTAGTAGAACTGGTTACGCTCATCGAGCTGATAACTGAGGCTCAGACTTGGCAGGAAACGGTTGTAATCCTCGCTGTTGCCGTAGGCGGTCAGGTGATCGTCACCTTCAAGCCGGGTGTGTTGCCAGGCCAGCCCGGTGGTCAGGGTCAAAGGTTCGGTAATGTTCCAGGTGTCCTGGACCCAGAGCTTTTGCGTGGTGATCTGATTCGACTGATTGGTCGCATAGACCTTGTTGCCGAGGCCATCGCGAATCGTCTCGCTGCCATCGATGCCCGCTGGCTTGCCATTGCCTTTGATCGGCGTGTACACGATCTGATTGCGCGCGTGGGTGTAGTCAGTCCAGAGGCCAAGTTGCAGCACATTTTTGTCGGTGAGAGTGAAGTCCAGGGTATTGCTGGAACCGATCCGGTATTGCGTGGGGAACAATTGCAACGAGGCAGGTACGACCGGATCGATGGCATCGCCGTCATGATTGACGTCGGTGCCCAGCGTGCCCTCGTTGACGGCGGCAGTGGCAATGGACGCCGTGCCATCGGTGACCCGCACGTAGTACGGGTTGACCTTGAGCTGGACGCCATCGGACAGATTGAATAGCCCGTTGAGCCCGTACGTCTGGATCTTGAAGTCGGCGCGCGAGTTGGCGGCGCTGGTGCCTGGAACCGTCACGTCGGCCACGCCAGCGGTGCCGCCTTCGGTCGGGTATTTCGCGGTCGGGTAGCCACTGTCGTACGAGCTGCCACGGTACTGCGCGAGTGTCGGGCTCTGGTAACTGTTGCTGCGCATCAGGAAGCTGGAGAACAGCGCGTTGATCTGGTTGCCGTCGCCCCATTTGTATTGAATATTGCCTTCGTAACGGTCGGACTCGAGCTTGCCGTCGGTGTCATCCCACAGATCGCCGGTGGTCCGCGATGCCGAAAGCCAGGCTGACAAGCCATTCCACTCGCCGGTGTTGACCCGCAGGAACGTACGATGGAGGTCGTTACTGCCCACGCTTTGCTTGAGGGTCACGCCACTCTCTGCCGTCGGCGCCACCGATTTGATTTCCACGCTGCCACCGCTTGCGGTCAGTGTCGGGGCATTGATCGATGACGAGCCGTACAGGACGTTCACCGACTGGTAGTTTTCCGGGTCGCCCATGAAGTCGGCGTGAGGCGTCAGGAATTGAGGGTCATTGAGGGGAATGCCGTCGCGGGTGAAGCCCAGTTGATCCTGGGAGAAGCCGCGGATGTTCAGCGAACCTTCGGTGATCCCGCTGGAGTCGCCGCCGCTGACGTGTACCCCAGGCACATATTTGAGCGCGCCGGTGACAGCGCTGTCGAGGCCGACGAACTTTTCAAGCTGCGCCTTGGTCAGGGTCCCGCGCGACTGCGGCGCTGTCTCTTTCTTGACATCGCCGACGTAGGTTTCAGTGGCTTGATCCTGGCCTTGAACCACGACTGCATCAAGCAGTGGTTCGTCGGCCTGAGCCATCGCGTAGCCAGAAATCAATAATGTGCTGGTCAGCGAGAATGCCAGTTGGCGGCGCTGGAAGCCTCTTGTGTAAAGCATGTGTATCCCCAGGTATGTAGGCAGTGAAGGGGATATAGCAAGCGATATGCCACTGCTTGTTGAGCCAATGATTGCGGGGGATGCAGCCTGTACTCGGGCGAAGGCTGCTGTTTTAGCAGCACCGCCCCCAGAGAGGCAGTTGCTGGGGCAGCACACCATCAGCACGGCAGTCGTGAGTAAATCTGGTTGCCCGCGAGCTCACGCTCCCACGGGGACAGGCGTGCAGTTGTGATGATTGTGGATAGGGGTTTTCAGCGAAACTGCAGGAGGGTAAATGGGATCGATGTCGGCGGGAATGACACCTTCCTGGCCCGGGATAGCCGCAGGCCGGGAAAAGCATGCCACACCCAGACTGACATCTGCGGGTTGCCTCGATTCCGGCCTCGCCTGGGCTGGCATTCGTGGTCTGCTCTCGATCCGGCAGCTCCTGCGCCCTTCGGGCAGAAGCCATGTCACAGACATCCGCTACTTCGCGGTTATCACCGACAACTTGGTAATCCCGGCTTTCTCGATCGAGGCCATGGCCCGGGCCACTTCGCCATAATTCACGCCGTT
>NZ_NKHL01000087.1 GCF_002934685.1 Pseudomonas bohemica
GTTCTACGATTTCGAAAAGTTGACGATGCCGACCGTGCTGTTTATCGGCCAGAAGGACAACACGGCCATCGCCAAGGACGCCGCACCCGAAGCGCTGCGCAAGACGCTGGGCAATTACCCGGAACTGGGCAAGGCCGCCGCCAAACGGATTCCGCAGGCCACGCTGATCGAGTTCGCTGGCTTGGGACATGCGCCACAGATTCAGGATCCGCAGCAGTTCAACAAAGTGCTGTTGGAAAGTCTGAAGCGCTGACGCAACTAAAGTCTGTTTCGCGGGTGACGCGGGCATTTGTAGGAGCACGCTTGCCCGCGATCACGGTATGGCTGATACAGATAAGGTGACTGCCACGCCGCAACCGCGAGCAAGCGCGCACCTACAGTTGGTCACTTCACGTTTTCAACCTCATGCGCAACATCGGATACGGCCTGCCCAGCCCATCCACCTCCGAGCGCCCAGCGATCTCGAACCCCTGCTTCTCGTAAAAACCCAGTGCCTGGGGGTTCTGCTCATTCACATCCAGTTGCGTCACCTGGAAATGCTCGATGGCATAGTCCAGCAGCTTTTTGCCCAGCCCCAACCCCCGGTAATCCGGCGCGATGAACAGCATCTCCAGCTTGCCCGGTGTGGTGCCGCCGAATCCGGTGATATGCAGCTGCGAATCGCGGGTGCAGAACAGATTCACCGCGTCCAGATACTGGGTTTCCAATAGATTGCGCAGCAGGGTGATGTAGTTTTCCGGCAGAAAGTCATGGGTCGCGCGGACTGAAGCCTCCCAGAGTCGGGTCAGTTCGGCGTAGTCGTGCTTCTTCGGCAGGTAAATGACCGAGTGGTGGGTCATGTCGCCTCTTCTCCTGTTCTTGTCGTTGTCCTGATGTGGAGACGATAGCCAGAAAAAACAAACCCCGCCGTTTCAAGGGAGGGGTTTGAGGATGACCGCAGGTCACAATTCATTCGTGAGCAAGCTCACTCCCACAGCAAGCGACCCTGATGTGTGTGAGCAAGCTTGCGCGCGAAGCATTTAAATGGTCTCGGCCCACAGGTCGTATTCATCGGCATCGACCACGCGGCACATGATCTTATCGCCTGGCTTGAGATCCAGATCGCTTTCTACGAACACGTTGCCGTCGATTTCCGGCGCATCGAAGAACGAACGGCCGACGAAGCCTTGCTCGTCCACTTCGTCGATCAGCACTTCGATTTCCTTGCCGATCTTCATCTGCAGGCGCGCGGCGCTGATGGCCTGCTGGTGCGCCATGAAGCGGTCCCAGCGTTCCTGTTTGACGTCGTCCGGCACGATTGGGGCGTCCAGCAGGTTGGCCGGCGCGCCTTCGACCGGCGAATACTGGAAGCAGCCGACGCGATCGAGTTGTGCTTCGGTCAGCCAATCCAGCAGGTATTGGAAATCTTCTTCGGTTTCACCCGGGAAGCCGACGATGAAGGTCGAGCGGATGATCAGATCCGGGCACTGTTCGCGCCACTTCTTGATCCGCGCCAGGGTCTTGTCTTCGAAGGCCGGGCGTTTCATCAGCTTGAGGATTTTCGGGCTGGCGTGCTGGAACGGGATGTCCAGGTACGGCAGGATCTTGCCCGCGGCCATCAGTGGGATGATTTCGTCGACGTGCGGGTAGGGGTAGACGTAGTGCATGCGCACCCACACGCCCAGCGAACTGAGGGCCTGGCAGAGTTCGGTCATGCGGGTCTTGACCGGCTGGCCGTTCCAGAAGCCGGTGCGATACTTGACGTCGACGCCGTAGGCGCTGGTGTCCTGGGAGATCACCAGCAGCTCCTTGACGCCGGCCTTGACCAGACGCTGGGCTTCGTCGAGCACATCGCCGACCGGACGGCTGACCAGCTTGCCGCGCATCGACGGAATGATGCAGAAGCTGCAACTGTGGTTGCAGCCTTCGGAAATCTTCAGGTACGCATAGTGGCGCGGGGTCAGCTTGATGCCTTGTGGCGGCACCAGGTCGATCAGCGGATTGTGATCGAGCTTGGGCGGCGCGGCGTCGTGGACGGCGTTGACCACTTGCTCATATTGCTGCGGGCCAGTAACGGCCAGCACGCTCGGGTGCACACTGCGGATCACGCTTTCGTCCACACCCATGCAGCCCGTCACGATGACCTTGCCGTTTTCGGCGATGGCTTCACCGATGGTGTCCAGGGATTCGGCCTTGGCGCTGTCAATGAAGCCACAGGTGTTGACCACCACCACGTCGGCGTCTTCGTAGGTCGGCACGACCTGATAGCCTTCCATGCGCAGCTGAGTGAGGATGCGTTCGGAATCAACAAGCGCCTTCGGACAACCAAGGCTGACAAAGCCGACCTTGGGGGCGGCGGGCGTGGTGACGGTGGACATTGACTAACCTCGGCGTAGGTATGCCCGGGCGATTGGCCAAGGCACTGACTGGGCGCTTGGTGCGCCTCTGATCAAAAAGTGCGCAATTCTAGCGATGAGAGCTGCGATTGACCAGCGTTATACCGAGAATTACGACGGGTGCTGCGCTATGCTTCGCGCCGTTGAACCCGGCGGCCATTGTCGACCGGGTGCATCGGAATTTACCGGTACGCCGCAGGTCAATCTCACAGCGGCGTGTCGCGGTGCTCGGGTCATGGGTTCAGGAGTGGTAAATGGGTCACGCAACTAGCCAGGCTGAGGCCGGGCATACGTCGGTCAAACCGTTGAGTCTGCTGGTGGGCGCGGTGGGAGTGGCGTACGGCGACATCGGTACGAGTCCGCTGTACACGATCAAGGAAGTGTTCGTCGGCGGCTACGGTGTGCAGGCAAGTCACGATTCGGTGTTGGGCATTCTCTCGCTGATTTTCTGGGCGCTGGTCTGGGTCGTGTCGTTCAAGTACATGGCGCTGGTGCTACGCGCCGACAACGATGGCGAGGGCGGGATCATGGCCCTGACGGCATTGGCCCGTCGCGCCTCTTCGAAATACCCGAAACTGCAGGCGACGATGATCGTCTTCGGCCTGTTCGGCGCAGCGCTCTTCTATGGCGACAGCATGATCACCCCGGCAATCTCGGTACTTTCGGCGGTGGAGGGCATGGAGCTGGCGTTCGATGGCCTGGACCACTGGGTCGTGCCGATTGCCTTGATCGTGCTGGTGGCCCTGTTTCTGATCCAGCGCCATGGCACTGCGCGGATCGGCGTGATGTTCGGCCCGATCATGGTGCTGTGGTTCGTGACATTGGGCGTGCTTGGCATCCACGGCATCGTCCAGCAGCCGGAGGTGCTGCATGCGGTCAATCCGGTGTGGGCGGTACGGTTCTTCATCGACCATCCTGGAATCGGTGTCGCGGTGCTTGGCGCGGTGGTGCTGGCACTGACCGGCGCCGAAGCCCTGTACGCGGACATGGGCCACTTCGGTCGCAAGCCGATTTCACGCGCCTGGTTCGCTCTGGTGCTGCCGGCGCTGGTGCTCAACTATTTCGGGCAAGGCGCCCTGGTGATCGAAAATCCGGAGGCCGTACGCAACCCGTTCTATCTGCTCGCGCCGAACTGGGCCCTGTTGCCGCTGATTGGCCTGTCCACGCTGGCGACTATTATTGCGTCCCAGGCGGTGATTTCCGGTGCGTTTTCCATGACCTTGCAGGCCATCCAGCTTGGTTACATTCCACGCATGTACATCCAGCACACCTCCAGTGACGCGCAGGGCCAAATCTATATCGGCGCGGTGAACTGGGCGCTGATGGTCGGGGTGATCCTGCTGGTGCTGGGCTTCGAATCGTCTGGCGCCCTGGCCTCGGCGTATGGCGTGGCCGTGACGGGCACGATGCTGTGCACTACCATCCTCGTGGCTTCGGTCATGCTGCTGGCCTGGAAATGGCCGCCGTTGCTGGCCGTGCCGATCCTGCTGGGATGCCTGTTCGTCGACGGCATGTTCTTCGCCGCCAACGTGCCGAAAGTGGTGCAGGGTGGTGCGTTCCCGTTCCTGGCCGGTATCGCGCTGTTCATCTTGATGACCACCTGGAAACGCGGCAAGCAGCTACTGGTCGATCGCATCAACGAGGGCGGTCTGCCGCTGCCGATCTTCATCAGCAGTATCCGTGTGCAGCCGCCGCATCGCGTGCAGGGCACTGCAGTGTTCCTCACCGCTCGCCCTGATGCCGTGCCTCACGCTTTGTTGCATAACCTGCTGCATAACCAGGTGTTGCATGAGCAAGTGGTATTGCTGACGGTGGTTTATGAGGACACGCCCCGGGTTCCCGCAGCGCAGCGCTTCGAGGTCGAAGGCTATGGCGAAGGGTTCTTCCGGGTGATCCTGCATTTCGGGTTCATCGACGAGCCGGACGTGCCGGCCGCGCTGACACTGTGCCATCTGGCCGAACTCGACTTCAGCCCGATGCGCACGACCTACTTCCTCAGCCGCGAGACCGTGGTGTCGTCCAAGTTGGTGGGCATGGCCCGCTGGCGCGAAGGGCTGTTCGCCTTCATGTTGAAAAACGCCAACGGCAACCTGAGGTTTTTCAAGCTGCCATTCAACCGGGTGATCGAGTTGGGTACGCAGGTGGAGATGTAGATCGAGAGCGTTGACGGCGCTTTTTTAGCCAGAGGACGCCTTGGTGCGCCAGCCGTCTGTCACTCGACTGCCACGCTGCAATGGCGGACCTGCAAGCAAGGATTCCCATGGGTGCGTAAACGTACGGCCGATACATCGCGCGATCAGCGCGACACACGAGCGGTTGTAATCGGTATTGGTCTAAACAGCCCCGTAAGGGCTGCACTCAAGGGCCTTTGCGATCAACTCTCGAAGCCAGGCGTGTGCCGGATCGCGGTGCAGCCTTTCGGGCCAAAGCATCAGGATCTCGAAACCTGGGATTGGCAGCGGTGGCTCTTCTACGTGAAGTCTGGGCTGATTGCGCACCAACCTCTCGGGTACCATGGCAACCAGGTCGCTATGGGTTAGCGCTGTAATCAGTGAATTGAAGTTGGGCACTGAAAGCACAACCCGCCGGCTCAGTCCTTTGGCAGCAAGAGCAAGATCGGTGCTTCCCGAAAATCCACCCCCGTCTGGGGACATGACTGCGTGCTCCAGATCACAGAAGCGCTCCAGCGACATGGAAGAGGCTCGCGCCGGGTGATCGATTCGAGTTGCGAGCACATAGCGTTCATTGATCAAAGAGCGCTGACGCAACTTCGCAGGAGCTTCATCGCGAGTATGTAACGCAAGATCGAGGCGATCGTTTTCCAAGTCCGCAGCCAGGTTACTCGGGAGCTTGCTGATCAACGCCAGGCGCGTGCCCGGAGCCTGGCGTCTTAGCGATGCGAGCGACGGCCAGATCAAGGCAGTTGTTGCATAGTCACTGGCAGCGACTCTCCATGTGTGATCTGCCTGCAATGGATCGAAAGGCGCCCCAGGAGTAAGCGCGTCTTCCAAAGCCGCCAGTGCCTGGCGTAACGGCCCGCGCAACGCTTGAGCTCTGGCAGTGGTGGACATACCCCTCGGGCCGGGCAACAAAAGGGGGTCGTCCAGCACCTGACGTAGCCTACCGAGCTGAAGGCTGACCGTTGGCTGCGTCAGATTGAGGAGCCGAGCAGCACGGGTGACGTTTTTCTCTGCCAGCAATGTGTCGAGCGTCACAAGCAAGTTGAGGTCAAGACGCCGCAAGATATTGTGCATGGCAATACCTGATGTTTCCGGAATTCATTTCCAGCATAGTCGATCAGATCGGTATTTTCGGTACAACCCCTTCAAGCCGGAGCTACCCATGAACGTTCTGTTGATCTATGCACATCCCGAACCGCGATCGCTTAACGGCGCTCTTAGGGACTTCGCTGTCAGTCACCTGCAGGCAGCGGGTCATCAGGTGAATGTTTCCGACCTATACGCGATGCATTGGAAAGCTGTCCTGGATACCGCTGATGCTCCGGGATACACCGCCGATGAGCGGTTCAATCCCGCCGTAGAATCCCAACGGACATTCGCCGCAGGGATACAACCGCCTGACATTGAGGCTGAGCAAGCAAAGTTGCTGTGGGCAGATGCCGTTGTCTTCCAGTTTCCCCTGTGGTGGTTCTCGATGCCGGCAATCCTTAAAGGCTGGATTGAGCGCGTCTACGCTCACGGCTTTGCCTATGGAGTGGGTGAACACAGTGAAAGCCATTGGGGGGATCGCTACGGCCAGGGCACATTGGCCGGTAAACGCGCCATGCTCGTCGTCACGATGGGCGGCTGGGAATCCCACTACAGCGGCAGAGGAGTAAACGGAGGATTAGACGATCTGCTGTTCCCTATACAGCACGGAGTGTTGTTCTATCCCGGGTTTACAGTGCTTGCTCCGTTCCCGATCTACAAGACGCACAAGGTGGACGCAAAGAGATTCGAGCAGATTTGCTCAAGCTATGCTGCTCGACTGGACGGCCTGTTCACTGCTCAACCACTGCCATTTCGTACGCAGAACGACGGCGATTATGAAATCCCAGCGTTGACCCTTCGTCCCGATCTTGCACCGGGTCGCCATGATCTCGGCATTCATTTGAGCGTAGAAGCCGTCCCACCCAAATGAGCAAGTGATAGCCGTCATGGAGGAGAGCACTACGCTCCGGACACGCCCGAGGCCGATTTAACTATCGCTTCGGGACGATATTGGCATCGATCCCCTGCTCCCAAGTGCCGCGGAGAGGGAGACGCGATGCTACCGGCGCCATATGTTGCCAGCCCACACGTAAAAAAATCCCCGCAGTCGTGAGCCGCCGGGGATTTTTTACGACCGGGATTCAGTCAGCGCTGGCCGACTCAGGCGCTTCCTTGCCTTTCCACTTGTCGATGACGGCGATCAGACGCTTGGCGAGGGCAGGGTAGTCCTCATCAAAGTGATGGCCACCTGGCAGCTGTTGCTTCTGACCGGGGGCGGTCGCTTCGGTACAGCCACTTTCATCCTTTTCTTCCACGCCATAAACGCAGAACACCTTGTCACCCGGCAGCTTGGCCATTTCCGGGCCGGTCGCCGCTTCCTTGCCGGAGGCGCCGAGCCAGCCTTCTACGGCGATCTCGAAGCTGCCGCTGCGTGCGAAGGCCAGCAGGATGATGCCGTCGACGCGCGCCTTATCTTCTTCCGGCAATCGGTTGTAGATCGCAGGCAACACGTCGGCGCCGAATGAATAACCGGCGAGCACGAAGTGTTTGGCGCCCCATTTCTGCCGATAGTGTGCCATCAGCTCGCTCAGGTCGGTTGCAGTCTGCTCCGGGGATTTGTGTTCCCAGTAGTAGCGCAGGGTATCGATGCCGACGACCGGATAACCGCCCGATTTCGCCATGTCACCCGCCACATCCTTGTCCAGGTCACGCCAGCCGCCATCGCCGGAGAGGAACAGGGTAACGGTGTCCGATGGCTGGCTCGAAGGCACCTCTACCACAGGAATGTTCAGGCCGCCGTTGGCGTCATCGGCAATCAGCAGGTGACGGACTTCGGTATTCAAAATCTGCGGGTATTTGATGTCGTAGTCGCTGATGCTGGTTTCGGCGTTGGGCGTGTCGCGCACGAACACCGCCGTCTCGTCATCCGGGCCGTCGTTCCAGGCCACGGTCCATTTGCCATGCGCCGCGGCTTTCGGCGCCGGGGTTTTGCAGTCCGGCTGATTAAGAACGAAATTCACCGAAATGGCCCGAGCCTTGTCGTTGTTCTGACCGGCCAGCCAGTCCCACGCCACCGAGCCGCCAGCGCTGATGCCTGCAACCACATCCGGCGCGCCATCGAGCTTTTGCAGCGCGGCGTTGAAGGCCTTCTCCTGCAGTTGGCAGTCGTCTTTGGGCAGGACAACCTGTATGACTTGAGCTGATGCGTCATAGCTCAGGGCCAGGACTTGCTTCTCGGTCATCGCGTCTTCGGTGGTCACGGCCAGGGCGACCCGTGTCTTGACCTTGGTCGACGGGGTGGCGCGAATCAGCGCCGAACCATCGTCCAGGGTGATGTGTTCCAAGGTCGGTTGTGCGGCGGGGCGGTTCCACAGCCAGAAACCCAGTGCCACCACCAGGATTACCAGGGCTGCAAGCAAAAAGCGCCAGTAGCGTTGAATCATCAGCGTTTCACCAATCCAGTCAGGCCGCCCGCGATGAGGGCAGCGGTGTCGGCCAGTGCCACCAGCGGATCGAGTCCCGCGGGCACGGCCATATAACGAGGTTCCCAGTCAGGCTGGAATTTGTCTTTGAAGCGACGCAAGCCCTGGAAGTTGTAGAGCTGCTCGCCGCGACTGAAGACCATCGAACCCAGACGCTGGGTCAACGGTGCGCCACGTCTTGGTTGCAGGCCCGACAACGGCACCATGCCCAGGCTGAAACGAGCGTAGCCTTCCTTTTTGTAATGCAGAATCAGGCCGACCATCATGAATTCCATGGTCAGCTTCGGCGCATCCGGATGCGAGCGCATCAGGTCCAGGCTCGCCAGATCCTGCCGGGAGGTTTCCAGCAGGTTGGAGAACGCCACGGGTTTACCTTGAAAATGAACAATGGCGATGCGGAAATGCTTGAGGTAATCCAGGCTGAAACGGCCCAGGGAGAAGCCTTTTTCACGCACGTTCTTGCCCGTCAGCCAGGCGTCGGAAATCACCTTCAGCTCATCCATCGGCGCTTGGCCGACTTCGTAGATTTCCAGTGACAGGCCGTCGCGACCACCCCTGTTCCAGGTGTAGCGCAGGTCTTTCATTTCCTTGCCTTTGGCCTCGATGTCGAACTTGATCAGATCGACCCGGGCTTCTTCACCCAGCTTGATGGCGGTCAGGCCGATGTCCATATAGAACGGCAGGTTTTCGGCGCGCACCTGATAGAACACAGGACGCGCATGGTGCACGTCACACAGGTCGCGGAATTGCCAGATCAGCTCGGCGCGCTGTTGGGTCGGACCGATGGGGTCGTACAGCGCCACCAGACTGCGCCCGCGATGGGCGTACATCAGGAATGCGTTGCCGTCCGGGTGCAGCAACACGGCCTTGTCGCCGGTCAACACCAGGCCGCCATCAGGCTGGTTGGATGCCTTGATGATCTCGGCGGCCTTGGCCAGTTGCGCGTCGTCCGGTAGGTCGATTTGCGGGCGGGCGGTGCGTAATAGCCAGGTCAGTGACACGATCACCAGCAGTACCGCGCTACCCAGCGCCGAGCGCAGACCGCGCGGGGCATCGGCGTCGAGGGTGAATTGCCACCACAACTGATGGCTGTACGGCACGTCCTGATAGGCGAACAACAATAACCAGAACGAGGCGCCCAGCACGCAAATGCTCGCCACCAGATACAGCGGCGAGAAGGGCAGCTCCAGCAGGCGACTCGGCCGGTAGAACGAGCGGCGGAAGATGGCTAGAAGACAGGCTGTCAGCAGCAGCAGGCTGGCTTCCTCCCAATCGAAGCCCTTGAGGATCGACAGGATGGAGCCTACGAACAACAGAATGGTGGTCAGCATCCAGGCTGCAGAAAGCCGCCGGCGCAGACCCTGCGCCAGCAACAGGCAGAGCACGCCGATCAGGCTGGCGCCGAAGTGCGAAGCGTCGATGAGCCGGTGTGGAATCAGGAAGCCAAGGCTTTCCAGGCGTGTGTCGATTTCCGGTGTGGCGCCGGAAAACAGCAACACCACGCCGGACAGAAACACCAGCAAGGCCAGGATCGGCGCGCCGAGACCGGATGCAACACGCATGGCCTGACGTGCGAACAGAAAGCGTTTGGCTTCGCTGAACAGCAACGCCAGACAGGCGACCAACAGCGGCAATACCACGTAAATCAAACGATACAGCAACAGCGCCGCAGCCAGGGGTGCCGCACCCAGTTCGTCAGCGAATGCCGCGAGCAGGATCGCTTCGAAGACACCGACGCCACCCGGTACGTGGCTCAGAACGCCAGCGGCCAGCGCCAGCAAGTAAACCAGCAGGAAGGCACCGAAAGGTGGGGCAGACGGCAGCAGCAGATAGAGGACAGCAGCCGCGGCGGCAACGTCCAGAGCGGTGATTACCAGTTGCATCAGCGTCAGACGCAAGCCTGGCAGGCGCAGCGTCCGGCGTCCGGCTCGAACCAGCAGGTTATGCGGGACGTTCTGCTCCGGTAGCCGGCGACGATAAACCGCCACGCCAATGATCAGGCTGATCGCCAGCACGGCAATGGCGATGCTCGCCAGCACCGGAACCGAGAGGTGCAGCGCCAGCGATGCGGCAGGCAGGTCACTCAAGGTCGCCAGTGCCGCCAGTGGGGGCAAAGCGCAACCCAGCGACAGGCTGGCGAACAGCGTCATGTGGGCGACTTCGCTGGCGCCAAGCCCCAGACGCGAATACAGGCGATAGCGCACCGATCCGCCGGACAGCATCGACAGGCCTACTGCGTTGCCAATGGCAAACGCGCAGAACCCGCCCATCACCAGCGACTTGGGCGGCAGCTCGACGTTGGCGTATTTACTGGCAGACCATTCATAGCCCAGCAGGATAGTAAAACCAATGACCGTCGCCAGCACCGCCCCCGCCAATGAAGGCATGGGCACACTCAGTAGGGAGTCTTGCAATGCATAGATGTCGAGCTCGGTGAGCATGTGCCGACAGGCAATCAACGCCAGGGCGAACAGAATGATGGTGACGGCCAACCCGATAGGTTGGCGGTATTTGCTCACCAGTTCGCGTACGCGCAGCCGGGCAGGTGGGGCCGGAGGATTTTCCGGGACCGCTTCATTTGTGTCGGATGGGTTGGCGCGCATCAATCACTCCTTGGATCGTGCGCGACAGGATGGGGGTATACAGCCAAGTTACCAATCCCTACGCAAAAAATAATTCAGGATGTTAGCGCCTGCGTCTAACGGGCGAATAGTCTAACGGACGATTACGGCAGATACGTTTCGTGACCGATGAGTCCAGATTCGGTTGCTCGCTTACGTGTCCGCAACGGGCACGGAATCTGGCGCGTCGAGAAACCTATGGCAACAAACCAGGTGTGAACAAATCGGTCCGACAACGAAATGTGACCAGCAATTATCCATGCTGTTCGGCGCTTTTCGTCGAGGCAAAAAAAAGGCCACTCTTTCGAGTAGCCTTTTTTAAACGTTGGTTGCGGGAGCCGGATTTGAACCGACGACCTTCGGGTTATGAGCCCGACGAGCTACCAGACTGCTCCATCCCGCGTCTGTGAGGCGGCATTCTACAGCCGAACGACAACCTGTCAACCTTTAAACCTCAGGATCGACAAAATAACCGCATTTACGCCGATGGCATGCCTAAGTTGCGGTCGGACAAGGCTTTTATCTGGACGACGCCACAGGGTAGGGCGCCATTATTGATGAAAGATATTTCATCAATAATGAGGGGGCGATTTTCTGACGCGCACAAAAAAGCCACTCTGTTGAGTGGCTTCTTCGATGTTTGGTTGCGGGAGCCGGATTTGAACCGACGACCTTCGGGTTATGAGCCCGACGAGCTACCAGACTGCTCCATCCCGCGTCTGTGTGGCGGCATTCTACAGAGGATCGCCGTGGTGTCAAGCTTATAGCGGAAAAAACTGCTTTTTCTTCAATCGGTTAGCGCCTGGCTTGTGTCATCACCGACAGCCGAGGCTGGCTGCACGGGCCTGTCAGCGCAATGACGGGTGTGTCCGCGCAATCGAACCAATGCAAGCTGTTTCGCGCGGCGAGTGTCAGACCGTTGCCTGAATGAGATACTGCACAACCGTTTTCCTACGACTTCACGTTATGCCGCAGCGCAAAATCATCCATATCGACTGTGACTGTTTCTACGCCGCCATTGAGATGCGCGACGATCCGGGTCTGGCAGGCAAGCCTCTGGCAGTCGGGGGATCGGCAGACCGTCGTGGGGTCATCGCGACCTGCAACTACGAAGCGCGGGCTTATGGGGTGCGCTCGGCCATGTCGTCTCGGCATGCGCTGACGCTTTGCCCGGACCTGACCATCGTCAAGCCGCGAATGGATGCCTATAAAGAAGCATCGAAAGAGATTCACACCATCTTTCGCGACTACACCGATCAGATCGAACCCTTATCGCTGGACGAAGCCTACCTGGATGTTTCCGAGTGCAGCCATTTTGCTGGCAGCGCGACACGCATCGCCCAGGACATTCGCAAGCGCGTCTCGAACCAGCTGCACATCACCGTTTCAGCCGGGGTTGCGCCGAACAAATTTCTCGCCAAGATCGCCAGCGACTGGCGCAAGCCCAATGGCCTGTTTGTCATCACGCCGGATCAGGTCGAGGCCTTCGTCGCCGAGCTTCCTGTTTCCAAGCTGCATGGGGTGGGCAAGGTCACAGCCGACAAGCTGGGCCGGCTGGGGATCGTCAGTTGTGCGGATTTGCGCGGCTGGAGCAAGTTGTCGTTGGTGCGTGAGTTCGGCTCTTTCGGTGAGCGCTTGTGGAATCTGGCTCATGGCATCGACGAGCGGGCGGTGCAGAACGACAGCCGCCGTCAGTCCGTCAGCGTGGAAAACACCTACGATACCGATCTGCCTGATCTGGCAAGTTGCCTGGAAAAGCTTCCGGATCTGCTGGACAACCTAAACGGCCGGCTCTCCCGCATCGATACGCTCTATCGGCCGGGCAAGCCGTTCGTGAAAGTGAAGTTTCACGATTTCACCCAGACGACGCTGGAGCAGGCGGGAGCGGGCAGGGATCTGGAAAGCTACGAGCAGTTGCTCTCTCAGGCTTTCGCACGCGGCGGCAAACCGGTGCGACTGCTCGGGATTGGTGTGCGCTTGCACGATCTGCGCGGCGCCCATGAACAGCTGCAGCTATTTAGCTGACGCCGGTTTACTCGCTACCGGCTTTACTCTCTACCTTCAGGAACGGCGACCAGACGACCGGCATCCTTCGCCAGCGAACGCAGAAATTCGTGCTGCAGCTGCGGGTCATTGCGGGTCATTTCGATCAGTGATTGCTCGAGGTCGCTGGCTTCCTCTTCCAGACCCAGTTCCGACAGACGCTTGACCCGGTGCACCCACTGGCTCACTTCGTCGTCTTCAAGATCGTCGTAAATCAGACCGTGGGCTTCGATCAGCTTGCCGCGCAACGATTTGCTCAGTGGCAGGCTGGCGGTGGCCTGCACGTTGGACTGGTCGTCCTGAACCTTAAACCCCAACTGTGTCACATGGCTCAGGTCTTGTTCGGCAAACGGACTGTCGAGCAGATTGATGCGCAGAACGCCATTGCGGTCAGTGTTCAGTTCGTTGGTGTCTTTGCCGTCCTTGATCTCGACCGGGCTTTCGCTCCACGGCAGGCTCGTATGCTCGATCCGGTGGTCACGCTGGACCTCATCTATACCTGCCAGGTTTTGTTGGGCTCGTCCGTGAGAGGGGGCATTCATGAATGGATTGATGCCCGCGATGCCGTAGCTGAGCCAGTCTTTGGTCACGCTGTCGGGCAGGCTGCCGAAGGTCAGCACGTTCACCACATTGGCGCCGACACCGGCGACGATCGCCACGGCACCCAATGGAATTTCGTAGATTTCCCGCCAGGGTTGATACGGCGTATAGCGATCGTAATGACGCGTAACGTCGTATTCGGTGATGTCGAAGGTTTTCAGCTCGTGGATACGGATACGGCGTTGCGGCAGCTCCAGGGTCTTGGGTTCGCCGACGTCTATTTGAAAGCTATGATCGAGCAGTTTGCGGTCGATCCGCTCTTCGTGTTCGCTGCGTTGAGCCAGATGATTGGCGCAACCGCTGACGAGCAGACTGGCGCATAACGCGGCGCCCGCCAAACTTGAGGAACTTCGCTTGAACATGAGATCTCTTGGTGCGGATGAGGCAAGACAAAACAGGTCAATGAGGGCGCGCCCGCGATGAAAGCGGGCGCCCCGTCGACTCAGCGGTTGATCCGGCTCGTGATGAAGGACAGCACGTCAGCCACTGGCAGAGCCTGAGCTTCGGACTCGGTGCGGCTCTTGTACTCCAGGTTGCCCTCGGCCAGGCCGCGGTCGCTGATCACGATGCGATGGGGAATGCCGATCAGTTCCATGTCCGCGAACTTGATGCCTGGGCTGGTTTTCTTGTCACGGTCATCCAGCAGCACCTCGAAACCGGCCGCAGTCAACTCTGCATATAGCTTGTCGGTCGCTTCGCGAACAGCGTCGGTTTCATAGCGCAACGGCACCAGGGCGATCTGGAAAGGTGCGAGTGCGTCGCTCCAGATGATGCCGTTCTCGTCGTTGTTCTGCTCGATGGCCGCAGCCACCACCCGGGAAACACCAATGCCGTAGCACCCCATGGTCAGGGTGACTGGCTTGCCGTTTTCGCCCAGTACCTGGCACTTCATCGCATCGCTGTACTTGGTGCCCAGCTGGAAGATGTGTCCGACTTCGATGCCGCGCTTGATGATCAGGGTGCCATGGCCGTCCGGGCTTGGGTCACCGGCGACGACGTTGCGCAGGTCGGCGACTTCCGGAACAGGCAGGTCACGTTCCCAGTTCACACCGAAATAGTGCTTGTCATCGATGTTGGCACCGATGCCGAAGTCACTCATCAGCTCGACCGAGCGGTCGATGATGCAAGGCAACGGCAGATTCAGCGGACCGAGGGAACCGGCGCCCGCGCCAATGGCGGCACGCAATTCCGCTTCACTGGCCATGACCAGCGGGCTGGCCACCAACGGATGGTTCGAAGCCTTGATTTCGTTGAGTTCGTGGTCGCCACGAATGATCAGCGCGATCAGCTTCCCTTCCTCGGCGGCATGAACCACAAGCGTCTTGACGGTCTTTTCGATGGCCAGGCCGAATTGCTCGACCAGGGCGGCAATGGTCTTGGCATTCGGCGTATCGACCAGGCGCAACTCTTCGGTGGCGGCGGCACGGGATTTCTCACGTGGGATCGCTTCGGCCTTCTCGATGTTGGCGGCGTAGTCCGAGGTATCGCTGAACACGATGTCGTCTTCGCCGGAATCGGCCAGTACGTGGAATTCGTGCGAACCCGCGCCACCGATCGAGCCGTTGTCGGCCACCACAGGGCGGAAGTTCAGGCCCAGACGGGTGAACACGTTGCAGTACGCCTGGTGCATGCGGTCGTAGGTTTCCTGCAGGGAATCCTGAGTCGCATGGAACGAGTAGGCGTCCTTCATGATGAATTCACGACCGCGCATCAGGCCGAAGCGTGGGCGGATTTCGTCACGGAACTTGGTCTGGATCTGGTACATGTTGATCGGCAGCTGTTTATAGCTGCTCAGTTCATTGCGAGCGAGATCCGTGATGACTTCTTCGTGAGTTGGACCTGCGCAGAAATCGCGATCGTGACGGTCCTTCAGGCGCAGCAGCTCGGGGCCGTACTGCTCCCAGCGACCGGATTCCTGCCACAGTTCCGCTGGCTGGATACCCGGCATCAATACTTCCAGTGCACCGGCAGCGTTCATTTCTTCGCGAACGACGGCTTCGACCTTGCGCAGAACGCGCAGGCCCATGGGCAGCCAGGTATAGAGACCGGAGGCGAGCTTGCGGATCATGCCGGCGCGGAGCATCAGCTGATGGCTGATCACGACCGCATCGTTCGGCGTTTCTTTTTGTGTGGCGAGCAAATATTGACTGGTACGCATGGTCGGCCGTCGTCGGTTGCTGTGACTGGGAAATGACCTGGCATTGTACGGGGGTGATACGGTCGAGTACAGGGCGGACGGCAATCGGGCAGGTTTGGATTTGACGCCTTTGCAGGTATGAAAAAGCCCGGCGCAGGGCCGGGCTTTTCTTTTTCGGTAGTGACTTGCAGCGCGATTCGATGATGAATCGCGGCGCTATCAGAGAACCGAGATCGGGTAGTCGACGATCAGACGGAACTCGTCCACATTGCCTTCGGCCTGGTCGGCGTTGGCGCGGTGCCAAGCTTGACGAATACGGAACGACAGGTCTTTTGCAGGACCGGTCTGAACGACGTATTTGGCTTCCAGGTTGGTCTCGTGGTGCTTACCGTCAGCGCCGTAACCGTACGCCTGGTATGGGCTGCCAGCGTCGATCTTGGTGCCGTCGATGTCCTTACCGTTGATGTAACGGGTCATGAAGCTCAGACCAGGTACGCCGTACGGAGCCATGTTCAGGTCGTAGCGCGCCTGCCAGGATTTCTCGCCAGGACCGTTGAAGTCGGAGTACTGGATGGAGTTGGCCAGGAAGATCGAGTCGCCACCGCGGTTGTTATCGCCGATACCGATGTAGTCGAACGGCGTGTTGCCATTAACTTTCTGGAACGCAACGGTAACGGTATGTGCTGCCAGGAAGGAGTAGGCGGCAGACAGCGAGAACGTGTTGTTGGTGATATCGCCAGCTTTTTTGCTGCCGGTATCCGAGGTGTTGTAGTAGTTAACGTCAAAGGCCAGGGACTGGTCGTCGGTCAGCGGCAGCGCGTAGTTCACGTTACCGTAGTACTGGTTCCACACGTCTTCCAGCTTGTTGTAGTAGAACGCAACGCCCAGGCTGTCAGTGATGGCGTACTTGCCACCGCCGTAGGTAGCGGATTTGGATGTCACGCCAGCGTAGGTAGCCCAGATTTCGCCATCACGGTTGGTTGTGTCCTGGCTGGTGCCGGAGTAGAAGCGGCCTGCTTCCACGTCAAGACCTGCGAGCTCGCTGCTCTGCAGGGTCAGACCGCTGGCGGTCTGTGGCAACAGGCGGGAGCCGCCGACTGCGAAAACCGGGTTCACAGGCTGCATGTCGCCAATTTTGAGCTCGGTTTTGGAGATGCGGAACTTGGCAGCAACGCCGGCTTTGCCGAAACTGTCGTGGTTGCGACCTTCGCTGTCGGTCGTCAAGTTGCCCGAACCGGAATATTTGTCGGAGCCGTCCAGCTTGAAGCCAGCGTAACCGAATGCATCTACACCAACACCGATCAGGCCTTGGGTATAACCGGAGCTGAAGTTGCCCAAGAAACCTTGAGTCCAGTCTTTGTCATCAACCGCGCCGTCTTTCTTGTTGCGGTTGTAGTAGTAGTTGCGGGCCTTGACGTCCAGCTTGCTACCCTCAACAAAACCAGTTGCTTCGGACTGATCGCTTACGAATGCCGCAGCCGATGCCAATTGGGTACTGGCCGCAGTAACGGCCAGGGCGATTGCGCTCCACTTCATCACTCTCATCGTGACTTTGCTCCTTTGGTTTTAAGAAGAGTACTGCCGTCCACCTGTTTTTTATCTGGGCGGCTCTTTCTTTTTGGTGTCGGCGAAACTTATATCACGCTGACATTATTGGCGATAGTTACGAACCTATCCTTTCAATTTCTTTACGGCCATGTCGCAAAACAGCTCTATCCATGTCGCTACTGAACAGATCTATCTCTAAAAACGCACAACTACCGCAGTACTTTCCGACCGTTGGATCCATATCCGCAGTGATCTGCATCCCGCCTTATCGAAAGCCTCAAGGCGTCTGCCCCTTATTTTTTTTTCGACCAAACGCATCAGCTGATGAACCCCTGCGTTGGTCCTGTGTGTGACAAAGCAACAACCGTGCTCAAAGTTCCGCCTTGTGTGAAAAAAATGTTCGATGCCGTGTAAATACTTTCGTTGGAAAACATAACACTATGTTTTTAAAAGGAAAAAAATAATCACCAAAAACCTTTGTGATGCATGATTGAAGGAGGTTGGCGCGCGAAAACGTCACTGACGTTACCTGTTACCGTCATGAAGTGAGTAAAACGCGGATAGGTGCGCGGTGGTGTGTCTCCAAGGTGGGTCGTTTTGGTGCGTCGCGCCATAGACTTGCCTGCATTTGGTACGCCCGTGCCGTCGCTCTCTGCGGACCTGACCGCTGAGTCAACGTAGCCGGCCGTTTTCTCAAGTCAAGCGCTTGAATAAACAGGGCCCCAACGTTTGTTTCCGCTCTAGGCAACCGATTATTACCGTCTGAACGCATGCCTCATCAAGGTGCGTATCAATGAAAAGTGACCATTCCTGGTGCGGGCCTCTTGCGGCTGGCAAGTGATCCAGAATCAACAGCGATCCCGCAAAATGGCCTTGTATGGCGTGTCTACGTGATTCCTCCGGTGTTCCCGAGTATCCTGCCAAGTACTGAAAGTGCTTTTCGCAGTTGCGAAAACATCGAAACCTTACCAGCGATCAGGAGTTGATGCGTGTTTGTTCTGGATCAGCGTTTAGTGCAAGACACCTTGCCTGTGGGCGATTTCCCACTGTGCCGACTGCTATTGTCTAACGATGCCCGATACCCCTGGTTTATCCTGGTGCCGCGCAAGGCGGATATAAGTGAATTATTCCAGTTGTGCGAGGCTGAGCAATTGCAGTTGTGGAAAGAAACCACGGTGCTGTCCAGTACGCTGCAGCAACTGTTCAAGGCTGACAAGATGAACGTCGCCGCGCTGGGAAATGTGGTCAGTCAATTGCACATGCATGTCATCGTTCGTCACAGGAGCGATATCGCCTGGCCGGCTCCAGTCTGGGGCAAGCATCCTGCGTTGCCTTACTCTGCCGATCAGGCGCTGGACGTCATTGATCGGTTGAAGGCGGCGCTTGCCGACAATCTTTCGTTGGTGGAGGTACAGTCATGAACCTCGAGGAGCGAGTGATGGACCTGGAGAGTCGCCTGGCATTCCAGGACGACACGATCCAGGCGCTCAACGATGTGCTTGTTGCGCAGCAGCGCAGCCTTGAGCGGATGCAGTTGCAGATGGCGGCCCTGATCAAGCGCCAGGAAGAGATGGGCGGACAGTTCGAGGCCTTCGAAGAGGACGCGCCGCCCCCTCATTATTAAGAGCAAAAAAAAACCGCGCCCTGAAGCGCGGTTTTTTTGAGTTGACGTTCAGCGTCGCGGAAGCGCTGCGATGACGTCTTCGGCCTGCAGGCCCTTGTCGCGGTTCATAACCGAAAACTCAACGCGCTGGCCTTCGACCAGTACGCGATGACCTTCGCCGCGAATGGCACGAAAATGCACGAAAATATCGTCGCCAGAGTCGCGAGAAATGAAACCGAAGCCCTTGGAGGTGTTGAACCACTTCACTGTGCCGGTATCGCGCTGGCCCAGTTCATGTGGCTGAGGCGCCGACGAAGGTGACGACTTATAGAAGCTGACACCCAGATGGATGGCCACGGCGACCACCAGTGCCAGCAGGCTGGCCAGAACCGCAGGTTGGTCGGCGATGGTTTCGAGCGGGACGAGCAGGGTAAGGACTTGAAGAACGACGGCCAGTACCAGCAGCGCGCTGACCAGGTTTTGCAGTTGATGACGCGGGCCTCTGTTCCAGTAAGGAATCACAGGTGCGATGACCAGATTGATCAGGCCGAAGAAGGCCAGATACAGCGCATCCGGTTGAGACAGGTAAGAAGACAGCGCTTCACTACGCAGGCTGGGTATGAATGACAGCAGCAGGGCAGCTACGCCCGTTAGCAGGTGGACTATTTTCAACATTTCGATGACTCACATTAAGAAGGATCACAAGAAGAAGCTGGCGACTCCCGGTACGCTTCTGAAAAAAGGGAAGGCGTGATGCACGGGCGCCGACTCAGCCTGTGCGCTACAGCCTGTTGGCTTGTCGTAGCGGCACAGCCGTATTTAACAGCAAAGCGCAGAGCTACTCAAATCAAGCGCTTAGCGCCACTTATCGCGGGAGATGATGGCGATTTGGCTTGTGTTCGAGACCTCGGGCCCAAGGCTTGGTCCAGAGCCATCCGCGCCGCAATCAGGATTTTTTGCGTGTCAGGCAGATTTGCGACCGCTTCCGGGGTCATTTGGTGCTTGCCAGCTGCCCATGTGAAACCGTTGTGTGAACCGTTTGCCAGGCCAGACTTGCGCAGAGATGGCTGCGCCGTCTCGCGCGTCTTGGTAGAGTGCAGGCAGCTTTCGGAAACGTCATCATTTAAAGAGGACTTAGCATGGCAATCGATATCGGCATCAGCGAAGAAGATCGCAAGTCAATCGTGGACGGTCTTTCACGCCTGCTGGCAGATACCTATGTGTTGTATCTGAAAACCCACAATTTTCACTGGAACGTCACCGGCCCGATGTTTCGAACCCTGCACCTGATGTTCGAGGAGCAATACAACGAGCTGGCCCTGGCGGTCGACCTGATCGCCGAGCGCATACGTGCACTGGGCTTCCCGGCTCCGGGCACCTATTCGACCTATGCGCGCCTGTCCTCGATCAAGGAAGAAGAAGGCGTACCTTCAGCCGAAGATATGATTCGCTCGCTGGTGAGTGGTCAAGAGGCAGTCACCCGTACCGCTCGCGGGATCTTCCCATTGCTGGACAAGGTCAGCGACGAGCCGACAGCTGATTTACTGACTCAGCGTATGCAGGTTCACGAAAAGACCGCGTGGATGCTGCGTGCGATGCTCGAAGGCAAGTAATTGCTCCTGTGAGCGGCGGTTCTTGCCGCTCACATCCCTTTTTTCTCCTCGCCGCGTTTTCAACCTTCGCCACTCGGCTGTGCCGCGATGCCGTGCGCATACTTTTGTGAGTTTTTGCGCCTGAAGCTTCTGGCTGAATCGATTTAGTTATTAATATTGTCATATTATTTGCGTTATGGGCTGTTGCGCTTGAAGGTGCATGTTTTTTCGTGCGTATATATATGTAATACCCATCGATTTATATATTGACTCCAAGTTTCGGAAGCTCAACTTTCCCTCTGTAACTGTGGTGATGTCCTACGTTTCGTAAGTGCTGCTTCCACTGGTCAACACTCTATGAATAGGGCTTGATAGGCGCATCGTTTATTTGATTTCAAATGTTTCTATCGCCGCGTTCGAAATTGCATCAAGGGGGTTTTTATGAGTCAAAATGCCGCAAGGGAGGTCAAGGATGTGCAGCGATGTATCAAAGTTCTCAACGATCCGTTCGTCGAGGACTTCAATATGGACCTGGCCCAGCCACAGTCGCGCTCAGTGAGGCTCAACGGCTTGGCAACGTGCCTGCGGCTGGAGGGGGTGTACTGGAATATCCTGTCGGAAATCGCCAGTTGCAATAGTTGTTCGATCAATGCGGTTTTGTCCTACGTTGATCGAGAGGTCCATCTGCGTTACGGCGGGGTAAAGAATTTCAGCGGTTTGATTCGCGTGGTATGTGTGACACATCTGTTGAAGGCCGAGGGCTTCCGGCTGTCGTCGGCCTGAGTCCAGGCGCTCATTCCCTGCGGGTGCGTCAAGGGCGGGCCCGCCGTCAAGCGATAGTCGCCCGCAAGCCAAAAAATCGGCTTCGGGCGACTTCTTCATCTGTATCGCCCCGCGCGGCTGCACAGCCTTGATTAACCCTATATAATCCCCCGCCTTACTATGGAAGGCAGGGACTGACCGTCGGGTTGAACTGCATGCCAAGGCTCCTGCACCATTGCGCACTGGCGACGGGCGAGAGCTCCACCGAATTCCGAATTACGAGAAGTGAATACACGATCATGATGCGCAGCCATTATTGCGGCCAACTGAACGAAAGCCTGGAAGGTCAGGAAATTACCCTTTGCGGATGGGTCCACCGCCGTCGCGACCACGGGGGTGTGATTTTCCTCGACATACGCGATCGTGAAGGTTTGGCTCAAGTGGTCTTCGATCCGGATCGCGCAGACACTTTCGCCATTGCCGATCGTGTTCGCAGCGAATACGTGGTCAAGCTGACCGGCAAGGTGCGTGCCCGTCCGGCTGGCGCCGTCAACCCGAACATGGCTTCCGGTGCCATCGAAGTCTTGGGTTATGAGCTGGAGGTCCTGAACGAGTCGGAAACCCCGCCGTTCCCACTGAACGAATACTCCGACGTCGGTGAAGAAACCCGTCTGCGTTATCGCTTCATCGATCTGCGTCGTCCTGAAATGGCCGAGAAGCTGCGCCTGCGCTCGCGCATCACTTCCAGCATCCGTGGTTTCCTGGACGGCAATGGTTTCCTGGATGTCGAGACTCCGATCCTGACACGTGCCACTCCGGAAGGTGCTCGCGATTATCTGGTACCGAGCCGTACCCACGCAGGCAGTTTCTTCGCCTTGCCGCAGTCGCCTCAGCTGTTCAAGCAACTGCTTATGGTTGCCGGTTTCGACCGTTACTACCAGATCGCCAAATGCTTCCGTGACGAAGACCTGCGTGCCGACCGTCAGCCTGAATTCACTCAGATCGACATCGAGACCAGCTTCCTCAACGAAGCCGACATCATGGGTCTCACCGAGAGCATGATCCGCAAGCTGTTCAAGGAAGTCATGGACCTGGAGTTTGGTGACTTCCCGCACATGACCTTCGAAGAAGCCATGCGCCGCTACGGTTCCGACAAGCCAGACCTACGTAACCCGCTGGAACTGGTGGACGTTGCCGATCAGCTCAAGGACGTCGAATTCAAGGTCTTCAGTGGCCCGGCCAACGATCCGAAATGCCGTGTGACCGCACTGCGCGTTCCAGGCGGGGCGAGCATGCCGCGCAGCAAGATCGACGACTACACCAAGTTCGTCGGCATTTATGGTGCCAAGGGCCTGGCCTACATCAAGGTCAACGAACGCGCCAAAGGTGTCGAGGGCCTTCAGTCGCCTATCGTCAAGAACATTCCGGAAGCCAACCTGAACGTCATCCTGGATCGCGTCGGCGCGGTCGACGGCGACATCGTGTTCTTCGGTGCCGACAAGTTCAAGGTCGTCAGCGAAGCACTGGGTGCTCTGCGTATCAAACTGGGCCACGACTTCAACCTGCTCACCTGCGAGTGGGCACCGATGTGGGTCGTCGACTTCCCGATGTTCGAAGAGAACGATGACGGTAGCTTCACCGCGCTGCATCACCCGTTCACCGCACCGAAGTGCTCGCCTGAAGAACTGGAAGCCAACCCCGCAACCGCTTTGTCCCGCGCTTACGACATGGTGCTGAACGGCACCGAGCTGGGTGGCGGTTCGATCCGTATCCATCGCAAGGAGATGCAGCAGGCGGTGTTCCGTCTGTTGGGTATTTCCGAAGACGAGCAGCAAGAGAAGTTCGGCTTCCTGCTCGACGCCCTGAAGTATGGCGCACCGCCGCACGGTGGTCTGGCGTTCGGTCTGGACCGTTTGGTCATGCTGATGACCGGCGCTCAGTCGATTCGTGAAGTCATTGCCTTCCCGAAAACCCAGAGTGCCGCCGACGTCATGACCCAGGCACCGGGTGTGGTCGACGCCAAGCAGTTGCGCGAGCTGCACATCCGCCTGCGCGAGACGCCAAAGGCCGAGTAACACCGGCTACGCAATAAAGGGCAGGACGGGTCGGCTGGCCGATTCGTCCTGATTCCCGCGCCCTGATCGGGCAAGGATTCGAGTGAGGCGTCCCGTTCGAGTGATCGAGCGGGCGTGCCTGTTTCAAAGTTTGGAGCGTGTTATGGCTGGTCATTCCAAGTGGGCGAACATCAAGCACCGCAAAGAGCGTCAGGATGCCAAGAAAGGCAAGATCTTCACCAAGTGGATTCGTGAGCTGACGGTCGCTGCCCGTCAGGGTGGCGGTGATCCGGCGTCGAACCCGCGCTTGCGTCTGGCTCAGGACAAGGCGCTTGGCGCCAACATGAGTCGCGACATCATCGATCGCGCCATCGCTCGCGGTGCGGGCGCCGCCGATGCCGACGATATGGTCGAGCTTGGTTACGAAGGTTACGGTCCCGGGGGCGTGGCGGTCATGGTCGAAACCATGACAGACAACCGTAATCGCACCGCAGCTGCCGTTCGTCACGCATTCAGCAAGTGCGGCGGCAACCTGGGCACCGATGGCTCGGTAGCGTATCTGTTCGAACGCAAGGGGCAAATATCTTTCGCGCCGGGTGTCGATGAAGATGCGCTGATGGAAGCGGCAATGGAGGCAGATGCCGATGACGTCGAGCCCCATGAAGACGGCTCCATCGACGTGTTCACTTCGTTCGCTGGTTTCTATGCCGTGCGTAACGCGCTGGAAGCGGCGGGCTTTACGGCTTTGGACGCGGAAATCGTCATGCAGCCGACCACCAGCGCGGTGCTGGATCTGGAAATGGCGGAAAAGGTGCTCAAGCTGATCGATATGCTCGAGGATCTGGATGACGTACAAAACGTTTATTCCAACGCGGAAATCCCGGATGAGGTGATGGAGCAGCTTGGCTGATCGTCACCCTCGCCAGGACCTGAGGCCGGAGGCACGAAGCGCTGATTCGATCAGCGCTATCGGCCTCCGGCTTCTGCCTTTATGCTGCGTTCAACTGTGCGCATCACATCTCAAGCTGCAGGCGTTATGACTCTTATTCTAGGTATCGACCCCGGTTCACGAATTACCGGCTTCGGCGTGGTGCGAGACACGGGGCGCGGGTGCGAGTACGTGGCCTCGGGCTGCATTCGTACCGGCAGCGGTTTGTTGCATGAGCGGCTGCAGATCGTTTACCGCGGCGTGCGTGAGGTGATTCAGACCTACGGTCCGGTCACCATGGGAATCGAGAAGGTCTTCATGGCGCGCAATCCCGACTCGGCACTGAAATTGGGTCAGGCGCGAGGCGCGGCGATCGTCGCGGGCGCGGAGGAAAGCCTCGAAATCGCCGAATACACCGCGACCCAGGTCAAGCAAGCCGTGGCCGGGACGGGTGGCGCGAACAAGGATCAGGTGATGATGATGGTCATGCACCTGCTCAAACTGACCAAGAAGCCTCAGGTCGACGCCTCTGACGCTCTGGCAATCGCCTTGTGCCATGCTCATACCCGTTCAAGTCTGATCCCCCACGGTCTGAATACCGCACGCAGCCGTGGCGGTCGCCTGCGTCTCTGATAGCATCATTCGCTTATAAATTTTTACTTGCGGCTCACGTGAGTCCTGCAAACATGGCGACCAGGGTTTTGGCCCTGTTCCTCGCAGTGACAGGCTACTGGAAAGGATCTGATACGTGATTGGACGTTTGCGCGGTGCGCTGGTCGAGAAGCAGCCCCCGCACCTGGTGCTCGATGTCAATGGTGTGGGCTACGAGATCGAAGTCCCCATGACCACCCTTTACCGCCTGCCACATCTGGGCGATACGGTGACCCTGCACATTCATCTGGTGGTTCGCGAAGACGCGCATCTGCTGTTCGGTTTTTACGAAAAGCGTGACCGCGAGATGTTTCGCGAGCTGATCCGCCTCAACGGCGTCGGCCCCAAACTGGCACTGGCGCTGATGTCAACGCTGGAAGTCGATGAACTGGTGCGCTGTGTCCAGGCCCAGGACACCTCGGCATTGACCCGCGTACCGGGTGTTGGCAAGAAGACCGCCGAGCGCCTGTTGGTCGAACTCAAGGACCGATTCAAGGCCTGGGACGCGTTGCCCGGCACATTCGCGCTGGTGTCGGAAGGCCCGGGCGCGCCACCACCGGTGGCGACCGCCGAATCCGATGCGGTCAGTGCGCTGATCTCCCTCGGTTATAAACCTCAGGAAGCCAGCAAGGCCGTAACCGCCATCAAAGACAAGAATTTGAGCAGTGAAGACCTGATTCGCCGCGCACTCAAGGGGATGATGTAAGTGATCGAAGCCGACCGCCTGATCGCCGCCACTGGCCGCGATCGTGACGAGCAACTGGATCGTGCCATCCGGCCGTTGAGCCTGGCCGACTACATCGGTCAGCCGACCGTGCGCGAGCAGATGGAGTTGTTCATTCAAGCTGCACGTGGGCGCAACGAAGCCCTGGACCACACACTCATCTTCGGCCCACCGGGTTTGGGTAAGACGACGCTGGCCAATATCATCGCCCAGGAAATGTCCGTCTCGATCAAGAGCACCTCGGGCCCGGTGCTCGAGCGCCCCGGTGATCTGGCGGCGATCCTGACCAATCTCGAACCCCACGACGTGCTGTTCATCGACGAGATCCACCGTCTGTCGCCCATCGTCGAAGAGGTGCTGTACCCGGCAATGGAAGACTTTCAACTGGACATCATGATCGGCGAAGGCCCTGCCGCGCGCTCGATCAAGCTGGACCTGCCGCCGTTCACCCTCGTCGGCGCCACGACCCGGGCGGGGATGCTGACCAATCCGCTGCGTGACCGTTTCGGTATCGTGCAGCGTCTTGAGTTCTACAGCACCGCGGACCTGGCGACGATCGTCTCGCGTTCGGCGGGTATCCTCGGGTTGCACATCGAGGATGAGGGGGCTTTCGAGATTGCCCGTCGTGCCCGCGGTACCCCGCGTATCGCCAACCGTCTGCTGCGTCGGGTGCGAGATTTTGCCGAGGTTCGTGCCAAGGGCGAGATTACCAAGCCTATCGCCGACCTGGCGCTGAACCTGCTCGATGTCGATGAACGCGGGTTCGATCATCAGGACCGGCGACTGCTGCTGACGATGATCGAGAAGTTTGATGGCGGCCCTGTGGGCGTGGACAACCTTGCGGCGGCGATAAGCGAGGAACGACACACCATCGAGGATGTGCTGGAGCCTTATTTGATTCAGCAAGGCTATATGATGCGCACGCCTCGCGGTCGCATGGTTACGCGGCATGCCTATCTGCACTTCGGCTTGAACATCCCGTCACGCATGGGCGAGCAGTCGATTCCGGATGAACTGCTCGACGATGCTGATGAATAAAGACGACATCGACCGATTTATTCTGGCGTTTGGTGGTCTGACGGGCAGTGGCGGCAATGAGGCTTGTGCCTGGCGGTGAAAAACGATGAAAAACAGTTGCCTGGCCGGATTGGCAACCTGAGGAGTAAGCACTAGAGTATGCGCGCGCAAAACGGGGGGCAGTCGTTCGTACATCGCTGTCGCGTTTATTACGAGGACACCGATGCTGGCGGCATCGTTTACTACGTCAATTACCTGAAATTCATGGAGCGGGCTCGGACCGAGCGGCTGCGGGCATTGGGCTTTGCTCAATCCGCAATGGCCGGTGACGAGAACCTGTTGTTTGTCGTGCATTCGAGCGAGGCCCGGTATCACAAGCCAGCGCGACTGGACGATGAACTCCTGGTCAGCGCCGAAGTGATCGAATTGAACCGTGCCAGCCTGCGCTTTCAGCAACAGGTCAGGCGGGCCGCGGATAATGTGCTGCTCTGCGAAGGGCAGTTTTTGGTGGCGTGTGTGCGCGCCGATAGTTTGAAACCCCGGGCCATTCCCGAAACTCTGCGCACGGCCTTTGCCGGCCAGGGCGGCGCGGGTACACATTCAGAGCAGGAGATACAGCGTGGAAGCTAACGTCGTCGACCATACCTCCATGTGGAGTTTGGTCAGCAATGCCAGCGTGGTCGTTCAGTTGGTGATGCTGATCCTGGTGGCCGCATCGGTCACTTCTTGGATCATGATCTTTCAGCGCAGCTCCATGCTGCGCGCCGGGCGCCGTGCGCTGGACAGCTTCGAGGAGCGCTTCTGGTCGGGTATCGACCTGTCCAAGCTATACCGTCAGGCTGGCAGCAACCCTGACCCGGATTCGGGCGTGGAACAGATCTTCCGTGCCGGTTTCAAGGAGTTCTCGCGCCTGCGCCAGCAGCCGGGCGTCGACCCTGACGCCGTGATGGAGGGTGTCGCCCGGGCCATGCGCGTTGCCATTTCCCGTGAGGAAGAAAAGCTCGAGCAGAGCCTGCCATTCCTGGCAACCGTAGGCTCCACCAGCCCGTACGTCGGTCTGTTCGGTACCGTATGGGGGATCATGAACTCCTTCCGAGGTCTGGCTACTGCACAGCAAGCCACCCTGGCCACCGTCGCACCGGGTATCGCCGAAGCACTGATCGCTACCGCCATCGGCCTGTTCGCAGCAATCCCTGCAGTAATCGCCTACAACCGTTTCGCCGCTCGTGGCGAAAACCTGATTGGCCGTTACTACACATTCGCCGACGAATTCCAGGCCATCCTGCACCGTAAAGTGCACACCAGCGAAGACTAAGCAGGTATCTCCCAATGGCTTTAATCGCTCGCGGTCGACGCGCCAAACGCAAGCCGGTCGCCGAAATGAACGTGGTGCCTTACATCGACGTGATGTTGGTGCTGCTGGTCATTTTCATGGTGACGGCTCCAATGATTAACCAGGGCGTGAAAGTCGATCTGCCCAAGGTCTCCAGCGAGGCTTTGCCGCAGGACAATAACAATCAGGTCCTGACCATTTCGATCAAGGCTGACAAGACCTACTACTGGAACCTTGGCAGCGAAGTCGATACCGACAAACAGATGGACAAGGCCATGACCTTGCCGCAGTTGACCAGCGCCGTGACCAAGATCATCGCGGCCGGTCGTGACGCCGGCAAGCAGACCCAGGTGTTCATCCGTGGCGACAAAACCGTGGACTACGGTGCCGTGATGGGCACGATGGGCGGATTGCAGAAAGCCGGAGTCGGGAACGTTGGTCTGATTACCGAGGCGCCCTGATGCAGCCGATTCGAGAGCCGTCAGCCTCGGAAAGCTACTTCTGGCCCTCGGTCTGGGCTGTGGCACTGCACGTCCTGATTTTTGGTCTGTTGTTCGTCAGCTTCGCGATGACGCCGGAGCTGCCTGAAGCCAAGCCGATCGTTCAGGCCACGCTTTATCAGCTGAAGTCGAAAAGCCAGGCGACGACCCAGACCAACCAGAAGCTTGCTGGCGAGGCAAAGAAATCCGCTGCGCGACAGACAGAAGTCGAGCAGATGGAGCAGAAAAAAGTTGAGCAAGAGGCGATAAAGGCGGCGGAACAAAAGAAAGCCGATGCCGCTCAAAAGGCCGAAGAGCAAAAGGCTGAGGAAGCGAAGAAAGCCGAGGACGCCAAAAAGGCCGATGATGCGAAGAAAGCCGAAGCCAAAAAAGCGGACGACGCCAAGAAAGCCGCTGAAGAGAAACAATTGGCTGATATAGCCAAGAAGAAAGCTGAAGACGACGCGAAGAAAAAAGCCGAGGAAGACGCCAAGCGCGCGGCCGCCGAAGAAGCCAAGAAACAGGCTGCCGAGGACGCCAAGAAGCAGGCTGCTGACGACGCGAAGAAAAAGGCTGCCGAAGACGCGAAGAAAAAAGCGGCTGAGGATGCCAAGAAAAAAGCTGCAGACGACGCCAAGAAGAAGGCCCAGGATGCTGCCCGTAAATCGGCGGAAGAAAAGAAGGCGCAAGCACTGGCCGATCTGCTTTCCGACAAACCAGAACGCCAACAGGCGCTGGCCGATGAGAAGGGTGATGAGGTCGCTGGCAGCTTCGATGACTTGATTCGCTCGCGAGCTGCAGAAGGCTGGGCGCGCCCACCTTCAGCGCGCAAAGGCATGACCGTGGTATTGCAGATCGCCATGTTGCCGGACGGAACAATCACTTCGGTGACTGTGAGCAAATCCAGCGGCGATGGCCCGTTCGATAGTTCGGCAGTAGCAGCGGTCAAGAACATTGGTCGTTTGACAGAGATGCAGGGGCTGAAACCTTCGGATTTCGCACCTTACCGTTCATTCAAGATGACATTCACACCTGAGGATCTAGCCTTGTGATTAACCTTCTTCGAGGACTGCTTGTCGTTCTTTGTTGCGCAGCGGGTTTCGCCGCTGCCGACGAAAAGAACATTCTGGTCACAAGCGGCAGTGACCGCGCCACCCCGATCGCAGTGGTGCCGTTCGGGCTGCAAGGCGGCAGCGTATTACCGGAAGACATGGCTCAGATCATTAGCAGCGACTTGCTAAACTCTGGCTATTACTCGCCGATCCCAAAGGAAAACATGATCAGCCAGCCGAGCCAGGCGAGCGAAGTGATTTTCCGCGATTGGAAAGCGCTGGGTGCCCAATACGTCATGGTCGGCAGCATCAGCCCGTCGGGCGGTCGCCTGCAGGTGCAATACGCACTGTTCAATGTGGCCACCGAGCAGCAGGTGCTGACTGGCAATGTGTCGGGTACCACTGACCAACTGCGTGACATGGCGCATTACATCGCCGACCAGTCGTTTGAAAAACTCACCGGTATCAAAGGTGCGTTCTCGACACGCATGCTCTACGTCACCGCTGAGCGATTCGGCACCAACAATACCCGCTACACCCTGCAGCGCTCGGACTACGACGGTGCACGCGCCGTGACACTGCTGCAATCCCGCGAGCCGATCCTGTCGCCACGCTTTGCCCCGGACGGCAAGCGCATCGCCTATGTGTCGTTCGAACAGAAGCGTCCGCGCATCTTCGTTCAGCACATCGACACCGGGCGTCGCGAGCAGATCACCAACTTCGAAGGCCTGAACGGCGCGCCTGCATGGTCTCCGGACGGCAGCAAGCTGGCAATGGTCCTGTCGAAAGACGGCAACCCGGAAATTTATGTAATGAACCTGGCTTCGCGTCAACTTTCGCGCGTCACTAATGATTCGTCCATCGATACCGAACCTTTCTTCGGTAAAGACGGCTCGACCATTTACTTCACTTCAGACCGTGGTGGTAAACCACAGATCTATAAAACGAGCATTAATGGTGGCGGCGCTGAACGCGTCACTTTCATCGGCAACTACAACGCAAACCCTAAACTGTCGGCCGATGAAAAGACTCTGGTAATGATCCATCGTCAGGAGGGTTTCACCAACTTCAAGGTAGCGGCTCAGGATTTGCAGCGCGGTAGCGTAAAAATCCTCACAGACAGCAACCTTGATGAGTCGCCTACTGTTGCGCCCAACGGCACCATGGTAATCTACGCCACCCGCCAGCAGGGCCGGGGAGTCTTGATGCTCGTGTCCATTAACGGACGCGTAAGGCTCCCGCTTCCTACCGCTCAAGGCGAAGTCAGAGAACCTTCCTGGTCCCCTTACCTGAACTGACGCGGCGCTTTACGTTTTACTTAACACACTGGGGTTCATTAGGAGTTTCAAGATGGAAATGCTGAAGTTTGGTAAGTTCGCTGCTCTGGCTCTGGCCATGGCTGTAGCTGTAGGTTGCTCGTCCAAAGGCGGCGACAATGCCGGTCAAGGCGCTGCTGTAGATCCAAACGCTGGTTACGGCGCCAATACGGGTGCCGTTGACGGCAGCCTGAGCGAAGAAGCTGCTCTGCGCGCAATCACCACTTTCTACTTCGAATACGACAGCTCTGACCTGAAACCAGAAGCCATGCGCGCTCTGGACGTTCACGCCAAGGACCTGAAAGCTAACGGCGCTCGCGTTGTTCTGGAAGGTAACACTGACGAACGCGGTACTCGCGAATACAACCTGGCACTGGGCGAGCGTCGCGCGAAAGCCGTTCAACGCTACCTGGTTCTGCAAGGCGTATCGCCAGCTCAGCTGGAAGTCGTTTCCTATGGTGAAGAGCGTCCAGTTGCTACCGGCAACGACGAGCAATCCTGGGCTCAAAACCGTCGCGTCGAACTGCGTAAGTAATTTGACATGCGAACGTGCCGCCGTGCTTTAACCGTTTTGGCTCTCACTCTTCCTCTTGCAGCGATGGGTGCGGTTCCTGTGGTCGATGACAACTCTGGCTCTGCTGGCAGCAGTTATCCGCCATCGGGTTATGGTACGGCGGGCGCCTACGCCGGAGGGGGGGCAACTGCCCAACCTTCGGCGCAAGGTCAGCTGTTCATGCAATTGCAACAAATGCAGGATGAAATTTCGCGCTTGCGCGGAATCGTCGAAGTCCAGCAGAACGATATCCAGCAAATGAAGCAAGAAGCGCTGGATCGTTACAAGGATCTCGATTCCCGCATTGGAGCTGGCGGCGCACCTGCTGCACCAGCTGCCAACAATTCAGCTTCCGACGGTGGTGTAAACACCGGTGGAGCACCTGCCTCCGGCGCTGCTGCCGCGCAGTCGCCGCAGACCAGCACTGAACCGGGCGATCCGGCGAAAGAGAAGCTCTATTACGATGCTGCTTTCGACCTGATCAAGGCCAAGGATTTCGACAAGGCCAGCCAGGCGTTCTCCGCCTTTCTGCGCAAATATCCGAACAGCCAGTACGCGGGCAATGCTCAATACTGGCTGGGCGAAGTGAATCTGGCCAAAGGCGACCTTCAGGGCGCTGGTCAAGCTTTCGCAAAGGTGAGTCAGCTCTACCCAAAGCACGCCAAGGTGCCTGACTCCCTGTATAAGCTGGCAGATGTCGAACGCCGTCTGGGTCACACCGACAAGGTTAAAGGCATTCTGCAGCAAGTCGTCGCTCAATACCCTGGGACCTCGGCTGCGCAGCTGGCTCAGCGTGACCTTCAACGTCTCTGATCGCCAGACAGTTTGACCCTCGATTCAAGAAAGCCGCGCGTTGCGCGGCTTTTTTCGTTAGAATCTCGCACCCGAAATTCCGGTATTGATTACGCTTCTGTGGATTCTGCGAGCGCAGGATGCACAGAAGTGCCTGACGGAGGCGGATGGCCTGTTTAGCCGTTACGCCCGTGGCCCCTATGCAAGACACATTACGAATCACCGAAGTTTTTTACTCGTTGCAGGGTGAAACGCGCACGGCAGGCTTGCCTACCGTATTTGTGCGTCTCACCGGGTGCCCCCTGCGCTGCGGCTATTGCGACAGCGAATACGCCTTCAGTGGCGGTACCCTCAAGACCCTCGACTCGCTCATGGAGCAAGTGGCCAGCTATCGTCCGCGATATGTCTGCGTGACTGGCGGGGAGCCTCTGGCCCAACCTAACGCGATCCCGCTGCTTCAGCGCCTGTGTGATGCGGGCTATGAGGTCTCACTGGAGACCAGCGGTGCGCTGGATATCTCCAAAGTCGACCCTCGCGTCAGCCGCGTCGTCGATCTGAAGACGCCAGGCTCCAAAGAGGTCGCGCGTAATCGTTATGAGAACATCGCGCTGCTGACGCCTAACGATCAGATCAAGTTCGTGATCTGCTCACGGGAAGACTATGACTGGGCTGTGTCGAAGATCATCCAGTACGGCCTGGACCGCCGCGCGGGGGAGGTGCTGTTTTCCCCTGTGCACCGCGACCTGAATGTCCGCGATCTGGCGGACTGGATCGTCGCAGACAACCTGCCGGTGCGTCTGCAATTGCAGCTGCATAAAATTCTCTGGAACGATGAGCCGGGACGCTGACATGAGTGAACAAACGATGACTGAGAAACGTGCGGTAATCCTGCTGTCTGGCGGTCTGGATTCGGCGACCGTGGTTGCCATGGCCAAAGCCGACGGCTTCAGCTGCTACACCATGAGCTTCGATTACGGCCAGCGCCATCGTGCCGAGCTGCAGGCGGCCGAGCGCGTGGCAAAGGATCTGGGCGTGGTGGAGCACAAGGTGATCGGGATCAATCTGAACGGCATCGGCGGATCGGCGCTCACCGACACCAACATCGCCGTGCCGGAAACCCCTGTCGAGGGCATTCCCGTGACCTACGTGCCAGCACGCAACACCGTCTTCCTGTCGCTGGCGTTGGGCTGGGCTGAAGTACTGGGCGCCCGTGACATCTTCATCGGCGTGAATGCAGTCGATTACTCCGGCTACCCGGATTGCCGACCCGAGTTCGTAGAGTCATTCGAACGCATGGCAAACCTGGCGACCAAGGCAGGCGTAGAGGGACAGGGCTTCACCATCCAGGCTCCGCTGCAAATGCTGAGCAAGGCCGACATCGTCAAGGCTGGCACGCGGCTGGGCGTCGATTACGGGCTGACCGTTTCCTGCTATCAGGCCGACGATCAGGGCCGCGCATGCGGTAAATGCGACAGCTGTCGCCTGCGCGCAGAAGGCTTCGCAGCGGCCGGTGTAACCGATCCGACGCGATATTTTTAAAATATTTTCAATTGGGTGTTGAATTACTGAGAAAAATCAGTAATATACGCGCCACCACGAAGCGGGTCGTTAGCTCAGTTGGTAGAGCAGTTGGCTTTTAACCAATTGGTCGTAGGTTCGAATCCCACACGACCCACCATCTTCAAAACCCGAGAGGTCCACGTCAGTGTGAATTCTCGGGTTTTTTTCGCCTGAAGCAAAGTGGGGGCGCGGGTCTGAAGCGCGTATTGGCCTATTCACGTAGATACAGACATGCAGCCGTCTAGGGCGAACCATAGTTTCGAGCTGGTGTGATGTCAATATTGATCACGGCGTGAGCTCGGAGGCCCGAGCGTCGCTTTGTCAACGAATGTTACGGTGTTGCGGCGCAAAAGCTGTGGTGAAAGACCCGGTTTAGCGCTGGCGATTGCCCCGGACTGGACATTCCGACGCGATCATCAGGCCTGTTTGCAACAGGCAACCGTAAGCATCGAACGCAAGTTACGCGGAAGAATCGTGCGGACTTCGGCTACCAGCTATACGGTTTGATACCTATCCTGCTAACCATCAACGTCAGCAGCAGGGAGTGTTCCGATACTTCCCCCTCTGCAGATGTCTTTGGCAGGCCTGATTCCTCCCACCATGTTCCCGGCCCATCCCACGTGAGCTCGTGGCTCAGCCCTGTCCCGGCCGGGAGAAGCGCCTGATCCAGGCTGAAACGCTCCGAGCCCAGGCGTTCAACATGCGTCAGGAGCTTGTAACTAGAGCTTTCTACCGCACTGACAGGATGAACCGAAGCTTCATTCTCTGACTGCTCTGGTAAGACGGGCGCTTCAGGGACTGGCGCCTCAGGTATAACAGCGATCGCAGGAAGCGCTGGGGATGATGGGGGAACGGCAATCGGTACGTGCTCATCGACGCGCTTCTCACACGCTATAGCCCCTGAACCAGGCTTCGCTTATGCAGCACCGCATGCATATGGTCGTAGTCGACCTCGATGTAGCTCAGCGTTGCCACTATATTCGAGTGGTTCAGCAAGTCGTTGGTGCGGTAACGAACTCACCGATCACAGTACGTGACTGCGAAGGCCGAAGCTGCGAAAGCGGGCCCAAGCATCCCAGAGAAATTGGGTGAAGAAGCGCAGTTGTTTGGCTAAGGAGTGACGACGTTCACGTCATGAACTCAACAGGTCCCGAACTTGATGCCCAAGCGTTTTAAATAGCGGCGATATTCAATGGCGCTTGAGTCGCTTGGCTGGCTCAGCTCTACCGCCGTGTACAGTGGCAGCTCCTTGGGCCGCTGGGACTCCAGAATCGGCACGTCCTCCAAGAGAATACTTCGATTGAAAGCGATCACAGCCAAATCGTCTATACCATCGATTCCAGCATAGTCATAGCTCACCAGCATGCGTATGACGCTGTTGTGCGCATCCACAGGAACGACGAGCAGGCGAATGACGTCAGAGGCCTGTGAACAATTGTCTGTTTTCTTGTGCAGTGCCGCCACTGTCAGGCCAAGTACCTCATAGTCATACAGCACTTGGGCGGGCGCATCAGCACTCAGATTGCCGCGTAGTTGCACCACACGACAGTCACGAGCGATAAATCCGTGTTCGTAGGCCTCTACCTGGTAAGCCGCAATGCTGGAGTCGGCCCCGGCCCCTAGCGTGGTGGGGTGGACAAAATTGAAGTGTGCCATGTCCAGAAAATTTTCCATCACCCGATAGGCGTTCGCCTTGATGTTCCATTCACCGACCAGCGTGCTGCGATATTCAGCTTGGTCAATCTCCATGAATCGCGGTGGTGCGTGACTCGGCTTCCCGAGACTGACCCAGAGGCAGCCATCCTGCTCAATACACTGAAAGGTTCGTGCGTGAGCTCTGGGTGGCGGTTGGCGATCAGGGTGGGCGGGGTAACGGCTGCATCGCCCATTGCCCTCGAATGCCCAGCCGTGATAGGGGCAACTGAGAGCTTCATTGTGAACTTTGCCCAGTGAAAGCGCGGCGCCACGGTGGGGGCACTGGTCATGCCAGGCTCTGACCTCGGTTGTTCCGCGCCATAACACTACGCGGGTGTTTAACAGTTCGTACCCACGTGCCTGATGCGGTCTCAAATCAGAACTCATTGCCAAGACAAACCATTGGTTGAAGGCAGGATCTTGGACTATCTCACTCGCGCTCATTGCAATATTCCCTCAACGCCTTCGACAAAGTAATTCATGCCACTGAGGGCGGAGTGATCAAGTGTGATCCCGGCGGCAACCACTTCTTTGCCAGCCTGATCCCGGATCGGCCCAGCAAACACGTCGGATCGGTGCTGACGCAGTTCCTCTAATGCCTGGTTCGCTTTGGTTGTAGCCTCTGCGGGGATCGCGGGGTTGAACGGAGCTAGTGTGACCACGCCATCGGACACATCACCCCAGTAAGTACCTCCCTTGAAGGTCCCACTGCGCACTGCGTTCATCTGTTGCGTAAAATAAGGCGTCCAATTCTGCACGATGGCTGTGAGCTGCTTGCTGGAAAACGCGCTCATGTCGGAGCCATAAGCGACGCTGTACACCCCGGCGCGTTCGGCTGCGATGATCACCGACGCGCTGTCATTGTGCGCAGTCACCACGTCTGCCCCTTGAGCGACCATCAATTGTGCCGCCTCGATTTCCTTTTGGGGGTCGTCCCACGTGTTGACCCACGTCACGCGCAACACGGCTTTTGGATTTACCGACCGCATACCTAGCTGGAATGCGTTGACGTCTCGGATGACCTCTGGAAAGGGAAAACTTCCTATGTAGGCGGCTATGCCGCTCTTGCTCATGTAGCCCGCCAGTATTCCAGCCACATAACGGCCCTGGTAAGTAGCGGCCAAGTAATTCTGAATATTGGGTGCGTTTTTGTAGCAAGAGGCGCACAGGTACGCCAGGTTTGGGTTTTCTTTGGCAGCGGCGACGATTGGGTTCATGAAGCTGAAAGATGCCCCGACAATCATCTGCTGTTTATCTCGCGCAAACTGGCGCAGCACTCGCTGGGCATCGCCGGATGTGGTGACTTTCTCCACAAACCGGGTTTTCACTTGACCCGATCCCTGCTGCTCCAGCGCCTGTCGTGCAAGTTCGTGGCCGTGTACCCAACCCACGCCCGCGTTAACCGGCCCACCGTATAGAAATGCTACTTCAACAGGCGCTGGATCCGCCGGTACCTGATCGGCTAGCACAAAGGACAAAATGACCCAGTGCAATTTTCTCATGAACATATTGCATGCCCCCATAAATCGATGTGGCAGGACAATAGAAGTGGGAAGCCGCAGGGGACAAGGGTCGCCAGCTGTTTGGAGGAAGACAGCCAAGTGTATGTTCAGCACAGTCAAGTTTCAGGATGGCACGTATCTTGTTGAGACTTGGGCCGTACCCAGCTCCGAGCATTGCCGATGAAGTTGTTTACAGACGATCAGGTTTTTCGATTCGGTGCGGCGAACTACGAACGCGGCGGCAGTTTCGGGCCGTTGCGAGGCCCTTATCTTTGGGTAGCAATGGTCGATGCGGGTAGCAGTGAACTGCAGATCGATGGTCGCTCGATTGAGCTACAGGAGGGTGAAGCCTGTTTGGTGTATTGCCGCAATCACGTGATGCAGCAGTTTCCTATCGGCTGCCAAAGTCATGCAAGCTGGTGCGAAACCGGTGAATTCCTCGACACTGAAGAGAATCGCGCGTTGCTAACCAGCGCTTCCGACAAGTTCGCGGTGAGCCCACGGCTTAGGATGCTGTTGACGTCTGGACTTGATCTGGAAACGGAACAGCCCGGTCAGGCCGATTCCTTGCGCGATGTGCTGGCCAAGAGCGTATTTTATGAAAGTTTGCGGGTGCTTGGACTGTTGCCCGAACGAACTGGCGCGGTTCACCGATCTGTATCCCGTGCCAAGAGTTACATTGAGCGTCACTATGTCGAGCCTTGCACCCTGGATCGAATTGCGGCTTATGCATGTTTGAGCCCACAGCACCTGACACGTTTGTTCAACGAGCAGTTGGGGCAGTCGCCGATTCAATTTCTTTGGCGGCATCGGCTGCATAAAGCCGAAGAATTACTGATTCAATCGACGCGTAGCATTTCTGATATCGCCTTCCAGTGCGGCTTCAAAAGTCCAGCGCATTTTTCCCGCCTGGTCACTGAACACTTCGGTCATAGCCCTCGAACACTGAGGCACCGTGCCTGGGCCCGTATGCCAGCCATTTATCGAGGAGAGGCGCGGGACATTCATTATTGAGAGGGCAAGTTGGATGATCAAAGAAACCCGGGGCGATTCAAGTTTTACGTGATAAAAATCACAAACAAAGCCCATCGTCGACATCAACTGGCCGTTTGCTCCCTACCGCAATGGGGCGATTCTGACAGGTGACAACGAGGCTGAAATGCAGGAACTGGGTTGGCTGGAGCAAGGAGAGCGCGCCGACCTGGTGCAAACGCTGAGGGCGGCTATTTCTCAAGCCGAAACCATGGGTTTTCCGAGCCCTGGCCAGCCATAGGAAAAGATGACATGGATGAGATTGTTTGGGGCTCACGAATCCCGGCATATGCTGGTTTAGTCTTATCGCTGCTTGGTGCCATCGATCAGCCGGATTTTTTTGATGAATGGCCTCGGAGGTGGCTGCGGCGGATTCTCCCATCGCCAATGGCCGCAGAGATTAGCGAGGTCAGGCTGATTAAAATGCCGTCCGCCGACAAATTACTTTGCTTTAAAGAAACGAATTACAAGAGATGTGTGAAATATATGCGAAGCGAATAGCGCTTATGCCGCGCCCAGCCGATGAAACGCCCGGTTGAAATACACCAGCGCTTCTTGGTTGTCGCTCACCGCGAGGCTGTCGATTTCGCAATAGAACACCGTGTGCGTGCCTACTTCATGGTGGTGGGCAATACGGCAGTCGAAACACACCAGGGCTTCGTCCATGCCTGGCGCGCCGCTAGGCAGGCTCGTCCAGTTGCTGGCGGCAAAGCGCTGTTCCATCGACAGATCCCGACTGGCGAAAACGCTAGCCAGGTCCTGATGTGCACCCGCCAACACATTCACCGCCAGCACGGCGTTACGCCGAAAGGCGCCATGGGATTGCGACGCCTGGTTCATGCACACCAACAAGGTGGGCGGTGAGTCGGTCACGCTGCATACCGCCGAAGCGGTAAAGCCGCAGCGCCCGGCGGGGCCGTCGCTGGTGATTACCGACACGGCTCCACTGAGCAGGGCCATGGCATTCTTGAATGCGCTGCTGTCGATCATGGGAAGCGGGCCTGAAAAAAGGCCTTGCCGACGACCCGTTTGGTCGCCGGCAAGGGGGTCAGAAAATGTAGCTGTACTGTTCGATTTCCCACTGGCTGATGGTCCGGTGGTAGGTCTCCCACTCCTTGGTTTTGTAGCGAATGAATTCGTCCTTCAGCGCTTTGCCAAGGGTTTGCTCTACCAGTGGGTCATCGCTGAACGCCTTGATCGCTTCCGGCAGATTTTGCGGCAGAAACTCGATGCCTCGGTCGGCCCGCTCGGCTTCGCTCATGGCGTAGAGGTTGTCTTCGTTCGGTTCGCGAGGGTCGATTTTCAGGCGCACGCCTTCAAGGCCAGCAGCCAATGCCAATGCAGCAGCCAGGTACGGGTTCACCGCGCCATCAGCATTACGCGACTCGCAGCGGCCGCCGCCTGACGGCACGCGAACCGAGTTGGTACGGTTGTTCGAGCCATAGGAGTTGAACACCGGTGCCCAAGAGAAGTTACCCGCCGCGCCCTGGCGGACCAACCGCTTGTAGCTGTTTACCGTCGGTGCGAACGCCGCACACAGCGCCCGGCCATGCTTGAGAATGCCGCCGATGAAGTGGTAGCCGACTTCGGTCAGGCCCAGGCCACGCGGGTCGTCCTTGGGGTCACACTCGAAAGCGTTCTTACCGGTTTCAAGGTCATACAGCGACATATTGAAGTGCGCGCCAGTGCCGGTCCTGTCGGCGAAAGGCTTGGGCATCATGGTCGCGATCAGGCCCTCTTCGCTGGCGAAGTGCTTGGCCATGAAGCGGAAGAACACGAACCGGTCGCACATGGTCAGGGCGTCTGCGTAGTTGAAGTCGAACTCGTACTGGGAGTTGCCGTCTTCGTGGTCGAGGGAATACAGGTCCCAGCCCAACTCGTTGATGGTGCTGGACACCTTGTCCAGCCAGCCGAACTGGTTCACGAAACCCTGGATGTCATAGCAAGGCTTTTGCAGGCGGTTGTCGGCGTCGGGAATGCCCAGGGTGCCGTCCGCTTCCCGGCGCAACAGGTAGATTTCGCACTCGATCCCCAGGTTCATGCCATAGCCCAGCTCCGCTGCCTGGGCCAATACGTTTTTCAACGCAACCCGGGTGCTCAATGGGTAAGGCTTGCCCTTGAAAGCGTTGTCGGCGGGCATCCATGCGATTTTCGGCTGCCATGGCAGTTGCACGATGCCGTCCAGGTCTGGCACGGAGGTGATCTCGTCTTCGTGCGGGTCTTGACCGAGACCATCCAACGCGTAGCCGGTGTAGCGCTCGGAACCGGCCGCCATTTGCTTCAGGTGACCAATCGGCACGACCTTGCCCTTGGGCACGCCGTGGATGTCCACATAGGCGCCAATGCAATATTCGACGCCTTTGGCGCGCAGGCTTTTTTCCAGCTCGGCAACTTCTTGAGAGGTTTTCATGTGAGCTCGCTTGTCGTGTTCAAGGGGGTTGGATTGGGGGGCAGCGAGGTCAGGAAAAACCGACCACTGCATGGGGAATGTACGGAGCTTCGAGCTGGCGAATTTCGTCGGCTTCGAGGGTCAACTCAACGGCAGCAGCACCGTCCTGCAAGTGCTCAACGCGAGTGGCGCCCATGATTGGCGCGACCACCGGCTCCTTTTGCAGCAGCCAGGCCAGGGCGATTTGCGCGGGCGGCAGGCCACGGGCAGCGGCAATACGGTTTACCGCTTCCACCACCTGGCGGTCGGCTTCCTGAGTGGCGTCATACAAGGTGCGGGCGTAAGGGTCATTGCCAGCGCGGTCGCTCGAAGCCTCCCACGGGCGGGTGAGTTTGCCCCGGGCCAGCGGGCTCCATGGGGTTACCGCAACCCCTTCGGCTTTGCACAGGCCGAGCATTTCGCGCTCTTCCTCGCGGTACAGCAGGTTCATGTGGTTCTGCATGGCGATGAAGCGCGTCCAGCCGTTGTGGTCGGCCACGTACAGCGCCTTGCACAATTGCCAGGCGTGCATGGACGAAGCGCCGAGGTAGCGAACCTTGCCCATCTTGACCAGGTCGTGCAGGGCTTCGAGGGTTTCTTCCAGTGGGGTGTGATAGTCCCAGCGGTGAATCTGATAGAGGTCGATGTAGTCCGTGCCGAGGCGAGTCAGGCTCTGGTCGATCTCGTGCATGATCGCCTTGCGGGACAACCCGCCGCCGTTGGCGCCAGGGCGCATCGGCATGTACACCTTGCTGGTGATGACCACCTCGTCACGGCGGGCGAAATCCTTCAGCGCACGGCCGAGTATTTCTTCGCTGGCGCCCTTGGCGTAAGCGTTGGCGGTATCGAAAAAGTTGACCCCCAACTCCAGTGCCTGCCGAATGAACGGCCGGCTTTGTTCCTCGTCCAGGGACCAGGAATAACCGCTGCGGGCAGGCGGCGCATAGGTCATGCAGCCAAGGCACAGGCGTGAGACGTCCAGGCCTGAACGACCAAGTTTGCTGTATTTCATCGTCGGGTTCCCTCAGGAATCGGCGGGCCCGGATGGCCCGTCGGCTTGGCTCAATCGATCAGCCGTGAGCGCAGGTAATTGGCCTGTTGCCAGACCGTTCTCTCCAAGTGGCTAAGCCGCCCGGCCTTGGCAAAGGCTGAATGCAGGGCGCGCTGCTGGATGCCGTTCACTTCCAGGTCCTCGGCGGCGATGCCTTTGCCGCGTTCCTGCATGCGCGCCATGGTCTCGGGGAAGTCCTCCCGCGCCTTGGCTGCGGGGTTCACCAGTACCACACGGTGCCACACGGTAAGCTCGGCACTGATCGGTAGCAGTGTCGTCACGCTGACCCGGTCCGGGTCCATGCCCAGCAGACAGTTGGGGAAGATCTGCAGCAGGTTGATCTGGCGCATGTCGGCTTCGGCCAGGCCCTCGAACGGCACCAGCCCCGGGGTGAGGATTTCGCTCAGCTCGCCCTTGGCCCGCAGCGGCTGGTGGCAGATGCTCCAGCCTTCCCCGCCTTCACCAATCGAGCTCAGCCGGCCAGGAAAGCTGTGTTCCAGGGTGCGCCGGTGTACCGAGGAATGGTGATAGCACTCCATGAAGGTTTCAGCGGCGATCTTCCAGTTGAAGTCGCAGTCGTAGTCCAGGGTCAACGCCTGGGCCAGGTCGGCCAGGTGGTATCTATCCAGCAGCGGCACCAGATCGTGCAGGCGCTCGCCAATCGAGCCGATGGTTTCGTCGAAAGTGATGAAGATCAGCCCGCTGACGATCTCGGTGCGGATCTGCGGCAAGCGCTGCGCCTTGGGGCTGAATCCGTTAGCCTGCTCCATGCTCGGTGCACCGAGCATCTGCCCATCCAGGCCGTAGCTCCAACTGTGGAACGGGCAGGCAAAACCCCGGGCGTTGCCGGTGCCTTCGACAATCGGCATCCAGCGGTGCAGGCACACCCGGGACATCACCCGGATGCCTTCGGCCGAACGCACCGCCAACAGCGCTTCACCGACGATATCGATGGAAAAGTAGTCGCCCACATTAACCAACTGCGCGACATGCCCGATGCACATCCAGTCGGCGCGAAACACCTTGGCCTGCTCAAGGGCGAAAAACGCGGCGCTGTGATAACTCTCCGGCGGCAGGGTGCGCGAGTGCTCGGCCCCCTTGCCGAGGTCTTCGCGCATCTCGTCGAGCAAATGCGCAACGGCATCGGCGGGCAGGGTGATGTCTTTGAGGCTGAGCAATTCGGTCATGCTGGTGACTCCTGAACACATGGCATCTGGTGCGCGGAACGGCAGGGCAAGGTGCTTTTCTTGATCATCAGCCAGGCTCTCGATGGCCCTTGTTGAAATGCTTTTCGATACGGCGTTGCAACAAGCTCAACACGCTGGTGGCGAGCAGGTACCAGGCGCAGGCGACCATCAGCAGCGGGATGGTCTCGAAGGTGCGCGAATAGATAGTCTGGGCGGAATACAACACGTCCGACAGGGAGATCACGCTGACCAGGGAGGTCATCTTGAGCATGCCGATGGTTTCGTTGCCGGTGGGTGGAATCACGAACGGCATGGCTTGGGGCAGCACGATGCGGCTCATTACCTTGAGGTCGCGCATGCCCAACGCCCTGGCGGCCTCCTGCTGGCCTTCATCCACCGAAGCAATGCCTGCGCGAACAATTTCCGCCATGTACGCGGCCTCATTCAGCCCAAGGCCCAGGATCGCGGCGGTAAACGGGGTGATCAGGTCGTTCATCGAGGCATTAAAGAAGGTCGGCCCGAAGGGTATCGACAGATTCACCTCGGGGAAAAGAATCGCCAGGTTGTACCAGAAGATGATCTGCACCAGCACCGGCGTACCGCGAAAGAACCAGATGAAACCACCGCTGGCACCGCTGATCAGCGGGTTGCGGGAAAAGCGCATCACCGCCAACACTACACCCAGCACCACGCCCAACAGCATGGTGACCACCGTCAACCAGCACGTTACCCACATGCCGCTAATGATGCTCGGGTCAAACAAGTAGTGGCCCACGGTGGGCCAGGCGAAATTCTCGTTGATCACCACCAAACGCAGAAACGCCAGCGCGAGCAGGGCCAGCAGTATGGCGAACACCCAGCGGCCGGGATGCCGCTGGCGAATAACGACCAATTGGTCTTCCGGGTATTGCTGGTCCCATGCCGGGTGCCGGGCCAAGGGCCGATGGGGTGGTAGAGATGCGCCCGGTTCCTGGGCCACCGGGGCCGTCGTGTCACTTGGGGTCAATCCAGTCATGGCTGTCTCTCGGCAATCAGCTGCAATACCGGCGAAGGCACTCAGCGCCTTCGCCAACAATATTAATCAAACGATTAACTAACGCAAGTACTATCCACGGGCAGTCGAAATCACCTTGGAAAGAAATTCCCGGGTGCGCGGCTGGCGTGGCTGCTCGAACAGCTCTTGCGGGCTGGCGATCTCTACCACCACGCCTTGGTCCATGAACGCGACCTTGCTCGCCACCTCCCGGGCGAAGGCCATTTCGTGGGTCACCACCAACATGGTCATGCCCTCGCTGGCCAAGTCACGCATCACATCGAGCACCTCACCCACCAGCTCCGGGTCCAGTGCGCTGGTTGGCTCATCGAACAGCATCAGCCGTGGCTTCATCGCCAAGGCCCGGGCAATTGCCACCCGCTGTTGCTGGCCTCCGGAGAGCTGTCGGGGGTAGGCGTCCAGCCGATGAGCGAGCCCGACCCGGGTCAGCAACACCCGGGCGTTTTCCATGGCCTGCTCCCGGGATTCGCCTTTTACCTGCATGGGTGCCTCGGCAACGTTCTGCAGGGCGGTCATGTGGCCGAACAGGTTGAAGCGCTGGAAGACCATGCCGATCCTTGCCCGGCGCGCCGCGACTTCTGAATCGCGCAGTTCATGGAGCTTGTTGCCGACACGCCGGTAGCCGACCATTTCACCGTCCACATACAGCGCGCCACCGTCGATTTTTTCCAAGTGGTTGATGCAGCGTAGGAAGGTCGACTTCCCCGAGCCGGATGGGCCGATCAAGCAAGCCACTTCGCCCTGCTCCACGGCGAGGTCCACGCCGCGCAGGACCTCCTGCCCCTTGAAGCTCTTGAGCACTTGTCGCGCTGAAATCACCGATGGGGTAGCGGCGCTGGTAAGGGTGTCGTTCATGTGGCGTCTCTCCAATAAAGGGATCTTGTTGCCAGCCCGGCGTACTGGCGCCGAACTTGCAAAGTCGCTGTTGAACGCCGAATCCCTCGGCTCTTTCGGGACGCTCCAATGACTCAAACCACTGTTGTTTCCACCCGCTTCGCCGGGCGAATCGCCCTGGTCAGCGGCGGTGCCAAGGGCATCGGCCGGGCGATTGCCATGCAGCTGGCCGGTGAAGGTGCGGATGTCGCCATCGTGGTCCGCTCCGACCGCACCGCAGCAGAATCCACAGCCGCTGAAATGCGCGCGCTGGGCCGCCAAGCGCTGGTGTGTCTGTGCGACCTCACCGACTCCGCCGCTGTAGCGGCCCTGGTGGCCGAGGTTGAAAACGGCCTTGGCCCCATCGATGTGCTGGTCAACAATGCCGGCTTCGGCGCACCGGGCGCCCTGCTGACCTTGTCCGAGGAAAGCTGGGATCAAGTGATCATCGGCAACCTCAAATCCTGTTTCCTGCTCAGTGTTGCCGTGGCCCGGCGCATGCAGTCACGCAAGTTGGGTGCCATCGTCAACATTGCCGGTGCCTCCGCTCATCGCTCTTATCCGGGTGCCGGGGCTTACGGTCCCGCCAAGGCCGCAGTCGTCAGCCTGACGGTGCAGATGTCCCTGGAGTGGGCCTCTCACGGCATCCGCGTGAACGGTGTAAGCCCTGGCCCGATCCGCGAAGCCGGTAGCGGCTGGGAAGCCCGGGAAGTGGCGCTGGCCGAGGAAGTCTCGCGCCTGCCCCTCAAACGTGCCGGCCAGCCCACTGAGGTCGCGAAGGCCGTGGCTTACCTGTGCAGTGACGATGCCAGCTACACCACCGGGCAAATGCTCATCGTCGATGGCGGTGGGGTGAACACCTGGTACCTCGCGGGCTGAGGCGCACAGGCTGCGGGCTGAATCATCAGCCCGCGGCAAACCTGTACCCGGCTCAAGCACCGGCGAGAATTTCCCGGGCGCAGATGTAGCCCCAGGTCATGTTCGGCCCCAGGGTCGTGCCTGCACCCACGGCCCGCGTGCCGATCGGGTTGGCCATCGCCACGCCGGCGCAGTAAAGGCCCTGAATGCGGCTGCCATCCTCGCGCAACACGTGGCCACCGCTGTCGGTACGCGGGCCGCCCTTGGTGGCGAGGAACGAACGGTTGAACGGCATGGCGATATAATGCCCGCCCTGAATGGCTTCCAGGCCCGCATGAATACGCTTGTCCTCGGCGGCATGAGCACCGCCGATGTCGGAGCGACCGAAGTCTTCATCGACACCGCTGGTGCAAAAGCCATTGAAGCGCTTAACCGTGGCCGCCAGCGCTTGCGCCGGCACGCCAATTTTCTCGGCCAGTTCGGCAAGGCTCGCCGCACGCACCAGCCAGCGCCGATCAAAGCGCCAGAACCAGCGCAGCAACGGCGCACGCTTCAATAGCCTGGCATCGGAGACAACCCAGGCGGGCAGATGCAACGTTTCATCGCCGTGGCCGCTGCGCTCGTCCAGCGCTTCACCGATATTGAAGGTGAACTCGTTGACGAAACGCCGCCCATGGCGGTTGACGATGATCGCGTTAGGCTCGTAATGGAAGAACACCGCCAGGCAATGCGCGCGGCCCTCATAGCGCCACGGCATGGCTGGGTTGATGTTGGCCTGGTCCATGTTGGCCAGCCGTGCGCCGATGGCCTCGGCCATGCGGTGGGCATCGCCTTCGTTGCTGCGCGGGCTGGCGATGTAGTCCAGCGGCCCCGGAAAGTGCCTGGTCAGCCGTTCGGCATCCCACTCGAAACCGCCACTGGCGAGAATCACCCCGCGCCGGGCGACTACCTTCAGCCATTTGCCGTTCTGTTGTGCCCAAGCGCCGGTCACACGACCGTCTTCATCCTGGACCAGTTCGGTTACCCGCGCCTCCAGTTCAAAGCTGCAACCGTGCTGCCTGCAACCGGCCAATAGGCCGAGAATCAAGGCGGCCCCTTTGCTGCGCGTGCCGCTCAACCAGCGCCAAAGCAGCTTCGGCGCCAGGCGCAGGGCGCTGGCAAAGGGGTGATGGTAAACGTCGAGACCAATGATCTCGTGATAACTGTAGAACTGCGGCAGCGGCGATGGCCGTAGCCGTTTGACCCACGCGCCAAGGCCAAGGCCGGCAGCGCGCAGGGAAAGGGGTGCAAGCATGCGCCCGGCGCGCTTGGCACCGGGGTATTGCAGTAAAGGGTCGGGCTCACCGGTGAGTTCAAAGCGCAGGGGGGAATTGGCTTCCAGGCTGGCCAGCATTGGCCCGGCCTCTGCACTGAAGCGCTGCCAGAGTTCATCCTCACTGTCGCGCCAGCCACGGGGGGCGCTGGCGCGCAGGTACATCAATGCTTCTTCGGCGCTGTCTGCCAGGCCCGCAGCGCGCGCGTGATGGTTGTTCGGCACCCAGGTGGCGCCGCCCGACATCGCGCTGGTGCCGCCCAGCCAGGTGGTTTTCTCCAGCACCAGCACCCGCAATCCACCTGCCGCAGCAGTGAGCGCAGCGGCCAGCGCGGCAGACCCGGACCCGACCACCAGCACATCGCAAGCCAGCGTACGGTCGGGGGAAGCCGGTAGCGGCTGGGCAGCCACCGCCGGATTATCAGCAAGCCGACCGGTCATGTCAGGGCTTCGGGTTCTGCAACGGGTTGGTTGCGGTCAAGTTGATGCCTGGGGTCGGCAGCTTCAACGGGGCCAAGTCCCATTTGTCCATGATCTTGTCGTAGTTGCCACTGGCCTGAACGGCCTTGAGGGCAGCCAGCATGGCATTGGCCAACTCGGTGTTTTCCTTTTTGATGACGATGCCCAGGTAGAACTTCGGCATCAGGTCGGAGGTGATCACCTTGATCGGCTTGGGCGCCGCTTTTTCAATGTCTTTGGCGGAGGCCGCATCGTTGACCACGAAGTCCGCACGCCCGGAGTACAGCGCCATCAATACCGCGTCAGCACTGGGGTACTGAGCCAGCTTGATCGGTGGCTTGCCAGCGTTCACGCAATGCGGCGAGAACAGATCGGTGATGGTCGGTGCAAAGTCGGTACCCGACTGCACAGCGGCGGTCAGGCCGCACAACGACAGTGGGTCGTCAGTGACCTTGGCGTTGCTTTTCAGGGTATAGAAGGCGTTGGTCGCATAGGAGAAGTCGACGAAGGTCACCTGCTTCTCGCGCTCCAGCGAGTCGGAAATACATTCCATGGCCACGTCGTAGCGAGCGCTCTGCACACCTGGAATCAAGCCATCGAAGGCGATAGAGCTGGTTTTCACCTTGACGCCGAGCTTCTGGCCCATGGCATCCCACAGATCCGGCTCGTAACCGATCATCGTCTTGTTGTCAGCGGCGAAGGACTCACAGGGCGGATAATGGGCGTCGGTTACCAGGTTGATGAAACCGGCCTTGCGAATCGCCTCGGGCAGCATGGCGTGCAAGGCCGGGTCCATGGTTTCAACAGGAATACTGAGCTCGGTGGCAGCGTCGGCGTACGACCAGAGGCTGCAGGTCAAGGCAAAGAGGGGCAAATGCATACGGAGCGACTGTCTAGGGTTCATCGGCTTCTCATCTCGGGATCAGTGCGCACTGCTGGTACGCTCAGCCAAACCTGCGGGCGCCCTCCACAAGCGACGCTGAAAACCATTGAGCAACAAGCATGCCACTAAAATTAATCGAATGATTAATAAAAACCGCCATTGATCGGCTTGATATTTTTCCCTTAAGCCCCCGCCAGCATTGACCCAAACAAGCGCACCAGAGCAGCGCATCGGCGCACGAAAAAACACCAATTTCGTGCATGTTAATTCAACGATTAATTTATTCTTGCAAGGAGGCAACCTCGGGCATAGTCTCTTCGGGACATCCAGCTGAACCTTCAGAAGGGCATTACCATGAGCAATCCGGCAACAGCCACGATTACCACCGACCAGATGATTGCGCTTCTCGAACGCGAACGCGAAGCCATCTGGCGCACCATGCCCCACGAAGTTGCCGCCATTGGCCGCGGCGAAATCCCCAGGGGTACCGGTGCTCGCGGGCAATACCTGAGCACCTTGATGTTCGCCGAGGGCGAAACCCGTACCTTGGCCGACGAGATGTTCTGGGGCCTGATCGAGGTGTGCCGCAAGCCAGACGCCGACCTCGGCACCCTGAAAATGATCATTAGCCAAATCATCGGCTACAAGGCGGACTTCTTCGACTTCGTCGGCCTGCCAGCTGCCGCGGCCATGGTTCACCAATACGTTGCCGCTTCCGAAGCCACCGCGAGTCTAGACGAGCTGGAACGCCTTACCGGCGCAGCCCTGTCCTGGGCCAACCGCCTGCACATGTGGGTCGACCACGTTTACCCCTGGGGTGTCGGTGACGGTTTCCGTAAACCCAAGACTAAAACCGCCACGGCCTGAATCGCCCCCTTTACGTATCGAGGTGCCCGTTATGCGTTTGCGCTTGAAAGTCGAAGGCCAGTCCATCTGCCTGATCGAGATATGGGAAGACAAGGTGCCTAACCTGGCGAAGATCTTCCGCGAGAAGCTTCCACTGCAAAGCTCCCTGCAACACGGCAAGCTGCTTGGCGACCTGGTGTTTTTCACCCTGCCGATCGTCGCCCCCTGGGAAAACCGCTACCTGACCCAGGATGTAGGCCGCGAGCGTATCGCCAAGACCGGCCATGCCGCCGGCGCCGTATGCTTCTACAGCCCGCGCCAGCAGCTGTGCATCGTCTACGGCGATGACGTCTCCGCCGAGCCGTTGCCGATCTCGTACATCGGCGAAGTGATCGAGGGCGCCCTACAACTCAAGGTCACCGGCATGGAAACCTGGTTCGAACAGGGTGCGCTGGTGGAGTTGGAAATCGCCGACTGAGCAGCGAGGGAACGCCTCAGCCTCGAGGGCTGAGGTGTTCCAGAATCAACTCACGCATGCCGGTAATGGCGCGCTTGTAGTTGAATTTGGGGAACATCATCGAACGGAACAGCACGCCGTCCAGGTAGGTGGAGATGAACATCGACATCTCCGCCGGGTCGACCTCGCGGAACACGCCGCTGGCGATCCCGTCCTTGATGGCCTTGCGCAGCACCAGGGATTCCTTGTCGTAGAACTTCTTGATGGCCTTGTCGATGCGCGCCGTATAGCTCTGCGCGCGGGCGTAGTCGAGGCTCACCTTGGCGAGTTTTTGCAGCAGGGCGAACTGCAGGATATGGATCTGCAGCCACAGCACGATGATCGACTGCGGGTCGGCTTCGTCGGACTTCACCGCGTTGAATTGCCGGAAGGCGTCCTCCACGGTGGATTCGACCACGCCCAGGAACAGCTCTTCCTTGCTACCAAAGTAGTAATAGATCAGCGCCGAGTTCATGCCGGTGGCCTTGGCAATGTCCTTGATGGTGACGGTGGAATAGTTGTGCTCGGCGAACAGGTTCAACGCTGCGGTTTGCAGAGTCTTGGCCACATCGGACTGCTGGCGTTTGTCGCGTACCGCAGCGATGTCAGCTTCTTCGCTATTGCTGGCTGCAGCTTTGACCAGGTTTTTCTCGAGGACCGCCGTTTTGTTTTTCAATGCCATGTCAGACCCTGGACTCTTCAGATTCCCGCCAACTGCGGGGCGAGACCGATTATCAGCCGGACGCGGCCTTTAGTCCATGCGCTAATTAATTGATTGTACGATTGAACGCTAGCAGATCCAACGGCATAGACATCCTATAACCTTACTGAGAACCTGACCGATGGGCACCGAACCGCAACGATTCAACCTCGGCGACCTGCCCCTCCAAAGGGGCGGCGTGCTGCATGATGCCCAGCTGGCCTTCGCAACCTGTGGCCAGTTGAACGCAGCAGCCGACAATGCCGTGTTGTTACCCAGCTACTACACCGGCAATCACGACTCGTACCGTGCCTGGATCGGCCCCGGCAAGGCACTTGACCCGGCGCGGCACTTCATCATCACCGTCAACCAGTTCGGCAACGGCTATTCGACGTCGCCGAGCAACTCGGTACGCCAGTCCGGCGCGCGCTTCCCGGAACTGACCTTGGGCGACAGCGTGAACGCCCAGGCGCTGCTGCTGGAGCACCTGAGGGTTAACTCCCTCGCATTGGTCGCCGGCTGGTCGATGGGCGCCATGCAGGCGTTCGAATGGGCCGTTCATTACCCAAGCAAGGTCCGCGCGCTGCTGGCCGTGTGCGGAACGGCGCGCTGCTGGCCGATCAACCAGGTATTCCTGGAAGGCGTGCGCGCCGCGCTGCAGGCAGACAACACCTACGCAGCCGGCCGCTACCTGGCGCCGCCGACCCGTGGGTTAAGGGCCTTCGGCCGCGCGTACGCTGGCTGGGCCTACAGTGCAGAGTTCTTCCGCAATAGCCTTTACCAAGGCATGGGCTTTCCGAACCTGGAAAGCTTGCTGCGCGACTGGGAAGACGACCACTGCCAACACGACGCCAATGACCTGCTCGCGGTGCTCGACGCCTGGCACCGTGGCGATCCGAGCCGCGCAAGGCACGAACTGCGGCTGACCGAAGCATTGTCGCAAGTGCAGGCACGTTGCATTCTCATGCCATCGAGTACCGACGCCTACTTCGTCGCTGAAGAGGCGCGCATCGAATGGTCCTGCCTGAAGAATGCCGACTGGCGCCCATTGAAGTCGCCGTATGGCCACTGCGCAGGTGCGCCGGGACGGTTTGCGGCGGAGAGTGCCAAGGTGGAGCAGGCGATTCGGGATTTGCTGGGGTAAACAGCTTCCAAATCCACCACCATCCAATCCCCTCGCCCCGTTGGGGGAGAGGGCTAGGATGAGGGGGCAATTCTGGCTCTTGCATCCCATTCAAGATCGACCCCTCACTCCAACTCTTTCCCCAGGGGGAGAGGGCTGAGCTGCGGTGGATTCGACAATTATCACAGTTCAGCTCAACGCACCCCAATCCCCTCCAGCGACCCAAACTCCTTCTCCAGCATCGGCAGCACCTCACTACCAAACCGCTCCAGCGACCGCCGCGCTCTTTCAATCGGCATATCCCCAAACTGAAAGAACGCGTTGTAGTGAATCGGATCGACCGCGCGTATTTCCTCGGCAATCCGTTCTGCCACGTATTCAGCCGGGCCGATGATCAGGTTATCGCGAAAGGTCTCCAGCGGCGGCTCATTGACCAGTGGCGGCGCCTGCACCATGGAGCCCTGCAATACCAGATCCGGCGAGCGCAGCGCAGCGACCATACGCCCCACATAGCGGGCCCGTTCGGCGGCATCCAGCGCCTCGCTCGGGCTGTCGGTGACGTGAACGTATTGCTGCAATGCCACCGGGATTTTCGCCGCGTTCAAGCCGGCCTGGGTGCAACTCTCGCGCATGTGATCGACCATTTGCAGCAACATCTTCGTCCCCCGCCAGCCAGCGGTCATGAACGGCGTTGGGCTCCACGGCGCCAACACAGCGAGAACATCCGGCGCCGATGAGGTGCAGTACAACGGCGGCATGCCACCGTTACGCGTACCCAGGGTAATCGGCGTATGCGGCACGCTGACGTGCTTGCCCTGGAACTCCACGCTACCGGTGCTCAGTACCTGGGACAGCACCTCCCAATACTCGAGAAACACCTCGGTTTTCAGCGCTACATCCTGGCCATAGCGCTCGAACTCATATGCCTGGTAGCCCGTGCCCACGCCCAGCACGGCGCGCCCACCGCTCAATTGGTCAAGCAAGGCGATTTCCTGGGCTACGCGCATCGGGTCATACAGGGGCAAAACCACCACAGCGGCACCAAGTTTTATACGTGAGGTATGCCCGGCCATGTGAGCAGCCACCATCAAGGGCGAGACACTGACCGAATAGTTGGTGAAATGGTGCTCGGCGAACCAGGCCACGTCGAAACCGATTGCCTCGGCGAGCGACACCATCGAACGAGTGTCATCGACAACCCCGGCTACGCCTTTGGGGTTGTCGCGATAGCCCATCAGGTTGAACAGACCAAATTTCATGCAAACCACCTTCTGGCAGACGGCGCGAGCGCCCCAGCGGGCTCACCTGCCAGTCTGCAAGCAGGTTCCAGGCCAGAAATTAATCGAGCGATTAAAAAATAGCGTTTTCCGGTGTGACGGGTTCTGTCCAGTTGGGCTGTACATGCGCCTCAGACGGCGGGCTCCAGACGTTGAGCGAGTCCGACTATGCAGTCGGGTCAACGAGCTGTTTACACAAAGTCGAAGCGCTGCCGGCAGCCGCGGCATCGTGTCGAGGATGCAGGAAGATGGCGAGCAGATTGGCCGGTTCAAGGTACGTGGCCTGATGCGGGAGCTGGGATTGATCAGCAAGCAACCGGGATCGCATGCTTATAAAGAGCGACGGTGGAGCGACCAGATATTCCGAATATTTTGAATCGAGAGTTCGATGTTCCTGTGCCCAATCAGGTGTGGTCCGGCGACGTCACTTACATCTGGGCGCAAGGGACTGTGGCGATCTTTGACCTGGGACCGTGGGAGGGCGCTATCGGATCAGGGTCGATTTACCATCGAATCCGGAGTGAAGATTTTCTTTGCTGACCCCCATAGTCCATGGCAGCGCGTCACGAACGAAAAATACGAACGGTCTTCTACGGCAATACTTCCCGAGAGGCACCAACCTGTCTCGTCGGAGTGCCCAAGAGATCCATGCAGTAGCCCACGCACTGAACACGAGACCCCGAACAATACTCGGCTGGAAAACACCTGCCGAAGCACTTAGTGAGTATCTAAAATCTGTCCAGCAATCCAGTGTTGCGACGACCGGGCGAATCTGCCTTATCAACTCCGGTTTAGTTAAGTGACTCTGAGTAATCCAGAGTGTAAGGATACTGATTTCTTGGTCTAGCCTCTGTAGCGGCCGGCATGGTTTGTTGGTTGGACGCTTACAAACAATGAATCGCCCCGGATTTTCTAGACACTCTCCAAGCTCAGGAAATAGCGTTTCTCATACTCTACTGGAGACAGCTGCAT
>NZ_NKHL01000078.1 GCF_002934685.1 Pseudomonas bohemica
TATGCAGCTGTCTCCAGTAGAGTATGAGAAACGCTATTTCCTGAGCTTGGAGAGTGTCTAGAAAATCCGGGGCGATTCACCCGCGAAGGCAATGCCCTGACAATCGCACCCTGTGTGGCCGCCCCTACCGACGGAGTACCGAGAATCATGATCCTGGTCATCGAGGGAATCAGCGCCAGCGGCAAGACCACTTGGTGCGCGGAGCATGGAGGCGACCATGTCATCCCCGAAAATGGTGTGTCCGCTGACGAGCCGAATGCGCTGCAAGACCCTGGCGCAGCGGCTGCCTTCTGGGCGGCACGAAATGTCGATCGCTGGCAGTCGGCTCTCATTAAGGAACGAACGTCTTCGTGGGCTCTGTGTGACACTGACCCGCTCAAGCTGCACTACACCTGGGGGCTGTGGCAGATCGGAGAAGTGAGCGAGTCCTACTGGAAACTGGCATTGGCGGCGACACGGGAAACGTTTGCCCGAGGACAAATCGGTTTTGCTGACGCCTACTTTGTTGGCCGCATCGACCCGGAACTGGCTCGCCAGCGTGCTCGGGCCGACACCACTCGGCGTCGGAGCAGATTCGAGCTGAACGTGCGCCTGCAAGACGCTCTTTTGAACTGGTATATCGCCCTCGACCAGGCGCTACCCGGCCGCGTGCATTTTGAGCTGCCTTCAGCCATCCCGGCGCTGACAAACCTCGAAGAGCGCTATGGACTGCAAGCCTTCGACAAAATGATCGCCGCGCTGCCGCTGCCGTAAGCGCCTCTTCGCGCAACTCAGCAAGGTCGTACGCACTCGATTAGAGTCTGGAGATGACAGGTTGCCGTCCGCGCGTGCGCGCCGGACTGCGCTGCGGGCTCCCACGTCCTCTGACAAAGTACGTAGCTTCGCCCGACGGTCATCCATTACCCGCTTCCGATGCCTTTGGGCAACATGCCTGCCATCAATCAAACCGCTGGATATCGAAACATCACAAAGTGCTCATCTGTGGCCACAACGCCCAAGCCTAGCTGTTGATAAAAACGCATCGCTCGCTCGTTGCCCGACTTACCTTTCTGAAGATCACCCGACGGAATCGGTATCGGCCCGCCCCTTCCCTGGAAATCGTAGTCATGGGTTAAACCGCGGCACCGTTCTACTAACTCAATACGATGCGTATCTCGGCCGCCTCGGGATCCGAGGCAAGCTTGAGCAGAGGCCATTTCGCCAGCCATCCTTTGGAAGTGAAACGTTCTTGAAAGATCGGGCTTTTCTCTTCATGAAATCTCCACCCCGGCCTGAGTAAAAGACCAAAGAGATCGTCAAGCCCGAGCGGCGCAGCCACTTCGCAAATACCGTCCTCGTTGAGCCTTACAGCTACCGCCGTTGCGGTTTCCACCCAGTAACGCATCGCATCGGTTGATGAAAGGTAGGATTCATCGCCATTGTGAACATGCATCCTCGCCTGGTTTTTTACAGACCAGGTCACAGATGAATCCAGGTTTCTCAGAGCAGCCTCCAGAGCCTTGTCCTTTTCCGGGGAGCAGCAATCCGCGTCAAACCAAATCACGTCAATGTCGGTTGACACAGCAGACGAAGTACGCCCGTGCAAGTCATCCCAAACCGCATTTCGGACAAAGCCCGCCCCTATCCAACAATCGGGTAAACCCAGAGAACGGACGAGTTCCAGCAGGCGCCAACGGATCGGATCACTCGAGATGATTTTTTGGATTTTCGACGCATTGTCCACTCAGGGTTCCTCACCAGGCTGGTTGGCATCTATCGCAAGCTGAAAGTCCACGTCATAGATCCCCCTCGCCGCGCGAAGGGTCACCGGATTTGTGATCGGCCTCACGTCACTCAATTCACAAGCGAGCCAGCCCTCCGAAAAATGGGTCGCACACGCCGCCTGCATGTCGGCAAGGACGAACGGGCGAACTGCTTTCACCCGCACGATTGCGACGGCAATGCCGTCATCGTCTTCGTCACCGTCGGTGTGGAGAAATCGCCCGTTTTCGACAATCAGCAGATCTTCCGTAGGCGCCAGGTCTGGCCGCCAGCAACGAATTTCGAGGGTTTTCTCTCCAGAAGCGATTCGACTTCCATTGGGGCGCACAATCGATAACGTCTTGATGGTTCTCTCCTACGATGCTTCGCGTCATGTGGATCACTGCGGGGCGACCGGTGATGAGCGCTGCAAGTCGCAGGCCAGGTCAAGTAACAACCGTCCGGGCGAAGCGCCTATCAACAACGCTCGCTTGAGTCTGCTGTAACGGTTCAAGCCCTTGCGGGACCACTCGCCATCGGCACGCCGACACAGATAGTAAAGCGCAACCATCATCGGGCGAATGGTCGCAACGCTCACCAACTCGCCTTTAGCATGTGGCGGCGCTACGAGGGGCTCACTCAGCAGCGCGCATCGCTGGCGACTGATCGCTCGAGCTCCGTCTGAAAAGGCGAGATAGACAGCCTGTCGGATTGACGAAACCGCTGCGGCTGCCGCTCGGTCAACCTCTCGTCCGATTGCACGGCAGGGATTTTTACCTACTCATGCCGTGTACGAACGATCTGCCCAGACTGCTATTGCTGATTGCGAGGGTCATCCATGATTGGTGTCGTCATCCCAGCTCATAATGAAGAGCGTTGCCTGCGAGCCTGTCTGCGAAGCGTGCTGGTGGCAGCGGCTCATCCGCAGCTGGACGCAGAGCGCGTTTACATTGAGGTGGTGTTGGACAGTTGCAGCGATCGCTCACACATGAGCGCCGATGGCTTCCCCGTCACGGACATAGACGTGCAGGCACGCAGCGTCGGGGTTGCCCGCGCACGACTCGATTTCCGCGCACAAGGCGGTATTGGCTGTTACCTGTCGAAGTTGGCGAACAGCGCATGAAGGTAATCACTCTGGTGCACGGCCGCAGCGCTCACCTGGCCAACCTGATCCAGGGCCTGGAATCTTCCAGCCTTATCCCGCAGGGGTTGTGGATCGTGCATATGAACGAGCCGCCTGGCGCATTCACCAGCCGCGTGTTTCCGATTCACACTCTGCAGGTGGATGAACCCGCCGGCTTGCCATTGGCCAGGGCGCGCAACAGCGTGACCGCACTCGACCCTGCGGCGCCGTGGGTTTTTCTCGACGTGGACTGCATTCCTGCACACGACCTGTTGGCGTATTACCGCGACGGCCTGCAAGCAGAACCCGATGCGCTGCACATGGGCCAGGTTCGCTACCTGCCTCAGGGCGCCAATCGTCCAGGCTGGAACGAAGCGGCGCTTCATGCGCAGGGCGTCGAGCACCCGCTGGCGCGGTTTCGCACCGGACCGGGCAGCAAACTGCCTCATCATCTGTTCTGGTCACTGAACTTTGCCTGCCGGGGCAGCACCTTCGCGCGTATAGGCGGGTTCGATGAGCATTATCGGGGTTACGGCGGCGAAGATACCGACTTCGCTTTCCGGGCGCGCTACGAGGGCGTGCCGCTGTTCGACAATGCGGCGATGGCGTTCCATCAGTACCACCCCACCTACGATCCGCCGTTGAACCACTTCGCCGACATCGTCGCCAACGCGCAACGCTTCCATCGCCGCTGGGGGGTATGGCCCATGGAAGGCTGGTTACGCGCGTTCTGCGAGCTGGGCTTGCTGCACTGGACCGACGAGGGCCTCGAAATCATTCAGGCGCCGTCTGCCGAACGCGTGGCACAGGCGCTGAATATTAGCCGCCTGGGCTTCTGATCATCGCCAGCGTGGCTTCGATAAGCCGTGCCGCGCGCGCCGCAGCCTCTGCGTCGGCCCAGCCACGCCAGTGACCAGGGTCGAGCCCACGTGCTGCGTCGAGCAAGGCTCGCCATTGGGGTGCTGCCGGCCAGCCATGCTCCAGCCCTATGGCCACGTTCAACTCATTCAAGCGCCGTGCCTGCAGCCGCTGCTCGTCAAAGGGACGGTCTTCGGCCACGGCAATGTAGCGGCAACCGAGCGAAGCCGCTTCGCCCACGAGGCTATCGCTGGCGCTGCCGACCACGACTTCAGCGCTGCGCATCTCCTCTTGTGGGTGGCGTAAGTGCCCGAGCCAGTGCAGGTTGGACATTGCCATGCCGGGCTCCAGACCACCGGCTACGCGAAACTGCCATTCGGGGCACTGGCGCGCCACCGCTTCGATCAATGCAGCCGACAGCCCGGTGCCGCCATGCCCAGTGATAATCAGCACCTGTCCGGCTTGCGGCGCGGCGCAAGGCGCGCCGGCAAAACGCGAGAGCCAGCCGCTGTAAGTCGTCTTCTCGCGCAGCCACTGCCGCGTTTCGGGCGCCTCCATGGTGGCCGGATAAGGCGCCAACAGTGCGCTGGCGCTGTCATACGCCAGGCGGTGAGCAGCATCGTCACGCAAGCCATGCTGGCGCACATACACAACCGGCACCGCGCACAGCCGCGCGAACAAGGCGATTTCCACCGACACATCCACCACCAGCAAGCAGGGCCAGTGCTCGACAAACCAGTGAGCGAGCATCGCCATGCGCTCGCGCACACCGTCCACCGCCAGTGGCGCATAGTGCATCACATCGAAGCTCTCGACGCGCATGCCCTGCGCCGTGTCGCCCGGCAGCTGCAACCTGTGCACGCCAGCAGGCAGTTCGCCGGGCAATTGCGAGCCAATCAGCGTCACCGGCACGCACAATGCCTGAGCGATGTGCGCGGCCCGCACGCCATGGCCGGCGCCATGGTGGTGAACGTAGTAGCCGACCTGGGGCTCAGGCATGTTGCGCTGCCACTTCAGCAAGCAAAGCTTCGTAACGGTCCAGCATCAGGCTCTGATTCCATAGGGCTTCGGCCCGAGCCCGGCAGGCTGGTCGCGATTTCCCACGAGCGACTGCAATGGCGGCGGCAAGCGCCACCACGTCATTGGGCGGCGCCAGGCAACCGACCTCGTCGCTGATGAGGTCCCGCATGGCCCCGCGATCGAAGGCGGCGACGGGGGTGCCACAGGCCAGCGCTTCGGCGACCACCAGGCCGAAGGGTTCATCCCAGCAAGGGGTCACCAGGGCCACCGCGGCGCTCGCCAGTTCGGCCGCAAGCTCCGGCCGCTGCAAATGGCCCAGGTACTCGATACCCGGACCCAGCCGAGGCTCGATCTGCGACCTGAAATAATGCTCGTCCACCGCTTGCCCCGCCAACCGCAGAATCATGCCGGCCTGGCGCGCGGCGTCGATGGCCAGATGTGCGCCCTTGTCCGGTACCAGCCGACCAGACCACAGGGCGTGTTCACCCACCGTCGCGGCGGGCTGCCAACTGTGCAGATCGATGCCGTTGGGGATCAGTGCGCACTGCGGGACCAAGTCGCTCCATTTCTGCGCGTTGGTTGCCGAAAGCGTGCTGAAACGACCGGCCTGGCGCCCGCCGCGCAACGCATTGATCATCTCGAAGAACGGCGGGGTGTGCAGCACGGTCAGCATCGGCGTGCGAATCATTGACGCCATGGTCACGGGCACGTAGTGCAGGCTGTTATTGAAGATCACATCGAAGCCGTAATCGTCGATCCCCTGCATGAGCTTCAGGTAGGCATGGTGTTCGGCGATATAGGCGCTACTCAGGCTGGCTTGGCGACATAGCGCCTCGTCCGGCACGGCCACCGCCTCCAGCTCCGCCGCGCTGCCACCCCTGGCGAACAGGGTCACGGCGTGGCCGCGCGCGCGCAAGCCGAGCGTCACGTCATAGGTGAACGCCTCCAGCCCGCCCGCAAACGGTTGGCACACCGGAAACTTGATATGGGTGAGCACGCCGATGCGCAGTGGCTGATGTCCGCCTGCCAAAAGTGTTTGGGGTATCTTTTCCTGGTAGCTGCGCCACATGCCCTGCCTCCTTATCGTTACTCATTCAGGCGGCGGCGAACGGCATTGGTTCCGCGAAGATGCCGCAGCGTTTTTTCATACGATCGGCAAGGTGCAAACATGCGGTGTCGAAAACGGGAGGATGATTGTGCAAGTGACGAGTCCCAAGCCGGCGGAGGCAGTCGTCTTCAAGGGTGGCGCTGGGGTGGCAGCATCCGGTCCAGCATGCCATCGCGGCGTACCGCCACATGCCAGACGGTCGCTGCCACGTGCAGCGCGATCAGCCCGTAAACCGCGAATTGACACCACACGTGCACCGTGTCGGCGAGGATTCCCAGGCGTTCATTGTGGGCAAACCCGGGCAGCGCAATCACTCTGAAAAACGGCACGTCCTGGCCGTTGCCCGCCATCAGGTAGCCTGTGACGGGCATCACCAGCAGCACGGCGTAGAGCAAGCCATGATTGAGTCCAGCCAGCACGGCGATCACCCGGCCGGTGCCAGATGGATAAGCCGGCGCACGATGGCGCCAGCGCCAGGTCAGGCGCATCAGCACCATCAACAGCACGCTGATGCCCATGGACTCGTGGGCCATGTACCAGAAGACGCGCACCGGACCCGGTGGGAAATTCTCCGCGACCCAGACAAACGGCAGCAGCAGGCACAATGCTGCGACAGTCAGCCAGTGCAGCGCCTGAGCGACTCCGGTGTATCGCTCCATGGAAATGCTCGCTCCCCTCGATGACAGCTGCCAAGACGCAAGATTAGCTCATGTGGCGAGCCAGGCAGATGTCAACGCCGATCGTCATTGCGGTTGATGTTCAGGACTCTCGCGCCCGGCTGTTGCTGCTTCACTCAGCAAGGCCAACCCCTCAAGCACCGCAGCAGAATCGGTCAGCGCCCCAAATATTCCATTCTCGACGGTCACCATGTGCAACGCCGCATCGTGGGCGTATTGATCGCCGCTGGCGCAGGCATCCGAGATGGTCAGGCACTGGAAGTTTCGATCACATGCCTCACGCAGCGTCGTGTGCACGCAGACGTCGGTGGTGCAACCACTGAACATGAGATGGGTAATGCCCCGCGCATGCAGGACATGCTCAAGATCGGTGTAGGTGAAAGCGCTGTTGCAAGTCTTGTCGACGATGATGTCGTCTGGCGCAACGTCCAGATCGGCCACCAGTTGAAAGCCAGGACTGCAACGCAACAGAACATCGGTGCCTTCCAGCCCTGCCCGCTTGCGCCGCCACTTTTCATAAGGGGTCATGTCCGCGAGGTCTGCCCGATAGCCTTGCCGGGTATGGATGATCTGAATGCCCACCGACCGGGCCTTCTGAATGAGCCTGTTCACGGTCGGAAGAATGGCCCGCAGTGGCGAAGGATCGTACCCGCTCCTGGCGAAATAGCCTGTCGTGGACAGGAAATCCTCCTGAAGATCGATCACCAGAAGCGCCGTGGTCCTGGGATCGAGTCGACCATCGTAGGGATAATCGAAGGGCCGCGCTGTGATCATTGCTTTGCTCCAGATATCGAGCCTGCGCCGAGGGGAGGCTACTGTATGGTCGTTTGTTTGCGAGTCTGTGCCTGATCAGAGGCAAGTTATTTCGCTACGATCGTCTGCTGTCTATAGAGACATCGTGGTCGTCAAGTTGCAAGGACGCACCCCCATTTGCCTAGCGAGGAATCAATATGTTCGACAGTGCAGCTGTCCTGACCGTTTTCTGGGTCTATCTGGCGGGCGTGGTCATTCCCGGGCCCAACTTCGTCGCCGTTGTGCACAAGGCCGTGGCCGCCACTCGGGTCGAGGCGTTGGCGTTGGTCGCCGGGATCGTGACGGTGAACCTCTTCTGGTCCAGCTGCGCAATCACCGGCCTGGGTATTGTGTTCGCTGCGTTCCCTTGGGCGGCATTAGTGATCAAAGTGCTTGGGGCGGCGTACCTGATGTGGTTTGGCATGCGTCTGATCCTGAATGCAGGCAGGCCTCAGGTTTTGCGCGTTGATGAAGCCTTGACCGGCAGCTTCCGGGAGTCCTTCTTTCAAGGCGTCGTGACCAACATCGGCAATCCGAAATCCATGGCGTTCTATGCTGCGGTCTTTTCAGCGGCTGCTCCTGCCCATGTCTCGGTCTACACCTTCGCATCCATGCTGGCCGTGGTGGTGGGCGTCTCGTTGAGTTGGTATGGCCTCGTCGCCATTGCCCTGTCGCAACCGAGGATCTCGTTGGCTTATCAGAAGGCCAGGAAAGTCATCGATCGCTTGTGCGGTGGACTGATTCTGGGCTTGGGCGTGCGGCAGCTGACTTGAGCGTTGCAGGCGCGATGGTCAGGGCCTTTTTAGCCGTCATCTCGAAAGAAAGGAGCGGCGGCAAAAGCCTCCGCCCGTACGCCATGCAGTGGCGTCATGAACCATCGCTCATCGACGCCACACCTGCCCTTCCCCACTCACCACCCACGGCGAGCGATCGGCAACGATATGCACCCCGCCAACCCAACGCTCTGCTGGCGCATGATCGAGCCAGTTCGCCTGTCCGCGCAGTACGTGCTCACCCAGGGAAGTGATTCGCACAACGCGCTTTTGCCACTCGCCTCCTGGCTGTTCGTGAACCAGCGGCTGTGGAGCATCGATCAGGGGCTGCAGCAGCGCGTGGAACATCAGATCACCTAAATAAGGCAGAGGCTCATAGCGCATCATCAGATGGCCGAAAACCTTGCCAGCAGGGAGTTCGCCATGCTCGGCGAGAATGCGAAGGACCAATCGCTGGGTCAGGCTCAAGCCATCATCGGCGCCGGGAAGCTCTTGCAGTTGCCTTGCCAACGCAGGCCCGAGTAGCGGCAGCACGGGATGCATTTGTGCTGCAAGGCGTGCCCAATCGTTTGGGTCTGTGGCGGTGTAGGCCGCCCAGGCGTCACGGGCCAGTGCCAAAGCGTCTTCACCGAGCGAGCGCCGTTGCGGCCAGAGCCAGGCGAGCAAGTCCGGGGCCAGTTGCCCTATGCCTATAAATCGTTCCACGCCGGGCACCCGATTGATCTCGATCAATTCGAGTCTGCGCGGCACAGCCGGCAGGCTCGCCAGTAGCCGCATCAGGAACAATTGATCGTAGGCGTCGCCCTCGCACCACAGCACCAGCTCGCTATCTGCATTGAGCTGCGCCAGTGCCTCACGCTGTATGGCCTGGCGCTGTTGGATATCGCGGGTAGACAGCCCAAATGCCTGCGCGGCGAAGGCCGCTCGCACTGACCAGTAATCATCGTCAGGCAACGCGGGAACCGGGCCCATGACCATCGGATCATCAAACATATGAAACGAACCCGAGAAGCCGGCAATGCGCAGGCTGTGCTCGATGTCGTTACCGCAGCGCCAATGCTGGACCGTCGCTTCGCCCGTCGCGGCGAAAGCCGGATGGCGCGCGGCGAACGCAACACCGTCGGCGTGCGCGATCAACCTGGGCCAACTGGCGAAACCGCTCTCGCGGGCCACCAGCCACTGTGTGTCGGCAAGCCGATAGTCAGGACCAGGCAAGCCGAGTGCGTGCAGTTGCGCACGAACATCGTCAGCTTCGTTGTTTTTCAGTGCTTTCAAAAGACGCTTGGCGCGTTTACGCAGCGAGGGTAGATCAAGGAGACCGTGATGACGGGAAGCGCTTGTGGCAGACATGCCAACTCCTTACAGGGCTCGGTCCGCCGACAAGCCGGGAGTTGGAATGAAAAATGGGGGAAGCGTGCCTTGGGTAACCCCTTCGCGCGGACCGCGGGCGCAGCAGACGCCAGGGTGCTGACTTTAACGGGAAAGACTGATGCAGGCAAAGCCCAGCCGTGCACTGGTTTTCTGCCCAGTTCATTGCAGGTGCATACCGGGGCGATGAGGCTGTTGTGTTCAACTGAGCTGTCGCCTTGTGCTGGCAGCATTTTTCCCTTGCGCTGCGCTCGCTTACGCTGACGCCATTGGCCCTGCTCTGCTTTGAAGCCCTGCCACGGGTGATTGCTCCAACGCGGAGCACTTCACCCAGCCACGCACCCGCGCATCTGCCGCAGGCGAGGGCTTTGGAAAGTTGGCACGCTTATTTCATGGCTATTGCCACATCGGCAAGCCGGGGTCCGCTCCTTAAGTCTCGCCTACACATGCGCCCTCGAGTGCGCCAGGTATCGAAGCCTGATCAACCTTTTGCCGGGTCGATCAGGCTTTTTTTATGGATGAAATTCATGCTCGATTCTCGCCCCGCCATCTCTGTCGGCTTTCTGCTGTCTACCGAAGGCACCTATCGGCGCATGGGCCGCAGCGCTTTGCACGGGTTGCAGGATGCGCTGGCGGAGATCAACGCCGAGGTCCACCGTCGCTTCAGGCTCGAGGCGATCTGCGTCGACCCCTTGGGCGAGCCGGCGGCCTATAGCAGCGGTGTCGCGCAATTGCTCGGTGCCGGGGTCAGGCATATCTTCGGCACGACGCTGTCGGCCAGTCGCAAGGAGATCATTCCTGATCTTGATCAGCACGCTGCACTGCTCTGGTATTCCAGCCCCTACGAAGGCTATGAGAGCAGCGAGAGCGTGCTGTACCTGGGCGGCTGCCCCAACCAGACATTGCTGCCGCTGCTGCACTACGCCCTCGCCCAGTTCGGACGGCGGGCGTTTTTGTTGGGTTCCAACTACGTGTGGGGGTGGGAGAGCAATCGCATCGCCCGCGAAATGCTTGAGGCCAACGGCGCCGAGGTCCTGGGTGAAAAATACTGGCATCTGGGCGCAACCGGGTTCGAAGCGCTGATAGAAACCCTGATGCAGGAACGACCAGCGTTCGTGCTCAACAACCTGGTGGGCGAGTCGTCTTACGCCTTTCTCCAACAACTGGACCGCGCCTGCGCAGCGCAAGGGCTGCGCCTGCCGGTGCTGAGCTGCAACCTGACCGAGGCCGAACTCGACGCAGTGGGGCCGATGCATGCCCTGCGCCTGCTGTCATGCGGACCGTTTTTCGAAACCCTGAATACAGCGTTCTGCCAACGCCAGCAACGCCACGGCCCGCGCATCTGTTCGCACTACTACAGCGGCGCCTATGCTGCCCTGCGGCTGTTCGCCGATGCGTTGCAGGCGTGCGCGGATGCGTCGCCCGCAGCCATTTGTGAGCACCTGTTCAGTCATCCCATGGCCAGCGTTCTCGGCACGCTGAGCCTGTCGGCGCGCAATCATCACAGCGCCCTCGCAAGCCACATCGCGGAATTGCGCGAGGGACGCTTTCACATTCTGCATTCGGCCTCGCAACCGGTGGCGGCCGACCCTTATCTGACCGTCACGGATCTGCACGCCGGTGTGGTCGACCGACACGTCGGCAAGGCGGCGCGTTTGAGGATCGTCAAATGAAAGCACGAGCATTTCCTGCCCTGGATCAGGGCCACCTGCTGTTGATCGACTGCGACGAGCGCAGCCAGGCCAACCTGGGTAAAAGTCTGCAGCGCCTGGGGATTCAAGCGCAGGCCTTGCAGCACGACGGCCCTTGCGATACTGGAGGCTGCTTTGCGGCCATCATCGAGATCGAGCATTTCGCCAGCCCGCAGGCGGTTCAGGCGCTGGATGCTGCGGGGATTCCGATCATCGCGCTCACTGCCCACGAAACCCTGTCGCAGATCCAGCGCGCGCTGCAGCTCGGCGCCACGGCGCTGCTCAACAAACCCATCAGCCAGGGTTCGGTGTACACCACGTTAATGATGGCGGTGGGATTGCGCGATCGGCAACGGGAGGACGCCGAGCAGATTGCAGTGCTGCAACGGCGCCTGGCGATGCGCCCGCTGCTGGGCCAGGCGCTGGCCCGCCTGATGGTCACACAGCACATTGACGAGGCGGCCGCCTACGAACGTCTGCGCAGCCTGTCGATGCAGCTCAACCGCCCCATCGAGGCGCTGTGCGTGGACATTCTGGCAACGCGCGATGAGGGCCGCGCATGAACACCCTCAAGGTATTGCTGCAACGACCGGCCGTGGCGCTGTCCTTGCTGTTCATCATGGCCGTGATCGCGCTGGCGGTGCTGGCGCCGTGGCTGAGTCCGTTCGACCCGGACGAACAGTTCGTCGAAGGCCTGTCTATGGAAGGCGCGCCGCTGGCCCCCGCCACGCCGTACTGGATGGGCACCGACCTGCTCGGTCGCGACCTGCTGTCTCGCCTGATCTTCGGCGCGCGCACCTCGCTGTTCATTGGCGTGTTGGCCAATGGCCTGGCGGTGCTGATCGGCACGCTGGTGGGTTTGACCGCAGGCTTCGTGCGCGGCTGGTTGGGCAGTGTGCTGATGCGCCTGACCGACCTGATGATGGCCTTCCCTGCCCTGCTGCTGGCGATTGCCCTCTCGGCGATTTTCCAGCCCAGTGTGTGGATCGTCGCGATGGTGATCGCGATGGTCAACTGGGTGCAGATCGCCCGGGTCATTTATGCCGAAACGGTAGCGCTGAGTGCGCGGGATTTCGTCGCCGTCGAGCGCACCCTCGGTGCCAGTTCGTTGCGCATCCTGTTCTCGCACCTGCTGCCCCATCTGCTGCCGACCATTCTGGTGTGGGCGACGCTGGGCATTTCCACCACCGTGCTGCTGGAGGCCACGCTGTCCTATCTGGGGGTGGGCGTGCAGCCGCCCACGCCAAGCTGGGGCAATATCATTTTCGAAAGCCAGACCTACTTCACTTCGGCGCCCTGGCTGGTGTTCATTCCGGGCGCGGCGATCATCCTGCTGTCGCTGGCCTTCAACCTGGTCGGAGACGCCCTGCGCGACGAACTCGACCCCACACTCAAGGGGCGTCGCTGATGCTGCCGTTCATCTGTCGCCGGATCGGTTATGCGCTGTTGATTCTGCTGGGCGTGACCTTCATCACTTACCTGTTGCTGTTCCTGCTGCCTGCCGATCCCGCGCGGCAGATCGCCGGTCGTAGCGCGACCCCTGAAGTGGTAGCGGCGATCCGTGCGCAGTTGGGGCTGGATCAGCCGTTCTATCAGCAATACGTCGGCTATCTGGGGCATCTGCTACAGGGTGATCTCGGGCGTTCCTACATCCAGCGCACCGCCGTCAGCGAACTGATTGGCGCACGCCTGCAACCTTCTCTGGAGCTGATGGCCGCCGGTATCGGTTTCGAGCTGCTGATCGGCATCAGCCTGGGCATGCTCGCCGCGCTCAAGCGCGACAGTTTCGCCGACAAATTGTTGATGGCGTTTTCGTTCGTGGGGGTGTCGGCGCCGCAATTCATCGCTGCCATGCTGTTCCTGTACTTCTTCGCCGTGAAGCTGGGCTGGTTCCCGTTGGGCGGCTACGGCGGTGCCAGCCATCTGATGCTCCCGGCGCTGACCCTGGGCCTGCTCGGCAGCGGCTGGTACTCGCGCATGGTTCGCTCCTCGATGATCGAAGTGCTGCATCAGGACTTCATCCGCACCGCGCGGGCCAAGGGCCTGAGCCGTGCGCGGGTGATCTTCGTGCATGTACTGCCCAATGCCATCGTGCCGGTGATCCCCATGATCGGCATCGACATCGGTGTGTTCATGGGCGGGCTGGTGGTGGTCGAGTCGGTGTTCGGCTGGCCGGGCATCGGCCAACTCGCCTGGCAGTCCATCCAGCAAGTCGACATTCCAGTCATCGTCGGGGTGACCACGCTGTCTGCGGTCGCCATCGTGCTCGGCAACCTGCTCGCGGATCTGGTGATCCCGCTGGTGGACCCACGCATCGATATCAAGCAGCACTGAATCCATCAACACAACGGGGCATAAGAATGAAAGTCAAAGCGCTGACCCTGGCCGTGGCGGCCACGCTGTTCACCACGCCGCTGTGGGCCGACACGCCCAAGAGCGGAGGCAATCTGGCAGTGACCTACCAGAATGATGTCGCGACGCTGGACCCGGCGATCGGCTATGACTGGCAGAACTGGTCAATGATCAAAAGCCTGTTTGGCCGCTTGATGGACTACAAGCCAGGCACCACCGAACTGGTCAAGAGCCTGGCGCAGGATTACAGCGTGTCGGCCGACGGCCTGGTCTACAGCTTCACCCTGGTCAAGGGAGTGAAGTTTCAGAACGGCCGGGAGCTGGTGGCCGGCGACGTCAAATACTCGCTGGAACGCACGGTCAATCCCAAAACCCAAAGCCCAGGCGCCGGATTTTTCAGCTCGATCGCAGGCTATGAAGACATGACCGCGGGCAAGAGCCAGACCCTGAGCGGCATAAAGGTCATTGACGACCAACACCTGACCATCACCCTCAGTGCGCCGAACGCCACTTTCCTGCACATCATGGCCATCAACTTCGCCTCGGTGGTGCCCAAAGAAGCGGTCGATCAATGGGGCGCCGACTTCGGCAAACACCCGGTGGGCAGCGGCGCGTTCAGCCTGGGCGAGTGGAAACTGGGGCAAAAGCTCGAACTGGTGAAAAACCCCAACTACTTCCAGAAAGGCCTGCCCTACGTCGACAAGATCACCTTCGAAATCGGCCAGGACCCCACGGTGGCGCTGCTGCGCCTGAACAAGGGTGAGGTCGATATCGCGGGCGACGGCGTGCCACCCGCGCAATTTTTGCAGTTCAAGAATGACCCGGCGTCCAAGCAGTTGCTGGTCACCGGCAATCAGTTGCAGACCGGCTACGTGACGCTGAAGACCACTCTGCCGCCGTTCGACAACCTCAAGGTTCGGCAGGCCATCAACATGGCGATCAGCAAAGAGCGCATCGTGCGCATCATCAACGGCCGTGCGGTGCCGGCCAATCAGCCGTTGCCACCGGCGATGCCGGGTTATGACACGCAATACAAGGGGTTCGCCTATGACGTCGAAGGCGCGAAGAAGCTGCTCGCCGACGCCGGCCTGGCCAAGGGCTTCGACACCGAACTCTACGTGATGAACACCGACCCGCAGCCACGTATTGCCCAGTCCATTCAGCAAGACCTGGCCAAGGTGGGCATTCGGGTGCAGATCAAATCCCTGGCCCAGGCCAACGTGATCGCCGCCGGCAGCTCGAAGGATCAGGCGCCCATGGTGTGGTCGGGCGGTATGGCCTGGATCGCCGACTTCCCGGATCCGTCGAACTTCTACGGGCCGATCCTCGGCTGCAGCGGCGCGGTAGAGGGCGGCTGGAACTGGGCGCTGTACTGCAACAAGGCGCTGGATGAGCGCGCAGCCAAGGCCGACGCAATGGCGCGTCCGGAGCAGCAGGCTGAACGCACCGAAGCCTGGAAGAAGATCTTCACCGACGCGATGGCCGATGCTCCCTGGGTGCCGATCTTCAACGAGCAACGCTTCACCGTGCGCTCCAAGCGTTTGGGCGGCGACGATGCGCTGTATGTCGACCCAGTGCATGTGCCGGTCAACTATGACTATATCTGGGTGAAGTGATCACGCCGTGGCCTGCTCCGGGCAATCGCTGCGCAACAGGCCGTCGCCCCCATTGCAATGAGGAACCCACCCATGTGCCAGAACTGCCTGGTCAAGACGATTCACAGCGTCAACAGCCACTTCGGCTGGGATCACAGCTTCACCCCGGTCGAGCGCGTTGCGCCCGGCACCACCTTGCAGATGAGCTGCCGGGACTCGTCCAACGGCTATTTCACTGCCCAGTCGCAGGTGACCGATGTCAGCGCGATGCCCTTCGACCGGATCAACCCCGTAACCGGCCCGATCTACGTGGAAGGCGCCGAACCCGGCGACGTACTCAAGATCACTCTGGACAGCTTCAAGCCCGGCGGCTTCGGCTGGACCGCCAACATCCCCGGTTTCGGTCTGCTGGCCGACCAGTTCCAGACACCAGCCCTGGCCCTCTGGCACTACGACACGCAGACCCTTGCCCCCGCAGCCTTCGGCGAGTTCGCAAAGGTGCCGCTCAAGCCGTTCGCCGGCACCATCGGCGTGGCGCCGGCCGAGGCCGGGCTGCATTCGATCGTGCCGCCGCGGCGTGTGGGCGGCAACCTGGACATCCGTGACCTGGCCGCCGGCAGCGTGTTGTACCTGCCGGTGGAAGTCGCAGGCGCCTTGTTTTCCATCGGCGACACCCACGCCGCGCAAGGCGATGGCGAGGTCTGTGGCACGGCGATCGAAAGCGCGATGGATGTGGTGGTCAAGCTCGACCTGATCAAGCAGACGCCGCTGGCAACGCCGCGTTTCAGCACCCCGGGCCCGGTGACCCGGCATCTTGACAGCGCGGGCTACGAAGCCTTCACCGGTATCGGGCCGGACCTGATGCAGGCCGCTCGCCAGGCCGTCGCCAACACCATCGACTGGCTATGTCGAGAGCACGGGATGCCCGCCGAGCAGGCTTACATGCTGTGTTCGGTGTGTGGCGACCTGCGCATCAGCGAGATCGTCGACCTGCCCAACTGGGTGGTGTCGTTCTACTTTCCAAAGGTGGTATTGAACTGATGCCTAACGACCAGCCCAGCCTGTTGGTGGAACGACTGAGCATCGATGTCGGCGGCGGTGCATCGCGTCGGCGAGTGGTCGACGAACTGAGCTTCGCACTGCACCCGGGCCGTACCCTGTGCATTGCTGGCGAATCGGGCAGCGGCAAGTCGCTGTCGTCACTGGCGATCATGGGTTTGCTGCCCAAGGCGGCGAGCGTTGCGAGTGGCGCGATCCTGTTCGGTGGCCGCGACCTGCTGAGCCTGCCGGAACGTGAAATGCAGGCGTTGCGCGGCAAGCGCATCGGCATGATCTTTCAGGAGCCGATGACCTCCCTCAACCCGCTGCTGACCGTGGGCCAGCAACTGGCCGAGACGTTGCGTCGGCATGAGGCGCTTAGCCGCGATCAGGTCCGCCAACGCTGCCGGGCCATGCTCGACGCCGTGCGCATGCCGCAGGTCGACAAGCGGCTGACGCAGTACCCGCACGAGTTGTCCGGTGGCATGCGCCAGCGGGTGATGATCGCGATGGCCATGCTGTGCCAGCCGCAGGTGCTGATCGCCGATGAACCGACCACGGCGCTGGACGTGACCATTCAGGCGCAGATTCTCGAACTGATGCGCGAGTTGCAGCAACAGTTCGCCACCAGCCTGTTGCTGATCACCCATGACATGGGCGTGGTCGCGGAAATGGCCGACGAAGTGGTGGTGATGAATCAGGGCCGCATGGAAGAGCGCGGCACCTTGCATCAGATCTTCACCGCGCCCCAGGCGCCGTACACGCGCAAACTGCTGGCGGCCGTGCCCGTACTGGGCAGCACGCCGCCCCCCGCGGCATTGGGCGAGCCGCCGGTGGTGCTGGCGGTTCAGGACCTCACCGTGCGCTTCGCCATGCGCCAGGGCTGGTTCGAAACGCCGCGCACGGTGCATGCCGTTGAAGGCGTGAATTTCGAGCTGCGTCAGGGCGAAACACTGGGCCTGGTGGGCGAAAGCGGCTGCGGCAAATCCACCACCGGCAAGGCGTTGATGAACATGCTGAGCTATCAGGGCAGCGTCAAGCTGCTGGGGCAGGAACTCAACGGGCTGCAAGGCGACGCACTGCAACGGGTGCGGCGTGACGTGCAGATGGTGTTTCAGGACCCCTACGCCGCTCTCAACCCGCGCAAGACCGTATTCGATCTGGTGGGCGAGCCGTTGTTGATCCACGACCGCATGCCTGAGCCCCAACGCCGCGAGCGTGTCGCACAACTGCTGCAGCAGGTTGATCTGCCCGCCGAAACGCTGGAACGCTATCCACACCAGTTTTCCGGCGGCCAGCGCCAGCGAATCTGCATCGCCCGCGCCCTTGCGCTCAATCCCAAGGTAATCATTGCCGACGAGTCGGTGTCCGCGCTGGATGTTTCGGTTCAGGCGCAGGTACTGGACCTGCTCGAACGACTGCGCAGCGAGCACGGTTTGAGCTACCTGTTCATTTCTCATGACATGGCGGTGGTCGAGCGAATCTGCCATCGGGTCGCGGTGATGTACGGCGGCCGCATCGTCGAGATCGGCGCACGAGATCAGGTCCTGCACAATCCCCAGCACCCCTACACCCAGCGCCTGCTCGCCGCGGTGCCAGTGCCCCAGGTCGGTCGACGCCGGGACTTCAAGAGTCTGCTCAAGGATCTGGAACGCCCCGACCCGATCAAGCAAGCCGGCTTCGTCGCGCCTGCCCAGCGATTCACTGCGGTGGCGCGCGATCACTGGGTGGCGTTGGAGTGAGTTTCGCGCCCCCATGGCGCACCGATATGGCTGTGGGCCCGTCAAAAGTGCGTAAGCCTATGCTTATTCGATCTATGGTATTTTCCCGATTGCCCGCTAAATTGGCGCGTCCACACGCTGTATACACACTCGCTGTGCCCTGCACCTTCAATCAAGGACCCCGATGCAAATCGCTTCTTTCGCACCATGGACGGCAGCACTGGCGATAGCCACCAGCGCACTTCTGGCAGGTTGTCGCGAGCCCGAAACGACCGCTCCACCTGCCGTGCCGGTGGTGGAAGTCGCCACTGCCACGCCCTCGACACAGTCACGGACTCTGCGCCTGACCGGGCGCACGATTGCCTACCGCAGCGCTCAGGTTCGCGCCCGTGTGCAGGGCATCGTGCACAAACGCGCCTACACCGAAGGCGAGGATGTGAAGGCAGGGCAATTGCTGTTCCGTATCGATCCGGCCCAGTTGAATGTCGAGCTGGCGTCCGCCGAAGCCGAGCATGCGCAAGCGGCGGCGGCCGCCGAGGCGGCAACGGATATCGCGCGTCGATCCAAACAGTTGGTGGACGACCATTCGGTCAGCATGCAGCAGTACCGCAAGGATTTTTTCGCCGAGAAACAGGCACGCGCGATGGAGCAACTGGCGCTGGCGAAAGTGCGCTCCGCACGACTGCAACTGGACTACGCGACCGTCACCTCACCCATCGCGGGCCGCGCGCGCAAGGCGTTGGTCAGCGAAGGGTCAATGGTCGGACAGGACGAAGGCACGCTGTTGACCAACGTCGAGCAGATCGATCCGATCTATGTGGAGTTCGCCCAACCGGGTTCCGATTACCTGGCCCTGCGCAAAGCACATCTGGCGCACCCCGACGACGCCACGGTACAGGCCGTCAGCATCGTGCTGAGCGATGGCAGCCGTTACAGCCTCTGCGGAACGCTGGACTTTTCCGACTCGGCGCTCGACCCGCAAACCGACACCGTGGCGCTTCGCGCCGTATTCAACAACCCCGATCATCTTCTGCTGCCAGGCATGTACGTGCAGGTCGAGCTTGAGCGTGCGAACCCGAACAAGGGGATTCTGATTCCGCAACAGGCATTGGGCCGAGCGGAAAAAGGCGCCTATGTCATGGTGGTGCGGGACGGTATCGCGCACCAGGTCTACGTTCAGGCCGACCACCTCGAGACCAGGCAATGGCGTGTGGACTCCGGTCTTAGCGGGGGGGAGCGCGTGATTCTGGGGGGCAGCGCATTGAAGGACGGGCAGCCTGTGCAAATAAAGGAAGCAGCGGAACCGGCGGCTATCAGCCAGCGATAAGGACAGCATGTCAGCATTTTTCATTGATCGCCCGGTCATGGCCTGGGTGTTGGCGATTCTGCTGTTTCTCAGCGGTGCTTTTGCGCTGACGGATCTGGCGGTCGAACGCTACCCCAATGTCTCGCCACCGCGTATCGGCATCGAAGCCTTTTATCCTGGTGCCTCGCCCCAGGTCGCCGAGCGTACCGTCACCTCTGTCATCGAGCGAGAACTCAGTGGCATTCCCGGCTTGTTGTCGTTCAACTCCAGCAGCACCGAGGGCCACGTCGAAATCGACGTGTTGCTCATTCCAGGTACCAGTACCAAGCTGGCGGCCGTCGAAGTGCAGAACCGGATCAAGCGCGTCGAAGAGCGCCTGCCGGAAAGCGTACGGCGTCAGGGTATCCAGGTCGAACAGAGCAGCCAGAGCCCGCTGCTCTACGTCACGCTGAGCGCCGACAACCCGGACGTGAACGACATTCAGCTCGGCGAGCTTGCCACCAGCCTGGTGCGACCGGCGCTGCTGCGGGTCACCGGCGTCGGCTCGGTGAACCTGTGGAGCCCTGAATATGCCATGCGTATCTGGCCCGATGTTCACAAGCTGACAGCGCTGGGCATCACCACCAACGAGCTGGTGACCGCCGTCAGCCAGCGTAACGAACGTATTCCACTAGGCTCGTTCGGCGCCGCGCCGAGCTCGCCCAATACCGCCCTCACCGCGCCGTTGTCGGTGGAGGAAAACCTCGATACGCCCGAGGCGTTCGCTGACATCCCCTTGCGCGTTAACAGCAATGGCTCGGCGTTGCGAGTGGCGGACGTGGCGCGGGTCGAACTCGGCGCGAGCAACTATTCCTACCCGGCGTTTCTGGAAGGCAAACCTACGGCCGCCATGTCGGTGAGGCTCGCGCCCGGCGCCAACGCGCTGGCCGCCACCGACGAGGTCAAGGCCACGCTGGCGACGCTGTCGGCGCAGCTTCCTGCGGGCATGCATTTACAGACGTCCTTCGACAATTCCGCGTTCGTCAAACTGTCGATGCAGAAGGTCGGCTACACCCTGATCGAAGCCATGGTGCTGGTCTTTCTGGTGATGTGGGTGTTCCTGCGCAGCCTGCGAGCGACATTGATCCCGACCCTGGTGGTGCCGATCGCGCTGAGCGGTACGTGCGCGGTGATGTGGGCGCTGGGTTTTTCCATCAACGTCCTGACCATGTTCGGCATGGTGCTGGCGATCGGCATCCTGGTGGATGACGCTATCGTGGTGGTGGAAAACGTCGAACGCATCATGCAGCAAGAGCAGTTACCGCCGCGGGAGGCGACCCTCAAGGCGATGAGCCAGATCAGCGGGGCCATCGTTGCCATCACCGTAGTGCTGACAGCGGTGTTCCTGCCGATGGCGTTCCTCAATGGTGCAGTCGGTGCGATCTATCGACAGTTCACCGTGGCGCTGGCGGTGCCGATGGCGTTATCGGCCTGGCTGGCGCTGACGCTCACTCCTGCCTTGTGCGTCAGCCTGCTCAAGCCTCACAAAAAGCCGGTTGCACAGGACAAGGCCGCCGTGTTGAGTCAGCGTTTTTACGCCGCCTACGGACGAGCGTTGAAGCGCATTCTCAGTCGTCCCCTACGCTATATGGGGCTGTATGGCGCGCTCCTGGCCGGCGTGGTGTTGCTGTTCATGCAGTTGCCCGGAGGCTTCCTGCCTAACGAGGACGAGGGCCGTTTTTCAGCGGTGATCCTGCTGCCGACCGGCTCGACTCAAGGCGCGACGCGAGCGGTCGTTGAAGAAGTTCAGGACTATATGCGCCATGACGCCAATATCGCCAGCATCTTCGCGGTGCAGGGCTTCAGCTATTTTGGCGACGGCGAAAACGCGGCGATGGTATGGCCGACCATGATTCCCTGGTCCCAACGCACCGAGCCTGACCAACAGATGGCTGCGATTCTGGCGCGCTTCGATGCCCGCTTCAAACATGGCGCCTCCAGCCAGCCCGATGCACTGATCAAAGGACTGCGGCCCCCACCGATCAATAGCCTGGGCACCTCCGCCGGTGTGGAAATGCAACTGCAGGACCGCGCCGGTCTCGGACACGCCGCGCTGATGGCCGCCAAAGATCATTTGCTCAAACTGGCCGGCACGGACCCGGCGCTGGCCAGTGTCGAGTTCTCCGGTCAGGACGACGCGCCGCAATTGCGTGTCAGCATCGATCGGCTCAAGGCGCAGAGCATGGGTGTCGACGTCGCGCAGATCAACCAGACTCTGGAAACCCTCTACGGCTCGCAGTATCTGGGCGACTTCATTCTCGACAATCAGGTGCGGCGGATTCTGGTCCAGGCCCGAAGCGACGACCGTCAGCTGCCGGACAGTCTGCTTGAGGCGCGAGTGCGCAACCAGCGCGGCGATATGGTCCCGTTGAGCTCATTCGTCAGCCTGAAATGGACACGAGGCGCATTGAGCGTCGATCACTACAACGGGTTCCCTTCGCTGGCCATCAGCGGCACCCCTGCCCCCGGCTACAGCACGACACAGGCCATGGAACGACTCGCGCAGCTGGCCGCGCAATTACCGACCGGCATCGGCTATGAGTGGGCCGGCCAATCCTGGCAGGAGCACGCTTCCGGGCAGCAGGTGCCGATACTGTTCGGCCTTTCGATCCTGATCGTGTTCCTGTGTCTGGCGGCGCTTTATGAAAGCTGGTCGGTACCGCTGACCGTCGTCCTGGCCATTCCCCTGGGTGTGCTCGGCACGCTGCTGGCGAGTACCGCACGCGGGTTGCCCAATGACCTGTATTTCAAGGTAGGTGTCATCACCATCATCGGCCTGTGCGCCAAGAACGCGATCCTTATCGTCGAGGTGGCGCAGACGTTGATGAGCGAAGGGCGCAGCACCCGGCAGGCGATACTGGATGCCGCGAGAATGCGTCTACGGCCGATCGTCATGACCTCGCTGGCCTTCATGTTCGGCGTGTTGCCGCTGGTGCTGGCGAGCGGGCCGGGATCAGCGAGCCAGAGAGCCATCGGCACGGCGGTGTTCGGCGGCACCCTCAGCGCCACGCTGCTGACCCTGTACTTCGTCCCGCTGCTGCACAGTCTGATCGCGCCCTGGCGAAACACATCCATCAGCAACGTTTCGCCGCCTGACGATGCCCTGCTCAGCACCGGACCTGCAACATCCGGCGCCGAACGATAAGGGCTCGTTCTGTTCAGAACGCCGGGCTTCGCGCCGGGATCAGAAATCGTAGCGCGCGGTCATGCCCAACGTGCGCGGCGTCCCCAGCACCCCGGTGTAGGCGCCGTTGGGCGAGTTCCAGAGCGTGGTGTAGTAAGTCTTGTCCAACGCGTTCTTCAACCACAGCGACACATCCCATCCGCCTGTTGCCCAGTCGCCGCGCAGGCCGGCGGACACGTTGACCAATCCATAACCCGGCACACGGGCCTCGCGCGAATCATCGACCGTGCCGACTGCATGGGAGCGCCAGGCATAGTTGCCCGTCAGGTACGGCTGCAGTCCATTGTCCAGATTCCATTGATAGTTGGCGCTGGCGTTGGCGATCCATTTGGATGCCCCGACCACGGCGTGTCCGCTCAGGTCGCAGGACGCCGGAGCACCCGGCCGCAGGGCCACTTCGGCAGGACATGGAGCATCGTCATAGGACAGGTAGCGCACGTCATTCCAGGAACCGTTGAGGTTGAGCGTCAGGCCGCGACTGGCGCGAAAGGTGCTGTCCAGCTCCAGGCCTCGACTGCGCACGGTGCCGGCATTGGTCAGGTAGCTGGTCAGGTTGGCGTCGTCGTAGGCGTTGGTCTGGTAGCCGTGCACGACGGTCCAGAACAGGTTGGCGTTGAGCAGCAGGCGCTGGTCGAGCAAGGTGGTCTTGACCCCGATCTCCGCGTCGTTGGCTCGCTCGCTGCCGATCAACAGCGAATCGGCACCCGCCACCGGCGCGCTGGCCACGCTGAGGTTGACCCCGCCGGATTTTTCGCCATGGGACAGTGACGCATAGCCCAGCGTGCGCTCGTCAATGTGCCACGCCAGGCTGGCCAGCAGCGAAGGGCTGAAGCTGTAGAGGCTCAGGTCGCCGGAGTCGTATGCACCTGTCCGACTGGCGCGAACCGCCGCTGCCGAACCGCTGACGGTCGCGCCGCCGATCGGTGCATCGCGGGTGACGCTTGCCTGCTTTCGCTCGTAGGTGCCGCGAAGGCCCAGGCTGAAGTCCAGCTTCGGTGTGAGGTGCCAGGTACCCTGGCCGAAGAGCGCGAAACTGTCCGTGTCGACGCTGCCGTTGCCGATGCTGCTGACGTTGTTCAGCGCCCCTTGCGGTGTGCCGTTCCACGTGTCGGCAAGAGGCCCGTAATAAGTGAAGACCGAGTTATCCATCTGCTGCCGGAAATAGTAGGCACCCAGCACATAATCGAAGTGCTCGCCCAGTGGCGACGCCAGTCTCAGCTCCTGGGAGTATTGCTTGTCGCGCGCCGACTGCCCGACATTTTGCATCACATCGACGTTCAGCTCATCGTCGTTGTGCGGGGTGAAGTCCCACCAGCGGTAGGCTGTGATCGACGTCAACGTGAAGTCGTTGGGCAAGGTCCAGTTGGCTTCCAGCGAAGTGCCCCCCTGGTAGACCTTGACGTTCTGGTCGGCGTCCAGATTGACCCGCCGGCCGGTCACCAGACGAGCGCCCACGTCTGCAGCGCGCTGCTCGTAGCGGTTGACGCCGTTGATGGTCGGTCCCGTGCTGAACAGCGAACGGGTGCCGGCGCTGGAGTCCTCTTCGTTGTAATCGGCCAGCCAGCGCAGGTTGAAATCTTCATTGGGTTTGAACAGCAGTTGCCCACGTACCCCCTGGCGCATGCCGCCACCCAGGGTATTGCCGTTGTACTGATTTTCGACATAGCCGTTTTCATGGGTGCGGTACGCGGCGATCCGTCCGGCCAGGGTGTCGCTCAAGGGTCCGGAAAAGCTTGCCCGGTTCTGCACATAACCATCCTCGCCCAGCGAACTGGCAACACTGCCCTGCGCCGTGAAGCTGGGCGGCCGGGTGGTGATGTTGAGCACCCCGGCGGTGGTGTTCTTGCCGAACAACGTGCCCTGCGGGCCACGCAGCAACTCCATCTGCTCGATGTCGAGCAAGTCGAACACCGCCATGCCCGGCCTGCCGAGATACACGTTATCCAGATAAATGCCTGCGCTGCCTTCCAAGCCGTCACTGGCCGGGTTGTTGCCCAGCCCTCGGATCGACAGACTCGCCTGTCGCGGGTTCATGAAGGCCACGCCCAGGCTGGGCATCGCCTGTTGTAAATCCTGCAGACGGTACAGCCGCTGCGCCTCCAGTGCCTGACCCTCGATCACGGTCATGGCTGTCGGGACCTGCTGGGCGTCTTCGCTGCGCCGGCGTGCCTCGACGGTCACCGGTTGCAGTTGGGTATCGGACGAAGGCGCAAGCTCGCTGGCGTTTACCGGTGTTACCGGCAGCAATGAAAACAGGCTCAATGCGCTGGCCGACAGGCAGCGCGAATAATGCAGATTCATCAAGTTTCCTTAGAGCCAACGCTCTGTGTGATGAGTCGATTCGTCGCTGCGCGTGGCTGGCGTAAGCGTGATCTCTATGGTCGGAAGAAAGCGGCGTGATCAGTCACGCAGCCAGGGGATGTCATGACGCTGGTACCGGTGTGCGCGGAAAATCCCGTTGTTTTCGCCGGGCAGGTATTGGCGTGAAGGAGCATCCGGGTACGCGGCGAAATGAGGATTGACGTACTCCCACACCACCTCGCCCGCTCGAGTGATTTCGAACAGACGCCCGAAATTGGCCTCGGTGACCAGCGTGTTGCCGTTATGCAGTCGTTGCGCCCCGCCCATGAACGGGGTGAAGAAGGCGTAGCCCGGAGTGTCGGCGTACTGCCATTCGATGCGCTGGGTCAGGGGGTCGATTTCCAGAATGCGCGAGAACGGCATGGCCACGTTCGGACGGAAGATCCCGTTGTCGAAGACCAGAATTCGCCCGTCGTCCAGCTCGCTCGGACAATGCTGCTGGGCCACCAGGTCATGACCCAGGCGCCAAAGCACCTGGCCATTGCCGCGCTGGACCGCGATCACCGAGGAGACACTGCGCAGGCTGAGAATGACTTTGCCGTCGCGTCCTGGCGTGACAGCGTTGGTCATCGGCCAGTGATAACGTTCGAAAGTCGCGTGCAGCGGGTAGTCTTCAGGGCGCAGGTGCTCCCAACTGCGCCACTCCCAAACGGTTTGCCCCTGGCGATCGACTTCCTTGACCACGTCGGCATAAATGACGCCGCCCGCAGCCTCGCTGCCAGGAATACCCCCGACGACCCGGCTGGCCAGTTCAGGGCTCAATGGCTCCACCGTGGTGTACAGCAGATGGCCGTTTTCCAGCCACTGTGCGTCGTGGTGGTGAAGCAAATCGGTATGTTCCCAGACCACTTCGCCCTCGGGCGTCACTTCACTGAAGGCGCCGCCATGCCACACCGACCAGCCTGCAAACAGCTGCTCAGCGTCGGGATGATTGCCGTTGTAGCCCAGGTTGCCGTTGGCGAGCAGAACGGCATCGCGACCGGGGCGCTGGGGCAGCTTCCAGCGATGCACAACTTCGCCGTCAAGGTCGATGAGGAACACCTGACCATTGGCGGTCTGCGGCGCGAACAAGGTGTAGCCACCAGCGCTGCGGTCGTGATCGACGGCGATAAGACCGGTCTTTTGGCGTCTGAGGGTGGTGCTGTCCAGGCGTGGCATGGCTTTTCTCCAGGCGAGTGATGCCGTGCCGACACATGGCGGCATGGCGAATGAAGGGTTGGAAATCAATGGAGCGGCGGCAGCGCTCCGTTGAAGCGTGGATCGAATATCGCCTCTACCTGCACCGTTCGCGGTATCAGGTGCGCCTCGGCGAAGGCGTCGGCCAGGCGCTGCTGCAGCGTGATGACCGCGGGGCTGATGGGCACGTACCGCAGGCTCTGATGGCTGACCATCTCCTGCACCAACGATAGGGGCAGCCGAGTGGTAGCGGCCAGGGCCTGCGCCCACTCGACCGGATGCGCCGTGGCCCAGGCCTGAGCGCGGGCCAAGCGGGCCAACAGGTCGGCCAACTGCCCGGCACGTTGAGGATCGGCAAGCGCCTGGCTGCTGGCGACGGTGAAGTTGAGCCCGGTCTCCGGCCACGCGCTGCCATCCAGCAAGATTCGGGCGCCACGGGCAACAGCCTGACCGACGAAGGGGTACCACACGGCCCAGGCGTCCAGATGGCCGCTGGCGAAGGCGTTTTGAGCGTCTACCGGACTCACGTAAACCACGTCCACGTCGCGCGCACTCAGCCCGGCCTGCCACAGCGCCGCAAGGAGCAGGTAATGGCCACTGGAGCCCTTGGCCACAGCGACGCGTTTGCCCTTGAGTTCAGCGACACTGCGCACGCCGGAGTCCTCCGGGACCAGCAGCGCGTTGTTGTTCTGCGCGCCATCGGCCACGCCAATAATGCTGATGGCAAAGCCGCCTGCCTGAGCGAACACCGGCGGCGCATTGCCCACCACGCCCACGTCCACCGCGCCCGCGCTGATCGCTTCGAGCAGTGCCGGGCCGGCTGGAAACGGATGCCAGGTCAATGAATAGTCCGCCGTGCGGTCCTCATCCGCGGCATGCAGCAAAGCCTGCACCAGACCGCTCTGGTCGCCCACCTGCAGCCCTTGCGCCGCCGAGACACCCTGGATCAGAAATAGCACTGTGCAGGCCAGCAGACCGCGAAGCAGAGATAAGGCTTCAAGACGCTTGGCAGCCCGTGAAATTGACGGCATTGTCGAGATCTCATTGTGTGTTGAACCGAGTATGTGGAGCCCCGTCTTGCAGCACCATGCCAAACGCCCCTCTTTTGCTGCCATGCCTGACGTCAGCACGGTGGTGGTACTGACCTTCCCTGACGCATTGCTGCTCAACGGTAGCGGTCCTCTGGAAGTGTTCGGCGCCATACCGCGGGTGCTGGGCGGACGCTTCGCCAGTCATCCGCCCTATCGCTTGCTCATGGCCTCGCCCTTCGGCGGGCTGGTGGAGTCGGTCTCGGGTATCGAGGTGATGACACGCTCGCTTGCGTGGCTCGATGAACACACGCCGCGCATCGATACCCTGGTCGTGGTGGGGGGCCCGGGGGTGGCGTCACTGGAAGTCGATGCGCACGTCTGCCACTGGCTGCGACAACGCGCTCGAACCACTCGGCGCCTCTGCTCGATAGGTACAGGCTCATTCGCGCTGGCTGCGGCGGGGTTGCTGGAAGGACGCAACGTGGTGACCCACTGGAAGTTCATCGAACAAATGCAAGCGCTGTACCCCGGCGTTCACTGCCAGCAGGACGCCCTCTATCTCAATGACGGCAACCTGTGGACCTGCGGCGGCGCAGCTGCGGGCATCGATCTGGCGTTGGGTCTGGTTGAGCAGGATCTGGGGCCGCAAGCCGCATTGACGCTGGCGCGCTACTTTACGGTGTTCATCTGGCGCTCGGCAGAACAACCCCAGCTCAGTGCCTCATTGCAGGCTCAATCCAAGGCCTTGAGCACCGACCCTCGCGCGCGCCTGGCCAGACTCCACGCCTGGATCGCAACCCATCTGAACGAAGACCTGCGCGTAGAACGCCTGGCGCAAGAGTTCGGCATGAGTCCGCGCCATTTCGCCCGCGCTTATGTAGCCGCCACGGGCGACACACCGGCCCGCGCCGTGGAGGCTCTGCGCCTGGAAGCTGCATGTCGATTGCTGGAAACCACCAGCGAGCCGATCAAACGAATTGCACAGACCGTCGGATTTGGCCGCGAGGAACGTATGCGCCGCGCTTTTCAAAAACACCTCGGCACCAGCCCCGCGCACTATCGCCTCCAAGGCGTCGTTGCGTTACCGGTCTCGGGGCAGACGGGCTATCGCTTCGCCATCTGAAGGCTTGCGGCGGCGACCGCGACAACACGCCATTGCGCCCCAGAAGTTCGGCTTCACAGGCATTCGGTCAACTCGGCCTTCTACCCCCTCTGCCAATACCCCAAGGTATGCGTAGACGACCGATTCGCCATTACTGTGCCGTCCCTTTGGGCAACGCGAAGGCTTCCACATAGTCTCCAGACTTGGTCTGCAGGCCGCCATGGCCACCCGATGCGATCACGACATACTGGCGGCCGTCCTTGCCCAGATAAGTCATGGGTGTCGCCTGCCCTCCTGCGGGTAACCGCGCTCGCCAGATTTCGCTGCCGTCCTGGGCATTGAACGCGCGCAGGTAGTTGTCGGCGGTCGCGCCCATGAATATCAGCCCCGAGCGGGTGGTGATGTTGCCACCGATGTTGAAGATACCAGTGGGAAACGGCAGGTTGGCATGCAAGCCAAGTGGGCCCATGTCGCGGGTGGTGCCGACGTCGTACTTCCAGACCAGCGAACGAGTGCGCAGATCGACTGCCGCCAGCTGACCCCACGGCGGCGCCTTGCACGGTGCGCCAAGGACGCCGAGCCACGGATCCACCTTGACCACGTAGGGCGTGCCGTACTGCGGATTGATCGCGAATTCCTTCGGCCGCGGCGGTTGTCCCGTGCCATCCCAGGGTTGCACCAGGCCTTTGGCTTCGGCGTCCGCACGGGTGTAAGTCTGCGCGACAAACGGGATGTAGCTCAGGTTGGCATAGAGGCGCTGCCGTTCCGGGTCGACCGAGGCGCCGTGCCAGTCGATCACCCCGTCGAATGCCGGGTACACGAGGGTTTTCCGGCTCAGCGAAAACGGCGTGAAGGCACCTTTGTAATCGAGCTGGCGAAATTCGATGCGGCACAGCATCTGGTCGATCGGCGTCACACCCCAGGTGTCTTTTTCTTCGATCTGCGGCGGCGCGAAGGACGGCATGCCCACCGAATAAGGTTGGGTCGCCGAGGGCGGATCTTCAGCCAGGCCACCCTGCGGCGCAGGCTTCTCGTCGACCTGTGCGATCGGCTTGCCGGTTTCCCGGTTGAGCAGGAACAATTCACCGCGCTTGGTCGTCTGCACCAGTGCCGGCAGCGGAGCGCCGTTGCTGTCCTGCAGATCCACCAATGTCGGGCCGATGGGCACGTCCATGTCCCACAGGTCATGGTGCAGCGTCTGAAAGGTCCAACGCGGCTCGCCGGTCTCGATACTCAGCGCCACCACCGAGCTTGAGTACTTCTCATCGAACGGACGACGGTGGGCGCCGTAGTAATCCGGCACCGCATTGCCGGTTGGCAGATACACCAGCCCCCGCTCGACATCGGCGGTGTACACGCCCCAGGCATTGGGCGTTCCCGAAGTGAAGTTCTCATCAGGGCCGGGATGCGCCACCGGGTCACCCGGACGCCCGACATCCCAGGCCCAGACGATCTTGCCCGTCACCGGATCGAACGCGCGCACAGCGCCGGACGGTTCATTGGTTTTCTGCCCGTCGTAAATCCAGCCACCCAGAATCACCCGATTGCCGGCCACCAGAGGCGGCGAGGTCACGAAGTGAAAGCCCTTGGGCACGTTGCCCAGATACTGGCGCAACGAGACAAAACCCTGCTCGCCGAAATCCGCGCACGGCTTGCCAGTGGCCGCATCGAGCGCGACCAACCGGGCGTCCGCGACAGGGGCGATGATGCGTTGGCGACACGCTCCTCCCGCCGTCACTCCTTGATCGCCCGGCATCTGATAGAACGCCACGCCGCGACAGGCCAGATAGGCATTATTGGAGGTTTCGGGTTTCGGATCGAAGCGCCAGCGTTCCTTGCCGGATACCGCGTCCAGCGCAATCACCTGGCTGTGCGGAGTGCAGATGTAGAGGGTGTCGCCGACCTTGATCGGCGTCACCTCGAAGTTGAATTCGTAGCCATTCTTGTTTTCCCCGGAGCGCGCCACGTCGCCCGTGCGGTTCTCCCAGGCAGGCTGCAGCTTGTCGACATTCTGCCGATCGATCTGGGTCAGTGGCGACCAACGCTCGCCACGCGCCGTTCGGCCGTAGTAATCCCAGTCGTTATCGTTGACCGAGTGATCGGTCGATGGACTCACCACAGCCGCCTCGGCCTGCGCATGTGGCCAGGCATGGGCAAAGAACAGTGCTCCCACCAAGGCCAATCCCAAGACAGGCATGACAACGTTGCCAGCCGATGAAATCTGCGCGCCCGAACCCAGCCTGCGCCGAACCCTTGGCACCAGCAGATAAAAGCCCAGCAAGGTCGGCAGCATCAGACGGGGTTCAAGTGCCCAGACATCCAGCCCGCCTTCGCTGACGGCCCAGACCAGCGTACCCAGCCAGATCACGGCATACAGCCAAAGCGACCAGCGTCGGCCTTTGATCAGGCCGATCCCGACAAGCAACAGGCCAGCGCCGGCGATGGCGTAATACGCCGTGCCATGAAGGATCGCCAGCCAGATCCCTCCGCATAGAAAGACCAGCCCGGCCAACGCTATTAGCGCACCGGACACCACCGGAGTGGCTCGATTGAATACCTTCATGTCTCCCCCAACGCCTAAGGGCGATCACTCGCTGTCAGTGGCTTCTGCTCAAAGCGCAATCCTGTGGACTGTGCGAACCGCGCGACAGTTCGGCGTATTTCAGGCGACATTTTTTGCGGGCCGTGAGGTTCGGCCGCATCAATGCGTTTTCGGGAAACAGACTGGCAACGCGCATCACGTGGCGCTACGGGTTGACTTCGCGCCCGACGCCTGCGCGATCCTGAAGGGGGAGACTGGCTACCATTGGGTAGATAACTCTCTGTTCACTGGCCGCTTGGAGACAGGAAGTTGACTCCAGGTGCGCAGCGTGGCGCGCGCTACCGATTACCCTTGAGGCGCCTGCCGAGCCGACAAAGGCAGCCCAAAAAGCTTGTCGAAGATCAGGTTGAACATGAAGGTGTAGATGAGGAAGAACACCACCAGCCCCACGTTCAAAGCCAGGGCGTCCAATAACGCGATCTGAAGCGAATAAGCGAACAGCGGAACCAGCATGCCAAGCAGGCCCAGCTCAAACCCTACGGCATGCAGTGCCCTGCGAAACAGTGTGCGAGTGCGATCGGCACGGCGTGCTTCCCAATACTCGAATGCACTGTTCCAACACAGATTCCAGAGCATCGCTACGGTTGAACTGGCCACCGCCAGCCCACTGGAAAGGCTTGTGTCGTGGCCGAGCGCGGTAAGGATGAGGGTATTGAACAAAACAGCGATCAACTCGAAAGAGGTGACAAAAACCAACTTGCGTTTGACGCCTTGCATTTCCAATGCCTCGTGCAGCTCTCTGTAAGGGCCGAGCACTATGACCAAAAACTGACCATTCGGCCAGTATAAGGAGAGACATAGAACGAACGCTGGACGCGGTTCCAACTGCTGCGCAAGGCGCATGACATGGATCCGCAGCCCCCGTTGCCAACAAGGGCTGAGTCAATCGCGAGGCTGCAGATCGCACATGCTCGCCGTCATGAGCGGCTCGCTACGGCATCAAGTCCTGCGCAGCTGCCCGCGCCAGAGGCTGTTGTCCGTTATCGTTGGCGAGCTTGCAACGCATTTTCGCGCAGCAGACGCGGTGCTTCGGTTTTACGAGTCTGCGCGGCTCGCTGCAGCAGGAAGTACTCGATCGAAGCGGCCAGCCACATTGAATAGGCGAGCAGTTCGATACCCTCCTCGACGGTGGTTTTGGCCAGGCGGGCGTAGCCATCGTTGAGAATCAGATGCCACAACGCGCCCATCCCGAAAATCCGGGAAAACACCAACACACCCAGCCCGGTGGACAGGGCTCCAAAAGACGGTGTTCGCGCGAAGGCGGCCAATGCCTCAAAGGTGTTGCTGCGATTACTGCTTTTGACGCCCACTGCAATGCATATCAGCGCGATGATGCTGAACGGCCAACACCATGCGCTGTGACTGATGGGGTCGAACAGGCCATCGAGTTCCCGCATCAGCAGACAGGCGAAGAAACCGCCTGCAAGAACCCTGAAACCCTGTTGCTGCACAGAGCCCGGCGCCAGCCAGAACAGTAATGCGCAGACGAAGAGCATTATTTCCTGTGTGATTTCGGTGAATGATATTTCAAGGATTTCGGTCTTGAACACGGCAATGTCCAACCAGATCATGCCGAACGCGATTCCGATCAACGCCAGGCGCAGCAAGACGCCAAAGGAAGCGGTTTTCAAGTCGTTTTGAATAGTTTCCAACATAAGCTCCAACAGGTCCCCCGTCTGGGAGGTAAAAAGACCCACGTGAGCTAACGCTGTTTTCACGAGAAAATCACGTTTTTTTCACAAATTACCATTATTGGGCGAATTGATAGTGCGTTTACGGCCGGCGTTCAGCCATTGGAGCCAGAACGTCGACACCGGTGCGACCGCACAATGCGCAACGAGTCGCCCCATCAAACCGGCTTACAGCCTGGACGCTCACGTCGCGGCACTGGGCATTGATTTCTCGCTCTCGGCCATGGGGGTATTTGTCGGCGAGCATGGCAGCTGAAACCGCGACACCCCGTCGCTTACAACGTGATCTTCGTGCCGTTCAACAAAGTTCGAGCGGCGAGCGAGCCGGTTGAATTTGCCACAGCCCTTCGCGGCGTCGACGGCAAGACGCGTGGCTGACCTGCGGGTATCACGGGAACCCCTCCTGGCGCGCTGATCATTGCCGACGATCTGTCGAACACCGTGTGCATGTAACGCGTAATAAATGACTCACACACAACGGCTCCTCGGCTCATCGGCATGCAGCGAGCTCAAGACCCGTAAGCCCGCAAGAATCACAGCGAAGCTGGGCGCCCGGATCGCGAGGCCTACGTCAGCAGCGTCTGCATGAAGAGCGCGTTGCCCAATGCGGCATCGCGGGCAGTGTTATCGAAAATGCACCAGGTCGGCACGCCATCGGCCATCGTCGCCTCCATTTTCCTCGCCAGTTGCTCCAGCCAGTCAGTCTCGTAAGCGCTGTAGTAAATACGTGGCGAACCATGCAGGCGCCAGTAACGAAATCCCGGCCATCCGCTTGGGGCCTCGTCGCCACTGAGACGCCCCGGATCGACCGCAGCCTGGGCGATTTGCAAATCCACCAGCATCGCTTGCGCGGATACCCAGGATTCGTGGCGCGGCTCAATCACTACCTGCCCGGAATAACGAGCCCTGAGGGCTTCAAGGAAATCCCCGGCAATGCGCGCATCGAATTGCAGGGATGGCGGCAGTTGTACCAGCAGGCAGCCCAGCGTGCTGTTCAGGGCCGTGCACTCAGCGAGAAACGTATCCAGCAACGGCGAACAATTCTGTAGACGATTTTCGTGGGTGATCGACTTGGGCATCTTCACTGAAAAGCGAAACGCGGGCCCCACGGCCGCTGCCCATTTGGCGTATGTCGAGGGTCGATGAGGTCGATAGAAAGAACTGTTGATTTCGACAGCCGTGAGGCGCGAAGCGTAGCGTTCCAGATGCGTGCCCTGCGCCTGGAATCCCTCCCCGTATTCACGGCCGAGCTTCCATCCCGCGCAGCCGATATACAGCTGCCGCGCATTCAAAACAGCACTCCGGCCGCATCGCGCATGAAAATTTCGACGGTTTTGGGCCCGACACCTTCGAATGCTTTCAGGCGCTTCTCGAATTCAGCCTTGTTTTCGCTGAGCTTGCGCACGTGCGTCACCTTCCCTGCGTACTCGGCGTTCAGCTTCTCGCTCAGTTTCAACAGGCGCTCAGCAGTGGATTCGTCGTAGCGTGTATAGCGCGCCTCGCCCAGCATTTTCACCAGCTCCCGATGGGTGCAGGACGCGAGTTTGCGGGAGGTGTCGCGCTGATGTTTTTCCACGATCACCCGATAGGCGTCGGCGGCGATTTCGCCTTGAATGCGTTTGCCCATCAAAAAGCTGGCGACCAACCATTTGAACAAAGCGTGGTCATCGTCAGCGGCAAGATGAATGTTCAGGTCAGCGGAACCGATGGTTGCGTTCATGTTCATTTTCCATAGTCAGCAATATCTGGTTCGCCCAAATGCAAAGCGCCGGCTCGATGAACCGGCGCAGAGCTCTGCCTTTGCGCACGTCCTTGAACATCAAAGCGCGTGCGAGCAGATCAGGCTTATTTCGACAGGTCGGCCTTTAGGCGCTGGCCCGCGTATTCCTGGGCTTGCTGCGCCTTCTGTACGACGGCAGCCGTGCCAAAGAATTCGTGAGTCACACCTGAATACACCTGGCGTTCGACGCTGACACCCGCACTACGCAGCGCCGTCTCCAGCTGTGCGCCGTCATCGCGCAATGGGTCGATCTCGGCATTGATGATCGTCACCGGCGCCAATCCCTGCAGATCGGCGTGGACCAGATCGATCCGCGGGTCCTTGGCATCCTCCGCAGTCTTGGTCACCTGCGCGATGAACCAGAGCATCATCGGACGGTTCAACGGCATCGCGTCGGCGTATTTCAGATACGACTCGGTATCGGTGTTGGACTGCGCCACCGGATACACCGACAGCACATGCTTCGGCGCGGTGAGGCCCGCCTTGTGAGCGGCGACAGCGGTGGCCACGGCCAGGTTCCCCCCTGCGCTTTCACCGGCCAGCGCCAGGCGTTTCGGATCGCCGTTGACCGAAGTCGCGTTGGTGGTCAGCCAGCGATAGGCCGCGAGGGCATCGTCGTGGGCCGCAGGGAATTTGTTCTCGGGCGCCAGGCGATAGTCGACCGAAATCACCACCGCATTGGCCTGTTTCGAAAGGCCGCGAGCGCCGCCGTCATACACTTTGCGGTCGGCAATTACCCAACCACCGCCGTGGAAGTACAGCACGACCGGGAACGGCCCAGCGCCGTCCGGGGTATAGACCGTGGCGGGCATCGAGCCTGCTGCGCCTGGTACGGTGGTGTCGCGAGAAGTGACGCCCGGCACCAGAGCGCTCGGCGTGCTGTCACGTTTCTGGTCAGCCAGTACGCCTTTCACGGCATCGGCCATGGTCGGTTGCTGACGCGCTTCGGCCGGCGTGGTCTTTTCTATAGCCTTGGCGTCGAAACTGGCGAACTTGTTCAGCACTTTCTGCATATCGGAATCGGTGCGCAGCATGCTCTTGGTGCCGCTGACCGCCAGCTCGGAAACCGAGTGTTTTTCCGGATCGCGCGCACAACCGTGCAGCATCGCCACAACCCCAACGGCGGAGACCGCCCACAGCCATTTAGTACGATGGATCGTTAACATTATTTATTCCTCAGGCGCATTGGCAGACCTGCGCACAGTTGCCGTTGTGCGCAGGCCTTACTTTTTTGGTTGTTGTCCGGCGTCTCCAACCTTCCGGCCAGGCGCCTTGTGGCCAAATGCTTCAGGCCGCTGGCTTGAGAATGACCTTGGTCCAGCCCTCGTCACGAGCGTCGAAATGTTTGTACGCGTCCGGCCCCTCAGCCAGTTTCAGGCTATGGGAGATGATCTGCGAAGGCTTGGCCCGATCATGGTGGATCAGTTCGGCCAAGCGGCGGTTGTAAGCCTTGACGTTGGCCTGGCCGGTTCGAATCTGTTGGCCCTTGAACCAGAAGGTGCCGAAGTCAAAGGCCATCTTGCCCTCCTTTGCCAGCTCGTTTTTCGCGCCCGGATCCTGCGGCACGAACACACCCACGACCCCTATGCCGCCGGTAGCCTTGGTTGAGGCCACCAGGTTATTCATGGTCAGATGGTTCGCCTCATGCCCATGCTTGTCGCAGCACTGGTAACCCACACATTCGCAGCCGCGATCGGTACCTTTGCCGTTGGTGAGATTGAGGATCTGGTCAATTGCCTCTTTTTCCAGCGAGTTGATCGGTGTGGCGCCCAACTTGGCCGCGAGTTTCAAACGGTCAGGATGGTTGTCGACCACGAATACCTGCGACGCGCCCTTGATCATCGCGGCGTGGGCAGCCATGAGGCCAACAGGACCGGCGCCGTAAATCGCGATGCTTTCGCCGGGCATCAGACCGGCGAGTTCAGTGGCATGCCAACCGGTCGGGAAGATGTCGGAGAGCATCACGTAGTCGTTTTCTTTCTCCTGGGCGTCTTCGGGCAGCACCAGGCAATTGAAGTCGGCATACGGAACGCGCAGCAGCTCGGCTTGCCCACCCTGATACGGCCCCATGTCGGCGAATCCGTAGGCAGCCCCGGCACTCCCCGGATTGGCGGTAAGACAGAAGCCGGTCAGCCCCTTCTCGCAGTTTTCGCAAAAACCGCAGCCGATATTGAACGGCAGGCAAACGCGATCACCGACCTTGATGCGATCGACGCCAGCGCCGACTTCGATGACTTCCCCGAGATTTTCGTGACCGAATACGCGGCCCGTTTCCATCGAGGTACGGCCTTCGTACATGTGTAGATCGGAACCACAGATATTAGTGGTGGTGACGCGAACGACTGCGTCGGTTGGCTTTTCAATTCTGGCATCGGGGACATTTTGTACGCTGACGTCGCGCGGTCCGTTATAAACGATGGCTTTCATTGGACTCTCCCGTTCTAGAGACGTTGAGGTAGTTTTTCGTCTGCTTACGAGATATCTGTCCGGTGCGTTGCGCTATACGCTCAACGTTTTAAACAACCGCCAGACGAGCGGTATTTTTCCAGCGTTCAGATCAAACGCGTTGAATTAAACGCGCACTGCACGATCCTTTTTTTCGCTGACGCATCGCCGCCGTCGCCGAACGGCTCAATGGTGCAAGTTCAGCCAGACAGTCTTGGCAGGCATATTGCGACGCTCACTCGTTCAAGATGACGAGCAGCCCATCCGCCGTTTCAATGTGAGGAACGACAGCATTTGACTGCTGGACTGCCAGCCAGGCCCGGGCCTTGGGCACATCGAATATCTGGCCTTGCTCCATCAGTGCCAGGATCAGTGTTTCCGAAATCCTGTAGTGACCGCATTCCGAGCACTTACGCTCTTCCCAGTCTGCAATCGAAGGAAGCTGTTGCGCAGGCCCTGCGCAAATCAAACAACTCATAAGGCACACCTTCTTGTTTTCATTAGTGCTTGTATTCGAGAGTGGACTCTCAAAGCGTTGGGCAATTCCATGTATTTTTTCGAAGCGCTACCAAACGTTAAGTCTCAGTCGAACAACTTTTCAGCATCGTAAAAACGCTGAACGTTCAGCGCGCAGCTTCATCAGAAAGAATACGGGCATACGAGTGTCGTGGTGCTCTAAACAACAAGGAATAATGAAATGGCTCATACAGTTCGCACTATCACGCTTGCAGCAGTTTTTTCCCTGGCCTGCCATGGCGCCTTTGCGGCCCAGAGCAATGACGACTTCGTCGAAGATGCGTCTGCCAAAGGTGTGGCGGAAGTCGAGGCTGGTAAGTTGGCCGAAGAAAAAGGCAGCTCTGCAGACGTCAAAGCATTCGCCAAGATGATGGTCAAGGATCACACCGCGGCAAACGCAGAACTCAAATCCATCGCCGACAGCAAGAAGCTCAAGGTCTCGGACAACCAGCAACTGATGGACAAAGCGAAATCCATGATCCTTGAGTTGCGCAGTTCCAAGTCGTTCGATCAGGCCTACGCCAACAACCAGGTCAAGGCACACGAGGCGACCATCGCCCTGTTCGAGGATGAAGCGGCCAATGGCAAGGATGCTGACTTGAAAGCATTCGCTACGAAGACTCTGCCTGATTTGAAAGCACATCTGGACAAGGCTCAGGCGTTGGCAAAAGCTCACGGCGGCGATGCTGCCAAGCAGTAAATCGCGCTGAAGCTTGAGGTAGCGGTAGGGTTTACCGGCGACGTTCTAAAGATCGTCAACCGCCGGTAAACCGGGCTATCACAGTGCAAGATCATCATCGATAAACCACAGTTATCCGCTCATCAGTTCGCTGATGCACTGACCGATAATACGCCGGCTGTCGTGCACGCTCTGCACGGATTCCCGGACCGATCTGGCAACGGCGATGCGGTCCTGGTTTTCTCCTTCTTCCACCCAGTCTGCAAGCTTTGACAATGCGTCGGTGATTGCATGCTGGTTCTTTAGAAGGTTATGCAGGAGCGTCGTCGTGGCAGAAGTATTTTGCATAAGTTTCCCTCAGGCGCCGATTTGCGAGTGCCAGAAACCCTTCCTGAGCTGGCGTCGTGGGGCACAATGCCACCCACCAGCTTGGAGATCGTAGTGGCACGATGGTTCCAGCCAAGCGTCAAATGGCTCGGGGAGGGATAACGATGTAGTCGTTTTCCTGCGTCACGCCGTTGTGCGGCCCTTCGACCAGATGGACGAATCGACCACTTACTTCGTCGATCGGCAGGCAATCGTCGATGTCCAGCACCCCATCGGTATGGGCCTTAGTCCACTGATTCAACATATGGCGCTTGCCCTTGGCGGTCGCCTCCCGTTTGTTTCGGGCCACCACCAGCAGGTAATGATGGGCTTCACCGAATACCTGCGCCTCATAGCCGCCCAGATTGATGAAGTACAGGCGGTT
>NZ_NKHL01000056.1:0-4452 GCF_002934685.1 Pseudomonas bohemica
TGGTCACCAGTGATTCTGACTTCGCTTACCTTTGCCGCAAGCTCCGCGAGCGTGGCGCATCAGTGTGCATTGTTGGTGAGGCTAAAACACCTGACGCATTACGGAATGCAAGTGACCAGTTCTTCGAGTGGAGCCGTCCGGCTCCAGCAGCAGAGCCAATAGCGGCCACTACCCTGGGTACCCCGTCTGACTGTTCTCCCAAAACGGGTTCGAGCAAGGAGGATCTTGGATCACCTGTGGTTAAGCGGAGGCCCAAGTTTGTTGTAGAGGCTGTGTCGTTGTTGGCCAGTGGGGCAACAGAGGGGAAGGTGACAGCCGGCCTTTTGGGGGCCTACCTAAAGCGCACCGACCCAGCATTTTCACCCAGTGTGTATGGGCACTCAGGATTGATCGACATGATTAAAACCTACGACCTTTTAACTGCAACCATGGAGCCAGGTGGTCATTGGATGGTGGGGCTTGCGAGTAAAGAGGGGCAACCAGAGCTGCAGACACAGGGCCAATAAGCCCGGTATCCCGGGCCTGTCGTGAGCCGATTCTGTGAGTCGGTTGCCGACATTCACAGACACAATGGAAAAATAGAAACCCTCGAATCTAACGACGGTGATCACGTTGGCTCCAAGCATCCGCAAATACCTGCCAGATGATTTTGTAGGCCCCCCTGATCCTTGGGCCATGCTGAAGGTTGACTCGATGATGCGTCTTCTTGACAGCGAGCAAACGCCATATCTCTGGAAGATCGGCGGATACTACGTATGGTGGGACTGGGATGACGGCTGGACTATTGATGGATCACAACCGTGGGATGCGACGTTCGTTCGAAGCCTAATCTGCGCACATGATGGGCGCTATCAGCGTATGGATTAACAACGGAAAGGATGAGCATGGCAGCTAAGAAGCCACCGCACCCCTTGCAAGCCAGCGAAATTGAACGTTTCGAAAGAAACCTTGCGAATTGGCTGAAACTGGACCCAGCGGATGCGATGTATCACCGTTTCCAGGGAATGCTGGAAAGCCAAATTGCGACTCTCCAGATCTGCCAGGTAATCACCCGACATGGAGCGGTGAAGCTGCTCATGCGCATGGGGGAAGCCGGGCTAGAAAAAGAAGCGGCCAACGCAGCCGACAAGGGCGCAGGCCTGAGATTGGTCTGATATGGGAAAAGTAGGTGGGTGAGCAAACTGCAGTTTACTCCCTATGACATATTCCTATATGGGCCGGGGCAGGTTGAGGCGATAATACTTAAAACCGCACAAACTGATACCTGTGTCTCGGGATACCTTCACGCTCAGATCCGAAACTTAAAAGGATATGTCCATGGCTGTTTGATGGGGGGAACAGCACTTGAGAGAAGAAGTGCAGGGCCAAAATGATAAGGCCTACCATCTAATAGAAAATTAGAGTGATAGGCTCCTAACAGGTAGCAGTCTAATTCCATTTCAATAGATTGCCGGAGGGCTCGTTGCGTCGAGTATCTACTCGTATCAACTTGTCGTTGATAAAAAGCATATACTGATAGGCCCCACCGTTCGGACCGTAAACTAAAACATCTGTTTTCTGCGCCCCCTTTCGTGGAACTCCATTATTTCGCATTACAGGCCCATCACTATCCTGTGCGACAGGCTGGCCACACGTATGTAGAACATTTTCAAGGGTGTCACCTGAATTAACCAAATTTGTTCCGCAGCGAGTAGTCGCACTCGCTTCATTTAAGACAGAACATATCAGAAACATTGCTGCTAATGGCTTGACTAACATATAGACCTTCTTGCAAAGCTGTCAGTATCATCCCGCCGCACTTAGAATTTTAAGATAGTTATCAATAGAGTAACTACCATCTCCGACAGATGTAACGGTGATTGTGGTTGTCGCAGCGGCGACCTCAATTCCACGCACCACCACGTTACCATTCGCGTCTGTATCAGAAAGCTGGCCGCCATTATATGCGACAACCAGATTGGTATTGCTTGAGTTCTGAATGATAGGTAGCAAGTAACTGAGGGGTGGGTACTGGGCTGTATTGACAGTGATTGTGGTTAGCATATCGGATGCTGCTACTGCCTGCTGAAGCTTGTCTCCGTTGACAGGATCGACTCCCAGTTGTCGGCCATTAAACTCTAGCGATAGCCTTTTTCCGGTTGTAAGTTGTCTAACCTGTGTAAGTTCGGCAGTAGTGAATGTATGGGCCGAAGCTATCGAGACGTCAGTATTTACCCCTGCGACGCCAAGCGCTGCAAGGATGCCAGTGGGGTTAATATCTAGTACGTCAAGTGCCAGGGATGCCTTCCTGTTGCCTACTGAGCTCAAAACTTGAGAAAGGGTTGAAACTGACAAAGAACCCCCGTTAGTGATCGATAATTCAAGATTGCTAGCCGTAAGCTTAGTCACACAGTCGATAATCGCTGCTGGGGTTGATAGTTTTCCGTCAAGAGTAATGGTATATGGTTTAGTACCGATAGCTGCTATTACGTCGTTCACCCCTCCGGCCGTCAGTGCATTAAGTCCAACAACTGTGCACGACGTACTAGGATCCGTAAACATATTAATTATAGCAACCGCACCTGCGGAGCTGGCTGTCGCGCAATCTATAGAAATAGACCTTTCTTTGCCAGCCAACAAGGCGGCTACCTGTGGAAGCGTAGAAAGCGGCAGGCTGTTAATGGAACTAATGTCAGCCTTGGTGGCAGGGCCAACAGCAGCACTTAGCAATGCGATTAGCTGATCCGTGTTCGCGCTTAGACCAGAAAATTGAAGGGAAAGTCTTTTGGGGCCGGCTGACATCAACAAGTTCTGGAGTTCAACCTGAGGGAGCGCTTGGGGCATAGTCAAGGATGTATTTGTATTAGTACCAGCTGCGGAAAAAATAGACGAGAAGTTATTAAATGAGATTGTGTTTCCTACGCACATCATGTTTAGTTCTTTCATTTCTTACCTCCAAGTTATCAGTTATCAGACTAGCCCTTCATCTGTGCGATTGCAAACCCTTTGGGTTCATTGGTCAGCCGCCAACCATAACGGCTTGTGCCCAATGCCTAATGCCTCTCGATTCTTATTGAATTTGTATTTATCCCTCGCTCCTGGAAGAGACGCTGCCAAGTGGTTGAACTATAAAGATAATCAGGTTCACGCGCCGGTAACTGTAAATAAGGTAATAACGCCTCAGACTTCATTGAAAACCAGTTCAAGCGCTTGCTTGGAATTTGTTCGCCACGACTGGCTGTATTTGGCCAGTTTAAGTGTGTAACAGACACATAGTATGCTGATCAAATCGTATGCAAATGCCTGGTCAGGTCATCATGCAAATGACTGGTCAACTCCATGCAATTACGCACGACGCATGGTTTGAGGTGCGTCACCGGCGCCGCTGAGGGCTTTCCGGCGCGGATGAATACCGAGGGTTTCACCCAGGTTCAAAGCTGGTTATGACGCACAAGGGGCAAGCGGCTACCGCGCCCATGGCCTTGCTGGCTACTGTTCTCCAGGGAGACAATTCACCCCGTCCACCACCAGCTCCACGAACAACGGAAAGACGATATGACTAAAAATTATCATCCGGATGTTACCTACGATCTTTACTGCTTTGATGAGGATTGCCAGCGAGATCCGTTTCCGCGATACGAGGTTGCTAATCGGAGCTTTTATGATGTCGTTGATCGACTACCTGACGGTACCCACCGACGGAGCATTGGAATGGTGAAATTAAGCCGCAGCGGTACAAATCTTGTACTTGCTGTAGAACATTCCGAGCCGCTGGGCGTCATTGAGAACGGTCTTTTCATTCGAGCAGACGGCCAGCGTTTTGCGCTCGTCGAGGTGGGGTAGAGTTTCCCTGGCTCTGGACTTTAATGAATCACGGAAACACCGCAAAACACCACCGGCTCTTGATTGGGCCTTTTGCAGTAACAGGGTGCAATTTCCGCGTCCGTGAAATCGCCGAGGTATTCTAATGCTCATTGCTTCCAAAAGCGGCTGCATATCGGCGTCCAAACTGGTCAGCGAAACGGACAAGGTTTGGACGCTGGAGATCGAAAATAGTCTGCATCGAGTCAGCAAAACGGACAGCCGATAGCGCGCATTCAACGCTATGTCCGACGCCTTGAAGTGGGCCGGTGCCGAACAGGACATGATCGATCATTTTGTTGCTCTTGAAGCCGAAAAATCTGCCGTCAGCAACCTGGTGCAGGGTTGAAGGAAAATGCCCAAGTACAGCACAAGCCCAGCGCCGCGCTGGGCAGCGGCAGTAGAAGGATGTCGATGTATCGTCAGCGAAAACGAAAGAATATCAGCGATAATGGACCCTCAGCCCAGCCCTCGTGTGCCTTAGGTTTTGTACGAAAAGTATTGCCGCATACAACGTAGGCTGCAGGCCAGTGTGACCATGGCTGCGTAGCTCTTGGCCAGCTTGTCGTAGCGAGTGCCGATTCGGCGATTCTCTTTTAGCCAGCCAAACAT
>NZ_NKHL01000056.1:4462-13494 GCF_002934685.1 Pseudomonas bohemica
TGTTGATCTTGAGGCCCGTGGGGGCAAGCGCGTAGAGGCCGTCCCCGAGGTGGTGATGGACGATGTACTGGCCCGCATTCAAGTGCTGATTGAGTAAGGAAAACGTATGCCGCTGTACCCCAAGCCCCGGCCCAAAACCGGGGCCGACGACGTAGAAGAGGCTCGGTTTTCGCGCTTCGCGATGATGGTTGGAAATTATGTTCAGTGAACGAGAACCACTGCTGGATGACCCCGATATCGATGCGTTGGATCGTATGCTCGATTCCGTGTTCGATGCAGTAGCAAGCGGCGAACTCGCACCGCACAAAGCTGTTTCTGGATTAAAGGAAGTGATTGCGCAGATCGATAGCGGCAATCTCGGCGGCGCCCAAGACTGGTTTAAAAACGGTCTCTCACACATGAAAAAGATAGATTGAGGAAAGCGCACCAGGTGCACACGAGAATCCGCTGCTCCACTCGGCAGGGCGGCCCCAATGACTGCGGTTGACGGTGACCGTCTGAAACTCTGGCAAGTGCTCTCGGAGTTCTTCTTGGACACAGAGGTCAACGATACTACATTCGATCTTGTAGCTCGGACGATTCAGGAGAGCAGTTACACGCCTGAGCAGGCGCACAGTATTCTGTGGAACGAGCTCTTCCCCATCCTCCAGCACAATCTCAGGTCTATGGTCGGCGAATGGGCAGGTTGGTCAGATGAATGGCTACTTGAAAACATCACCGTCCGGGACTTTGTTGCTGTCAAACCGATACGAGGGCCTGTAGGCAAGGAAATCACCCGGTGCTGGCAGGAGGTTAAGAGCAGAATTTCCCGTCCGTGAAATGCAGAATGAAAGTACCCAAGGCCCTTAGTGATTTTGAACACGGCTTTGTTACCGTAGTAGCGCTGGCCGCTCGGTTGGGCGTTCGAAATCTGGCCGCGAAGATGCTAGGCAATGTTGGCTTCTACGCGTTGGATTGCTAGGAGCTGTATGCGCTCGACAAGCAGCAGCTTCAGTTGGTGAACCAGCAACAGGGGATGAAGCAGATTGGCCTCGGCAAACACAGCTGAATCCACGGAAAACGTGCATGGAAGATCAAATCGAAATCACCATCTACCAAGCGGAGAATCAGCCAGTCGAAGTGCGCCTCCAAGGCGAAACAGTTTGGTTGAGACATGAACAGATGGCGGATTTGTTCGGGCGTGATCGCACTGTGATTGGCCGCCATATCCGCAACGTCTTTGCCGAGGGTGAGCTGGTTCGTGAAGCAGTATGTGCAAAATTTGCACATACTGCGGCCGATGGAAAAACCTATCAGGTGGAGCAGTTCAACCTGGATGTGATCATCTCCGTAGGCTACCGGGTGAAGTCAGCGGAAGGTGTGCGTTTCCGCCAATGGGCCACTCAGATTCTTCGAGACCACCTGACGCGCGGCTACACTTTAAACCGTCAGCGCTTCGAGGCCAACGCTCGCGAATTGGAGGCGGCACTGAGCATGGTTCGGCGGCTGTCAGCCAACCCTGAAATCAGTTCCGATGCTGGGCGTGGCTTGGCTGATATAGTCAGCCGCTATGCGCAAACCTTCCTGCTGCTGCAACGCTATGACGAGGGTCTGCTGACGGAGCCTCTGGTGCAGGCTGGAGGGAGTCTGCCTTCGGCGGCCGTAGCACGCCTGGCGCTGGAAAAGCTCAAAGCCTGCCTTATCTCTCGTGGCGAAGCCACCGAGCTGTTCGCCCACGAGCGCAGCGACGGACTTGCTGCGCTGCTTGGCAACCTCGACCAGAGTGTGTTCGGTGAGCCCGCTTATCCAAGCGTCGAGGCCAAGGCCGCACACCTGCTGTATTTCGTTATCAAGAACCATCCCTTTGTCGATGGCAACAAGCGCAGTGGGGCCTTCCTGTTCGTTGATTTCCTGCACCGCAATGGCCGCCTGCTAGATGCGGCGAGCCAGCCGGTTATCAACGACATTGGACTAGCAGCACTGGCGCTCCTGGTGGCCGAGTCTGATCCGACGCAGAAGGACACGTTGATACGCCTGATCATGAACATGCTCGCCCCATCCGGAGCGGTACTCAGAACATAGGAAAACGACCCATGAACACTGCGCAGCGCAAGGCAACAGAAGCACTCCGGCTGGCAATGGCCCAGGCCGACAAAGCGGGTTTGGCGCTGCGCGTCTTCGACGGTGCCGTCTTGGTCTGTCCGAAAGGGCATTTGAACGACCGTCGCTACCTTGGCGAGCATGCCGCCATGTTGAGCTGGATGGACGATTGCGAAAACATCACCGAGGGGATCAACGCCGATGGCGGCGCTGGCCTCTGATTTCATCCAACCCATTTGTTGACGGAAAACGAAGATGGCCTCTCACCCTACACCTGGTGAAGCACGCGTTGCCGTGCTGGTGGACTGCGACAATGTCTCACCTGACGTTTTAGAACATGCTCTCCGAGTGGGTGCACAGTTTGGCCGAATCGTTCTGCGACGTGGCTATGGCAATCATGCCACTCTCGCAAACAAATGGCAGGAAGCTTTGGTGCGCCAGGCTTTCACGCCTTGCCTGCAGTACCAATACGCCTCTGGTAAAAATACATCCGACATAGCCCTTGCCCTTGACGCACTGGAAGCGCTTTTTGACCATAGAGCTGACGTGTTCTGCTTGGTCACCAGTGATTCTGACTTCGCTTACCTTTGCCGCAAGCTCCGCGAGCGTGGCGCATCAGTGTGCATTGTTGGTGAGACTAAAACACCTGACGCATTACGGAATGCAAGTGACCAGTTCTTCGAGTGGAGCCGCCCGGCTCCAGCAGCGGAGCCAATGGCGGCCACCACCCTGGGTACCCCGTCTGACTGTTCTCCCAAAACGGGTTCGGGCAAGGAGGATCATGGATCACCTGTGGTTAAGCGGAGGCCCAAGTTTGTTGTAGAGGCTGTGTCGTTGTTGGCCAGTGGGGCAACAGAGGGGAAGGTGACAGCCGGCCTGCTGGGGGCCTACCTAAAGCGCACCGACCCAGCCTTTTCACCCAGTGTGTATGGGCACTCAGGATTGATCGACATGATTAAAACCTACGACCTTTTAACTGCAGCCATGGAGCCAGGCGGTCATTGGATGGTGGGGCTTGCGAGTAAAGAGGGGCAACCAGAGCTGCAGACCCAGGGCAAATAAGCCCGGTATCCCTAGCCTGTCGTGAGCCGATTCAGTGAGTCGGTTGCCGACATTCACTGACACAATGGAAAAATACGATATGAGCAGTCAGCCGGTTTACCGCTGCGGCGGTTGTAAAGGTACTTTCGCACTGTTTTCGGCTGCGGCAGCGTGCTGCAACTCCGATCATGTGGAATGCCCGCTTTCTGATTTACCAGCAGATGTGGAACTGGGTCATGGCAAAGCCTAAGGTTACGGCACTGTGTTCAGTGGGGGTTGGGAAATCGTTCACAACCATGGCACGCCAGATCAGCCGGTGCGGGTTTATCCGCTGCCGCAATTGGTGCGTAGCGCGATGGCCCACCTTTGCGACGCTCGATACGACGCAGGCAAAGACGATGCGAAGGCAGAGATTCGTAAAGCACTCGGCATTTAGAGGAAAACCGACATGGCCACTTACCGAATTGATGACAAGCACGACATAACGCTTCGACCAGCGGAGAAACTTGCCCCGGCCTCTTATCGTTGCATGGGTCTGTTGGGTCTGACGGACGGGTCTCTGACAAATTCGCGTTTTGTCGGTGAAGGCAGAACCGCGAGCCAAGCGGAGAATTCAGTGCTTACTCAAGCTAGGCACGCTGTAGCAGCAGGACAGATTAATTATGCAAAAGCTGCCGGACCTGGTGAGTGAGGATAATAATTTGGACTTTCTGCGCTGTCCGGCATGACCGAGTAGATAATCAGCCCGTCTAAATTTCGCCATACAGGAGCTAGACCTATGACACACGAAACGCCACCTGCGAAAGTTGGCTCATTGACTGTTCATCTTGAGGGGGACCTGCTGAATGCTCTAAACAGCTACCGTAAGGCGGATTTTGAATTGAGAGTCACAGAACACAAGCTTGGCAGCAAGGGCCGCAATGCCTTGATCGAAAGATATGAAACTGAAGCTGATCGGCTGGCTACCAACCTCAATATTGAGGTTCGGAATCAGCTCGGCGAGGTGTAAGACGAATAAATGAGCGAAGGGATCGAGCGTTTATGTATATGCCGGGAGTTAGAAGCATTGCACAACGTTACTGGCTACCTGAACGCGACTACCGCGCTGATGGGCTTGCTGGCTGATGCCATCCAGGGCGAAAAGTCACCCCGTCCATCACCAGCTCAACGAACAACGGAAAAAACCATGACCGATCCAACAAACCCGTTCACTCTTCCTGCGCTTGCCGAGGATGAGGTGATTTACACCGACTCAAGGTTGAAAACCGCTGCAAGCCTGGCCGCTCATTACATCGCAGCCAGGGTGACGTCCGATCCAGAAAGGAGCCGTGTCTACGACAGCGACATTGGCGCCTTTCTGAGCGAGGAATTCGGGCCGGACGATCAATCCGAATACCATGACTTCGCTGTGCGCTTCGGTGCCTTGATTGACCAATGCGACCAAGCTTTCCCCCTGATTTATCACAAAGCTTGGCTCAGGTAGGAAAACGCTATGTCCTGGGCAGATCAAGCAGCACCGATTGTTGGGGAGGTGTAGGGCGAAGCGACCAGCAGGCCCTCCGAAAGGCGCTGGCCGAGGCATACCCGTAGGGAGAGCGAAAAAACACTCCCTACAAGGCGTGGCTCGCCGAGGTGTGCCGGCAGTTGGGGCACGCGTTGAATCCGCCGAAAGCAGATCCAGAGAGCCAACAAACTGACATGTTTGTCCTCCCTAACGAGTAGACCACTTAGCTGTGGCTCCTTGACGCGAATGAGCTGGCCTACCTGGTGGCGTCCTCCCGCTGAGAAGGTCTGCCGAGGCATGAATGAAGTGGCGCACTGCCAGCAGATGGCACAAAGACTCTTTTGTCATAGGACTCGCGCCGTTTGATCGCAAAACGATCTGCCATCGCATTTGCCTGGCTCCGCGTCTCAACTATGCTGCCTGTTGTGATCACCAACTGGAACGGATTTCAGACTCATGCAAACTCACCCCGTTCTATGGTTACCACCAAACCTCCTGTACGACGACAAACCCATCGTACCGCCTGATTGAGGCCTGCCTTGGCTTTGTCTTTCTCGACATAGTTTTCCACTCACCCATGGAACGCGGCGCCTACCAAGTGCGCCCGGAGGGTTCGTTCATGCAGACAAAAGGATGGGACACCATCAGCGTCGTTCGCCAAGAAAGCGTTAACAGTGATATGGCGGCAAGTTGGCCGTCGCTTGACCATGAGTTTTCCTACGATCCGAGCGAAGGCTACTTACTACAGGGGGTTTTCGATTGCTGGTCGGTCATAAATGGTGGTGGCGGCCGTTTACTGCGGCTGCGTATGCCAATCCGGTCGGGCTTCTTCGACTCAGGGGGCACCAGCAGGTCCCTGACCGGCACGGCTGCCATTATCGAAGTCACCCTCTCGTTGTTGCCACAGTGTGCCGGACAAATGCAACTGAGGTCCGCTTTCCTGCACAAAGCCAATCAGTTGAATGAGTTGCAAGGAGACGAAGGCGGCTGGCTACGAGGGATCACCCTCCAAGACCCCAGCGGTACGCTTGGCCCTCTCGCCACGGTTGTACTGGACGGAATCTGTAACTACTTGGTTGAACACCCCGAGCAGTTCACCCATACCTTCGCAACTATCAACTTCTCCAAAAGCAGTGCGCCAGAATGGGCCAGGCCATGCAAAAGCACCTATGCCTACCTCGACTCTGGCTTCCTGGCGATTATGGCCGTCTGCACCGATCGCGAAATTGGGGGACTGCCACTGGACATCGATGTCTCAGGTATCAGCCCGGGCGGGCAATCTTGCTACGTGCTTTCGGCACGCATGGTGCTCGAACATCTGATCCTGCCAGGGCTACTTCAGCTCTACCAAGGCGCAAACACGGGGGACTACCGATTCGACGAACCGCAAATAGTGAATGTCCCAAACTTGCGTATGAACGCCATCAAGTCCGGGCTGATCTGGTACACCCCCATCGTCTTCGCTGGGCGCAACCCCGCGCGTATTCTCGGAGACAACATCTCCATTGACTACGAAGGTGATTGCGACCTCTACGCCGGCATCGACATGAAGTGGAACGGCTGGGTGAGGATGAAGTTGGTCCTTAATGGCAACACCGTCAACTTTGCCAAGCAGGCGTCCAACTTCAATAAAGAGGTTGATATCCCTTGGTACCTGTCCTGGCTTTTACCTGTCGTCGGCCTAATCACCAAAATCGTTGCTGCCGTCATCTCCGATGATTTGATCAGCTCCATCGCTACGCGAGGCGGTTCGGTCAAGGCAAATGCTATCGATTGTGTGTCATGGAGCAATGCCACACATACAGCCCAGTCGAGTTATCTCGCTGAGGCCCTTGTCATTAAGTACGTGTGACTCACCCCACCCAAGGAGCTATATCATGAGCAAAGAAAGCAAGGTCATGCTGTCTGGGTTCGCCCAGCCTGTCTCGCTGCGACTCGATCACCTCAACGAAACCATTCGCCAGACTCTGCGCGAATCGCCCCTCTACCAGAACGCTGAAGTTGTGTACAGCTCTGAGGAAGCCTTGCAGGTCGCGCAACTGCTCACCGATACCTCAACGCTGACCAGCACCGTTACTACAAATGGCTGGGACACCGTGAGTATCTGCCGAGTTTCGGCTCTCAACCAGCGTATTGCACTGGAGAAGACCTACCCGAGCAACATAGACGCCGTACTTGACAGCTTCTCGCTTAAGGCTAACTTCGATGCCTGGTCAATCACCACCGGTGGTGATGGGCGCAACGTCAAAATCCGCATTCCGTTCGGCGATGGTACCTACAAGGGTTTAAACGGCAAAACATACCAAGTTGCTGGAATGTCCGCGGAGGTCTACGTCAAACTCAACTACTTCCCACTACCCAATCCGGTATCAGCCGCCGACGGCAAGTACGACCTACAGATCAACACAAAGGCGACGGACCCTAACGACCCGATCGCCGCGGTAATTGCCCTCAATGACCCAAACAACATACTGCCCCCGATCGATCCCAGCATTATGCGTGGGGTACTCGAGAACTGGCTCAACAAGCCGGAGAACCTGAAGAAGTTCGACACCCTGTTTAGCACAGTGGTGATCAACAACATGGGTAAGGATAGCGAAGATTTCAAATGGCTGCGGGCAACGTCCATGAGCTATGCCTACACCGATAAGAACACCGAGGAAAGCAGCATCTTTGGGGTTTTGTCAATGACGAATGGACGCGACGCTACAGGCTTACCGAACCAACTACCAGCCGTGTTGCTGGCCGCGGACAATAACGCCAACTTCCTAATCAGCCGTGAAATATTCGTCAAATACCAGTTGCTGGCGGCACTACCTTTCATCTTCAAAGACACCACAGCGGCTAATTTCACTCTAGACGCGGCCGGCACCTCCATAACCGCCACGGATATAAAGCTCGACAGCGTCAAATACGGGGCAATCACCTACCATCCGGTGGCAGAGAAATTCGATATCAACTTTGACGAATCGTACATCCGTACCGAGTGCAAGATACGCACGGACATCTCTCCGGGCATCGTCGCCTATACACGCATCGTCACCAAGCAGACACTGCAGTTGGCAACGAACGACAAGGGTGAACAGGTCATGGTATATGCCATGGTTGGCGACCCGGACGTGCAGAACACCACAGACATCGCGACGTGGATTGTGGTCACCGAAGCGATCCTCGGTGCAATTGCCGCTGTTGCCACCGCGGTAGCCGGCGGGGTGGGGGGCAAAATTATGGCGCTAATCGTAGGCATCATCGCGGCGATAGTAGTGGCCATCGTCAGCATTGTTATTCACGTAATTATCGAACGCGTGGTAGCTGGCGGGGTGACCAACAATATTCCGTCCATAGCGCCCATGGTCAAGGTGGCGGCGAACCAAGTGAAATGGCCATTCTGTGAACCGGATGCCTTTGTCCTGACAGATATCGCCTATTCAGGCGCTATAATTTTCGGAGGAGCACTCAAACTGCTCGAGAAGTTCTGCATCCAGGAAAGACGTCTTGCGCTGGCGACGCTTGCAGCCTGAGCCCCGCTTTACAGCCTCGGGCCTTGCGCCCGGGGTTGCTTCAGCTGATTTTTACTGACCCACATGCTCTATCCGAAATCGGAGCGAGCCAGTTCAGCACCAGGTATCTGGTGGATACGCCTCTAGCTCGATCCCGCTGGTGATTGGCAACCGCAATAGCAATGTTTACCACCTGCCAGTGGGCTGTCCGAGCTATGGAAAGGTCGCTCAGCTGCACCCCAAGCCCTGGCCCTCAAAAGCCGGGGCCGCTGACGTAGAGGGACGCCCGTCTTTGCGTCCTCGAAAACGACCATGCCTATGAAACAGCTTTGTCTTTGCTGCGATCGCTGCAGTACGCAGCAGCCGACGGCCAAAAGCTATATGACGGCCGGTGTTTGCTACACGTTGTGCGATCCTTGCCATGAAGAATTTGTTCGTCCAGCGACGCCGGAGCGTCCTCGCGACCAGCGCGATATCTCCCTTGATTGGCTGTTCTAAACCATCCGTCACTAGGGCCAAGGAAAACCGACATGGCCACTTACCGAATTGATGACAAGCACGACATAACGCTTAGACCAGCGGAGAAACTTGCCCCGGCCTCTTATCGTTGCATGGGTCTGTTGGGCCTGACGGACGGGTCTCTGACAAATTCGCGTTTTGTCGGTGAAGGCAGAACCGCGAGCCAAGCGGAGAATTCAGTGCTTACTCAAGCTAGGCACGCTGTAGCAGCAGGACAGATTGATTATGCAAAAGCTGCCAGACCTGGTGAGTGAGGAAAATCAGATATGAAAGTGAAAGCGCCTGGAAAAATTACCATCACAGTTGAAGCTAGGGAAAATCTGAAAAAGACTTCCTGATTTGGCAGAATCCCCGGACACCAATCGCCGAGCTTTTCGATGATGAAGCAA
>NZ_NKHL01000063.1 GCF_002934685.1 Pseudomonas bohemica
GTGCGGAGTTGATTGCACAACACCACGCCTTGCGTCTCGGTGCCGGAACCGCTCAGTGGCACGGCAAAACCGGCATAGCGGGCAAAATCCCCGCCCTGGGTGATGGGCGCGATCAGGACCAAGCCCGACACGTTGAAGGCCGCAGGCGAAATAATCAGCGCAGGGCGAAAATCGCCTTGCTGCTCACGGCCAACGGTGGGATTCAGGTTCAGGCGAACAATATCGCCACGGTTGAATTTGACCCGCTTCACGCTTCACGCCCAACGGCTGACATGGCATTCCAAGCTGCCATGTCGGCAGGCTCCGGCGCGCTCAAGTCACACTGCGCCATCAGCTCGGCCAGCGCGTAATGTGGCTTGGCCTTCGCAGGCTTGAGGGTCATAACCTCGGCGGACACATCGAGTTTCAGCACATCGCCACTGACCAGATTCATCAGCTTAAGCACGGTTGCAGGCAGGCGAATCGCCGCGCTATTGCCCCACTGCTGCACTTTGACTTCCATAACAACCTCCTAAAACGTATACACATTGTAGAAACTTAACACGTTAACCGCAAGCGTTTTGTATTTACATAGTATCTACAATGCCAGCTCAAAAGCGCGCCGTATAGTGGCTTGATCCACTGACAGGTACGGCTTCAAATGGTCAAGGCAGGAATGCCCAAGAATCATTTGCACTGTCTCAACGTCACCAGTCGCGGCCAGCACCTTTGCTGCAAGTGAGCGTCTGCCACTGTGCGACGATCCCTGCTTGATACCGGCCTGCCGGTAGAGCCTGCTGATGGTCTGCTGGAGCGAGTCACAAGCCCTGTACATCTCCGGCCCGCTCTGCAGCTCGCGATGTTTGAACGCCAGTTCAAAGGCTTGGCCCTTGTGTGTGGTGACCAGCTTTGAACCTGGGCGCAGGCCTCGGTATTCGTCAGTGCCGGAAAGTCCCCAGCGGCGCCGTAAGCGAACCGCGATCCAGCCGTCCAGAGCGGCTAGGCATCAAGCGTGGGTCAGGTACACATTGCGCGGTCGGCAGCCCTTAGTTATGTCTGCGCGTAGATACACCTCGGGCTTGATGGCTCCGCTCGGGTACCTGCTCGCATGTCCATCGGCTCGGTGGCGAGCCAGATGGAGTCGATGCGGATCATCGCAGCAGATCTCGAAGAAAGGTCGCGCAGGCCGCAGCATTTTCCGTTGGCCAGTTCACTTTGACGGTGCCACGTGGGTGCTGGATCTCAACGCAGATATTCGGCGATGCAGCTTGCGAATTTGCTCCAGCCAGCTGCATGGGCAACGGAATGAAAGCAGGTTGCAGCGCCGTATTTTGCCGCGTGTGTAACCGAATCCATTTGTGGACGAGGTTTGCGTTGAGGCTATGGCTGAGCGCGATGCTGGCAATCGAAGCGCCTGGCTGGGCACACTCTTGAATGACCTGGACTTTGAAGGACTTGGAATAGGAACGGCGTGTTGGCTGCATGAAATACCCACTTAAAAGGCTAGACATGGTGCCCACTTAAATTTAAGTGCACACCATGTCTTGGCTTTCCGGGGCTTGGTAGGTGACTTGGCCGGACGGATACGCCGGTCTTGCGGTGCCAGCGATTCGACGGCTGGTCATTGATAATGAGACTGTTTATTATCCGCAGCCTTTCTCATTCGCAGGATTCGCTGCTGTCATGTCGAGCCCCCGCCCCTCGGACGCCTCTGCCCTCGGCACGCTGTATTCCCATCACAGCGGCTGGTTGCATCAATGGCTGGGCAGACGTTTCGGTTCGTCCTTCAACGCAGCCGATGTCGCCGACCTGACCCACGACACCTTCCTGCGCCTGATCCTCAAACCCCGCACCTTCAGTGGCCCCGGCGATGCCCGGGCCTTTCTCTGCACCGTGGCTCGGGGCTTGTGCATCGATCAGTGGCGACGCCGGCAGATCGAACGCGCCTGGCTGGAAACACTGGCCGCGCAACCCGAATACCACGAGCCGTCGGCCGAACATCGGGTGATGATTCTCGATGCGCTGTTCCAGATCGATCGCATGCTCGGCAAACTCGCCGCCCGCCCGCGCCAGGCGTTTCTCATGACGCAGGTTCATGGTCTGACCTACCGCGAAATCGCCGTCGAACTCGGCGTCTCCGAGCGCATGATCAAGAAGTACATGGCCGATGCGATGCTGCAATGCATGCTGCTGGAAGCCGGGCTACTCGACGCGGGCGAGGGCTGAGCCATGCAGTCTCCTTCCTCCGCGCAGTACGAAGTCCTGCAACAGGCGGCGGGCTGGTACGCCACCCTGGGCGCTGAGAACGTCACCGAGCAGCAACGGCAAAAGTGGCAGCGCTGGCTTGAGCAACACCCTGAACACCGCAAGGCCTGGGCGCTGGTCGAACAGGTGGGCGGACGCTTCGCGCCGTTGAGCGACCCTGCCGAACGCAGCGCCGCCTTCAACGCCTTGCAGCCCGGACGTGGCCTGCCCATGGGTCGACGTCAGATGCTGCTGGCCCTGGGCGCGGTGTCGGTGGCGGCAGTCACTGGCTGGCGCGGGCTGCGCGACACCGTGGCCGCCGATCACCTGCGCGGGCTGTGTGCCGACTACTCGACAGCCACCGGCGAAACCCGCGAAGTGGCGCTCAACAGCCAGACACGCCTGTGGTTGAACACCCTGAGCGCTGTGGATCTGAGCACGGCCAACGACCATGACGCCCTGAACCTGCTGGCAGGCGAGCTGTTGATCGACAGCCAGACCGGCGCCGCTCGCGGGCAAACAGTGCGCAGTCGTCATGGCCGGCTCAGCGCACGTGGCGCCGCCTATGGCGTTCGCCTGCTGCAGGACAGCACCTGCGTCAGCGTCTATCGGGGCCAGCTGGACATCGTCAGCGGCGATCAGCGTTGCAGCCTCGGCGAAGGCCAGCAGGTCAGTTTCAGCACCGGGCATTTCGATGCTGTCCGGGCGGCGCCTGTCTCCGGCAAAGCCTGGACCCAAGGCATTCTGGTCGCCCAGGGCATGACGCTGCAGCAGCTCTGCCTGGAGTTGTCGCGCTATCGCCATGGTTATCTGGGCTGCGCCCCTGGGGTTGGCGACCTGCGAGTGGTCGGTACGTTTTCGATCAAGGACACCGACCGAGCCCTGCAGTCGCTGGCAAGCGCCCTGCCGGTCGCGATCAAACAGGTCATGCCCTGGTGGGTGACAGTCGAAGCCCGCGTCTGAAAAATAATGTGTATCCACGGTTCCCCTTTTGCCGCGCTCATTCGGTGTCAGTGAAAGCACCTCTATTTCACTCTCCAGAGCGGACCCTAGCCTCATGTCGTTTGCCCCTCGTCGCCCCTTTGCGTTCTCCCCGCTGGCCCTGTGCGTTTCACTGGCGCTCGGCAGCGCTTTTACCGCCCCCGTGCAGGCTGCCGACCCTGCGCAAAGCAACGCGATCAACTACCACATCCCCCGTGGCGAGCTGACCGGACAACTGACCCAGTTCGCCCAGCAGGCGGGCATCGAACTGGCCGGCAATGCGGCGCTCACCGATGGCAAGACCGGCCCGGGCCTCAATGGCAGCTATCCAGCCGCAACGGGCCTGACCATGCTGCTGGCAGGCTCGGGCGTCGCGGCGCTCAGCCAGAGCAATGGCAGCTACACCCTGGTGCCCGCCAGCACTGGCGTGGAGCTTGGCGCGACGCAGATCGATTCGAGCATGGACCGCAGCACCAGCTATCAACCGCCAGCGGGCAACTCGGTCCTGCGCACCAGCCAGAGCACCCTGCAAGTGCCGCAGGTGGTCAATGTGGTGCCGGCACAGGTGCTGCGCGACCAGAAGCCCCGCAACCTCGATGACGCCCTGGCCAACATCAGCGGCATCACCCAGGGCAACACCCTGGCCTCGACCCAGGACACCCTGATGAAACGCGGCTTCGGCGGCAACCGCGACGGCTCGATCATGCGCGACGGCATGCCGCTGGTGCAGGGCCGCGGCCTGACCGCCACCGCCGACAGCGTCGAAGTGCTCAAGGGCCCGGCCTCGCTGCTGTACGGGATCATGGACCCTGGCGGGGTGATCAACGTCGTCAGCAAACGCCCTTCGCTGCAGAGCTATGATGCGATCATCGCTCGCGCTTCGGGCTATGCCCACGGCCGCGACGGCAGCGGCGGCACCTTCGACAGTACTGGCGCCATCGGTGACAGTGGCCTGGCGTATCGCCTGATCGTCGACCATGAAGACGAGGATTACTGGCGCAACTTCGGCACCCACCGCGAAACCGTGGTGGCGCCATCGCTGGCCTGGTACGGCGACACCACCCAAGTGGTGCTGTCGTACGAGCATCGCGAATTCCTCGCGCCCTTCGATCGCGGCACGGCGCTGGACCCACGCACCAATCACCCGCTGAACATCCCCAGGACCGAGCGTCTGGACGAGCCCTTCAACAACATGGAAGGCCGCTCCGACCTCACCCAGTTGAGCGTCGATCACAAGTTCGACGACAACTGGAAAGGCCACTTTGGCTACAGCTGGAACCGCGAGACCTACGACGCCAATCAGTTGCGGGTCAACGCCATAAACACCACCACCGGCGCTGTAACCCGCAGCAACGACGCGACCCACGGCGCGGTCAGCACCGACAGCTTTGCCATCGCCTCCCTGGAGGGCAACGTGCAGATCGCCGGTTTTCAGAATGACATGCAACTGGGCGTCGACAACGAGAAGCGCAAGATCTTCCGCGCCGACCTGCTGCGCCAGTCGACGCAATACGGCTTCAACTATCTGAACCCGGTGTATGGACTGGAACAGTCGTCGAGCACCGTGTCGGCCAGCGACAGCGACCAGACCGACAAACTTCGCGCCTCGTCGATCTTCATGCAGGACGCGCTGCACCTGGATGAGCACTGGATTCTGGTGGCCGGGGCGCGCTATCAGATGTACGACCAGATCGCCGGGCGCGGTCGTCCGTTCAAGGCCAACACCAACATCAACGGGCAAAAGCTGTTGCCCCGCGCAGGCCTGGTGTACCAGTGGAATGACAACCTGTCGTTCTACGGCAGTTACACCGAATCGCTGAAGCCGACCTCGACCATCGCGCCCCTGAGCAGCGGCGTGGTCATCGACTCCTCGGTGCTGCCCGAGGAGGCCAAGTCCTATGAACTGGGCGCGAAACTGGATATTCCGGGGCGCCTGACCGGCACTGTGGCGCTGTTCGACATCCACAAGAAAAACGTCATGGTGTCGCAGTTCAACGACGTCACCAAACTGACCGACTGGCGCACCTCCGGCGCCGCTCGTTCGCGGGGTATCGAGCTGGACGTTACCGGCGAGCTGACCGACCGCTGGAGCCTGATCGGCAGCGCGGCATTTCTGGACGCCGAAACCACCAAGGACCCGCTCTACAAGGGCAATCAACTGTGGAACGTCGCCCGGCGCACCGGTGCCCTGTCGGCGGTGTATGACTTCGGCAGCGTGCTGGGTGGCGGTGACCGTCTGCGTGCCGGTGCCGGGGCGCATTATGTCGGCGAGCGTCCGGGGGATTCGGCCAACTCCTTCGAGCTGCCGTCCTACACCGTGGCTGATGCCTTCGCCTCCTACGACACCCGCGTCGAAGACCACAAGCTGAACATCCAGCTCAACGTCAAGAACCTGTTCGACCGCACCTACTACACGTCCAGCGCCAACCGCTATTTCGTGTCGATGGGCGACACCCGCCAGTTCATCCTGTCGACCACCCTGGAGTTCTGATCATGAGCCTGCTCACTTCCCTGGCAACCTTCAGTGCCACGCTGTTTTGCCTGACGGCGACGATCGCCGAGGCGGCCGACGCGCCTGAACCGAACGACCCGCTGCTGCAGACCGTGGCCACCCGCACCTTGCCCGGTGCAGGCCACAGCTGGGGCTTCGCCGCCCTTGCGCCGGATCGTGCGCAACTGTTCATCGCCCGCCGGGAAAACGGCCTGACGGTGTTCGATGTCACCAAGCAGAAAGCGCTCAAGACCCTGAACAACTCGACCGGCGCCAACGGCATCGCCATCGTTCCCCCGTTCAATCGCGCCTACGTGGCCAACATGGACGGCAGCATCGGCATCGTCGCGCTGGACAGCCTCAAGGTGCTCAAACGCCTGCCCGTGGATAGCGGCAACCTCAATAACGTGGTGTATGACGCAACGCACCGCCGGGTAATTTTCACCAGCGGGCGGCGTGGCGATCACTCGACGCTGTACTGGCTGGACCCTGCGACCGATCGCCTGACTGGCTTGCGGGATGTCCGTGCGCAAAAGCTCGACGCGCCGATCATGCTCGCCGACGGCACGCTAGTGCTGCCGTTTCGCGATGAGGATCAGGTGGCCCTGCTTTCAGGCGACGGGTTTGAGCAGCAGCGTCTGCTGACATTTCCAGGGTGCAGCAAGCCCAGCGCGGTGGCGGCGGATGAAGCGTCCAAGGTGCTGTTCGTCGCCTGTCGCGGCGGCAAACCCACGCTCATCGTCGCGGACCTCAGCAGCGGGAAAACCCTGACGCAGCTGCCCATCGACCGCGCCGTCAACGCGCTGGCCTACGACGCCCGTTCCGCCCAGTTGCTGATCCCCAGCGGCGCCGACGCAAGTCTTGCCGTGGTCCGCAAAGACGCCAACGGTGGGTACAGGCTCATAGGCGCGGTGGGCACCCGCCCCTGGGCGCACAACATGGTGCTGGATGCGGCGCGAGGTCAGGTGTACCTGTTCGCCATGGGTTTCACCCAACCGGCGCCCACCCCTGACGTCAGCAAACCCGACCCGCAGTTTCATGCCGACACCTTCAGCGTGCTGACCCTGAAACTGCTTCACTGAGACGACACCCCATTACACGACGTTCAAAAAGGGAGCGCATAAAATTCGGGGAAATCAAGCGCTACGGTCTTTCAAGAAGGATGGCTCTACCTGGCGGTAGTGCTGGATCTCACGAATCAGCGGCACGTGGTCAGCTGCGTACGGCGAAGAGTTCACCGCTGCAGCCGCCAGCCCCTGCGACGATCAATGCGGACTTCATACGAAGCCCACCTTACGCTGACGCAGCGCCGCCAGTTCCTGCTCAGCCCGGGCCACGTTCAAGTAGCTCTCCATCACGCCCATGATCTGGTCATCGCGCAGCGGATTTCCCTAGATGTTAGAAAGCTTGACTGAACCATGCTCATGGCGGCTTGATGCGTCATTCCATCTCGAACATCAGGGATGGTAAAAGCTTTTGGAGGGGTCAAGATGAAGATCGATCTTGGCAAACTCACCGGCCCGAACGAAGACGGCCAGCCCATACTCTCGGCAGGTTCCTGGTTTGCCACAAACCCATTCACCAATCACAGGGCTGTCGATGAGTAATCGATCAAAACCTCCATCAGTCGACGCAGGCAATCCTACCCGTAGGACATAAACGGCTTCGTAAGCTGTCGGTGGCATGGCATTTGTGATCTCACGAACAATGTTTACGTCTGCGCTTAATACGTCTGCCCAGCAATAATTGAGCGGACGCGCCTCAAACTCTTTGATATTGCGATCAGTACTGAAATGCATCAGATATCGAATTTCAGTGGCCTGCGGGTTACCCAGGATCGGAAGTTGTGTGGCGATGGCCATGACATGGTTGAGGAGAGTGGTGGAGTTGTGCATGCCGTAGCACTCAGGGTATATATCTGCCAAGCTGTAGTTTCCTTATGAGGGAGACCGAACGCTGCCTCCGATACCCAAAAGCCCGCAGAAGCGGGCTGATAGGGCTATTTCATTTCGTCTTTTCCGTGCTACTCGGGCTAGTGAATCTGAGCCTCAATCGGGGCCAGGAATTCGGTTAACGGTAATTGACCTCTATCGGCGTGGGAAACCAGCGGCATATTCAGCTGAAGTGATTTCCTTACCGTGCAAAACCGCATCGTTGAACAAACGACTTCGTTGAGGCTCTGGGCTGGGGCTTTCATCTGAGCCATAAAACCTGGACGTAGACGGTCTTGGTCCGACACTCCCAGCGATAAGTCACCTCTTCAAAGTCATAGTCAATCCAGATGTCACGCCAGGCAAATTCACCCAATGGAATGCTCACGGTGTCGGTTTCCTATAGCCCTACGGGGACTTCGTAGACCCCGAAATGCTGGTATTGGGAGGCTTCAGTTCCTGCAGGATGACGACGCTCCCATTCTTTCACCTGTGCCTTGTAAGCACTCCAGATTTCGCGGCCTTCCTCAAGTGGCATTTCAGGTGGGCTTAGGTGATAGTCGAACAGCATGTTCTGCCACTCCTCGGCTTGAGCGCGGTCCTCAAAAGCCCGTAATGGCAATGGCTTTCTTTCGTCGCTTCTAAAACCGCTGGCTGTTGCCATCACCAGAAATACTGTTGCCATGGTCGTTTTCCTATCCAATTGCTTGTATCAGGCTGCGATGTGCTTTTGCATGAACCCACTCAGTGGATCGTTCGTGTAATCGCCAAATGGTCCCCTGCGCTCATAGCCGCCTGAGGCGTACAGAGCCAAAGCCTCATGTTGGTACGGTCCAGTTTCGAGCAAAACCAACTTACAGCCACAGCCTATTGCCCGTGACTCGAGCAGAACCAGAAGGTTCTTGGCGACGCCTTGCCCTCGTCCGCGAGGACAGACATACATACGTTTGACTTCGCCATACTCAGGGCATAGGACTATCGCTCCACAGCCGATTGCCTGGCCTGTACTATCCCTCGCAACGGCAAACAGGACATTAGGTTGCTTCAACGAAGTCAGATCTAAGGAATGCCTGCTCTCTGGGGGGTACAGGGTGTCCTGGTAGGCGTCCAGCTCTGCAATGAGGGCAATTACGTCACTTTCTTTTCGCGTGCACAGCGCGATGACCGCTGCCTGCTTCATCGCTGGCGGGCGGGCCAACCCGTCAGATCGGCCAACGACACGCGTATGCAACTCGGGGTGCAATTCGTAAATCCAGGCACGCAACGAATCCCGTGCCAGGTAGCCCAACGCCGTGACGGTAGCAGCGATGCTGCGACCGTGTTCGAGATAGTACTCGACAGCCTTTTCCCTTTGGGCCAATGAGTACTTCGACCTCGAGGTCTTGTAGCCACGCGCCAGGTCGAGGCATCGCTCATACTCTGCATACCAGCTCTTCAAAGAGTTCTTCGTCGGGTAGCCCAACTGACGAATCGTTACCCCAATGCGTTTCCCCACTTTTATGTAGAGCTCGACCGCTCGGATGCGGTCTTCGTATGAATACATGAACTACCTCCAGGTAGTCCAAGATTTCCGCCGCATCCCCCCCGGGTCAAAAACGCATCAGCGCCAACAGTGAGTGCATTCAGAGGCTAAAAGACCTCGCGCCTGGATCAAAAGCTCGTCTGAAAGCTGAAAATATTTCGTCCGTAGATCAGTGACCGACTTTGAGTCGGCTTCAAATGTCTCGTCGAAATAGTCAGCCAAGTCTTTTTCGAAGTCATGAGGGATTTCCTGCTGACAAAACGGGCACTGCTCGTCTGTGTGCTCCAGAAACCTAATACCCTGCCTAACCCAGTCACTATTGCCCAAACGCTGAATGATTGCCGAAACGCTCACGTCTTCTTTACCGATCACCTTTTTCGCCAGCACAGGGCTGACTTCCAAAGCAATCAGGCGAGACAAATCCAATCCAGGAATAGCGGCCATTGCGAAGGGTTGCTCGCCATAAAGCACGGTTGCTCGTTCCTGAAGCTTATCAAGGCCAACGGAAGCTGACGTGTTGCTGGTATATTCTTGCAACACCCTGCATTTGAACGCCTCCTTGTTATTTCGTAAGCCGGTGAAAGCCCCCTTGAAATGATCATCATGCTTACTCTTCTGCTCCCAGCAGCGGATAACCAATTTGGCTTCCAAGGAGGCCAGCTCGCCATTCTTCCCAGACTAACCGTCTTCCCCGTTCAATAGGATGATCGACTTCGTCCTCAGTTGCTCGTGATTCTTCTTGTCCTCCTTCAGTTTCTGGAGGCGGTCGATTTCTGCCTGTTCAGCCTTCCCCAGAGTGAATACACCCTGAAACTCTGTCGAGCCAGTGAAGTTGGCGGTAATAAAATCATTGTTGTAGACCATGGCCGGCACAGGGGTATTACGCAACCAACTGATGTTGGACTCAGCTGAGATAGCCGGCTTTCCGATCAATCGACTAATCGTGGTTTTACCGGCGCCATTGGCCCCGTAGATGAAATTTATAGATTTTAAATCAGTAATTTTCTCAGGCTTTGAGGCACTGTACGTAGCGATGGAGGAGAGGCTTATCGATTCGATCATGGCAAGGCATCCCTGCGCGCAAGGGCAGACGGCTCCCCTGCTCAATTGGATTTCAGGTCAAGCCGCTGGTACATACGGCTAGAGTGTTCGCTCGCGTGATAGCGTTTAGCCGCTTCAGCGTAGTGGGTTTCGCACGTTCCGCAAAAAAACGGCATCGCCGAGCTACAGGGGCGCACAAGATATGCCTTAACGAAGGAAAACCAGGATGAAAGCTTGTCAGCCGGGAAATCGGCATGTGCCACTTAGAGCCCGATAGAAGCTGATCGAAACGCCCAATTGCACGCCGAAGCGCAAAGGGAGAAATCAGCATCACCCGACTCAGGCAGGCTGCCCTCTTTCAAAACAAGCAGTACTGGGGTAATCGCGAGGATGATTTCTGGCGTGGGGGGCCAACAGCCTTTGGAGATGACAGCCGGCATCGAGGTGCGCTGTGAGCTGGCTGCGAGAATCGCTGGCGACAGATCATCGGTTGGCACAGCCAACCTTGCCAGCAACACGGACTGCTATCGGCAAGCTATCAATCGGAATCAGGGGGCATGGCCCGCACGTTCTAGCACACGGTCAGATCACTCGGGACTTCTGATCGAGCGCAAGAGTGGTGTGCTCTCCTAACCCGTGTAAAACCTGACTATACTGTATCGATCAACAGTAGTCCTACAAGTGACATCAGCAAAACCAAGATCCGACGGGCGCGGTCTGCCAACGCAGATTTAAGCCCCCACAATGGCCTAACGGCACCCCGAAATCTAGGCGTTATGGCGCGGCTGTCACGCAGCCGACCGATGCCTGGCACCAAAATCTAGACGTTTGAGTACTGGCCGCATGCACAAGACGCTTGATCGTACCGTTGAGATCCGAACATTCAACTCCATTGCCGAAATTGAAGCGCTCCCGGGATTCAAGAAAGAAAATCCAGTATCGCCAAAAAACTACAAGCACCTCTTGGGAGACTATTTCTTCAGCGATGAAGTGAAGTGTTGCCTCTTGAAAGACAATGAGAAGCTGTGCAACGAAGGCCACAAGTGGGGATTTGTTGCGGTGCTGACCGACGACAGCATCACTCTTGTAGGCAACGAGTGTGCCCAATCAAAATTCGATGGTGAATCAAGGCTCAGTGCTGACCGAACGAAATACCTGAACCTGAAGAAACATGAGGAAGGGCTTGAACGCCTCCGAGCCCTGGTTGCACAAAAGGATTCAGCGATCAGAGACATTGCCCAGGTAAAATCAGCGTTGGCCACCGTCCAAGCGCGTGTGCATGCGATTCGGGATAAACTCGGGCCTCAGACCATGAGGCATCTTGAGGCCATCGCCCGCAGCGGCGCATACACTCTGTCAGTGACTGGCGTGACTCTGAAAGAATACACGGACAAGAAAGGCAAGAAAAAAATCGATCGCCGCACCCAGCGCATGACACTGGGAACGATTGCTAATACCTCGTTCCTTCTGGACGAGAAGTATCGAAACGTTTTACACCATCTCTCCGATGTCAAAAACGCCTACGATGAAGCAGATCGGATAGAACAGAACGTCACTACGCTAAAACTGAATGCGCTTACCAAAAAAATGGATGTCATCGAACTGGCCCGAGCAAGCGCCGCTCAACTGATAGAGCAAGAACACAAATTCGCCACCAGCGATCTGAGCCTGCTGTGTTACATCACTGACGACAAAGTCGAGCGCTACCGCTCCGCAAAATACGCTTTGGAACAGGCCCGTCAAGATTACGGGAAGGAAAAAGCGAAGGAATGGTTCGCTGAGCGCGATCGTATGTTCCGAACTCAGTTGAATGTTACGAAAATAGACGTCTTGTAATCGGAGTGGCCTGCTTTCAGGCGGCAGGCGTCCACCACAGGGAGGGTCATTGAAAAAAGCATCCGTCTGGAGGACGGCCGTTATGAACAGCCACTTAACAGTGAGCGGAACGGCCGCCCAGCTTTGAAGCATTCAGCTGCGGATCCAGCGAGAAGCTGTTGCCAAGCCACAGCCTTTGCAGATCCGTCCAGTAAGTCTCCAGCCCGCGCAGATGCAGATCAATGAGGCGCTATTGATATACCCCATGCTCGACTCGCGTGAGGTAAACCTCTACAGCGTGGAAGCCTAAGGCATTGTCGATCATGTCCAGCGGAACATTCCCCGCCAAGAACCTACACGGGCTGGCAAGCCACAGCTCGGCAGGTCGCTGGCCGCCAAAAACAGCCATGGCATGTTCAAGAGCCTTCGCGAACTGAAACGCCACGGCACTCTGCTGGGCGCTGAGGCGAGCCCCCTCCGCGCCGTGGCTCTGAGGTTGGACGACCGCAGAGTGTTGGCCGGTAATTCGAAAAAGCAGGTCCGCTGATGAATACAGTTCGGAAGAGGCGACCATCGCTTTCACCTGATCTAGCGCAAACCCCTGTTGCACCAAGGTGTAGAGGCTCAGCGCATCGTGCTGCTCATCCCGGACCTGAGTGAAGTACGCTGTAGGACTGCAGCCAGCATCTGTTGTCCCGGTATTTGCGAGGTCTGTCGAAACCATCGTCGCACTCTCCCACTGTACCGGAAAGAATCATCGGACCCTTCCCGCAACTTTTGATCAACGCCTAAGCTTATCAACCTCCTGTCATGCGCTCTTACGCCGCCACGTTCCGAACGCGGCGTCTGCTTCAATGTACCGCATAGCGGATTGCACGTCTCGCCAGCCAACATAGTCCATCAAGGCTTTGGCGCTCCATTGATTGGCGCTGGCCCATGTAGCAAAGCCGCGCCGCAGAGAATGGCCGCTGTAACCTTCTGCGTTAAGGCGGGCGCGCTCGAAGGCCCGGCGCAACACGCGCGAAACGCTGTAACTATGCAAGCCCGCATGCAGATGTCCCCAGCGGTCAATTCCTCGAAGCAACAGACCCTGTGTCAAGCCACTGCACGCCAGCCAATCTTCATAGGCCTGAACCGGGCACAGTCGAACCAGCGCCGGCATATTGAGCTGCCGCCCTTGGTAAGCACGATCGGTTTTGCTGCTGGCCAGAAAAAGTTTCAGACCGCGCCCACGGTCCAGTTGAATGTGTTCGATACGCAAGCGGCACAACTCATCACTGCGCAATGCGCGCCAGAATCCCAGCAACAGTAGGAGCCGATCACGGCAAGCTCTTAGACGCGCAGCCCGCTCACCTGCCTGCTCTTCCTGCCGCAATGCCTCAACGCACGCTTCCAGTTCCTGCAGCTGGAGGGGTTCTGCCTGTTGTGGCGGACGTGTGTGTAACGCCTGGATTCCGCGCAGGACCTCCCGGACCTCAAACGCCTTGGTCGGATCGACGAAACCGTGCTGCTGGTGCCAATATGCCAAGGCCGCTAAGTGAGTGCGCAGAGTGCCCGGCGAGAATCGTTCGGCCTGGGCGGCCAGGTAGTGGACAACGCTGCCTTGGGTAGCAGGCAGCATCCCACCCCAAGCAACTTCGAAGTGCTCGATCACTTGGGCGTAACGCCGGGCGGTGCTTTGGCGTCGAGCCGCCTGACGATAATGTTCGGGCTCGTTCACTTTTACGCTGTCTCGCACATTGCCTGAGTGAATGCGATGTATGATTCGACAACATAGGCCTATCGAATCAAGGCCGCAATGTTCTCTTCTGCTTTGCGACGAGTCGCCAGCGCGCATGTCAGCATGACTCTGCAGGAGCAGTCTTGAGAAGCCGCACCCACCCCAACGACCCGCGGACGGTCCGATTTCATAGGTAACGGTTTGCCTCTCAGTTCGGACAGACCGCCCCGTTTGCGGAATAATCGCCCTCCCACACCGTTAGCGTCTGACCATGAAAGCACGGATTACTTCACTGGAAACCACCCTCGACACCCTCACCAAACTGGCGACCGGTGCGATCAAGTTCAGCGTTTGTCTGGGCAGTATTTGCGTGATCTTCTACGCCCTGCGCGTCGGCCACTTCCCCCAGGGACTCGCGCTCGCGGACGGATTGCTGTTTGTCGTCGCGGCGGCATGCTTTGGCTTTATCTACACCGCGTTTGCCGGTTCGATGCTGGCCTTGGGCATGTGTTTTTCCATTGCCCTTCGCCCGCTTTTTTATCGGGCCGTTCGAGCAGTTGCCAAGGTCCAGGGCACTGAGATACCGCTCCGTAATGAGCTGGCCCGGTTCAGCTGGCCTTCAATCTTCCCAGCGGCGCTGGGTGGGTTGTTTATTTTTTTACTGGGACGGCGGGCACCGGCTGCCTACGTGCACCTGCCGCTGCTTGCGGTGGCCCTGTACTTGTTTTACTCGATGGCACGGGCTGCGGGCACGGCGTATCGCGGTCAACAGCAGACAGATGCCGCAACGGGGGTTCCCACCCAAGGGAACGGCGCTGCGTGCGACGATCCTAATGAACATAAGTTTGCATTTCTGTTCTTTTCCATCAGCGTTTTTTTCGCCGCTCTGGTGCTCGGGGGGGTCACAGGTCAACTGGTAGATGGTTCGATGCGTCTTGCTCAGGTCCGCGTCGAAAACGCTGTCGTGCACATCAAAGCGCCCTATGCCGCCCTGCTTCCAAACACCTTGCTGGCGCCGGACCAGAGGTCTTCTGACGGCTATGCAGTATTTCGCAACGTCACCATTCTGTTTCGGGGGTTTGGCACCACCACCACGATCGGGTTCAAGGAAGCCGGCCGCAGTCGTCAACTCGATCTGCCGAATGAGGATTTGATCATCGTGCGCGAATCCGATTAGTGCGTGGCGAAATCACCCTGCAATGTGCGCCATCCACTGAAAGGTCCCGAACGGCCCCATGCTGGAGTCAGCGGTCATCCACTCTGCTCGGCGGTGCTGTCAGCCGATCGATCCGCTGGGCAATCAATCGTCCCCATGCTCGACGGAGCCTTCAGACACCGTGGAATCTTCACTGCACAGCTACGTTAAATGGTACATCGACGCTCGAAACGAGTTTTGTCGGCGCGTCTACATTGACCGCAGCACCTGGCTAAAAAGGAAACTGATGCCGTTTATCGACTGGGACAGTGAAGAGCTTTTGCCCCGGGAGTCTGATTTCGCCATCGCCGCTCTCTCAGAATTGAAGGGCCGGGCATTAGCGAAGCATTCCATCTCGCTCGCCATTCTGACGCTGAGCAACCGCAGCGAATACCTCAGTGATCAAGCCGATGCCAATACCACCTTTGCGTCCTTGATCGTCGTGATGCTGGCTTTCTTCAGCCTGACGCTGGTGCCTTGGCTGAAGCTGCTCGTGGCGAGTGTCGCATTCTGTGGTTTGGTCTGGTTGATGCTCCAACGAATAGAGCTTCGGGGGAAAGTGGCGTACTACAAGGAAATCATCAACCTGCTCAAGCAGTATGAATCCAGACACGCGTGACCGAGGGCAGACACAGGCCGACAGCACCGACGGCTGCCGGAGCCTGCCCCCCAGCCGGGCTTCGAGCGCTCGCAGTGGACCAGTCTCGGTCCACCGCCGCGCATGCCCGACCAGGCGGCGGTGAATACCCCGTGGGCTGACGCCGCCCCCTCTCACATGGATTGCTCGGTACCCTAGCCAAAGGGCTGAAGACTCGCCGCCATGTACTCATTCAGCGTGCCGCAAGCTGGCGGGTAGCGGCGATTCCCCCGCCCAGATGCTGCAAAATGAAAATCATCAGGACAATGCTCGCGCAGGCACGCGCGTACTGTGCAAACCCTTCGCACCAGCGAAATCGCGCACTGAGGTTTGAGAAACCAGGCTTCTCAAACCTCAGCTTTTAGTCCCCTACCCCGTCTCTGGATACATGGGTACAGCTGTAATTTCGTACCGCTTAAACGGTACGAAATAATCTGCCGTAACAATGCCCAAACCGCTGTAGCAGCTGAGTTGCACTGACGCAAGACGCTCGGCGAGTGCCCCTGCGATGACGGTCCGCAAGGCCCATTTCTGTCAGTGTAGCCCTGTGCCAGACCCTGATGGTGTGACCCTGGCCAACCCCAGCCGCTGCCCTTCATGAATCGCTGTACCCAGACGAAGGCTGCTCCTGCGCTGTAGGCAGACCGCCAATGAGGCAGGACGAAGAAAAACAGTGGGCGTGTGGAATGCGCAGCTGTAGCCCAACTGCAATGGGATGTGCATCGAGTCGATCCGACGAGCGAACGGCAACCCGCAATACGGAACGCTCAGGACGCAATGGGGCTACAGCACGGCGCATGACGGTGAGCGAGATGAGGTGCATCCAGGCGAACGCTGCTTCTGTAACGCCCTCGCCTAGCTCAAGCAGGAGCGTCGGGCGTTACCTATGTTTGACGCTGATGCGCGCTCGGTTGAGGATGAGCTGGGGGTGTCTGTCGGAACGATCTTCCGCGACAGTCGCTGATGCCCCCTCCAGCGATACGATAACGAGATCGTTGAACGTGGCCCGCCCCTCATACCGTACTCAAGTTTCAGGCTTAGGAGGCTTTCGATGAACGTGTTAGCAGAAGCCATCACCGCACTGCGTAAGGCTCGGCATGTCGCGGTGTTCACCGGCGCGGGGATCTCGGCAGAAAGCGGTATTCCGACGTTTCGCGATCGTCTGACGGGGCTCTGGGCACGCCACGATCCTGAGCGCCTGGAGACGGCGAAGGCGTTCAAAGAACATCCCCAGCTGGTATGGGGCTGGTACCTCTGGCGTCGCCAGCAAGTGCTGCAGGCACAACCAAATCCCGCACATCTGGCGATCGCTCGTTTGGCCGACGTGGGTCGCGAGAACACGGTGATCACCCAGAACATCGATGATCTGCACGAGCGAGCCGGCAGCCAGGGCGTTGTACACCTGCACGGGAGCCTGCTGACGCCGAAATGTTTCGCGTGTCATCGCCCTGCTGAACTTACGCAGGAGCAACTGGCGACACCCGCGGAAGGCGCTTTGATTGAGCCACCTCGCTGCGCACGGTGTAACGGGCGGCTGCGACCCGGCGTGGTGTGGTTCGGCGAAGACCTACCCGCTGGGGCATGGAAGGCTGCCACGCAGGCAGCGCGGAGCTGCGATGTGATGCTTTCCATTGGCACCTCCGGTGTTGTCATGCCCGCCGCTCGCCTGCCCGACCTTGCTTTGGCTGCTGGGGCCACGATCATCCATGTCAATCGAGTAGATGTACGCTTGCACCAGCCAAAAGAGCTAATGCTGATTGGCTTAGCCGGGCAACTAGTACCGCACTTGATCGACCTCATGCTCGCTGGGTGATCGCGAAGAAAGTGCAGCGTGTCCGTGAGCGGGCGGGTTGTTAGCCTCACAGCTTGACTTGGGCTCGCCCCCAGCAGCGCATCAGCCATCTGCGTTTCGTCGGTCTGGAGCCCGTATCCACGGCGGGCGAGCATAATGAATGCCCTACCGGCCTTGTCGGAGTCTGAAATGGCTCGCTCTGGGGTGAATAAAGCAATAGTCCGAGGGGCACGTGATGCCCTACTCGCTCGTGAACAGCGCCCAAGCATTGAGGCAGTCCGAGCGGAGCTCGGTCATACGGGTTCGAAGACGACCATTCAGCGTTTTCTCAAAGAGCTGATCAACGAAGAGCCCCATCCGCCCCAGCTATCGCTGAGCGAGGAGCTTATAGCGCTCATCACTAGCCTTGCACATCGCTTGGCGTCTGAGGCGCAACAAGCCGTTGTCGCTGACCGAGCTAGGCTCGAACGTCAACGGAATGCCTACCAGCATCAACGTGAGGTGGACCAGGCTCGCCAAGACGAGCTGCAGAAAAGTAAGGATTACGTATTGGCCGAATTCCAAGCCCTCCGAGAGGAGCATCGCCAACTGAGCGATCACTTTCAGCACAGCGAGGGAGAACGACAGAGACTGCTGGCGATTGAAAGCCACCACCTGCAACTGCTGCAGGAACGGGCATCACAACTGCTGGCGCTGGAAGAACAGCGGGCTCATGCCAGAGACGGCTTGCTGCATTTTCGCGAGCAGGCCAAGCAACAACGCCAAGACGAAGCCTCCCGCCATGAGTCAACTGTGGCACAGCTTCGGCACGAGCTACGGTCACTGCAGGAACAACTGCTGGTCAAACAAGAAGAACTTAGCCTCGTCTACCGGGACCTTGAGCGAATCAGTGCCGAGCACGCCCTCTCTGAAAGGGCGTTGCGCAGTCGCACACAGGAACTAAACAATCAGGCCAACGAGTATCAGGAGTTACAGGGCAAACTCCACACCACACAAGCCGAAGCGGCTTTTTTTCAGCTGCAGTTTTCGGTGATGCGCGAAAAAGCTCGCCACTGCGTGCTGGATCGACGACAGGATGTGCGCAATTTGCGCACCATGAGCCGCCAATTAGCGCAGCTGGAAGCACTTCTTTCGGCACGCAAGTGCAGTGATGAAACCTCCGATGTGCCATAAAGCTGGACGGTGCCCCAGTTCACGCAATATGAACGGCTTGATTGAGCGCTCCGAAGGAGTCATCCGCCGCCCGAATACTCAAACCTAGTAAATTACGCCACGCGCAGCAACCGTCCCTCAGAAGGAAAGCCGCAATTAAAGCCGTTCAAGGCTATAGGGTGATCTAGCCAGCATTGACGTTTTCTTCGCCAAGCCTGGTACGTAGCACTTGACATCGCTGTCGGAAAGCGCACCGTCCCGTCATCGGCAGTATATAGTCTCCCTAGTTCGGCACGTCTCTGTGCGGGCGAAAGATTCCACCACAACAATGCCAGCTGTTGATCTTGCGCTGACAACCACCCCGCTTCGCTACTGAGTTTGAGAAGTTGTAAAACATCCTGCTGGCAATGAGAATACTCTGCCCAAGTGATATTGTTCCTAAACTCGATAGGCGCATTGCGAAGTGCAGTCAGCAGTTGAACCTTAAATTCTTTTGAAATAAATACGCACGGCGATTGCACGCATACCCAACTTGAAATTGAAACAAAATTCTTCGCCAACCAGAGGCGATAAGTCTCAAAATGGCGGTTGCGAGTTTGTAACAAGACCAAATGGACGCAGAAGCATGGCCAGTCCACACGATCGAGAAGAGACTTCGTTAACTTGCCCGTGATGCCATCCAGCGGACGATCGTCTATGCGAATAGTATCAGCCAGGTCATCCCAATTCATTGGAACAGCTGATTCAGAAACTACCTCCCACAACGGATTGAGGAAAAGCTGTTCTAGCGCAGGACATCGCTTGAAGAAATCATCACGAACCCAGCTGGCAATTGTCGATCCGTGAAATGAACGCACCCACTGCTTGCGCAAATCGCCATGCAAGTTCGGGTGCAATTGGCGGTAGGACGCGGCCATTGCACCCGGCGTATGCGCACAACCGCTCATTTCCGCCGCGGCATGGGAAAACGCGCAAGCTCGGAGCCGTCGAGCCGCACGATCAAGTGGAGGGAATCGCATCGGGCCACCTCATGCACGAATGAGCCTATCAGAATGCGCGGTTTGTTGAACTCTAACTTCGCTCCCGCAAGGTACGTAGTAGAGCCTTGCGCGGAAATTTCGTCCATTATCCTAGACAGTTATTTCGGCCGTCGTCAAGGGGCTAACTGCGGCGCATAATTAGCCCCGAGAAATGTTGTTTTTTTACTAACAAGCTTCGGAAATAACTAGCCGCTCCTATAGACACGAATGACCTAACGAGAGCCGTCATGAATACGTACTCAAGTTTTGGTAAACCACATACCAACCCGAGCTCTGTAGTGATTGAGTTCGATAGCATCAAACTGGATATTCTCATTTGGGATATCTCTGCTCCCTTCGTCAGTCCCTACGCATATCAGCGGCCATACTTGAGCGTGATGGCGGACCGCAACACGAATCAGATTTTCGCTTTTGCAATCACGTTAAAGTGTCCATCGCCCTCAGACCCGTTGAACTCTTTGATTGTTTCACATAAAGGCCGCGATATATTACAGCGCCCTAACTTAGTCATTCGCACTGACCGAGCGTTGTTCTGCCGCAAACTGTTAAACGGAGTTTTGGGGCGGGCGGTGTTTCAACCGGCGCACTGGGGTCTTGAAAAGCGTTGCCCCCTTGAACGGGCTATTACCGGTCTGGCTCAGGGGCTGAAGGACATACTTCCTGTGCGGGCTCTTCCCGGGGGCGTCAAGGTCACTCAAGCAAGAAGCGTCGGCCAACTGAGAGCAACACTCCGCCACTTGATCAAAGCATCGAACAGTGCTCGCAACGCCAGACTTGATATGGCGAGGATCACCAAGTTCATGTATTGCCTGGGTAAGCAGTCATGACCACATTCGTTGCAACAGGGTTGGTTGAGCAGCTCAGCGAAGTGGCCACTGCTGTCGAGACCATACCCCGGCGTCATGGGCGGATGGGCAGTCAAGTGACCAAATTCGCTTCGCGGAAAAACCGCTCGGTCGTGGTGTGCGAGTCGCTCCTTGAGGCAGCGTTCTGCCTGGAACTCGAGCGCCGCAACGACGTCGTCAGCTATGCAGCCCATCCGTTCACGTTAGAGTTCAATGGCACCAACTTTCGATACACGCCGGACTTCTTGGTCAGCTTCTCAAACGGCTCGCAGCGCTTGATTGAAGTCAAGAACAACCAAAGTTTCGAGGACAATGCAACCTGTTCTCGGATCGCGCGTTACGCGGAACTGCTCGCCCTGCATGGTTGTTTGCTGGAATACCTCGCTGCCTCAGATTTCTCTCATCCGACTCGTACGGCCAACCTGGCATTTCTTTATCATCAGGCGTTTTCGAGCTATGGACAGAGCACTGTGAAACTGTGCGCGCTGCTAGCGTCTCGGCAACAACCCATGAGCATCGGTGCGCTACTGGATCTGGCGTTTACGCCGATGAGCATCGCGCACGCGATTTTTTATGGTGCAGTAGGCATTGATTTGTCGCGACAGATCAGCTGTTCAACTGCCGTACAGCACAAGAGGGAATGCGCCTCATAGATGCGGCAGCGGAGCACCTTCGATCGAACCGACTAACCAGCGGGGTGGGGGAGCAACATACTTCAAGAAGTGGCTGCCCACTGACCTGGTACTCATACAGGCTGCGAATCATGGAAACCTTCAAAAGGTTGACGATGTGATCAGGTGAGCGTTGGAAGCTTGGCGCTGAAACCTATCGGGTGATTTCGGTTGTGGCTGCGGAGATTTGACTGCCCAGCCTCAATCGCTCCACTCATACATTGATCCACCGCCTGCTTGGACTCTATCCGGCATACCGTGGAGGAGATCTCGTGAAACGGTCGAAAGGGTTTTTAAAAAAAAGGTCATTCATAGGCACGCTCACGGCCGGGCTTGGCCAAGGCTACAAACTGGATAACGGCGACGAAATTGTATTCCGCAAACTGCCTGAAGGATTGGGTCTTCCGGCCGCTCACATCGCTTACTGCGAACCCAGCCCCCCAGATCAAAAGGCGCAGATCGAGCGTTTGTTTAAGCTAATCAACATCCGTCTCTGACAGACGCTGAGTGAGCCCCCCTTTTCAAACCTTTGAGGATGGAGGAAGTACGAGCCAGCAAAACATACAGTCCGGCGCCACCTTCACAGCATTAATTGGCTTTTAACTGAACCCCTACATCTGTACCTGAGCATCTGGCCTTAATTCGGCTGGTCGCGGGAACACGGGTGAGCGACGGTTTCAATACGTGTGCGCCGCGCCATACCAAATTGGAAAGGGAGACAAGAAAGTGGCTACTTCCACTCAGTTCGAAATATTGGTGGGCGAGCACTGGCGGCTGCGTACTGAAACCTATCAGGTCACATCGGTAGAGCCCGAAAGGATTCAACTGCGTAGCCTCAGTCGCCCCAACCATATATTGATCCATCACCTGCATCGCCTTTATCAATCGTACCGAAAAGGAAACTTGGTAAAGGTGCAGGAAGCGCCATTTGAAGACGGCTCGCAACGCATCATCAGCGCGTTGGACGATGTCGTTAAACGCGAAACTGAAAGGCGCCTGGGCTATGTGCGAGGCGCCGAAGTCGAACTTGGAGGTCGGCTTCCTCGAAAGGCCACCGAAGAGTTTATCAAGCACTTGGCGAATAGAGATGCCGACCCTAACCCTCCCTGTTACACCACGCTATATGAATGGAGCAAATCGTACCGCTTGGCAGGCGGTAATCCCATTTCGCTGATCCCGGTAAGACGCCGCACTCGCAAGCTTCGTATCACTCGGCAACTTGCTGTGGTCCAAGAACAGATCGATTACTGGGTGACTGAGTTGTATTTCCAGGACACCCCCGTAACTGTGACCGAATTGACCGATGTCATCATTTCCAGCCTGGAAGATCTCAACGAACGGCGCCCGATCAACGAACAGGTACGCATTCCCAGCAAAACGACGCTTTGGAGAATCATCCAAGAAATCGACTTTTACGAGAAAGAACTTCACCAGAAAGGGAAACGCCTTGCGTTGATACACCAACACTGGAGTCGGGCAAGCAGCTTGGTGCACCGAGTGCTTGAGCGCATCGAAGGGGATACGCAAAAAATGGACGTGATTGTCCACGGACGAGGGGGTGAAGTCTTAGGCAGACCTTATCTCACGCTTTTTCTTGACATCAAATCTCGGTGCGTCAACGCATTCGATATTTCCCTGAACCCACCCTGCATCGAGAAAACCTTGCGGGCACTGAAAAATGGACTGATGGCCGGTACGCCATATGCCGGGCTCGGCCAATGTTATGTGCTGGATAATGGCAATGAGTTCGCCGGAAAGAAGCTGGCAGAAGTGATGAATCTGTTGGGTGCTCACATTATTTTCTGTGAACCCTACACACCGAATCAAAAACCGCACGTTGAGCGCTGGTTCAAGACGCTAAATCTTCAATTCTCTCACCACTTGAGTGGGACAACCTTCTCTAATCCGGACGACCGTGGCGATTACGACCCCGCGGAGCACACCGTCTACACACTCGATGAGCTCAAGCTGAGGTTTGAAGAGTTTCTTGAGGTTTACCACCACAATTTCCACCGCTCCCTGAATGACTCGCCGCATAACACATGGCTGAGCAGCCTTGACCGGTTCTCGCCACCCAGGCTACTAGATGCCAAGGATGTGCAGCGGTTGATGCTGAGTAAACGTTACGCAGCCACTAATGGCGACACGATTGGTTTCGAGAAGCTGCGGTGGACCGCCCCAGGCATCCGTCGACTGGCACAACGCTCCGTAAAAAGACAGAAGCTCTGCATCTTCTACGACATCAGCGATCTGGAGAAGGTAACAGTGTGCCACCCGAGTTGGCCTGACGAACTGATCACTGCAGAAGCTGTGGATATGAGTTACCAGGCCAACTTGACGTTGGAAATGCACCACTTGGTGCAGCAAGAGCTCAGGCTGAGCTCGGCCAAATTCGATTTCAAAACTGCGCGCCGTGCACGCGTAAAACTCGTCTTGGCGCTACACAGCGACAAAAGCAAGCGTGGGCGTCAGCGCCAAGCAAGGCTTGAGGAAAATGGTTCCACATCTCAGCCTGCCCCCCTGCCTCAGCCAATCCAAATGGCGAAGCTCGACCGCCCGCCGACACCCAACTTTCCAGAAATCACACTGGTTGACTCAGTGCCTATCGACTCCGCTACAACTGTAGAGGTGCGTAATGGATAGTTCATATAGCGATCGTTTGACCGAGTTCTCGGCCCAGAGGGTGCTGTTTCCGTCGTTTCATCATGCTTTCACCAAGTTGCAAAAAAGCATAGAGACAAGCCAGCAACGAGGCGTACCAAATCTGGCGGCAGTAATCGGCCCGTCTGGCTCGGGAAAATCAGCATTGTGCGAAATTCTCCGAGATTCGTTAGGTTTTGTACGAAAAGTATTGCCGCATACAACGTAGGCTGCAGGCCAGCGTGACCATGGCTGCGTAGCTCTTGGCCAG
>NZ_NKHL01000111.1 GCF_002934685.1 Pseudomonas bohemica
TATGCAGCTGTCTCCAGTAGAGTATGAGAAACGCTATTTCCTGAGCTTGGAGAGTGTCTAGAAAATCCGGGGCGATTCACTGAGCGGGGACGGAGGGCCTCATTGATCAATCGCTGCTGATTCACCGTAAGTCTTTCTTTGAAATCTCGCAGGAAATCGTCAAGCCACTGGCTCGGAATGCGGCGAATTTCCTCAAGCGCTCTAGCTATCAGCTTTGGCCCGGTCACCTGAGTAGCGGTATGATGATCCCACCAGATACGTACCCAAACGACGTATCTGACATGATCGTATCTAGCCAAGCCCTCATCTTGTAATCGATGAATGACTTGTAACCATTGCTCTGCCGTCCAGCCTATCTCTGCTCCTGCGATTCGGGGCACGAGGGGGTATACGCCCGTGATATTACTGTCAGGGGCTGTTAAGAGGTGCAGCAACGCAACTTTGTCTTCAGTGGTGCAATTCAGCAGGCGGGGGGAGCGCCAAAAATTTTGATCCCTGATGGTTCGTTGTCTGCCCATCCTTACGGCTCCCGGTGCAAACATAGGACGATGACGTATGGGACGATCATTGCCGCGCCTCCACCTGTGTTTTCTTGGTGGGTCTACCTGTGCGTTTTGGATTTGGTGAGGCATTTTTCATGGATGGGTGAGGAGGGTTGTCAGTATTGCCGGTGCGCATCCACGCTCTTAAGTCACCTAGCCTCCATCGCAGCCTTGATAGGCCTGGTACAGGCTCAAGCCCTGGCAACTTACGCTGACGGACTGTAAGCACGCTGAATCCCGTCAATGCAGCAACTTCAAACACGCCAATCAGGACGTCGTCGCCAAGCTTCTGTATTTTTTGGATGGTTTCATAATCTACTAGCATCGGGTTATCGCTCGATTGATCTGGTCGACACAGATTTCGCCAGTAGAGCGGCTAACAGCTAGGACATATTTTTAACAGATGGCTTGTGAGGGGGGAGGAGCGGGGACCTTAGGATATCTGTGAAGCGTGACCGCACATTGAGATCGTCTGGCAGTGCCCGGCATTTCTCAGCCGGTGGGCTACCTTAAGGGGATGGTGATTGCTGGCAGTCTGATGCTAGTGTGCGGCCAGAGATGCACTCCAGAAACCGCCACTACCCGCAGGGAACGCCATGCGATCACTTGGAATCCGCGCAGAGCCCAAAAAGGCGACGTTCGTCATCTACGACGATGAAACCAAGCAAATTTTGAACGTCGAGTCCTTGATCATTCCTCAGATCTTGAACAAGCCAGAGCAGCTCAAATTCGCTCGCCACAACATCCTCGACATCCTCCGAGAGTACCAAGTCGACGCGGCGGGTATTCGGGTCGCAGAGGGCAACGCGCAGAACCAAGACGCTGACCGGTTGTACCTGGAGGCCGTGTTCATGGAGTCGTTCGCGAGCAGCAGCATCAAAAACTATTTCGTAGGGCGAAAGACAAGTATCAGCGCGCGGCTGGGCATCACTTCTGCTCAGTTTAACTCGATAGTGAAATGCGAGATCGAGCTTGAGGGCGTGGAAGGCTGGCCGGCAGGGAGGGCACAGACTGTTCGAGAGGCAATTCTCGTAGCCATAGGAGCGGCCAAATGATCATTCCATACCAGACGGCCCAGGTTTCTTTCCAGAGGAAGGAGCGTATTGGCGAGAATGGTGAGAATTCCGAGGTGTACGTCGTACATGACGAGCACCTAGATGCCGAGCTCGTGGTGAAGCAGGTCAAGACTGACGGATTCAATGAAGAGCGGTACCTACTTGAAGCTCAGTTGCTCTACAAAAGCACGCATCCGTACGTGGTGCAGGTGCTATACGCCTGCAAGGACGCCCAGCATATCTACATGGCCATGCCCTATTACCGGAACGGATCGCTGCACCAAATCGCTGAAGCACAGGGGCTGACCTGCAGGCAGCTCATCCGTTACTCAATGCATTTCCTCAGCGGGCTGAACAACATCCACTCCAAAGGTTTGCTCCACTTCGACATCAAGCCAGACAACATCTTGATCTCCGACAGTGATGAGGCCCTACTTTCTGACTTCGGCTTCGCCAAGATCATGGATGAGGATGGATTCGCTACGCCTGAGGCGACCTACCGCTACCATCTGCCACCCGAGAGTGCTCACACACGTGACTTCAATAACAGTGCAGATATCTACCAGGTGGGCATGACCCTGTACCGTTTGCTGGCTGGCTTAGACTCTCTTGAGAATCAACGACGTGCATTCGGAAATGGTGCTGAACTGTCGGGTGCTCTGCGCAGCGAAACCTACCCCGATTTGTCGAAGCTACCTCGGCATGTTCCGAAAAAGCTCAAGACCATCATCAAGAAATGCTTGAAATTTGATCCCAATACACGCTATCAATCAGTAATCGATTTACTGAATGGTCTGTCGTCCATCGAAGATTTAGGCTTGGACTGGCGCTTTTCTACAGTCGGCAATACACAGCGCTGGGAAAGCATTTCGTCGGACGGAACGACCCTTTTGGTAGAGGTGTCCGATAATGGCCAATGCACAGCCCAAAAGAAAATGGCTGGCGGAGCGTTTCGCAGGAAAGCCAATCTCTGCGACGCCAACCCATCCCCGGAGCGAATCCATGAAATTCTCATGTCACCAGACTGGTAAGCCGACAGGCAAAAAGGGTGGTGACGGGTATCTAACTAGATCCCAGATCTCTACAGGACACAGCCAGACCAGCTCTGGTCGCGTTCGTTCGTCCGTTCCGCTGGTGAGCGTGGACGACTTCATGGGCGATTCGAAAATCATCTACCATCGCCGCTGAGCATTCTAGGGCCGTTCGCAGGCGAGGTGTGGAGGGCTTATCAGTTGACCCCGCTGCATTTCCTCTCATCACTGAGCCTTGGGCTTCGCGAAAGGCCATGAAATCCCTCCCAAATAGTACTGATGCTAATCGCCTTTTCGGACGATGCTCCTGTGCAGTCATATCGCTCTCCGCTGCGAGCTACAGTTCGGCCGATACCTTCGAGATAGATGATCTATAGCCGCTTGATTCAAGCGGCAGCGATGGGGCCACTTCTGCCGGTCGAGGTACTCAACTGCACTGGTTAAGTCTGATGCAAGCAACTGGCCAAGTCGAATGCAAGTAGAGCCCCGTCTGAGCAATAGCCAAAGACGGGTGTGGTCCGATCAGGCCAGCTTTGCTGCCAGCTCCTCCGCAGTAATGTTGTAGTACCGCTTCAGCATGTTCACCTCCCGATGCCCCGTCACGCTCGCGAGCTCGATCAAGTTCGGCAGTTTGGTCGCAAGCCGACAGGTCGCTTCATGCCGCAGATCGTGAAAGCGCAGGTTGATCAGGAAGTCTTCCTGAGGCGTTACCTGCGCCATCTCACAATCTCCCAAGTACTTCAGCCTGGCTCGCTCCAGACCTCGTACAAAGGCCTTCTTGAGCGCATCAGCGGTGGTGGGGAAGACTCGCCCGCACAGCGAACGCGGCAAGTCCTTCAGCAACTGAATAGCCTTCGGCGAAAGCGGGACGGTTCTCGGCAGGCCGTTTTTGGTTGCGGGCAGGTGCGCGGTTCTACGATCCAGATTCACATGCTTCCAGCGCAGCTCAAAAATCTCGCCTCGGCGCATCGCTGTCTCAATCGCCAACTGCACAATGGGCCGTATCCATGGATTGTGTGACGCATCGGCGTAGGTCCCATCAGCAGGTCGCTCACGGAGCTCTAACGCGCCGAGCATGTATTGCTCTTCAATAGGGTCCAGTCGTCGTGAGCGTTCGTCGTTGTAGCTTGGACGGCTGACCATCCTGACCGGGTTCTCGGCAAGGTGAATTCCCCACTCGCGGCGAGCGACCTCGATCACGCATTGGAACAAAGCCAGCTCGCGCTTGACCGTGTTGCCCTTACGGATCTTCAAGCGCTCGTCACGGTAGCGGGCAAAATCTGAAGAAGTGAGGGTGGCAACGATGCGTGTTGCCAGCGGATGACGCTTGAGCGCTTCCAGGCGTTTGATTTCCGAATATGCGCCTTTGTGCTTCGGGGCGATCTCGGAGATGTAGCGATCAATGAGTTGATGAAATGCGGTGCGTTCAGCCTCGACGCGAGAGACAAAGATACCCCGGTCGATTTCGCTTTCGATCATGCGTGCCCACGCGTGGGCATCGGATTTGGTTTCGAAGGTTTTTCGCTGGGCTGGATAGCCCTTACGGCGAATTTGCGCTTCCCACTGATACTCGCCGCGATTCCTGATTGTTGCCATTTCGACCATTCCCGCCACATTAAGTGTGGCAAATTTGTGGCAAAAACGACTTTCAGGACTAGGACAGATTTCTGTCAGGAGCGCTATCCCCTTGTAATACAAGGGAAAGAAGATGGTGCACCAGGCGGGATTCGAACCCACGACCCCTGCCTTCGGAGGGCAGTACTCTATCCAGCTGAGCTACAGGTGCAACGCGGGCGCCATGATACCCATCTAGGTCGAAAGCGTCCATTGCATTGACTTGCCGTTTGTTTTACCCCGGGAAATGACCCCGGCGGCATTTGCCACGGCTCTTCTCGTGCGCCGCAAGATTACGCCATCGCGGCAGCATTGCGCGGTACTTATATACCGCATGGCACAACGGTTGAGCTGCTTCCTTGAACGTCTTTCATTGAGCAAAGGACTTTCAAGATGGCGATCGACCTCGAGCATGTGGAGCGCAGCCTGAATTCGTTGGGTGATGCTCGCGCCGTGATGACACGGGCGCGCGCTTATATGGATGCATGGCCCGATCTTTATCAGCTGGCGCGCAAGGCGGCCGCCGATTATCTGCTCAAGCATACTGGCAAGCCTCTGGACCCGGACCGGGTCTGGTGGAATGTGTTTGATGACGCCGTCAGTGCACCGACATTTACAGGGTGGCGCCACAGTCAGGCGCCGCGTCAGTCGATGACCTTCACCCAACTGCTGATCCGTCGTTTCAACGATGGTTTTCAGCTGGCGCCGGACGTCTTGCCTGTTTACGGCGGTTTTTATCGCCGTGGCAGCGGAGCACGTGAATACGGCTTGCACAATGAAGTCCGACTCGACGCCGGCAAGGTCATGGACGATTTGTGGGCGCTGGATTTCGCTTCGCTCCTCAGCCAGCGCACCGAGCGTTTCTGGCGTGAGCACAGCGACGATTTCAAGCTGCTGGCCAAAGTGCGTTTGGTTGCCTTGATCGATGAGGCTGCGGAGCAAGACGCCTTGACTCAGCTTGACCGACAGCGTCTGCGTGCCTGGCTGGGGCTAGTCTCGGAGACGGTCACACTTGCGACGCTTCAAGCCGCGCCCGTCAGCGATACCTTTGTCATCCGGCATTACATGGCGACCGGCGGTGGGCACCTGATCACTCTGCGCGCCGAGGATGGTCGAACGGTGCTTTATTGCCCCGCGACGCAGTGGCTGCCGCGCGCCTTTGCCAACCTTGGCGATATGGTGCACTGGCTCAGTGGCCAGCTTCGCTCGCCGCAAGTCTTCGACGCGCTGTTTCGCGCGAATGGGCAGGCCAGCGCTGCTGAGCGGCAACAGGTCATGACCGATGTTCTGAAGCGCATTGGACCTGTGGACGCACCCGCCTGGCCGTTTGGTATCGGCAGAGCGATAAACGGGGACCTGTTCGCCGCCATGCGCGACTGGGCCAAGGCGGATCTAGCTGTCAGCCACACCTTGGCAATAAGCAATGCGGACCTGCGCAAATCGCTCTGGCGTGGCTATCTCGGCGCTTTTCTCGGTGTTTTCGGCGGCTTTGCGATGCTCGCTTGGCCTTTGGGGCTGGTTGTGCTGGGTATTGCAGCGGCGCGTCTGTCGCTGGATATCGACGCCGCTGTGTGCGCCCGGTCTGTCATCGAGCGCACGCAGGCGATCATCTCCGCGGTGGCCGATAGCGTTATGTCGGTGTTCTCCATCGCTGACGTGAGCCTGGGTGCCAAAGCCTTGCGTTTTTGCGCCCCACCCCATGAGCGATTGGCGACACCCTCAAACTGGGAAATGACCCGTCGGCTGGACGATGAAGTGGGAAGCCTGGCCGGAAATCGGATTCTCCCCGCACCGTCTACGACCCCCGGGCTGCTTCAGGGTGTGAGCGTCGATGGCGACGGCTCGACCTGGATCGAAATGTACGACCTTCCGCTGCGGGTTCGCTTCAGCCCGGAGTCCGACGGCTGGCTGATTTCCGACTCCCAGGACCCTTTCGCCTTCATGCCCAGTTATCCGCTGCGGGTGGTGGAAGGCAGAACCTGGACACTGGTGGATGTTCCACAGCCAGCGCAAGACGCATCCGTTGATCTGCAGCAAGTGGCTTCGGCGTTCTGGGACATCTATATGCAGCAGGATCCCGAACTCTCGACGCAGTTGGCAGAAATCCTGCTGGAGCACCAGCGCCAGACGTTAATAGCAGCGCGATTGCCGAGCCCTTCTGCAGATAACCCGTTACAGGAAGATGCCAGCGGCTACCGCTATTTATTGCAAGATGGAAAGTCATGCCGCACATGGCTTCAGGACGACGAATTCCATAACGATCTCGTCCTTGCCTACACCGATGAACTCACCCAGGCCAACATGCTGTTCCGCCATGGCAATGTGAGCGGCACCGATCTTATCCCCTATCTGACCGATCTTTTCGACTCACTGACGCAGTTACCGAACAGCGAAGCAGTGCGCTTGTGGCGAGGGGGTAGCGCGCAGAGGGCGACCGGCGGCGCGCACTTTCGCAGTGGGCAACTCAGACCGGGCGATGTGCTGGTCAGCACCGATATCACCTCATTCACTGAAAACCCATACGCTCTGCGGGAGTTCGTGGCCCCCAAGCAGGTGCGAGGCCTGGACCACGTTCACGTCTTCGATGACACCTCCGTGGTTTACGAGCTGATTGGACGGGGGCGTCACAGCGGCGCTCCGATTGGTCCGTTATCGATGACATCGACCGAAGTCGAAGTCATTTTCACGCCTGGACGTTATTTCCGGATCGAATCGATTCGCGACATTCGCGGTGCGAATTATCACTTTGTCCGGGTAAGGCTGCGCGAAGTGAACAAACCCAATGCGGAAATAATCTACGACTTACGCACCGGGACACCCTTCGACCGTGCTGCATACGCCGAGCGGGTAGGGCATGAGCCTCTGGTCGAGCGCTTTTTTCCAGCCGCTCAGTGGCGCTAGGCAGTTCCAGCCGCTGATCAGGAAGTGTTTCGCAAATCGGGCGCGGTTGTTCTTTTTTTCGAACACCCTATTGTCCTTTGGTGTCGTTGATCCTAGGATCGTTTGAGATTTCAAACGCTCCCGTTCGGCCGTCCGCACTTTTCGCGATCCGTGCGTTCGGGGCCCGGCGAATGTTTTCCTGACGGCAGCCTCTTCGGAGGCGCCTTTGAACAATCAATAATTCGCTCCGCCTTGCGCGGTGCTGTTTAGGAGGCCGACATGCAGCTCAAAGATTCGAAGTTGTTCCGCCAACAGGCGTACATCAATGGCGCCTGGGCTGATGCCGACAGCGGGCAGACCATCAAGGTCAACAACCCGTCGAGCAACGAGATTCTGGGCACCGTGCCTAAAATGGGCGCCGCTGAAACCCGCCGTGCCATCGAAGCCGCCGACAAGGCCTTGCCGGCCTGGCGCGCGCTGACTGCCAAAGAGCGTGGCGCCAAACTGCGTCGCTGGTTCGAACTGATGATTGAAAACCAGGACGATCTCGGTCGCCTGATGACCCTGGAGCAGGGTAAGCCACTGGCCGAAGCCAAGGGCGAAATCGCTTACGCAGCCTCCTTCATCGAGTGGTTCTCCGAAGAGGCCAAGCGCGTCTATGGCGACGTGATCCCTGGCCATCAGCCGGACAAGCGTTTGATCGTGCTGAAACAGCCAATCGGCGTGACCGCTGCCATCACCCCGTGGAACTTCCCGGCGGCGATGATCACCCGTAAAGCCGGCCCTGCGCTGGCGGCCGGTTGCACCATGGTGCTCAAGCCGGCTTCGCAAACCCCTTACTCCGCTCTGGCGCTGGCTGAACTGGCCGAGCGTGCGGGCATTCCGGCTGGCGTGTTCAGCGTGGTTACCGGCAGTGCTGGCGACATCGGCACCGAGCTGACCAGCAACCCGATCGTGCGCAAACTGTCGTTCACAGGCTCGACCGAAATTGGTCGCCAACTGATGGCTGAATGTGCCCACGACATCAAAAAAGTTTCGCTGGAGCTGGGCGGCAACGCGCCGTTTATCGTGTTCGACGACGCGGATCTGGACAAGGCCGTTGAGGGCGCGATCATCTCCAAATACCGCAACAACGGCCAGACCTGCGTCTGTGCCAACCGCATCTATGTGCAGGATTCGGTCTACGACGCCTTCGCCGAGAAACTGAAAGCTGCAGTCGCCAAGCTGAAAGTCGGCGACGGCCTGACTGAAGGCACCACCACTGGCCCATTGATCGACGAAAAGGCGGTGGCCAAGGTCAAGGAACACATCGCCGACGCGCTGGGCAAAGGCGCCAAGGTGCTGAGCGGTGGCAACAGCCTGGAAGGGAACTTCTTCGAGCCGACCATTCTGGTCAACGTGTCAAAAGACGCGGCAGTAGCCAAGGAAGAGACCTTCGGTCCGCTGGCCCCGCTGTTCCGCTTCAAAGATGAAGCCGAAGTGGTCGCCATGGCCAACGACACCGAGTTCGGCCTGGCGTCGTACTTCTACGCGCAGAACCTGAGCCGCGTGTTCCGTGTGGCCGAGGCTCTGGAGTACGGCATGGTGGGTATCAACACCGGCCTGATCTCCAACGAAGTCGCGCCGTTTGGCGGCGTCAAGGCGTCGGGCCTGGGCCGTGAAGGTTCGAAATACGGCATCGAAGATTATCTGGAGATCAAATACCTGTGCCTGAGCGTTTGAAGCTAACGCATTCATAACCAGGCACCGGTATTACAACCTGCGGGGCGCGAGAGCGACGTTCCGCAGGTTTTTGCAGCACCGAAAACCCTATTTGCTGGCCGGAAGGCCGCGGCAGTCGATCATCGTATGCTGCCGCTGTTGACCCCCGCCGCTCCTTGAACCACGCCGCCGGATGAGCGGTGAATGAGGAAACCATGAGCAAAACTAACGCATCCCTGATGAAACGCCGCGAAGCCGCTGTCCCGCGTGGCGTTGGTCAAATTCACCCGATCTTCGCCGAATCCGCGAAGAACGCTACCGTTACCGACGTTGAAGGCCGTGAGTTCATCGATTTCGCCGGTGGTATCGCAGTGCTGAACACCGGCCATCTACACCCAAAAATCGTCGCTGCGGTGCAAGAGCAACTGACCAAGCTGACCCACACCTGCTTCCAAGTGCTGGCGTACGAGCCCTACGTGGACCTGTGCGAAAAAATCAACGCCAAGGTGCCGGGTAACTTCGACAAGAAAACCCTGCTGGTCACCACGGGTTCTGAAGCGGTTGAAAACGCCGTCAAGATCGCGCGCGCGGCCACTGGCCGTGCCGGCGTCATCGCCTTCACCGGCGCCTATCATGGCCGCACCATGATGACTTTGGGCCTGACCGGTAAAGTCGTTCCGTACTCGGCGGGCATGGGCCTGATGCCAGGCGGCATCTTCCGCGCGCTGTACCCGAACGAGCTGCACGGTGTGAGCGTCGACGACTCCATCGCCAGCATCGAGCGCATCTTCAAGAACGACGCCGAGCCAAAAGACATCGCCGCGATCATCATCGAGCCTGTTCAGGGCGAAGGCGGTTTCTACGTCGCGCCAAAAGCCTTCATGGCCCGCCTGCGCGAACTGTGCGACAAGCACGGCATCCTGCTAATTGCTGACGAAGTTCAGACCGGCGCTGGCCGTACTGGTACGTTCTTCGCCATGGAGCAGATGGGCGTGAGTGCCGACCTGACCACTTTCGCCAAGTCAATCGCCGGCGGCTTCCCGCTGGCCGGTGTCTGCGGCAAGACCGAATACATGGACGCCATAGCTCCTGGCGGTCTGGGCGGCACATACGCCGGTAGCCCGATCGCTTGCGCCGCCGCTCTGGCGGTAATGGAGGTGTTCGAAGAAGAGCATCTACTGGATCGCTGCAAGGCTGTCGGCGAACGTCTGGTCACTGGCCTGCGTGCCATCCAGGCCAAGCACCCGGTGATCGGTGAAGTGCGCGCCCTGGGCGCGATGATCGCGGTCGAGTGCTTCGAAAACGGCGACACCCACAAGCCAAACGCGGCTGCTGTGGCTCAAGTGGTGGCCAAGGCGCGTGACAAGGGCCTGATCCTGCTGTCGTGCGGCACCTACGGCAACGTGTTGCGCGTGCTGGTCCCGCTGACCTCGCCGGACGAGCAACTGGACAAGGGTCTGAAGATCATCGAAGAGTGCTTCGCTGAGATCGCCTGAGGTTCGATGAAGGTCGGTCACGACTGATCAAAATGTGACCAGATCGTCAGAAAAAACCTGCTTCGGCAGGTTTTTTCCTTTGTTAGCGTCCGAAAAGTCGCTTTTAGCCGTCTCCGACGCCGCTCGTTGACCAATGTTTGAAGACTGATGCCGGGGAGTCATGATGACCGTTGTAGAGGCAGCTGTTGTTCCTCGTGTGTTGATTGGCGAAGGGCCGCGGGATGGGGGGAGTGTTACTTACACCAACACAATCTGATTCTTGCCCTGCCGCTTGGCCTGATACATCGCAGCATCGGCGCGGGCGAATAGGGCTTCCAGACTCTGATCCTCCTGGCCCAGATTAGTCAGGCCCTGGCTCGCGGTAATGCCGAAAGTCTTGTCATCGCGCTGAAAGCTCAGGCGCTGGATCTCTCGTTGCAGCCGCTCGGCGATCTGCTTGGCCATGTCCGGAGCGCAGCCAATGAAGACCGCTGCGAATTCTTCACCGCCGATCCGCCCGAACAGATCGCCACGGCGCAGCGTCTTGCGCCCGCATTCGGCAATGCGCTGCAGCACCACGTCGCCTTCCTGGTGACCGTAGGTATCGTTGACCAGCTTGAAGTCATCCACGTCGAGCAACAGAAACGCCATCGGCGTGCCTTGCAGTCGTGCCTGTTCGAATTCGCGCTGGGCGCATTCGAAGAAGTGGCGACGGTTGCTGCTCTGGGTGAGCACATCGGTAGTCGCCAGGCGCTGCAATTCGTCTTCGAGTTGTTTCTTTTCGGTGATGTCTTCGGCGATACCCACCACGACCAAGCGCTGGCCATGCTCGGCCTGATGACTGACGAAGCATTTATCGCTCAACCAGCGCACCTGACCATCGGCGCGGATGATGCGGTATTCGCGGTCTTCGATGGAGCCCTTTTCCAGCACTTCACTCAGGCTGCGTTCGGCGTAATCGAGGTCATCGGGGTAAATGCTGTCGCGCCATTCGTTGTAATCGGCCAGCAGCAGTCCGGCCGAGCGCCCGAAAATCCGCTCATAGGCGGGGCTGACGTAGATCATGCGCTGGGTCTGCCAGTCGAATGCCCACAGCACCGCGTTGACACTCACCAGCAACGAGCTGAATAGCTGTTCACGTTCACTCAGGCGCGCAACTTCCGCCTGGGCATGCATCAGCGCCAGAAGGGTTTCTGCGGGGGCTGGCGTCTCGATTGAAGGTGTCTGGTTGTCCATGAGCACTGCATCTCAAAATAAGGTGCGGCGCATGCCACAACATGTCACACAGCATAGTGTGAGGGTGATAATGAGATCAGTGTAGTGGCACTAAGTTCCGACCGGCGCGCACCCGCTAGGGTGTACGCCGATCAACGGCTTAGCTGTGATGAGGGCGTAGCGAGTAGGTTTTCAACTGGTCGGCGAAGTCGCGCAGGGATTGGATACCGCTGGCTTCGGCCTCGTGCACCCAATCTTTGATCGCGGCAAGCATGTCGTGACCGTTGCTGCTGGTCCTGGCCCAGATCTGTTGCAGCGCCAGACGCTTTTCGTAGATCACTTTCAGCGCCTGACTGTGCTCCAGCATGTTCTGGATGCGCACCTGGTGCTTGTCGTCCAGCAAGCTGGTTTCACGCGACAGCAGCCGTTTCGCGCGGCGGAACTGATGGCGCACCGACGCATCGGCCTTGGCCAGTTCCTGCTGTACCAGCGGCGCGATCACGAGCTTGCGGTATTGAGCCATGATCTGGAAGCGGTTGTTGAGGATCGCCATGGCGGTGTCCATGTCCACGTGGCCTTTGCCTTCGACCCGATGGGCGATGGGCGCAACCCGCTGGACCTTGGCCAGACGTAGCCAGCAGAACAGCTTGATCCAGGCCCAACCCATGTCGAATTCCCAGCGCTTGACCGACAGCTTGGCCGAGTTGGGGTAGGTATGGTGGTTGTTATGCAACTCTTCGCCGCCAATCAGAATGCCCCACGGCACCAAATTGGTCGCGGCGTCCCGGCATTCGAAATTGCGATAGCCGACCGCGTGGCCCAAACCGTTGACAACACCCGCCGCCCACACCGGAATCCACATCATCTGGATAGCCCAGACGGTAATGCCGATGACGCCGAACAATGCCAGGTCGATCGCACCCATGATGATCACGCCCAGGCGCGGGTAGCGCGAGTACAGATTGCGCTCGATCCAGTCTTCCGGGCAGTTCTTGCCGTAGATGCGCAGGGTCTCGGGGTTCTCCGCTTCGGCGCGATACAGCTCGGCACCTTTGCGCAGAACCGTGGACAAGCCTTTTATGACCGGGCTGTGCGGGTCATCGGCGGTTTCGCATTTGGCGTGGTGTTTGCGGTGGATGGCGGTCCACTCACGGGTGTTCTGTGCCGTGGTCAGCCACAGCCAGAAACGGAAAAAGTGTTTGAGCCCGGCGTTGAGTTCCAGCGAGCGATGAGCGGAGTAGCGATGGAGATAGACTGTGACGCTGACGATGGTGACGTGAGTCATCGCCAGAATGACTGCGACCAATTGCCAGACGGACAGGTCGAGCAGACCGTTGTTCCACATAGGCTGAGTTGCCCTCGGTTGTTACGCATACAAGAGTGCAGGAGACGGCGAGCGCGGATCCTGATACGGCAGCGCGCATTATCACTTAGCCACCAGATAAAACCAGTCGGCGTTTTAGATAAGCGTCGCAGGATGTTTCTTACTTTATAATCCCGAGCTTTCGTAAGGCTTTTGGTTTCCATGTCAGCGATTACCCGAGATGCGCTCAAAACCGCACTGTTGTATGGGCTGTTGTCGATTTTCTGGCTGGCGCTCACCGACTTCGTGCTCCCGCTTTTGATCGACGATCCGATCAGGCTGGCGCGTGCCCAACTGATGAGCGGTTATGTCTGGCTAGCAGTGAGCGCGGCATGCGTCTACCGTGCGCGATCCAGACTGCTTGGTTACATGGGCATCAAGGCTGGCAAGAGGCGAGACGAAGACCTGCAGCGCTTGCGTCTGGCGGCGGCGGTTTTCGACAGCACCCTTGAAGGCGTGTTGGTCACCGATGCCAGTGGCGTGATCGTTCACGTGAACCGCGCGTTCATGAAAATCACCGGTTATCAGCAGGACGAAGTGCTGGGCCTGACCCCCAGCAGGTTCAAGTCCGGTCGCCACGGCCCCGAATTCTACGAGCGCATGTACAAGACCATTCTCAGCGCCGGACAGTGGAGCGGGGAGATCTGGAACCGGCGCAAGAGCGGCGAAATTTATCCGCAGTGGCAGAGTATCCGCTCGATCAAGGATGACCGTGGTGTGATTACCCACTTCGTCGCGGTGTTCTCCGACATCACCACCATCAAGCGTTCCGAACGCGAGCTGGCCCATCTGGCCCATTACGATGCGCTGACCGGCCTGCCGAACCGGCTGTTGTTCACCGACCGCGCCGAGCAGGCGCAGACCCACGCCCGGCGCAACAAGCAGAATCTGGCGCTGCTGCTGATTGATCTGGATCACTTCAAGCACATCAATGACAGCCTTGGGCATAACGTGGGCGATGAAGTGCTCAAGGCGGTCGGCGAACGGCTGACCCGTTTGCTGGGTAAAGGCCTGACGCTGGCGCGACTGGGTGGTGATGAATTCGCCGTGCTGGTCGAAAATCCCCAGCAGGACGTGCAGGCGGTCGAGCTGGCTCAAGGGGTGTTGGAAGGGTTGCGCGAGCCGTTCGTGATCGACGGCCAACCGCTGTTTCTGTCGGCAAGCATCGGCATTAGCGTCTTCCCCCACGACGCCTTGAGCGCCGAGCAGTTGCTGCGCAATGCCGATGCGGCGTTGTTTCTGGCCAAAAGCCAGGGTCGCGAACGCTACGCCCTGTACACCGAAGAACTGACAGCCCACGCCCAGCGTCGAGTGGAACTGGCCAGCGAATTGCGCAGAGCCATCGTGCAGGACGAGTTACGGGTGTTCTATCAGCCTATCCACAACCTGCGCACACGTCGTATCGAGGGGGTCGAGGCGCTAGTGCGCTGGCAGCATCCGCAGCGTGGCATGGTTGCGCCGGGCGAGTTCGTACCGGTCGCCGAACAGAGCGGGCTGATCGCCGATATCGATCATTGGGTCCTGACCGAGGCCTGTCGGCAAATGCGTGAGTGGGTTGAGGACGGGGTGGCGTTGTCGTTCGTCGCCGTCAACGTATCCAGTCGCCTCTTTGGCCTGGGCGACCTGGATCGTCGGGTGGCGCAAGTGCTGCATGAAACGGGGCTGGCGCCGGGCTATCTGGAACTGGAAGTGACCGAAAGCGCGGTCATGGACGATCCCGAGCAGGCTATCGAGCAGATGCACCGCCTGCGCGAGTTGGGCCTGAAGCTGTGCATCGATGATTTCGGCACGGGCTACTCGTCGCTGCTGCGGCTCAAACGGATGCCGGTGCAGAAACTGAAGATCGATCAGGGGTTCGTTGCAGGCTTGCCAGAGGATGAGGACGACATCGCCATCGTTCGGGCGATCACTGCGCTGGCTCACTCGATGGGTATGCGCGTGCTGGCCGAAGGGATCGAGCAGGCCGATCAGGCGGTTCTTCTGCTGCAAAACCAATGTGAGCTGGGCCAGGGCTACTGGTTCGCCCGGCCGATGCCAGCGGCACAGATCGATTGGCAGCATGCACCGGTGTTTGCGGCTGGCTGACGCCGTTCATGTAGGAGCGCGTTTGCCCGCGAAAAGGACGATACGGAAGGTTTGAAATACCGCGTCATTTTCATCGCAGGCAAGTGCGCTCCTGCAGGGGCTGCACCATCACAAATCAAACAAATTCATTTTGGTTATATCTGCATTCTTAAATAGTATTTTTAAGAATAACTGTGGCTCTCTAATATCCCTCCTACGCCAAGAGCAGCCGCCCTCCCACCGCCGCTGCGGGCCACTCTTTCAAGGAGCACGATAATGAGCGCATCCCTACGTAGCGTCGATGGTCAGGACGAAGCAAGCATTCTGCGAGAAATTCAGAGCGCTTTGCGTGACCTGCGTTTTGGCGCGGTTGAAATCACAGTGCATAACGCGCAAGTGGTGCAGATCGAACGCAAGGAAAAATTCCGTTTGCAGAATCCGGGCAAACAGCAAGGTTGAAGAAGCTGAGGGCTGGGATCGTTACACATCTGTAGGAGCGCGCCTGCCCGCGATTGGGGTGTGTCAGGCGCCGCTGCAGCGATTGACCTAACACTATCGCGGGCAAGCGCGCCACTACGAAACCAAAACTAGAAAAAAGCCAACAACACATAATTCTCCAGGAGCTTGATTCATGTCCATTCGTCGTTACGCACTGGCCGCGCTCGCCAGCGCCGTGTTTGCCGGTTCCGCTGTTGCTAAGGATTTCACGCTGCTGAACGTGTCTTATGACCCGACCCGCGAGCTGTATCAGGACTACAACGCCGAATTCATCAACTTCTGGAAAAAATCCCATCCTGGTGACACCGTCAAGATCAACCAGTCCCACGGCGGCTCGGGCAAGCAAGGCCGTTCGGTGATCGATGGCTCACCAGCTGACGTGGTGACCCTGGCCCTGGCCGGCGACATCGACGAAATCGCCAAACTGGGCAAAACCATCCCGGAAAACTGGCAGACCAAACTGCCGGACGCCAGCACCCCGTACACCTCGACCATCGTGTTCCTGGTGCGCAAGGGCAACCCTAAAGGCATCAAGGACTGGGGTGACCTGATCAAGGATGGCGTGTCGGTCATCACACCCAACCCGAAAACCTCGGGCGGTGCTCGCTGGAACTTCCTGGCTGCATACGGCTACGGCCTGAAATCCGGCGGAGGCGATGAAGCCAAGGCCAATGAATACATCAGCAAACTGTTCAAGCACGTACCTGTGCTGGATACCGGCGCTCGCGGTTCGACCATCACTTTCGTCAACAACGGTCAGGGCGACGTGCTGCTGGCGTGGGAAAACGAAGCGTTCCTGGCGCTGAAAGAAGACGGCGGCGCTGACAAGTTCGACATCGTCGTACCTTCGCTGTCGATCCTGGCCGAGCCACCGGTCGCTGTGGTCGAGAAAAACGCCGAGAAGCACGGCACCACCGAAATCGCTACCGAGTACCTGAAGCACCTGTACAGCAAGGAAGGCCAGGAAATTGCGGCCAAGAATTTCTACCGTCCTCGTGACAAGGAAGTGGCTGCCAAATACGAAAAGCAGTTTCCCAGCCTGAACCTGCTGACCATCGACAAGGACTTCGGTGGCTGGAAATCGGCTCAGCCCAAGTTCTTCGATGATGGCGGTGTGTTCGACAAGATCTACATCCCGCAATAATCTCAGGCGCTTCTGCGAAGCAACAAACTGTAGGAGTGCGCTTGCCCGCGAGGCGGTGTGTCAGTCGGTACAACTGACACAGGCAGATAGCAATCGTCCGAATGCGGCCCAGAGCAAGCGCGCTCGTACAATAGAATTAAACGACCCGGACTCGCTCCGGGTTACGTGTGTTAACCAAGGACCTTTATGTCTCGACGCATATCCCCCGTCATACCCGGCTTCGGGCTGACGCTGGGCTACACCTTGGTGTACCTCAGCTTGATCGTGCTGATACCGCTTGCGGCCATGTTCATTCACGCGTCCCAACTGAGCGCCGCGCAGTTCTGGAATATCGTCACAGCCCCTCGGGTGCTCGCCGCGCTCAGATTGAGCTTTGGCACGGCGTTCTACGCGGCGATCATCAACGGCGTCATCGGTACGCTACTGGCGTGGGTTCTGGTGCGCTACACCTTTCCCGGACGCAAGATCATCGACGCCATGATCGACCTGCCGTTCGCATTGCCCACCGCCGTCGCCGGTATCGCGCTGACTGCGCTGTACACGCCAACGGGTCTGGTCGGACAGTTCGCCGCAGACCTTGGCATCAAGATCGCTTACACCCCGTTCGGCATCACTCTGGCACTGACCTTCGTCACCCTGCCGTTCGTGGTTCGTACGGTACAGCCGGTGCTGGCGGATATCCCTCGTGAAGTCGAAGAAGCCGCTGCGTGTCTTGGCGCAAGGCCGATTCAGGTGTTCCGCTACATCCTCGTCCCCGCGTTGTTGCCCGCCTGGCTGACCGGTTTCGCATTGGCGTTCGCGCGTGGCGTGGGTGAGTACGGATCGGTGATTTTCATTGCTGGCAACATGCCGATGAAGACCGAAATCCTGCCGCTGCTGATCATGGTCAAGCTCGATCAGTACGACTACGCGGGCGCCACGGCTATCGGTGTGATGATGCTGGTGGTGTCGTTCATCCTGTTGCTGCTGATCAACCTGCTGCAGCGACGCATCGAAACCCCTAACTGAGGAGGCGCACTTATGTCTGGTCCATCGCTTATCGCCGCTTCCTCCGCCAACGCTGCCCGTCGTGGCAGCGCGGCCTCGCGGCGCATCCTGATCGGCCTTGCCTGGCTGGTCTTTGCGTTGTTTCTGTTGTTACCGCTGTTCGTGGTCGTCAGTCAGGGCCTGAAAAACGGTTTGGGTGGTTTCTTCACCGCCATTCTTGAACCGGATGCACTTTCGGCGCTCAAGCTCACGGTGTATGCGGTTCTGATTTCCGTGCCGTTGAACGTGGTGTTCGGTGTCGCAGCCGCCTGGTGCGTAAGCAAGTACTCGTTCCGTGGCAAGGCGATCCTGGTGACGCTGATCGACCTGCCGTTCTCGGTGTCGCCGGTGATCGCCGGTCTGGTCTACATCCTGATGTTTGGCGCCCGTGGCATCTTCGGCCCGTGGTTGCAGGATCACGACATTCAGATTGTCTTTGCCCTGCCGGGTATCGTACTGGCGACCATCTTCGTGACCGTGCCCTTTGTGGCCCGTGAGCTGATCCCGCTGATGCAGGAGCAGGGCACGCAGGAAGAGGAGGCCGCGCGACTGCTGGGCGCCAATGGCTGGCAGATGTTCTGGCATGTGACCGTGCCGAACATCAAATGGGGCCTGATCTACGGCGTGGTGCTGTGTACCGCGCGGGCGATGGGCGAGTTCGGCGCGGTGTCGGTGGTGTCCGGCCACATCCGCGGCGTCACTAACACCCTGCCGCTGCATGTCGAGATTCTCTACAACGAGTACAACCACGTAGCAGCATTTGCCGTGGCGAGCCTGTTATTGATCCTTGCGCTGTTCATCCTGCTGCTCAAGCAGTGGAGCGAAGCGCGCATTAGCCGTCTGCGCCAAAGCGCGGCGGAGGAATAATTCATGTCGATCGAAGTCCGTAACGTCAGCAAGAATTTCAACGCTTTCAAGGCCCTTAACAGCATCAATCTGGACATCCAGAGTGGCGAGCTGGTGGCGTTGCTCGGCCCGTCCGGCTGTGGCAAGACGACCTTGTTGCGCATTATTGCCGGGCTGGAAACCCCCGATCAGGGCAACATCGTGTTTCACGGGGAAGACGTCTCCGGCCACGATGTGCGCGATCGCAATGTCGGGTTCGTGTTCCAGCACTACGCCCTGTTCCGCCACATGACGGTGTTCGACAACGTCGCCTTCGGCTTGCGCATGAAGCCGAAGAACCAGCGCCCGAACGAATCCCAGATCGCCGTGAAGGTGCATGAGCTGCTGAACATGGTGCAGCTGGACTGGCTGGCCGACCGCTACCCTGAGCAGTTGTCCGGTGGCCAGCGTCAACGTATCGCCCTCGCTCGCGCACTGGCCGTTGAACCGAAGGTGTTGCTGCTGGACGAGCCGTTTGGTGCGCTCGATGCCAAAGTGCGCAAGGAGCTGCGCCGCTGGCTGGCGCGTCTGCACGAAGACATCAACCTGACCTCGGTCTTCGTGACTCACGACCAGGAAGAAGCGATGGAAGTCGCCGACCGTATCGTGGTGATGAACAAGGGCGTGATCGAGCAGATCGGCTCGCCGGGTGAGGTCTACGAGAACCCGGCCAGCGATTTCGTCTACCACTTCCTCGGCGACTCCAATCGCCTGCACCTGGGCGAAGACAACCACGTGTTGTTCCGGCCGCACGAAGTGTCGTTGTCGCGCCATGAAGTGGAAGGGCATCACGCCGCCGAAGTCCGCGACATCCGCCCGCTGGGGGCAACCACCCGCGTGACGCTGAAGGTCGAGGGCCAGCCGGATCTGATCGAGGCCGAAGTGGTGAAGGATCACGACAGCCTGATCGGCCTGGCGCGTGGGGAGACATTGTTCTTCAAGCCGAAGGTCTGGCAGAAGGTTGCAAATATCTAACTGGCGGGCTCTTCTGTAGGAGCGCGCTCGCCCGCGATGCAGTGTGTCAGATGCCATGTTGGTATCTGGATGAATGCAATCGCGGGCAATCGCGCTCCTACAGGGCTTTGCTCCGGATTGTCGCTTTTTTCATATTTCGCTTGTGCGTACGGCCCACCTTACCTTCGATGCTGTTCTGCAGCTTCTTCCTCATTCCCAGCAAAAAAGCCGCTTCCGCCACCACGAATAGCGGGCCGATGATCAAACCTGAGAGGTCGTCGACGAACGCTGGCTTGCGGCCTTCATAATAATGGCCGACGAACTGAATCACCCAGCCCACGACGAACAGCCCGACCCCAGCGCCGAGCCAGACCAACGTGCTTTGTTGCGCCAGATGCGCGCCAATCCACAGGAAAAACACCAGTACGATGCCCATGGCGATGCCGAATGGCTTGTCCAGCCGCAGGTAGAACAACGTAGCCGCAACGGTCGCCAGCAAGGCCGGTGACAGCCACAGCTCGCCCAGCGACCAACTGCTCCAGCCAGGCCGCGAGAGCAGCACGGAGACCGCCAGTACGATCAGCGGAATACCAACGAAGTGGGTGACGATGTTGCGCGTGTCGCGGTGGTAGGCCGCGTATTGGCTGAGATGATCGTTGAGGTTTTTCATTGTTATTCCTCCCTTGTTGCGTGGATCATGCCGCTGTTTTTTTGGCCGGGCCCCAGCGATGGGCTCAGCCTGCAATAAATCGCCAATAAGAAACAGGAGATTCACGTGACGAATGGAACGCAATGGCGCTCGTGGTTGATCAACGATCACTGGTTCAACGATTTACCCGCTTCCCTGCAGGATAGCCTGCTCCTGGGCATGCGGCAGCGGCGGGTCACGCCCGGCAAACTGATCCTCAAACGCGGCGAGCCTGCGTGCGGCCTATATGCGCTGCTGGCAGGCTCCATCCGCTTCGGCGAGATCAAACAGCAACGCCAATGGCTCGCCCCGCCATCAGCCGCCACGCGGCCTTACTGGTTCGGAGAGGTGTCGCTGTTCGACGACCGCCCTCGGCGACAAGATGTTTACGCCGAAGACCAGGTCATCCTGCTGCAGATGCCCCAGGCGCCGCTCAATCAACTGCTGGCGCAGAACCCCCGGCACTGGCGCTGGTTCGGGGAGTTGCTGGGCCGCAAGCTGGGCTTGGGCGTTCCGCCCCTGGACCAAATGACTTCGCTGCCAACCGATGAGCGGGTGGCGTTGCGCCTCTTGATGCTCAGTGAAGGTTATGGCGAGATCGACCGCTCGGTGCGCATCATTTCGGTTCATGAACTGCCGTCCAGCCGTTGCCTGGGACTGACGCCTGAAGTGGTAGACCGCGTGCTCGGGCAGTTTGCCGAACACGGCATCATTCGTCGCGATCATGATTTCATCAGCGTGCTGGATCTCGAGAAGCTACGCAGGACCGCACGCCATCGGCTGACGCAACCGGGCGTGTGAACGGTATCAGCGCAGCATCCCGTCCCGATACTGGCTCGGTGTCATGCCGGTCCAGCGTTTGAAGGCGCGGCTGAAGCTGCTGGTGTCGGCAAAACCGAGCAGATAGGCGATTTCGCTGAGGGAGCTACCGGGGTCGCGCATGTGCTGCAGCGCCAGGTTCTGCCGACACTGATTGAGTAACAGGTCGTAGCTGCAGCCCTCGTCGGCCAGGTGCCGTTGCAGGCTGCGCAGGCTCAGATGCAAGTGCTGGGCGATGCGGTCCGCAGACGGCTCGCCCTCTGGTAACTGGGCCTCGATGGCGCCACGCACCTTGCGCTCCCAGGTCAGTGGGCTGAGCTTTTCCAGCGCGCGATCAAGCACGGTTTCGTTGTGCTCGGCGAGTTCCGGGTTGGCGTCGTCCAGATGACTGTCGAAGTCGGCGCAAGCGAAGACCAGCAGGTTTTCCGCCGCGCTGAAGTACAGCGGCGCGCGAAACACGTCGTGCCAAGGCTTGGGGTCTGCCGGCTGCGGACGAACCAGATGCACTGCAACCGGCGCGTAATGCCGTCCCAATCGGTTGCGGCAAGTGCGCACGTAAATCGCCGCGAAGGCATCCATGGCCTCGTTGGCGGGCATCGGCCTACCGTCGGGTACGTGGAAGCGAAACTCATAGCAGTCGCCAACCCGCTTGAAACTCAAATCCAGCGCGTCGCTGACCACCGGGTGATAACGCACGATGCGCTCGAACACTTCGCGTAACGAGCCACTGGCCACCAGCGCGTAACCGAGCGCGTGAAAGGTGGTCGGGCTGACAAAGCGTGAAACCCGCAAACCCAGCGCCGGATCGCCGCTGGCCTCGACTGCCAACTGCCATAGCCGTGTGGTGACGGTCACCGGATAGCGCGCATTGGGGTCGTCCATCAATTGTGGATCGAGCCCCGCAGCCTGACTCAACGCGAGACTGTCGAGGCCGAGGGCGTCGAGTTGCTTGCGCAGGGCGCGGGTCCAGCTGGCGAGAATGCTCGGCTCAGGCATACAGATTGGCGCTTCCGGTCAACAGGTTGGCGTCCACGGTCGCGCAGTTTTGCGCCCTGCACGGCACAGTAGAGCCACGTTTGCTCATCATAAGACCGGAGAATGGAAGCATGCACGACTCTTCTGCAAGCGCTGCCGGGCTGAATGCACAACAGCGATCAGCCCATATTCGCGCCGTGGTTATGGCCCATGGCAACGCCCTGCGCCAGCGCTATCCGATCCTTGCGCATCAGGACGCGATCGGGGTCGGCATCCTCGTGTTTGCCCTGAGCGCAATGGTCGGCAGCGCAGCGCTCTATCTAATGGGTTACATGGCCTGGTGGGTATGTTTACTGTTGAACGCCTTCTTCGCCTCGCTTACCCATGAGCTGGAGCACGACCTGATTCACAGCATGTACTTGCGCAAGCAACGCGTGCCACACAATCTGATGCTGGCACTGGTGTGGATGGCGCGGCCGAGCACCATCAACCCGTGGATTCGTCGGCATCTGCACCTCAATCATCACAAGGTTTCCGGCACCGAGGCCGACATGGAAGAGCGCGCCATCACCAATGGCGAGCCGTGGGGCATCGCCCGGTTGCTGATGGTAGGTGACAACGTGATGTCCTCGCTGATTCGCATGCTGCGGGCGAAAACCTGGGCGCACAAATTCAGCATCCTCAAACGCACCCTGCGGGTGTATGCACCGCTGGCGCTGCTCAACTGGGGCGCGTGGTACGCGTTTCTCGGTTTTCACGCAGCCAATGGCATCGCCACCCTGATGAGCACCGCGGTGGATTGGTCGGCCAATACCCTGGCCGTCATGCAGGTGATCGACATCGCCGTGGTGGTGCTGATCGGGCCGAACGTGCTGCGCACTTTCTGCCTGCATTTCATCAGCTCAAACATGCATTACTACGGCGACGTCGAGCCGGGCAACGTCTTGCAGCAGACTCAGGTGCTCAACCCCTGGTGGCTATGGCCGCTGCAGGCGTTCTGCTTCAATTTTGGCAGCACCCACGGCATTCATCATTTCGTGGTGAAAGAACCGTTCTACATCCGCCAGATGACGGCGCCGGTGGCGCATAAGGTCATGGCCGAAATGGGCGTGCGCTTCAATGATTTCGGTACGTTTAGGCGGGCGAATCGGTTTGAAGAGCTAGCCGAGGCGGTCGAAGACAGGGTTGGATCTCGAACCTGACATCGGACCTGTGGGAGAGCTTGCTCACGAAGAGGCCCGGACTTTCAGCGGCTCCGGTGTCTGAAAGTCAGCCTTCGTGAGCAAGCTCACTCCCACAGGGATATGCATCTGGCTGCAGAAAATTTTCTGAATAAAAATTCTGTAACAACTCTCTCGTATTCTCTGCTCATCCCCGGCGAGCTGGGGGCAGACAGCGTGATTTCTCAGGGCTACTCCTTAAGGCAGGGGGTGGCCCTCTTTTTTGCTGCGCTATCGCCTGTGATTACGGCATATGTTTTTTAGCTATTAATAAATATCTTCTTATTCTTTTTCGAATATATGTCCCGTCCCTATACTCGCCGCCATGAACGCAAAAAATGCAGGAGGCGAAGGCCATGCATAACGAATCGATCCGTTACCTGATCGTGCCAGGCTGGCAAGGATCTGCCGAAGACCATTGGCAAACTCATTGGCAGAACAGCTTGCCCAACAGCGTGCGCGTGGAGCAGGCCGATTGGCTCAAACCTCGCCGCGAAGACTGGGTAGGCGAACTGCAGCGGGTGATTGCCGCCGACAGCTCTCCGGTGATTCTGATCGCGCATAGCCTCGGCTGCGTGACCGTCGCTCACTGGGCGCAGTTGGCGCCGCTGGACACCTTGCGGCAAGTCCGTGGTGCATTGCTCGTGGCGCCTGCCGATGTCGAGCGACCGAACTGCCCGCCGGCGATTCGTAATTTTGCCCCTATTCCTGAGCATCTGCTGCCATTCCCGGCGCAGGTGGTCAGCTCCGATAACGACTCCGCCGTCAGCGCCTTGCGGGCGATGGAAATGGCCCGCAACTGGGGTGCCGAGATCGGCATCCTGAGCGGCGCTGGCCACATCAACGTCAAATCAGGCCACCAACGCTGGGAGCAGGGTTTCGCTTACCTGTATCGCCTGCAAGGCCGTATCGAACAACTCACACGCCGCCGCGCATGAAGCCATGCTGCGCGGCGACAGTCGCGTCGAACGACACGCCGACCACCTTCTTTTTCGCCGCAGTGAACCGACAGGCGCTGCGGCCTTTTTTTTAACGCCCAGGCACTTATGGCTGGGCGGGAGCCTGCCATGACTCACTCCGTTACCCCGCAACAATCACCCAGCCAGCCTCTGCTGACCTTCCCCGACGCCGAAAAAAGCCCCCTGAGCATTCGTGCCAAGGCGCTGGTGTTTTTTGATCCGCGTTCCCGACGCCTGCGCGAAGAAATGGAGCAACTGGCGCCTCAGGAGTTGCCCGTGCTGATACGTGGCGAGCCGGGCACTGGTAAAGAGTTGCTGGCGCGGCACATCCATCGTGGCAGCGATCGTTCGGGGCTGTTTGTTTCGGTCAATTGCGGCGCGATCAGCCCGACCTACGCCGACGCCGAACTGTTCGGCTATGCCGCTGGCGCGCACAGTGGTTCGGTGAGCAGTCGAGCCGGGTGGTTCGGCTCTGCCACAGGCGGGACGTTGTATCTGGATGAAATTGCCGACCTGCCGCTGTCGATCCAGATCAAGCTGCTCTCGGCCCTGGAGAATCGCGAAGTCACCCGCGTTGGTGCCTCGCAGCCAAGCCCGGTGGACGTCCGGTTGGTGGCAGCGACCAGCATCGATCTGAATCTGGCCGTGGCTGCCGGGAAATTTCATGAGCGCCTTTATCGCTACCTGAGTGAGGGACGACTGGATCTGCCGGCATTGCGCGAACAGCCGGGCAATATCCTGCCGCTTGCCGAGTATTTTCTGGGCATCTACAGCCAGCGCCTGGATTTCGAGATGCCCTTGATCAGCGAGGCGGCGCAAAAGCTGCTCGAAGCCCATTACTGGCCTGGGAATACGCGGGAGCTGGAGAACGTCATTCACTTCGCATTGCTGGTCAGCAGTGGGGCGGAAATCTTGCCGGAACACCTGAACCTGCCGGGCAGAAGTTAATTCGAGCTGGAACTCATAGACGCGCGCTTGCCCACGATTGCTATTTGCCTTCACCTGGTACGGCAGGGTCAAGTCTGCAGGCCGCGGTTTAGACGCCTGCATTTGCGTCAGCTAATGGCTAAATGCTCGTTGAGAACCAAAAAGAATAACCATCCGCTTAAAAAGTATTGTCTCGGAATAAAAAATCTCGGTAATGTCCGCTTCAGCCGCCACCCTGCCAGGGTCGTACCCGCGGCATCTATACAGAGTTGCCCACAAGGCGACCGGAATATTTCTAAGGACATCGCATGAAAAAGACGTTGTTGTTCACCGCACTGGCGGCTGCTCTCTCGTTCGGCATCAACGCGGCTCAAGCTGCTGAAAAACTGGTAGTCGGCGCAACCGCCGTTCCGCACGCCGAGATTCTGGAGCTGATCAAGCCTGAGCTGGCAAAAGAAGGCGTGGATCTGGAAATCAAGGTTTTCACTGACTACGTGCAGCCGAACGTGCAACTGAACGAAAAACGTCTGGACGCCAACTACTTCCAGACCAAACCTTATCTGGACGGCTTCAATAAAGGTAAAGGTGCCACTCTGGTGACCGGCGTGGGCGTCCACGTAGAACCATTCGGTGGCTACTCGAAGAAGTGGAAATCCATCGACCAACTGCCTGAGGGCGCAACCGTTGCCATTCCTAACGAAGGCAGCAACGCCGGTCGCGCGCTGCTTCTGCTGCAGAAGAACGGTCTGATCACCCTGAAAGACCCGACCAACGCGCTGGCGACTCCGAAAGACATCGCCACCAACCCGAAAAAACTGAAATTCCGCGAATTGGAATCGGCCCTGCTGCCACGCGCTCTGGACCAGGTCGACCTGGACCTGATCAACACCAACTACGCGCTGGAAGCCAAACTGAATCCGAAAAAAGACGCGCTGATCATCGAAGGTGCTGATTCGCCGTACGTGAACTTCCTCGTGACCCGTACCGACAACGCCCACACTGATGCGATCAACAAGCTGTCCAAGGCGCTGACCAGCCAGGAAGTCAAAGACTTCATCAACAAGAAGTACGACGGCGCGGTACTGCCGGCGTTCTGATGAAGAGCTGAGTGCTTTGCCGCATTCACTTTAGGCGCGCGCTTGCCCGCGATGATGTCGGTATATTCGACGCATGTTCAGCGTCAGATACAGCCCGTCGCGGGCAAGCGCGCACCTACAAGGTTTGCATACACCTAAGCAGGTTGCGTTGAGTCACGTATCACTGACGTAAAGTTTTCACGCCGACGGCTCGTACATGCGTCGGCGTTTTTAGCATCTGTGCCCAATGCGCGGCGCAGTGCGATGAGCAGTTTCACGTTGTCTTCGTGCGTCTTGTCGTGCGACTGGTCGGATTCACTGGATCGTACCGGCATATTCGGTCCTCTGGTTCTTATCCCTGAGATCTTTTGGTCGCCTCCAGCGGCTGGCTGAAAGACCTGAGATAGACCGCTATCTTGCGCGTCGGGTTCTCGTCGGAAGATAAGATGTTGGTATCCGCGTGGTTACCAATACTGGCATTGGGCCGCCGCTAGCACATTCGGCGCTATCCATATGCTCTATCGATATTTAAATTTCTCTTCTTATATCTATAAAGTTCCGCCCTCTCAGTCACGTCTATTCTGGAGTCGGAGTTCTCATGCCCGCAGCCTCCCAAGCTTCCACGTCCGCGCAAGCGCCGGATCAGCAGTTCGATGTGCGTCCATTCACCGAAAAGGTGGGCGCTGAAATCGTCGGACTGGATCTTTCCCGTCCGCTCAATGACGCAGACTTCGCACGCGTGCATCGCGCGCATCTGGACCACCACCTCGTCGTGTTCCGTGATCAGCAGATCACCCCGCAGCAACAGATCGATTTCAGCCGCCGTTTCGGCGTGCTGCAGATTCACGTCCTCAAGCAATTCCTGCTCCCCCATCACCCGGAAATTCTGATCGTTTCCAACATCGTCGAGAACGGCCAGCCGGTTGGGCTGGGTGACGCGGGCAAGTACTGGCACTCGGACCTGTCCTATAAAGAGCTGCCGAGCCTCGGCTCGATGCTCTATGCCCAGGAGTTGCCGAGCGAAGGCGGCGACACCCTGTTCGCCGACATGCACCAGGCCTGGGAAACCCTGCCTGAGCATCTGCGCAAGGCTGTCGAAGGTCGCAGTGCGGTACACAGTTACACCTCGCGTTATCGCGATGGTCGCAACGCCGAGAACTGGCGTCCGACCTTAAGCGCCGAGCAGTTGGCGCAGGTTGCCGTGGTCAGCCACCCGGTAGTGCGCACGCACCCGGAAAACGGTCGCAAAGCGTTGTTCGTCAGCGAAGGCTTCACCACGCACATCGTCGGCATTCCTGAAGACGAAAGCCGCGCGATTCTGGATGAGATCTACGCTCACAGCGTGCGTGCGGAAAACGTCTACCGCCACAAATGGCAGGAAAACGACATGGTGTTCTGGGACAACCGTTCCCTGATTCACCTTGCAGGCGGCACTCCAGACCATCTGCGTCGTCGTCTGCACCGCACCACCATTCAGGGCGACGCTCCGTTCTGATTCATGCATTGATTTAGGAGCCCCGTTCCATGAACGCTGTTCTGCAAAGCCACACGGCTAGCGATCGCTCAAACGCGCAAGAGGCCAATCAGCCTACCGCTGAAGCGCTATTGCAAGTCCAGGGCGTAAGCCTTGAATACCGCACGCCGGAACGCGTGGTGCGGGCCACTCATCAAGTCAGTTTCGAAATCGATCCGGCTGACCGCTTCGTTCTGCTCGGCCCATCGGGTTGCGGAAAGTCGACGTTGCTCAAGGCGGTTGCCGGTTTCATCAGGCCCAGCGAAGGGCAGATTCGTCTGGCCGGTCAGCAGGTCAAGGAACCGGGGCCGGACCGGATCGTCGTGTTCCAAGAATTCGACCAGCTGCCGCCATGGAAGACGGTGATCGAGAACGTCATGTTCCCGCTGCTGGCCTCGCGCACGCTCAAGCGTCGTGAAGCCCAAGAGCGAGCGCGGCATTATCTGGAAAAGGTGGGTCTGAGCGCGTTCGCCAATGCGTATCCGCACACACTGTCCGGCGGCATGAAAGCGCGGGTAGCGATTGCCCGTGCGCTGGCGATGCAACCGAAAATCCTGCTGATGGACGAGCCGTTCGCCGCGCTCGACGCCTTGACCCGCCGCAAGATGCAGGAAGAGCTGCTGGAGCTGTGGGAAGAGGTGCGGTTCACGCTGCTGTTCGTGACCCACTCCATCGAAGAAGCGCTGGTGGTGGGCAACCGGATTCTGCTGTTGTCCCCGCATCCGGGGCGCGTGCGTGCCGAGATCAACAGCCATCAATACGACCTGAAAAGTCTTGGCGGCGTGGACTTCCAGGCTTCCGCACAGCGCATCCACCGGCTGCTGTTCGACGAAGGCGAAGCGCCTGCGGCCGAACGGGATCTGCGGTTTCAGGATGTTCGTATCGCTTATTGATTGGCAGATCGCTGAAGACCTGTGGGAGCGAGCTTGCTCGCGAAGGGGTCAGTTCAGACCATCGATGATCTGCTGCGTCTGGAAGTACGTCTTCGCGAGCAAGCTCGGTCCCACAGGGTCTCGGGCAGCCGGACAATTTACTCAAGAGATTTCCACCATGAGCCTTTCACCCCCCATCCGCGAGGAGTACGAAGTCGCGCTGGAGCCTTTCACTCAGGAAGACCTGGCCCGCGACATCCCCCTTGCACAACGCATCTGGCAACTGAGCTGGGTGCGCAAGAGCGTGATCCTGATCGCCTTGGCGGTGATCTGGGAAATCGCTGCGCGCATTCAGGGTAACGACCTGCTGCTGCCCAGTTTTCTCGACACCGCCAAGGCGTTCATCGATGGCATCGTCACTGGCGAGCTGCTGAGCAAGGTGTGGATTTCCCTGACCGTGCTGGTCAAGGGTTACCTGATCGGCATCGTCCTGGCATTCGGGCTGACCACGCTTGCCGTATCCACTCAGCTGGGCCGCGACCTGCTCGGTACGCTGACCGCGATGTTCAACCCGCTCCCGGCCATCGCGCTGTTGCCGCTGTCGTTGCTGTGGTTCGGCCTTGGCGAAAACAGCCTGATCTTCGTGCTGGTGCATTCGGTGCTCTGGGCGCTGGCACTGAACACCTACGCAGGCTTTCTCGGCGTTTCCGAAACCCAGCGCATGGCCGGTCGCAACTACGGCCTCAAAGGCCTGCGGTTCGTCTGGTACATCCTGATTCCTGCTGCGCTGCCTTCGATTCTGGCGGGCTTGAAAATCGGCTGGGCGTTCGCCTGGCGCACCCTGATCGCCGCCGAGCTGGTATTCGGCGCGTCGTCGGGCAAAGGCGGTCTGGGCTGGTACATCTTCCAGAACCGCAATGAGCTGTATACCGACAAGGTGTTCGCGGGCCTCGCGGCCGTGATCATCATCGGTCTGCTGGTGGAAAACCTGCTGTTCAGCAATGTCGAGCGCCTGACCGTCAAACGTTGGGGCATGCAGCGCTGAGTGGACCATAAAAAGAAAACACGCCGAAGGGATCGGGCATCTGGTCCCTTCAGCCATCCAACACTTTCGATTTTCATTGTGAGGATTTCATGGGGCATACCAAACTTTCGCGAGCACGCTCGCTCCCACACGTTATGACCGCACTGGCAGCTACATTGGGTCTGGCGGGCGCGCTGCTGAGCAGCAGTGCCCACGCCGAAGGCAAGATCAGCATCGCCCAGCAGTTCGGTATCGGTTATCTGATTCTCGACGTGGTGCAGCAGCAGAAACTGATCGAGAAGCACGGCAAGGAAGAAGGCATCGACATCAAGGTCGACTGGAACAGCATTTCCGGCGCCACCGCCATGAACGAAGCGCTGCTGGCCGGGGCTCTGGATGTGGTATCGGCAGGCGTGCCGCCGATGCTGACCATCTGGGACCGCACGAAGGGCAAGCAGAACGTCAAGGCGATCGCTTCGCTGGGATCGATGCCCAACTATCTGCTCAGCAACAGGCCTGAAGTGAAGACCCTCAACGACTTCACCGACAAGGACCGCATTGCCGTTCCAGCGGCCGGCGTGGGCTTCCAGTCGCGTACCTTGCAGATCGAAACCGCCAAGCTGTTCGGTAACGACAACTACAAGAAATTCGACAACATTTCCGTCAGCCTCCCGCACCCGGATGCTACGTCAGCGTTGATCGCAGGCGGTTCGGAAATCAGCGCGCACTTCTCAAGCCCGCCGTTCCAATACCAGGAACTGGAAAACCCGAACGTTCACAAAGTGCTTAGCTCCTACGACGTGCTGGGCGGTCAAGCCTCGTTCAACGTGCTGTACACCACCCAGAAATTCCACGACGAAAACCCGAAGACCTACAAAGCCTTCTACGACGCGCTGGCTGAAGCCGAGAAGATCATCAAGGCCGACAAGGCAGCTGCGGCGAAGACCTACATTGAAGTCGAGAAATCCAAACTGCCGCTGCCGTTGGTAGAGAAGATTGTGTCGGACCCGGAAATCGACTTCACCGTCGTTCCGCAACGCACCTATATCTACGCCGAGAAACTGCATGAAATCGGCGTGCTGAAAAACAAGGCCGACAGCTGGAAGGATTTCTTCTTCGAAGAGGCCCATGGTGGCGCGGGTAGCTGATCTCGAGTTTGTCCCCCACCTGTTGTAGGGGAGCGCGCTTGCCAGTGGGAGAATGCATTCGCGGGCACGCGCGCACCTACCGGTCCGTGTGTCCTGGACCTGTTCAATCCGGCCAGTGCCACGCCGGTTGATCCAGCATTCCCTGGCCGACAATCCGGGTCTGCCCCAGCTCCTTCTCCAGCACGACGCAGTTGCATTCCGGATCCTGCTCCAGTGCGGCGATCAGGCGGCTGGCGTGGGAAACGACCCATACCTGGCAGCTCTGCGAGGCGCGAATGATCAGTCTCGCCAGCGCAGGCAGCAGGTCTGGGTGCAGGCTGGTTTCGGGTTCGTTGAGCACCATCATGGTTGGCGGGCGGGGCGTCAGCAGGGCGGCGATCAGCAGCAGATAACGCAACGTCCCGTCCGACAGCTCGGCCGCCGACAGGGGTCGCAACAGACCTTGCTGATAAAACTCCAGCGCAAACAACCCGCCGCCCTGGGCATTGATTTCGACGCGTGCGCCGGGGAAGGCATCGCTGATGGCGGCATCGAGCGCCTCGGGCTCGCCGATTTCACGAATCGTCTGCAAGGCTGCCGTCAGATCCCGCCCATCATGATGAAGCACCGGCGTGCGCGTGCCCAGTTGCGGTTTGCGCGCAGGCGCATCGGCGTCACTGCGAAAGTGATCATAAAATCGCCAGCCGCGAATACGCTCGCGCAGCTGCAGCACTTCCGGTGATGAGCGCAAATTCCCGACCTGATCGAACAGGCTGTCGTAAGTAGGCGTGTGTTGCGCCAGCACGTCCCAGCTGCGGCCTTGGCGGGCGCGAATCATGGGACCTGCGCGGTCTACCAGCAAACTGGAGGGGCGATACAGCGGGCCGGCCCAGATGCACTCACGTTTGATCTCGGGGTCCAGACCGAACGCAGTCGGCGCGTTGGGCGGCGAGGGTAGACCCAGTGAAATCGCATAGCTGAAACCCTCGGCGGCAAAGCCCAGGCGCAGCCGCACGGCTTCTTTACGCGGCCCGCCCTGAACCTCGACTTCGCCATTACGCATGCGTCGGCTGATATTTTCCGGCCCGGCCCAGAAGGTTGACTTCAATCCGCCTTCCCGAGCCAGCGCATTGATCACCCCACCTTGCGCTGTTTCAGCCAGCAAACGCAGCGCGCGATACAGGTTAGACTTGCCGCTGCCATTGGGGCCGGTGATCAGATTCAAGCGCGCAAGGGGCACCACCAGCGTGTTGATCGAGCGATAGTTGGCGACGGCGAGGGTGGTGAGCATCGAGCGTTCCTTGCTGTTGAATGAGTGTGACCGGCAGGTCGGATTCGACTGAGTTTAGCGGCGCAAGGAACCCTCATCTACGCTCACAGTCGCATGATCACATCACGACGACGCTCGGCGGCGCGATGCACGCAACGGCATTGGCACAAGGAGTTTGCATGCCTGCTCAACCCTCGGTTTTCACACATGGCCTGACTGCCCTCACGCTGGGTCTTTGCCTGGCGTTTCTGTCTGGCTGCGGCAAGGAAAAACCCAAGGACCCGGTACTGCCGCGCGTGCAGGTGCAGGAGGTCAAGACCGCCGAATTCGCCGCCGCCGTCGCGCTGACCGGCGATATCCAGGCCCGCGTGCAGACCCAGCTGTCGTTCCGCGTGGGCGGCAAGATCATCCAGCGAATGGTCGATGTCGGCGATCGCATCAGTGCAAAACAGGTGCTGGCCAAGCTCGATCCCAAGGACTTGCAGACCAACGTGGATTCGGCCATCGCCGCCGAGGCCGCTGAACAGGCCCGCGTGAAACAGACCGCGGCGGCTTTCGTGCGCCAGGAAAAACTGCTGCCCAAGGGTTACACCAGCAAGAGCGAATACGACTCCGCCCAAGCCCAATTGCGCGGCAGCCAGAGTGCGCTCAAGGCCGCTCAGGCGCAGCTTGCCAATGCTCGCGAGCAACTGGGTTACACCTCGCTGATCGCCGACGCACCCGGGATCATCACCGCGCGCCAGGCTGAGGTGGGTCAAGTGGTGCAGGCGACCATGCCGATTTTCAGTCTGGCGCGGGACGGCGAGCGCGATGCGGTGTTCAACGTCTACGAGTCGCTGTTCGTCAACCCCCCCAGCAACCAACCGGTGGAGGTGACGCTGCTGGATAACCCGCAGATCAAGGTAATGGGCAAAGTCCGCGAAATCACCCCGGCGGTCTCGGCGCAAACCGGCACGCTGCAGGTGAAAATCGCGTTGGCATCGCTGCCTCAAGGCATGCAGCTGGGCTCGGTGGTCAGCGCCGCATTGACCATCCCGGCCAAACAGAGCGTCGAACTACCGTGGTCCGCTTTGACCAAGGGGCTGGGCGATCAACTCGGCCAGCCTGCGGTGTGGGTGGTCGACGATCAGAACAAGGTCACCCTGCGCGGGGTCACGGTGGGACGCTACCTGACTGGCAAGGTGATCATCATCGATGGCCTGAAGAATGGTGAAAAAGTGGTCGTCGCAGGCAATCAGCTGCTGCACCCGGACATGAAGGTCGAACTGGCCGACGTCCACAAGAACCCGACAGGAGCGCAGCAATGAAGCGCCTGTCAGGGATAATGCTGACCGGACTGCTGATCAGCGCATGCAGCAAGGAAGAACCGCCACCGGAGCCCGTGCGCCCGGTGCTGTTCGTCGAGGTCAAACCCCAGGCCGAGGAAAGCCTCGGTCGTTTTGCCGGCAACATTGCGGCGCGGTATGAAAGCACCCTGGGCTTCCGGGTCTCGGGTCGAATCGCCCAACGCAGCGTCGATGTCGGTGCCGAGGTGAAGAAGGGCGACATGCTCGCCGTGCTCGACCCGACCGATCAACAGAACCAGGTGCGTTCTACTCAAGGCGATCTGGCGCGAATCGAGGCGCAACTGATTAACGCTCAGGCCAATGCCCGTCGCCAACAGGAATTGTTCGATCGTGGCGTCGGCGCGCAGGCCGCGCTGGATGTCGCAGTCACGGACCTGAAAACCTCGCAGTCCTCCTACGATCAATCCAAAGCCGCGCTGCAACAGGCCAAGGATCAGCTGAGCTACAGCGAATTGCGGACCGATCACGATGCGGTTGTCACCGAATGGAAAGTCGAAGCCGGGCAGGTGGTCAGCGCGGGCGAACAAGTGGTGACGCTGGCGCGACCGGATATCAAAGAGGCAGTCATCGATCTGCCGGGGGCACTGGCTGACCAATTGCCCAAGGATGTGGTGTTCAAGGTTGCAAGCCAGCTGGAGCCGGAGATCAACACCACCGCGACCGTGCGTGAACTGGAGCCCCAGGCCGAAAGCGCGACCCGCACCCGTCGGGCACGCTTGACCCTGGCGAATACGCCACCGTCATTCCGGCTCGGAACAGCGATCAGCGTCACCCTCAGCTCGGCCATCGAGCCACGCATCCAATTGCCTGCCAATGCTGTGCAGGAAGTCGACGGCAGGACGCAAATCTGGATCATCGACACCCAGAACCAGACCGTTTCGCCGCGCCCCGTCGCCGTGGTCAGCCGCGACAGCGATAGCGTGGTGCTGGCGGGTGGTATCAAGGGCGGGGAGTTGGTCGTGACAGCCGGTGTGAACAGCCTCAAACCGGGGCAGAAAGTCAAAGTCGATAAGGACAGCCCACGATGAAAGGGAAGTTCAACCTCTCCGATTGGGCGCTCAAGCATCAATCTTTCGTCTGGTATCTGATGTTCGTCGGCTTGCTGATGGGCGTGTTCTCGTACATGAACCTGGGCCGCGAAGAAGACCCCTCGTTCACCATCAAGACCATGGTCATCCAGACTCGCTGGCCCGGCGCGACGGTGGACGAAACACTTGAGCAGGTCACCGACCGCATCGAGAAGAAGCTCGAAGAGCTCGACTCTCTCGATTATGTGAAGAGCTACACCCGACCGGGCGAGTCAACGGTCTTCGTCTACCTGCGCGACACCACCAGCGCGAGTGCTATCCCGCAAATCTGGTACCAGGTCCGCAAAAAGATCGATGACATTCGCGGCACCTTCCCTCAAGGTCTGCAAGGTCCGTCGTTCAATGATGAGTTCGGTGACGTTTACGGCTCGATCTATGCCTTCACTGCCGACGGCCTGACGATGCGTCAGCTGCGCGATTACGTCGAAGAAGTGCGCGTGCAGATCCGCGATGTGCCGGGGCTCGGCAAGGTCGAAATGATCGGCCAGCAGGACGAAGTCCTGTACCTGAATTTTTCCACCCGCAAACTGGCAGCCCTGGGCCTGGATCAGCGCCAGGTGGTGCAGAGCCTGCAATCGCAGAATGCCGTGACCCCGGCGGGTGTGATCGAGGCCGGGCCTGAGCGGATTTCGGTGCGCACCTCCGGGCAGTTCGCCTCGGAAAAGGATCTGGAAAAGGTCAATCTGCGCCTGAACGATCGCTTCTACCGTTTGAGTGACGTTGCCGAGATCAGTCGCGGCTACGCCGATCCGCCCACGCCGCTGTTCCGCTTCAACGGCAAGCCTGCCATCGGTCTCGCCATCGCGATGAAAAAGGGTGGCAACGTCCAGGAGTTCGGCAAGCAGTTGCATGAGCGCATGGAAGCCGCGACCGCTGACCTGCCTATCGGCGTCGGTGTGAACAACGTATCTGATCAGGCTCAGGTGGTTGAAAAAGCCGTTGGCGGCTTTACCAGCGCATTGTTCGAAGCGGTGGTTATCGTACTGATCGTCAGCTTCATCAGCTTGGGCATGCGCGCCGGGCTAGTGGTGGCGTGCTCGATTCCACTCGTGCTGGCGATGGTCTTCGTGTTCATGGAGTACAGCGGCATCACCATGCAGCGTATTTCACTGGGCGCCTTGATCATCGCCCTCGGATTGTTGGTGGACGACGCCATGATCACCGTGGAAATGATGGTCTCGCGTCTGGAAAGGGGCGACTCCAAAGAGCAGGCCGCGACATTTGCCTATACCTCCACGGCCTTCCCCATGCTCACCGGTACGCTGGTGACCGTGGCCGGTTTTGTCCCGATCGGCCTCAATGCCAGTTCGGCGGGGGAATACACCTTCACCCTGTTTGCGGTGATTGCTGTGGCCATGCTGGTTTCATGGATTGTGGCAGTGCTGTTTGCGCCGGTGATCGGTGTGCACATCCTCAGCGAGAACATAAAGAAGAAGGACGAACACGCCAAGCCGGGTCGCATCGCTCGCGCCTTCAACAGCTCCATGTTCTGGGCCATGCGTCACCGTTGGCTGACCGTCATCGTCACCGTGCTGCTGTTCGCCACCTCGGTGTTCTGCATGCGCTTCGTACAGAACCAGTTCTTCCCGTCTTCGGACCGTCCCGAGATTCTCGTCGACCTCAACTTGCCGCAGAACGCCTCGATCAACGAGACGCGCAAGGCCGTGGACAGGCTCGAAGCGACCCTCAAGGACGACCCGGACATCGTGCGTTGGAGCACTTACATTGGCCAGGGCGCGGTGCGTTTCTACCTGCCGCTGGATCAGCAGCTGGAGAACCCCTACTACGCGCAGTTGGTGATCGTCAGCAAAGGTCTGGAAGAGCGCGCCGGGCTGATGGATCGCTTGCACAAGCGCCTGCGTGATGACTTCGTCGGTATCGGCACCTACGTCCAGCCGCTGGAAATGGGGCCACCGGTGGGCCGTCCGATCCAATACCGTGTCAGCGGCGACAACATCGACAAAGTGCGTCAGCACGCGATCGATCTGGCAACCTTGCTCGACAAAAACCAGCACATCGGCGAGATGATCTACGACTGGAACGAGCCTGGCAAAGTGCTGCGCATCGACATCAACCAGGACAAGGCGCGGCAGCTGGGGCTGTCTTCCGAAGACGTGGCGCAGCTGATGAACAGCATCGTCACCGGCTCGGCAGTGACTCAGGTGCGCGATGACATTTACCTGATCAACGTCGTGGGCCGGGCGGTGGATATCGAGCGTGGATCACCCGAGACCCTGCAGAACCTGCAGATTGTCACGCCACAGGGCACGTCCATTCCCCTGCTGGCCTTCGCCAATGTGCGCTATGAAATGGAACAGCCACTGGTCTGGCGTCGCGACCGCAAGCCCACCATCACCCTCAAGGCCGCCGTACGCGACGAAATGCAGCCGACGGATCTGGTGAAGGAGCTCAAACCCGAGATCGATAAGTTCGCCTCGAGCCTGCCGGTCGGCTACAAAGTCGCCACCGGCGGTACGGTGGAAGAAAGCGGCAAGGCCCAGGGCCCGATTGCCAAGGTCGTGCCACTGATGATCTTTCTCATGGCAACGTTCCTGATGATCCAGCTGCACAGCGTGCAGAAGATGTTCCTGGTCGCAAGTGTGGCGCCGCTGGGCCTGATCGGGGTGGTGCTGGCGCTGGTGCCGACGGGAACGCCCATGGGGTTTGTGGCGATCCTTGGGATTCTCGCGCTCATCGGCATCATCATCCGCAACTCAGTGATTCTGGTGACGCAGATCCACGAATATGAAATTGCCGGTTACCTGCCGTGGGATGCCGTTGCCGAGGCCACCGAACATCGTCGTCGCCCGATTCTGTTGACGGCAGCGGCTGCCAGCCTGGGCATGATTCCGATTGCTCGGGAAGTGTTCTGGGGGCCCATGGCCTACGCAATGATCGGCGGCATCATCATCGCCACGCTGTTGACGTTGCTGTTCCTGCCTGCGCTGTACGTGGCCTGGTACAAAATCAAGGAGCCGACCAAGGAGCAGCGCGAAAAGGTGGAGGCCGAGAAGCGCAAGCGTGAGGACGAGCGCCAGAAGGAAGACGATGATACCGACGCGCATCCGGCGGCGGAGTAACTGATAGCCCCCGAATGAAACTGGCACAGGCGGCTTGCTGCTGACGTGCCACGCTCTCGCCCGGTGATCAAAAGCCGTGCGGGGGTGAGCTTGGTCGGGGCCGCCCTCGGACCAAGGCCGACGCCCAGCATCTGCATTTAAGGCGGATGTAGTGGCCCCTTCGTGAGCAAGCTCACCCCACAGGGACAGTGTTCGTCGCGAGATCGATGGCGCCTCAAACCCTGCGCCAGATACTTGCCAGCCAGGGCTGCTGCTCCCTGGGCAAGCCTTGCGGCCGGTAGTAATGCTCGACCTCGACGAACCCTGCCTCGGTCAGCAACGCGCTCCATGATTCGAGATCATGAAACGAGCCATAGCGTTCGCCTTTCCAGCCTTCCTGATTGTGCCCCCGAGGATTGGAACTGAACAGCACACCGCCGGGCTTCAAGGTTGCGCGCAATTGGCTCAACACTCGAGGCAGTTCCTGCCTGGGGACATGAAACAGCGAGGCATTGGCGAAGATGCCGTCGAAGCGTTCGGAAGGGAGATCGAGTTCCAGAAAGTTCTGCCGCAACACCTCGCACCCACTGTCGGCACGGGCCATCTCAGCGAAGCGCTCAGAGCCATCCAAGCCGACCGCGACATGGCCCATCGCTGTGAACGTGCGCAAATCCCGCCCCGGCCCGCAGCCAAAATCGAGAATCTGAAACGGCGCCGCACCCTGGATATTGCGCAGCAGGGCAGCGATGTTCTGCGTGACATCATGGTTGCGCGTCCCCTCACGAAACTCCTCGGCCACATTGTCGTAGTTGCCCAGCGTGGTGGCGGTGATCTGAGCGAGGTGCTGCGGGTCGAGTTTCATTGAGCGGATTCTGAGCGGGAGAAGCGGCCAATATACCCCTGCTCAGGATCACGACGAATGATTAAAACCTGTGGGAGCGAGCTGGCTCACGAAGAGGTCAGTGCTGTCGCAACAGATGCAGCGTCTGTTAGTCAGCCTTTGTCCGAAGGCGGCCCCTAGCAAGCTCACTCCACAGGGAATGGCGATCGACCTGAGAAACTCAGATCTCGATCCCAATCACCGCTTATTCAATCGCAGCGCCAGCCGATCCCCGCCCAGCTGAATCACTGCCACCAACACCACCAACAACACGATCACGGTAAGCATCACTTGCGTATCGAAGCGCTGATAGCCGTAGCGATAAGCGATGTCTCCCAGGCCCCCCGCGCCGATGGCGCCTGCCATTGCCGAGGAGTTGATCATGGTGACCAGGGTGATGGTGAAGCCGCCGACGATCCCCGGCAGCGCTTCGGGCAGCAGGACGTGCCAGACGATATGCCAACGGCGGCAACCCATCGCCTGAGCGGCTTCGATCAGGCCGTGGTCGACTTCGCGCAGGCTGACTTCGGCGATGCGCGCGAAAAACGGCGTGGCGGCGATGGTCAGCGGCACGACCGCCGCCCAGACGCCGTATGTCGTGCCGACGATCAGCCGGGTGAAGGGGATCAGCGCAACCATCAGGATCAGAAACGGCACCGAGCGAAAGATATTCACGAAGGCGCCCAACACACGGTTGACGTTCGGCGCTTCGAAAATCCCGCCTTTGCCGCTGGTGACCAGAATCACGGCCAACGGAATGCCCAGGATCAGCGCGATCAGCGACGAAACGCCGACCATCAGGAACGTGTCGATAACGCCTTGCCACAAACGATCAAGCCACATAACCCAGTACCTTTGCGTGTTGCGCCTGTTTGCGTGCGCGAGTGAGCAATTCTTCGACGGACAAAGGCGAATGGCTGACCGCCAGAAGCAAATGCCCCAGCGCCCGCCCCTGAATGCGCTCTACACCGCCATGCAGCAGGCTGACGCGACCGCCGAACGCACTGAACAGCGCCGACAGATCGGGCTCGTTGCCGTCGCTGCCGGTGAACTGCAGATCGAGCACGATACTGGCGTGCTTGTCCGATGGCTGCGCCTGCAAGCGAGTCTGCAGGTCTTCCGGCAACGCGTGTTGCAGCGGCGCCAGCAGCGTCTTGCTCACCTCATGCTGTGGGTCACCGAAGACCTGCCACACCGGGCCTTGTTCGACGATCCGCCCACGTTCCAGAACCACGACACGGTCACAGATCTCGCGGATCACCGCCATTTCATGGGTGATCAGAATGATGGTCAGGCCCAGGCGCTGATTGATCTCGCGCAGCAGGCCCAGGATCGATTGCGTGGTTTCCGGATCGAGCGCCGAAGTGGCTTCGTCGCAGAGCAGAATTTCCGGGTCATGCACCAGCGCCCGGGCAATGCCGACGCGCTGCTTCTGGCCGCCGGACAACTGCGCCGGATAGGCGTCGTGCTTGTCTTGCAGACCCACCAGTTCCAGCAGTTCGGCAACCTTGCGTTTGCGCTGCTCCTTGGGAACGCCAGCCACTTTGAGTGGCAGTTCGACGTTCTTCCAGACGGTTTTGGCCGACATCAGGTTGAAGTGCTGAAAGATCATGCCTATCCGTCGGCGCAGTTCCACCAGCTTGTCTTCATTGAACGCAGCGATATCGACTTGATCGATCAACACCTGGCCGCTGCTGGGTTGTTCCAGGCGGTTGATAGTGCGAATCAGCGACGACTTGCCAGCGCCGCTACGACCGATAATGCCGAATACTTCGCCGCGCTCGATATCCAGATCGATGCCTTGCAGGGCTGTTACCGGCCCTTGTTGGCCTTCATAGACCTTGCCCAACTGGCTGAAGCGCACATGGGCGTTGGCCTTTTCCGGGTGCAGGCGCGCCTGTGCGGCGGAATGCGGAGTGGGCTCTTCCAGTGGCAGGGAGCGTTGCACGGTGGCGTTCATGTTCAGTTCTTCCAGCCGACCTGATACAGCGAGCCATTCACTTTATCCAGCGAGGCGCGCACGACAGGGGAGTGTTGGTAGATGTCGATGAATTTGGCCAGCCGCGGGTCGTCTTTGTGGTCAGGCCTGATCACGAATTGGATGACATATTCCGGGTGATCCAGACCGTCGAACAGGATCGCCGAGCCGGCATCGAAGGTTTTTGCCAAGCGAATGTAGGCTGGGTAGCCCTGCACCAGATCGGCGTCGTCATAGGCGCGGACCAACTGCACCGCTTCGACCTGAATCAGCTTGATCTTCTTCGGGTTGGCGGTGATGTCGTCTTCGGTGGCCTTGTAACCGACGCCGGGTTTGAGGGTGATCAGACCGGCCTTGGCCAGCAGTTGCAGACCGCGCCCGCTGTTGATCGGGTCGTTGGCGATGGCCACAGTGGCGCCGGTTGGCAGCTCGTCGAAGCTTTTGTACTTCTTGGAGTAGAGACCGACGTTGTTGATGATGCCTGGCGCATAAGGCACCAGATCGAAGCCAGATGCGGCCTTGGCGTTTTCCAGGAACGGGATGTGCTGGAAGTAGTTCACGTCGATGTCCCCCGCGTTGAGGCTGACGTTCGGCGCGATCCAGTCGGTGAACTCCACCAGCTCGACCTTCAGGCCTTGTTTGTCGGCTTCAGCCACTGCGGCTTCCAGCGGAATGGCGAAGGCGGCAGTGGTGCCGACCTTGAGCGGCTGATCCGCCGCCTGGCTGATGCCGGTGAACAGGCCAAAGGAAAGGGCCAGTGTCAGAAGGGTTTTGCTCATGGTGTGGTGTCCGAGTCAGTGTTCAAATTTTTAGTTTTTCAGGCGCCTGCAAGACCGCTTTCGTGAGCAAGCTCACTCCCACAGGATTGTGCTCCGCCACAGCTTTTGGTGAACGACGCAACTCTACTGTGGGAGTGAGCTTGCTCACGAAGACGTCAGGTCAAGCGATATGAATCATTGGTTTAGAACCCGGTAGCTCGCCCCGACATGCCGCTGCGGCAACCGAGCTTCGCCTTCGGCGAACAACTTCTCGCGCAACGTTCCGTGCTCGTAAGCGGTCTTGTAGGAACCGCGCCGTTGCAGCTCCGGGATCACCAGATCGATGAAATCCTCGTAGCTCTCGGGCGTAACAATGCGAGTCAGGTTGAAGCCGTCCAGGCCGGTTTCGGCGATCCAGGATTCCAGCTCGTCAGCGACCTGCTCGGGCGAGCCGATCACGTTGATGTAGCGACCGCCCAGCGCGTGCTGGTCCAGCAGTTTCTGCCGCGTCCAGTCGTTGTTCCTGAGGATCTTCGTCGCCGATTGAATGGCATTGCCTTTGACGTGCTGGATAGGTTCGTCCAGCTCGTAGTCGGCGAAGTCGATGCCGGTAGAGGCGGCAAAGTGTGCGAGCCCGGCTTCGGCGCTGGCATACTTCAGATATTCCGCATGCTTGGCACGAGCGGCCTCTTCGGTCGCCCCGACGATGACGTTCAAGCCCATGAACACCTTAATGTCGTCCGGGTTGCGACCGGCCGCCACGGCGCTGGCGCGCACCTTGTCCACTTGTTCGCGGGTCGCGGGTTTGTTCTGCCCGCTGATGAACACACACTCGGCATTGCTGCCCGCAAACTGCAGACCGCGGTCAGAACTGCCGGCTTGAAACAGCACCGGCGTGCGCTGCGGCGACGGCTCGCACAGGTGATAACCCTCGACCTGATAGAACTCGCCGTGGTGGCGCACGTAATGCACTTTTTCCGGCTGGGCGTAGATACGCGCCTGACGATCCTCAATCACCGCATCGTCTTCCCAGCTGCCTTCCCAGAGCTTGTACAGCACCTCCAGGTATTCGTCGGCCTGGTCGTAACGCCGGTCGTGTTCGATCTGCTCCGTGAGGCCCATCGCCTTGGCGGCGCTGTCCAGATAGCCGGTAACGATGTTCCAGCCCACACGTCCACGGGTCAGGTGATCGAGCGTCGACATACGCCGGGCGAACAGATACGGCGCTTCATAGGTGAGGTTGGCGGTCAGGCCGAAACCAAGATTTTTGGTGACCGCCGCCATGGCCGAAACCAGTAGCAGCGGATCGTTGACCGGCAGCTGGATCGACTCCTTGAGCGTGACGCCGATCGACTTCTGGTACACGTCATATACGCCGACGATATCGGCGATGAACAAACCGTCGAACAGCCCTCGCTCCAGCAACTGCGCCAGATTGGTCCAGTATTCGATGGTTTTGTACTGGGTCGAGGTGTCCCTCGGGTGCGTCCAGAAACCATGGTTGATGTGCCCGATGCAGTTCATGTTGAACGCGTTGAGCAGGATCTTTTTCTTGCCCATCAGATCGTCCCCCGACATGGAGGATTGACCTCATTGAGATAGAAATTGCCGATGGCGTGGTACTTCCAGCGCACCGGGTCGTGCAAGGTGTGAACCCGCGCGTTGCGCCAGTGACGATCCAGACCGTGCTCGGCCAGGGTCGACTGGGAGCCTGCCAATTCGAACAACGTGCTGCTGGCCGCCAGGGAAATTTCGGTGCTGATGGCGCGGGCTTCGGCCACGGCTATCGAGGCTTGTGCCACGTTTTCGGCAGTGCTCTGGGCCTGCGCTCGGTCCAGATATTCGCCGGAGCGTTCGAGCAAGGCCTCGGCGGCGTGCAGACGAATGCCGAGCTTGCCGAAACTGTGCAGGGTTAAAGGATCGTCCACGGCTTTTTCGACGCCCGAGTCGATCCAGGGGCGGGTGCGAGTGCGCACGAAATGCAGGGCGTCTTCATAAGCCGCCCGTGCGATGCCGGTGTCGATGGCCGCATGAAGAATCTGCGCCAGCGGGCCAACCGTCGTCGGGCGCTCGAATGCAGTCTGGAACGGCACCACATCTTCATCACTGACATACACGTTGTCGAACACCACCGAGCCGCTGCCGGTAGTGCGCTGGCCGAAGCCACTCCAGTCATCGATCACGTTCAGGCCCGCAGCGTTGGCCGGGACGAAAGCCAGTTGCTGAACGCCGTCGTCATCGATCACCGAGGTCGGAATGCGCTGCGCATACAACGCCCCAGTGGCGTAGAACTTGCGGCCGTTGATGCGCCAGCCCTTGCGCTCACTACTCAGGTCAGCGCTCAGGCGCGTGGTGCGATCGTGGGCAGTTTTGGTACCCAACTCCGCAAGCGCATTGCCGAAGCGTTGGCCAGCGAGCACTTCGGCGTACAGACGCTTCTGCTGCTCGGGGCTGCCATTCACGCGTAGCACTTCAAGGGCGTAGAAATGGTTCTGCGGAATCTGCCCCAGCGAGCCGTCGGCCGCCGAGATGATGCGAATGACTTCGGCCAGGGTAACGCTGGAAACGCCAGCGCCGCCAAAGGCTTTCGGTACGCTGATGCCCCACAGCCCGGAGCGGGAGAACTGTTCCAGCTCAAGGTGTGGCAGACGGCGTTCGCGATCACGCACGGCGCTCTGCTGTTTGAAGATTTCGGCCAACGCGTGGGCGATTTCCAGCGCCTGGGCGTCATCTTTGATGATCGCGACCGCCGCCTGCGTGTCACGCGGCAAGGATTGAAGACTCATATGTGTGCTTCCAGTTGTCTGGTTCAGATCCAGGAGTGGCGGGCGGGCAGGGTGCCGTTGAGGTTCCAGGCACCGACGGCGTGGACCTTCCAGCGCACCGGATCGTGCAGGGTGTGGACGCGGGCGTTGCGCCAGTGACGATCAAGATTGAATTCGGCCAGCGTGGCGCGACTGCCGGACAGCTCGAACAGCTTTTCACTTGCCTGCAGGGCGATGCCGGTGGTGAGCACCTTGGCTTCGGCCACGACAATGGATGCCCGGGCCGCAGATTGCTCATCGATGGGTGCGGCGGCGATTTCATCCAGCACACGACCGGCCTTGTCCAGCAGCGCTTGGGCAGCATGCAGTTCCAGTTTCAACTTGCCGATATCGGCGATGACGTATGGGTCGTCGCTCGCGCGCTCGACATTGGCCTCGATCCAGGGACGTGAACGTTCACGCACGAAACGGATGGTTTCGTCGATGGCTTCGCGGGCGATACCGGCATCGATGGCCGCTTGAATCAGTTGTGAAACCGCACCCTGGATGCTGGGCGCCAGCGCAAGCTTCCAGTTTTCGATGACCAGGTCGCCGCTGACCCGCACGTTCTCCAGCAGCACACTGCCGCTGGCCGTGGTGCGCTGCCCGAAGCCGGACCAGTCGTCGATGATGTGCAGCCCCGGCGTGCCGCGAGGTACGAAGACCAGCACCTGTTTGCCGTCGTCGTTGATCGCCTTGACCGCGACCCAATGGGCGAACAGCGCGCCGGTGGAGTAGAACTTACGACCGTTGAGCAAAAATTGATCACCGTCAGCGGTCAGTCGGGTCCTTACGTCAAGGGTGTTCCTGGTGCCACGTTCCGGGCCGCCGTTGCCGATGCGCGCGCCATGGAGAATGCTGTCGAACAGCACCTTTTTCTGCGCTTCGCTGGCGCTCCCGACCAGCGAGTTGAGAATCCCGAAATGATTCTGCGGGATCTGCCCGACCGCAGGATCGGCTGCGGACAGGATGGCGAACACCTGGGCGACGGTGGCGAACGATACCTGGGGCCCGCCGTAGGCGCGGGGCACGGAAATACTGCCCAGGCCGCTGCGAGTGAACAGCTCTATTTCGGTCCACGGCAACTGACGCTCACGATCACGCGTGGCAGCAGTAGGCCGGACAAGGGCTGCAAGCTCGTGGGCTGCGGCGATCGCTTCGGCGTCGTTGCGCAGCACTTTGGCGGGCAGCAGAGGGGGAGCAATGTCCAGGGTGTGCTGGACAGAAAGTGCGCTCAGATCAGTCATGGTGGCGACTTCTCCATGCGCGCAATGCCCTGGCGTTATGCACTGGGGTAATTGTGTACGTGACCATTCGAACCTCGAATCAAAACCGCGGTGGCGGCAGGAAGTCTTGCGGGGGGCCGGTGGTCCGGTGCATATACCGTAAGCGCGTATAAAGATTAAATAAACTTACATTTAGGAATAAGCATAGAAGGCGAATCGGGGATTTAGCCGCCAGTCAGCTGGCTGGCCCACGCAAGGCAGGAGCTGAAGATCAGCAGGAGGGTGAAGTACTTGACGATATGTCGGCACGGCATGGCGAACGTCTCGTGAAGAGTGTCAGCGCAGGCTAGCAGTGGCGGCGGGTTCCTACTGGCGGGGAGTTGTAGGAAGGTTTTATAGAGGCTGTGGGATGTTTCTGGTCCGCGTCGGATCTGAAGACCCGCTCACGTTTTCGCCGGCAGCTCCGAGCTGTGGGCGATTCAGCGCGCTTTGGCCAAAAACACCGCCGAAACCAGGCATTCCAGCATGGCGACGGTGCTTTAGGGCTGGCGAAGGCAATCAAAGTTCAGGCTCGGGGATATCGTCGGTGCTGACCTTGATGGACCTTGCCGGGGCCCACAGGGAATTGTTGCCTACCCGGTCGATGACGCAGTAGGTCACTTCCTGATGCAGCTCATCCCAGGCTTCCCGAAGCAGCGTCGCCGGTACATGAACCTTGATGGCCTTGCCGACCTGTTGTTCCGTCAACGCTGGAAGATCCATACGAACATCGCCCCAGCGCAGGGTGATTTCGTCATACGCCTCCATATGTGCATAGGGCTCGATCGTGACATGGATGCCACTTTTCAATTGTTGAGCGCTCAGCCCGTCCCTCGTGACGGACTCGGGAAACTTCAACGGAGCCAACCCCTGATTTTCGTCACCATCGGCGCTGACCAAATGACCGCCGGGAGTCTCCAGTTTGACCCACACCTTGCAACTGGGTGACCTGACGGATTCGCTACCTATCTTTGTCACGCGATAGTAGGTCTTGACCTTACCACTCTGTAGAAAGCTCTCGGGTATACGTAGGACAGACGTATATCCAATGTCGGACTCCGATAAAAGTGTTGACGCGACATAACAGTCGCCCCAGAACAATTCAATCAGGTCTCCTGACTCCATCTCGGGGTAAGGATCGATGTGCACTAACAGGTTGCTTGCGGCCAGGACGCCTATGCCCTGTCTGTTGCACTGCGGCAAATAGGGCGCGAAGAGCTTTAAAGGCATACGGCTGACAGGAGTATGGATCATCTTCGGTTCTCACTGGAAGTTGGGTTTGAAGTAAGGCCTGGGCGACATTCGCCATCCCAGACACTCTTTTAAATCGATGCCGTTAGTACACGCTCGATGCGCAGTGTTGGCAAACCATACAAACGGTTCCAAATTCAGACTTGCTTATTCCGCTATGAAAGTATTCGAGGTTTCAATTGAGCTAATTGTGTTACTGCATATCTGTCAATGAGTCATGAGGATTAAGCAGTTGTGTTCAACATAAACAGATGCTTCCTACAACGTGATCTAGTGCCGGGGTGCCGAGAATGGGCGCAATGTCCTACTTGTGGCTGATAACGTTTGGCTGCGGGGTGGCATGGGAGTCCTCGCAAGAAGACCCTCGCGCTATTTGTAGGACGATAAAAGGTCAAAGTACCAAATCGTCAAATGACGTAAGCACGCATATGTTGCATTGAGAAAGTCGATAAGAAACGCGCCCTGATGCAGGGCCGCATGAAAGAGAGGTTTGCTAGATCCAAACTTTTCCAAATGTTGGACGCAAAGAAAACGGCGCTGATGAGCGCCGTTTATTACACGCGGATTGTAGGATTAATTCCTGCTGCGTTCTAGAAACTGCCGCGTACGCTCCTCCTTGGGGTTCGCGAACAATTCTTTGGCATCGCCCTGTTCCACGATCACGCCTTTATCGATGAACACCACGCGATTGGCGACATCCCGGGCGAATTTCATTTCGTGGGTGACGATGACCATCGTGCGGTTTTCTTCGGCCAAGGCTCGGATGGTGCTGAGCACTTCGCCAACCAGCTCAGGGTCCAGCGCCGAAGTCGGTTCATCGAAAAGAATGACTTCCGGCTCCATCGCCAGGGCTCGGGCGATCGCCACCCGCTGCTGCTGCCCTCCTGACAGGCGCCGCGGATAAGCGTCTTCCTTGCCTGCAAGACCGACCTTGGCCAGAAGCTCGCGCCCCAATTCGACCGCTTGATCGTGCGGCATCTTCTTGACCACGATCGGGCCTTCGATGACGTTTTCCAGTGCCGTGCGATGGGGAAACAGGTTGAAGTTCTGGAACACGAAACCAACGTGCTGACGCAGTTGGCGAATCAGGCCCTGTTGCTGACTCAGGGGCTGGCTGCCATCGATTCTGATATCGCCGACGACGATATTGCCGCTGCTCGGCTCTTCGAGAAAATTCAGGCAGCGCAGGAAGGTGGTCTTGCCGGAACCGCTGGGACCGATGATGGCAACCACTTCGCCTGGCTCGACCTTGAGATCAATGCCTTTGAGGACCTCGTTGCCCTTGAATTGCTTGGTCAGTTTTTCAACGGTGATCATGCATCAGGACTCCACGTCGTGGCGGTTGGCCCGTGCTTCCAGGCGGTTCTGGAAGTGTGCCAATACGGTGCACAGCACCCAGTAGATCACCGCGACGGTGAAATACATGGTGAAGACCTCCAGCGTCCTCGACGAAATCAGCTGCGCCTGACGGAATACTTCCGGCACCTGAATGGTGGCGGCCATGGCGGTGTCTTTGACCAGTGAAATGAAGCTGTTGCCCAAGGGTGGCAGCGCGGTACGTGCGGCTTGCGGCAGAATTGCTCGACGCATGGTCTGCGCACGGGTCATGCCGATGCTGGCAGCGGCTTCCCACTGTCCTCTGTCCACCGCGCCAATGGCGGCGCGCAGGATTTCGCAGGCGTAGGCCGCCATGTTCAGCGATAACCCGATGAGCGCCGCTGTGATCGCATCCAGCTCGATGCCCAGATCAGGCAGGCCGTAATAGATCATGAATAGCTGAACCAGCAGGGGCGTGCCGCGAAAGAACGACACGTAGACCCTGGCGATGGCGCTGACGATCCAGACCTTCGACAGCCGCATCAATGCCAGGCCGAAGCCCAGCACCAATCCGAAGAACATCGATCCGAGACTCAGACCCACCGTGTAATACGCGCCCTTGAGCAGAAAGGGCGCGGAGTCCAGCGCGAGCTGTAGGCTCTCTGGAATCATTTGGTCACGTCAGCCTTGAAGTACTTCTGCGACAGCTTGGCGAGGGTGCCGTCGGTGCGCAGCTTGTCGATAGCCTTGTTAATCGCGTCCAGCAACTCAGGTTCGCCCTTGCGCAGTGCGATACCGGACTCCTGACGAGAGAATGGCTCGCCGGCGACAGCCAGTTGGTCTTTGGTTTTGGCGATTAGGTCCAGAGCGGCGAGGCGATCGACCAGGATGGCGTCAATGCGCCCGACGCGCAGGTCTTGATATTTGGTCGGATCATCGTCGTAAGTTTTGACGACCGCGCCAGGGACATTCTCTTTGAGCCACTGCTCATAGTTGCTGCCCAGGCCGACACCGACTTTCTTGTCTTTGAGGTCAGCGGCAGTTTTGATCGTGTCCTTGTTTTTGGTCTGCACCAGGGCTTGAATGCCAGACACGGTGTACGGTTCCGAGAAGTCGTATTTCTTCTTGCGCTCTTCGGAGATGGTCACCTGGTTGATGACCACGTCCAGGCGCTTGGAATCCAGTGCCGCGAGGATGCCGGCCCATGGGGTTGCAGTCAGCTTGACCTTCACGCCCAGCTCCTTGGCCAGGGCTTCGGAGAACTGGACCTCGAAACCGGTCAGCTTGCCGTCTTCGCCGACGAAACTGAAAGGCGGGTAGGTGCCCTCCAAACCGACGTCGAGCGTGCCGTTCTTTTTGATGGTTTCCAGTTGCTCGCCAGCGACGGCGTGGGTCACCAGACCGGTGCCGAGCACCAGACTGAATGCCGACAGCAGGAAGGTGCGGCGGATTGCAGACATGTTCATGTGAGTCCCCTGTTCTAATTGGTATGTCAGGCAAGCTTCAGACCTGACGAAACTACTGTGGCATCGCAGCTTTATCCAGCTTTTTCAGTACTCTGCCGAGCATTGTCGCGGCTGTCCCTGGCGATCATAAAAGCAGTCGATTAGGAGTAAAAATAATAAAAAGCGAGTTCATTAGGTGGTTTGAGTATATGCAGTGCTGCGCAGAGACAAGTGGCAGACGCCGGAGTTTGGTCGGCAGCGAGCGTGGAGTGTCAGCCAAACCCGTCTGTAACTGAGCCGACGCATTTGCTGGTGTCCTAACCTCCGACGTCTGCCACACGGTTATGCGTCGTTCCACCTGATCATTGCCGGCGCCTGCAACCCATTCACTGTTCCGAAAAAACATCTGGATAAGCGAACAACGCTGGCGCACCGCCGGTGTGCAGGAAGATGATCGGGCCGTCGTCAACGCGTTGCCGGCCGATCCCATCCAATAATCCGGCCATGGCTTTGCCGGTGTACACCGGGTCCAGCAGCAATCCTTCCTGACTGGCGACCAGTTTGATCGCCGACAACGTTCCCGCGTTCGGTTCGCCATAGCGTGGGCCGTAATATTCGTCCCACAGTCTCACCTTGAATGCGGCGGGCAACGGTTCGCCGAGCAACTCGACGGTACGTTCGGCCAGCCCCTGAACCTTGGGCGCCTGGGATTCTTCCGGACGCGAGACGGTCACGCCGATGACCGGCAACTGCGGCAGTGCTTGCGCCAGCGCCAGAGCAAGACCGCTGTGGGTGCCTGCGCTGCCCGAGGCCAGCACGACGGCGGCAAATCGCAGACCGCTCTGCTGGATCTGCTCGGCCAACTCGAAACCCGCCCGCACATAACCCAGTGCGCCTATGGGACTGGAGCCACCGATCGGCACCAGATACGGCTTCTTGCCGCTGGCGCTCAGGCGTGCGGCCAGCGCCTGGAGCTGCTCATCGGCGTTGTCGAGGTTTTCCACCAGCTCGACCCTGGCGTCGAACAGATCCAGCAGCAGGCGATTGCCGTTGCCCAGATAATTGCGGTCTTCGGTGGCAATCGGGTTTTCCAGCAGCGCGACGCAGTCCAGGCCCAGTTTGGCGGCCAGCGCCGCGGTCTGGCGTACATGGTTGGACTGGATGGCACCTGCGGTGATCAGCGTGTCAGCGCCTTGGGCTAGCGCGTCAGCGGCCAGATATTCCAGCTTGCGCAGCTTGTTGCCGCCCAGGGCCAAGGGGGTTATGTCGTCACGTTTGACATAAATATCGCGCCCAACCCAAGTCGACAGGCGTTCAAGTTTCTCCAGCGGCGTTGGAGCGCCCAGCAGTTCCAGGCGGTCAAAGCGTTCGAGCTGTTGTTTGATCATGGTCGTATCGATACATCCGCAAGTGAGTCGCTGGACTATAGGCAGACCATTGCGACAGGGCAACTGAACGATTTACCGAGGGCGTCGAGATATAGCCTCACGAAAATTGTTATTTTTTTGCCTTATTTGTTTGCCGTAGAGTGATCCAACCTTCGGCCATGTCCAGCCTGACGAGCCGTTGAACTGAGGAGAAATCTGCGTGAGCACTATTCCCGAACTGTCCCCGCAAGAATGTGCCGAGGGATTGACCGGCCACTGGCAGTTGCAGCGGATTGTGGGTGAGTTGCGCGCTGCGCGTGATGACTGGCGCACCCGCAACGGTCGTGTCAGCGGCGAGAAGGGCGGTCGCGAGCTGCCTTCCCGCGAAGCCATGCGCGACATCCTTGAGGCTCTGGGCGGCGCACTGTTCCCAATGCGCCTGGGGCCGGTGGATCTGCGCGAAGAGAGCGAAGACTTTTACGTCGGCCACACCCTGGACGTGGCGCTTAACTCGCTGTTGGATCAGGCGCGGCTCGAATTGCGCTACGTCGCCCGCCAGCGCGGGGAGGACGCCTCCTGTGCCGATGTGCACGCCGAGCGGCTGATTCAGGATTTCGCCAGCGCCCTGCCGAACATCCGCCGCACCCTCGACACCGACGTGCTGGCGGCTTATCAAGGCGATCCTGCGGCGCGCAGCGTCGATGAGGTGTTGCTGTGCTATCCGGGGATTCTCGCGGTGATCCATCATCGTCTGGCCCACCATCTGTACAACAATGGTCTGCCGCTGCTGGCGCGAATCAGCTCGGAGCTGGCGCATTCGGCCACCGGCATCGACATTCACCCTGGCGCGCAGATCGGTCTGAGCTTCTTCATCGATCACGGTACCGGAGTGGTCATTGGCGAAACCGCAATCATCGGCGAGCGCGTACGGATCTACCAGGCCGTGACCCTGGGTGCAAAACGCTTCCCGGCGGACGAAGACGGTCATCTGCAGAAAGGCCACGCGCGTCACCCCATCGTCGAGGATGACGTGGTGATCTACGCAGGCGCGACCATTCTGGGACGCATCACCATCGGCAAGGGCTCGACCATTGGCGGCAACGTCTGGCTGACTCGTAGTGTGCCAGCGGACAGCAACGTGAATCAGGCGAGCCTGCAGCATGATGATGGGACGCAGAGGTAAGGTCCGATCACGCATACTCACTCTGACAGATCCGTGCCCAGCCGCAAATCTTGTTTGCGAGGCGCATCAATTGTAGGAAACGGCCTGCTGGCGAAGGCGGGGTGTCAGGCGGCTCATCTGTAACTGACTACCGCATTCGCTGGCGTCGTAACCTGCGGCGTCTTCAACCGGTGGCGCGTCCACCCACCTATTGGTAGCGGACGACGGGCTGCAGCAGCACGGTTTTTTCTCGCCCCCTTCAACCCCGCCCAAACCCCCGGAACCAACGCCTCCCAGCGTACGTCGTACCCCCGCGCGAGTCGTCGCCCAGCGACCTTCAATTGGTCCTTCGCCCCTTTTCCGTGTTTTAATTGAACGTTCAATCAAGTTAAACCGGTGGTTCGCTGCCCGCTCACAACAGGAGGCCTACCCTTGCCGTATCAGCGTTGCATGAACGTTTTCACTCCCCTCGGGGCGGTATTGGCATGAGTGTTCCAAGCGCGCAAACCAGCGCGCCCGTGCGCATGAACGCCCCAGTCTTCTATTTCGCCGCCAGCTTCATCCTGATATTCGGGCTGGTCGTCATCAGCTTCCCCGAAGCGGCTGGCCAATGGTTGCTCGCCGCGCAGAACTGGGCGGCCAACACGGTTGGCTGGTATTACATGCTGGCCATGACGCTGTATCTGGTGTTCGTGGTGGTCACGGCGCTGTCCGGTTACGGCAAGATCAAGCTCGGCGCCGACCACGATGAACCCGAGTTCAGTTACCTATCATGGGCCGGGATGCTGTTTGCGGCGGGCATCAGTATCACGCTGTTCTTCTTCTGCGTTTCCGAGCCGCTGACCCACATGCTGCAACCCCCTCAAGGCGAGGGCGGCACTACGGAATCGGCACGTCAGGCGATGCAGTTGCTGTTTCTTCATTGGGGCCTGCACGGCTGGGGGGTGTTTGCATTCGTCGGCATGGCTTTGGCGTATTTCGCCTATCGCCACAATCTGCCGCTGGCGCTGCGGTCCGCGTTGTACCCGTTGATCGGCAAGCGCATCAATGGCCCTATCGGCTACGCGGTCGACGGTTTTGGCATCATTGCCACCATCTTCGGTCTTGGCGCGGACATGGGTTTTGGCGTGCTGCATCTGAACGCCGGGCTGGATTACCTGTTCGGCGTCGCCCACACCCATTGGATTCAAGTGGGACTGATCACCCTGATGATGGGCGCTGCGATTCTGGTGGCCGTGGCGGGGGTCGACAAGGGCGTGCGGGTCATGTCCGACATCAACATGCTGCTGGCCTGTGCGCTGCTGCTGTTCGTATTGTTCGCCGGCCCCACGCAGCATCTGCTCAATACCCTGGTGCAGAACATCGGCGATTACCTCGGCGCGCTGCCGACCAAGAGTTTTGACGTCTACGCCTATAACGGCCCGAGTGACTGGCTGGGTGGCTGGACGGTGTTCTATTGGGCCTGGTGGATCGCTTGGTCGCCCTTTGTCGGGCTGTTCATCGCGCGTATTTCGCGAGGCCGCACCATTCGGGAGTTTGTCTGCGGCGTGCTGCTGATCCCGCTGGGGTTCACCCTGGCGTGGATGTCGATTTTTGGTAACAGCGCCATTGATCTGGTGCTCAATCACGGCATGACGGCGCTGGGACAGTCGGCCATCGATGACCCGTCCATGACCCTGTACCTGATGCTGCAAAACTACCCGTGGAGCAAAACTGTCATCGCGGTCACGGTGTTTATCAGCTTCGTGTTTTTCGTGACCTCGGCGGATTCGGGCACGGTGGTGTTGTCGACCCTTTCTGCCAAAGGCGGTAGCCCGGACGAAGATGGCCCGAAATGGCTGCGTGTGTTCTGGGGCGTGATGACGGCGCTGATCACCAGCGGGCTGCTGTTCTCGGGGAGCATCGATGCGCTGAAGTCGGCGGTGGTGCTGACGTCGCTGCCGTTCTCGCTGATCCTGCTGACGATGATGTGGGGCCTGCACAAGGCATTTCACATGGAATCGCAACGACAGATCGCTCAGCTGTACTCGCTGGCGCCCGTGTCGGGGGCGCGGCGAGGGGGGTGGCGCCAGCGTTTGAGTCAGGCGGTGCATTTCCCGTCTCGCGACGAGGTGTACCGCTTCCTCGATCAGACCGTGCGCCCCGCCATCGAGGATGTGACGGCCGTATTTGCCGAAAAAGGCTTGAGCGTGGTCACGCAACCTGATCCGGCGAATCACACGGTCGGGCTGGAAATCGGCCACGGTGAAGAGCGGCCTTTCATCTATCAGGTCACCATGCGCGGTTACTTCACGCCCTCTTTCGCCCGTGCTGGCATGGGCTCCAAGCAACTGAACAACAGGCGCTATTACCGAGCCGAGGTGCATTTGAGCGAGGGCAGTCAGGATTACGACCTGGTGGGCTACACCAAGGAGCAGGTGATCAACGACATTCTCGATCAGTACGAGCGACATATGCAGTTTTTGCATTTGGTGCGGTGATGCCGGAGGCGCTGGCGCATGGCTTCTGTGGAGTGAGCTTGCTCATGAAGACGCGCAACATTCAGAGCATCTTGAGCACTTGAAAGACAGTTGTCGTAATCAAGCGCACTCCCACAGTCATGCGCGCTCCTACAGCTGGGCGGCGAGCTCCGGAGCTGAAGTATTCTGCAAATGCCCATGCAACAACCTTAACGCCGGGACATCCAGCGCCTGAGCCGCATAGCACAGGCCAACCCGGCGGATCAGGTTGGGCGTGCGTGCCGGGCGAGTGATGACGCCAGCGTGATGGCTGATCATCGACTGCGGCAGCATCGCCAGTCCCGCGCCGGCCGCCACCAGCCGCAACGCCAGGGTCATCGAGCCGGCCGTCGCCACGAGCGAACCGGAGCTTCGGTTGTACAGCTCCATCAGACGCTGATGGGAAGGATGAGCGGGGCAGGTAATCCATTGCACGTTGGCGAGGTCGGCTTCAGCCAGCCCGGCCCGCTGCGCCAGTGGATGACCGACGGCAAGGGCCAACACGAAAGGCTCTTCCCACAGCGGCAGAAACAGCTCGTCTTCGCAACAATCCTCTTCCACCGACAGCCGTGCATCGCCGCTGCAGCCGTCCTGCAACGTCAGCAGCAGATTCGGCACGACCCGATACGCCATCGCCAGAAACGCCTCCAAATGACTGGCTGCGATCTCGCTTTCCACACCGATCTCCAGCGTTAGCCTGTCGTTGCGCTGACGAAACTGATTGCTCAGCGCCTGGGCTTCAGCCAGCAATCGCCGCGCCTGTGGATAAAGCGTGCGTGCGTCATCGGTGACTTCCACGCCCCTTGGCAGGCGCTGGAACAACGTTGTCCCCAATACCTCTTCGAGCTGGCGAATGGTCACTGAAAGCGTGGGCTGGCTGGTGAACAAGCGCTGCGCCGCCGAGGTGATGTTGCGTTCCTCGAACACTGCGACGAAGGCATTGAGTTGACGAATATCCATATCAGAAACCGATATCAGCGAGAGGAATAAAGCATTTTTCGAGGGTCGCGATCGCTGAATATACTCGCTTTATCGCTTATCCCCCGCTTATCTATTGACGCTTCTTATCGCTCGATCGCCGGCATGCGATGCCTGAAACCGATCCAGCTTTCGATAATCCGAGTAGTCTGGAGCGACCGCTTCGCTATCCGCCATTCAGAAAAGAAAGAGAGGATCGAATGACCTACATCGCTGCCAAAAACCGTTATGAACGCGTTCCGTATCGCCGCGTAGGGCGTAGCGGCCTGGTTCTGCCTGCACTGTCGATGGGCCTGTGGCACAACTTCGGCGACAGCACGCCGCTGGATACCCAGCGCGCGATGTTGCGTACCGCCTTCGATCTGGGCATCAACCACTTTGACCTGGCCAATAACTATGGTCCGCCCTACGGCAGCGCCGAGATCAACTTCGGCCGTTTGCTGCGTGAAGACTTCCAGCAATACCGTGACGAGCTGATCATCTCCACCAAGGCCGGCTGGGACATGTGGCCTGGCCCGTATGGCCAGGGTGGCGGTTCGCGTAAATACGTGCTGGCCAGCCTCGATCAGAGCCTGCAACGCATGGGCCTGGATTATGTGGATATCTTCTATTCACACCGCTTCGACCCGGACACCCCGTTGGAAGAAACCGCGGGCGCGCTGGCGACCGCCGTGCAGCAAGGCAAGGCGCTGTACATCGGAATCTCGTCATACTCAGGTGCCAAAACCCGGGAAATAGCAGGCCTGCTGAAAGAGTGGAAAGTGCCGTTACTGATTCATCAGCCGGCCTACAACCTGCTCAATCGCTGGGTCGAAAAAGACCTGCTGGACACCACCGATCAGCTGGGTTCGGGCGTTATCGCCTTCACCGCGCTGGCTCAGGGGCTGTTGTCTGACAAATACCTGAACGGCATTCCGAAGGATGCGCGGGTCAACCGCCCGGGCGGTGGTTCGCTGCAGGCCTCGCATTTATCGGAGCAGAACATCGAGCACGTACGCGCACTGAACGATATCGCCCAACGCCGTGGTCAAAGCCTGGCGCAAATGGCATTGGCCTGGACGCTGCGTGATCCAAGAGTGACGTCGGCATTGATTGGCGCGAGCCGCCCGGAGCAGATCATCGAGAACGTCGGGGCATTGGATAATCTGGCGTTCAGCCAGGAGGAACTGGCCGAGATCGACCGCTTCGCGGTGGAAGGCGGGATCAACTTGTGGGAGAAGCCGTCGTCGGCTGAGTAACGACGACAGGCATCACCTGAAATGCTGAACCTGTGGGAAATTCCGGAGGTTACGACGGTAGCGAAGGCGGTCGATCTGACACACCGCTTTCGCCGCCGTCGTAACCTGCGCAAGCTCCCACAGGTCACTGCGAGATCAGCCAGAACCGATTAACCCTCATCCCCCTCATCATCATCCCCACCATCGATCTTCATGCCCAACTCCTTGATCTTGCGGGTCAAGGTGTTGCGGCCCCAGCCCAGTAGCACGGCGGCGTCGCGGCGGCGGCCGGCGGTGTGCTTCAGGGCGGTTTCGATCATGATGCGTTCGAAAGTCGGCACCGCGCTGTCCAGCAGGCTGGATTGCCCCCGAGCCAGCGCCTGGTCGGCCCACTGACGCAATGCCTGTTCCCAGTTGGTCACCGGGGCAGCGTCCTGTGGCAGGCTGAGCAACTCGGGTGGCAAGTCGCTGATGTGCACTTCACGACCCGAAGCCATGACCGTGATCCACCGGCAGGTGTTTTCCAGTTGACGCACGTTACCCGGCCACGGCAGATGCTTGAGGTACTCCTCGGTCTCGGCCTTCAACAGCTTTGGCTCGACGGCCAACTCCTGCGCTGCGCGGCTCAGGAAGTGCTTGGCCAGGGTCGGAATGTCCTCACGGCGGTCGGACAGACGCGGAATATGGATGCGGATGACGTTCAGGCGATGGAACAAGTCCTCACGGAATTTGCCGGCCTGCACCAGTGTTTCCAGATTCTGGTGCGTCGCCGCGATGATGCGCACGTCCACCTTTACCGGCACATGACCGCCGACGCGATAGAACTCGCCATCGGCCAGCACGCGCAACAGGCGAGTCTGGGTATCGGCAGGCATGTCGCCGATTTCATCGAGGAACAACGTACCGCCGTCGGCTTGTTCGAAGCGACCGCGACGCAGGTTGGCCGCGCCGGTAAACGCGCCTTTTTCGTGACCGAACAGCTCGGATTCCATCAGGTCTTTTGGAATCGCCGCCATGTTCAACGCAATGAATGGCGAGGCCGAGCGTGGGCTGTGGCGGTGCAGCGCGTGGGCGACCAGCTCTTTACCGGTGCCCGATTCACCGTTGATCAGCACGGTAATGTTGGAATGGCTCAGACGCCCGATGGCGCGAAACACTTCCTGCATCGCCGGGGCTTCGCCGATGATTTCCGGGGTGCGGGTCAGGGCTGGCGCAACGTCCATGCCCTGTTGTTCCTGAGCATGCTGATTGGCGCGCTTGACCAGCGATACCGCTTCGTCGACGTCGAACGGCTTGGGCAGGTATTCAAAGGCGCCGCCTTGATACGAAGCCACGGCACTGTCCAGGTCCGAATGGGCGGTCATGATGATGACAGGCAGGCGCGGATGCTGTTCGCGAATCCGCGCCAACAGGTCCAGGCCGCTGGCGCCGGGCATGCGAATGTCGGAAATGATCACGTCCGGTTGCTGACGCGCCAGGCGGCTCATCACGCCATCGGCGCTGTCGAAGCTCTGTGTTGTCATGCCTTCTTGCTGCAAGGCCTTTTCCAGTACCCAGCGGATGGAACGGTCGTCGTCGACGATCCAGACAGTTTCACTACGGCTCATGTCGAAGCTGCTCCTTGTTCCAGCGGCAAGAAGATCGAGAAAGTTGTGTGGCCAGGATGGCTGTCACACTCGATCAGCCCCTGGTGCTGACTGATGATGTTCTGGGTGATGGCAAGGCCCAGCCCGGTGCCATCCGGGCGGCCACTGACCATTGGGTAAAAAATGGTTTCTTGAAGTTCCGGGGGGATACCCGGCCCGTTGTCGATGATTTCGATCTTGCTCACCAGGCGATGGCGCACGTGACCGATGGTGAACTGCCGCATCGCCCGGGTACGCAGACTGATGCGGCCAAGACGAAGTTCGTTCTGTCCGCTGATCGCCTGCATGGCGTTGCGCACGATATTGAGCACGGCCTGGATCATTTGTTCACGGTCGATCAGAACGTCCGGAATGCTTGGGTCATAGTCACGCACCAATGTGATGCAGCCCTGGCTTTCAGCTTCCACCAGGCTGCACACGCGCTCCAGCACTTCGTGCACATTGGTCATCGCCAGCGACGGCAGTTTGTTCGAGCCGAGCATCCGGTCGACCAGATTTCGAAGGCGGTCGGCTTCTTCGATGATGACGTTTGTGTAGTCCTTGAGACTTTCTTCCGGCAGTTCGCGCGCCAGCAATTGCGCAGCGCCGCGGATGCCACCGAGCGGGTTCTTGATCTCGTGGGCGAGCCCGCGAACCAGCATCTTGGTGGTTTCCTGCTTCGACAGTTGAGCCTCCTCCTTGGTGATGCGCAGCAGGCGATCACGGGGATGGACTTCCAGCAGCAGCATGGTCTCGCCTTGCGACAGAATCGGCGTCACAGCGTAATCGACAGTCAGCGTCTGGCCAGTGAGCGCGGTCAGCATGGCTTCGCGCTTGGTGAAAGGGTGCGCCTGTTCCACCGCCTGGCGAAGCGAACTGAGTGCTTCGGCGGACTCGGTGAACAGTTCGCTGATGAATTGCCCATGACTGCGCTGACCGCTGATCGCCAGCAGCATTTCGGCTGCGGGATTCATGTACTCCAGACGCAGGTCAGCGTTGAGCAGAATCGTGGCAGTGGTCAGGTTGTCGAGTAACAATCGGTGCAACGTATCGCTGATAGTCATGAATTTCGTTGACCTCTTTTGGCACATCGCACGAATGGGCGGACCCGGAAGTGCAGGCTCTGGTTGGTCTTCGCCAGCGTAGGAAGACGGCTGATACGGTGCTTAGCCCTTGCTTATTCGTAAGAAAATGCAAAAACCAAACCAAGCTCCGAAAAGAAGCGTCGAAACGAGCATTTCGGGCTTTTTTTGGACAGCCAGCCCGTTGACAGCGCTGCCTAAAGCGATTCATGAACCAAAATGGGATTTTTGGCGAAGCGTCCGTTCAGGTTGTGCACCGTTATGGAGCTTAGTAGTTCGCAAGGCTCGCATCAGAAAAAAGGCAGGATGCTGCTCTCTTCGGGTGGCTTGTCCTTGAGCGGACATTCGGGGCGCACGCCGTAATCGTCTGTCTTGCAGGGTTGAGCGAGGCGCTTCTGTGCCAGCGAGATGCGCATCATGTGGAACGGCTGGTTGGGGGTGCGTTCAGCCACACGGCCGAACTCGTCGACGATCTCGATCGACAGCTGATGCGTGCCGCGATCGATATTGGTCATCGGGAAAACCGGGCTACGGCCTGGATTGCCGTACGGTTCGCCGTCCAGCAGCAGGCGATAGGTGTGGCCGGGTTGTAGTTCGGGATCATTGGTGACAGTAACGATCAGGTTGCCCTGGATGTCACGAATCGCGGTGTCCGGTTCCGGCGCAAGAATGCGCAGCAACTGATAGTGAAACAGCGGGCCCGGCTTGGGTTTGGCGCTGGCAGCCGGGCTTGGTTTTTTAGGCGTGGACCTGATCTGGTTGCCGGGAGCGATGTCGACCTTTTTCGCATTTTTGTGAGGTTGGTCGGTGAAGACCCGATTACCCTCGGCGTCGATGTAGGTGTACACCTGAGCGACTGCCGATTGGCCGATGAGCATGAGCAGGCAGAGCAGCGAACGCCACAGCCAAGGATGCTTAGGGTCTGGCGACATGGGCTCGCTGCACTGTCAGGTTGATGGTCTGGCTTTGTTGGACCACCTGTGTGCCTTGCAGCACTTGGACGGACAGGCTGTGCTCGCCTCGGTCCAGCTCTGTGACCTGGACGCGGGGGACGTTGGTGGGTTGGCCATAGGGCTTTCCATCCACCACTAATTGAAGCTGATGACCGGGCTGCAGGCGCGGTTGAATCATCACACCGATCATGAAAGAGCCATTGTTGGCGCGCAGGGCTTCGTCATTGGGCAGATCGGTGAGTTGCAGCGTTTGATAGGACGCGCTGCTCGGTTGTGGTTGAGGCTGATTTTGCGACGGACTTGGCAGCGGGGGCGCTGGCGCAGCGCCGCCGACGCTGTTCAATGGCGGCAGATCGACTGTCTCCGCTTTCGTCCCATCGGGCGGCTGATTGCTGAAGGCCGTGTTGCCGTTGGCATCGGTGTATTTATAGATCTGGGCGACTGCGGGAAGCGCAAGCAACAGCAGCACAAGGGCAAGGCTTTGACGCATGAATACTCCGGTACCACGATCAGGAGAGCGACAGCGCGCGCCGCGCATCCAGCAGAGCGTCGGGCACAGACGCCAGCATAGAGCAAAACCGCCTCGGTGGTGTCATTGCCCAAGTGTGTCGAGCGGAGCCCCTGATCAGTTTTTCGCCTGGGCCATGCATAAGGTTTCGGTGGCTTGTTGCAATGCCTTTGCCATTGTCGCGTCAGTGGTAGTGTGTTCGATTTCGCCACTGACCCAGCCCTGGCAGTCGCTGTCGTTACGCCAAGGCTGGAATGCCACGAATCTCTCCATCATAAGTGGCTGCAAGTGATCCAGACGCGTACGGATGGCTGTCATCAAACCGGCGTTGGGCTGGCCGGGCGCTTTGCCGTTTGCATGCCATTGCTCGATACGTGCGTATTGCACCGTCTTGTTGGCCTCGATCTGCGCGGTCATGAACTGACGTACGTCGTCCTGATCGAGTTTGTACAGCGAAGCCTGGGCTTCGGCATTGGCGATCACCTGTCGCTCGCGGTCGGAATCCTGCACCGGTTTGCCGCTGTAGAACTTGCTAAGGGCAACATCATTGGCGATGTCGAGCCGTTGCCCGATGGTGTCGATCAGCGGGCGCAGTTCGGCGGGCGCGGGCCGGTTGGTTGAGGTGCTGATGCAGCCGGCGATCAAGGGTGGAGTCAGAAGCATGAGCCAGAGCGGTTTGAGCATGTCGATGTCCATGGGAATTCTTGGGATGTCCGGGAGCAGGCCGGATGAGACAGTATCTGGAAAAAAACTTTGTAAACACGATAAACAAGTACCACCACATCCGGCATTCAGGCTTTTCCCGCCTTATTGATATTGTGGGAGTGAGCTTGCTCACGAAGGCTGGCTTTCAGGCGCCGAAATTATGCTCCATCTAACTCCCCCCTTCGTGAGCAAACTCACTGCGCAGAGTTCAATCCGACCAAGCCGCAGCGTTGGGATAACCCCGGATCCAGACCTGAGCATTTCCCAGGCATAAAAAAGGCCTCCCGAAGGAGGCCTCTCTTTCACGCAGCTTTCGCTGGCGCGACTGGATCAGCAGCTGTAATACAGCTCGTATTCCAGTGGGTGTACGAAGGTGCGGACCTTGATTTCTTCTTCCGATTTCAGAGCGATGTAGGCATCGATGAAGTCGTCGCTGAAAACGCCGCCTTTGGTCAGGAACGCGCGGCCTTTGTCCAACTCTTCCAGGGCTTCTTTCAGGCTGCCGCAAACTTGTGGGATTTCTGCTGCTTCTTCTGGCGGCAGGTCGTACAGGTTTTTGTCAGCTGCGTCGCCAGGATGGATCTTGTTCTGGATGCCGTCCAGGCCAGCCATCAACAGTGCAGCGAACGCCAGGTATGGGTTGGCCGATGGATCCGGGAAACGTGCTTCGATACGACGGCCGCGTGGGCTGGAGACGTAAGGAATACGGATCGAAGCGGAACGGTTGCGAGCCGAGTAGGCCAGCATCACGGGAGCTTCGAAACCTGGGACCAGACGCTTGTAGGAGTTCGTCGACGGGTTGGTGAAGCCGTTCAGGGCCTTACCGTGCTTGATGACGCCGCCGATGAAGTACAGAGCGGTGTCGGACAGACCGGCATAGCCCTCGCCTGCGAAGGTGTTCTTGCCATCTTTGGCGATGGACATGTGAACGTGCATACCCGAACCGTTATCGCCGTACAGAGGCTTAGGCATGAAGGTAGCGGTGCGGCCGTAAGCGTCGGCAACGTTGTGAACAACGTATTTAAGGGTCTGAACTTCGTCAGCCTTTTTAACCAGTGTGTTGAATTTCACACCGATTTCGTTCTGGCCAGCGGTTGCCACTTCGTGGTGGTGAACTTCGACGACCTGGCCCATTTCTTCCAGGGCGTTGCACATTGCGGTGCGGATTTCGTGGTCGTGGTCGAACGGAGGAACCGGGAAGTAGCCGCCTTTGATACCAGGACGGTGGCCCTTGTTGCCGCCTTCGATGTCAGCGTCGGACATCCACGAACCTTGTTCGGAGAAGATCTTGAACATTGAGCCCGAGATGTCGGACTTGAATTTCACTTCGTCGAAGATGAAGAATTCTGGCTCTGGACCGGCGAACACGGTGTCACCGATACCGGTGGACTTCAGGTATTCCTCGGCGCGGTGAGCGATGGCGCGTGGGTCGCGGTCGTAACCTTGCATGGTCGAAGGTTCAATGATGTCGCAAACCAGGATCAGAGTCGGATCTTCGGTGAACGGGTCCAGAACGGCAGTTTCGTCGTCCGGCAGCAGGATCATGTCGGAGGCTTCGATGCCTTTCCAGCCGGAGATGGACGAGCCGTCGAACATTTTGCCGACTTCAAAGAAATCGTCCTCTAGCGCATCGCGAGCAGGCATGGTCACGTGGTGCTGAGTACCTTTGGTGTCCGTGAAGCGCAGATCAATCCATTTAACGTCATGATCTTTGATGAGTTGAACCGACTTCGACATGTTGTCCTCCGGGGTGGCTTAGGGCCGAGTAGTGGTGGGGCCCTTAATATGGGTGATGCCGGGCGCGATAGTCGACCAAGGCAACCTGCCTCACAAGGGAGCAATTTGCATGCCAGTGCCCCGTGTTGGGTTTTCTTCGGAAAACGCCGGGTTTTAGCGCGTTAAACGTCGCATTTGTGAAATCGGGCGCACCTTATTGGTGCTTTCGGATTGTATACAGTCACATTTTGGTGCGCTGATGATCGGCTATACGATAACTGCTTAAACCTTGAGCAATTTCCGCTATAATCCGCGCCCCCCTTTTTCGACCGGCACCTTGCGCGCTGTTTTCATGAAATTAATCGTTAAAGTTTTCCCGGAAATCACCATCAAGAGCCGGCCTGTACGCAAGCGCTTCATCAAGCAGCTGGCCAAAAACATCCGCACCGTGCTCCGCGACTTGGACCCGGCGCTGGTGGTCGATGGCGTGTGGGACAACCTTGAGGTCGAAACGAAGGTCGAGGATCCGAAGCTGCTGCACGAAATGACCGAGCGCCTGAGCTGCATGCCGGGTATCGCACATTTCTTGCAGGTCGATCAGTACCCGTTGGGCGACCTGGATGACATCTATGAGAAGTGCAAGCTGCACTTCGGTCATGCCTTGCCTGGCAAGATTTTCTCGGTGCGCTGCAAGCGTGCCGGTCACCACGACTTCAGCTCCATGGACGTCGAGCGGTACGTTGGCAGCAAGCTGCGCCGTGAATGCAATGCTGCCGGTATTTCCCTCAAGGCGCCGGAAGTCGAGGTGCGGATTGAAATCCGCGACAAGCGTCTGTTCGTGATTCACAGTCAGCACAATGGCGTCGGCGGCTATCCGCTGGGCTCGCTGGAACAGACTCTGGTGTTGATGTCCGGGGGGTTCGACTCCACTGTGGCCGCGTACCAGATCATGCGTCGCGGTCTGATGAGCCATTTCTGCTTCTTCAATCTGGGCGGCAGGGCTCATGAACTGGGCGTGATGGAAGTCGCGCACTTCCTTTGGAAGAAATACGGCAGCTCGCAACGGGTACTGTTCGTCAGCGTACCGTTCGAGGAAGTTCTGGGAGAAATTCTCGGAAAAGTCGATAACAGTCATATGGGCGTAGTATTGAAGCGTATGATGTTGCGCGCTGCGACCCACATTGCCGACAGGCTGGAAATCGACGCGCTGGTGACCGGCGAGGCGATTTCCCAAGTGTCCAGCCAGACACTACCGAATCTGTCGGTCATCGATTGCGTGACGGAAAAGCTGGTCTTGCGCCCGCTGATCGCCAGTCACAAGCAGGACATCATCGACCAGGCCGACCAGATCGGCACCGGTGATTTTGCCCGGCACATGCCTGAATATTGCGGTGTGATCTCGGTCAATCCAAAGACCGCGGCCAAACGCCACCGCGTCGAGCATGAAGAAAAAGAGTTCGACATGGCCGTGCTCGAGCGTGCGCTCGAAAACGCCCGTCTGGTGCCTATCGATCGCGTGATCGAGGAATTGGGTCAGGACGTTCAGGTCGAAGAGGTCGGTCAAGCTCTGGCCGGGCAAGTGGTCATCGACATCCGTCACCCGGATGAAACAGAAGACCGCCCGCTGGAGCTGTCGGGCATCGAAGTACAAACGCTGCCGTTCTTTGCATTGAACAGCCGTTTCAAGGAACTGGATGACACGCGCCAGTACCTGCTTTATTGCGACAAAGGCGTCATGAGTCGCCTGCATGCTCATCATTTGCTCACTGAGGGGCATGCCAATGTGCGCGTTTATCGACCGAGCTAAGTGCCCGGGGCTGTTTGCCTGTGGCTTGCGTCACCGGCCCCCCGACACCAGTCGTCAGCCGTAACGGCTTTCGCCGGCTCCAATGTTCATAGCTGTCTAGAATTATTCAGCTGACCGAATCCTCTGATCGAGATACACAAGTGATCGAAAATCTACGCAACATCGCCATCATTGCTCACGTTGACCACGGTAAAACTACCCTCGTCGACAAGCTTCTGCGCCAGTCCGGCACCCTTGAGCGCAACGAGCTCAACGACGAACGCGTGATGGACTCCAACGACCAGGAAAAAGAGCGCGGTATTACCATTCTCGCGAAGAACACCGCGATCAACTGGAATGGCTACCACATCAACATCGTCGACACCCCGGGCCACGCCGACTTCGGCGGTGAAGTAGAGCGCGTGATGTCGATGGTCGACTCCGTTCTGTTGCTGGTCGATGCTCAAGACGGCCCAATGCCGCAAACCCGTTTCGTGACCAAGAAGGCTTTCGAAGCCGGCCTGCGTCCAATCGTGGTCATCAACAAGGTTGACCGTCCGGGCGCGCGTCCTGACTGGGTTCTGGACCAGATCTTCGATCTGTTCGACAACCTGGGTGCCACCGAAGAACAGTTGGACTTCCAAGTCGTCTACGCCTCGGCCATCAACGGCATCGCCGGTCTGGACCACACCGACATGGCCGAAGACATGACCCCGCTGTACCAAGCGGTCGTCGACCACGTACCTGCGCCGAAAGTTGACCGTGACGGTCCGTTCCAGATGCAAATCTCGGCACTGGACTACAACAGCTTCCTGGGTGTCATCGGTGTTGGTCGTATCGCTCGCGGTCGCATCAAGCCCAACACCCCGGTTGTGGCTATCAGTGCTGACGGCAAGCGACGTAACGGTCGTATCCTCAAGCTGATGGGCCACCACGGTCTGCACCGCATCGACGTCGACGAAGCGGCTGCCGGCGACATCGTCTGCATCAGCGGCTTCGAAGAACTGTTCATCTCCGACACTCTGTGCGACCCACTGACCGTCGAAGCGATGAAGCCGCTGACCGTTGACGAGCCGACCGTTTCCATGACCTTCCAGGTTAACGATTCGCCATTCTGCGGTAAGGAAGGCAAATTCGTAACGTCCCGTAACATCAAGGACCGTCTGGACAAAGAGCTGCTGTACAACGTTGCATTGCGCGTTGAAGAAGGCGACTCGGCTGACAAGTTCAAGGTTTCCGGCCGTGGTGAGCTGCACCTCTCGGTACTGATCGAAACCATGCGTCGCGAAGGCTTCGAACTGGCCCTCGGCCGTCCCGAAGTGATCATTCGTGAAGTCGACGGCGTCAAGCAAGAGCCGTACGAAAACGTCACCATCGACATCCCTGAAGAATCGCAGGGCAAGGTCATGGAAGAGATGGGTCTGCGTAAAGGCGATCTGAGCAACATGGTGCCGGATGGCAAGGGCCGTGTTCGTTTGGAATACAACATCCCTGCTCGTGGTCTGATCGGTTTCCGTAACCAGTTCCTGACCCTGACCAACGGTGCTGGCATCCTGACCTCAATCTTCGATCGCTACGACACCGTGAAGTCGGGCCACATGTCCGGCCGTCAGAACGGCGTGCTGGTATCGGTTGAGACCGGTAAGGCTCTGACCTACTCCCTGGAAACCCTGCAGGCGCGCGGCAAGCTGTTCGTCGAGCACGGTCAGGAGATCTACAACGGTCAGATCGTTGGTCAGAACAGCCGTGACAACGACCTGGGCGTCAACCCAACCAAAGGCAAGAAGCTCGACAACATGCGTGCTTCGGGTAAAGACGAAACCATCGCTCTGGTCCCTCCTGTTCGCTTCACCCTGGAGCAGGCTCTGGAATACATCCAGGAAGACGAGTTGTGTGAAGTCACGCCTAAGTCGATCCGTCTTCGCAAGAAGATCCTCGACGAAAGCGAGCGTACCCGCGCTGCCAAGAAAGCCAAGGTGTAACTAGCCCCGGCTGAATGAAAACGCCCCCGGTCGAAAGGCCGGGGGCGTTTTTGTTTGTACGGCATTTGATTTCGTTGAGGTGCCTGCCTGCCGAAGGCGTAGGAGCGCGCTTGCTCGCGATGCCGATCTGTCTGATAGACATCTGGCGGCTGACACGCTGCGAGCGCGGGCAAGCTCCTACATTTGTGGCGCTCCTAGAACTTCAACGGCACCCGTCCAGAGTTGGAACTCAACGTACCGCTGCTCTCGCGCTGCACCGCTTTGGGTTTGTATGCGCAATACCCCGGCCGTGGGCCAATCCTGGGATGATTGCGGCAAGTGTCGGGGCGCTTGTCATAGATGGTGCACAGTCGGCTCTTGCGATCCAGATACAGGCAGTCGTCGTTGCTCATGCGCTGCAGGGTGAAGATCCCTGACTTCTGATTGAAGCGCTCGATAATGCCTTCCTTCTGCAAGCGCTTGGCGATGTTCTTTGGGTTGTCGCCTATTTCGAACTCGTCGACGACGCCGATGCGAATCAGGTCCTTGATCTTCGCTTCCACAGGCAACGTGCAACAGCTGGAAATGCAGCCACCGCACATATGGCTGGAGTATTTCTGCCAGGTCTCGAGACGGTCGAGTTCTGCGGCAGCGATCAAGGTTGGCTTCATGATGGTGGGGTTCCGGGTGTATCGGGCGCGCGATCATACCGGGCTGCGCGCATTTCCCCTATCGCAAAATGCGTAAGGCGACTGTCGGCAGGTGATGTGCCGTAGTCACGGCTGCGCTGCGGTGAACCCTGCAGGAGTGAGCTTGCTCACGAAGAGTCGAAGGTCGCTGCATCTTTAGCGCCCGGAACGCGGCAGTCGTGAGCAAGCTCACTCCCACAGTGGCTATGCCTGGCATGTGAACCTGTGCAAGTTGTGCTCTGTCAGGTCAGCACGGATTCAGCCAGCGCCTCGACCTGCTCGTGGCGCTCGGCCTGATTGAGCTTCGAATGCGGATTCAGCGACGACCACTGCGGATGCGCCCGGGCCTTGTGCAGTGCCTCCGGCAATCTGCCTTCGCGCCAGGCCTTGTCCTGTGGGGCATCGAGCTTAATGCTGTCCATTGCCGCATGACCCCGTGCCTCCAGCGCCAGCAACAATTGCCGTTGACGCAAAGCCAGCAGCCGTAGCACGGCATCGTCCACAGTCAGTTCGCGCTGGCCCTTGAGCTTGCCCAGCAGACGCCCGCCGTAACTGCGCGCGGTTTGCAACGCCCCACCGGCAATCGCGCCGACCAGCGCCGCCGCGCCGAGGGTGATGCCGCCCACGAGCAGATCCACACCCGCGCCTGCCGCAGCCCCGGCGGCGATACCACTGCCGACACGCACGCCCAACAGTTTCAGCGTTTCCGGGTTGAACAGGTCATCTCCCCAGCGTCCATCCAGCAGTGGAAGGTCGCTGGCCGAGGCATCTTCACGCCGAAACGCATACAGCTTGAGCAGTGCTTCGACGCAACGCTGTTCGCGCTGACGCACTGCCTTGCGCAGCTCGGTGATAGCTGTCTGCACTTGATCAGAAGCTGTGGCAACACTACGCCGACAGGCCGCGCAATCGAGTAGCAACTCAGCGATCAAACGCGCTGCGCTGTGCCTGCGCACGTCACGCTGAGCCTGTTGATCGAGGATCAGCCGCTCCAGCTGCGTGCGCGAAGTTTCCAACAGCAGCGCCAGACTCTCATACAGCCGTCGCTCGCCATCCTGCGGAGGCGCTACGCTGTCAAAGCGCACCAACGCATGCAGTCCCAGCCGCGCCAAGGCTTCGCGCCAATCCGGTTCGCGATGCTGGGCGCTGCTGACAAAGTTGAGCACCGGCAACAACGGTTTGCCGCAGCTGGCGAGTACCGCCAGCTCGTCGCGGTACTTGGCGAGCACCGGCTCGCGGGCGTCGATCACATACAGGCCCGCATCCGAGGCCAGTAACTGGCGCAGCACCTTGGCTTCCTGCTCGAAACGTTGTCGGGCTTCGCTGCCCTCCAGAAAACGCGCCAACCGCGCCGGACCATCGAGCCGCTCGCCGGGGCGATCAAGACGCTCCAGATAATCGAGCAGAGCGATCGCGTCCTCCAGGCCAGGCGTGTCATACAGCTCCAACAGCGCTTCGCCGTCGACTGAAAGACGCGCGCCTTCCACGTGGCGAGTGGTGCTGGGACGATGGGAAACTTCGCCGAAACCGACATCACGGGTCAGGGTGCGCAGCAGCGATGTCTTGCCGACATTGGTGTGACCGACTACCGCCAATTTCAGCGGGCGAATTGCGGTTTTATCAGTCATGTCCGGTCTCCAGCCAGGTCAGCGGGGCGCTGTCGGCCCAGGGCAGCTCCAACTGTTGCAACGCGCTGTGCCAGTCGCTCAGGCGATTGGCGTCCAGCGCTTCACCGACCGGGGCGGGCAGCAACCAGATGCGTGTGGCGGTTGCGCAACGCGCCAGTTCAGCGATCAGCGCCAGGCTGCCGCGATCAGGCGAGCGACGCGGGTCGCAAGCGATGGCCAGGCGTGCAGGCGGGTAGCGGGTCAGTTGATCGAGCAGGATCCGGCGCGATTCGCGGCTGTCGAGAATGCCCGCGTTGGCTACGGTTTCGGGCAATTTCGGCGGCCAAGGGCGTTGATCGTCCAGTTCGATGGCGACCAGTAGCGCGCCCTCGCTATCGATGGCCGAAGGACCGGGCTGCACTGCATGAAGTTGCGCGGGCGCTGCGTCGTTAACGCCAAGTCGTTCGCTGCTGGGCATCAGGCGTTCGCGCAGTTCGACGAAACCTGGCTCGCTCAGGTCCAGCGCGAGATGTTTGCGGCCCACGCGCCAACGGCTGTAGCAGAACAGGGTCAGCAGCAGCCGAGGCGCGATACCGTATACCACCAGTACGCCCACCAGCCACGCTGCCCAGGCTTGGCGGGCATTCTCGATGATCGATGCGCTGTCGCCGCTGGCGCGGATCATGGCCTCGCTGGGAACGGTGATGCCCAATAGTGATGGCAGCGTGCCAAGGCCTTGGGTCAGATTGACGAAGGTGTCACTGCCAAGAATCGTGGTTTCCCAGACGAACCCGTAGCGACGGGTCGCCATCAGCAACAGCAGCAGAGTCAGGGCGCTCAGCAGCGCCAGCAGCCATAAACCGTTGACGCAGGTGCCGAGCAGCCAGCGGTTCAGGCGCTTTCGTTGCAGCAGCAGAATCAGCGCGGGTGCCAGTTGCGCAGCTTGAGCATCGCGGGCAAGTTTTTCGCTGAGCCACAACCAGAGGCGCCCGAGGCTGGCGGCGCTTTCTCCGGCGAAGACCAGCCCCAGCGCCCAACTGATCAGCAAAATCAGATTCAGCCCAAGCAGACTGCCCAAGGCCCAGAACACGTTGACCGGGGTTTGCCCGTCGCCAAGGGCTGCGAAGGCCATTCCTGCACCGCTGACCACGGCGAAGACCGCGAGCAGGATCAGCGACAGCCGCGCACCCTGTTTCCAGTGGCGCAACGCGGCGAGCATGCCGTCACGCTCGGCCAGCCGCAGCGCTCGATTCTTGACGCGGGTCGGCAGATCCCCCGCACTGGCGCGGGCGCGACGGCTGGCCTCGTCATCCTCAAGGGGCCCGGTGTGTTGCTCGCGCAGGCGCACCGCTTCGGTCAGCCATAATTCATCGAGTGGGGTCAGTGCAGTCACACGGCGTCTCGTTGGTGAAGTCAGGGGGGAGCATAACCGTTGTGGCCGCAATCGCGCAGACAAGGGGCTCATGGCTTGGACCACAGGGCAAGCGAATGTTCTGTTGACGGGCGCCTCTGCTATCCTCGCCGCCATGAAAAAACATCTCCCCCTCAGCCTGATCGCCGCCCTGGGTGAAAACCGGGTCATCGGCGTCGACAATTCCATGCCCTGGCATCTGCCGGGGGATTTCAAATACTTCAAAGCCACCACGCTGGGCAAGCCGATCATCATGGGTCGCAAGACCTGGGATTCGCTGGGCCGCCCGCTGCCGGGTCGCTTGAACCTCGTCGTGACCCGTCAAACAGACCTGCAGCTTGAGGGTGCCGAAGTGTTCACCTCGCTGAAAGCCGCGGTCGAGCGTGCCGAAGGGTGGGCGGTTGAGCAGGGTGTCAGCGAGGTCATGTTGATCGGGGGCGCGCAGCTTTATGCACAAGGTCTGGCGCAGGCAGATCGCCTGTACCTGACCCGCGTGGCGCTGAGTCCTGATGGGGATGCGTGGTTTCCGGAATTCGATCAGGCCGAGTGGGTGTTGGTCTCCAATTCGAAAAACCCTGCGGTGGACGGCAAGCCTGCTTACAGCTTTGAAGTGTGGGAGCGCGCTTGACGGATCATCTGTAGCAGCACGGCTTACTGCGCCTGATACAAAACCTGTGGGAGTGAGCTGCTCACGAAAACGTCCGTACGTTCAGCACATCTTCAGTGTCTTGAAAGTCAGTCTTCGTGAGCAGCTCACTCCCACAATTTGATCCGCGGTGCCGAGAGCTACGGTCGCCCAAATGTCGTTTTTATGTCATCTGTCGTGAATGATCACCCACATGACGCCATCGGAACGGAGGCGGTCGCTGACGCATTTAAACGGTAAAGGGTTTTTGTTACGGTCCAGCCTCGAACTAATAAAGGGGAGGATACCGTTATGAAGCTCGCACCAAAATTGTTGGCTGCTGCACTGTGCCTGGGCCTTGCCGGGCAGGCATTTTCCACGGAGCTCAAGCACTGGCCCGAGCCTGCGGCCAAGCAGTTGAATGCGATGATCGCGGCAAATGCCAACAAGGGTAATTTCGCCGTTTTCGATATGGACAACACCAGCTATCGCTATGACCTGGAAGAGTCGCTGCTGCCATACATGGAAAACAAAGGGCTGATCACCCGCGAGAAGCTTGACCCCTCCCTCAAGCTGATTCCGTTCAAGGACACCGCCGGCCATAAGGAAAGCCTGTTCAGCTACTACTACCGGCTCTGCGAAATCGACGACATGGTCTGCTATCCGTGGGTCGCGCAGGTGTTCTCCGGCTTCACCCTCAAAGAACTCAAAGGCTATGTCGACGAGCTGATGGCATCGGGCAAGCCCGTGCCTAGCACCTATTACGAAGGGGATGTCGTCAAGACCATCGACGTCCCGCCACCGAAGGTCTTTACCGGCCAGGCCGAGCTGTTCAATAAGCTCATGGAAAACGGCATCGAAGTCTACGTCATAAGCGCCGCATCTGAAGAGCTGGTGCGCATGGTCGCCTCCGACCCCAAGTACGGCTACAACGTAAAACCGCAGAACGTGATCGGCGTGACTACGTTGTTGAGGAACCGCGAAACTGGCGAGCTGACCACGGCGCGCAAGCAGATCAGCGCTGGCAAATACGACGAGAAAGCCAACCTCGGGCTTGAGCTGACCCCTTACCTGTGGACCCCGGCGACGTGGATGGCGGGCAAACAGGCGGCGATCCTGACCTACATCGATCAATGGAAAAAACCGGTACTGGTCGGCGGCGACACCCCAACCAGCGATGGTTACATGCAGTTTCACGGCGTCGACGTCGGTAAGGGCGGTATTCACCTATGGATCAACCGCAAGGACAAGTACATGACCCAGCTCGAGGGCATGATGAAATCCAATGCCGAGGCTCAGGCCAAGGAAGGTTTGCCGGTGACGGCGGACAAGAACTGGGTGATCGTCAAGCCGGATGAGATTCAGTAAGTCGGACATCTACCAGGATGCAGATGGGTAGCCTGTGGGAGCGAGCTCGCGAAGCGTCAGTCCGGGCACATCGGTATTGGCTGACATACCGCATTCGCGAGCAAGCTCGCTCCCACAGGTTCGGGGTTGCAAATAGAGCTGGTGTTATAAAAAAGCCCGGCATCGCTGCCGGGCTTTTCATTCGCTGCACGCTGAAGCCAATTACGGCACCAGTTTTTCCAGCAGCGCCTTGTCACGCACAGCGCCTTTGTCGGCGCTGGTCGCCAGCAGGGCGTAGGCCTTGAGGGCGGTGGTCACCTTGCGCGGACGGGCTTCGACTGGTTTCCAGCCTTTCTTGTCCTGCTCGGCCCGGCGCTCGGCCATTTCCGCGTCGTCAATCAACAGATTGATCGAACGGTTCGGAATGTCGATCAGCACTTTGTCGCCGTCGCGCACCAGACCGATCGCGCCGCCGGCCGCTGCCTCAGGCGACGCGTGGCCGATGGATAGTCCCGAAGTACCACCGGAGAAACGGCCGTCGGTCAGCAGTGCGCAGGCTTTGCCCAGGCCCTTGGACTTCAGGTAGGACGTCGGGTAGAGCATTTCCTGCATGCCCGGACCGCCTTTCGGGCCTTCGTAACGGATGATCACGATGTCGCCGGCCTTCACTTCATCAGCGAGGATGCCGCGTACGGCACTGTCCTGGCTTTCGAAGATCTTCGCGTTGCCTTCGAACACGTGGATCGATTCGTCCACGCCAGCGGTCTTCACCACGCAGCCGTCCAGTGCGATGTTGCCGTATAGCACAGCCAGGCCGCCTTCTTGCGAATAGGCATGCTCGACGCTGCGGATACAGCCGTTTTCGCGGTCGCCATCCAGTGTTTCCCAGCGGGTCGACTGGCTGAACGCGGTTTGCGTCGGGATACCGGCCGGGCCTGCCTTGAAGAAGGTATGCACCGCTTCGTCGTCAGTCTGGGTGATGTCCCACTTGGCGATGGCTTCTTCCATCGACCTGGCGTGCACGGTCGGCAGGTCGGTGTGCAGCAGGCCGCCTCGGGCGAGCGAACCGAGAATGCTAAAGATGCCGCCAGCGCGGTGTACATCTTCCATGTGGTACTTCTGGATGTTCGGCGCGACTTTGCACAGCTGCGGCACGCGGCGCGACAGGCGATCGATGTCACGCAGGTCGAATGCCACTTCGGCTTCCTGTGCTGCGGCCAGCAGGTGCAGGATGGTGTTGGTGGAACCACCCATTGCGATGTCCAGGGTCATCGCGTTTTCAAAGGCCTTGAAGTTGGCGATATTGCGCGGCAGCACCGAATCATCGTTGTCGCGGTAGTAGGTTTTGCACAGCTCGACGATGGTGCGGCCAGCCTGCAGGAACAGCTGCTCGCGGTCGCTGTGCGTTGCCAGCGTGGAACCATTGCCCGGCAATGCGAGGCCCAGGGCTTCGGTCAGGCAGTTCATCGAGTTGGCGGTGAACATGCCGGAGCACGAACCGCAGGTTGGGCAGGCGCTGCGCTCGTATTCGGCGACTTTCTCGTCCGACGCCGTGGAGTCAGCGGCAATCACCATCGCGTCAACCAGATCCAGGCCGTGGCTGGCGAGTTTGGTCTTTCCGGCTTCCATCGGGCCACCGGAAACGAAGATCACCGGGATGTTCAGGCGCAGGGCGGCCATCAGCATGCCGGGGGTGATCTTGTCGCAGTTGGAGATGCAGACGATGGCGTCGGCGCAGTGGGCGTTGACCATGTATTCGACCGAGTCGGCAATGATCTCGCGGCTCGGCAGCGAGTACAGCATCCCGTCGTGCCCCATGGCAATGCCGTCATCGACCGCGATGGTGTTGAATTCCTTGGCCACGCCACCGGCCCTTTCGATTTCGCGGGCAACCAGTTGGCCCAGGTCCTTCAAGTGAACGTGGCCCGGTACGAACTGGGTGAAGGAGTTGGCGATGGCGATGATCGGTTTCTTGAAATCTTCGTCTTTCATCCCCGTGGCACGCCACAGGGCGCGCGCGCCGGCCATATTGCGACCGTGGGTAGACGTTTTCGAGCGGTAATCAGGCATTGGAGCACTCCGGGCGGCTAATCAGGTTCAGTAAGGGAGTGAGCTTCTCTTGGTCCGTTGCAACGGCGACAGGTCGCTGCCGTTGCGGATGAGGTCGGTAACGCCACAGGATCGCTGCACGCTCGACCAGAGCTCATAAACCCGCCGGGGATGATTGGCGATGAATAGCGGTGATTCTACACCTGTGGCGGCGTGAGGGAATGGTGGGAAGCGTCGAGGGCAACGTCTCGCGTCCCAGCGGTCAGGATTTGGGGACTCGAAGAGTGATTCGCGGGCAAGCACGCTCCTACGTCGACGGTGTTATCCCATGTGAACACCGTAGGAGCGCGCTTGCCCGCGATACGCGTCAGCCCAGACGCCGCACGAATCAGCTGTTAGGCAACAACCGGCAGGTAATGCTCTTGATATACCGCGTTTCTGGAATCGCCGGGTGGACCGGGTGATCCGGGCCTTGGCCGCCGCGTTCCAGCAGTTGGATGTTGCGGTCCAGGTGGCGGGCGCTGGTGAGAAGGATGTTTTGCAGGTCGTCTTCGGGCAGGTGCATCGAGCAGGACGCGCTGACCAGGATCCCGTCCTTACTGAGCAGGCGCATGGCTTGCTCGTTCAGGCGGCGGTAGGCGCCTTCGCCGTTTTTCAGGTCTTTCTTGCGTTTGATGAACGCAGGCGGGTCGGCGACGATCACGTCGAAGCGTTCTTCAGCGGCTTTCAGTTCTTTCAGGGCTTCGAAAACGTCGCCTTCGATGCAGGTGACTTTCTCGGCAAAACCATTCAGCCCGGCATTGCGCTCTACGCCATCGAGGGCAAAGCTCGATGCGTCGACGCAGAACACTTCGCTGGCGCCGAAGGCACCTGCTTGTACACCCCAGCCGCCGATGTAGCTGAACAGATCGAGCACGCGTTTGCCTTTGACGTACGGCGCCAGACGCGCGCGGTTCATGCGGTGATCGTAGAACCAGCCGGTTTTCTGGCCTTCCATCACCGGTGCTTCGAATTTCACGCCGTTTTCTTCCAGCGCAACCCACTCCGGCACCAGGCCGAACGCGGTTTCGACATAGCGATTCAGCCCTTCGGCATCGCGGGCAGCCGAGTCGTTCTTGAGCAGGATGCCGCTTGGTTTGAGGACTTGAATCAGCGCGGCCAGGACATCGTCCTTGTGCTGTTCCATGGTGGCGGAGGCCAACTGTACGACCAGAATGTCGCCGAAACGGTCAACCACCAGGCCCGGCAGCAGATCGGAGTCGCCATAGACCAGGCGATAGAACGGCTTGTCGAACAGGCGCTCGCGCAAGGACAGGCACACGTTGAGACGATGCACCAACAGAGACTTGTCCAGTGGCAGTTTGACGTCACGCGACAACAAGCGCGCGCAGATCAGGTTGTTCGGGCTCATGGCCACGATGCCCAGCGGCTTTCCGCCCGCTGCTTCAAGAACGGCCTGAGCGCCTGGAGCGAAGCCGTTGAGTGGGGTGGCGGCAACGTCGATCTCGTTGCTGTAGATCCACAGGTGACCGGCGCGCAGGCGACGATCGGCATTGGGCTTGAGGCGCAAGCTAGGCAGGGACATGACGTCGCTCCGGAAAAAAGAGCGGGATTATAACGCGTCAACCCTCCCGCGGGCGTCCCTGGATGAATTAACCCAATGGGTATCTGTCGGGTCTTTTGAGTGGTTCAGCGGTTGTCGAAGCATAGGCGGTAAGGGTTAGAATCGCTCCCTGACCTTGAGTGTGTACTTATGTCCCAAGAGCTTACTTCCGAGCAGATCCAGCAGGCGTTACAAGGCATTAGCATCCCGCCCCAGCCGCAAATCATGGTGGATTTGCAGATGGAGCAGTACATGCCGGACCCTGATCTGGGTGTTATCTCCCGGTTGATCGCGCAGGATCCGGGGCTTTCCGGAGCCTTGCTGAAAATCGTCAACTCGCCTCACTACGGCCTGGCCAACAAGATTGCCTCGATCCAACGGGCAGTGAATCTGTTGGGCAGTCGTTCGGTAATCAATATGATTAACGCGCAGTCGATAAAGGGCGAAATGAGCGATGAAACGATTGTCGTGCTCAACCGCTTTTGGGACACCGCGCAGGACGTCGCGATGACCAGTCTGACGCTGGCCAAGCGCATTGGCTCGCAAACTGTCGACGAATCCTACGCCTTGGGTCTGTTCCACGATTGTGGCGTGCCGCTGATGCTTAAGCGCTTTCCTGAATACATGAACGTGCTGGAGGAGGCCTACGCCAAGGCCGGCCCGGAATGTCGGGTGGTCGATACGGAAAATCGCCTGCTTAATACAAACCACGCTGTTGTCGGCTATTTCACGGCTAAATCATGGCGGTTGCCGGAACATGTCAGCAATGCCATCGCCAATCACCACAATACACTGGCGATTTTCCAGGACGACTCAGGTCGCAACGCGCCGCTGAAAAACCTGTTGGCTATCCTGAAAATGGCCGAGCACGTCTGTTCGTCCCACCGCGTGCTGGGTGGTCAGGCCGTTGACCATGAATGGAACAGCATCGGTCACCTGATCCTCGACTATGTCGGGCTGTCCGACTATGACTTCGAAAACCTCAAAGAAAGTATTCGAGAGCTGAGCGCCCATTGATTCTGAGCACTCGCGCTTCACCCGCCATTGAGCTGCCCCATGCCTGAATTACCTGAAGTCGAAACTACCCGTCGGGGCATCGCGCCTCACTTGGAAGGCCAGCGGGTCAGCCGCGTGATCGTGCGAGACCGCCGGTTGCGCTGGCCGATCCCGGAGGACCTCGACGTACGGCTCTCCGGTCAGAAAATCGTGGTCGTCGAGCGGCGCGCCAAATACCTGCTGATCCAGGCCGAAGTCGGCACGTTGATCAGCCATCTGGGCATGTCGGGTAATTTGCGGCTGGTTGAGGCGGGGCTGCCCGCGCTGAAGCATGAACATGTGGATATCGAGCTGGAGTCGGGAATGGCCCTGCGTTACACCGACCCGCGACGTTTCGGCGCGATGTTGTGGAGCCTCGATCCGCATAATCACGAACTGCTGATTCGCCTGGGGCCGGAACCGCTGACCGACCTGTTCGACGGTCTGCGTCTGTACGAGCTGTCACGTGGACGTTCGATGGCGGTCAAGCCATTCATTATGGACAACGCCGTGGTGGTGGGGGTCGGAAACATTTACGCGACCGAAGCCCTGTTCGCGGCAGGTATCGACCCGCGCCGTGACGCCAAAAGCATTTCCAAGGCGCGTTATATAAAGCTGGCGATCGAGATCAAACGCATCCTCGCCGCCGCCATCGAACGCGGTGGTACTACGTTGCGCGATTTCATCGGCGGTGACGGGCAGCCGGGTTATTTCCAGCAGGAGCTGTTCGCCTATGGTCGGGGCGAGGAGCCCTGCAAGGTCTGCGGGACGATCATGCGTGAGGTGAAGCTGGGGCAGCGGGCGAGTGTTTATTGCCCCAAATGTCAGAAGTAAGCAGCAATATAAAATGCGAGCGTCGTCTGTCTGATTCCCAATTGTTACTGCGGCAGCGCGCTTGCCCGCGATTGCGGCAGGTCAGCAATGCACCAAATTGACTGACCCAAAGCAATCGCGCTCCTACAGTAATGCGCTTTATACCTTCGCCACTTGCGTAACCCCAATCCCTGTTTATAGTGAGCAGCATCACTTTTCCCGCTGTGCCTGAAGGATCACGCCATGAGCCCGTTTCGTATTCTTGCTGCCACGCTGACCCTGTTTTTCGGTTTGCACATGACACCGGCCATGGCTCAGGTCGAGGCTTCGGGCAGTGGCGATCCGGTCTATGAAATCCAGAATCCTCCTGCCTACGCGATGATCGGCGATCTGCTGATCGCCCGTCCGTTGCTGATCGTGGCAACGGTGGCTGGGGCGGCGCTGTTCGTGGTGGCTTCACCGTTCGCCGCGGCGGGCGGTAACCTGGGCGCTACAGGCAAGGCGCTGGTGGTCGATCCGGGCAAGGCCGCATTTGTCCGCTGCCTGGGTTGCACCACCAGCGGCTACGGCAAACACGACTGATCGGCGCAGTTACGCACCAGATGCAACGGCGCGTCCGGCCGGAAAGTAGCTGAAACTCCCACGCCGCGCGGGTCGCTCGCGGCTTCCACGCTGGCGTTGTCCTTGCGCCATAGCAGCACTTGCTGATTACCGAAGTCGCGCTTTGTCTCTTTCAGGCGATATCCGCGCTCGCGCAAATCAGTCAATTCCTCTTCCGTGAACGCGCCCGACTCATACTCCATCACATCGGGTATGTATTGATGATGGTAGCGCGGCGCCGACGCCCAATTGGCCACGGGCTGATCGTCCAGATACTGCAGCATCGACAGCAACACGATACTGGGAATCCGGCTGCCGCCTGGCGTGCCGAAGGAGGTGAAGGCTCGGGGGCTTTCGATGAAGCTTGGGCTCATGCTCGATAGCGGGCGCTTTCCGGGCTCGATAATGTTCGCCTGACTGCCCACCAGGCCCGACGTGTTACTGCCTTTGGGATCGACGGCGAAATCGTCCATTTCGTCGTTGAGCACCACGCCTGTGCCCGGCACCGTGAAGGTCGAGCCGAATGGCAGATTCAACGACAGGGTTGCTGCCACCGCATTGCCCTCGTTATCGAGCACCGAAAAGTGGCTCGTGTTGTCGCCTTCCCGCCAACGAGGGGCAGGCGGCAGAGCGCTGTTCGGCGTCGCGCTGTGCGGATCGGTGCTGGTCGACAGCTGCAGCAGGTAATCAGGGGAAAGCACCTGGGCGACCGGATTGGGCACGAAGTCCGGGTCGCCGAACAGCACGCGGTCACGGTAGGCGCGACGCAGCACTTCCACCACGTAATGGGCCCGCTGGACTTTCTCGGACTCGCGCCAAGGCAGTTGTTGCAGCATGAACAGGCTTTGCGCCAGCGCGATGCCTCCCGCGGACGGGGGCGGGGCGCTGATCAATTCGCGCTGATCGGCCAGTTGAAAGCGTAGCGGCGTGCGAGTGATGACCTCGTACTCTTCGAAGTCATGGTAATTCCAGATGCCGCCCGCAGCCCGAAGCCCGCTGACTATCGCCTGTGCTGTCAGGCCGCTATAGAAGCCGGGCCGGCCTTTGTCGGCCAGACGGTCCAGCGTCTGTGCCAGTTCGGGTTGCCTAATGATCTCGCCCATGGCTGGTACGTCGTTGTTGCGCAGGAACAGCCGGGCGCTTTCCTTGTTGGCGCGCAGTGCGAATAACCGCCAACTGGCACGCTCGCGGTACACCTCATCCACTTTGAAACCGTTGTAGGCAATGCGGATGGCCGGCGCCATGGAAATGCTTAATGGCAAACGGCCGTAACGTTCAGCCAGCTCCACCAATGCGGCGGGTAAACCCGGAATGGCCGCCGCCAACGGACCGTTCAGGGATAAATCCGGCTGCACGACGCCATTTCGGGTAAACATTTTGAGTTTGGACTTGAGCGGTGCTTTTTCCCGCGCATCGAGAAATTGGTACTGCACGGGTTCGCTCGCCTGGCGCAGCAGAAAGAAGCCGCCGCCCCCAAGGCCCGAACCGTAAGGCTCGACTACGGCAAGGGTTGCGCTGATGGCGATGGCGGCATCGAAGGCGTTACCGCCGTCGACCAGAATTTCCCGACCGGCTGCTGTCGCAATGGGATGTGGGCTGGCTATGGCGGCCTGATCGGGGTGATCGGGGCTGCCTTGAGCCGAGAGGGCGCACAGAAAAAGTGCGGCACCGAACGAGGAAGGTCTCCACGTAAGCTTTGATGTCATGCGTATCTCGCTCAGGTCAACAGGCAATACAGCCAGTGTCTTCGGCGAAAGCGCGGATGCCGACAGGATATGCCCTTCGTTTATGCCTTGCTTGTTATCAACTGGTATTTGGCCATTAGCTCATCTTTGCTTTCCACGTGGTTCTCATCCAGAGGGATGCAGTCCACAGGGCAGACTTGTTGGCACTGCGGCTCGTCGTAATGGCCAACACATTCGGTGCACAGGTTCGGGTTGATCACGTAGATCTCTTCACCCTGGGAAATCGCTTCGTTCGGGCACTCGGGTTCGCAGACGTCGCAGTTGATGCAATCGTCGGTAATGATCAGGGACATGGATACTCCTGCCGCGGTCGACACCGGGGCATATCAAAACTAATGCGGCGAATTGTGCAGCATTAGCGCTCGGTATGCACCTGTGCATAGGTCATGACTCCGGCTTGAACCTCTCCTTGAGCGCCTGGGCGACGGCCGGATGTACGAATTTGGTGATATCCCCGCCTAGTGCCGCGATTTCTCTGACCAGCGTAGATGAAATGAATGAATAGCGTTCGGACGGCGTGAGAAAAAGACTTTCCACATCCGGCGCCAGCTGTTTATTCATGTTCGCGAGCTGGAATTCGTACTCGAAATCCGAGACCGCACGCAGTCCGCGCAGGAGGATATTGGCGTTCTGCTCCTGAGCGAAATGCGCCAGCAGGGTCGAGAATCCGACGACTTCGACGTTCGGCAGGTGTTTGGTCGCTTCGCGGGCCAGCTCGACACGTTTCTCCAGCGTAAACAGCGGATTTTTCTTGGGGCTGGCGGCAATGGCGATGACCACTTGATCGAACATGCGCGAGGCTCGCTCGACCAGATCGCCGTGGCCCTTGGTGATGGGGTCGAAGGTGCCTGGATACAACACTCGGTTCATCGCGTCGTCCTGGTCGGAGTTCGTAGGGGACTGGGATGGTATCGCAGCGGGGCGAGGCGGCCAAGTCGCCGCAGTGCCCGTTGAACTCAACGAACGAAAAGCCTGTAAATCAGCTTCTGAATCGCTTTGCCATAAGGCGGATAAATCAGCCGCGCGGCGTTGAAATGCTGTTTGATGAAGACCCCTTTGGCCTTGCTGAACGTCAGAAACCCTTCGTGGCCATGGTACTGGCCCATGCCTGAAGGGCCGATCCCGCCAAACGGCAAGTCGTCCTGCGCGACATGCAGCAGGGTGTCGTTCAGACAAACTCCGCCAGAATGCGTCTGCTCCAGAACCCGCTGTTGCTCGACCTTGTTGTAGCCGAAGTAGTAAAGCGCCAGTGGGCGCGGTCGCTGATTGACGTAGGCAAACGCTTGTTCAATGCGCTGATACGGCACGATCGGCAGCAGCGGGCCGAAGATCTCGTCCTGCATCACCAGCATGTCGTCATTGACGTCGAGTAGCAGGCTGAACGGCATGCGTCGTCCCTGTCCCTGTTCATACAACGAAATGACCCGCGCGCCCTTGCTGCTCGCATCGACGATGTAGCTGTTCAGGCGTGCCACATGTCGGGCGTTGATGATCGCTGTGTAGTCCGGGTTATCAGCCAGCGTCGGATAAAACCCTTTGACCGCTTCCTTGTAGGCTTCGACAAACTCGTCGACGCGATTTTCCGGCACCAGCACGTAGTCCGGCGCCACGCAGGTTTGTCCAGCGTTCAGTGTTTTACCAAAGGCGATACGTTCGGCAGCATCTTTGATCGGTACATCCCGCGAGACGATCGCCGGGGATTTGCCGCCCAACTCCAGCGTCAGTGGTGTCAGGTTTTCCGCCGCCGCGCGCATGACATAGCGCCCGATGCTGGTAGCCCCGGTGAACAATAAATGATCAAACGGCAGCCTGGAGAACGCCGCTGCCACTTGCGCTTCGCCCAACACCACCGCGACCAGGTCTTCCGGGAATACCTTGGCGAACAGCGTCTTGAGCAACTCTCCGGTAGCCGGCGTCGCTTCGCTGAGTTTGAGCATCACCCGGTTACCCGCCGCCAAGGCCCCCACCAGCGGGCCAATCGCCAAATACAGCGGGTAATTCCACGGCACGATCACCCCGACAACGCCCAGCGGTTGATAGATGACCTTCGCCGACGCCGGCTGAAACGCCAGACCGACGCTGCGCCGCGACGCGCGCATCCATTTCTTCAGATGACGGCGGGCGTGATGAATGTTGTGCAGGCTTGGCATCAACTCGGCGAGCAATGTCTCGTCGGCGCTGCGATGGCTAAAGTCCGTGCTGACTGCGTTAATCAGGGATTGGCGTTCGTCGCTGAGCAGCCTGCGCAGGCTGTCGAGCCACTGCAAGCGCTGACTGGCGACCGGCAGGGTATTCGCGGCAAACGCCTGGCGCTGCGTGTCGAATATGCGTTCAAGGTCGGTTCGCTGCGCAGAGGCGTCATCAAGCAAGGGCAAGCGCACGGATTCGACAGGCATCGCTGCAGTCCTTTTCGGAGTTATGGAGCGTTTCTAGAGTCATTGCTCTATAAAGTCAAATGCCCCCGCGTCAACCGGTGGTTCTTGCATGTCTCAAGGTCCTCAAGCCAGACTGTTCGCGCCTATTCCTACGAGGCTCGTCGTAATGCCTGACGCGGAGTCTCCATGCGCACGGATTATCTGGCGTTTTTCCTTTCGCTGTTCCTCTCGCGACTAGCTGACCAGATCCTTCTGTTCCTCGTCCCGCTGATTGTCTTCCAGACCACCCAGAGTGCTTCGTGGGCGGGGTTGGCGTTCTTCGTCGAAACACTCCCGCGCTTTCTCGCGTTCCCGGTTTGCGGCGCATTGTGCGACAAATTCTCACCCATCCGCTTGCTGCACATCAGCCAGATTTACCGTGCTGGAATCTGTGTTGTGGCGATGGCGCTCTACGGCGTATTCGGCGGCATTTACTGGCTGGTGCTGTTGTCGGCGACCTGCGGCGTGCTGACCACCCAGGGCATCATGGCGCGCGAAGTGGTGATGCCCCACGCGTTTGCCGATTACCGCTACGGCAAGACGCTGTCCTACTCACAAATCGCCGATCAGTCCGGCCTTGTGCTCGGCCCGGTGCTGGCAGCGCTTTCGCTGGAAGTCTGCCCGTGGCCAGGCGTGGTGCTGGGAGTGGCCTTGCTGTTCGTGCTCGCTGATCTCGCCATGCGCATGTGGCAGCGCGCCAGCGACATCAAGCTCCAAGCGTTCGAGCAGGATGCGGACATCTGGGTCGAGCCGCTGAAAATCGCCTTCGGACACATCGCCCGAATTGCAGAGCTGAAGAAGGTCATTTGCCTGGCCGTAGGCGTCAATCTGATCGTCGGCGTGACCTTGGCCAGCTCAGCGGCGATGGTCACTGGCACGTTCGCAGAGAGCAAGGATTTCTACGCAGGGCTTCAGGCGTCGGGAGCGTTGGTCACGATCGCGATTCTGTTCGTGCTCGCCCGCGTCGACCTGCCGCTACGAGTATTGGGGGTGATCTCGTACTCCCTGATCACGCTGGGCGCGCTGATGACCGCCTCTGGCATGGCGTTGGCGGTGTATGTGCCGGGTTTTCTGCTCATCGTCGGCTTCGACAAGATGTTCAACGTATACATCCGCAGCGTTCGCCAGCGCGTCATTCCGGTGCGTGACTTCGGCAAGACGGTCGGGGTGATCACGCTGCTCAATAACCTGTCGCAACCGCTGGCTGGATTGCTGATCGGCGTTCTGACCGCGCCAATAGGCCTGCGTGGCGTGATGCTCATGCTGACGCTCGTCACGGGGTTGATCGGGATCGCAGTGGCCGCCGTGGTCAGGATGAAGGTCGCGATGTCCATCGAGTCGTGAGGGCTGCACCGAGTTGCGGCGCATGCGTTAAGATCCAGCACATCTGTGTTACATCCACACGTTCGAGTCGAGCATGGCGCCGCGCATCAAAACCCCACGCATCAAGACCCGTGAACGCATCGTGCAGAGCAGTCTGGAACTGTTCAATCTGCAAGGCGAGCGTAGTGTCAGCACCAACCATATCGCTGCGCACATGGAGATCTCGCCGGGCAATCTGTATTACCACTTCCCCAACAAGCAGGCGATCATCGCCGAGTTGTTCAGCGAATACGAAGCGCTGGTCGACAGCTTCCTGCATCCGCCCACGGGGCGCCTGCCGAACGTCGAAGACAAACGCCATTATTTGATGGCAATACTCGATGGCATGTGGCGCTATCGTTTCCTGCACCGCGACCTCGAGCATTTGCTCGACGCCGATCACGCGCTGGCGGCGCGGTATCGCCGGTTTTCGCAACATTGTCTGATCAAGGCGATGGCGATTTACGGCGGTTTCGTGGAGGCCGGCATCCTCAATATGGACAAGGTGCAGATCGAGTCGCTGACGCTCAACGCCTGGATCATCCTCACTTCGTGGGTCCGGTTTCTCTGCACGACGCGGGAAAACGACACGCATCTGAATGAAGACGCTATCCGTCGGGGCGTGTATCAGGTATTGACGCTGGAGCTGGCTTACGTCACGCCCCAGGCGCAGGAGACGGTGCATGCCCTGTGCGCCGAGTTTTACGTGCCGCTGAACAAGGCACTGGAGGACGCCCATTGAATTGCGTCCTTCCCTTCAAATAGGTTGTCTTATCGCTTAGCCACTTTCACTGTCTGCAGGAGCCCATCATGTCCATCGCGCAATTGATCAGCCCGCAACAATTGGCCGAACGCCAAAAAAAGCCAAACCTTGTGATTCTGGATTGCCGTTCTTCCCTCGAGGATCTGGACTATGGCCAGCGCAGCTACGCGGAAGGGCATATCGAAGGATCTTCCTACGCTGATCTGCTCAACGACTTGAGTGGGCCGATCACCAAGGGCGTGACCGGCCGCCATCCGCTGCCTGACCCACAAACACTGATCGAGCGTCTGCGCTTCTGGGGCGTGAACAACGACAGCGACATCGTGCTCTACGACGACGGCCCCGGCGCCTATGCCGCCCGCGCATGGTGGTTGCTGGCGTGGCTGGGCAAGCGAGATGGCGTGTATGTACTCGATGGCGGCCTGAAGGCCTGGCACGCAGCAGGGCAGCCGCTGAGTCTCGACCCGCCGGAGCACCGTGAGGGTTTGTTCGAGGGCAAGCCTGACGATTCGCTGGTTTTGAGCGCTGCCGAAGTGCAGAAGAAGCTCGATCAAGCGGACGTGACACTGATCGATGCTCGCGCCCCGGCGCGGTTTCGCGGGGAGGTCGAGCCGATCGACCCGGTCGCTGGACACATCCCGGGCGCGCAATGCGCTGCGTTCACCGACAACCTCGGTCCGGACGGCCGTTTTCTGCCAGCGGACCAACTCAAGCAACGCTTTGTCGAAACCCTGAAAGGGCGGCCGCCGGAAAAACTGGTCGCCTACTGCGGCTCAGGCGTGACGGCCTGCCACAACCTGTTCGCGCTGTGTCTGGCGGGTTATCCGTTGGGACGTTTATACGCCGGGTCCTGGAGCGAATGGATTACTGATCCACAGCGTGAGGTTGAGAGGGGCGAATGAGGCGAGCGATTTCGACGTTTCACGTGAGCCGCCTGGCACGGCGACCCACGCACTCAGCGATACGCAATTAGCGCACGAGCTTCTGATCCGGCACCACAAAGCCTCGGTAATTGGCGTCGATGAATTGCTTCACTTCAGGCCCGGTCAGGTATTTCGCCAGCAGGGTGACGCGCGGGTCATCGAGCATCTCGTTGCGAGCGTAGATCAGGTTGGCGTAAGGATTATCGGTCGTGTGCTCCCGCACCAGCGCCCGCGAGGGATCGATGCCGTTCGACAGCGCGACATCCCCGTTGATGAAACTGGCATCGGCGTCAGGCAAGGCTTTGGCGCGTAGCACCGTGTCTGTCGGAATAAGCTGCAAATGCCGAGGGTTTTCGACAATCGATTTCTCGCTCACGGAAATGGCGGCAGGCGAGCTGTCGAGTTTTTCCACGTTGAGTTTGATCAGGCCCAGGTCCTGAAGGATGAACAGCGATCTGGGCAAGTTGGTCTGCTCGTTCGGGATCAGGATTTTCGCGCCGTCGGGCAGGTCCTTCGGGCTTTTGTACTTCTCGGAATACAGGCCAAAGGCGTTCAGCAGCACGGTCGCCTTGCCGTCGAAGTTATTGAGTTTGGGGTGCGCCGCTTTCCAGGCGTTGACGTACGGCTGGTGGCCGGTGAAGTTCACATCGGTGTCGCCGCTGGCAAGCAGTTCGTAGGAATCCAGCGCGCCGCTGCCGCCGCTGGTGGTCAACTTCAGCTTCAATCCGGAGCCATCGGCGTCGGCGAGTTTTTGCACAAACCGAACGATGTCGCCCTGGGGTGAAGCAGTGGCGTAAATCTTCAGCGGGGTATCGGGGACTGTGGTGCCCTTGTTGGCAGTGGTAGCCAAGTCACTGGCCCATGCGTTCCCGCCCACAAAAGCTGGAGCTACCAGTGCGGCGCCGACGGCGATCACTCCAATGGCGGCACCCAGCAGCACCGTGCGTCTCGACTTGGCTCGTTTGTTTTCCATGATTTCTCTTCGACAAGGGTTGAGCGGACGGGCCGCTAGAGGGGGGTGGCTAACGTTTGTGGGCGCGCGCGCGAATCCACACGTCGCCGGTGATCTGGATCAGTTGCACGATGATCACCATGGCGAATACCGAGATGAACATCAGTTCGCCGTAGAAACGCTGGTAGCCGAACTCGATGGCAAAGTCGCCAACCCCGCCCGCACCCACGGCTCCGGCTACTGCCGTGCCTTCCACGGTGCCTACCAGAATGATGGTCATGGCATTCAACAGGCCCGAGAACGACTCGGGCAGGAGCACACGGAAGATCAGTTGAAAGCGCGTCACACCCATGGAAAGCGCTGCCTCGATCCGTCCCTGGTCAATCTCGCGCAGCACCGATTCCACCAGTCTGGAGAAAAACGGGGTGAAACCCAGCACCAGCGGAATGATCGCGGCTATCGGGCCCAGCGTGGTGCCTACTGCGGCGCGGGTAACGGGGATCAGCAGCACGATCAGGATCAGGAACGGGATAGAGCGTCCGATGTTGACGGCCGTGGTCAGCAGGTAATACAGCACAGGTCTCGGTGAAATGGACTGCGGCGCAATCAGGTACAACGTGGTTCCGACCGTGAGACCAAGCACGATCACGCAAGGGCCGGCGATGGCAATCATGTAGAGGGTCTGGGCTAGCGCGGCCCAGAAATCCGGAAGGTAGGTTTGCCAGGTCATCGGGTTCATGGGGCGCTCGAACGGGTTTCAGAGATTGACGGTGATCATCTGCTCAGTCAGCCACTGCCTGACCTGCACGACATCGATCTGCGTTTGCGGGTGGCGTGGGCGAAATCGCACCTGAAACCGTGCGACCGGGGTCTTGCCCAAGTTGTCTACGCGTCCGGACAGGATCGAGAAGTCGATGCTCAGGGCGCTGGCCAGCGTGGAGAGCAGGTCGGTCTGGGTTTCAGGGTGTTCGAAAATCAGATCGAGGGTGTCCGGGCCGTTTTGCCAGGCCGCGTCCTTGTTTAGCGGCAAGAGGTGATCCTTGAGCACCGAGTGCTCTCGTTGAATCACCTGCGTGAGGGTACCGGTCTCGGTGATCCGACCATGCTCGATCAGTACGGCGGCGGTGCAGGCGTAGCGTATAACGTCCCAGGAATGGGTAATCAGGATGACGGTGAAGCCGTATAGCCGCTTGAGCTCAACCAGCAGGTCGAGAATGGTCTGCGTGGTCTGCGAATCCAGGGCGCTGGTGGCTTCGTCGCACAGTAGAACCTGAGGGTTGGTGATCAAGGCGCGGGCGATGCCGACCCGCTGCTTTTGCCCGCCGGACAGTTGCGAGGGGTAGTGCCCTTCGCGATCTTGCAGGCCCACTTTTTCAATCAGCTCACGGGCGCGCGCATATCTTTCGGCGGTGGGAACGCCACGAATCGCCAAAGGAAAGGCGACGTTATCGAGCACCGTCTTGCCGTGGAACAGATTGAAATGTTGGAAGATGGTCGACACCTTCGACAGGTATTCCCGCTGACCTTTGGCATCCAGCGCGGCCAGGTCCTGGCCATTGAATTCGATGGTTCCCGCAGAGGGTGCTTCCAGCAGATTGAGCAGGCGCAGCAGCGTGCTTTTTCCGGCACCCGAAGTGCCGACGATGCCCAGGAAAGAGCCTCGCTGGATTTCCAGGTCGATATCGTCAAGCGCAGTGATGGCTGTGTTGTCGCGGTCGAAGGTTTTACTGACGTGGGCCAGGCGGAAAATCGGATCACTCACTGCAACTGTCCTTGGTGATATTCGCATGCGCGTGCAAATCAAACGTCGAAACCGCCGACATCAGAAGTGCCGCCAATCATTCAAGAACCGCATAATCAAGGCTTCTAGTTATAGCTGAAAGGAATTTTTAATTCTTTGCTTATAACCTTGGGCTTAAATTTGCCCCATCGCCCAGCGCAGCAAAAAGAACACCGCCAGCCCGCCACCAATGGTCGCCAACAGGTCGCGACTGAGCGCTGCGATCCCGATCGCCACGATGCCTGCGATCAAATAAGCGTTATCCCACGAGACCTGCCAGTGCTGACCATCGGGCAACAGCATGCCCGGCACGACAATGGCGGTCAGCACGGCTGTCGGCACGTAATGCAAACCCTGGCGCACCACGGATGGGAAGCGCAGGTTCGGCCAGGCGAACAGGCTGTAGCGCATCAGAAAGGTGATCGCGGCCATCCCCAGAATCAACCACCAGTAACTCATGAGTGAAGCTCCTTCCCCGAGGTGTCGCGGACGTTAGGCGATTGCCGACGCTCAAGTAAAACCCCCACGGCAATGCCGCTGAACGCAGCAACCATGAGACCGAGTTTGTAGGGTAATGACCAGGTCATCAGCGCGACGGCACCTGCCGCCAGAGCTGCAGCGATTTGCGGCTGATTGCGTAGAAGGGGCACGACGATGCCGATGAAGGTCGCCAGCATCGCGAACTCCAGGCCCCAGCTAGCCATGTCCGGCACTGCCTGACCGAACAACACACCGACCAGCGAGCTGCTGACCCAGCAGGCGTATAGCGCGCTGGTCACACCCAACCAGTGCCAATGCGCCAGCGGCCCGCGGCCGTGCATGAGGTAGTAGCGCTGGACGACCGCGAAGGTCTCGTCAGTTAGCCAGAAGGCCAGCAGCAACCGCCAGCGCTGGGGCAGTCCCTGGACCTGGGGCTGCATTGTCGCGCTGTAAAGCACGTGGCGCAGATTGACGATGAAGGTGGTCAGTAGGATGACAATCGCGCTGGCGCCGGCGCCCATCAGGCTGACGACGATGAACTGCGCTGATCCGGCATAGACGAACAGCGACATGCCGACCGCCTGCCACAGCGACAGCCCGCCGACGCCGGCCAGGGTTCCGAAAATGATGCCGAACGGCGCGACGCCCACGAGCATGGGCACGCTGTCGCGAAGGCCGCGAACATAAAGTCGAGAGCGGGACATGGGGTTTCTCCTTATGCCCCGAATGTTAGGCCCGTGTGAAGTGGGTGTCTTGAACGATCTTGCAAGGTAGGCACCGATTATGAACTCTAGGAGCCGACTTGCCGCGGTGGCCATGGGATCGCCACCGCCGCCAAGCCGTACTGCTACAAAAGAATGCGTGGCAAGCGTCAGGAGGCTGGTTGAGCCCCATGCACATCCACCAACCATTCCGGAATCCGCTGCTCCAGGTAATAGGTCGGTGTTCTGATGGTGCCGCCGACGAAGCCCACATGACCGCCGCGGTTCTGCAGGTCGAACCGCGTGCTTGCCGACAACTCATTCGCTTCGGGCAGGCTGTGCTTGAAAACGAACGGATCATCGAGCGCCTGCACCAGCAGTGTCGGCGTGCGAATCGCGCCGAGGTAATAACGACTCGACGCTCGCCGGTAGTAATCCTGCGCGTCGACAAACCCGTTCAGCGGCGCCGTCACCTGGCCATCGAACTCCCAGAACGTTCGCAGGTTATCCAGCGAGCCGAGCGCCGTGAGCGCTGCCAGCCCGTCGCTCAGACCTTCATGTTGAAAACGCCGTTGCTTGTCCTTGATGTAGCCGACCATCTCGCGCATGAAATGCCGCTGGTAAACCTTGGAAAACCCCAGGCCGATACGGTCAGCGCACTCATCCAGACGAAACGGCACCGACACCGCCGCCGCGCCCTGCAGATGGCTGTCCTCTCCTGACTCACCCAGATACTTGAGCAGGATGTTGCCGCCCAGCGAATACCCAACGGCATACAGTGGCGCCAGCGGTCGAGCCGCGCGCACATGTTCGATCACCGCTGCCAGGTCTTCGGTGGCGCCGGAGTGATAGCTGCGGGGCAGCAGATTGGGCTCACCCGAACAACCGCGCCAGTTCAGCGCGGTGCTGGACCAGCCGCGTTTCTCCATCGCTTGTTGCAGCCCCACCACATAAGGCGAATTGGATGAGCCTGTCAGGCCGTGCAGCACAAGAACCACCGGAGCTTTGGCGTCATGAGGTCCGTACCAGTCCATGTCGAGAAAGTCGCCGTCTTCCAGCCAGATGCGCTCGCGTCGACGCTCCAGATGAATGGTCCTGCGCCACAGCGGCCCCCACAGCGTTTGCAGATGGGGGTTGCCTAGGCCGGTTGCCGGAACGAATGGCCGGCTGTCAGCTGGCGACGACACTTCGTTCCCAGAGCGCGTAGTAGACCTGACCGGCTTTTTTCTCCCGGTGCAGGCGCCAGTTGCCTGGCATGCCAAGGGTCGATGGCGCGGTTTCGCTTTCGGTGTAGATCCACGCGTTGTCCGCCAGCCAGTTGCGCTCTTCGAGCAGCGTGCACGCGGGGGTCAACAGGTTCTGGTGGAACGGCGGATCGAGGAAGATCACATCGAACTGCTCGGCAGGCTGAGTCTCCAGGTACCGCAGGGCGTCGCCCGTCGACGTCTTGCCCACTGTGCAACGCAGCGTGCCCAAGTGCTCGCGCAGGTTGGAAATGGCCGCCGAGTTGGTGTCCAGCGCCAGCCCCATGCTGGCACCACGGGACAGGGCTTCCAGATACAACGCGCCACTCCCCGCGAACGGGTCCAGCACACGGGCGCCTTCGATATAGGGCGCCAGCCAGTTGAACAGGGTTTCGCGAACCCGGTCCGGTGTCGGACGCAGGCCCGGCGCGTCAGGAAAACTCAGACGCCGACTGCGCCATTCGCCGCCGATAATCCGCAATTGGCCCAGGCCTGTGTGGATTTTGTGCCCCTTGTGAATACGCGGCGGCTTGGATGTCGAGGTCATTAATGCTCCGGAACGCCGAGAGGTTGTTCGGCTGGTTTATCTGTAGGGGGCGGCAGAGGCTTCTGCGGGACAGTGGGGCCGGCGGTCACGATGACCAGCTTGTCCACGTCCAGATGCTTGTTCATCACCGCCTTGATCTGCTCGACAGTGACGCTCTGAGACTGCGTCATGAAATCTTCGAGGTAGGTCAAAGGCAGATTATAGAAGCCGATGGCGCCCAGTTGGCCAACGATTGCCGAGTTGCTTGCGGTGGACAGCGGGAAACTGCCCGCCAGCTCGCGCTTGGCGTCGTCGAGTTCTTTCTGGGTCGGGCCATTGACCAGGAAATCACGGGTGATGTCCTTGACCAGCTTGAGCGTGTTTTCGCTCAATTCAGCGCGGGTTTGGAGGCCGATCATGAACGGGCCTTGCGCCTGCATCGGTGTAAAGCCTGACGACACGCCGTACGTCAGGCCACGTTTCTCGCGCACTTCGGTCATTAAACGGCTACCGAAGCCGCCACCGCCGAGGATCGAGTTACCCAGCGACAACGCCGCATAGTCTGGATCGGCCCGGTCGATACCCAGCTCTGCCAGCATCAGGTGAGTCTGCTTGGACGGGAACTCAATATGGGTTTCGCCCGACTGGGGTTCGGTCGGCGCCACTGTCTTGGCCAGTGCGGGGCCTTTGGGCAGGGAAGCGGACACTTGAGCGGCGACGGCTTCTGCTTCCGTACGAGACAGATCGCCCACCAGCGCAATCACCGCATTGCCCGCGGCATAAGCCTTGGCGTGGAAGGATTTCAGCTGGGCGAGGGTAATCGGCGTGATGCTTTTTGCCGTGCCCATGCTCGGGTGCGCATAAGGGTGATCGCCGTACAGACGCTTGAACAGCTCATCGCCTGCCAACTTGCCGGGATTCTGCTTCTGATATTCGAAGCTGGCCATCAGCTGGTTCTTGATCCGCGCCAGCGAGTCGGCGGGGAAGGTTGGTTTGCCGACCACTTCCGAAAACAGCTTGAGCGCCGGTTCACGTTTGTCGGGCGCACTCAGGCTGCGCAGTGAAGCCAGGGCCATGTCGCGGTAGGAGCCGTTGCCGAAATCGGCCCCCAGCCCTTCGAAACCCTCGGCGATGGCGCTGACGTTCTTGCCTTTGACGCCTTCGTTGAGCATGGCGTTGGTGATCAAAGCGATACCAGGAGTGGCGCCGTCCTGGCTGCTTCCTGCCGCGAATAACAGACGCATGTCGAACATCGGCAGCTCGTGAGCCTCGACGAACAGCACGCGCGCGCCTTCTGCGGTATTCCAGGACTGAATGTTCAGCTCACGGCGGGCTGGGGCCTTGCCGTCGAGCTCCTTTAACGATTCAAGGGTATCGGCGGCCTTGTCGATGGCCTTGGGAGCGTCGGCGGGTGTATCGGCCATGACAGAGGTGCCACTGAACAGGCCAAGGGCCGCGACCAGCAGTAGTGCGTTGGCCCGCGTTCGCGAAGCGCGTAGTTCGATGCGCTTGGTCATTGGGCTTTCTCCTCAGGCAAAACGTGCGCGACGGCTAGGCGCTCGCGGGTGAAATAAGTGCGTGCGGCTTTCTGGATGTCTTCCGGGGTGACGCTTTGCAGCGCTGCCAGCTCACCATCGATCAGCCGCCAGGACAGACCGACCGTTTCCAGCTCGCCAATGGTGCTCGCCTGGCTGGTGATGGAATCACGCTCGTAGACCAGACCGGCAATCACCTGCGCTCGAACCCGCTCAAGTTCTTCCTTGGTCGGCGGCTTGTTTTTCAGCTCGTCGAGCAGACGCCAGATACCGGCTTCGGTGTCCGCCAGGGTTTTCTTCTTTTGCATGTTCGGCGTGGCGCTGATGGTGAAGAGGCTGTCGCCACGGGTGTAGGCGTCGTAATCCGACGATGCGCCAGTGACCAGCTCTTCGCCTCGCTCCAGGCGCGTCGGAATGCGCGCGCTGTAACCACCATCGAGCAGCGCGGAGATCAGGCGCAGGGCGTTGACCGATTGCGGATCGGTGGCGGTGGACAGGCTTGGCACGTTGAAGCCGTACATCAGGCTCGGCATCTGAGTGGCCACATGCACGGTGATCTGGCGCAGACCCGGCTCCGGCAGTTCCAGCGGTTTTTTCGACGGCGGTACCTCGCGACGCGGAATCGGCCCGAAGAATCGCTCGGCCAGGGTCTTCACTTCGTCGGGTTTCACGTCGCCGACCACCACCAATGTGGCGTTGTTCGGCACGTACCAGGACTCGTACCAGTGGCGCAGTTCTTGAACTGTCATGCGGTCCAGGTCCGCCATCCAGCCGATGGTGGGGGTGTGATAGCCGCTGGCAGGGTACGCCAGCGCCTTGAAACGCTCGTAGGCCTTGGCGTTAGGCTTGTCGTCGGTGCGCAGGCGGCGTTCTTCTTTGATGACTTCGATCTCGCGCGCGAACTCTTCGGGCGGCAAGCGCAGGCTGGCCATGCGATCGGCTTCAAGCTCGAAGGCCACGCCCAGACGATCGCGGGCCAGCACTTGGTAATAAGCGGTGTAGTCGTCACTGGTAAAGGCGTTTTCTTCCGCGCCCAGATCGCGCAGGATCAACGAAGCTTCACCGGGGCCTGCCTTGGAGCTGCCCTTGAACATCATGTGTTCCAGTGCATGGGAAAGGCCGGTCTGGCCGGGCGTCTCGTAGCTGGAGCCAACCTTGTACCAAACCTGGGAGACCACCACCGGCGCGCGGTGATCTTCGCGCACGACGACCTTCAGGCCGTTATCCAGTGTGAATTCGGAAGTGGGTTGAGGGTCGGCGGCGATAGCGGCAAGGGGCAAACACAATGTGCCGAGCAGAAGGCCTGCGGCACGGCGGGCAATAGCATTCATTCGTAATTTGAACCTTCGAGACGGCCTGCTTGAACTTAGCGTCGGCGGGCGCGGGGGTGTTAGGATAGCGGCCAGTTTGGCTGCCGACTATGTCTAAGAGTCGTGCTTGGGAATTGGGCTACGATAAAAACCGTTCGTCTGACGGGTTTTTTGTAGGAGCCTTTGGGGATTCTCGGCAGGCGGTGACGTAGCCGAGCTCGGCCAGCAGATGAACAAGCGGACATAAAAGCAGTCTGTTTCGCATACAGAATTTTTCAGAGACGCCGCTCTGGCGCGTCGCTACCTTGAGATAGCCGTCCTCCATGTTTGGTTCCAACGACGACAAGAAGACCCCAGCCCCGGCTGGCGAGAAAAAAGGCCTGTTCGGATGGCTGCGCAAAAAGCCGCAAGAAACCGTCGCCGAGCAGCCTCAAGACACATCCACAGCAGCGCCCGAACCTATCGTCGAATCGACGTCGGCCGTTGCTGAGCCTCAGATCGCCCCGGCAATCCCTGTCGAGCCTGTGCCGGAAGCCATCCCGGTTCAACGGGCCGCTGCAGTTGACGATCCTGGCGCTGAGCCCTGGCTGAAATTGCCGGTTGCTGAAGAACCGGTGGCGCTGACCGACGAAAGCGAACCCCATGTAACGCCAGAGATTCCGGCCTACACCGCATCTCAGGTGCAGTCCGAGATTGTCGCGCCGCCGATGCCGATCCAGGCTGCTGTGATCAATAGCCCCGCGTTGGAAGTAGCGCCGTCGATCGAGCCCACTCCGGTCGCCGAACCTGACCCGGTCGCGGGCGATGATCTGCCCGCTTTGTCGCAGCCGTCGCCGGTTGTCGTGCCGGTTTTAGCTGCCCCGGTCGCACCTGTTGCATCTATTACAGAAACGCCGCCCGCCGTGATCGCGCCTGAAACTCAAGCTCATGCGACCGAACCGAAGCAGCCTGGTTTCTTCGCCCGCCTCAAGCAAGGCCTGTCCAAGACCAGTGCCAGTCTCGGCGAAGGCATGGCCAGTCTGTTTCTGGGCAAAAAAGCCATCGATGACGAGATGCTCGATGAGTTGGAAACACGCCTGCTCACTGCTGACGTCGGTGTTGAAGCCACTTCGCTTATCGTGCGCAACTTGACGCAAAAAGTGGCGCGTAAACAGCTGACTGATAGCGATGCCTTGTATAAATCGCTGCAAAACGAACTGACCGAGATGCTCAAGCCGGTGGAAGCGCCGCTTTTCATCGGTTCGCAGGCCAAACCATTCGTGATCCTGGTCGTCGGCGTTAACGGCGCCGGCAAGACCACGACCATCGGCAAACTGGCCAAAAAGCTTCAACTCGAAGGCAAGAAGGTCATGCTGGCGGCGGGTGACACCTTCCGCGCAGCGGCTGTCGAGCAACTGCAGGTCTGGGGCGAGCGTAACAAGATCCCGGTGATTGCCCAGCACACCGGTGCCGACTCGGCTTCGGTGATCTTCGATGCTGTGCAGGCTGCCAAGGCCAGAGGCATCGACGTGTTGATCGCCGACACCGCCGGTCGTCTGCACACCAAAGACAACCTGATGGAAGAGCTGAAGAAGGTTCGCCGCGTGATCGGCAAGCTCGACGAGGCTGCGCCGCACGAAGTGCTGTTGGTGCTTGACGCCGGCACCGGTCAGAACGCCATCAACCAAGCCAAACAGTTCAACCAGACCGTGAGCCTGACCGGCCTTGCGCTGACCAAGCTCGACGGCACGGCAAAAGGCGGGGTCATCTTCGCCTTGGCCAAGCAGTTCGGCCTGCCGATTCGTTACATCGGCGTGGGTGAGGGTATCGACGATTTGCGGACTTTCGAGGCCGAACCCTTTGTTCAGGCCCTATTCGCCGAGCGGGAGCGCACATGATTCGTTTCGAACAGGTCGGTAAACGCTATCCGAACGGACACGTCGGCTTGCATGAGCTGAGCTTTCGAGTGCGTCGTGGCGAGTTTCTGTTTGTGACCGGCCACTCGGGCGCCGGCAAAAGTACCTTGCTGCGTCTGCTGCTTGCGATGGAGCGTCCTACTACCGGTAAATTGTTGCTGGCCGGCCAGGACCTGGGGCAAATAAGCACCGCGCAGATCCCTTTCCTGCGTCGTCAGATCGGCGTGGTTTTCCAGAATCACCAATTGCTGTTCGATCGCACGGTGTTCAACAACGTAGCATTGCCGTTGCAGATTCTCGGTCTGTCCAAGGCCGAAGTGACCAAGCGCGTCGATTCGGCGCTTGAGCGTGTGGCTCTGTCCGACAAGGCCGAGCTCTATCCCGGCGACTTGTCCACAGGCCAACAGCAGCGCGTTGGTATTGCGCGCGCCATCGTTCACCGCCCGGCCTTGCTGCTGGCGGACGAACCGACCGGTAACCTCGACCCACGGCTGGCAGCGGAAATCATGGGTGTATTCGAAGACATCAATCGCTTGGGCACCAGCGTGCTGATCGCCAGTCACGACCTGGCGCTGATCGCGCGCATGCGCCATCGCATGCTGACCCTGCAACGCGGTCGACTGATCGGCGACGGGGAGGCAGGCGTATGAGTGCCACGCGCAGTCCCAAGGTTTCCGAGCGTGTGGCGCCGAAGGCGTCCGAGCCTGGCCCGCCGAAGAAAAAGAAGCACGACGATGACGACGGCCCCGGTTTCAGCCAGCTGTTCAACGCCTGGCTGGAAGCACATCGCTCCAGCATGGCCGACAGTCTGCGTCGGTTGGGCAAACAGCCGATCGGCAGCTTCTTTACCTGTCTGGTGATGGCCGTCGCGTTGAGCTTGCCGATGGGCTTGTCGCTGCTGTTGAGCAATGTCGAGCGCCTGGGTGGATCGTGGCAACGCGCCGCGCAAATCTCCCTGTATTTGCAACTGGATGCTTCGTCTTCCGAAGGTCAGGGTCTGGTCGCGCAGATCAAGGAGATGCCCGGCGTTGCCGAAGCTGAGTACATCTCCCGCGATCAGGCATTGAACGAGTTCCAACAGCAGTCTGGTCTTGGTGAGGCACTCAAGGAATTGCCTGAAAATCCGCTGCCGGGCGTGGTTCTAGTCACGCCGCAGGAAGTTGACAAAGCCGCGCTGGAGGCATTACGTACGCGTCTTGCCGAATTGCCGAAAGTCCAGCAGGCCCAACTGGATCTGGTCTGGGTCGAACGTCTGGCGGCGATTCTCAAACTGGGTGACCGGTTCGTGTTTGGGTTGACGGTGTTGCTGGTGGTAGCCCTGTTGCTGGTCATCGGCAATACCATTCGTCTGCACATTGAGAACCGGCGCACCGAGATTGAAGTCATCAAGTTGGTAGGCGGCACCGATAGCTACGTGCGCAGACCCTTCCTTTATATGGGCGCGCTCTATGGTTTCGGCGCGGGCATTCTCTCGTGGGGTGTGTTGGCGTTCGGCCTGGACTGGCTAAACGAGGCCGTGGTCCGACTAGCCGGGCTGTACGGCAGTAACTTCTCGCTGGCCGGCGTGCCGGTGGCCGATGGTCTTTCGCTCTTGCTTGGAGCGGTGTTGTTGGGGTATATCGGTGCGTGGATTGCGGTCGCACGCCATTTGAGAGAGCTGGCACCTCGTTGAGTTTTAATTTTTAACGTTCAGGTAATTTTTGTAGCGTAAATTTTGTCTAATCTATTGACTTTTCAGCTAAGGGAACTTGTTTAGCGGTTTCCGGTCAATTTCGCAGTGCTGAACTGCACGAGTCATGTGTCGGAGGTTTTTTCGTATGACCAATTCTTTGCAACCTGCTTATGCCTTGGTTCCGGGTGCAAACCTGGAAGCCTATGTGCACACGGTAAACAGCATTCCACTGCTGACGCCCGAGCAGGAGCGTGAACTGGCCGAGAGTCTCTATTACGAGCAGGATTTAGGGGCGGCTCGGCAGATGGTGCTCGCCCACCTGCGTTTCGTCGTGCATATCGCACGCAGTTATTCCGGTTACGGACTGGCTCAGGCTGACCTGATTCAGGAAGGTAACGTCGGCCTGATGAAGGCTGTAAAACGTTTCAACCCAGAGATGGGTGTGCGTCTGGTGTCCTTCGCAGTGCACTGGATCAAGGCCGAGATTCACGAGTTCATCCTGCGCAACTGGCGCATTGTGAAGGTCGCGACCACCAAGGCTCAGCGCAAATTGTTCTTCAACCTGCGCAGCCAGAAGAAGCGTCTGGCGTGGTTGAACAACGACGAGGTGCATCGTGTGGCTGAAAGCCTCGGTGTCGAGGCACGCGAAGTGCGCGAAATGGAAAGCCGCTTGACCGGCCACGACATGGCGTTCGACCCGGCTGCTGAAGCCGACGACGACAGCGCGTTCCAGTCGCCGGCCAACTATCTGGAAGACTATCGTTACGATCCGGCGCGTCAGCTGGAAGATTCCGATTGGACCGACAGCTCGACGGCCAACCTGCACGAAGCGCTGAACGTGCTCGACGAGCGCAGCCGCGACATCCTTTACCAGCGCTGGCTGGCCGAGGAAAAGGCGACGCTGCACGACCTGGCCGAGAAGTACAAAGTTTCCGCCGAGCGTATTCGTCAGCTGGAAAAGAGCGCGATGAACAAGCTCAAGTTGTCGATTGCTGCATAAGCGGTAAGCCGCAACAAAAAACGCCCCGAGATGATCGGGGCGTTTTATTTTCAGAAGCCTGTATTGCGGCTCACCACCTACGAGTGTGATTCAAGCCGACCAAATACTCATCCCCGCCCAATTGCCGCATCTGCTGGCGAATCCACCCGGCGCGGCGCGATACATAGCTGCTGGGGTGGCTGGCGCTCCATTCCCGAGGATTGGGCAATACTGCCGCCAGATAACTGGCCTGCTGGGTAGAGAGCTGGCTGGCGTTGATATGGAAGTGGTGCTGCGCGGCAGCCTGGGCGCCGAACACGCCGTCGTCCCATTCCACGCTGTTGATGTACACCTCAAGAATTCGCTGCTTGGACCAGAACACCTCGATCAGTGCGGTGAACCAAGCTTCCAGGCCCTTGCGCAGATAGCTGCGTCCCGACCATAGAAACAGGTTCTTCGAGACCTGTTGGCTCAGCGTGCTGGCCCCCCGAATCGAGCCGCCACGTTCGTTGTGAACCAGTGCAGCCTGGATGGCGTCGATGTCGAAACCCCAATGCTCGGCAAACTTCTGGTCTTCACCCGCGACGACCGCAACTTTCAGATCGTCGGAGATCTTCTCCCAAGGCTGCCAGTCGCGCTGCAGATCGATGGGCTGACCGTCGAACCAGGATTGGATCTTGCGTTCGACCATCAGAGCGGTGAACGGCGGAGGCACGAAGCGAAAGATCAAAACCAGCACGACACTCGCCGCTGCAAACCAGAGCAGGCTTTTGGCGATACGACGGAGGAGGAAACGCAGCATAGAGATGGCTTGGCCGAACCTGTTGAGCGGGCCATTATACAGACCACGCGCCTTGAACGACTTTGCCTGGAGCTTCACATGTTACGAACCTTTCTGATGTTAGCCGCTTTCTTCGGATTCACCGGTGTGGCCCTTGGCGCATTCGCCGCTCACGGATTAAAAAACCGCCTCACTCCGGAGTATCTCGCGATCTTCCATACTGGCGTGCTGTACCAATTGATCCATGCGCTGGCGATCTTCGGCGTGGCGATTCTGGCAACGCAGATCCAGGGCCGATTGGTCAGTTACGCAGGCATCGCGTTCACGCTGGGCATTCTGCTTTTCTCCGGCAGCCTCTATCTGTTGACCCTGACCGGCGTCAGTAAGCTGGGCATCATCACTCCAATTGGCGGGCTTTGTTTCCTGATCGGCTGGTTCATTCTGGGTTGGCTCGCCTGGCGCCTGGGCCTTGAAACTCTGTAACTAAAAGCTGACCCAGCGGCTCGGCGTGTGACGAATGGCGCGCCTTTGCCTTGGTCATACCGGCCGATCGGGCTAGAATGCTCGCCCCCTAAAATGATGGCTGCCATTCGCATGCACATTCAGTTGAACGGTGAATCCTATGAACTGCCCGCCGGCGAGACCGTCGCGGCGTTGCTGACCCGTCTGGACCTGACCGGGCGTCGAATCGCGGTCGAGCTCAATCTGGATATCGTCCCGCGCAGCCAGCATGCTTCCACGACGTTGAACGAAGGCGATCAGGTCGAAGTGGTGCATGCCATCGGTGGCGGCTAGGCGTTCGAGCCCAACGCTTCAGCCGATCCAGAAGAACTGCAAGAACCTCAACCGTAAAGAGGATTTCCGATGAGCAACGTTCGTAGCGACAAGCCGTTCACCGTGGCCGGTCGTACTTTCCAGTCGCGCCTGTTGGTCGGCACTGGCAAGTACAAGGACATGGAAGAGACCCGCCTGGCCATCGAAGCCTCGGGTGCCGAGATCGTTACCGTCGCAGTGCGCCGGACCAATCTGGGCCAGAACCCGGGCGAACCGAACCTGCTCGACGTGCTGCCGCCGGACCGTTACACGATCCTGCCGAACACAGCCGGTTGCTACGACGCCATCGAGGCGGTGCGCACCTGCCGCCTGGCCCGCGAATTGCTCGACGGCCATAACCTGGTCAAGCTCGAAGTGCTGGCCGATCAGAAGACGCTGTTTCCCAACGTGATCGAAACCCTCAAGGCCGCTGAGACCCTGGTCAAGGACGGTTTCGACGTGATGGTCTACACCAGCGATGATCCGATCATCGCGCGCCAACTGGCAGAAATCGGCTGCTGCGCGGTCATGCCGTTGGCGGGTCTGATCGGCACGGGCCTGGGGATTTGCAACCCGTACAACCTGCAGATCATTCTTGAAGAATCGAAAGTCCCGGTACTGGTCGATGCCGGTGTCGGTACGGCTTCCGACGCGACTATCGCCATGGAACTGGGCTGTGAGGCGGTACTGATGAACTCGGCCATCGCCCACGCGCAGCAACCGGTGCTGATGGCCGAAGCCATGAAACACGCCATCCTGGCAGGCCGCATGGCTTACCTGGCTGGTCGTATGCAGAAGAAACTCTATGCCAGTGCGTCTTCGCCGCTGGATGGTCTGATCAAGTAAGAGTCTGTTGATGATTGATTCGCAAACGCCCGACCCACTTCCAGACGACGAAGTGATGCACCACGAAGACGGTAAAGCCCAGGGCGATGACAGCCATCATCGGCGCATCAAGAGCTTCGTGATGCGCGCAGGCCGCATGACCGAAGGCCAGCAACGGGGTCTGGATCAAGGCAAGCCGCTGTTCGTGCTGCCGCTGGCGGATGCGCCGGTAGATTTCGATAAAGTGTTTGGCCGTTCCGCGCCGCGCACCCTGGAGATCGGTTTTGGCATGGGCCACTCGCTGCTGGAAATGGCAGCGGCTGCGCCCGAGCAGGATTTCATCGGGGTCGAAGTGCATCGTCCGGGCGTCGGCGCGCTGCTCAATGGCGTGCTGACTCAGGGCCTGACCAACGTGCGTGTCTACGATTGCGACGCGATCGAAGTGCTCAACCGTTGCGTGGCCGATAACAGCCTCGATCGTCTGATGTTGTTCTTCCCGGATCCCTGGCACAAGGCGCGTCACCACAAGCGCCGTATCGTGCAGGCCGAGTTCGCGGCGCTGGTGCGCAGCAAGCTCAAGCCCGGCGGCATTCTGCACATGGCCACCGACTGGGAGCCGTATGCCGAATACATGCTGGAGGTGATGAACGTCGCGCCGGGTTATCGCAACCTGGCCGAAGACGGCAAATGCGTTCCACGCCCTGCCGAGCGCCCGATCACCAAGTTCGAACGCCGTGGCGAACGTTTGGGGCATGGGGTTTGGGATTTGAAGTTCGAAAAGTTGGCTTGAGTGAGCAGGGTGTCCGACACAGGTTCAGCGTCGAACACTGACCAATTGTAGGAGCGCGCTTGCCCGCGAAAGCGCAGCGCAAGACGATGTGTGCGTGTGTGATCAAGCGTAATCGCGGGCAAGCGCGCTCCTACAGGGTGTGGTCGCCAGGCGAATGCGGGGTGTGAGTGCGACCGCCAATGTCCGCCGGGCTCCTGCGTGTTATTTGCGATCTGCTACCACCCCGATCAACACCAGCACCACCAACAACACTGGCGCCAGGCTGTAGTTGTTGAACTGGCTCAGCCCGCGCACCACCCAAGGCGTTGCATAGATCAGCGCTGCACCGCTGCCGATGGTGCACAGCAACGCCATGACCGGTACGCGCAAGGCCCCGGCAAAGCTGCTCAGGCGACCTTCGATCCAGCCTTTTATATCTGCGCCGAACAGGATCAGCAAACACCCCACCAACGCCAGAGCGATTTCCGAAAGGTTGCTGCGACTCCAGCGCGAAACGTTGGCCAGCAGGTCGAGTACGAGGTCCATTCAGGTTCCTTTGCGTTAAGCCTTAAAGAAGAAAGTACTGCAGCAGGTCATTGAGAAACAGTTGACCCCGAGCAGTGGCCACCAGCCGTGTTGGATCGGCCTCTAGCAAGCCCCGTTGTTCGGCCTGCCGACGCGCGCTGGCGAGCGAATCGACGCTTAGACCGGTGCGGCGCTGAAATAATGCAGCGTCCACGCCATTTGTCAGGCGCAAGGCGTTCATCAGGAATTCGAACGGCATTTCATCGAGGGGCAACAGTTTTTCGCCCGCTTGAAACGCTTTTGCCCGATTGAGGTAATCCTTGGGCAGTCGGGTCTTCCAGGTGCGCACGATGCGACCATCGGGATGACTGAGTTTGCCGTGTGCCCCGGCGCCAATGCCGATGAAGTCGCCAAAGCTCCAGTAATTCAGGTTGTGCCGTGCAGCACGGCCGGGCTGAGCGTAGGCCGATACCTCGTATTGCCCGTAGCCGTTTTCCCGCAGCAGCGTCTGACCGGCCTCCTGAATGTCCCAAAGGATGTCGTCTTCCGGCAGAACCGGTGGCTGATTCCAGAACACAGTGTTCGGTTCGAGGGTCAGCTGATACCAGGACAGATGCGTCGGCGCCAGCGCGATGGCCTGGCGCAGATCGCCGAGCGCGTCATCCTGTGACTGGTCCGGCAGCCCGTGCATCAGGTCCAGATTGAAGTTATCGAAACCGGCCTGCCGCGCCATATCGGCAGCGCGCACAGCTTCATCGCCATTGTGAATACGCCCGAGCGCCTTCAGTTTGGCCTTCTGAAAACTCTGGATGCCAATGGACAGGCGATTGATCCCCAGGTCGCGGTAAGCACTGAATTTGACCTGCTCGAAGGTGCCGGGGTTGGCCTCCAGGGTGATTTCGATGTCCGGCGCGAAACGAATGCGTTGCTCGACCCCCTTCAACAAACGACCCAATGCCTCGGCGCTGAACAGGCTCGGGGTGCCGCCACCGAAGAAAATCGTGCTCAGCTCGCGGCCGTAGACGTGAGGCATGTCCTGATCGAGATCAGCCAGCAGCGCGTCGACGTACTCCTGTTCAGGCAGTACGGCGCTGGCGGCGTGGGAGTTGAAATCGCAGTACGGGCATTTGCGCACGCACCACGGAATATGGATGTACAGCGACAGCGGAGGTAGTTCGGGCAAGGGGTTTCTCGGTTGCTCCGAGCTGAAACCGGCCGCGCCAAGAATTAGCGGCCGGGTGGTGGAGTCTTGAGTCATTTCAAGTCGGCGCTCAGATTCAGCCGCTGACGCAGGATAGCCATGGCGCGGGCGCGATGGCTGATCCGATTCTTGTCGGCCGGGGTCAGCTCGGCGCTGGACAGATTGCGCTCCGGCACCCAGAACAACGGATCGTAGCCAAAGCCATGCTCGCCGCTGGCAGCGGTGAGGATGCGCCCGTGCCACAGGCCTTCGCAGAGAATCGGCAGCGGATCATCAGCGTGGCGAACCAGCGCCAATACGCAGACGAACTGCGCGCCACGCTGGTCCTCGGGCACATCTTCAAGGGCTTCCAGCAGTTTGGCGTTATTCGCCGCATCGCCTTTGCCATCGGCATAACGCGCCGAATAGATGCCCGGCGCGCCCCCGAGGAAGTCCACCGCCAGCCCGGAATCATCGGCCAGCGCCGGCAGCCCGGAAATACGCGCCGCGTTGCGTGCCTTGAGGATTGCATTCTCGACGAAAGACAGGCCCGTTTCCTCAGGCTCGACGCTGCTGAACTCGCCGATCGAACGCAGCTGGACGCTGCCGCCGAGCATGGCCTGCAGTTCCTTGAGTTTGCCGGCGTTGTGGCTGGCCAGAACGAGTTGGGTGAAGTTCATTATTGGTCCGAGAAGATTTCCTGGTTGAAGCTGAGCGTGTGCGCATCGTCGTCACCGGTCTTCACGTTGATGGAGAAGATGTAGGTGGCCGAGCTGTCCGGCTCAACTGCAAATTGCGCGAGGTAATTCACCGCGCTGTTTTCGTTGAAGGCCTTGAAGCTCAGAGGCTTTTCGCGGCCTGTGAGGTCTTTGATAGTGCCTGTGACGTTGGCCGGAACGGTCTTGCCGTTCCTGATAGCGGTGACGTTGATCACGCCCTGGCCTTTGCTGCGAATAAGCCCGGCTTGTTGGGCGATCGAAGGCTGCAACATGCCTGAAGCGAATGCGTTGTAGTGAATGATCAGGTCGCCGAACTGTTGCTGCCGGGTCGGGCTGGCACTGTCAGCGGCCATCGCCGGAGCGGCCAATACGAGCAGTACAGCCAGCATTGCAGTCAGGCGGCGCATGATCATTCTCCTTCTTGCCGAGGTCACACGGCGATCTGATGATCCTGCAGACCCGGGCTGCTGACCCGATAGATGCCGATCTCACCCAACAGATTAGGCCATAGCTTGCTGGCCCACCCATGACGATGCTGTTGATCCACCGCCAGCCGATCAATGACCTTTGCCGAGCGGCCGCGACACAATTCTTCGAAATCCTCGAAGGTGCAGAAGTGGATGTTGGGCGTGTTGTACCAGGTGTAGGGCAGGAACTCGGATACTGGCATCCGACCCTTGCTCGCCAGATACCAGCGGCAGCGCCAGTGACCGAAGTTAGGGAAAGTGATGATGCATTGACGACCGACCCGCAGCATTTCGTCGAGAATCCGGTCGGGGTAATGCACGGCTTGCAGCGCCTGAGTCATGACCACGACGTCGAAGCTGTTGCTGGCGAAGTTGCCCAAGCCCTTGTCCAGATCCTGCTCGATGACATTGACGCCCCGCGCCACACAGCGCGCGATGTTGTCGGCATCGTTTTCCAGGCCGTAGCCGGTCACTTGCTTGTTGTCCTTCAGCCAGGCCAGCAATTCGCCGTCGCCGCAGCCGAGGTCGAGCACGCGGCTGCCTGCCGGTATCCAGTCTTGGATGATTTCCAGGTCGGCTCTCATGGTGTCCTCAGAGTGCAATTCGGTTCATGTAGCTGGTGAAGGCCTGCAGGTAACGCGGGATTGGCATCAGGAAGGCGTCGTGACCTTGCGGTGCGTCGATCTCCAGATAGCAAACGTCCTTTTTCGCCGCCATCAACGCATCCACCAGCTCACGCGAGCGGGCCGGGGAGAAGCGCCAGTCGGTGGTAAACGACATCACGCAGAATTTTGCGGTGGCGTTTGCGAACGTTGCAGCCAGGTTGTCGTTGAAGTTGGCGGCGGGGTCGAAGTAGTCCAGCGCCTTGGTCATCAGCAGGTAGGTGTTGGCGTCGAAGCGCCCGGAAAACTCCTCACCCTGATAACGCAAGTAGCTCTCGACCTGAAACTCGACGCTGTGGAAGTCGTAGTTCAGGTTTTCATTTTTCAGGCCGCGACCGAATTTCTCGCCCATGGAGTCATCGGACAGGTAAGTGATGTGGCCGACCATGCGCGCGAGCATCAGGCCGCGCTTGGGGATCACGCCCATTTCCTGAAACGAACCGCCATGGAATTCCGGGTCGGTCAGGATCGCCTGGCGCGCGACTTCGTTGAACGCGATGTTCTGCGCCGACAACTTGGGCGCCGAGGCGATGGCCAGGCAGTGCCGCACGCGATCCGGGTAGGTGATGGTCCACTGCAGTGCCTGCATGCCGCCCAGACTGCCGCCGACGATGGCCGCCCACTGCACAATGCCGAGGTTGTCGGCCAGACGTGCCTGGCTGTGGACCCAGTCTTCAACCGTCAGGACCGGGAAATCGGCGCCGAACGGCTTGCCGGTTTCCGGGTTGATGCTGCTCGGGCCGGTAGAGCCGTTGCAGCCGCCAAGGTTATTGAGGCTGACGACGAAGAATGTGTTGGTATCGATCGGCTTGCCGGGACCGATGCAGCTGTCCCACCAGCCCGGCTTGCGGTCTTCGGTGCTGTGGTAGCCAGCGGCGTGATGATGGCCGGACAAGGCGTGGCAGATCAGCACCGCGTTGCTCTTGGCTGCGTTGAGTTGACCGTAGGTTTCGTAGATGAGGTCGTAGGCAGCCAGCGAGCGACCGCAGGCCAGAGCCAGCGGCTCGCTGAAATGCGCCGTTTGCGGCGTGACTAGACCGACAGAATCTTCGGGAAAGACCGTGGACATCGACCCTGCTCTCGCTGAAATGAGGCGTAAGTCTAAAGATCAGGCGGGGTAGCGGCAAGCAAACAACGGGCCGGTTAGCCAGATGAGGATCTGTGGGGGTTTCCCGTTTGCTGATGCGACGCGCTATCGCTGAACAAACGTGGTCCCCTGTGGGAGCGAGCTTGTTCACGGAAGGGCCAGTACATCCGCTCCAGATATTGAGTCGGGGAATCAGCCTTCGTAAGCAAGCTCACTCCTACAGGGATTGCATCCTGCCATGAGCGCGCTGTCGTTCTTAAATCAGCCGCCACAACTCCTGCGGCATGCCTGCATAGGCCGCCAGTTCAGGCATGACATACGACTGCAGTACCTGAATCGCCAGGAACGCGAAGATCGGCGAGATATCCAGGCCGCCAAGGTTCGGGATGATGCGACGGAACGGCGCCAGAATTGGTTCACTGATCTGGTAGGCCAGTTCGGCAGCCGGGTTGTGGGAACCGGGCGCGATCCACGACACGATCACCATGATGATCATCGCCACCCAGAAGATCTTCAGCAGCAGCGAAGTGATGCCGATGATCGACCACATCAGCAGATGCGGCACGTCGCCGATGGTGCCGTAGGTCATCATCAGCACGAACGCCATCAGCAGCGCCTGAATCACGATCGCCAGCAGCAATGAAGACGTGTCCAGACCGAGGATGCTCGGGATGATGCGCCGAATGGGCTTGAGCAGCGGCTGGGTTGCGCGCACGGCGAACTGGCTGAGCGGGTTATAGAAGTTGGCTTTGACCAGTTGCAGTACGAAGCGCAACAGAACGATGGTCAGATACAGGCTGATTAGCGTCTGGATGACGAAAATCGTAGCGCCAGTGAGTGCATTCATGAATTGCTCCTTATTTGCCCAGCTGTTGGGCAAGCTCGGCTGAGCGATGCGCTGCGGCGCCCAGCGCCTTCTCGACGATCGCTTCGAAACCATCGGCCTGGAACGATTTGATCGCAGCTTCCGTAGTGCCTGCAGGCGAGGTGACGCGACGACGCAATTCGGCCGCATCGACGTCGCTGCTAGTGGCCATCCGTGCGGCGCCCAGGGCGGTCTGCTCGGCCAGCCTTTCGGCTACGTCGTGCGACAGCCCCAGCTTCACGCCGGCTGCGGTCATGGCTTCGATCAACAGGAAGAAATATGCGGGGCCGCTACCGGAAACGGCGGTCACCGCATCGATTTGCTTTTCTTCATCCACCCACAGCGCGATTCCGACTGCGGACAACAGGGTTTCGGCTTGCTGCCGCTGGGTTTGCGACACGTCGGCGGTCGCATACAGACCGCTCACGCCCTGACGCAGCAGCGCCGGGGTATTGGGCATGCAGCGCACCAGAGGCTGTTCGCCCAGCCAGCTCTTCATGCTGGCGCAGGTGATGCCGGCCGCGATGGAAACGACCAGTTGATTGGGCTTCAAGGCTGGCTTGATCGCTTCGCAGACGGCTTTCATCATCTGCGGCTTGACCGCCAACAGCACCACATCGGCGCCTTCGACGGCTTCGGCATTGTCCGCGAAAGCGTTGATGCCGTGTTCCCTGGCGATGCGCTCGCGGGTTTCTGCGCCAGGATCGCTGGCACGGATCAAGTCAGCTTCGACGCCTTGGGCACGCATGCCGCCAATGAGGCTGGCAGCCATGTTTCCGGCACCGATAAACGCGATACGGGTCTTGCTCATGAACGATTTCCTGTGAGGCAAAGGTTAAGGGTGCCCATAGTTACGGGCGCCGAAGAGGGCAGTGCCGATCCGCACCCAGGTCGCGCCTTGTGCGATGGCGGCTTCCAGGTCGTGGCTCATGCCCATGGAAAGGGTGTCCAGCGGCAGATTCAGTTGGTCTTGCAAGTTGCGTACGGCAGCAAAGGCAGCGTTCTGTTCGTCGCTGTCTTCGGTCGGCTCGGGAATGGCCATCAAGCCGCGCAATCTCAGATTGGGCAGGGCACTGATGGCGTGGGCCAGCGCAGGCAGGTCTTCGGGGCTGCAGCCGGACTTGCTGGCTTCGCCACTGACGTTGACCTGAATGCAGATGTTGAGCGGGGGCAGTTCGGCGGGACGTTGTTCGGACAGACGTTGTGCGATTTTCAGACGATCCACTGAATGTACCCAGGCGAAATGCTCGGCGATGGCGCGAGTCTTGTTTGACTGGATGGGGCCGATGAAATGCCAGATCAAGGGCAAGTCGCTTAATTCGGCCTGTTTGCCCAGGGCTTCTTGCAGGTAGTTCTCGCCGAAGTCGCGCAGTCCGGCGGCATGGGCTTGGCGCAGATCGCTGGCCGGTTTGGTCTTGCTCACGGCCAGCAGGCCAACGGACGCCGGATCGCGCTGTGCGACCCGCGCTGCGTTGTGAATTCGCTCTGCGAGCGTTGAAATGTTCTCTGCTATCGTGGACATTGATTTGCGCCAGCAGGGCTAAAGTCTGCGGCATTCTATGTGATGAGGAGCTGTATGGATATTACCGAGCTGCTTGCCTTCAGTGCCAAGCAAGGCGCGTCGGACTTACACCTCTCTGCCGGGCTGCCACCGATGATTCGCGTCGACGGCGATGTGCGGCGGATCAACCTGCCAGCGCTGGACCAGAAAGAAGTCCAGGCGCTGATCTACGACATCATGAACGACAAGCAACGCAAGGACTTCGAGGAAGATCTGGAAACTGACTTCTCCTTCGAGGTGCCCGGCGTTGCGCGCTTCAGGGTCAACGCGTTCAACCAGAACCGTGGTGCAGGTGCTGTGTTCCGGACCATCCCATCGAAGGTGCTGAGCATGGATGATCTGGGCATGGGGGAAGTGTTTCGCAAGATTACAGACGTCGCTCGTGGACTGATTCTGGTCACCGGTCCCACCGGTTCGGGCAAGTCGACGACGCTGGCGGCGATGGTTGATTACCTCAACGCCAACAAACATCACCATATCCTGACCATTGAAGACCCGATCGAATTCGTTCACGAGTCCAAGAAGAGTCTGATCAACCAGCGGGAAGTCCACCGCGACACCCACGGATTCGCCGAAGCGTTGCGCTCCGCGCTGCGGGAAGACCCGGACGTGATCCTGGTGGGCGAGCTGCGTGACCTGGAAACCATCCGGCTGGCGCTCACTGCGGCGGAAACCGGGCACTTGGTATTCGGCACGCTGCACACCACGTCGGCGGCCAAGAGTATCGACCGGATCGTAGACGTGTTCCCGGCGCAGGAAAAATCGATGATTCGTTCGATGCTGTCCGAGTCGCTGCACGCGATCGTGTCCCAGGCGCTGCTGAAGAAAGTCGGGGGTGGTCGTGTGGCGGCTCACGAGATCATGATCGGCACCTCGGCGATTCGTAACCTGATCCGCGAGGACAAGGTGGCGCAGATGTACTCGTCGATTCAGACCGGGGGCGCGCTGGGGATGCAGACACTGGATATGTGTCTGAAGGATCTGGTGACCAAAGGGCTGATCACGCGGGAAAGCGCTCGCGAGAAGGCGAAGACGCCGGATAATTTTTGATTCAGGTGGACTGAACAACTGTGGGAGCGAGCTTGCTCTCGAAGAGGCCGAGACATCACCGAATATTCATCGGCAGTTACTCAGTCTTCGCGAGCAAGGTCGCTCCCACAGGTCTTGCGTTGTCACCGAAATAGCATCGTTACAAGGCGTTCCGTCGCATGACAGGAGAGTTTCCTGTCAGCGCTGGGCGATTCGCACGGTGCCTTTCTTGCTCGGCGGCTGCTTTGGCAGTACCCGTTTGGCAACCACGTAATGGCTGTCCCAGTACGGCTTCTTCAGCGTATCGATCGTCACGGCCTTGCCACGGCGAGGTGCGTGGACGAAGCGATCGTCACCCAGGTAAATGGCGACGTGATTCACCTGACGGCTCTTGATGTTGAAGAACAGCAGGTCGCCCGGTTTCAGATCCTTGCGATCGACCTTCTGCCCGTGACCTTCGGCCATGGCGTTGGAGGTGCGCGGCAGATCCACTTCGCTCACGTCATTGAACGCGTATTTCACCAGACCGCTGCAGTCGAAGCCTTTTGTTGGGCTTGTGCCGCCCCAACGATAAGGAGTACCGATGGCCTTCACGGCCCGGTTGACCACGTTGCTGCTCTGTTTGTTGCCCATCAGCCCTGGAGAAGCGAGGGCGACGGTGTTTTGCGAAATCTTGCGAGAACTCTGGGCTTTCTTGCCTTTGGTTGCTCGCGATTTTTTGCCTGATGTCTCAAGCGGGGTTGCTGTCTCTTCAAGTGCAGCCATTGCTGCTCGCTGAGCGGCAATGTTGCGTGAAACGACTTCGGGCGCTTCGGTTCGGGCAGTGAAGCCGCTGAAGCTTGAAGGAAGCGGTTGCTCACGGTTGGTGGCGTGGGCGGCCAGTGGCATAAATAGGCAAATAGTTAGCCATGTCTTGAAAAATGGACGCATTAGGCAGGGCTCATAGTGGTCAGCGCGCAACTTTATAACAGCTTTTTCACGATTTCAGAGGCCATTTGTCGAACAATTTACTGCCCTGAAAGTCAGAATTGACCGCAAAACTGTCACAACACTGTGGCCATCACCTTGCAGAACAAGGGTTTGCGCTAATGCGCAGAGGTTCAAACCATACGTCGGACGGGGTCGCCAAAGTCACAAAACTTACGCTTATTTTTTTCTATCGGTGCAAAAGAGGTAACCAATGAACACCTATTACCCTGACAGTCAGCGTCCGGACACTCACAGCAAAGTTATGGGATATTTGCTGTGGATTGTCGGCTTCACCGGTTCTCATCGCTTCTATTACGGCAAGCCGGTCACCGGGACGATCTGGTTTTTCACCTTGGGTTTGCTGGGGATCGGCTGGCTGATCGACTTGTTTCTGATCCCGTCGATGGATCGCGAAGCGGACATGCGATTCAACGCCGGTTCGACCGATTACAGCCTTGCCTGGATTTTGCTGACGTTTCTCGGCGTATTTGGCGTACACCGGATGTACCAAGGCAAGTGGATCAGCGGGATCATTTATCTGCTGACAGGCGGCCTGTTCTTTCTGGGCGTGCTGTATGACTTCTGGACGCTGAATGACCAGATTTCGGTGAAGAATGCGCAGCGTGGGTGATTCACGCGGACGTTGCGCTTGATCTCAGCCTGTGGGAGTGAACTTGCTCACGAATGCTCACGAATGCTGACGTTCTGTCGCTGAAGATGTGGTGAATGCACCGGCTTCTTCGTGAGCGAGTTCACTCCCACAGGTTTTCGGTCGCCTGGGGAGTGAGGCATGTCAGGAAGGCAATCGGAGATCACCCGATATAGCTAATCCGCCCATCGACGAAGGTGTACTTCACCGAGCCCGGCAGGCGGTGACCGAGGAATGGGCAGTTTTCGCCTTTGGACAGCCATTTCTCGCCCGCCACCGTCGAAGCGGCAGGGTCGAACAGCATCAGATCCGCAGCCGCCCCAGCGGCCAGTTGCCCCACAGGCAGGCGCAAGGCCGCCGCAGGGCCTGAGCTGAGGCGCGACAGCAGCGTCGGCAGGTCCAGCAGGCCATCCTCCACCAATGTCATCGCCAGCGGCAGCAGCAACTCGACGCTGCTGATGCCCGGCTCGGTCGCGCCAAACGGCGCCAACTTGGCATCGCGCTCGTGAGGCTGGTGATGGCTGGAGATCGCTTGAACCACGCCTGACTTGACCGCTTCGCGCAAAGCATCACGGTCGTCGCGGGTGCGCAGCGGCGGCTGCACGTGATAGAGGCTTGAGAAGTCGATCAGGGCCTCGTCAGTCAAGATCAACTGATACAGCGCCACATCCGCTGTCACCGGCAGGCCGCGAGCTTGCGCCTGGGCGATCAAAGCAACGCCACGAGCGCTGGTCAACTGGCTGAAGTGAGCGCGCACGCCACTTTGTTCGACCAGCAGCAGGTCGCGAGCCAGGGCCACGGTTTCCGCGGTTTCCGGAATACCCGGCAGACCAAGAAACGCCGCCGTCGCGCCGTCATGCGCCAGACCGCCCGCGGCCAGATCATGATCCTGCGAGTTGAAGATCACCGTCAGGTCGAACGTCGCGGCATATTCCAGCGCACGGCAGAGCGTGCGGTTGCTGCTGAAGTTGGTCAGACCGTTGGTGAAGGCGACGCAACCGGCATCGCGCAACGCGATCAGTTCGGCCAGTTGTTCGCCTTCCAGGCCTTTGCTCAGCGCGCCAATCGGGAACACCTTGCTGTGGCCGGCTTCGCGCGCGCGATCAAGAATCAGCTCGGCAACGGCGGAGGTGTCGAGCACTGGCTTGGTCCGTGGCGGGCAGCACAGGCTGGTCACGCCCCCGGCCGCCGCAGCGCGGGTTTCGCTGGCGATGCTGCCTTTGCGGCTGTAGCCCGGCTCGCGCAGGGACACATTCAAATCCACCAGGCCGGGCGCTGCGATCAAGCCCGTGGCGTCGATGGTTTGCGAAGGGCTAAAACCGGCAGGCGCCGCGCCCAAGGCAAGGACCTTGCCGGCTTCCAGGTGAACGTCGATGACTTGGTCCAGACCGCTGACAGGGTCGATGACGCGAGCGCCGAGGATGCTGAACTTCACTGCGCGTTCTCCTGCTCGAACTGGCGTTGGGCGGTTTGGCCACTCATGGCCATGGACAGTACGGCCATGCGCACAGCGATGCCGTAGGTGACTTGATTGAGGATGACCGAATGGGCGCCGTCGGCCACTGCCGATTCGATCTCCACGCCTCGGTTGATCGGGCCGGGGTGCATGACGATCGCGTCAGGCCTGGCTCCGGCCAGGCGCGCGGTGGTCAGGCCGAACAGGCGGTAAAACTCACCCTCGCTCGGCAGCAGGCCGCCGGACATGCGCTCGCGTTGCAGGCGCAGCATGATTACCACGTCAACGTCTTTGAGGCCTTGCGCCAGATCGGTGTAGACCTTCACGCCGTACTGTTCGACGCCAATCGGCAGCAGGGTTTTCGGTGCGACCACGCGGATGTCGGGGCAGCCCAGGGCCTTGAGCGCGATCATGTTCGAGCGCGCCACGCGGGAGTGCAGGATGTCACCAACGATGGCCACCGAGAGGTTCTTGAAATCGCCCTTGTGGCGGCGGATGGTCAGCATGTCGAGCATGCCCTGGGTCGGGTGCGCATGACGCCCGTCGCCGCCGTTGATGATCGCCACCTGAGGGCACACGTGCTCGGCAATGAAATGCGCCGCGCCCGAGTCGCCGTGACGTACGACGAACATGTCGGCGGCCATCGCTTCCAGGTTACGCAGCGTGTCGAACAGGGTTTCGCCCTTGCTTGTCGAAGAGGTCGAGACGTTCAGGGTGATGACGTCCGCAGACAGCCTCTGTGCTGCCAGTTCGAACGTGGTGCGGGTGCGGGTCGAGTTCTCGAAGAACACGTTGCACACGGTCTTGCCGCGCAGCAGCGGGACTTTTTTCACCGCCCGGGCGCCAACTTCGAGGAACGAGTCGGCGGTGTCGAGGATTTCTGTGAGCAGTTCGCGGGGCAAACCGTCGAGCGAGAGAAAATGTTGCAGCTGACCCTGATGGTTCAGCTGCAGCGGGCGCTTGGCGTCTGGAGGCGTCATCGAAGGACTCTTAGAGGGCGGCGGAATCGGTGGAAAGGTCTTGCAGTTCTAGCGTCAGCGGCGCCGGGCCGGACAGCTTGACGCGCTCGTTTGGAGACAGGTCCAGCGTCGCGCCGGTCACATTTGGACGAATCGGCAGCTCGGCGGCGTCCAGGTCCAGCAGCGACACCAGGGTCACGCTGGCCGGGCGGCCGTAGTCGAACAGTTCGTTGAGGGCTGCGCGAATGGTCCGGCCGCTCATCAGCACGTCATCGATCAACACCAGATGCTGGCCTTCGATCTCGAACGGCAGCTCCGATGGACGCACTTGAGGGTGCAGGCCGTTCTGGCTGAAATCGTCGCGATAGAAGGAAACGTCGAGCGTGCCCAGCGGCGACTGGCTGTTCAGCGCTTCGAGCAGAGCCTGGGCGACCCACACGCCGCCGGTGCGGATGCCAATGAAGCGAGGCTCGCTGATACCACGTTTATTCAGGTGCGCGTTCAAATCGATCGCCATCTGGCTGATCAGTTCGGCGGGATTGGGCAGGGTCATGGTTGCTCCTTCAGATGCCCGGTCGTGTTCCTTGTCGACGCAGGCTAAAGCTCGATTTCAGTGCTGTTCAATGCGTTGCAGTGTAAATCGCTCAGGTGTCAAACAGTGCGCTGTTTTCTTCCAGCCAGCTTTGCAGCAAGAGCGCTGCGGCGATGGCGTCCACCGGATTGTCGCGGTAGCTGCCACGCTGACCGCCGCGGGACATGCGTTCGCCCTTGGCTTCGAATGTGGTCAGGCGTTCGTCCTGGGTATAGACCGGCAGATTGAAGCGGCCATTGAGCTTGCGCGAGAACTTCTCGGCGCGGGCGCTCATTTCGCTGGGCGTGCCGTCCATGTTCAGTGGCAGGCCGACCACGATTGCATCGGGCTTCCACTCGGTGATCAAGGCTTGCACCTTGTCCCAGTCCGGCACGCCATTCTGGGCCTTCAAGGTGCACAGCTCACGGGCTTGGCCGGTAATGACCTGGCCAACCGCAACGCCGATCTGTTTGCTGCCGTAGTCGAAACCCAGTAACAGGCGCAATGCAGCCATCAGGCGTGGCCCGCCTGACTGGTCAGCAGATTCAGATTGACCCCCAGTTTTGCGGCGGCAGCGTCGAGGCGCTGTTCGCTCTCGAGTTCGAACAGGATGGCTGGGTCAAAGGCGCAGTTCAGCCAGGCATTGGCGGCGAATTCGGCCTCCAGTTGCCCGGCATCCCAGCCTGCATAACCGAGGGTGATCAAATTTTGATCAGGTCCGTAGCCGTCGGCGATGGAGAACAGGATGTCCTGGGAGGTGGACAGCGAAATGCCGCCCAGATCGACCGTTGCCTGAAACAGCGGCCCGGTCGGATGCAGGACGAACCCGCGATCAGTCTGCACCGGACCGCCGACATGGATAGGAATGTGCTGGCACCGTGCCGGGGGCGGCAGTTCGGGGCGCAACTGCTCAAGGATGTCCGCCAGCGACAGGCTTTGCGGTCGGTTGATGACCAGGCCCATGGCGCCATTGGCGTTGTGCTCGACGATGTAGGTCAAGGTCTGAGCGAAGTTCTCATCGTGCATGTGGGGCATGGCGATCAGAAATTGATGCTTGAGGTACGACGCAGTGACGTTTTTCATGAGCCCTAGTGTGGCGCCGTGGGGCAGTTGTGACAACTGGCAGAACCGACGCTGCTATGGATAAATCGCGACGCAGGTCAGGTTTCATGTTGCCGATGCGCTGAGTTGCAACCAAAGCTCCCGGCTGGTGGTGAGCCTGTGGGGAGTGAGTTTGCTCACCAATGGGTCAGTACATTCACAGGACATGCGGGGCTGAACGACAGTGTTCGTGAGCAAGCTCACTCTCACAGGAATAGTGCGTTCGGCCTTAGAGCCTCACTCCTGCACACGCTGCGGCGTCAGTTACTGGAAAGCTTGTCCCCGCGGGCGAATTTCCAGGTGCGGATGATTTCCAGCCGGTCGATGTCTGAAAGATCGCCGCTGAACGGCGCAAAAGGCGCGGCCAGGCGCACGATTTTCTGCGCGGCCTGGTCCAGCAACGGCTGGCCAGACGACTCCAGCACCAGCACTTCATATAAAGAGCCATCGCGGTTGATCGAGACCATCATCCGCAGGCTGCCGTAGATCTGCTTGCGCCGGGCTTCTTCGGGGTAGTTGAGGTTGCCGATGCGCTCGATCTTCTTGCGCCAGTCCTCTTTGTACCAGGCACCCTTGTCGCGCATGGTCGAAGCCGCGCTGAGGCGGTGAATCTTCGGTCGTTTCGCATAGGCCTGCTGTTCATCGGCCAGTTCGGCTTCGAGGCTGGCGATTTCGCTGTTCAGCTGAGCGCTGTCGAACGTCGGCGCGGCTTTCTTCGGCTCGTTCGGTTTGACTTCATCGCGCTTGGCGACGGTCTTCTGCTGCGCTTGGGCCTTGGTGGCGACGGCGGTCTTCGGCGCGTCCTGCTTGACCACCGGTTTGGCGGCAGGAGGCGGCGTCACTTTGTTGATCTGGGTGTCTTGGTACGGCGCGATTTCAGTGGTCTTGGGCACCGCTTTCTTGTCGAGGGTGCCGCTGCCCTGCTGGTTTTCCTGAGCGAGGAAATCCGCATCCTTGGGTTTGGTGTCGCTTTTGAACGGGGCAAGGGTGATTTCCAGCGTCTGGCTGATCTTTTCCGGTTTGACATAGGTAAAGCCCACGCCAAGGATCACTGCCAGATGCACGAGCGCAGCGATCATCAGCGTAAAACCCAGACGATCGGCCGGGCGCACGTGGGTGCGGGTCAGGGCCATCGGGAGATCACTGTCGACCGCAGCGTTCATCGACGCTCCGCAATCACATCAACCAGCATTGTTAAAACCAACCTAATGCGCAATTCAGGCCGCGCATGATAACGCAATGTGAGTAGGGTCTTGGGGTTCGATGCGGGGTTGGCCGATTAGTGGGCGGCATTCAATCCGTCAGCCAGGGGGTGTTGCTGCTGACCTCTTCGTGAGCAAGTTCACGCCAACAGGGACGCGGAGATCCTGTAAGCGTGAGCTTGCTCACCAATGGCGCCGCTCGGTTTACCGCGCCTGCAGCTTCTTCTCAATCACATCCATCAACATCCCGCCAATGTCCGTGCCGAACGCATTGTCGATCTCGCGGATGCAGGTCGGGCTGGTGACGTTGATCTCGGTCAGATGCTCGCCAATTACGTCCAGGCCCACGAACAACAGACCCTTTTCACGCAAGATCGGGCCGACTTCGGCAGCGATCCAGCGGTCACGGTCGGTCAGTGGACGGGCTTCGCCACGGCCGCCAGCGGCGAGATTGCCACGGGTCTCGCCAGCGGCCGGGATGCGCGCCAGGCAATACGGCACCGGCTCGCCATCGACCATCAGAATGCGCTTGTCGCCGTCCTTGATTGCTGGCAGATACGCCTGAGCCATGATCTGATGCGCACCGTTGACAGTCAGGGTTTCGAGGATCACCGACAGGTTCGGGTCTTCAGCGCGGTGGCGGAAGATCGAGGTTCCACCCATGCCGTCCAATGGCTTGTAAATCACGTCGCCGTGCTCAGCCGCGAAAGCACGGAGGATGTCGGCGCGACGGCTCACCAATGTCGGCGGCGTGCAGTGCGGGAAAAGCGTGGCGAACAGCTTCTCGTTGCAGTCCCGCAGGCTTTGCGGCTTGTTCACGATCAGCGTGCCCGCGCGCTCTGCCTGTTCCAGCAGGTAGGTGGTGTAGATGAAGTCCATGTCGAACGGTGGATCCTTGCGCATCAGGATCACGTCCAGATCGTCCAGCCCGCTGTCTGTTTCAGCTTCGAATTCGAACCAGTGCTCAGGGTTCGCGAAGACTTTCAGCGGTTTCATGCGAGCGCGGGCTTGACCGGCAACTTGATACAAATCCTGCTGCTCCATATAGAACAGCGACCAGCCGCGCGCCTGCGCCGCCAGGAGCATGGCCAGCGAGCTGTCCTTTTTGTAGGAAATGCGCTCGATGGGGTCCATGACAATTCCAACGCGAACGCTCATGGGTAATATCCTCTGTCCGGTAATGGCCCGGGCGGGCCTGAAAACAGGCGTCAGGGTGGCGCTGCGCTGGCTTGCGGTCAAGGGGCAAGCGCGGCGCATATGCTTTATGGATTGAGCGCCGGGAGTGTGCTAAAAAGGCTCGGCATCTGGCGTCGAGCCGGGTGTCCCGGGCCCCTCTAGATGGGGGTTCAGCGATGCGAGCAGTACCACAAGTCAGGCAGAAGGCACACCCATCTGAGTCGCCGAGGCGATGGTAGAGCAGATATGGAACAGCATTCAGCCCCATTGAAAGTCATGGTCATCGACGACTCCCGCACGATCCGTCGTACCGCCGAGACCCTGCTGAAGAACGTCGGCTGTGAAGTGATCACCGCTGTGGATGGCTTCGATGCCCTGGCCAAGATCGCTGATAATCATCCGAGAATCATTTTTGTCGACATCATGATGCCCAGGCTGGACGGGTATCAGACCTGTGCGTTGATCAAAAACAACCGGGCATTCAAGTCTACGCCGGTGATCATGTTGTCCTCCCGGGACGGGCTGTTCGACAAGGCCAAGGGGCGTATCGTCGGGTCCGATCAGTTTTTGACCAAGCCGTTTAGCAAGGAAGAGCTGCTGAGCGCGATCAAGGCCCACGTGCCGGGATTCGTTGCAGTAGAACAACAACTATCTTGATGCCGCTCCTTCAACGAAGGGCCGCTGTTTCTATGGGGAAGTACCATGGCTCGAATTCTGATCGTCGATGATTCGCCGACCGAAATGTACAAGCTGACCGGGATGCTGGAAAAGCACGGCCATGAGGTCCTCAAGGCGGAAAACGGTGCTGATGGCGTAGCTCTGGCGCGTCAGGAAAAACCCGATGCGGTATTGATGGACATCGTCATGCCAGGCCTCAATGGCTTCCAGGCGACCCGTCAGCTGACCAAGGATGCCGAAACCAACATGATCCCGGTGATCATGATTACCACCAAGGATCAGGAAACCGACAAGGTCTGGGGCAAACGCCAGGGTGCGCGGGACTACCTGACCAAGCCGGTGGACGAAGAAACCCTCATGAAAACCCTGAACGCGGTTCTGGCGGGCTGAAGGCCGGCCAGCGTTCATGGCTCAGTCACAAACTGCCTTCCAACTGCTGCTCGACATCGATCAGCGGTGCCGCTCACTGGCGGCCGGGCTGCCTTTGCAGGAAACCCGGCAACAAGGCTGGAGCGGCATCGGCTTTCGCATGGGCGAGCGCTTTTACGTCGCGCCCATGGGCGAGGTCGACGAAATCCTTCACGAGCCACGTTATGCCGCGCTGCCGGGCGTCAAACCCTGGGTCAGAGGCATCGCCAACTTGCGCGGCCGGCTGCTGCCGATCATGGATCTGTACGCCTTCTTCGGTCACGAACTCTCGCCTCTGCGCAAGCAGCGCCGGGTGCTGGTGATCGATCATCAGGACGTCTTCGCCGGCTTGCTGGTGGACGAAGTGCTGGGCATGCAGCATTTCAATGAGCGCAGCCTGATGCCGGAATCGGCCGATGACAGCGAGCCCGATATTGCCCCGTACATTCAAGGCCGATTCCTGCGCGAGCAGGCGTGGCGGGTTTTCAGTCCCAGAGCCCTCGTGCAATCGCCGGGTTTCATGGATGTCGCACTTTAATACTGTCTGGCAGAGCAACGGAGACGTCTATCGTCTTCGCAGACGCGGATGTGTCCGCCAAAGCCATGATTCAGGCGGAGCCCTGAGAAATGAGTAATACCGGCAAGTCACTGGAAGGCGCGCGCAGCCGCTCGCAAATCATCGCGCTGTTCGTTGGCCTGATCATTTTCATCATGCTGCTGTTCGTCAATTTTGCGTACTTGAGTACCCAGTCCAACTACGACAAGCAGTACATCGGCCATGCGGGCGAGCTGCGCGTGCTGTCCCAACGCATCGCCAAGAACGCCACCGAAGCCGCCGCCGGCAAAGCCGCAGCCTTCAAGCTGCTGGCCGATGCGCGCAACGATTTCGACACGCGCTGGGGTTACTTGAAGAAGGGCGACAAGAACACCGGCCTGCCTGCGGCGCCTGCTGCCGTTGCCGATGAACTCAAAGCGGTGCAGAACGACTGGGAAAATCTGCGCAAAAGCACTGATGTCATCCTGGCTCGCGAACAGACCGTATTGTCCTTGCATCAGGTGGCGGCGACCCTGGCCGAGACCATTCCGCAATTGCAGATCGAGTCGGAAAAAGTCGTCGACATCCTGCTGCAAACCCGCGCGCCCGCCAGCCAAGTGGCCCTCGCGCAGCGTCAGTCGCTGTTGGCCGAGCGCATTCTCGGGGCGGTGAATACCGTGCTTTCGGGCGATGAAACAGCGGTTCAGGCAGCCGATGCTTTCGGTCGCGATGCCAGCCAGTTCGGTCGCGTGCTCAACGGCATGCTCGAGGGTAACGCGACCCTGCGGATCGCCCAGGTCGAGGACCGCGACGCGCGAGCGCGACTGGCTGAAATTGCCGAGTTGTTCCAGTTCGTGTCGGGATCGGTTGACGAAATTCTCGAAACCTCGCCGGAACTGCTGGATGTGCGCGAATCGGCAGGCAACATTTTCACGCTCTCACAGACCCTGCTGGACGAGGCCTCGTTACTGGCCAACAGCTTCGAACACATGGCCGGCGGCCGAACGGCGAATATCTACATAGGGTACGTTCTGGGCTTGCTGGCACTGGCCTCGATCATTCTTATAGGTCTGGTGATGGTTCGGGAAACCAATCGCCAGTTGCGCGAAACCGCCGAGAAGAACGAGCGTAACCAGACTGCGATCATGCGCCTGCTCGACGAGATCGAAGACCTGGCCGATGGCGACCTGACCGTAGCCGCTTCGGTGACCGAAGACTTCACTGGCGCCATCGCCGACTCCATCAACTACTCCATCGATCAGCTGCGCGAACTGGTGGCGACCATCAACCTGACCGCCGAGCAGGTGTTCGGCGCGGTCAAGGATACCCAAACCACCGCGACCCAACTGGCTGCGGCGTCGGAGCATCAGGCGTTGCAAATCGCCGCAGCGTCCAATGCGGTCAATGACATGTCCCGTTCGGTCGAGCAAGTGTCGGCCAACGCTTCAGAGTCGGTGGCGGTCGCCGAGCGTTCCGTGGCGATTGCCAACAAAGGTAACGAGGTGGTGCACAACACCATCAATGGCATGGACAACATTCGCGAGCAGATTCAGGACACCTCCAAACGCATCAAGCGCCTCGGTGAGTCTTCCCAGGAAATCGGCGACATCGTCAGTCTGATCGACGACATTGCCGATCAAACCAACATTCTTGCGCTCAATGCCGCGATTCAGGCGTCGATGGCAGGGGATGCCGGCCGCGGCTTCGCGGTCGTGGCGGACGAAGTGCAGCGTCTGGCCGAACGTTCTTCGTCGGCGACCAAGCAAATCGAAACGCTGGTCCGCGCCATTCAAAATGACACCAACGAAGCGGTAATCTCGATGGAACAGACCACCACCGAGGTGGTGCGGGGTGCTCGATTGGCGCAGGATGCCGGTGTTGCTCTGGAAGAAATCGAAGGTGTTTCCAAGGTGTTGGCGGCGCTGGTCGAGAGCATCACCAACGCCGCTCAGCAGCAGGCGGCACTGGGTCAGCAAATTTCCGCGACCATGACCGTGATCCAGCAGACCACCACGCAGACCACCTCGGGCACGGCGGCCACTGCGCAGAGCATGGGCAATCTGGCGAAAATGGCCAGCGAGATGCGCCGTTCGGTGTCCGGTTTTACACTGCCGCCTTCACGGGATCAGCATTGATCGTCAGGTCTCAAGACTTGGGCAACTGGAGTTACCATGCCTGATCGTCACGACTACGTGGCCCTGGAGTGGGTCAAGGGCGAAATAGCCGAAACCCTCAAGCATGCCCGGCAGGCGCTGGACGTCTTCGTTGCGCGCCCTCACGATCCTGCCGCGATGGATGTCTGCCTGGAACTCATTCATCAGGTGCACGGCAGCCTACTGATGATCGAGTTCTATGGCGCGGCGCTGTTCGCCGAGGAAATCGAACAGCTGGTGCTGGCCCTGCAACAAGGGCATGTGGTTCAGGAAACCGAAGCCATTCAGTTGCTGGATCAGGCGATGACCCAATTGCCAATCTATCTGGACCGCGTGCATTCGGCCCGCCGCGATCTGCCGCTGGTGGTGCTGCCGTTGCTCAACGACCTGCGCAGTGCCCGAGGCGAGAGCCTGCTCTCCGAAACCAGTCTGTTTTCGCCACAACTGCTGTCGATCCCCGAACTCGACGATCAAGCCCTCGCTGAGCGTGACAGCCCTGAATTGCCAGCAAAACTGCGCAAGCTGCGCCAGACCCTGCAAACTGCGCTGGTCGGCCTGTTACGCGAACAGGATGTGCAGACGCAACTCGGTTACATGAGCAAGGTGTTTGCGCGGCTTGAAGCGCTGTGCAAGGACGCGCCGCTGGAGCCGCTTTGGCTTATCGCCTCGGCGTTGGTCGAGACCATGGCCAGCGGCAACTTCACCAACAGCCCGGCGCTGCGCAGCCTGTTCAAGGACGCCGACAAGGAGCTCAAGCGCCTGTTGGAGCAAGGCATCACCGGAATCAATCAGCCAGCGCCGGATGAGTTGCTGAAAAGCCTGCTGTTCTATATTGCCAAATCTGACAGTCAGGCCCAGAGGATGATGGATTTGAAGGATCAATATGGCCTGGCCGAAGCGTTGCCGGAAAGCGCGCTGGTGGATGAAGAGCGCGCGCGCATGGCAGGCCCCGATCGCGATGCCATGCGCTCGGTCATCATCGCCCTGTGCGACGAACTGGTACGCACCAAGGAGCGACTGGATGTCTTCGTGCGTGGCGATCGCCAGCATGTCAGCGAACTCAACGCTCTCCTGCCGCCTCTTCGACAGATTGCCGATACACTCGCGGTTCTGGGTTTCGGGCAGCCGCGCAAGGTCATCATCGACCAGTTGGCGGTGGTTCAGGGCATGGCCCAAGGTCAGCGCGAACCCAGCGACCCGACGCTGATGGATGTCGCGGGTGCCTTGCTGTATGTGGAAGCGACGCTGGCGGGAATGGCCGGGACGGTCGATCAGAGCAGCCCCGAGGAGAGCCGTTTGCCCACCACGGATCTGAGTCAGATTCATCAGTTGGTGATCAAGGAAGCCCGCGCCGTACTTCAGCAGGCCAAGGACGTGATCGACGATTACATTGATGGCGAGCTCGACCATCAACGTCTGGTGCCGGTGTCCGAGCAGTTGATACAGGTGCGCGGCGCGCTGGCGATGATCCCGCTGGCCCGCGCTTCCGGCCTGCTGGCGGCGTGCAATGACTACATCGTCGAACATTTATTGACGGGCGGGGAGCGTCCGGCCTGGTCGCAGCTGGACCATCTGGCCGATGTCATCACCGGTATCGAGTATTACCTGGAGCGCATGGCCGAAGATCCAGAGGCACCGGGCGAGCATGTGCTGGATCTGGCGCAAGACAGCCTGGCCAAGCTCGGTTACTCGCCGGTTGCCGATGCGATCGACGTGCCGGTGCTTGATGAGGTCATCAGCCAGGAAGAACTTCGGCAGTTGCGCGAGCAGCAGGCTCCGACCAGCGACAGTCTCAACCCGAGCATCGCCGAAGTGCTGGCCAGTCCTTTGTCAGCCGTCAACCCGCCTGCACGGCATGTGCCTGCAAGTCTGTTGCCGCCACCCAAGGGAGAGCAGGCGGTCGATGACGAGCTGCGCGATGTGTTTCTCGAAGAGACCGACGAGGTGCTCGATGCGCTGCTCGAGTACCTGCCGCGTTGGCTCGCCGATACCGGCAATCTCACCGCGCTGGGTGAAATCCGTCGCGCCTTCCACACCCTCAAAGGTAGCGGGCGCATGGTTCGGGCGCTGGTGCTGGGCGAATTGGCGTGGTCAGTGGAGAACCTGCTCAACCGCGTGCTCGAACACAGCGTCCAGCCGAACGCGCAGGTTAAGCAGGTGCTACAGGATGTGCTGGCGCTGTTGCCGGATGTGATTCGTGATTTTGCCGAAGACGTTCAACGCCAGCGTGATGATGTGGATGAGTTGGCCGCGCGCGCCCATGCGCTGGCTCAAGGGGAAAGCGACGAGCCCGCGCTACCGGCGTCTATCGAATTTAAAGACGAAGGCTTCGACCCGCAGTTGCTGGAGATATTCCGCCAGGAAGCCCAGACCCATCTCGACGTTCTCAATCGCTATCTCGACGCTGCTCGGCAAGACCCATCGCCGTCTTTCAGCGACGACTTGCTGCGCGCGCTGCACACCCTCAAGGGCAGCGCCTACATGGCAGGCGTGCTGCCGATGGCCGAGCTGGCCAGTCCGCTGGACCAATTGGTGCGTGAGTTCAAGACCAACCTGATCGCCGTGGGTCAGCCCGAGATCGACCTGCTGCGTTCGGCCGAGCCGCTGTTCCATCAAGGGTTGGCGCAGTTGGGCGTCGACCCGCTGATGCCGATCGAAGGTGCCGCGCCACTCATCTCCGCCGCTCACGAACTGCTCGATGAGCGCATGGCCGCCGCCTTGAGCGCCGACAACAATGGCCTGCGCACACGGCGCAATCCGCAATTGATCGCAAGCTTCCTCGCTGAGGGCATGGATATCCTGCTGGACGCCGAAAACCTGCTCAAACGCTGGCGGCAGCATCCCGGCGAGCGCCAGGAACTGAACGCGCTGCTCGACGAACTGACCATGCTTGGCCACGGCGCGCACATGGCCGATCTGCCGCAAATGGATGAGTTGTGCGAGGCCCTGCTCGATCTGTATGGCGCGGTTGAAGAGAGCAGCCTTGCGGTCAGCGAGCGGTTTTTCCATGAAGCCGAAAACGCCCATGAAGCGCTGATCAATATGCTCGATCAAATCGCCGCCGGCCAGCAGGTTGAGCCATGTCCAGAGCGTGTGCGGGCGTTGCGCGAGTTGCTTGATGAAGCGCTGGATCCTGGTGCGATGGGCATCATCAAAAGCGATGGGGGCCTGGCGACTAGTGTCACCGAGCTGAGCCAGGCCACCGAAAGCCTTGACACTAAACCTGACCAACCCGCGCAACTGCCGCGCGATGAGATTGATCAGGAAATCGTCGATATCTTCCTCGAAGAGGCGGTCGACATTCTCGACAGCGCAGGCCACGCCTTGCAGCGCTGGCTGGATGATCCGGAAAACCCGCTGCCGCTGTCGTCGTTGCAGCGGGATCTGCACACCCTCAAGGGCGGCGCGCGGATGGCCGAGATCGGCCCGGTCGGCGATCTCGGGCATGAGCTTGAATCGCTTTATGAAGGCTTGATCGACCGGCGCTGCAGTTACACGCCCGCGCTCGCCGATCTGCTAATGCGCAGCCACGATCATTTGGCAATGATGCTCGAACAGCTGCAAAACCGCAGCGAACTGACGCCGCCCGAGACGCTGATCGAGTCGATTCGCGAATTCCGCCAATCGAGCAGCAGTGTGCCCACTTCCGGAAGCGAGCCGCGTAATGTCGGGTCGATGATCCAACCACTGGACGAGCGCGATCCCGAGTTGCTGGAGATCTTTCTCGAAGAAGCCGACGACCTCATCGAAAGCTCGAGCGCTGCGCTGGTGCGCTGGCAGGCCGATCCGCAGAACACCGTGGAAGTGGAAAACCTGCTGCGCGACCTGCACACCCTAAAGGGCGGCGCGCGCATGGTGGAGATCGCCCTCATTGGCGATCTGGCCCATGAGCTGGAGTCGTTGTACGAGGGCCTGGCTTGCGGGGCGCTGAAAAACAGTGCGCTGCTCAACGGCCTGCTGCAAAGCGGCCACGACATGCTTGCCGACATGGTCGACGCCGTCCGCGGTTACGAGCCGCTACCCAATCCGACGCTGTTGATCGACAGCATCACGCACTACTCCTCATCGGGCGGCATTCAGGAAGCTGTCGTCAAGCCGGCGGAAACATCTACACCTGCCGCGCCGCCTGCTGCCGATCCCGCTCCCGCAACACCGGATACCGACGCCGAGCGCGCCGGGCCGGAAATGGTCAAGGTGCCTGCCGAGCAGTTGGAGGAGCTGGTCAACCTGGCGGGTGAGACTTCAATCTTCCGTGGCCGTATCGAGCAGCAGGTCAGCGACGCGCAGATCACCCTCGCCGAGATGGAAACCACCATCGAGCGCATGCGCGATCAATTGCGGCGGCTGGATATCGAGACCCAGGGACGCATTCTCAGTCGCGATCATCAGACCGAACGACTGGGCTATGAGGAATTCGACCCGCTGGAAATGGACCGTCACTCCCAGCTTCAGCAGCTGTCACGGGCGTTGTTCGAGTCCGCGTCCGACCTGATGGACCTCAAGGAAACCCTCGACACCCGCGGCCATGAAGCCGAGACCCTGCTGCTGCAACAGGCGCGGGTCAACACCGAGCTGCAGGAAAATCTGATGCGCACGCGGATGGTGCCGTTCGAGCGCATGATCCCGCGACTGCGGCGGATCGTGCGGCAGGTATCGGGCGAGCTCCACAAGAAGGTCAAGTTCGATGTGGTCAACGCCGAGGGCGAAATGGACCGCAACGTGCTGGAACGAATGGTCGCGCCGCTCGAGCACATGCTGCGCAACGCCATCGACCACGGCTTGGAAAGCACAGAGAAACGCCTGGCCGCAGGTAAGTCCGAAGCGGGACATATCATCCTCAGTCTGGCCCACGAGGGTGGTGATATCGTGATCGAAATGAGCGACGACGGCGCCGGAGTGGATTTTGAAGCGGTGCGGCGCAAGGCGATCAAGCGCGGCCTGATTGGCCCTGACGCCGAGCTGAGTGAGCACGACACGCTGCAGTTCATCCTGCAGGCCGGTTTTTCTACCTCCGAAACCATCACCCAGATTTCCGGGCGTGGCGTGGGCATGGACGTCGTGCACGCAGAAGTCAAAGAGCTGGGCGGCTCGATGATCATCGATTCGAAATCGGGGCAGGGCGCGCGTTTCCGAATTCGGCTGCCATTCTCCGTCTCAGTCAACCGGGCACTGATGGTGCAGTGCGGTGACGAGCAATATGCCGTTCCTTTGAACAGCGTCGAAGGCATCGTGCGCGTCATGCCCAGCGAGCTGGAAGGCTGGTATCAGGCCACGCCGCCGCGCTATCAATATGGCGGGCACAGTTACGAACTGCGCTACCTGGGTGAGCTGCTGAACAATGGCCAGCCACCGAAGTTGATAGGCCAGACTCAACCGCTACCGGTGCTGCTGGTTCATGTGCATGATCAATGGGTGGCGGTGCAGGTGGATGCGCTGGCGGGTTCACGGGAAATCGTGGTGAAGAACCTCGGGCCGCAGTTCGCTGGGGTGCAGGGGATTTCCGGCGCGACGATCCTTGGCGATGGTCGCGTGGTGCTGATTCTCGATCTGTTCGCTCACATTCGGCGTCTGCACGCGCAGCTGCTGGCGATGCAGGTTTCCGGTCAGGCGCCATCGCGCTACGTCGAAACCGAACAGGCGCGACCTTTGCTGGTGATGGTGGTGGACGACTCGGTCACGGTGCGCAAGGTGACGGGGCGTCTGCTGGAGCGCAATGGCATGAACGTGCTGACTGCCAAGGATGGTGTCGACGCCATGGCGCTGCTGCAGGAGCACACGCCGGACGTGATGTTGCTGGACATCGAAATGCCGCGCATGGACGGTTTCGAAGTCGCCAGCAAGGTGCGCGAAGACGAAGCGCTAAAGCACTTGCCGATCATCATGATCACCTCGCGCTCGGGCCAAAAACACCGAGATCGCGCCATGGCGCTTGGGGTCAACGACTACATGAGCAAGCCATATCAGGAAGCGGCGCTGCTGGAGAGCATTGCCCACTGGAGCCACGTGCATGTCTGACACCACCACCCAAACCACGCGCCTGACCAACCTGACCGGACTGCTCATTCCCCTGAGCGATAGGCATCTGCTGCTGCCCAACGTCGCCGTTGCTGAATTGATCGACTACCAGGACAGCATCGCCGACCCCGCCGCTCCGCAGTGGTACCTGGGCCCGATCAACTGGCGCCATCGCAGCCTGCCGCTGCTGAGCTTCGAAGCTGCCTGTGGAAGTCGGGCTCGCGTCGGCGGCCGCGCCCGAATCGTTGTGCTCAATGCGTTGGGTGGACGACCGGATCTGAAGTTCATCGCCCTGCTGACTCAGGGCATTCCGCGCTCCTGCAAGCTCGACAGCCAACTGAGCTACGTCGACGTACCGCTTGCCGAGCTGGAACTGGCGGCGGTGCAAGTGGGCGAGACCGTAGCGAAGATCCCGGATCTTGTGGCACTTGAACAGTGGTTGGTGGATGCGGGGTTGGTGCAGGTGGTGGGACCGGGAATTTGAGCTTTTGATTCGGCCCAACGGATTTATGAGCGCAGTGTGCTCGTGATCTGTTGCAGCAGCAGGCAACCCAGACGGCCGCACGGTTTCAGACGCTCCGTGTATTCGCAATCGGCTCAGTCGCAACGTGCTGAAGACCCATTTCGGAATTTCCCTAATCATTACTCCAACCGTAACGATCCAGCCTTTTGCTTGATTGATACTTCCAGCCCATAACTCCTAATGTGGCCCACGACAGCGAACTCGTGGAGTCAACATGACTACAACAACGAAACTTGACCCGCGCTGGTCGCGTCGTCGCAGCGAAAAGCAGCGGCGACTCGAGCAAGTGCGTTCCCTCGCCGATGGCGTGGTTCTGCCCACCGACAAAATCGTCGCGGCGTTGGAAGCGTTAATTGCGCCCGGCGATCGTGTGGTGCTTGAAGGCAACAACCAGAAACAGGCGGATTTCCTCTCCCGTTCGCTGGTCAAGGCCGATCCGGGCAAGCTGCATGATCTGCACATGATCATGCCCAGCGTGGGTCGCGCCGAGCATCTGGACCTCTTCGAACGCGGCATCGCCCGCAAGCTCGATTTCTCTTTCGCCGGTACGCAGAGTCTGCGCATTAGCCAACTGCTTGAAGACGGCCTGCTGGAAGTGGGTGCGATTCACACGTACATCGAGTTGTATTCGCGCTTGCTGGTCGACCTGATTCCCAATGTCGTGCTCTCTGCAGGGTTCATGGCCGACCGCGCGGGTAACATTTACACCGGCGCCAGCACCGAAGACACCCCGGCCCTGATCGAACCGGCCGCGTTCAGCGACGGCATCGTTATCGTGCAGGTCAACCAATTGGTGGACGATGTGAGCGACCTGCCACGAGTGGACATCCCTGCTTCGTGGGTCGACTTCGTGGTGGTGGCTGACAAGCCTTTCTATATCGAGCCGCTGTTCACCCGCGATCCGCGTCATATCAAGCCAGTTCATGTGTTGATGGCGATGATGGCGATTCGTGGGATCTACGAGAAACACAACGTCCAGTCACTGAATCACGGCATCGGTTTCAACACTGCCGCGATCGAGCTGATTCTGCCGACTTACGGCGAGTCCCTTGGTCTCAAGGGCAAGATCTGCCGCAACTGGACGCTCAATCCGCACCCAACCCTGATCCCCGCCATTGAAAGCGGCTGGGTCGAAAGTGTGCATTGCTTCGGCACCGAACTGGGTATGGAGAACTACATCGCGGCGCGTCCTGATGTGTTCTTTACCGGCCGCGACGGCTCGATGCGCTCCAACCGCATGATGTGCCAACTGGCGGGGCAATACGCGGTGGACCTGTTCATCGGCGCGACCTTGCAAGTAGACGGCGACGGTCATTCCTCGACCGTGACCCGCGGGCGGCTGGCCGGTTTCGGCGGCGCGCCGAACATGGGACACGACCCCCACGGTCGGCGTCACAGCACGCCCGCCTGGCTGGACATGCGCCAGCAGAATCCAGACACCGAGGTCTATCTCGAGCGCGGCAAAAAACTGGTGGTGCAGATGGTCGAGACCTTTCAGGAAGGCGGCAAACCTACGTTCGTCGAAACCCTCGATGCCGTCGATGTAGCGAAAAAAAGTGGCATGCCTCTGGCCCCGATCATGATCTACGGCGACGACGTGACCCACCTGTTGACTGAAGAAGGCATCGCCTATCTGTACAAGGCGCGCAGTCTGGAAGAGCGTCAGGCGATGATCGCCGCAGTCGCGGGCGTGACCGTCATCGGCCTGCGGCACGACCCCAAGGACACGGCCCGCATGCGTCGGGAAGGATTGATCGCGCTGCCTGAGGATCTGAGTATCCGCCGCACCGACGCCAGCCGCGAATTGCTGGCGGCCAAGAGCATCGCCGAACTGGTGGAGTGGTCCGGTGGTTTGTACAACCCGCCTGCGAAATTCAGGAGCTGGTGATGCCTGCACTCAACGTAGCTTTCACTAACGTAGCATTCACCGACGCGCCACCTGCGTTGTCCCTGGCCGAGCGCCTGGCCGACTTGGCGGTGGATGCGCTGATCGACGAAGCCGATCTGTCGCCCAAACCCGCGCTGGTCGATCGGCGCAGCAGTGGCGCGCACCAGGATTTGCATTTGGGTCTGATGCACTCGTCGGCGCTGTCGCTGTGGCCCGCGTTCAAGGAAATGGCCGAAGTTGCGCTCCAGTTCGGTGAGATTGGCCAGCCCTTGAGAGAGGCGATTGGCCGCATCGGTCGCGAGGGCGAAGCGGCAATGATGCGGACCACTGCTGGCGTGAACACTCATCGCGGCGCGATCTGGGCCCTTGGCTTGCTGGTCACGGCGGCTGCGCTGGATCCTTCGGATCTGTCGCCAGCCGGACTCGGCCTGCGCGCAGGCTGCCTGGCACTGATCGAAGATCGTCAGCAACCCGCACTCAACAGCCACGGCGCCGAAGTCGTTCGCAAATTCGGGGCGATGGGCGCGCGGGAACAAGCGCAGATGGGCTTCCCGGCGGTCACTCAAACCGGCCTGCCGCAACTCAAACGCAGCCGCGCCGCCCGTCATGGCGAACAGAACGCGCGGCTCGATGCGCTGCTGGCGATCATGACCACACTCTCGGACACCTGCGTGCTCTATCGCGCGGGCGAACAAGGTTTACGCACCATGCAGCAGGGCGCGCAGCGGGTTCTGGATGCAGGCGGCAGCGCGTCCCTCAGCGGTCGTCGCGCGCTGCACGAGCTTGATCAGCAGCTCTTGGATTTGAACGCATCCCCCGGTGGCGCCGCCGATCTGCTCGCCGCTTGCCTGTTTATCGATTGCCTTGAGCCTGCGCTCGGTGATGAAGCGAGGACTGTCTGAAATGGAAACCCTGTCTTTTGAATTTCCCGCCGGTCAGCCGCCTGTAGGCCGTGCGCTGGTCGGGTGCGTCGGTTCCGGCGACCTCGAAGTGCTGCTTGAACCGGGCCTGCCGGGCAAGTTGACCATTCAAGTGTTGACCTCGGTCAACGGCAGTTCGGCGCGCTGGCAGCATCTGTTCGAACGCATGTTCGACGGGCAAACGCCACCCGCGCTGAGCATCGACATCCATGATTTCGGCGCGACACCCGGCGTGGTGCGCTTGCGTCTGGAGCAAGGCTTCGAGGAGATTGGCCATGACTGACAGCGCTCGCCTGTTGAAACAACACAGTTTCGTCGAGCTTGGCGCCCGTCAGCGCGCCCGTGCTCTGCTGGATGAGGGCAGCTTTCGTGAGCTGATCGATCCGTTCGCGCGCATCACCTCGCCTTGGCTGGCCAAGCAGGGCGTCGTGCCACAAGCCGACGACGGCGTGGTCGTCGCCAAAGGTTCAATCGGCGGCCAGCCTGTAGTGATCTGCGCCATTGAAGGTGCTTTTCAGGGCGGCAGCATGGGCGAAGTCGGCGGCGCGAAAATGGCCGGCGCGCTGGAATTGGCGGCCGATGACAATCGCAACGGCATTCCTACCGCTGCTGTGCTGTTGCTGGAAACCGGTGGCGTGCGTTTGCAGGAGGCCAATCTGGGCCTTGCTGCGATCGCGGAAATTCACGCCGCCATCGTCGATTTGCGCCGTTATCAGCCAGTGATCGGCGTGGTGGCGGGCAGCGTCGGTTGCTTCGGCGGCATGTCCATCGCCGCCGGGCTTTGCAGTTATCTGGTGGTGACCCGGGAGGCGCGTCTGGGTTTGAACGGCCCGCAAGTGATCGAGCAGGAGGCGGGCATCGAAGAATACGATTCCCGCGACCGGCCCTTCATCTGGAGCCTGACCGGCGGGGAACAACGCTTTGCCAGCGGGTTGGCGGATGCGTACGTCGCCGATGACATCAAGGCGATTCAGCAGCAGGTGGAAGACCTCTTGCACAAAGGCAAGCCCGAGCAAGAGCGCAGCGGCCAATACGCGTTGTTTCTGCAACGTCTGGCCGAGCTGGACACCTCGACCCAGATCGATCCCGCTGCTGTGCGCAGCCTGTATCAAGGAGAACAGCCATGAAAGGCAATTCCACCCGTGGCTTGAACTGGTTCAACGCGCTCAGCGCTGGCGCCGCAGAAGTTGTCGGTCTGCCCACTTCGATCAAAGCCGCCGACGGCCAATTGGGCGATCAACCCGCGCGTTTTCTGGCTGTGGTCGCTGATCCTGAAAACCGTTTCCCTCGTGCTCAAACCGGTGAAGTCGGACTGCTGGAAGGTTGGGGTCTGGCAAAAGCGGTCGATGCGGCTATCGAACTGGATCAACAAAATTCCAACAAGCGTGCGCTGATCGCGATCATCGATGTGCCGAGCCAGGCGTACGGTCGTCGTGAAGAAGCGCTGGGCATTCATCAGGCGCTGGCTGGCGCGGTCGACGCCTATGCCCGCGCGCGTCTGGCCGGACATCCGGTGATTGGGTTGCTGGTGGGCAAGGCGATGTCGGGGGCGTTTCTCGCCCATGGTTATCAGGCCAATCGGCTGATCGCCTTGCGCGATCCGGGCGTGATGGTGCATGCGATGGGCAAGGCGTCGGCAGCGCGGGTCACGTTGCGCAGCGTCGAAGAGCTGGAAAAACTCGCCGCGAGCATTGCGCCGATGGCTTACGACATCGACAGTTACGCGGGGCTGGGTTTGCTCTGGGAAACGCTCTCGGTAGGTCAGATCGAACAACCATCTGCCGCTGACATCGCCGCTGTTCAGGAATGTCTGATTGCGGCGGTCAAGGACGTTCAGGGCAGCGGCCATGGCCTGAGTTCGCGACTGGGCGCGCATAATCGTGCGGCGTCGTCCAAAGTGCGCGAGCTGCTGCGAGCGCAGTGGTAATGCGCATCGACCGGTCCGTGCAGCCCCACGATTTGTTGTGGGGCATGCCTGTGGCGGCCTTGCCTGCCGATGCTCCGACGTGGGCTCTAGAGGTGTTGACGCTGGGGCGTCCGGTGGTAGTCCGTCGGGCACAGGTCGTAGAAGGTTGGGTGGCAGTTGGCGTGCGTGGGTATTCGCGGGATCAGCGTTTTGCGACGCGGATGAAGATGGCCGATATCACGCGACGGGTTCAGCCTGAACAGTTGATCGACGCGGCGGATAAAGCAGCAGCTGATTGGCCGGCTTTGCACGCGCTGCGGCAGATTCGTCCGATCATGCATTCGCAAGCGTTGCCGTGGGGCGTAGCAGGCAGTGTCGGTTTTGAACTGGCGAGCGGCGTTCGGGTTTTGCATCAGGACAGCGATCTGGATTTGATCCTGCGCACTGACGAATTCTTCAGCCGCGAGCAGGCGGCTGATCTGGTCAGAGTGTTGGATAGCGCGGTCTGTCGCGTCGACCTGCAACTGCAAACGCCGGCGGGCGCCGTGGCGTTGCGTGAGTGGGCGGGGGCGGCGCGCCACGTGTTGCTCAAGGCCAATGATGGCGCGCGATTGGTGCACAACCCTTGGCAGCTTCAGGAGCGCGCGGCATGAGCAGCTTCTGGGTGTTCCCGGGACAGGGCGCGCAGCAGCCGGGCATGCTGCACGCGCTGCCGAGCGATCCTCTGATCGGCGAATGCCTTTGCGAAGCCAGCGATGCGTTGAATGAAAACGTGGTGGATCTGGACACCCCTGACGCATTGCAGTCGACTCGTGCTGTTCAGCTCTGTTTGTTGATCGCGGGTGTCGCCTGCTCACGCTTGTTGATGGCTCAGGGCAGCATGCCGGATTACGTCGCAGGCCTGTCGATTGGTGCTTATCCGGCAGCTGTGGTCGCCGGGGCGCTGACTTTCGGCGATGCGGTGCGGCTGGTGGCGCTGCGTGGTGAACTGATGCAAAACGCTTATCCGCGGGGCTATGGCATGACGGCGTTGATCGGCCTGGATCAAGGCACGGTTGAAGCGCTCGTCGAGCGAATCCATAGCGAGGACAGCCCGGTGTATCTGGCCAACATCAATGCCGAGAATCAGTTCGTCATTGCCGGCAGCGATCAGGCGATGGCCGACGTCGCCGCATTGGCGAAGGAGCAGGGCGCAGCAACGGCCAAACGCCTGGCGGTCAGCGTGCCGTCCCACTGCGAATTGTTGAGCGAGCCTGCACATGCCCTGTCCGAAGCGTTCGCCGATGTTTCGATTCAAGCCCCGACCCTGAAATACCTCAGTGGCAGTACCGCAAGGCCGATCTTCACGGCCGACAAATTGCGCGACGACCTGGCTTTCAATATGTGTCGGGTCATCGACTGGCGCAGCACCGTGCAAAACGCCTACGAGCGTGGCGCGCGTCTGCAAATCGAATTACCGCCCGGCACCGTGCTCACGGGGCTGGCGCGACGAGTCTTTGAACAAGGATCCGCTTTCGCCTTTCAGGGCGCCCGGCTGGATACGTTGAGCGCGCTGTCGCGAGAGGAGGAACGTCGCCACTCATAAACCGGTTGCTGCTTTCGAAGGAACACAAAAACAACAACTTCGACGATGCAAATTGAGGACAAGAACAATGGTTATTTATGGCGTTGCGTTACTGGCTATCTGCACCCTCGCGGGGGTGATTCTCGGTGATCTGCTCGGCGTGTTGCTGGGCGTCAAATCCAACGTGGGCGGCGTCGGGATCGCGATGATCCTGTTGATCTGCGCCCGTCTCTACATGCAAAAGCGCGGTGGCATGAGCGAAGGCTGCGAAATGGGCGTCGGCTTCTGGGGCGCGATGTACATTCCGGTGGTCGTGGCCATGGCCGCACAACAGAACGTCGTTACGGCGTTGAAGGGTGGCCCGATTGCTGTGATCGCTGCGATTGGTTCAGTTGTGATCTGTGCCTGCACCATTGCTCTGATCAGTCGTACCAACAAGGGCGAGCCGCTGCCCGAGGAAGACGAACCCGTCACGCAGCCCCCGGTGATCGCACCAACCGTTTCGCCAGCCGGAGGCCGCTGATATGTGGGATCTCATTCAGAAAGACCTGATCAGCCAGGGCCTGGTCACTGCCTTCGCGGTGGTGGGCGTGGTGATGTGGATTTCCGTGGTGCTCTCCAAGCGCCTGACTTTCGGTCGCATTCACGGCTCGGCCATCGCGATCGTCATTGGCCTGGTGCTGGCGTGGGTCGGCGGGATCATGACCGGCGGCCAGAAGGGCTTGGCGGACCTGGCGCTGTTTTCCGGGATCGGCTTGATGGGCGGCGCGATGTTGCGAGACTTTGCCATCGTCGCTACGGCGTTCGAGGTGCAGGCGACCGAAGCGAAGAAGGCCGGTTTGATCGGCGCGGTTTCGCTGTTTCTCGGCACCGTGCTGCCGTTTATCGTCGGCTCGTGCGTGGCTTATGCTTTTGGTTATCGCGATGCAGTGAGCATTACCACCATTGGTGCGGGCGCGGTGACTTACATCGTCGGGCCGGTGACAGGTGCAGCGTTAGGGGCGACGTCGGATGTGATGGCGCTGTCGATTGCCACCGGCTTGATCAAAGCGATTCTGGTGATGGTCGGTACGCCAATGGCCGCGCGCTGGATGGGCCTGGACAACCCTCGTTCGGCGATGGTGTTCGGTGGTCTGGCCGGGACTGTGAGTGGCGTGACGGCAGGGCTGGCGGCGACGGATCGGCGTTTGGTGCCATATGGCGCGCTGACGGCGACGTTCCATACCGGATTGGGCTGCTTGCTTGGGCCTTCGCTGCTGTACTTCATTGTGCGCGGGATTCTTGGCTAGGCCTACGGCAACGTGGTGGGCTTTTGATGCCGGCCGGCTCTTACAACGTTGTGCTCGCTACAAAATCCCTGTGGGAGACGTCGCAGGTTACGACGGCAGCGAATGCAGTGGGTCAGCTCCATATCCCTCGGCTGACACACCGCTTTCGCTGTCGTCGTAACCTTCGACGTCTCCCACCGGCGGTGTGAAAACATCAGCAATTCAGTGGCTGGTTAAAAAATGAACTGTAAATTGCGCCGCTACGTAAATTCCAGGTTCCGCACCGGCCGATCTTTTTCAGAATTTACGTAGGGATGCGCAGTTCAATCTTTCGTCGGGGTTCTCACACAGCCTGCACACCTCATATCGAGCACGGATTCATTAGGCCTGCGCCAGTCGATTCGAATACATCCGACACTCCGCCAGCAACGCCAGTAGATTAGGGTCGCGTTCGCGGGCCTTGAGGAAGACCAGCCCGATATGCTGCAACATGCGATAACGCGCCTGCAGCGGTATCAGGCGCACGCGGTTTTCGTACACGGCCGCGATCCGGCCGGGCAGCAGCGCATACCCCACCCCGGAACTGACCATGCTCAACAGCGTGAAGATGTCATTCACCTGCATCGCCACCTTCGGCTCGAACCCCGCTTGCTGAAATACCCTCGCACCGTCGCGGTGGGTAGCGAAGCCCTGGGTCAGGGTGATGAACGTCGCCTCGCGCAGATCGCTCAAATCCACCTCCCTTTGTTGCGCGAACGGCGAGTCGGCGGGGCTGGCGAGGAAGATGTCGTCGGAGAACAGCTGCAATTGCTCGCAATCCGGATCGTTGACGCTCTCGTTGAGCGACACCAGGATTGCGTCGACTTCCATGTTCTTCAGCTTGTAGAACAGGTCGATGTTCGAGCCCAGGATCAGGTCGATATTCAGCTCGCTGCGGCGGATTTTCAGGCCCATGATCAACTGCGGCACGGTCTTGACCGTCAACGAGTACAACGCGCCGAGCTTGAAGCGTGCGGCAGAGAACCCGGCAGCGGCGCGGGTCTGTTCGACGGTGCTCAGGACCTCCTGCACCAATTTCTGTGCTCGTTCCTCCAGCACGTAGGCGCTTTCCAGCGGCGTCAGGTTGCGACCCTCGTGCTTGAACAGTGGGCACCGCAGCGCGTTCTCCAGCGAGTGAATCGCCCGATGAACGCTCACGGTGCTGGTCTGCAACTCCACCGCCGCACGCGCCAGATTGCCGGTGCGCATGAACGCCAGAAAGATCTCCAGCTTCTTGAGGGTCAGCTCTTCGTCGATCTGCATCGTGTGTTTTTCCAGAGCGGATTCTTGTTCTTCGTACGGGCGATTGTGCCGAACTCGGACTCGGCTGGCTGCATTAAATTCTCATTAACCCTGACACATGCATTGCGCTTTTGCGTCATAAGCTGGAGCCTTGTCGAATGTCGTGCAACTGAGAGAGGTTTGTAGCGGATGTACTACGGAGAGAAGTTCAACGCCTGGACCCACCTCGTGGGTGCGATTCTGGCGTCCATCGGCGCCGTGTGGCTGCTGGTGATCGCCAGCCTGGCCGGTGATGTGTGGAAGATCGTCAGCGTGGCGGTGTATGGCGTGGCGCTGGTGGTGCTCTACAGTGCCTCGACGGTGTATCACAGCGTGCGCGGTCGAGCGAAAGCGATCATGCAGAAGGTCGACCATTTTTCGATCTATCTGTTGATCGCGGGCAGCTACACCCCGTTTTGTCTGGTGACCTTGCGCGGCCCCTGGGGCTGGACGCTGTTCGGGATCGTCTGGGGGCTGGCGGTGATCGGCATTCTGCAGGAGATCAAACCGCGATCCGAGGCGCGGGTGATGTCCATCGTGATCTACGCCGTGATGGGCTGGATCGTGCTGGTGGCAGTCAAGCCGTTGATGGCTGCGCTGGGCACCGCCGGGTTTACCTGGCTGGCGCTGGGTGGGGTTCTGTACACAGTGGGGATTATCTTTTTCGCCTATGACAAGCGCTTCCGGCACTGGCATGGCATCTGGCATTTGTTCGTGATCGCCGGGAGTTTGCTGCATTTCGTGGCGATTACGTGCTACGTCCTTTAATGCATAGTTGTTGCGGATGAACTCGTTTCGGCGGGAATACAAACCCTGTGGGAGGGTGCTTGCTCACGAAGAAGCCAGTACCTCCGCAACATCTTCAGCGGGTTTAACCGAGCTTCGTGGGCAAGCTCACTCCCACAGGGAAAACAGTTCGTTGCGCGACGGGGAGCTCCTATAGCAGATGTGTAGACTTAAAAATCACCCCAAAGCTGCTGCGCGACGCTCAACGCCACGACCGGCGCCGTTTCCGTGCGCAGGACCCGTGGGCCAAGCCGGGCGGCGTGGAAGCCGGCGTCCTGGGCCTGATCCACCTCGGCGTCGTTCAAACCACCCTCCGGCCCGATCAGAAACGCCAGCGTCTCCGGCTTTTCATGGCTCACCAGCGGCTCGGCCACCGGATGCAGCACCAGTTTCAAATCCGCTTCGGTGTGTTTGAGCCAGTCACTCAGCGTTACCGGCGGGTTGACCACCGGCACCACGGAACGACCGCACTGTTCACAGGCACTGATCGCGATCTGTTGCCAATGGGCCTGGCGTTTTTCTGCCCGCTCGTCTTTGAGGCGCACTTCGCAACGCTCGCTGACAATGGGCGTGATTTGTGTGACGCCCAACTCGGTCGCCTTCTGAATTGCCCAGTCCATGCGCTCGCCGCGTGACAGGCCCTGGCCGAGGTGAATCTGCAGCGTCGACTCGGCCAGCCCCGGAAAGCTTTCGGTCACCTGAACGCGTACCTGCTTCTTGCCGACTTCCACCAGCGTGGCGCGGAACTCCGTGCCTGAGCCGTCGAACAATTGCACCCCATCGCCCTCAGCCATGCGCAACACCCGCCCGATGTAATGCGCCTGGGCTTCAGGGAGTTCGTGTTCGCCAATGCTCAGGGTGGCGTCGATGAAAAAGCGGGAGAGTCTCATGGTTGTTTCTCTGTGTTCGTTGAATGCAACGCTATCTCTCGTAGGCGCGCGCTTGCCTGCGATGCGGTGTGTCTGTGACGTAGACGGGTCCGACACGCTGCTATCGCGGCCAAGCGCACTCCTACAGTTTTGAGTCCGTCAGTTCTAACCCGGATCACGAAAATCCGGGTGGAAATTCTCTCTCACCGCCACGCTGACACTGCTGCGCGTTGCGATGTCGATGCCTTCGCTGGCCACCTCCGCCAAAAAGTCGATCTGCTCGGGCGTGATCACGTACGGCGGCAGGAAATACACCACGCTGCCCAGCGGTCGCAGCAACGCGCCGCGGGTCAGGGCATGTTCGAAGACCTTCAGGCCGCGACGTTCCTGCCAGGGATACGCCGCTTTGGTTGCCTTGTCCTGCACCATTTCGATGGCAAGGGCCATGCCGGTCTGGCGGACTTCGGCCACGTGTGGGTGATCCACCAGATGCGCTGTCGCGGTCCTCATGCGCTGTGCCAGCGCCTTGTTATTCTCGATGACGTTGTCCTGCTCGAAAATATCCAGCGTTGCCAGGGCCGCTGCACAGGCCAACGGGTTGCCGGTGTAGCTGTGCGAATGCAGAAAGGCGCGCAGCGTCGGATAGTCGTCATAGAAAGCAGCGTAGACGTCATCTGTGGTCAGGCACGCCGCCAGCGGCAGGTAACCGCCGGTCAGCGCCTTGGACAGGCACAGGAAGTCAGGACGGATGCCGGCTTGTTCGCAGGCGAACATCGTCCCGGTGCGACCGAAGCCGACGGCGATTTCATCGTGAATCAGATGCACGCCGTAACGATCGCACGCCTCGCGCAGCAGCTTGAGGTAGATCGGGTCATACATGCGCATGCCGCCCGCGCCCTGAATCAGCGGCTCGATGATCACCGCCGCGACCGTGTCGTGATTCTCGGCCAGGGTCTGCTCCATCACCGCGAACAGGGTGCGGGTGTGCTCTTCCCAACTCACGCCTTCAGGCCTGTGATAGCAGTCAGGGCTCGGCACCTTGATGGTGTCCAGCAGCAGCGCCTTGTAGGTTTCGGTGAACAGCGGCACATCGCCGACCGACATCGCCGCCACCGTTTCGCCGTGGTAGCTGTTGGTCAACGTGACGTAGCGTTTCTTCTCCGGTTTGCCGCGATTGAGCCAGTAGTGAAAGCTCATTTTCAGCGCGACTTCGATGCAGGACGAACCGTTATCGGCGTAGAAGCAGCGCGTCAGGCCCTCCGGGGTCATCGCCACCAGGCGTTCCGACAGCTCGATCACCGGTTGATGGCTGAAGCCCGCCAGAATCACATGCTCCAGTTGATCGACCTGATCCTTGATGCGCTGATTGATGCGCGGATTGGCATGGCCAAAAACGTTAACCCACCAGGAACTGACGGCATCAAGGTAGCGCTTGCCTTCGAAGTCCTCCAGCCATACTCCTTCGCCGCGCTTGATCGGTATCAATGGCAGGTTTTCGTGGTCTTTCATCTGGGTGCAGGGGTGCCACAGGACTTTAAGGTCGCGCTGCATCCAGTCGTTATTAAGGCCCATCGGTGATCTCCAGCTAACGGCTCGCGCAAGGCGAGGGCAAACAATCGCGCAAGCCTATGCAATGCATGGCAGCGGGACAACCTTTAGCGCATCGCTGGCGCCAGAAACACGCCCGACGGACATTGCTGGCGGGCGTATCTCGGCTGGCGTATCCTTCGCGCTCTTTGAAGAATCGGACAACGAAGTCCGACAATTCCCTCGTTTAATCCGGAGTTTGCTGAATGCTTTCTGGTTGGCTGCGCGCCTGTGCGCTGGTGATGGTTGGGCTGGTCAGTGCTTCGGCGCTCGCTGTGGATAAACCGCATACGGCGATCGTCGTCGGTGGCGGCCTGGCGGGTCTGACAGCGGCCTATGAACTGCAAAGCAAGGGCTGGCAAGTCACCTTGCTGGAAGCCAAACCTACTGTCGGCGGCCGTTCGGGGCTGGCGGGCAGCGAGTGGATTGGCAACGCCAAGGCGCAACCGGTGCTCAATCAGTACCTGGATCGCTTCAAGCTCAAACCCGTTCCTGCGCCTGAGTTCGTGCGTACCCCTGGTTATCTGATCGAAGGCGAGTATTTCTCTGCCACGGATCTGACGACCAAACAACCTGCAACCGCCGAAGCGATCAAGCGCTATGAAGCTGCGCTGGATGACATGGCCCGTTCGATCACCGATCCGCAAAACCCGGCGGCCAACAGCACCCTGTTCGCGCTGGACCAGATCAACGTCGCCAACTGGCTGGACCGCCTGGCCTTGCCGCCGACTGCGCGTCAACTGATCAACCAGCAAATCCGCACCCGTTACGATGAGCCTTCGCGCCTGTCGCTGCTGTATCTGGCCCAGCAGGCCCGCGTGAATCGCGACATCGATGATCGCGATCGTCGTGCCGCTCGGCTGCCGGGCGGCAGTGCGGTGCTGGCCGAGGAATTCGTCAAGCAACTGAAAGTGATCAAGACCAACTCGCCGGTTTCGGCCATCAACCAGGACAAGGACGGCGTGACCGTCAAGGTCGGTTCGGTGGGTTATGAGGCCGAGTACGTGGTCCTCGCGGTGCCGTTGCGCGCACTGAGCAAGATTCAACTGACCCCGGCGCTGGACGCTCAGCATCAGGGCGCAATCAAGAGCACCAACTACGGTTGGCATGACCAGATCATGCTCAAGTTCAAGACGCCGGTGTGGGACAGCAAGGCGCGCATGTCCGGCGAAATTTACAGCAACACCGGCTTGGGCATGTTGTGGATCGAGCCTGCGTTGAAAGGCGGTGCCAATGCCGTGATCAACCTGTCCGGCGACAACGCGCGGATCATGCAGGCGTTTGGCGACAAGCAGATGGTCGATCAAGTGCTGATTCGTCTGCACGCTTTCTATCCGCAAGCTCGCGGTGCGTTCACCGGCTACGAAATCCGTCGCTCCAGTGTCGATCCTTCGACCGGTGGCGCGTACCTGGCCTTTGGCCCGGGCCAGATCAGCAAATACTGGCGCTTGTGGGAAAAACCACTGCAGCGCGTAGCCTTTGCTGGCGAGCACACCGACAGTCTTTATCCTGGCACGTTGGAAGGTGCATTGCGCACCGGTCAGCGCGCGGCCGGCCAAGTGCAGGATCTGGCCGCAGGCAAATCGTTCGAGCCTGTGAAAGTTGCGCCACCGAAAGCACCTGAACCTGCGAAAGAAAGTGGCGGGGGTATCGGCGGCTTCTTCTCGAACATGTTCGGCGGCTCCAAACCGAAACCGGTCGAGAAAGCACCAGAGTCCGCTCCTGCGCCAGCACCGGCCCCGGCCCCGGCTCCGGCCCCAGCGCCTGTCCCTGCGCCAGCTGCGCCGGTCGAGCCTGCCAAGCCAGTAGTGGAGCCTGCGAAGAAGGCTCCAGCGAAAAAAGTGCCGGCCAAGAAAGAGCCCGCCAAAAAGGCCCCGGCCAAACCGGCAGCCACCCATAAAACGCCCGCCAAAGCGGACGCGGCGAAGAAAGCCCCGGCCAAGGCTGCCAGCGATAAAGCGGCAGCGCCGGCGGCGGACAGCCAGAACTGATGGCTGACCTGCTGTAATGAGCAAGGCGCGGTGAATACCGCGCCTTTTTTTCGTCTGGTGAATAAGTGCCGCAGTCGGACTGCCACAGGTACTGCGCATAACGTTGCGTTAATCCATCGAGAAGAAAAATATGACAGGAAAATTCAATCGTATTTCCTGATATTTCAAAGCAAAATTTTGCGCTTTCTTTCGATAGGTAACCCGATAGTCTTCCACTCAGCTTCTATGGCTGCTTTTACAGGAACGCAATTATGCAGTTACACAACTCTTCTTCTCGATATGGCTGGGTCAGCATCGTTTTGCATTGGGGCGTCGCGTTGACTGTGTTCGGGATGTTCGCCCTGGGTCTGTGGATGGTTGGCCTGGGGTATTACGACAGCTGGCGCAAGGCGGGTCCTGATCTGCACAAGAGCATCGGCATCGTGCTGTTTGTCTTCATGCTGATCCGCGTGGTCTGGCGCTTCGTCAGCCCGCCGCCGCCCGCTCCGGCCAATCACACCCGGTTCGTGCGGGTTGCCGCCAAACTGGGGCACGCGTTCCTTTATCTGGACTTGTTTCTGGTGATGTTCGCCGGTTACCTGATTTCCACCGCTGAAGGTGTCGGGATACCGGTGTTTGGACTGTTCGAAGTGCCTGCGCTGATCAGCGGACTGCCCGACCAGGCGGACGTTGCCGGTGAAGTGCATCTGTACCTGGCCTGGACACTGGTGATTTTTGCGGTACTCCACGGACTGGCCGCCCTGAAGCATCACTTCATCGACCGTGATGCGACGCTCATTCGTATGCTTGGCCGCAAGGCCTGATGCTCTACTTAACTCAAACAGGAAGACGACGTATGTTGAAAAAGACGCTTGCTGCATTGGCTCTCGGTACTGCGCTGTTGTCGGCAGGTCAGGCCATGGCTGCTGACTACACCATCGACAAGGAAGGCCAGCACGCCTTCATCAACTTCAAGATCAGCCACCTCGGCTACAGCTTCATCTACGGCACGTTCAAGGACTGGAGCGGTACGTTCAGCTTCGACGCCGCCAAGCCTGAAGACAGCAAGATCAGCATCGATGTGAAAACCGCCAGCGTTGACACAAACCACGCTGAACGTAACAAGCACATCAGCAGCAAGGACTTCCTGGACGTCGCGACCTATCCTGATGCCAAGTTCGTTTCTACCAAGATCACCAACGTTGGCAAGAACGCCGACGGCAAGACCACTGCCGACGTCATCGGCGACCTGACCCTGCACGGCGTGACCAAACCGGTGACCGTCAAGACCACCTTCCTGGGTGAAGGCAAGGATCCGTGGGGCGGCTACCGTGCAGGTTTTGAAGGCACCACCACCATCAAGCGTTCTGACTTCGGCAAGATGATGGACCTGGGGCCACAGTCCGACACCATGACCCTGGACATCACGTTCGAAGGCGTCAAAGCCAAGTAAAAAAAGGCTGTTGCAATGAAAACGCCGACCTCAGGGTCGGCGTTTTGGTGAAGAGCGCGATATACCTTGTAGGCGCGCGCTTGCCCGCGAAGGCGCTGTGTCAGCCGCAAATTTATTGCTGACACACTGTAATCGCGGGCAAGCACTCCTACAGACACCCCATACAAAAACGCCCCGAACCAGTCGGGGCGTTTTCGTTCAACGTGGCTTAACCTTCGCGATTGCGAGTCAGCAGCGCGGGTTTTTCACCCCGTGGGCGGCTGGGCAACTGATCGAGCTGCTCGGCTGAAGGGAAGCGATCGCTCTTCGACTCTTTATGCATGATCTTCGGTGCTGGCTGACCATCGCGAGGACCACGAACGGCTGGCTCCTGACGAGCAGGCTGCTCATCACGGGCCGGACGACGGTTGCGTGGCTGCTCTTCTCGACGGGCCTGACCGTCACGGCCTGAACCATTACGCGGACCGCTACGCTTGGCTGGAGCGCTTGCGCCGTTGCTGGCGCCGCCAGTCGAACCGTTGCGCGGGCCGCTACGGCCTGGAGCCTGACCACGAGGCGCTGGAGCGGAACCTGTGGCTGGAGCGCCAGGACGCCGATTACGGCCTTGCTGGTTCTTGCCCTGATAGGGACTTACGTAATCGGCGCGATTACCGAAGTTGTCGACTTCGTCATCCAGAAACTCATCGGGGGCACGGTCGGCACGCGGTGCTGGCGGTTGCGATGGACGTGCTTCGGCCGAGGGCGTGCCCTGGCGAGGTTTCTGCTGGCGAGCTGGCCGTGCCGGACGTTCGCCCGCCGCGGCAGCTGCCGGTTTTTCCTTGCCCTTGTCTTTGCCCTTGTCCTTGCGACCACCACCACCACCGCCGCCGCCATTCGGACCATCGCCACGAGGGCCACGGGCGTTGCGCGGGTTGCGCACGTCGGGACGTTCGCGAACTTCCGGCTTCTCGGCCTCGACGGCCGTGATGTCGAAGCCCATCAGATCACCGTCGGCGATCTTCTGCTTGGTCATGCGCTCGATGCTTTTGAGCAGCTTCTCTTCGTCCGGCGCGACCAGCGAGATCGCCTCACCGGTACGGCCCGCGCGACCGGTACGACCGATGCGGTGTACGTAGTCTTCGTCAACGTTCGGCAGCTCGAAGTTAACGACGTGAGGCAACTGGTCGATGTCCAGACCGCGTGCCGCGATATCGGTGGCGACCATGATGCGCACAGTACCGGCCTTGAAATCGGCCAGCGCTTTGGTGCGGGCGTTCTGGCTCTTGTTGCCGTGGATGGCCACAGCGCTCAGGCCGTGCTTGTCCAGGTACTCAGCCAGACGGTTGGCGCCGTGCTTGGTTCGGGTGAAAACCAGCACTTGCTCCCACGCGCCCTGGGTGATCAGGTGCGCCAGCAGCGAGCGCTTGTGGTTGGCAGGCAGACGGAACACGCGTTGCTCGATACGCTCGACCGTGGTGTTCGGTGGCGTGACTTCGATGCGTTCCGGGTTGTGCAGCAGCTTGCCGGCCAGGGCCGTGATGTCTGCCGAGAAGGTGGCCGAGAACAGCAGGTTCTGGCGCTTGGCGGGCAGGCGGGCGAGGACTTTCTTCACGTCGTGGACGAAGCCCATGTCGAGCATGCGGTCGGCTTCGTCGAGGACGAGGATTTCCACATGAGACAGGTCGACACTGCCTTGACCGGCCAGGTCCAGCAGGCGACCAGGGCAGGCGACCAGTACATCGACGCCACGGGCCATGGCCTGAACCTGCGGGTTCATGCCGACACCGCCGAAGATGCAGGCGCTGACGAACTTGAGGTTCTTGGCGTAGATCTTGAAGCTGTCGTGAACCTGGGCGGCGAGTTCACGGGTAGGGGTCAGGACCAGTACGCGCGGTTGGCGCGGGCCATGACGCTGGGATTTGTCCGGGTGACCGGCGGGGAACAGGCGCTCCAGAATCGGGAGGGCGAAACCGCCGGTTTTACCAGTACCTGTCTGAGCGGCGACCATCAGGTCGCGGCCTTGCAACACGGCGGGAATAGCCCGCTGTTGCACCGGAGTAGGCTGGGTATAGCCAGCAGCCTCGATGGCGCTGACTAAAGCCTCGGAGAGACCGAGGGAAGCAAAGGACATGAGTAATCCTGTCTTAAGTTGGGGCAATTAGGGGCCCGAATAGGAATGATCTGCTCGGCGCGGATTGCTAATCGAATGGCGCGATCCCGAGGTCTGTAAGTTCAACTCGTGGCATGAGCGCGTGAAAGAAGTGCGCTGTTGACGTGATCGAGAAGTCTTCTGTGAGACCGAGCGTCCGGGCGTGAGCCTGGCGGGAACGGCCGAGTATAACAGAGCAATCACAACGCGCTGCTTTCATGCTGCTCAACGGTTTTATCAACCCCGATCGCCGATTGCACTACCGGCGCCTCGGGCGTTGTCGCCGAGGCCTCGCCGGTGTAGCGCGCCACCAGTTGCGCATAGGCCGGTTCGCGCTTGAATCGCTTCAACTCGGCACCGAAGCGTTGTACCAGCAAATCCATCCCTGCGTTACGACGCAACGCAAGATATTGCTCGCGGGTGCTGAGTGCCGTGGGCAACTGGCTGACCTGATCGCGTAATTTCAGCTGGTCGAGCAGTTGCTGGCCCTGTCGCTGGTCCGTCACCAACAGATCGATGCGTCCGCGGATCAGTTTGCCGAAATTCGCTTCATGGCTCGGCGCCGGTTCGCGAACGAACGAGGTCGCGCTGTCGAATTCCGGGGTATACAGATAGCCGGGTGAGACGCCGATGGCCAGGCCGTTGAGGTCTTCAAGGCTGCGGAAGGGGTGCGGGCGGGCGTCGGCCTGGAACAGCACCCAGTTGACGTCAGACATCGGCTCGCTCGGATAGAGCAGTAAATCGTCACGTTCGCTGGCCTTGAAAATGTCCAGCGCGCCGTCGGCTTCGCCCTGCTGGAGCATCAGCAGGCAGCGCTTCCAGGGCAGAAACTGCCACTGCACCTCGATTCCCAGTCGTTGGAACACAATGGCCGTGGTCTCGTAATCCAGACCGGACGCCTTGCCGTTTTCAAACATCGCGTAGGGGGCCCAGGGCTCGGTGACAATGCGCAGTTTCTCGCCCATGGCACTGAAGCTCAGGCAGGCGATAAGAGCAGCGAACAATAGTCGGGGAGTCTGGGGCATAGGGCGAGATTACGACGCTCGCCCGGCAAATAGAAGAGGCAGGGTCTTCAGCAAGCCTCGTGATGACGAAGCCTGCTGTAGAAACGTTGCTTTAATGTGAGCGGAGCATCCGATGGAATTTCGACGGCTTAGCGAGGCAGTTGGAGGTTGTTCCAGATGGCCAGGCTCGGTTCGGCCTGGTTCAGCGTGTAGAAGTGCAGGCCAGGGGCTCCGCCCTGCAACAAGCGATCACACATCTCGGTGATGACCTGTTCACCGAACGCCTGAATGCTCGCCGAGTCGTCGCCGTAGGCTTCGAGTTGCTTGCGAATCCAGCGTGGGATTTCCGCACCGCACGCATCGGAAAAACGCGCCAGTTTGCTGTAGTTGGTGATCGGCATGATGCCCGGCACGATCGGAATGTTGACACCCATCTTCTGGACACGCTCGACGAAGTAAAAATAGCTGTCGGCGTTGAAGAAGTATTGGGTGATCGCGCTGTCGGAACCGGCATTGGCTTTGCGCACGAAGTTCTTCAGATCGTCTTCGAAATTACGCGCCTGCGGATGCATTTCCGGGTAGGCGGCTACCTCGATATGGAAGTGGCTGCCGGATTCTTCACGGATGAAGCTCACCAGGTCGTTGGCGTGACGTAGCTCACCGCTGGCCATGCCCATGCCAGACGGCAGGTCGCCGCGCAACGCGACGATACGGCTGATGCCTGCGTCCCTGTACTGGCTCAGAAGCCCACGCAGATCGGCCTTGCTGTCACCGACACACGACAGGTGCGGCGCAGCGGGAATGTTCACTTCCTTTTCCAGCTGCAGCACGGTGTTGATCGTGCGGTCACGCGTTGAACCCCCGGCACCGTAGGTGCAGGAGAAGAAGTCAGGGTTGTAGCCAGCCAGCGTGCGAGCGGTGGCGAGCAGTTTTTCATGACCAGCGTCGGTCTTCGTAGGGAAGAACTCGAAGCTGTAGCGACGGTCTTGGGACATGGTCGTATCCTGGGGATCTCGAAAGCCTTACGCCTGCCTTTGTAGGCGCGCGCTTGCCCGCGATGGCGGTGTGTCAGCGATTAAAGTTGCAGCTGGCACACCGCGATCGCGGGCAAGCGCCCTCCTACAGGGCTACGGCCGTTTCCGCGGGAATAGCGCGCTCGCGATAAAGAGCGCGCCCCCGCCAGACGTATCAGTAGCGGTAAGCGTGCGGCTTGAACGGGCCTTCGACGGTCACGCCGATATAGTCGGCCTGGGTCTTGGTCAGCTTGGTCACGACGCCGCCGAAGCCACGCACCATTTCCAGAGCCACTTCTTCGTCCAGTTTCTTCGGCAGCACTTCAACGGTCAGACGCTCGGCTTTCTGAGCAGGGCTCAGGTCGGCGTATTTCTGGCCGTACAGGAAGATCTGAGCCAGAACCTGGTTGGCGAACGAGCCGTCCATGATGCGGCTCGGGTGTCCGGTGGCGTTGCCCAGGTTCACCAGACGGCCTTCGGCCAGCAGGATCAGGTAGTCGTCGTTCTGTGCGTCGAATTGGCCAGGGCCGGTGCGGTGGATCTTGTGCACCTGCGGCTTCACTTCTTCCCATGCCCAGTTCTTGCGCATGAAAGCAGTGTCGATTTCGTTGTCGAAGTGACCGATGTTGCAGACCACAGCGCGTTTTTTCAGTGCTTTGAGCATGTTCGCGTCGCAGACGTTGACGTTGCCGGTGGTGGTCACGATCAGGTCGATCTTGCCCAGCAGAGCCTTGTCGATGCTGGCTTCGGTGCCGTCGTTCTCACCGTTGATGAACGGCGAAACCAGCTCGAAACCGTCCATGCAGGCTTGCATGGCGCAGATCGGGTCGACTTCGGAAACCTTGACGATCATGCCTTCCTGACGCAGCGACTGCGCCGAGCCCTTGCCCACGTCACCGTAACCGATGACCAGCGCTTGCTTGCCGGACAACAGGTGGTCGGTACCGCGCTTGATAGCATCGTTCAGGCTGTGACGGCAGCCGTACTTGTTGTCGTTTTTGCTCTTGGTGACCGAGTCGTTGACGTTGATCGCAGGGATCTTCAATTCGCCCTTGGCCAGCATGTCGAGCAGGCGGTGAACACCGGTGGTGGTTTCTTCGGTGACACCGTGGACGCGGTCCAGAATTGCCGGGTACTTCTTGTGCAGGATCTCGGTCAAGTCGCCGCCATCGTCGAGGATCATGTTGGCGTCCCAGGGCTGACCGTCCTTCAGGATGGTCTGCTCGATGCACCACTCGTACTCTTCTTCGGTCTCGCCTTTCCAGGCAAAAACGGGGATGCCGGCAGCGGCGATGGCAGCAGCAGCCTGATCCTGAGTCGAGAAAATGTTGCAGGATGACCAGCGTACTTCGGCACCCAGGGCAACCAGGGTTTCGATCAGCACGGCGGTCTGAATGGTCATGTGGATGCAGCCGAGAATCTTCGCGCCCTTGAGCGGTTGCTCGCCGGCATATTTGCGACGCAGACCCATCAGGGCAGGCATTTCGGATTCAGCGATGATGGTCTCGCGACGGCCCCAGGCGGCCAGGGAAATGTCGGCGACCTTGTAGTCGTTGAAATCGGTGGGCGTCAGTACAGCGCTCATAAGAGTCTCCATTCGTATTGTGCGAATGGGCGCCGTTGTGCGTTTAAAGCTTGATCGGCTGAAAAGCCTGACCAAACAACGCCCTCTCCGAGCCTGACAGGTCTGACCTGCTGCAGCGCCCCTCGGACAGGTGGCGGGAAAACGGTATCAAGCGGTGACGACCGTTTTTTGAAGCGGGGGCGATTATAACGGCCCGCGTGAAATAGCCCAAGAGGTGGTTTCAGATAAATGACGGATGACTAATTGCGACCATAGTCGATGCTCAATGGAGGTAAACGGCCTGGGCTGGCACTATGCTCAGCATCTAAAGGCAGACGACTGGAGCGGACCATGAATTTCCACACTCGCAAGTGGGTAAAACCTGAAGACCTGAACCCTAACGGCACGCTGTTCGGTGGCAGTCTGCTGCGCTGGATCGACGAAGAAGCGGCGATTTACGCCATCGTTCAGTTGGGCAATCAGCGGGTGGTGACCAAGTACATTTCCGAGATCAACTTCGTCAGCGCATCGCGTCAGGGCGACATTATCGAACTGGGCATCACTGCCACCGAATTCGGTCGCACGTCGATCACCCTGACCTGCCAGGTGCGCAACAAAATCACCCGCAAGAGCATTCTGACGGTTGAGAAGATGGTGTTCGTGAACCTCGGCGAAGACGGCCTGCCCGCGCCGCACGGCAAGACCGAGATCGCCTATGTGAAGGATCAGTTCAAGGAAGACGTGATTAACGAGTAGTTTCCGAGGCGCCACAAAATCTGTGGGAGCTTCTGGAGGTTACGACAGTGGCGAAAGCGGGTTGCCTGACACACCGCATTCGCCACTGTCGTAACCTCCAGAAGCTCCTACAGAGGGATTTGCATGGGATTTGCGATTGCAACTCAGGAAGATTACTCGTTGCCTGACACACCGCATTCGCCGCTGTCGTAACTTCCAGAGCTCCCACAGAGGGATTTGCATGGGATTTGCGATGTGACTCAGGAAGGATTACTCGCCTTCCAATCCCGCAACCACTGTAACCCTTCGCTGGTATCACCACGCGGGCGGTATTCGCAGCCGACCCAGCCGGTGTAGCCCAGGCGGTCGATTTCTTCGAACAACCACGGATAATTCACCTCGCCCAGGTTCGGCTCGTGTCGATCGGGTACGCCCGCGATCTGGATGTGGCCGATGCCTGCGAAGTCGCGACGCAGTTTGGTAATCACATCACCTTCGACGATCTGGCAGTGGTAGAAATCGAACTGCACTTTCAGATTGTCAGCACCGACCTCTTTGCACACCGCCTGACCCTGATCCTGCCTATTAAGGAAGAAACCCGGCATGTCGCGGGTATTGATCGGCTCGATCAGCACGGTAATGCCTGCCTTCGCGGCTTCTTGCGCGGCGTGGGCGAGGTTTTCCAGGTACACCGCGTGGTGTTTCTCACGCAGGTCTTCGCTTGGCAACAGGCCCGCCATCACGTGAATCCGGTCGTTACCCAGCACTGCGGCGTATTCCAGCGCCTTCTGAAAACCAATGCGGAACTCGCTTTCACGCCCCGGCAAAGACGCAATGCCGCGCTCGCCGTTGCCCCAATCGCCGGGCGGGGCGTTGAAAAGCGCTTGCGTCAGGCCGAAATCGTCCAGGCGCAGCTTGATCTCGGCGGCGTCGAACTCATACGGAAACAGGTATTCCACCCCTTTGAAGCCGTCGGTCGCCGCAGCGCCAAAACGGGCAAGAAAGTCATGTTGCGGATACAGCATGCTGAGATTGGCAGCGAAGCGAGGCATATGGTTGTCTCCTCAAAAGATCAAACGAAAGGCCAGAGCAGCAAAGTCATCAAGAAGCCCAACGTACCCAGAATGGTGACCAGGAACGTCCAGGTGCGCAGGCCGTCACCGACGTTCAGGCCGGCCAGTTTAGTGAACATCCAGTAGCCGGCGTCGTTGATGTGCGACATCGCCAGTCCGCCACCGCCCATCGCCAGGCATAGCAGAGCCATGTGGTTGGCGCTCAGGTTCAGCGTTGCGATCAGAGGCCCGAGGATGCCAGCGGTAGTCACCAGCGCCACTGTGGTCGAGCCTTGAACGGCACGCAACAGTAGGGTCAACAGAAAGCCCAGCGCCAGAACTGGCAGGCCGGTATTGCGCAGCGCTTCGGAGACGACAGCACCGATACCGGTATCCACCAGCACCTTGCCAAACACACCGCCAGCGCCCGCGATCAGGATCACCATCGCCACACCCGGCAGCGCCGAGCCAATCACGTCGGACACCTGACTGCGACTCCAGCCACGACGCGAGCCGAGAATCCAGGCACACAGCAGGGTATCGATCAGCAGCGCCACCAGCGGTGCGCCCACGACAGTCAGCACACTGCGCACAGCCGAATCGGCAGGCAGCATGCTGGTCGCCAGCGTACCAAGCAGAATAAGAACGATCGGCAACAGGATCAGCGCGATGATGATGCCCGCGCCCGGCGCGGGGGCTTTAGGCAGACGTGCGGCCAGACTGCTGGCGCTTTCTTCCAGACCCAGCTCCCTGGTGTGCGTGGCTTCCTTGCTGGTCGAGTAAGCGTTGTTCGCCCACGCCACCAAATCCCGATCGGTGATGTGCGGACCGTACACTTCAGCGCGAATGTCATCGGTCATCGGGTAGGTCTTGCGGGTCATGCGCCCGGCGATCAGGTAACCGATCAGGCACAGCACGGCGACGATCGGGATACCGAACATCAACACACGACCCAGGTCCGCACCCAACTGACCGGCGGCAGCGACGGCGCCCGGATGTGGCGGCAGGAATGCGTGCACCGACAGCAATGCCGCACACATCGGCAGTGCGAAAATCAACAGCGGTTTACGTGCAGCACGCGCAACCCCGTATGCCAATGGCATCAGGATGATCACGCCGACTTCGAAGAACACCGGGATGCCGACCATGAACCCCGCGACGGTCAACGCCAATGGCGTGCGTTTGTTGCCGAAGCGGTTGATCAGCGACGTGGCCAGTGCCTCGGCACCGCCAGACAGCTCGATGATGCGCCCGATCATCGCGCCCAGCGCGATGATGATCGCGATGTGACCGAGGGTCTTGCCCATGCCGCCTTCGATGGTGGCAACCAGATCGGCCGGCTTTACTCCGGCGACCAGCGCCACGATGATGCTGACCAGCATCAGGGCTACGAACGGCTGGAATTTATATTTGAGTACCAGCAGCAGTAACAGCGCGATGCCTGCTGCGGCGATGATCATCAACAGCAACGGAGTCATGTCGTGTGTGCTTCCTGTTGTTATTGTTCCGGCAAAACCCGGGTGTCGGAGACCATGTAAACCGTCCCCGATCAAAACGCTTGGTGGATTACCAGGTCACGCCAAAGGTCTGGTGCAGGTCCTCCAGAGCCGCTGCGTCCAGCGGCTCTGGTTTGGGGTTGCTCATCAGCCACAGGCGCGCAGTCTCTTCCAGCTCTTCCAGGGCGTAGGCCGCCTTGGCGACCGAGCTTTCCCAGATCACCGGTCCCAGACGCTCCAGCATCACGCCCCGCACAGAGTTCGCCAGTTTCGCCACCTGTTCGGCCACTTTCGGCGAGCCAGGACGCTCGTAGGCAATCAAGGGAATGTGCCCGACCTTCATCACCTGATACGGCGTGATCGGCGGCAGGATGTCATTCGGTTGCCAGACGCCCGCCAGCGTCAATGCCACCAGATGCGTGGAGTGGGTGTGCACCACGCCGCCTACACCTGGGTTACGGTCATAGACTTCGCGATGCAGCATCAGCGTCTTGGACGGTTTGTCGCCCGAGACCCATTCACCGGCCAGATTGACCTTGGCGATGGCGGCTGGATCGAGACGACCCAGGCAAGCGTCGGTTGGCGTGATCAACCAACCGTCATCCAGCCGCGCGCTGATGTTGCCAGCGCTGCCGACGGTATAGCCGCGACCAAACAGCAATCGTCCGATGTCGCAGATTTCGTCGCGCAGTTTGTTTTCGGCACTCATTTCGCACCCCCGGCGAGCTGCTTCAGGGCTTTATCGAAGAAATCGCGGCCACCGAAGTTGCCGGATTTCAGCGCCAGTGCCAGCGGTTTGTCGCCACTGCTGATGGTCGCCGGAACGCCTGGATCGATCTGCGCGCCGATCTTCAGCAGGCTCACGCCCAGCGCCTGAACCACCGCGCCAGAGGTTTCGCCGCCAGCAACCACGAAGCGTTTCACACCTGCATCCAGAAGGCCGCGAGCGATTTTGCCCAGGGCGTCTTCCACCATCGCGCCTGCGCGCTCGACACCAAGTTTCTGCTGCACGGCTTTGACTTCTTCCGGGCTGCTGGTGGCATAGATCAGTACGGTCTGGCCTGCATCACGAGCGAAGGCCAATGCCTGCTCGACCACCGGTTTGCCATCCGCCAGTGCCAGCGGATCAATGCGCAAAGCAGGACGCTTGGCGTCGAGCCACGCAGCGACTTGGCCGTTGGTGGCGACCGATGCGCTACCGGCCAGCACCACCTCGCCGCCGTCAACCTGCTCCAACTGAGCGGCATCGATGTCGCGCAGCTTGCCAGCCTTGCGGAAATTGCCCGGCAGGCCCAGTGCCAGACCTGAGCCGCCAGTCAGCAGCGGCAGATCAGCGCAGGCTTCGCCGAGGGTGTACAAGTCGGCGTCGGACAGCGCGTCGGCAATTGCCATGCTCACGCCATCGGCACGCAGCTCGGCAATGCGCGCACGCACCCCGTCCGCGCCTTTGGCGATGCTGTCGTAACGCAGCAGACCGACTTTCTTGCTGGTCTGCGATTGCAACACGCGCACCAGATTGGCGTCGGTCATCGGCGTCAGCGGGTGGTTCTGCATGCCGCATTCGTTGAGCAGTTGATCCTGAACGAACAGATGGCCACGGAAAATGGTCCGGCCATTTTCCGGGAACGCAGGGCAAGCGAGGGTGAAGTCGCTGTCCAGCGCTTCGAGCAAGGCTTCGCTGACCTGGCCGATGTTGCCTTTGGCGGTCGAATCGAAGGTCGAACAGTATTTGAAGAAGATTTGCTCGCAGCCGCGATCACGCAGCCATTGCAGCGCTTGAACCGATTGTTCGACGGCTTCGGCGGCCGGGGTGGTGCGGGATTTCAGCGCGATGACGATGGCATCGGCGTCCAGCTCGGCCAGGCTTTCGGCGCCCGGGATGCCGATGCTCTGCACGGTACGCATGCCGCCGCGGACCAGCATGTTGGCAAGGTCCGTGGCGCCGGTGAAGTCGTCGGCAATGCAGCCCAACAGAGGGCGCGGAGTCGTGGTGCTCATGAGCGATTCCTCAGTCGTTGGCGGCTTTGGCGGCAGGCAGCGTGATGCCTGGGAAGATCTTGATCACGGCGCAATCGTCTTCGCGACCGAAGCCCGCAGTCGAGGCCTGCATGAACATTTGGTGCGCAGTCGAGGAAAGCGGCAGCGGGAATTTGCTGGCGCGGGCGGTATCCAGCACCAGGCCCAAATCCTTGACGAAGATGTCCACCGCCGACAGCGGGGTGTAATCGGCCTTCAGGATGTGCGGCACGCGGTTTTCGAACATCCACGAATTACCGGCGCTGTTGGTGATGACCTCGTACAGCGCGTCGGCGTCGACACCTTCGCGCAGGCCCAGGGCCATGGCTTCTGCGCTCGCGGCGATGTGCACGCCGGCCAGCAACTGGTTGATGATTTTGACCTTCGAACCCAGGCCGTGGACGTCCCCCAGACGATACACCTTGCCCGCCATGCCGTTGAGGATTGCGTCGGCCTTGGCGTAGGAATCAGCCGGGCCGGAGGTCATCATGGTCATTTGCCCGGCAGCCGCCTTGGCGGCACCACCGGAGATCGGCGCATCGAGGTACAGCAGACCTTTTTCGGTCAGGCGCTGACCCAGCTCGATGGCGAATGTGGGCGCGACAGTGGCACAACCGATCACCAGGCTACCCGGCTTGAGCGCTGCGACGGCGCCGTTTTCGCCAAACAACACAGTTTCGGTCTGCTCGGCGTTGACCACCACGGTCACGATCACATCGCAGGCAGGGGCCATAGCAGCAGGACAATCACAGGCAACGCCGCCTTCGCTGGCGAATTGCTCGGTCACGGCAGCACGTACGTCACAGGCATGAACATTGAAGCCGCTGCGCAATAGCGAACGCGCAATGCCCAGGCCCATGGCGCCCAGTCCTATCACCCCAACATTCTGGTTACTCATCGAGCTCTCCTTGGGTTGAGTGCCGAAACGGGTTCGGCACTCGAACGGTGTTTGTTCGGATCTGTTAAAGATAGTGAACCTGTGAGCGGATAATGTGAAGTGATTTTTCAATTTAACAAATATTAACATTGGTCGTTTTCATCATAAACGGCGCTTCGGCTCAGCCCAGGCGTGAAGGTGCGTCGGCAGCGTTGCTTGCGGGTGTGAGGCTGATCTGTAGGGGGCGAACTTGCTCAGAGACACGCCGTTATATTCAGCAGAACTCGGAATAAGTTCGGATAGGGTGCTGTGATCGTATTGATTAGTATTATTCGGAATAGTGCTTGGTTGTCTAATTTCCAATTTGCTGGAATAAGAGCTGTTATAAGGTGCAACGGCTTTATTTCAAAAACCATTCATAGATACTATGTGGCGGGGGCGTCTACTAATACCTGACTTTTCAAATCTTTAGTCAAGCGCGATTGGATGATGGGCGAGATGTTTTAACTCTTAAGCGAGGGCGAGATTTTTATGAGAGGCCGTTGGTCGGAGGCTTCTGTTACAGGGTGCCTCTCCCTTGACCTTTGCAGTTTCCGGATCAATATTAAATGTGTACTGATTGCTGAGTTCAGTCAGGGTGGAGCAAAGCATTAACATGGAGATTATCGCTATGCCTGCTATCAAGTTACATTTCAAAACTAATGTAAGTTCAGAAGCTACATTCGAAGGCTCTGTGGAGCCTGAGGGAATGACAGAATATTCATTTTCCGGCACGCTCATCGCTAGCAGCCCGCTCGATAGAGAAAATGCGGGTTTTGACAACGTCGTGCGACTGGGGCACGGCGGCTCTTCAGCAGAATATACGTATCTGGATTTCACCCTCTCTGGGAAATCCGATAATACCTTTAAGGTAAACGGCGAAGGAAAAAGGGCGCCGAATGAAACGGTGGATTTTCGTCTGGGTTTCAATGAGGGGTACGACGGTAGCTTCACGTATGGAGATAAAACAACTGCTGATTTGGGTGTGGTTGATGATAAATTTAGTTTCACTCGACAGGCAGCTGCGGGAAACCCCCCATCCGCTAAGGGGGAGTCGCTTGGTAGAGACTATTTGGTCGATGAAAAAGAAATATCAAAGGGCACTAAGCACGAATTGTGAGTGATTTTAAACGAAGTAACTCCGACAGAAGTTCTGCTGGGTTTACTGGCGGTACGTTGAATATTGGTTCGTCCGTAGGCGTTGCAGCTTCTTATTGCGCGACTGTCGGCTATAAACCGATGAGGGTAAGTTCGGATGTGTCTATCTAGTTCACGCGCAATGCGCCCGATGCAGTGCATCGGGCGTTTGTTTCGATCCAATACCATGCCCGGTCTTATTCGCGACTGAGGCGCAGCCCTGAAAGAAGGTGTCACGCCCGCTCGAACAGGCACAAGCAAGCTTGTGCGGACCAGTGTGTATCGAGCCTCAGCGTTGTTTCTCAACCGAAGCCAACATCACGTCTACCCCGAGGGCCTGAATGCTGTCTTGCGCAGCTCCCGCCAGGCCGTCATCGCTGATGATCGTGTCGAACTGTTCGAGCGCGGCCACTTTGTACATGCCGAATGTGCCGTATTTGGAGCTGGTGGTCAGCAACACACTGCGCGAGGCCGCTTGCATCGCCGCTTGCTTGACCTCGACCTTCAGCGCCGAAGGCGTAGTGGTGCCACGCTGCAGATCCCACGAGCTGGTCGACATGAACGCCACATCCGTAGCCAGTTGCCGCAATGTCGCCGCCGCCAGACCGCCTACGCAAGACTGGTTCGGATGGTCCAGCAAACCGCCGGTGTGAATCACATCCACATGGGTCGCATCGGCCAACGCATTGACCACACCGAAATCGTTGGTCACCACTGTCATGCCGGACAGGGCGACAATGTACGGCACGATCTCCAGCGTGCTCGTCCCGGCGTCCAGGTAAACCGTCATCTCCGGGTGCAACAATCCCGCTGCCAGTTTTGCCATGGCCTGCTTGTGCGGTAGCTCGATCACCGCCTTGGACTGATGGCTGGGCTCGCTATGCACCTGACTGGCGATGCGCACACCACCGGTCACCGAATAGGCGCGGCCGCTCTGTTCAAGCAAGGCGATATCGCGGCGGATGGTCATGTGCGAGCAGTCGAACATCTCCATCAACTGATGCACGCTCAATACTTGATGCTTACGCAACTGGCGCAGCATCAGCTCCCTGCGCTGATCGGGAATCATGGGCGCTGCACCACTGACGGTGGTGTCTTCTTCGCTGGACATTCAGGCTCCTGGGGCATCGACATGCGGCTGTGGTGGCAGGCATCTTAGCCAATCATTTGCGTTGTGGCAGCTGTGAGAGACAGGGTGCCCAGACGTGGGGTTGATGTAGCGCGCTGCAAAAAATCCATTATTCTCTGTGGCGCCTGGAAAAACCGCCCGGTTTTGCCGAGGTAGCAAAGTGCTCACGCATGCCCGTTCTTCTCAAAGAACCTTTCCGCTGGCCGCAGCTCTTAGCTGTGGGCGGGTAATGCCTGGAGTGCTTCTGATGAAGCTCAAAATTCAAAAGGATGATGCAAATGACCGTTGCCTTCTGGTGCGTGTTGATCGTGATTCTGTTGCCGCTGGTGTGCACCTCGATTGCCAAGTTCGGCAGCGGCAAGTACGGCGCCCAGCAAAACCACAACCCACGTGATTTCCTCGACAACCTCGAAGGGCTGCCGCGTCGTGCCCATGCCGCTCAGCAGAACAGCTTCGAAGCGATTCCAGGTTTTGCCGCCGGGGTGATCATCGCCCATGTGGCAGGCGTCGCGCAGTTGGTGACCATCGATGTGCTGGCGGTGTTGTTCGTCACCAGCCGCCTGCTTTACATCATCTTTTATCTGGCCGATCTGGCGGCACTGCGCTCGCTGGTCTGGTTCATTGGCCTGGCGCTGGTCGTTGCGTTGTTTGGCGTCTCTGTCTGACCGGGCTGCCACAGTGGTTTTTTATGCCGCCCACAGAAGATACTGGCGGCGATTGTTTTCAGCCTAGGGCCGCCATGCAGTTTAAGAGCATTGCCGTGAACAAATCGCCGTGAGCAGTTCGTTTCTAAAAGTCGTCGGCCTGATGCTGATTGCCGGTTTGACGCTGAGCGCGTGCGGCGGGGTGGACCCAGATTCGCCGCTGGGCCAGCGCAAGGCCATCTTCAAACAGATGCTCAAGACCAGCGAGGAGGCCGGCGGCATGCTGCGCGGGCGCCTGCCGTTCGACGGGCCGAAGTTCGCCGAAGGCGCGGTGAAGCTGGATGCGTTGTCCCACGAGCCGTGGAAGCATTTTCCGGCAGTCAAAGAGTCTGAGCACACCAGCGCCAGAGACGCTGTCTGGCAGCGACAGGCCCGGTTTCAGGAACTGGCCCGGGCGCTGGAGGCCCGAACCGACGAGCTAGTGGTGGCCACGCAGCAACTTCAGCTCACCCCCGCAAACGTGATCCCGCCGATGAACAACGTCGAAGATGCGTGCGATGCGTGTCACAAGGAGTTTCGGGACCACTAAAGAGCGGCGTCAAGCTTCAAGCCGCGAGTGAGTTCATCGACGCGCCGAGCTTGCCGCTTGTGGCTTAAAGCTCCTGGCTGCTTTATTCGTCGTCTTCATCCGGCTGTAGCTGTTCCAGTTTCTGCTGCTCGTCCTGCAATTGCTTACGCGCTTCGGCCAGCTTGTCCTTGCGCTTGTTGACCTTGTCCGGGTCGCCCTTTTTCATGGCCTTGTCCAGGTCTGCCTGGCGCTGGCTGACTTCCTTCTTGGCGTCGAGCACCTTGTTTTCCTGCTCCTTGGTAAGGCCCTTGTCAGTACAGTGCTCGGTATTTGCGCTCAAAGCGTTTTGCAGCCCAGCCTGCTGGTTATTGTTGCCTGCGGCTTTGGCCTGATCGAGCTGAGTCTGAATCTCCTGACGCTTGGCCTCACACAGAGGCTCGGCGGCGAAGAGCGGGGCGGCAAATAGCCCGCATGCGGTGAAGACCACCAGGGGCGACAAGAACTTCATGAATACTCCTTGAACATACAATCCCCGGACCGGCGATAACGCTGTCCGGGGTAACAATGACTAAAACCCCTCAATGCCTTCCTCACGCAATTGTCTGCTGAGCGCTTGCACCTGCGGGTCCTGAAAAAACGCATGTAAATGTCTGGCGCGGCCAGGTCCGATGCCGGGCTCGGCTTGCCACTGATCGATGCTGCGAGCCGACAAAGCCGACCATGAATTACCCAGATTCGCATCGGCGGCGGGCGGTAAACCGATGGCTTTGAGCCAAGTTTGGAACGATTGTTCGCGCGCCCCCTGAAAAGTATTCAGCAGTTTAGCCGCGCTCAGCTCACCAAGGCCGGGAATATTGCGCAGTTGCGCGGCTTCCAGGCGCATCCAGTCCAGTAAACCGTCAATCGCACCGGCGTTGATCAGCTTGTCCCAGGTTCCAGGTCCCACACCGCTGAGCGCAAGGCCCTTCTTGCCGCTGAGCCATTTCAGGCGCTCACGAAACTGACTTTCACAGCCCTCGGCCGGCTGCCAGCAACTGAGCGGGTGGTATTTTGCCGCATCGGGCACCTTCAGCGGCATACGCTCGACACTTCGTGACACAACTTCGTCCAGTCGCGCAATGGTCAGCCCAGCCAGGCTAATGCCCACCTGATCACCGGGGCGAACGTCCAGCGCCTGCCAGCGCTTGAGCGATCCTACGCTGACGCGGCTGATCGTGCGGTCATCCAGCTGCACCGGTTCTATATCCAGCACCGGGGTGATTTTCCCGCTGCGACCCACGTTGAAACTCACCTTGCGCACCTCAGCCAGCGCCTGCGCGAATGGGTATTTCCACGCTGCAATCCAGTACGGCGCTTTCGCCTGCCAGCGATCTGCCGGAGGCCGCTCTCCCTGACGCAACACAATGCCGTCAGTGGCGAAGGGCAGCGGATTTCGGTACCAGCGCTCACGCCATTTCTTCGCTTGAGCAAAATCCGCGAACGGCTCGCTGAAGCGCAGGCTGTCTTCGAACCCCAGCGCTCGCAAACTCGCCAGACGCTCGCGCATGCCCACAGGCCCTTGCGGCCAATCCCAGACGAACAGACCGATCTGAGCGCCTTGGATAGAGGTGATTTCATTTCGCGCCAGCAGCCCCGCGACCTTGCTGCGAGCATTGAGGCTGCCCGCTTGCGACTGCACGTGGTCGCTCAGCTTCCAGTACAGCTCGCCCTGCAACACCAACGCCTGCTGCCACGCCACCTGAGCGGGGATGGCTTCGATCAGCCGGGCATGGGTGGTCCAGTCCTGGCCTTTGGTCCCGTCGCCCCGGCTGATCGCCTTGAGCAACTTGCCATTCTCATAAACCAGCGTGACCGCCACGCCATCCACTTTCGGCTGAACCCACAGATCATTGCGACCCTTGAGCCAGCCTTGCACCGCGGATTCGTCACGCAGTTTGGTGAGGCCGGTGTGTGGTACGGGATGGGCATGGGTTCCGGCGGCGGTCTTGAGTGGGTTGTCGTCGTGAGAGGAGTGGGTCGAAAAGCAACCGCGTAATTGCGCAAGCCGCGTCACTGACTTGTCATAAAGCTCATCCGCTACCAGAGAAATCCCCTGGCGGTGGTAACCGTCGTTCCATCTGTCGATCTGCTCTTGCAGTGCAAGCATCTCGCTTCGGGCTTTCGGCACAGGCCAGTCAGGGCAGCTTTGCGCGCTGACGGCGTCGAGGTACAGGGCGAGCAACACACAGGTGGCAGAGCGTGAGAAAAGCAGCATCGAAGCGTCCTTGCCTGGAGGAGAGGTCAGCAAGGCTAGAAGCGCAGCCGCGAGGCTTGATGTTGTTCTGGTTACCGGGTTTGTCCGTGTGCGGTACAGTCGGGTGCCAATTCGTTGTCCAGCTGTCCCTTGAGCCGGTTCAGCGCAAGTGCAAAATGGTGTTTCCACCCAGCGCCTAAAAGGACATCCACAATGGAGCTGTCGACCCTCGCCGTTTTCATCCCCGCTTGTTTCGCCCTGAACATGGCTCCCGGCCCCAACAACCTTCTGTCGATCAGCAACGCCTCCCGCTACGGCTTCGTACGCGCGTGCAGCGGTGGACTCGGACGGCTGCTGGCCTTCGCCATCATGATCGCGCTCGCGGCAGTGGGCCTGACTGCCGTACTGCATACCTCGGAGTGGCTGTTTCACGGGATCAAAATCGTCGGTGCGGCATATCTGTTCTACCTGGCCGTGCAACTGTGGCGCGTCCAGGCCGACAGCCATGTGGACGAGACCGCGGTGCAAGTCGGGGTTGGGCGATTGGCGCGTCAGGAATTTGTGGTGGCGATTGGCAACCCCAAGGCAATCCTGCTGTTCACCGCGTTTCTGCCACAGTTTGTAGACCACTCCGACGCCGTCATCCTCCAGTTCGTACAGCTGGGTGCGATGTTTCTAGCGCTTGAGTGCTTTGCCATTGGTCTGTACTGCTGCATGGGCATCCACGCCCGTCGGCTGTTTGCCAGACCTAGCGGCAAGCGTTTGTTCAATCGGGTGTGTGCGGGGTTGTTGGCTGGCGCAGCCTCGTTTTTGCTGGTGGCGCGACGGGCGTAACGCAAAAAAACCTGCCGATTGTCGTCGGCAGGGGACTTAAGGACTTGCTATTGGCTTGAATCGAAGCGCGTCAGGTTTTTTTGACCAAAGTGCTATTCCCCGGCAATGCCGTATAAACCAGATTGATCCGGATATCCTCAACGGCATCTTTTAGCGACTTGGCAATATCGGCGTCAGGGATGTGCAGTTGCCACTCTGAAATGGCGCCGGTGCCCTCGAACGGCAAGTAGCGTCCGTCATGGAACATCAACTCATAGACCCACTCGCCTGGCGAATACCCCAGACCGTCCTCTTGTACCTGGGATGACAACGCTATCTGCTGCTGCGCCCGGAGATTACGCTTGATACTCGGCGGGATCTTTTCACCTCCATTTTTCAGGTAATCGATGCCATCCTCGTTAGGCTCGATAAGTGTCGTGTTGGCTGTCTGCGTGAGGATGGCGGCCACCTCGTCCAGTGATTTGTTGGCGTTCAGTACCAACGATACCGATACGTGTTTTAACTGACGCAGATAGTGGCCTGGATAGTTCTTATCGAAGTCGCTAGCCCTGAGCCCGAACGCCAGTGCGTTGCTTTCAGGGAGAGCTTTAATGCTGCTCTCCCAACTTTCGCCCAGTAACTTCTTGAGACTGAAGCTCTTCTTGATCGTCAGTCGACGTTCGTTGGCCAGCAGGTACGCGTTCTCCATTTCCTGTAGATCGACAAGCAGCGACTCACCGGCGAGCATGCCTTTGTATGAATCGCTCCAGGCGCTGGTCTTGATGAATGCCTCACGCTTGTAGTCACCTATCTCGAAGCGCCATGCCGACTCCAGGCTCAGGCATAAAGACAAAACCGCGTCGTAGGCTGCACCGTAGAGCAGTTCCTGACGGGCGACCAGCCAGTTGTAGATCGGGATGATGGTGAAGCCGGTGGTCATAGCGACATAGGCTTCTTCCAGGTTTGCACGCTCCTGCTTGGCTTGCTGCAGGCTGATGATGGAAGCGTTAAGTTCGACGTTGGTTTCTTGGATTTGCTGACCGACCAGTTTGATGTCCCATTCCGCCTGACGCATATCGAATGTCCATCCGGTCGCTCGACGTTCATAGCCTGACTCGGCTTGAAGCTGATTTGCAAAAAAGCTCAAGGCCGTACTGGACATGGACATGGCTTTCGATCCCATTCGAGTGATTTCCGCGGGACGGGTACCCCCCACGGCCAACCCCAGGATGGTAGGTACCACGCCGTCGATACCTCCGGCGACGATTTCTGCCGGAATAGCTGCGTACTTCAGTACGCCCGCTGTCCAGATCAGTGCCGTTGCGGCCTCCTCTCGAGGCGACCGGCCGACTTCCAGCAGATTGGCCCAATGATTCCTTCTGAATTCTGCAGCCTCAAGACTCAACTCAAGTTCACGTTTTTTGGCGGTTATGGAGTTTATGTTTTCTTTGCACAACTGCAGGGTGAAGTCGGAAATCCTGATTTCCTGGGTCTTCAGTAAGACGGACAGCGTTGTATTGAACTCATCCTCCATCAATTTCATGTAATGCCGCCCCATATCCAGCAACTGTTGAGCAGCGGCGCGAGCAGTTGGTAGCACTTGGCGGAAACGGTAGGCCGGAATCGACGCTCTGTCGCTGTTATAGCTGGTGGGGACGATACTCAGCCCGCCTTTAGCGCTGGCGAACGGGTCGCCACCCTCGTCGCCCCAACCCAGATTGGGCAAGGCTTTGCCGTCAAGGGTCAGGCCATGTCGTAGATTGTAGAGACGGCTTTCCAGGATTTTCCTGGCCTCGATTACACGCTTATTGATCGGGATGCGGAAGCTGTTCTCCGTCACCGAGGCCAGTTCCACAGGACTCCAGCGCGATACTGCGGCGCGTTCGGGCAGCGGCCCGATCAGCTTCAGCGCCTGCTGATAGCACAACCACGCATGGTTGAGGGTGCTCAGGGTGAGCTGTCGGTAGTAGTGGTCACCCTGTTTTTGCCAGTGTTCAACGACATTCAGGAACACCGCCTGTCGATAGTAGCGAGAGAGGATGAATGCGCGCGCTACAGGATCGACCTGCCTATTGAGTTCGGATGTGAGCGTGCCTACTTCCGCCAGAGGCCGGGTATTCCAGTAAGCGGGACGGCCGTCATGGTCCGGCAGCGCACGATAGGGATCGAACAAGTAACGCAGGTACCAGGTTTCTGCCTCTTCAAACTGTTGCTGTTCGGTCAGTCGCGAAGCAATGAGTGCGGGCAAATGCAGGAACAGCTCGCGAAAGTACAAGCCGTTGGCGCCGTGGAAATCCACGCGCGGGTCAGGCTTGGCGGGATCAATGGTCGGCTCTTTTAACTGTTGAGTGCCCCAGCTGATTGCAGTGTCCACGCTTTGCGTGGCTCGCGCGACGAGGTTTTTACCGAAGAGCGTATTTAGTCGGACTTCGTTGGATGCAAGCAGTGGCTCCAGCTCTGTGACTGAAGACAGGTCAAGGTATTGGGCCTGATTTTCTTTTTTTTCTATTGTAATATCCCATAGTTCATCTGTTTCTACTGCAGGGAAACGGAAATCGTACTGCTTGGTAACTACCATATTTTCCCGCTTTTCCCAGCGGAAAACTTCAATGTCGAATGTATAAAGTCCGTCTTTGGAGTATTGAATCGCCCCTGGTTTCATAGACACCTCCAAGCCTCATAATGAGGCCCAAATAGGAGGTGCCATGAGTCGTCAGCGTT
>NZ_NKHL01000091.1 GCF_002934685.1 Pseudomonas bohemica
GCACTCGCTACGACAAGCTGGCCAAGAGCTACGCAGCCATGGTCACGCTGGCCTGCAGCCTACGTTGTATGCGGCAATACATTTCGTACAAAACCTAGTGGCCAACTCGTGTTTTTCCAGCAGGCGACGGAAGTTGAGGATGGTGGTTTCATCCGGAATTCGCTCCAGGTTTAGACTGGAAAACTGGCGCAAGATCGCCGTTTCGTACAGCGCCTCTTCTATCGCCCGATCGCTGTAACCGAACCAGTTCTGCATGAGGTGAACCCGCAGCATCGCCATAAACGGATAGGCAGGACGGCCGCCTTCGCCCTTCGGGTAATGGGGTTCGATCAGGCCAATTAAACCCTTCCAGGGTACGACCCGCCCCATCTCGATCAGGAACAGTTCTTTTGCAGGTCTGCTTGCGCTTACCGGCGTACTCGGCATCGGCGAAGGTCATTTGCTGAATCATCGAAAAGCTCGGCGATTGGCGTCCCGGGATTTTGCCAAATCAGGAAGTCTTTTTCAGAATTTCCTTATGTCTGTTGGAAAGTTATCGCGGCTATGGAAACTCGAAAAAGGGCTACCCTTACAGAATAGGGGGATTACCATCCGACAGCTGAAAGATGCTTGCGGCAACTAAAAATACAGAAACGGCCGGGTAACCTGATCGTATCTTATTGATTCCCAGCTTTCAAAATCGCTGGAGATTTGTACACTCTCGAATCGCTGGCAAGGTTCTTGCTGAGGCTCGCTCAGTAAGTAAGTGAAAGATCGTTGAGTGGGACTGCTTTGCTATAAAGCCACCCCTGCGCTAATGCCTCCGGACAAAATACTATGATGGCCTGCCTTTGAGCTTGGTTCTCAATGCCTTCGAAAATAATCGCGGTATTTAGTGTCCTGGCAATTTCGAAAATTTTCAACAATATTGAAGCCGCAGGTGAATCCGTTCCGGCGAATTTGGTAAAAGACCTGTCAATCTTAATTTTGTCGACATTCAGATCAATAAGATACGAAAGGCTCGAGTATCCCGTACCAAAGTCATCTATAAATATTTGAAAACCGTGTCGACGCAACCTACAAATGCTGGATTCAATTTCACGGATTTCAGCGGTTGCACCTTCAAGTATCTCGATGGCAATCTGTGGTGGAGTGATGTCGTTCTTTTCTGCTTCTGCAATCAGCATATCCACAGTTTCTGGCTGGATTAATAATTCAGTCTCCAAATTAACACTCAGGTATAAGTCTTTATTAGAACGAAATCGACTGCTGAACTCGTGTATCGCTTTGGATATTATATTCCTAGTGAGTACTGGACCGAGATTAAGCTCAGCGGCAATCTTGAAAAAAATATCGGGCGGTACATCGCCGAGCTCCTTATCATGCCATCTAGCAAGTGCCTCAAAACCACGCACGCGGCCTGTAGTAGCTTGTACTATTGGTTGGTAGGCAACTTGTATATTGCCGTTGCGAATGGCACGTGCAAGCTTCCCTTTCATGGAGCGTCGGTTGACTAACAGCGTCATGATTACGTACCAAAACAATACGCCGAAACCTCCACTGATGGAGGTTACAGATGCGAGTATCCCAACATGCCTCGTAGAAAAAATGTTGCTATTTATTTGGGCAGCTACGCAAATATCGTAATAGCTCGAGCAAATTCTAGCTTTACGGATAGTAATAGATTTAAAGTCTTTTACAGCACGCCCAATGACGTGCATAACCTGTTGTCGATCGGGTGAGGTGATGACCGCGCTCAACTCAGGTGGTGGCGACTCAAATGCTGCAAATGCTTTTGGCGAGGTAACAACCGAGGTTAATTTACTGGCGGAGATGTCAAACCTATTGTTTGTATCAGTGTAGCTAGGGATGTCGCTCCAGATAGTATAGTTATTCCTAGTTTTTTTGCCGTTATCTGGCAGGTTGTAGGGGTTATTGAAAATACCCCATAGCGCAGAGCAGAGTATTTTGCCGTCGATGATCCTGCCAGCGTCTTTTACAAACTGGTAGTTGAAGGTGATCTGCTTAAGGCGCCCCATGTCCGCGGGGGAGCAGGGGTTTGATTCCAATTGATCAAGATCGAGCAAGGCCGCGGTCAGATCAGCCGCCACGTTCTCGGCATGCTTTAGTATACTGCTTGCATAAGAGTCTACCTGAGTTTGGTTGCTCTCCAGCCAAAGCACTTGTGATAGCCAAAGTGCAAATATAATGGATACTGAGACTGATCCAAACAGTAGAGATCCAGCAATAGTTTTGGATTGCTTTGGGGACATATAAAGTTTGCCTCGCGATCAGAACCAGATAGGAGAGTGCATCTTCGATGGCCGGATCGCTCAGGGAGAAATAATTTTGCAACAGATGAATACGTAGTATGACTTCCAGAGAATAGGGCTTTCTCCCGCCGCTGGGCTTGGGTCGAACAGCCAGATCAGTCCCAGCACACCCGTCCAGGGGACGACCTGATCCATCTCGGGCGAAGAGGCTTTCATGGCCGGTTTGCTTGCGCTTGCCGGCGTACTTAAAGTCGGAGAAGCTCATATGGCTCATGGGCAGCTCGGATCAGGGGGGGGCAGACGTATTTCAGCACATTTGAAGACTTGTTTGTCAGTGCCGACGTTGAAATTACCCAAGGGGGGGCGGTAGAAATCTTGGACTGTTGGCGCTGACGCCGAATTGACCCAGCGGCCGATGCCAGACTGACCCAACACCAATCGGTGAAAATCCAGCACTGGTAATGGGGGATGCGGCGTCAGCGCCAACATGCTGTGCTCACCCTTCCGGCAGTGTCCGCCAGGCGGAGCAGCAGGGGCGGCGGTTGTAGGCTGAGGGCCAGCACCCGGATCGGCGAACATTGCGAAATGTTACGTCAAATGCGAAGCTGACGTAATTGTGAATACTTATCATCCGCCTCTATCGCTATCGTCCAGCCCGCGCATCTTGATTATCGAGGATGACGTTGAGCTGTGCACGCTCCTGAGCAATCATCTGAGCCGTCGTGGCTTTGCCTTGAACAGCACCCATCGCGGCGATCAAGGCCTGGACCTAGCATTGCATTCTCCGGTGGAGTTGATCCTGCTGGACATCATGCTGCCCCGCGACTGTGGCCTGAATATTCTCGCGCGCCTACGATATGAGCGGGGTACGCCGGTGATCCTGATGTCGGCGCTGGGCGCCGAGCAGGACCGTATCACCGGCTTCAGCCAGGGCGCCGACGACTATTTGCCCAAGCCGTTCAGTCTGGCGGAACTCGATGTGCGCATCGACGCTTTGCTGCGCCGCGTGGCGATTGACTGCGGCACCCGCCCGCCGTCCGCCGCTGGCCGCCGTTCGGCGCTGGATTTGGACCCCGATGCGCGGGACGTGCGCTTCAACGGCCGTGCCGCTGGACTGACTTCTTCGGAGTTTCGCCTTGTGTGCACGCTTCACGAGCACCGGGGCGAGGCGTTGAGCAAGGCGTTCCTCTATCAGCATGTGCTGCATCGGCCCTACACCCAGCTGGATCGTGGCCTAGATGTGCATGTGTGCAACCTGCGGCGCAAGTTGGCGGCCATCGAGGTACAGGGGCTGCGCATTGACGCGGTGCGTCATCAGGGCTATGTACTGATGTGCGAAGGCGTCTGATGCGGTGTCGTCATCCACTGCTGTGGAAAATGGCCATGCTGCAAGTGTGCGCCTGCCTGCTGCTGGTGTGGCTGGTGTGGAACTGGGGCCAGCGGGTGGAGCGCAACACCTACTTTCTTGAACTGTCCGACCGGGTCGCCTTGGCTAACTATGCCGCCGAGGTCGAGCAGGTCGCGGCCCGTGGCGATGCGCAGGCGGTGGAGCGCTGGCGGCTGGCGTTGCAACAGCGTGAACACACTTGGGTCTCGGTGCTGGATGACCGCATGCAGAGCCTGGGCACGTCGTCGCTCAGCGCCTCGCAGATCAGCCACCTAACTTTCATGCGCAAGCTCAGTTGGCCGATGAGCAAACGACTGGAGGATGAACTGCCTTATGTGAGCATCGCCTTTCCCCAGCACCCGGAGCGTGGGCGGCTGGTGATGCAGTTGCCTGAGCGCCTGTTACCGCCGGGGCTTACGCCGTGGACCCATGTGTTGACCCACGGCGTGATGCCGGTGCTGCTGGCGCTGGGTCTGGGGTTGGTGCTGTACCGCCACTTGGTGCAGCCGCTGAACGAACTGCGCGAGCGCGCCAACACCCTGAGTGGCGGCGACCTGGCGTCCCTGGCCAGCAGCCGCGTCACGCGACGCCCGGATGAACTGGGCGAGCTGGCCCGCGCCTACGAGCACATGGCCGAGCGCCTGCGCCAGAGCCTTGACCAGCAACGCCAGTTGTTGCGCACCTTGTCCCATGAAATTCGCACGCCCCTGGCGCGCTTGAAGATCGCCAGCGAAAGTGGCTTGCCACCCGGTCTACTGGAACAACGCCTTGCGCATGAGGTGGAAGACATGCGCCGGCTGGTGGACGACTCCCTCAACCTGGCCTGGCTCGACACCGAAAAAGTGCGCCTCCCGGCCGAAGCAGTGGTGGTGGCCTCGGTGTGGGAAGCCTTGGTGCAGGATGTGCATTTCGAAACCGGCTGGCCGCTGGAGGCACTGGTCTGTGAGCTGGGCAGCACCTGCCAGTTGCGCGTGCACCTCAACAGCTTTGCCCTGGCCCTGGAAAACGTCCTGCGCAACGCTATCCGCCACTCGCCGGCACACGGTGTAGTGCACTTGAGAGGCCGGCGCGATGGCGACAGTTGGTGCCTGGTTGTCGAAGACCAGGGATCGGGTGTGGCCGAGGCCGATCTGGAGCGCATCTTCGATCCCTACCTGCGCCTGGATGGCACCCAGGGCAGCGGTTTCGGCCTGGGCCTGAGCATCGCCCGGCGTGCTATCGAACTGCAGGGCGGCGAGTTATGGGCCAGCCGTGGCACCCAAGGCCTGCGCATAAACCTGCGCCTGCCAGCGGCAAATGTTTAGAAAGTTAATGTTCTTTACTCCCAATTGCATCTGCTTATCATCGGCGGCTTTTGATGGCCTGTCGATATCGGCCGGGCTGACGTTTGGAGATCCCCGCATGTTCCGCTTATCCCTGCTTGCCGTGAGTATTTGCAGCCTGCTGCCGGTTATCAGTTTCGCCGCCGAGGCCGATGCGCCCGCGTCACTGGAACTGCCGACCCAGACCGTGTTGGGCACCGCACAGGAAGAGATCAAGCAGATGCCCGGCGTGTCGATCATCACCGCCGACGACATCAAGAAGCGCCCGCCGGCCAACGACCTGTCGGAGATCATCCGCACCATGCCCGGCGTTAACCTCACCGGTAACTCCAGCAGCGGCCAGCGCGGCAACAATCGCCAGATCGACATTCGCGGCATGGGCCCGGAAAACACCTTGATCCTGGTCGACGGCAAGCCCGTCAGCAGCCGCAACTCGGTGCGCTACGGTTGGCGCGGCGAACGTGACAGCCGTGGCGACAGCAACTGGGTGCCGGCCGATCAGGTCGAGCGTATCGAAGTCATCCGTGGCCCGGCGGCGGCGCGTTACGGTAACGGTGCGGCGGGCGGCGTGGTGAATATCATCACCAAGCAGCCGGGCAGCGATACCCACGGCTCCGCGACGATCTACCACAACTTCGCCCAGCACAAAGCCGAAGGCGAGACCGAGCGCATGAACTTCGGCCTCAACGGCCCGTTCACCGACACCCTCAGTTACCGCGTGTACGGCAATATCGCCAAAACCAACGCCGACGACGCTGACATCAACAGCGACCATGAATCCACCCGCACCGGCAACCAGGTCGGCACCTTGCCGGCGGGGCGCGAAGGCGTGCGTAACAAGGACGTCAACGGTCTGCTGAGCTGGAAGATGACCCCCGAGCAAACGCTCGACATGGAGGCCGGCTTCAGCCGACAGGGCAACATCTACACCGGCGACACCCAGAACACCAACAGCAACGCCAACGTCAAGAGCATGCTTGGCCATGAGACCAATATCGTCTACCGCGAAAACTTCGCGCTGACCCATCGCGGCGAATGGGATTTCGGCAGCAGCCTGGCCTACCTGCAATACGAAAAGACCCGCAACAGCCGCATCAACGAGGGCCTGGCGGGCGGCACCGAAGGCATCTTTTCCAGCACCGACTTCTACACCAGCGTGCTGCGCGACCTGACCGCCCACGGCGAGGTCAGCCTACCGCTGCACGCTGGTGTTGACCAGGTGCTGACCATGGGCACCGAGTGGGTCGAATCCCAGCTCGACGACCCCAGCGCTAACACCCAGACCACTACCGCGGGCGGCAGCGTCGCGGGTCTGACGAGCACCAACCGCAGCACCACATCGTCGGCGCGGATCTTTTCGGTCTTCGCAGAAGACAACATCGAGCTGTTCCCTGGTACGCGCCTGACCCCGGGCCTGCGCCTGGACCACCACAATATCGTCGGCGACAATTGGAGCCCGTCGCTTAACCTGTCCCAGGTGCTCACCGACACACTGACCCTCAAGGCCGGCATCGCGCGCTCGTACAAGGCGCCGAACCTCTACCAGCTCAACCCCAACTACCTACTGTACAGCAACGGCCAGGGTTGCTACGGCTCGACTAAGAGCTGCTACCTGCAAGGCAACTCCGACCTCGAGGCCGAAACCAGCGTCAACAAGGAGCTGGGCATCGAGTACCGCCACCACGGCTTAATCGCCGGGCTGACGTACTTTCGCAACGACTACAAGAACAAGATCGAGTCCGGCCTGACCCCGGTCGGCACGGCGTCCGGCGGTACCGGTACCACCGCCAATGCCAACGTGTTCCAGTGGGAAAATGTGCCGAAGGCGCTGGTCGAAGGGCTTGAAGGTAACCTTACGTTACCGCTGGCCGAGTCGCTGACCTGGACCAACAACTTCACCTACATGCTGCAGTCGAAAAACAAGCAGACCGGCGATGTGCTCTCAGTAACGCCCAAGTACACCCTCAATTCCATGCTCGACTGGCAAGCCACACAGGATCTGTCCCTCCAGGCCAGCGTCGCATGGTACGGCAAGCAGACGCCGAAAAAATACGACTACCATGGCTACCGCGTGACAGGTACCAGCAATAAGCAACTGTCGCCGTATGCCATCGTCGGCGTCAGCGGTACCTACGCGCTGACCAAGCACCTGAGTCTCACCGCTGGCGTGGATAACGTCTTCGACAAACGCCTGTGGCGCGAAGGCAATGCCCAGGGCGTTACTAACATCGAAGGCGCGGGCGCCGCCACCTACAACCAGTCCGGCCGTACCTTGTACACCAGCCTGACGGCGTCGTTCTGATGGGCCGGGCACTCTTGCTCGCGTTGCTGTTCGCCCAGTGTGTGCATGCCCAACCGGCCCCCGACCAAGTGATGGATGCGCCGGTGCTGCGTGAGGCCAGCGACTACCAGTTCAGCACCCTGGAACTGGACTCCGCCGACGGCGCCCGGCACTACCGCATTTGGCTCGGTCGCCCGCTCAAGGTCACGGTCGCCAATCCGGTCGCCTATTTGCTCGATGGCAACGCGGCCATGGCGGCGCTGGATACCGCGCTGCTCAAACGCCTATCCCGCAGCGCCGCGCCGCCGGTGCTGGTGGCGGTGGGCTACGCCACGCCGCTGCGCATCGATCGTAATGCGCGCACTTTCGACTACACACCGAAAGTGGGCGAGGGGGCGCAACGTGATCCGCTGACGAATGTTCCTAGTGGCGGGGCGGATGTATTCCTCGACCTGCTCACCGGGCAGATTCGCGCGCAGATCAACCAGCGGCTGGGGGTTTACCCCCAGCGCCAGGTATTATGGGGGCATTCCTATGGTGGGCTGTTGGTGTTGTATACGCTGACGACCCGGCCCGGTGCTTTTGATGAGTACGCTGCTGCTAGCCCGTCGTTGTGGTGGAATAACGGCGTGATCCATTCCGATGGTCTGGCGCAGCATCTGTGCGGCCAGCGGCCGACGTTGCTGCTGATGCGGGGGGATCAGGAGCCGGCGAGCCCGCTGAAAGCCCCCCGCCCACTAGATGATGCGGCCGCCAAGCGTCTGTGGACGACTCTACAAAATATCGAGGGACTTCGAACTCGCTACCAGAGCTTTCCCGGGCTAGGGCATGGGCCGATGTTGAGAGTGTCGTTGCGTTACACGTTGGAGCAATTGTAGGAGCACACCGGTTTTGTATGTCGAAATCCGGCAAATAGGGGGGATTACCTCCCGACCACTACTCATGACCGGGCGGGAGGCCGTGCCGCGTCTGGCTGCGACAGTTTTAATTCTCAAGAGGGTTCGGTCCGATCGGCGATTCAAGAGGGTGCGACCGTTTTGCGATTTTTCACAACTGGGCTATAGGCCGCGAAACGCGGGAGCCACCTGCGACAGCTTTAATTCTCAAACTTCATTGGTTGGTTTCTAGCAAAAAACACCGACACGAAACAGAAAACCTGCCATTGGAATAAAAAATCCTGACACGCCTGCGCGAAAAAAGCGCTGGGCGTGCGCAGGATGTCGTTGAACCTACGCAGTTTCCGGTTCTTCGTTCCAACTCCTTGATCCGCTCGCGCTCGCTGGTGCTGACGCCTCCACGCTGCCCGTGGTCAATCTGGTGCCGCTTGGCCCAGGTCACCAGAGTCTGGGCCGAGCAGTCAATCTTGGGTGCGATGGACTGGACCGCCACCCGTAGCGACGGATACTCGCTGCGGTGTTCCAGCAGCAGCCGCACCGCGCGTTGGCGCACTTCAGGGGAAAACTTGTTCGCGTTGTTCTTGCAAATGGCTCCTTTCTCTCAAGAGTGGGAGCCTCTGCAAAGCCCGGGACGATTCACTGCGCCGCACGAGCTGATCTACATCACCACGGACACGCGTCTGGTCAATCTGCTGCGCGAAAGCATCCCCGACTTCAGTGAGCGCCCGGATTCGGCCCTGGAAACCAAGCGTTATTCCATCGCGACCAACAGGGTTACCCAAGGCCTGGGGTTACTTTGGTGGACGAGTTCGCCCTGATGGGCATGCAGCACCAGAATCTGCGGGTACGCCCTTTCGGCCTGGATATCGCTGTTTCACTGGTCACGGCTATCACATCGGGAGGATCGCCCAAGCGCTCGGCGCCGGACTTTCTGAAAGTGTTCGAGGACGTCATCGCGCAAAATCCGATACGTAGCCTCGAAGATCTCCCGCTGGCTTCGCCCTTGGGCTGCTCCCTAGACTTACCGGGATGACAATGAGGGATCCGGTCGGCGTAGCCTTCTATTCTTTCCCATCATCGCCGGGTATCGGCTGCTGGTAGAACTCATGGGCACGGACAATGGCTTCCGCGATCTTTTCCAGGGGTTCGCGTTTGGCCATTGCTTGAGCGCGCAACGCGTTGTAGGCATCACGCTCCGACAGTTGTCGGGTATCACAGAGTATGTGAGTGGCTTTCTGGACAACCCTGCTCACGATCAGACGGCCCTCAAGCCGCTTCACCTGTTTCTCGCGCTCGCGGCTACGCTTGGCCTGATTGAGCGTAAGGACCATCGCCGTCATCACGCCAAACGATTTGATAGGCGCTGGAAGCATTGCGCAGGCGTTGAGGGTCAGCAGCGCCTCGATGAGCAATGGGTTTTCGTGGCTGATGACCGGCAACACGGGCGGTGTACCGCGTAACAACCAGGGCGCGTTGACCATCATGGTTTTGGGTGTCACAGCAAGGATTACCAGATCGGCTTCCAAGGGCATGCGTTCAGGAATCGGCCACTGAGTCCTGAATTGGCAGCCCATGCGCTGTAACTGGGCGGTCAGCTTCTGGCCGTCCTCGTTGTCAGGATGGATCACCAACACCATCAACTCCCGAAGGTCCTTGAGTGGCGACACGTCAGGACTTTCAGACAACCGCTTTTTCTTTCCCGAGCGCAAGGTCATGGTTCGCGCCGATTCAAGGCCCAGGAACCCAGCCTGGGTGAGATGAGGTAAGGGTCGGATGGCACGTTGGTCGACGTCTCATAGAGGATATCGAACTGACCCTCTGCATTGGCCCGCGCGATGCGTGCATAGAGGTGGGCATGGTGGTTGCCACCGTCGATGCGGATGGTGCCCTGGGGTGCCTCGAACTCGATCAGCGGCAGGTACCGGCGGATGGTGTCCACGTCCAACGACTGGGTGCGACGCATCGCCATGGCCAGGATATGCACCTGAAAGTAGGCGGCTTCCCAGCACATGTCGGTGACCTGGTCCTCGCCGAACATGGCCTTGTAGCGCGCAATGGTCTGGTGATTGATTGGGTTGTCGATCGATTGAAAATACGAGGCTGCCGTGATGTGGCCTGCGACCTTGGCGGCACCAATGCTGCGGATTTCCGTTTCACTGGTGGTGAGGCTGGCAATTGGCAGCTCTTCGGGTTTGAAACCCAGTTCTGCATATAAGTCGTACAAGTGTCGAAGTCCGTCTCCCACCACGGTACAGAAAATGAAGGAGGGGGGGTCGCGCTGTATATGCTCGAAGAGTTTGCGGTAATCCTCGCGGGTGGCGTCCAGCGGCACATAGTACTCGCCCAGCTTTTCGCCGCCTTCTTCGTAGATCAGATCGCTCATGACCCGGTTCGATTCGTAGGGATAAATGTAGTCGGTGCCAATCATGATCACGCGTTTGCCGAAGTTCTCGAACATGTAGTTGGCCAGCGGGACGTTATTGAGGTGTGACGTCGAGCCAGTGCATATCACGTTGTCCGAATACTCGAAGCCTTCATAGAACACTGGGTAGAACAACAGGGCGTTATAGCGCTCCACCACTGAAATGACTTTTTTGCGCATCCACGACATGTAACAACCCAGAAGGAACTTGACGTCCTGCTCGACGATTAATGACTCGGCATGTTTCACATACAGGTTGGGCTTGGATTCAAGGTTACTCAGGCACAACTTGAAAGGCCGGCCATCGATACCGCCAGCGGCGTTGACTTCAGCGATAGCCAACTGTGTGCCCCGGCGCATGGAGGCTTCAATGTCGGTGATGGGGCCGGATTCTGAGAACAATCCCCCCAGCAGGATAGGCTCATTTGACATTACTCAACCTTGAGTGGCGAAATTTGGCCTGCGGCAAGGTGCGCCGCAACAAACATGTTCGAAGCAATATGGATGCCAGCGCCCTAGGCCGACTTGCAAACACTGTGTCTCGGGCGTTCAACCATGGTGCGTATGTGGGGCGCTTGCCCTCATCCGAAGCGCCCCGGGTGCAGTAAGGGAATATGGCAGTTACGTAACATACTGCTTATCAACAGGTTTATTTCGTTGGCCCGAGACTTGCTTTCATCGCTACGCTGCGTCTTTGTTCATCCTTACGCCCTCTTGGCAAGTAAGGAAACCTGGACGAACGACTGAGTCGGACACCGCCGTCCCCTCGGACCCAGGCACATTAGCCTGACGCTTCCCGCACTTTTAAAGCGCGAGGGAGAGTCGGGCTTTTTTGTGTTCTGAAAAAATACACAGGCAATTGCCACAGGTAAGGGTTTCGGCGTTTACCTTAAGCGAAGTATTGTCCGAAATTAATTCGCTAGTTATTTAAAGCGTTAATATTCCATGTTTAAAAATGGAAGGTTATCTGCTGTTTGATACTAAATTCCCCCTGCGCAACGCTCATTTAAAGTGCGCTGGGCGCTATTTTAAGGCAGCAAAGAAAGTTGCTGAAAAATTAAATAAGCGCGTGACAAACCATTAATTACTGACTAGATTCGTGATTCCTGGTAGGAAATATAGTTTCTAGATGAGAATAATATTGCGCCTATTGCCAGTGTGTTTGGCCTATCGACAATGACTGAGAGGGTTTGACATGAGCATCACTCGTCGCAGGTTTATCCGTAATGCTTCCCTCACCGCCGCCGCTGCGGCAGTGGCTCCTTCATTGTTTTTGCCGGGTGCAAAAGGCGCCTGGGGTGCCACGCTCAGCAAGGGCAAGCCGATCAAGGTGGGTGTGCTGTTTTCCCTGACTGGTGGTCTGGCGGTGCCAGAGGAAGATTCGGCGCTGGTGATGCAATACGCCATTGACGAGATCAACGCCGCCGGCGGCATCAACGGCTCTCCCATCGAGCCGGTGATCATCGACGCGAAATCCGACATGAACGTCTATTCGGAGAAAATGCGTGAGCTGATCCTTCGTCATAAAGTCATTTCGGTGTTCGGCTGCTACACCTCCGCCAGCCGCAAAGCGGTATTACCGACGGTAATGAGTCAGCGCAATCTGTTGTTCTATCCCACCTGCTACGAAGGGGCCGAATGTTCGCAGAACGTCATCTGCACCGGGCCGCTGGCCAACCAGCATTCCCGCGACCTCATCCCGTTCATGGTCAAGACCTTCGGTAAAAAGGTCTTTTTCGTCGGCTCCAATTACGTGTGGCCCAAAGAATCGAACAAGAACGCCAAGTTGTGGCTGGAGCAGGCGGGAGGCGAACTGCTCGGTGAAGAATACATCCCGCTGGGCAGTTCCGAGTTCGGCCCGATCCTCAACAAGATCCGCGCCGCCAAACCCGACTTCATTTTCTCCACGGTGGTTGGGGCTTCGGATATCGCATTCCACCGCCAGTTCAAGCAGGAGGGGTTCAGCGCTGACAAGATGCCCATCGCTTCTCTGACCACGGGTGAAATTGAAACCCGTGCCATGGGCAACGAATTCGGCGCGGGCCACTTCCTTTCTGCCCCGTATTTCCAGGCCCTCGACAACCCGACCAACCATCGTTTCGTGGAAGGGTTCCTTGCCAGCAAGTATGGCAAAAACGGGACCACGCACTACAACATGGAAGAAACCTACACCTCCGCATACGTGTTCAAGGCCGCGCTTGAGAAAGCCATCGCCGGACACGGCATCGAGGAAGTGACGCCGGCAATGATCCGAGCGGCCGCGGCGGGCGTTCGCCTGGAAGACAGCGTTTCTCCCGAGGGTGCCGTGTGGATCGATGAAAACAATTTCAATACGTGGCTGGTACCAAAGATCGGCCAATGCCAGGCCGATGGCAGTTTCAAGATCGTCAGCCAGGCCCCGTCCCAGGTGGCACCTGATCCTTTCTCGATCTATCCCGATGCCGGGAAATGTACCGCCGAAGGCTTGAAGGCCGCCAACGGATCGATCCGCAAGGACGTCATCTGACCCGACAGGCAGCCTGGCTGCCTGAAACCCCGAAGTCTTTTTAAAGGACAGAACTATGGATTATTCCTGGGTGACGTTCGCCAACGCTCTGCTGCTGGGCCTAAGCATTGGCAGCATCTGGTTGATAGCCGCACTGGGGCTGACGATCATCTACGGCACCGCGGGCGTCATCAACATGGCCCATGGCGAGTTGATCATGCTGGGCGCCTACAGTGCTTATTGCTTGCAGACTTACCTGGGCGTCTCTTACCTGCTCTGCATACCGCTCTCGTTCGTGATCGTCGCGCTGTTCGGGCTGGTGATCGAACGGGTGCTGATTCGTTATCTGTATGCCCGTCCGCTGGACACACTGCTGGCAACCTGGGGTGTTTCTCTGGTGCTGATGCAGGGCGTGCGGATGATTTTCGGCAACGACCCCAAGTACATCAACATGCCGCAATTTCTGTCGAGCAACGTCTCATTCGGGCCGCTCAGCCTCTCGGCGTTCCGGATACTGATCATCGCCATGACGGCGGTACTGGTCGGGGCATTCTGGTACGTGTTTTATCGCACGCATTTCGGCATCAAGATCCGCGCGGTGACCCAAAACAAAGAGATGGCTGCCTCGTTCGGCATCAATTCCCAACGGATCTACATGCTGACTTTTGCCTTGGGAGCGGGGCTGGCCGGGCTGGCCGGTTCGTTGTTCGCGGCGCTGAGTATTGTCCTTCCAAATATGGGCACCGGCTATATCGTGCAGTCGTTCCTGGTGGTCGTCACGGGTGGAGGCAGCCTGTTGGGCAGCGTTGCGGCCGGGGCACTGACCGGCGAAATCCAGTCGGTGCTGGCGTACCTGATCAACGATACGTTCGCGCGCTTCATGTTGTTCATCCTGATCGTGGTGTTCCTGCGCTTCAGGCCCCAGGGGCTGTTTTCGGCAGGGGCGACCCGGCGATGAAAACCTTGAGTCTTTTCCAGGCACCCGCGTTCTTTCATGGAGGCTTTCAGGATGTCGAGTAATCCCTATCACGACAAACGCTGCCAGTGGCTGATGTATCTGGTGTTTTTCGCTGGTGTGGGGCTGATCCCGGTCTTCATCGACGACGCATTTCTGCTCAACCAGTTCGCCCTGTATGGCGTGTTCGGTCTGTTGGCGGTGTCCATCAGCTTGTGCTGGGGGGCGGGCGGCATCCTCAACCTGGGTCAGGGCCTGATGTTCGGCCTGAGCGCGTACGGCATGGCGATGACCATGCAGATGCAGTCCCAGGACCCGATCAACAATCCCATTCCCCCGTTCATGCTCAATAACGGGCTGGACCATTTGCCGTGGTTCTGGAGTCTGTTCAGCAGCACCGGTGGCGGGATCTTCCTCACCCTAGCGGTGCCCACGCTGTTTTGCCTGTTGTTCGGCGGCCTGATGTTCTCGGCGCGGGTGTCGGGGCCTTTCTTCGCGATCATTTCATTGGCGTTGCTCAGCGCCGTCGGCACCCTGGTGCTGGACATCCAGCCGTACACTAATGGCGCGAATGGCATCAGCCCGCCGATGCCGCTGCAGATATTCGGCGCGCCGCTGGACCCGTATTCCACGAGCATGTTCTGGGTGGTGTTCGTCTGCCTGTGCGGCCTGACGGTGCTCGCCAAGCTGATCACCCAGAGCAAATTCGGACAGATCGTCCATGCGCTGAAAAACGACCCTGAGCGGGTGCGATTCCTGGGCTACAACGTGGCGCTGTACGAGACGCTGATCTACACACTGTCGGGTTTTATCGCCGCGGTAGCCGGCTGCTGCTTCACCCTCATCGTGCAGTACGTATCGCCGGCGCAATTCGACGTCGCATTCAGTATCACGATGGTCATCTGGGCGGGCATTGGCGGACGCCTGTCCTTGCTGGGTTCGATCATCGGTGCGCTGTTGATCCAGGGTGGGCAAAGCTATCTGGGAGACAGTTTTCTCAACAGCTGGATGTTGATCCTCGGGCTGTTTTTTATCGTCGTGGTGCGCTTCCTGCCAAGGGGCCTTGCGGGGCTGATCGAAAGTGTCCTTGGGCGCTTGCGCACCCCTGAGCCCGCCGCGCACGAAGCGTCGGCGGCCTTGACCAAGAGTGGGAGCTGAGCATGGCCGGCGTTCTTGAAATTCGTGACTTACACAAGCGCTTTGACACCCATCACGTGATCAATGGCTTTAGCCTGGACGTGGCGGAGCAGACTTTGTCCTGCCTGGTCGGCCCTAATGGCGCGGGCAAGACAACCTTGATGGACTTGATCACAGGTCGATTGAAGCCCACTTCGGGCAGCGTGCGTTTCCATGGCGATGAACTGACGGGCCTGAGTGAAAACGACATCGCTCGCCGGGGGCTCGGTCGCAAGTTTCAGATACCGGCGGTGTTCAAGGACCTCTCGGTGCGGGACAACCTGACCGTGGCCTACAGCCGACACGTCAACCCGTTCATCAACATGATCAGGTTTTCCGACCCGGCCATGAATCGACGACTCGAGGAGGTCTGCACGCTGGTGGGATTGCATAATCGCCTGCGGGTTGAGGCCGGCCTGTTGTCCCACGGCGAAACCCAGTGGCTGGAGATCGGGATGGTGCTGATGCAGGAGCCGCGCCTGCTGCTGCTTGATGAGCCTATCGCCGGAATGACCGAGGGTGAAATCGAGAAAACCGCGCATTTGCTGCGCAAGATTCGCCGCACGGCCACGTTGATCGTCGTTGAGCATGACATGGGCTTTGTGCGTGAAATCGCCGATGTCGTCACCGTCATGCACATGGGCACGCTGCTCGCCCAGGGACGTATCGACGAAATCGAGGCAAATCCGAAAGTCCGGGATGTCTACCTGGGCACGGAAGAGGAGAGCGCCTGATGCTGATGGATGTACGAAACCTGTCGTCCTGGTACGGCAAGACACAGATCTTGCGCGATCTCTCGTTCGATCTTCAGCAAGGCCAATGCCTTTGCGTGCTTGGCCGAAACGGCGTAGGCAAGACCACGCTGATGCGCAGTCTGATGGGCCTGTGCGACAAGACCACCGGCAGCATCCGCATGCTGGACAACGAACTGGTGGACGTGCCCACCCATGACCGATGCAAGGAAGGCATCGGCTACATCCCCCAGGGCCGGCAGATATTCGGCAAGTTCACGGTGCGGGAAAATATCCTGCTGGGATCGTTCGCCCGCGCCGACGGCAAGACTGAAGTGCCGGAACTGTGCCTGTCGCTCTTTCCCTATCTGGCCGACAACCTCGATCGCCGTGCGGGGCTGCTATCGGGTGGCCAACAGCAGCAGCTGGCGATTGCCCGAGCCTTGGCGGTCAACCCGAAAATGCTCCTGCTCGATGAGCCGACCGAGGGCATCCAGCCCAACATCGTGGCCGAGATCGGACAGACGCTGAAGATGCTGAACAAGGAAATGGGCATCACGCTGATCCTCACCGAGCAACACATCAAAGTGGCGCGGGCCTTGAGCAACGCGTTCCTGATGATTGACAACGGGCGCATCGTCGCCCACGGCAGCATCGACCAACTCTCCGATGAGCTGGTGGAAAAACACATGACCGTCTGACGTACCTGAAACGAAAGTCCAGGGCACCTGACCCTGCCGATGATAAGGAGTGACTGATGATATCGATACCTGCAAAAGGAACCCTGGAGCGTGATGCGTTGATCGCCGAGCACCGGCGATGCGTCGACTCGATGAAAGGCGTGGCTGGCTTCTCGGTGCTGTATTGCGCCACGCCTGGCGACACCACCGATGTGAGCGGCGGGATTCACGAATTTCCGGTGCTGCGCCGTGTATTGCTGCGCATGCGCGGTGAAAGTCCGGCGGGCAAATTGGTCGTGGTGTGCACCAAAATCGAGGAGCAGTGGCGGATTGCGCGGCTGTCAGGGGTTCGCGGCGTGCCGCCCACGTTCGTCAACGACGTGGTGTACGACAACGAGCAGGAGATCCAGCACGACATCTTCCTGATGCGCCTGGACGAACTGCCAGCGGACGCCGGCATGCCTGAGCACTTCCACGACGGCTGGAAGCGCAAGGACGATAACTGGCCAATTACCTGACCGGTCACCGATACGCCCCTCTTATTTTTTGACTGTTCCTGACAGCGACGCCCTGACGTAGCTCGGGCAGACGCATGCCGCGATTTTGGAGATAAGCACTATGTCCACCATGAGACTGGCCGGATACGCCGACAAATTTAGCGTGCATCCGGGTGAGACCATCAAGTTCTTCGTCAACTGCGACGGGCCGGAAAACTTCGATGCCGACATCGTGCAGATGATACACGGAGACACCAATCCCCGAGGCCCAGGCTTCATCGAGAAGGAGGTGCCTGGCGCTTTCAAAGGCACCGTCACTGGTGCCCGGCAGATGATCCACGGAGGCTCCTACGGTTTTGTCAATGACGCCAAAGCACTGAATCCCGAAAGCTTCACCCTACAATGCTGGGTCTGGCCGACCGCGCCCAAAACTCACCCGCGCTACTGGAAGCACGGTCCGCAGGGTCTGGTCACCAAATGGTCTGGCGACCAAGGCTATGGCTTGTTCATCAACGAGCGGGGCTGCGCTGAGTTACGCATCAACGGCGAAAAGCTCACCACCGAACTGCCGTTGCGTGATCACGCCTGGCACTTTCTGGCAGCCACTTTCGATGCGGCCACCGGAGCAGCGGTGCTCTATCACGAGCCACAGGTCATGTACGCGCTGGACCCGGTAATCGCACCGGTCACGCGCACGCTGTCCGGTCCGCTGATCAACGCCCCAGTGCCATTGGCATTTGCAGCGTACGTCGAAGCGCTGGATGACGGCGCGCTGGCACGTTCATCCATGCCCGCTGGGGTGGTGTTCGCCGGCAAATACAACGGCAAGCTTGATTCACCCCGCTTGTGCAACCGGGCGCTGACGCGCTTGGAAATCGAAACCATGAAACAGGGCGCACAACCCGGGCTGACCGAGCGCCGCAACTCGGGGCCTACGTCGGATCTTGCCAAGTGCCTGGTCGGCGCGTGGGAATTCAGCGAGGGCATCAATACCCTGATGCTCAAGGATTGCGGTCCATATCGTCTGGATGGTCGATTGGTGAACTGCCCGACGCGGGCTCTGACCGGTTATAACTGGGACGGTACCGTATTTGACTGGACCAAGGCGCCCACTCAGTACGGCGCTATCCATTTTCATGACGACGACGTCGACGATGCGCGCTGGGAAGTCAGTTTCGAGTGGCAGGTGCCGGTGGACGCAAAAAGCCGCTTTTATGCCGCCAAGCTGACCACCTCCGACAACGACGAAGACTACATTCCGTTCTGGGTTGTCCCGGAACTCGGCAAGCAGCAGTCCAAGATTGCGGTGATGGTGCCCACCATCAGCTACATGGCGTATGCCAACGAGCATGTGGCTTCGAATGCCGGAGGCGCCGAGTTGTTCGTCTATCGCGTGCCAATCATGCAACACCAGAATATGTTCCTCGCCGAGCACCGGGAATATGGTGGTTCGATCTACGACACCCACACCGATGGCAGCGGTATTTGCCTGTCTTCGCGGCTGCGGCCGATCCTCAGCATTCGTCCGAAATACGACCACTTCCTGGCGCAGGCGCCCTGGCAGTACCCGGCCGACCTGCACCTGGTGTACTGGCTTGAGACCATGGGCTACGACTACGACGTGTTTACCGACGAAGACGTCAGCTATGAAGGGCTGGCCCGTCTGGAGCCCTACAACGTGGTCATCACCGGGTCGCACCCGGAACACAACACTGGCACGCAGCTGGAAGCGTTGCACAACTACACCGAGCGCGGCGGGCGCCTGATGTACATGGGCGCGGACGGCTGGTACTGGGTGCATTCCTACCATCCGGGCTATGAAGATCTTGGCCGCGGCGTGGTGACTGAAATGCGCCGGTGTGAATCCGGCATCCGCACCTGGCGTGCCGACCCCGGCGAGTACTACCACCAGGGGACAGGCGAACTGGGCGGCATGTGGCGCTTTCGCGGTCGTTATCTGCATTCGGTGGCCGGAACCGGGATGTCCTCCGAGGGTTTCGACATTTCCTCATGGTATTCCCGCACGCCGGACAGCAACGATCCCCGCGTCAGCTGGGCGTTCGAAGGCATCGATTACGATGAGAAGCTCGGCAATTTCGGCCTGGTAGGCGGCGGGGCGGCAGGGCTTGAACTCGACATCGTCGACACCATGCTCGGATCGCCCCCGCACACACTGACCGTCGCCACCTCGGCGGGTCGGCACACCGAGGCCTATCTGTTGGTGATGGAGGATTTCGGTTTCAACCAGCAGGGTACCGACGGCACATCGCACCCGCGAGTGCGCTCCGATATCGCGTTCCACGAAACCCCTAACGGCGGCGCCTGTTTCGCCTTCAGCTCGATTGCTTTCTGCGGATCCCTGCCCTGGAACAACGGCGACAACAATGTTTCGCGTCTGGTGAAGAACGTGCTTGATCGTTTCTCCATGGACGGGCCGCTGCCAGCGCCGAGTCCTGACGCCGTTCAATACCGGGGCCGCGCGGATTACGACGCCCCTGAAGATCGCCATCGTCGTCGCTGACGCAACCGGATCCGGTGTGCTGTCGCGCGCCGGATCGACGTTGAATTCTCGATAGGAGCTGAATATGTCTCGTCGACCGGAACTGGGTTATTACGAAGACGGGCTGAACCTGAGGTCACCGGCCAGTTATGCCGATTGCGAAGGGGCCGTGGGGGAGGCGGCGATGTTGCCGCTCAGTGCCTACCGATCACTGGAGGTCTCGTGGCTGGAAGACGAATTTCTGTGGACCCGTGAATGGATCTGCATTGGTAGCCAGCAAGACATGCCCGGTGCGGGCGATGTGCTGCCCTATACGCTGGGCAATCATGGCATCCATGTGCAGCGCCAGGCGGACGGTTCATTACGTGGTGCGTTCAACCAGGCGCAGCACGGTGGTTGCCGCACGGTGCCGGATCAATGTCAGGGGGGCAGTAAGACTCACTGCTCCTTCACTTCATGTGGCTACAGTCTCGACCGAAAACCCTTACTGGCGGACGAAGCGGGTGGCGCCGCCATGCACCAATACCTGGGGCTGCGGCCAGAGCGTCTGATCCCGGTGCAAGTCTCGGTATCGGGTGCGCTGGTGTGGGTCAACCTTGACGCAAGCCCCGCCGCGCCGCCCGTCGAGCAAAGTCCGTTGCGGCAATGGTTGACCGACGGTGCAGCCTGGATGCGGCTGGGCGTTCACTGGCAGGAAGTGGACTGCGACTGGAAATTGCTTGCCCAGCATTTGGCAGGAGTGGAGGCGCCGCAGGATGAGTCAACCCTGATCGTGCGCGGCGTCACCGACGAAGCCGAAGTGGCTTGGTGCTTCCCCAATCTGTTGCTACTGCGCGATGCCGATACGCTTTGCATGGCGATCCTGCAACCGGTGGGGCTGGGAAAAACACTGTGTCGCATTCAGGTGTTCAGTCATGGCGGTCTGGTGGCAATCGACGCCGAGGAACAGTTGCAGACGTGGATCAAACTGATCACCCGCAGAGCGCAAACGGCGGTAACTGACTATCAGGAGCTGATGCGCTGGGATCACCCGGCGCATGTCCTCGATCCATTCGCTGTGTATCCGCGACAACACGACCGTGCAGGCCTGTGGGCACAGCAGCATTGGATCCGGCGCGTCACCCGGTCCACGCAGGTCAATCATGAACTCAAGCTGTTCAGCCCTGTGAGGAACTACCTGATATGAACAATCACCTGCAAACGGCCCCTGTCTCCGACCTTCAGACTGCCATCCGCCACTACGAACAGGCGCGCTACGACGAAGCGCTGGACGTGTTTACCGACTTGGCCGTAACCCGGCAGGACCCTGTGGCGCAGATGTGGGTTGGCGCGTGCCATGCGGGGGGCACGGGCGTCGCTTATTCACTGACCCAGGCATTCGCCTGGTATCTCAAGGCCGCCAACGGAGGCAATGTACAGGCTCGGACCAACGTCGGCGCCATGTTGATGATGGGCCAGGGCTGTGCGGTTGATGTAAAGGCTGGCCTGGCCTGGCTGGAGCAGGCCGCGAACGAAGGCGACTGCGGTGCCCAGTTCAATCTGGCCACGCTGTACTCAACCGGTAAATTGGTCGAAACAGATTACCCCCGTGCTACCGGCTGGTATCAGCGAGCCGCGCAACAAGGGCATTACCCATCGCAAGCCCGGCTGGGTTACTGCTACCAGTTGGGGCAAGGCGTGGAGAAAAACCGGGTGCAAGCCTACTTCTGGTTGTCGCTGGCCGCCCGTCACGGCGTTGGTACGGCATTGATCCAGCTCGAACAACTCAACGAACAGATGTCCGAGGACCAGAAGCAGCAGGCAGCAGTACTGCTGGAACAGTGGACCTCTCAACAGCAGACCAGCGCGCAGCGCTGGCAATCCCAGGCGGTGTGAGATGACGGTCTACAGCGTGCAGCAGATCAAGTTCGAATTCCTCAGCTACATCAAGGAGTTTGGCGGCGCAGAGGGGTGGCTGATCGGCGTCTGCGATGATCCCGAGCAGACGCTGTTCGACAGTGGAATGGTCGACGCGCAAGCAGATATCTGGTTATGGAAACCGGCTCTCAATGCCGGGGCGGCAGGCAAGGTTCTGGATTATTTCCAGCAACGCTTCCAGATCCCTGGCGCGTCGGCGCCGCCAGGAATGGAAGAGGCCAACTGCGTGTTTTTGTATCGCAAGGGCGAGCGAATGATGGGTGCGCAGCAGTCGTAATGTGGCGGTCTAACGAAACCGCACACCCATTTAGGCAAGAAGGCTACCGCGCTCTTGATGTCGGAAGACCTCGAGCGTAAGCGCTGATCAATCAGCTAAGCGTCCATGAGCCAGTTGACTGCTGTGCGAGGCGTTTGAGGTCGTCCATTCGGGTAACTGCGCACATCGTATCAGGCGGCGATCACCAGACATTGAGCGACTCAGGCTGCGTAGCCGAGTGAACGAGTCGTTCACCCAAGGGCGAAGTGCTCCGGGCAGCCGGAGCACCATGTCGATGATGCAAGAGAGGGATGAGCAAATCGGGCGTTTCAAGGTGCGCAGGTTTAATTCTCTAGGGCATACGTCGCTTTACTCACCCCTATAACGGCCTTTTCATAAAGTCGATGAGATAGGTGGATAAAGTATCGTAATCATCATTGAAGTGGTGGTTACCGGGTATCCCAAGTGTCTTGCCCACGGTCACAGTATCAGTGCACCCGCTTTTGCGCGCCTCGTCTGTGCCATAAACGCAGAACACTTTTTTAGCGGGCAGTTGAGCCATTTCTGGCGCTGTCATGTATTTCCCGGTGTCTTCACCCATCATCCCTTCGATGCGAATTTCGAAGTTTGCGTTGCGGGCGAAAGACAACAGCACGATGCTGTCGACATCAGCCTGGTCTATAGCAGGCAGACGGTTGTACAGCGCAGGCAGTACATCGGCGCCGAAGGAATATCCCGCGAGGATGAAGTGCTTGATACCCCAGACCCGGCGATAGTGCTCCATCAGTTCTGATAACTCTGATGCGCTTTTTTCCGGGCTCTGAAATCCCAGTAGTAGTGCAGGGCATCGACGCCGACGACAGGTATTCCGGAATCCGAAATGTGCTCGGAGACTTTCTTGTCCATGCCTCGCCACCCGCCATCACCCGAATAAAAGATCGTCAGCGTATCGCCGGTCGTTGCGGAAGGCAGCTCAACCAATGGCAGTTTATTGAGGATGTTCAGCTCCGGGATATCCAGGATCTTGTGACGTAGATAGGTTTCCAGTTCCTCTGAAATCAGCTTCCTTGGCGTGACCGGCGTCGTGACATCAGTGGCTACACCATTTTCCAAAACGGTCAGCTTGTTTGAAGTGACGTTATGCCAAGTCCCTTTTGAAGGAAGTATGGTAGCTGGGCCAGCGCAGACTTCCTTTGCGGGCTCACCGATGCTGTCGGTGGTCAACGAGACTGCAATCGCCTGCTCGTTTTTCTGCAAGGACAGCCAGCGTTGCGCAAGAATCGCTTCTTGATCCAGCCCCACGACAATGTCCGGTGCAGGCGCAAACCGCCGCAACGACTCATCGAAAAGTCGAAGTGCCTGCAAACAGTCCGTGGTGGGAAGTTCGACCTTCACGATGGTGGCCGACGCATCGAAGCTCAACTTGCGCAGACGCTTGGTGCCAAAGTCGTTATTGATGGGCACGGCAATAACGATGGTTTTCTTCGAGGTGTTGGGGACGAACAGTGTGAGCGTCGATGAACCACCGAGGTCGTGGGTCTGAACCGTGGGAAGCACTCGAGGCAGCATGGCCCTTCGTGCCTTGCGTTCGCCGACAGAATGAGAATGCACGATTAAGGCAGCTGCCAAGGCCAGGACAAGTGCAATCAGCGCCACCAAAAGTTTTCTGCTTTTGAAGCAATGGCGGGGCAGTTCTGTTTTTTTCATTGTTCAGTTCAAGGTTTCAAAGTGCTTACAAATTACGCAGCCACTGTATCGCGGCCAGGCTGTCTGAAGGCTGATAGAGATTTGATTGCCGGATCGCCACCCAAAAGAAGTGCCGCACAAAAAGAAACCCACTCGAGGTGGGTTTCTTATTCTGCCGTTTTGGGATAACCGATCACGTGCATCGCACTGACGCCGGAGCGTACAGGTCAGACGAGCAAATCACTCCTGATATGCCACGCTGAACTTCGCCTCCGGGTGCGCCGCCTGATAGGCCTTCATGGTTGTGCGTAGTTTCTGCGCCGATGCAGCGTCGGTGGCATAGAAAGCCACGGTGTCGAAGGCTGCGGCGATCTTCGGCACGGTCAATTGCAGGTCGGCGACCTTGGTCCAGTTCGCGGGATGCTGGGAAAACCAGTCGTCATAGACGAAAGCGTAGTGCACATCCTTCTTGTCCATCAGGGTCTGAATCCATTCAGGGCCGGTCTCGGACTTGCGTAGTTTCAGGGCTTCCAGGCTGCCCAGACCCCAGAGGTCAAGCACGTAGTGGTGACTGTGCAGCGCCACCAGCCCCAGATCGTTGACGGCCACGGGCTGGTCCAATTCTTTGGCGATCATCGCCATCGCGTACTGTTGATTATGGATCGCCCGTGCGGCAAGCGGCGTGCTGAAGGTGGTGTAGACCAGTGGCGCGAATGCCAGCGGCAGCAAACCGAATATCAAGGCGACCGAGCGCGGCTTGAGGCTGGTCAGCGCCCAGTGAATGAAGAACACTCCCAGGAAGCTCAGCCAGTAGATCTCGTAGCGTCCGTACCAGCCGTATTTGCCCAGCAGTACGTGCAAGGCCGTCACGCTGATGAGCAGGACCACGAGCGCCCGGCGCTGGATAAAAAACGCACACATCACCAGCATCAGCACGATCACCCAGCCGTATTTCTCGAACTGGTTGATGGCATTGAGCACGATGGATTTGACGCCGGAAGTGTCGGATTTGGCGATCACCGACGACGGTAGCCAGCCCATGCCGATGTGGTCCAGAAACAGTGAGAACCCGGCGATCAGCGCAACGATCACCGCGCCGCAGACCACTGTTCGGACCCCTTCGCCTTTCATCAGGAGGTAGAGCAGCACCGGCATCGAGATCGCCAACCCCTCATAACGCACCAGAGGCAGCAAGATGATCGCCCCATACACCAGCGGCTTCACGGGCAGGCTGCGGAATTCCTTGTCCAGCACAGCCTGGGCAATGGCGATGGCGAGGAACACCTGCAAGCAATGCTCCATGCCATTGAAGATCAGGCCATAGAAATTGGTCGCCAGCAGCCAGCCGCCGAGGATGAAGAGTTTCGGCCACGCGCTGACGCTCTGCAGTATCTGTAACAGCAGGCGGAAGGTGAGGAAGGAGAAGATCAGATTCAGGACCAACGGCACTTTGTACATCGCCGCGCCGAGGAAGCCGAAGGGCGCCAGGATCAACGGCCAGATGATGCTCGACGAGGGCGCCGAGAACTCTGTGGGGTTGATGCCGTAATGACCGTTGAATATCTGCCGCGCCAACGTCAGATGAATGTAGGGATCGTCGAGGGTGTAGAAAAACTCGCCGCCATTGAGCGCAACGACTGACAGCATCAATACCAGGAGGGGGGCCAGAAACAGCACGCAGGTGATGCGTCGGTCCGAAAGCCACGTTGTTGCCGGTATCGAGGCGAGGGTAGCGGTATCCATAGCGATGGCACTCGAATGCGTCCATGATGCACGCACTATAAGCACAGGCCTGGACTAACGGTCATCGCAATTGTTGATACCCAACCTCGCAGACGCTGGCGATGCGGCGCCATAAAACCAGCAGCGCAAGTCGCTCTTTCGCGGCTCTATCGCGCTGCCATATCAGGCTTAGGCGACTTTGTGCACGGAATCCATTTCCCGCAGATGCCCTTTGGCAGTCTTGCCCGCCTGCTGCACCACCCATTTCATGAATTCGACGATCGCCCATTCTTCGCGCCGCTCCTTGGCGCAGTACACGAAGTAGTCGAATTTCAGCTCACAGGTGCTGTTGGTCACTTGCACCAGACGCTTGGACCGCAGCGCTTCGGAGGCAAAGACATTGTTGACCAGCGCAATGCCCTGACCCGCGCAGGCAGCACTTATCAACAAGGACTCATCGCCGTAGCTCGAACCTTGGATCATCTTGCGATTGCCCATGCCGAATGCATTCATCCACACCTTCCAGTAATTGCGCTCGGTGTCTTGCAGCAGTGGATAAGTCAAACAGTCCTGTGGGCTCTCGATGCTGTGCTGCTTGGCCAGCAGGTTCGGGCTACACACCGGGATCAGATAGGAAGACCACAGGCGGGTCGCGTGATTGTCAGGGCTGGTCGCCATCTCGCGTTGGATCGAGATATCCACATGTCCATGTTTGAGGTCGGAAAGGCCGTTGCAGATCTGGATCGAGATCTCGATGTTTGGGCAGCGCTCCTTGAAGTCACCCAACGCGGGAATCAGCCAGGAACTGGCAATAGTGGAAGTCGTGCTGATCACCAGCCGTGTCTGCCGGGGCTGCTTTAGGGCCGCGCCGGACCAGGCTTTTTCGATGACGTCGAAGGTGTCGGACAGCTCGTCGAACAGGCTCCGGCCGCTGGCAGTCAGTTGAATACCCTTTGCGTCACGTTCGAACAGGCGCTTGCCGATCTGATCTTCCAACCCCTTGATCTGCTGGCTGATCGCCGCGGGAGACACACACAGGTGATCTGCGGCGCGCTTCATACTGCCGACCTTGCACACCTCGACGAAGGTGCGAAGGGCAATCAACGGGATTGCTCTGCTCATCGTGCATACTCCGCCCAGATGCCACGGCCAGTGGGCCGAAGAGTGAATGCGTCTGTTGGTGTCGCCATATCGGCGCTTCCAAAAGCCTGTTTTATCCCACGGCCGCGATCCCTTTTGGCAAATGCCAGGCGCAGCCGGGCCTCGGTCTAGCCAGACAATCGCTTCATGATTTAGCTGTGGATAAGCGTTCGAGTCAGGTTATCGCAGGAGAGTCCTGCGTTTGCGGTGCGGGTTTGGGCTTGCTCTTGCTGAGCACGAACCACACCGCCAGACAGATCAGGCCGCCGCCATACAAATGGCCAGCCGACAGGTGTTCATCCAGGAACATCACGCCCCAGAGCACGCCGAATGGCGGGATCAGGAACGTTACCGTCAACGAGCGAACCGGGCCGATGTCAGCGATCAGGCGGAAATACAGGATGTACGCGCACGCGGTGCAGACGAAACCAACCGCCGCCAGCGACAGCCAGACAGTGGAATCGCCCCATGTCGCAGGCGGGTTTACCGCTGCTGAGATCCCGAAGAACGGCGCAAGAAACAGCGTGGCGCCAATCTGGCTGCCGAACGCGACGAGCTTGGCATCGAGCCCCCCCTTGTCGGCGATCCACTGACGAGTGAGAAAGCCTGCCGCGCCGTAGCAACTGGTAGCAACCAGGCAGGCCAGCGCGCCCATTACTACCGTACTGGTGAAGGTGACCGGGCCGGTGGTGGTGAGCAATGTTATCCCCAGTAAGCCGATTAATACGCCTGCGGCTTTTTTCGGGGTTAGCGAATCGTTAAAGAACATCGAGCCAATCAAGACACCCATCAACGGCGTCGTGGCATTGAGAATGGCGGAGTAACCGGAGGGTAATAACAAGGCCGCAATGCTGTACATCAGAAAGGGTATGCCGGAGTTGATAACGCCTAAAACCATCGTGGCTTTAAGTTTGCCCTGAAAGTCGTGGCGTGTTTTAAGGATCGCCAGGATTACCAGCAAACCCACGGCCCCCAGTAATACGCGGAAGAACGCTGTGGGCAATGCACCTAATACCGGGGCGGCCACGCGCATAAACAGAAAGCTTGCGCCCCAGATCGCTGCGAGCAGAAGTAGTCGAACATAGTCAGATAGTCGCATGGCACTTCCATCCCAAATCCAATGCTTTCAACAAATCGGCTCGAAACATGTAGATTGACGCTCGTCGAGCCGCGGTGTGATGATTTGAGCAGTGTCCAAAGCCCTGCTCAAGCGAGCTTTTCTTAAGCGCATTAGTTTTTCTTAACTGAGGACCGGCATGAAATTCCCGCCTCTGTACGCCTTGTTGTGTTTCGAAGCGACGGGGCGTCACGCCAGCATGAAAAGCGCGGCGGGCGAGCTTTTCGTCACACCGGCGGCAATCAGCCAACAGATCGCCAAGCTGGAAAAGGCCGTTGGCGTCACCCTGTTCATTCGCAACACCAAGCGTCTGGAGCTGACCCCCGAGGGCAAGATTTACCTGCGCGCCATCCGCCCGGCGCTGGGTCAGATCTCCGACGCGACCCAGCGTCTGATGAGCGACAACGGCCCCAACACCATCACTGTCAGCTGTACCAGCGGCTTTGCGATGCAATGGTTGCTACCGCGGCTGCCCGATTTTCAGGCGATCTGCCCCGGTATCGAAGTGCTGATCAGCACCACCAACCGGCTGGTGGACCTGTTGGGCGATGGTGTGGATTTCGCCGTCCGTCACGGGCTGGGTCGCTATCCCGGGCTTGAAGTCGAGATGCTCATCAATGACCGTCTGCAGCCGGTTTGTGCGCCGAGTCTGCTGCCGGATTCGCGTTACCTTTCTTCGCCTATCGACCTGAAGAACTACACCTTGCTACATGACGAACACCGCGAAGATTGGGCTTTATGGCTCAGGGCCGTGGGTATCGAAGACGTCGAGGCTGCGGTGCACCGAGGTTCGGTTTTCGTGGACTCCAACGGTGTGATCGAGGCTGCGCTGGCAGGCATGGGTATCGCGCTGGTGCGGCGTTCGTTGATCCGTGAAGAACTCGCGTCGGGGCGCTTGGTCGTGCCGTTCCGCGCCACCATCGACACGCCGATTGCCTATTACCTGGTGTACGACGAAACAGCCATCCTGCCCAAATCCAGCCGCCAATTCCGGGACTGGCTGGTGTCCCAAGCGATCGCCAGCCAGCGGGAATTCACCACGCGTTGAGTCTTGATGACAAACCCTCTGGCTCTGCCCTTGCAACGGGTGAATCTGAAGGCAATCGGCTTCTGCCCGGAGAGTGGGGCAAGCTGGAGCGCCACCCCGGTTGCTCCTACTGCTCCCGGCAAAACCAAAAGGGAATCGATATGTGGTGTCCCGTCCATGTGCTCTGTATGTTTTGAATCAATGTTTATCCCGACAGTTAAGCCCTGCTTCAGTGTTCATTGAACATATAAACTCCGCCAAAAAAACACTTAACTACCTGATAAACTGATGATTAAGTAAACTTGAGTTAAGTCAGACTTAACCGGGAATTGCGTATTTCTTGTTTGCTCCCTATCCCGATTTTCTTCAGCTTATCCCTCAACTCAACGGCGTCGTCAGGCAATGGCGGGCGTGGGTAATACAACGGGCAGGGATGCTCCGGGCTGAAGGAGAACTTCATGACAGACTTTCAAATTTTTCGCCCCATGGCGTGGGACAAACTGGTTCATGAGTACGATCTGGACGGGTCCAGGCTTCTGCCCTGGGAGGGTTATCCAACGCCCATTGGCGGCGGTTGGTGCGTGGTGCTCCCTGGCACCAAATCGCTCTCCCATACGCAGATCGACCAAGAGTTTTTCATCGGCATTAAAGGCACCGCCAAACTGGTGGTGGGCGATCAGACTTACGCCTTCGCCATGGGCGACATCGCCGCCATTCCGAAACACACCGATCATTACGTGCTGAACGACACCGACGAAGACTTCCATTTTTATGTGGTCTGGTGGGATCGCGATTCGGCCAATCGTTTCCTCGATGAAGATGCCCGGCAAGCCGTGGCACTGAATGAATTTGCCCTGCAAAAAGCCACGATTCATGACGTGTCCGACCAGAGGGCTTCGTAATGGGCAAGCTCCTGGTCACCATCACGCCCCCGACGCCGAACGGCGATCTGCATATCGGGCACATGGCCGGCCCTTTCCTGGCCGCTGACATCTACACCCGAGCGCAACGCCAGCGCGGCCATGACTGCACGCTGGTGTCGTATTCGGATGACTATCAGTCGTACATGCTGCGCCGCGGGATCGAGCTGGACCGCGCGCCGCAGGAACTGGCGCTGGAGAATACGGACAAGATCAACGACACCCTGAAAAAGATGGGCATCGAAGTCGATTTCTGGATGCGTCCTTATCGCAACAGCTACTTCAAGAAGGCTGTTGAAGAAACTTACGAATACGCCGTGAAGGCGGGCGCCATTTACAAGAAAGTCAGCCAGGAACCCTACTGCGAAGCCTGCGATAAATGGGGCTATGAAGCGTTCGGGCGGGGTAATTGCGATCACTGCGGTGCGGACTCCGACGCCAGCCAGTGCGAAGAATGCGCCCACACCCCCAACGCCTCGAAGATGAGTAACTTCCGCTGCAAGCTGTGCTCGTCGCAGATGATCTGGCGGCCGGTAGAGCGCGAATTCCTGGCTCTCTCCAACTTTCGCAATCACCTGCAGAGCACCTTCGAGCACGCGCCGCTTCGGCCGTTCATTCGCAGGTTCCTCAGCGAAGAATTCGAGATCGGCCCGGTGGACTGCGGCATCACCCGCCCCCATGACGGAGGTCTGGATCTCAAGCCCGACGGCAGTCGGCGCATTCACACTTGGGTGATGGGCCTTTCGGGCTATCTGAGCGCCTTTCGCGAGTACCTCAACGAATACAAACACGCGCCGTGGGAGTACGACGAATACTGCCGTTCGGGCAAGGGCCGGCTCGTGCATTTCCTCGGATATGACTGCGCCTTCAGCCACATGATGGTTTACCCGGCGCTGCTGCAGACCATGCACGGCTATCGCATGCGCCAAAGCTTCTACACCAACCAATTCCTGACGTTGAACGGCAAGAACCTGTCCACCAGCCGCAATTACGCGATCTGGGCCCGGGATCTGGTGGCCGATGCTTGCACCGACAGCGCGCGGTTCTACCTGGCGCTGATTGCTCCCGAGCAGGACACCGACGACTTCGACGTCGAGAAATTCGCCGCCTGGCGCAGGGAAACCTTCAGCGAAGTGCTGGTCAAGCTGGCGGCACAAGCCGAGCGCGAGCGGGTCGAGGGCGACAGCCTCAAAGTCAACTCGGCAGATGCGGCGGCGATCAAGATCCTGGTCGCCCGCTGGTTCGAAGTGACCTCGGTGGATCATTTCACCATGAAAGGTCTCGCGGTGCTGCTTTCCGACATGATCAACGCTGCCCGTGATCGCCAACTGCTCGGCAAACGAATTCTGCCGTACATGGCGTTGATCGGGGCGATTGGTGCGCCCGTGTTCCCGGAGCTGGCCAGGCAGATCCTGCGTTACTGCCGTTTCACCGAGAACGAGGTGTTCCACCAGCTCGTGTATGTCAGCGCGGTTGAATACGAGATCTGATCAGGAGACGCTGATGAAAACGTCATTCGATGTGATCGTGATCGGCGCCGGTGTGATAGGCGCTTCGATTGCCGCCGCGCTGGTAGAAAGCGGTCTGGATGTGGCCCTTATGGAGAAGGGCATTGGCGGCGGTCAGGGAGCGACCCGCGATACCGGGGGCATCGTCCGGGCGCTGGAACTGGACCCGGCGCTGCGCCCGTTGACCTGTCGCGGCGCGCACCACGGCAGGACCGGCATCGTGCATGCGTTATTCGAACAGACGCTCAAGCGAACCGGTGTCGCCTACATCGCCAGCTCCGAAGTGTGCGGTCGCTATCTGGATGCCGTGGGCAGCGAGGGTACGCAGAACGTCGAACTGCATGCCTCGGTGAGTGCCCTGGATAATGGTCGTTTCACAGCGTTCTGCAAGGAGGAATGCCTGCTGATCGAGCGCAACGGCGGAACGGTCGATGCGCGCGCCTGCGTTTCCAACCTGTGCCGATACGTCAGCGAAAAGGCGACCTTTCTCGATCATCTGGCGGTCGATCGTTGTGTCGAACGCGAAGGCTACGTTGAGGTGCACGCGGGCAAGCTGTGTCTGGAAGCGACCTGGGTGGTCGATGCCTGTGGCGCTGACGGCCCGCTGCCCCGGCCCTACGGCGCTGTACATGCGCGCACCATCCCGTTCACCCGGATGAGCTGCGATGACGCGCCGAGTATGCCGATCATTGCTCATCATCTGAATACCTACCTGCTGCCGCTGGGACGCAATCTGATGCAGGTGGGCGGACAGCGCCGGCACCGCGCCGATCATGCCTCTGATCTCAATCTGTCGGTGATGGACAACGAGCACGATGTGGTGGAGCGCGTGGCCAGACTCGGCTTCGACGCGCAACGCAGCCTCGCGGTCGTGACTCAGGTGGCGTGGGATGCCTACACCGACGACGGTCGTCCGCTGATCGGCCGCTCCAATGCCAGCAGTCATATCTATCTGGCCACAGGCTTTTGCGGGATTGGCTTCAAAATGGCACCGAGTGTTGCGGAATTACTGGCATTCGAGTTGGGCGGGTTGATGACCGGAGTACAGATGGATGGCGACCATCGTTCCATCATGAAAGCCTTCAACCCCTCACGCTTTACCGAGGTAGCCTTGTCATGATGCGCCTGGGTATCTGCGCAGCACTGGACGTCGGCACCACCTTGCACGCCCGAAGCTTCCTGCGCGGCGTTTATCTTTCGAGCCACCTGTTCAGCAACGTCCGGCGTGCGCAGCATTTGTACTTCGATGATGGCGCCAGTGCCGAAGGTGGACGTGCGGCCGCCAAGCATTTCATCGAGGCGAGTGTCGATGCGGTGATCGGTCATTTCGCTTCCGAATCCGCTGCTGCGGTAGTAGAAACTTATGCACAGGCAGGTATTGCGCTGATTCTTCCCGCCTCAACCTGTGCGGCGCTGACCGAGGATGGCAGCACGACCTTCAGGGTTTGCGCGTCAGATCGAGTGTTGGCCAAGCGATTGCTGGCGTTCGCCGCAGGCGAAGGCCTGCTCAAACTGGCATTGTTTGCCGACCCTAGCCTGCACGGACAGCGACAACTGCAGGAGTTGAAAAACGCGGTCAGCGCCTCTGCCAACTTATCCACAGTACAAATCGTGACTGAGCCGGCGCAAGCCGATGCGCTGGTGTTCTGCGGACGCCTGAAAGCCAGTCGGCAGTTCCTTGTGGAAAATCGCGCCTGCGGCTGTGGATTACCGCTGTTTTTCACCGATGACGCGGCGTCTCCAGCGCTGGTTGGTGGCTTGAACCAAACAGGGACTGTTTACGTGGTGAGTTTTCCTGTCGCCAGCGACCTGCCAGAAGCCCACCCGGTGGACCTCGCGTATCAGCGCATTTACGGCGAACCGGCACCGGTCTACGCCATCGAGACGCTGGCCGCTTTTTCTCTAGTGGACCTCGCCGCGCGCCAGCATCGCAGATTGCTCGATGCGTTGCGCTTCGATGAGTTTTCCACACCTGCAGGCCCCATCAGTTTCAGCAATGGGGAAAACGATCACGCCCGGGTTTCGCTTTGGGTCTACGCCGACAAGCGCGTCCATGAAAGACGGCTGCTGTGTTGAATCGGGCCGCCAAGGCTCGCCAAGTCTTTGAACCTTTCAGGAAGAACCACCATGAATCAGTTTGAAATCGAGGGTTTGCGTCAGGAGCTGGACGTCGTGTCGGTCGGCTTCGGTCCCGCCGGTATCGCACTGGCCTGTGCGCTGGAAGACGAAGCGGAAGACAACGGCAAGAAGCCGTTTCAGCGCGTCCGTTTTTTCGAGAAGGGGCGTGATTCGACCTGGCACGGCGCATTTCTGCTGGCCGGAACCGACATCAACCATCACGTGTTTCGTGACCTGGTGACGCCGCGTAATCCGCGCAGTCGTTTCACGTTCGCCATGTACCTGAAGGAGAAAGGGCGCCTGTACAAATTTGGCTTGCTGGGTCGTCCCGCAAGCCGCGTGGAATGGTCCGACTACATCAGTTGGGTTGCAGCTCAGCTCAAGGATTACGTTTCCTACGACGAAGGCGTGCTCGACGTACTGCCCGTCGCGGAAAAGGGCGTCCTGCGCGCTGTGGATGTAGTCACCGCTCAAGGGACTTATCGCACCCAACGCCTGGTGCTTTCCCACGGCAGCCTGCCAAAAATCCCCGAGGCGTTCAGTCCGCATCTGGGCGGTCGCGTGTTCCACACCTCGCAGTACCTTAAAAACATCCACCTGGGAGGCGGGCCTATCGCTCAGCGTTGGCTGGTGCTGGGCTCTGGACAAAGCGCCGGCGAAGCGGTGGCGCATCTGCTCGGTGCTGCGCCCACCACTCAGGTGCATTCGGTGCATCGGGGTGTCGGTTTTCGGGTCGGCCAGTTGGGGCAGTTTCCGAACATGGCGTTCTTGCCGGAGCAGGTCGACTACTTCCATCAGCTGGAGCCAGCCCGTCGCAGCAAGGTGTTCGACGAAATCCGCTCGACCAACTACGCAGGCATCGACGCCGACGAAAGTCAGGCTTTGTACTCCTTCATGTACGAAGGCGAGGTCAGCGGGCACCAGCGCCTGAATCTGCACACGTGGTCCAATGTCATCTCTGTGGAAAAAGTCGGCGATGCCTATTCAGTGCTGATGCGCGATAGCAACACCGGGCTTGAGACCACGCTTTATGTCGACGGCATCGTCCTGGGCACCGGTTACGAACAGCTCGCAGTGCCCCCATTACTGACGTTGTTGCAGCCCTGGTTGTTGCGCGATGAAGACGGCAGCCTGGCAGTGGATCGGCATTACCATGTTGGGCTGCAGAACAGCGACGGTCTGCAGATTCTCGCCAACGGCACCTCGGAAAAGACCCATGGCATCAGCGACGCGCAGTCGTTCTCCATGGTCGCGTTGCGCGCCCAGCAACTGACCGATGCGTTGTTGGCCACGCAACCCCGCCAACTGGCACCAGTCGTGGCTCACCCCAAGAGAGCCATGCCTGCACGCGCCGAGGCACGACCATGAACTTCATCTCTCATATCGTTGGCGATTCGAATTTCGTCCGGCTCAAAGGCCTGGGGTTCGAGAACCTTCACCTGAAGCTCGAGTCGTGCAACCCGGCCGGTTCGATCAAGATGAAAACCGCGATCGGCTTGATCGACTCCTACGCCGAACGCCGACTTATCCACAGGGATACGGTGTTGATCGAATCGTCCTCGGGCAACCTCGGTGTCGCCTTGGCGATGATCTGCGCCGAGCGGGGCTACAGGTTCTGCTGCGTGGTCGATCCGAATACCAACCTGCATAACATCAAGATGATGGAAGCCTTCGGTGCGCAGATCGTGATCGTTACCGAACGTGATGACAACGACGGCTATCTGGGCACCCGCATTCGCTATATCCGCGACACCGTGGCCCGCGATCCGCGCTACTTGTGGCTCAACCAGTACAGCAATCCGGCCAACGCGCGCACCCATGAGCACACCACGGCCCGCTCGATTCACATCGCCTTCCCTGCCCTGGATTACCTGGTGGTGGGCGCTGGCACCACGGGCACGCTGATGGGTTGCGTGCAGTATTTCCGCAAGCACTCGCCGCGCACCAAAATCATCGCCGTGGACAGCGCCGGATCGGTGACCTTCGGCCAGGCGCCGGGCAAACGTTTCATTCCGGGTCTGGGTTCGAGCCAGACGCCGCCGATCTTCCGCGCCAATCACCTGCACAAACAGCAGGTGGTCGATGAGCGCGCGACCGTTGCCATGTGTCGCTGGCTGGCCAAGTCCAACGGTGTGCTGGCGGGTGGATCGACCGGCACGGTGGTCGCCGGTCTGGCCGCGCCTTCACTGGGAATTCCCAAAGATGCGGTGGTGGTGGCGATCTCCCCGGATGCCGGCGAGCGCTATCTGGAAACCATCTACAACGACGAATGGGTGATGCAGAAATTCGGGCGCGCTGAGCTTACCTCACTGTTGTCGCAGCCCATCACTCGCTACCTCAAAGAGCATGTTCACACCTTCGAAGGGGAAGCTCTTAATGTCTGAATTCCATGTCATCCCGGGGGCCGTGATCAACGACATCCTCGACAGCCAATCTCACAGCATGGTCGCGCGTGTCGAGCAGGTCTATCTGCAACATCACGACGGCAAAACCCTCAATCCGGACAGCTACTTCCTACGTTTTCCACAGCAGCCGGCCAACCGCATCATCGCCCTTCCCGCGTCGCTGGAAGGCGAGGATGCCGTGGCCGGGATCAAGTGGATCTCCAGCTTTCCCGGCAATGTCGCGCAACGAAAACCTCGGGCGTCGGCAGTGGTGATCCTCAACGACCGCGAAACGGGATACCCCTATGCGTGTCTGGAAGGTGCGCAGATCAGCGCTGTCAGAACGGCCGCGTCCGCAGTGTCAGGCGCTTATTGGCTCAACGGTCAGTCACATAAGGCAGGCTCTGTGGGATTCATCGGCGCAGGTGTCATCGCTCGCAACATCGCCCGCATGCTCGCGGTAGAGGGCTGGGATATCGGCCACGCCGTCGTGCATGACTTCGACCACACCTCGGCGAGCGCGTTGAGGGGATATGTCGAGCAGATCGATTTATGCACAGCCCGCACCGGTTCGCTGGAGGAGGCGCTGGCGGCCGATCTGGTGATCTTTGCCACGACCGCCGGTGAGCCTTACGTGAAGCCGCCCATGATGTTCCGTGCCGGTCAGGTGGTGCTCAACATCTCGCTGCGCGACATCGCTCCGCAATTGTTGCTGCAGGCCAACAACCTCTGCGACGACGTCGAGCACTGCATGAAGGCCAACACCTCGCCGCATCTGGCCGAGCAATTCAGCGGCAACCGTGAGTTCATGAATGGCACTCTCGCCGGGCTGATTCGCGGGGAAGTACGACTTGATCCGACCAAGCCTTCGATTTTCTCGCCCTTCGGGCTGGGCGTGCTGGATCTGGCATTGAGCAAGTTTATCGTCGACACCGCGTTGGCTGAATCTCGCGCGGTGGCCATCGATTCTTTCTTCGGAGAAACCCTGAGATGGAACTGAGCACTGCGCTGCGCCTCGACAAATCCTCACTGGAAACGTCGTGTGTGGAAAGAGCCGCGCAACAACCCGCCATCAGGATCGGCATCGTGGGCTGTGGCTCGCGCGGCCTGACGGTGCTGGAGCGGCTGTGTGCGCTGGCTGCCCAAAGCGAGCGGCGGGTCGAGATCAGCGTATTCGATCCCCGTCGGCCGGGGCCTGGTTTGCACTCGGTCGAGCAGCCGTCTTACCTGATGCTCAACACCGTGGCCTCGCAGATCTCCATGTTCCCTGATCAAGTCGCGCTCGGCGGTTACACCGGGCGCCAAGGACCAGACTTTTACCAATGGTGCCTGCGCTTCAAATCCGCTGAGCGGCTGGTGCGCCCCAACGAATTTCTGCCCAGGTCGTGGCTTGGCGAATACCTGGCCTGGACATATGAGGAGATTATTCGCGCGTTGCCTGAGCAGGTGAGAGTCACGCATCACGCCAACACTGTGGATAACGTTGAGCATACGGATTTGGGTGGATTCGTGTTGTCTGCAGCGGACGATCAGCATCATGTCGATTGGCTTTTGATCACTGTTGGCCATGCCGATATGCCCCCGACTGTGGACAAACGTGCTGGAGCGACCAACAGCATGAACGCTTATCCACAACCCCACGCGTTGGACGGGATTTCATCCACAGATCATGTCGGCGTAGAAGGACTGGGGCTGACGGCAATGGATGTGGTTGCGGGCCTGACAGTGGGTCGAGGGGGGCATTTCGTCGAGGGGCCTGAAGGGTTGCGCTATCAGCCTTCCGGCCAGGAACCGCAGGTGTATATGTATTCGCGAAGCGGATTGCCCTACCGCACCCGGCCCGACATCGTGCCGCACCGCACAGGCAGTTCGCCGCTGATTTTCACGTTGACGGCGGTTGCCGATCTTCGTGTTCAAAACCCGGACGGCCTGGATTTCGAAACTCAGGTGCTGCCGTTGCTCAAGGCTGAGATGGTCGCGGAATACTTCGGGATGATTGCGAAACTGCAGGGCGAGTCATCGCTGCGGGTTAAATCGGAGATCGCGATGGCGTTTCTGTTAGGCGAAATAGAGCCGAAATCACGGACGCTCGCTGAACGGTTTTCCGTGCCGTTGCTGGACGAGAGCGTGTTCACCCCTCAGCAGTTCCGAGCCCCTGTGGATAATTATCCGATGTGGGTACGGAGCTTTATTCAGGGCGATCTGAACGAGAGCACTGTGGGTCTTGATGACAGTCCGATCAAAGCAGCGGTCGAGGTATGGAGAAGCTGTCGTGAACAACTCAGGCGCGTTGTGGATAACCGCGGCCTGACGCCGAAATCGCACGAAGTCTTCTTCAACGTCTATGCGCCGCTGGTCAATCGCATGGTCGCCGGTCCGCAGAAAGAGCGTCATCAGGAGCTACTGGCATTGGCGGATGCAGGGGTTCTGCATTGGGTTCATGGCTCAAAGGTTATGCTCGACGCTGAACGAGGAGAGGTCTCGATCACCACGGAGGAAGGCAGGGAGATACCGCTCACTGCCGTGGTATATGCACATGTCAGCGACAGTCGCACAGCCTCGGCCCAACCAAAAATCATCCAGCAATTGCGCGAAAGCGGAGTTATCCACAATCTGGGCGAGCGAGGAGAGGGTGTGCATGTGGACAGCCATGGCAGGGCCCAACCGAATCTGTGGATAACCGGTCCTATTGTGGAAGGCGCCACCTACTACAACCATTACGTTCCGTCGTCGGGCAGCTATTCGCGTGCATTCGTCGACGCCGACCGAATTGCGCGAGAGATGTTGGGGATGACTGTGACTGTCTGATTCTTTATGCGGCGTCTCGGAAAAAACCATGAAAAAAGCCCGCGCTGACGGAATCAGGCGGGCTCTTCGAGGGGCAAATGCTCAAGCCCCAGGGCTCAAGCGAATGATTTTGGGAAATTCACTCAGGCTGATCGGAGCAGTACAGCGGTCGCCAGAGCAGTCCCAGCGCTGCTCGCTGTTCACCATTCCCTTGTCGGGTGCCTGGGTGTCCAGCACGCGCAAGGGTGCGTTGTTCATTGCCTGACTGCTGAGCTGATCTTCCCTTGGGCGTCCCGCTGCCCAGGCCACCATGATTCGTTCGTGACCATCACTGAATGCCAGCTTGTAGATGCCGTCGGCCTGAAGGCTGGCGCCAGGGTCGTAGTCGAAATCCCGCAGGTACGGACTGATCGCCTTGAGTACCGAGTAGGCAGGTTTCGGCGTGAGGTCCACATTGAGCAGCCCGAAGTTGTGTTCCTGATCATCGCGCTGGGTGCCGTCGTTGATAAGGTCGTACCACCACATGCCCTTGATATTGGGGACAGTCCGGGCGAGGAAGTAAGCGCGAGCCAGATACGCGGCCTGACGCGTGGTATCGATGCCGCAGGCGCCTTCATGACTCGGCCAGCTCATCTCGGTCAGGTACAACGGCACCGGCTTGCCGCCCCTGCTGAACCTGCTGTCCAGATCGCGCATCCAGTTGATCCAGCTTTCTGGGGTGTTGTGGTCGCGACCCTCGCAATGCACATACGGATGCAGCGAGATGCCGTCGGCGTACTTGAGCACTCCAGCGGCCAGGATGCGGTCGACGAAACCGCCCTTGATACCTGCTGAGGTCACCGCACCGGCAAGCACCTTGGCCTGTGGATTGTTCCTGCGGATGATCGGGACGGCGTCTCTCACCACAGCCACGTAATCATTGCTCAGGCGCGCATCGGTCGGGCCGTCGATGTCCCACTCGTTCCACACTTCGTAATACTTAACCGGGTTTCCCAGCTGGCGGGTGAGGTAGTCGACGTATTTCAGGTAGGGGATTTTCACTTCCGGTTTGCGTGGCTTGGCGTTGCCGTTGAAGGACGTGCCGTAACCGAGAATGACCATCGGCGCCTGCTTCAGTGCACTGGCCGTGGTCAGCCAGGCACGCCATTGCGGGATGATCTGCAGCTGATTCGGCTCAGGCTCGGCGGTGGACCAAAACGCGTCGTCACGCACCGAGGTGACTCCGGCCGTGCTGGCCAGATCCAGACTTTTCTGCAATGGCTGATCAAGGTTGTTCATCGAGTGAGTAGCAACCCCCACGATGAAAGGCTCAGCTACCGCGACGTCGGCAACGATGAGACAGGACAGCAACAGCAGGCCTTTGCGGCCAATACTCGAAAAGCTCATGCGTGACCGTCCTTTCTCAGCTCAACCCTGGCAGGCCGTTCCATGAGGTCGCTTCAACCGGCTTTGGGGCCGCAGCCCTCAGCTGCGACCTGGCCGCCAGCGCATGCCCGATTGCCATGCCAAGAAAAAGGTTGGCCAGCGTCACTTCGAGGGTGTCGGTGGTCCAGCTGACGATACAAATGCAGAACCCGGTCGCCAGCATCGCGCGGCCATAGCGGCTAGTGATGTCGGCCAGAATGAAAAACAGCGGGATGTGCAGCGCGTACAGAAACAGCCCGACCAGGCCGAACGTGGCCCACAGGTACACCACGGTGCTGTCGGAAATCATGAAGATATCGGCACCGGCCACAGGGAACGCCGCCACTGAGCTTCCCACCAGTCCGAATCCGGCACCGGTGTAGGCGCGATCTTCGCTGACGAGTTCTCGGATCACGTTGGGCCAGGTGTTGATCAGGCGGTCGTAAATCGATGACAGCGAGCTTCCCGTCGAGATCTTGTTGGGGTCGAAGTCGTACATCATGCCAATGAACGGCAGCGCCACCCCCAGCAGCACGGCAGCAACGATGGCCCCGCGTGTGGTCCAGCGAAAGCGGGTGATCATCAGCAGGGCGACAGCGCCGGCAAACGCCAGAACGGGTGCCTTGCTGGTGGTCAGCACGACGCCCGCCAAGCCAACGCCACAGATCGCGATCGCCAGCATTCTCGAGCGCACCATGGTCATCAGGTACAGGCTGAAAATCGAAATGATGATCGCCAGCGCACTGGAGATCCGGGCAAAACCGGCGGGCCGGTCGGCGTCTTCGGCAGCCCAGGTGGTGTTGGCGCTCAGCTCGGTGCCGCCGATGCTGTAGCTGTACCCCTTCCACGGAAGGTTGGTGTACTTGTCGAGCACGATACCGCCCAACGAGGCCATCAAGGCAAACGCGATCACCCACATGAACAGCTTTCTGTGGCGAGTGATCTGATCGCCGCACGCCAGGCCGAAAAGTAAAGGGCTGATGCCGTACAGCGCGAATGCGAAGTTACCGGCGCCGGCGCCATTGAGCACGGCCCATGCAGATGACAGCAGCAGCACGAGGAAGCTGAGCCAAACGCCGGGACCGGCCTTGAAGCTGCGCAATTCCAGCGCGAAGAACAGCAGACAAGCGACTTTCGGGGCGTACAGCAGCACCGAAATTCCGGCTTTGTCCAGATAGAAACGCAGGGCGCCTGAGAAGGTTTCGACCAGAATCAGGCTGATCGCGACCAGCACGATGGCCGTGGATTTGTCGAACGACATGATCGACGGCTTTTCAACGTAAGCGGGGGTAGGCGACATCATGGGAACGGCCCCTCGGGAGCGCTGGAATTGAAAATGATCGGCAGACACAGCGGCAGATAAGCAAATGTCGTTTGCCAGCCCAAGCTACCGCTCATCGACATCAGCAAACGCCGTCGATGGAACTGGAGAATTGCTGGGCATTGGGTGGCCAATACACAGAGGATGGCCAAGCGGGGCCCCTCTCGGATCGGTATGACAGGGGATATATCAGCCCCAGATCGCGAGGCTGTCAATCAAATAGTCAAATTTTCGGACATATACGCCACAGCCTGAAAATCACAGACCGTAACTCGTTGATTTAATTGATCGGTATAAATTTGACGCTGGTAATCCGGGAGGCAGCTGCGGTGAAAAGTGCGCGGCCTATGACTCAGTTTCGTTACAGAACACTCGTTCCATCTGCAGATAGGGCCTTTGTAGCAGTCCCGTTCGCTGGCGGCGACTTTCTTGAAATCACTACGCAAACAAACCGGACTGTTACAGAGATCGCCCTCTAATTCAGGTATACCGCCGCTTGTCGGGCGCCGGTGGGAAGTACTGGTTCAGCCAGGTTTCGCTCAGGGTGCGGTCGCCGGTCTTGATGAACATGCGCATCTCTACCGGATCCACCGAATCGCTGGTCGGATACCAGTCGAAGGTTACCCGGAAGCCTTTGATGTCGGGCAGCACCAGTACGTTGAAATCCTGCACCTTGCCATTGGAAACGGTCACCACCGGCTCGATGCCTGATCCTTCCGGCAGACGGTCGATACCGCCCCCGGTGAAGTCCACGGCAAAGCGGCGCGCCCAGACTTCCGGGTAATGCTCGCCCGGCGCCCAGCCTTCGATGAAGCCGCCCATACCCGAGCGTGTCGCGTGAACCCGTGCCAGAGGCGTACTCACCGGCGGCAACGGGCTCCAGTACAGCTTGTAACCGAAATTCATCGACATACCGGCCTTGATCGGCACCTTCGGATTCCAGAACGCGACGATGTTATCCAGCGTCTCGCCGGTAGTTGGCAGTTCCAGCAGATCGATCGATCCTTCGCCCCAGGCCGTGGTCGGCTCGACCCACAGGCTCGGTCGGCGGTGATACCAGTCGACCGTGTCCTGATACGTCTTGAAGTCGTGATCGGTCTGCACCAGACCGAAACCCTTGGGGTCTTTGTCGGCGAAGGCATTGAACTGGATCTTGGCCGGGTTGTTCAGCGGTCGACAGATCCACTCGCCATTGCCGCGCCACATCGCCAGGCGATCGGAATCGTGGATTTCCGGATGCAGGGTGTCGCACATGCGGCGTTCGTGGGTGCCGCAGCTGAACATGCTGGTCATGGTCGCGATGCCCATCTGCTCGATGTCGGCTCGGGCATTGATATTGGCGTCGATGTCCATTACCACTCGGTCGGCCTGGCAGTCGATGTCGAAGCGATAGGCGCCGGTGGCGCTCGGCGAATCCAGCAGCGCATAAACCACGAAGCGGGTGGCGTCCCTGGCCGGTTTCTCGAACCAGAACTTGGTGAAGTCGGGGAATTCTTCGGGGCGATGGGCGTAAGTGTCGATCGCCAGGCCGCGTGCAGAAAGGCCGTATTGCTTGTTGCTGTCGATCGCGCGGAAGTAGCTGGCGCCGAGAAACGAGAGAATGTCGTTGATCGCGATCTCCGGAGCCTTGAACAGCTTGAAGCCGGCAAAACCCAGATCGCCCTTGAGTTGGCTCTGGTCGATGCGGCTGGCTTCATAGTTGAACAGCTCCGGGCGAAAATGCACTTCCCGCGCTTCTTGGGTGGCCGGGTCCACGCTGTACATCCGCACCGGGGTCTTGAAGCCTGCGCCGACGTGGAAGAAATGCACATCCAACTGGCCTTTGACGTCGTTCCACAAGGAATGACCGGCATCGTATTTGATCGCATTGAACTGCTGAGGCGTCATGTTCGCCAGGGTCGGTGGCAGCGTCTGCTTGGTGCTGACGTAGGCCTTGCCGGCCATCTGCTTGGCCATATCCTGCAAGGTCTTGAAGTCGAAGTGTTCGATGTCGCCATCTGCTGCTGCCGCCAGGGCGCGTGCTGCATAAAGACCCGAGGCTGGCAGCGCACTATAGGCTGCCAGCGCCATGGAAGCTTTCAGGAGATTCCTGCGATTCATAAGGTGAAGCCTCTGAAGAAATGCTGTGCCTTCCTGCACGAAAATGTGCGCTTTCCCAATCCTTGCCGAACGCAAATTACCAACAAACAGATAACAATCTCGGCATCTTGTTCGCAAAAAAGGGAAAAAAACGTTTCAGGGCGCTGCTTTTTACCGTTTCCGTACAGCCGTTTCGAGTGTTGGCGTTTGTGTGATGACACCTGCTGGATGAACGCCAGGCGTACGGCGAAGCCGATCAACAGACTGCCGCACGGCCATTGTTGTTGGGGCGTTTGCCGGCTCGCGCTTCAACGCGTCCCTGTCGGCGCGCACGCCTGCCGGGTTCCTCTCAAACCTGTGGCGGATGCCGGCGGTTACGACGGCAGCGCAAGCGGAGTATCGGGCAACTCATCTGCGACGGCCGCCCCGCATTCGCCAGCAAGCCAGCTTCTACAATCACGGGACAGCCACACATTGGTATTCACGCCTGGGTCGTATGCCCCCCAGCACCCATCGCAGCCTGCCGCAGCGCCTCGGACCGGGTCGGGTGAGGGTGGCAGGTCAGGGCAATATCTTCGGCCGACGCCGCAAATTCCATCGCCACGCAGTACTCGGCAATCATCTCGCTCACGCTCGGCCCTACCAGATGCACACCGAGGATTTCGTCGGTTTTTTCATCGGCCAGCACTTTGGCAAAGCCATCGGTCTCGTGATTGACCTTGGCCCGGCTGTTGGCGCTAAACGGGAATTTTCCGACCTTGTAAGCGCGACCTTCCTCCTTCAATTGCTCCTCGGTCTTACCGACACTGGCCAGCTCCGGCCAGGTGTAAATTACGTTCGGGATCAGGTTGTAATTCAGCTCGCCTTTCTTGCCGACGATTCGCTCAACGCACACCGCTGCTTCGTCTTCAGCCTTGTGCGCCAGCATCGGGCCTGACGTGACGTCACCGATAACCCAGATTCCGTCCACGGATGTGCGATGGCCCTTGTTGGCCAATACGCCGCGCTTATCCACCTCAAGGCCCACGGTTTCCAGACCCAGACCCTTCGTCACCGGCCGACGGCCAATAGAGACGAGCACGTAGTCCGCTTCGATCACCTCGGCGTCACCGCCCGCAGCCGGTTCGATCGTCAGGCTCACGCCTGCTTCACTGGCAACGGCCGAGGTCACTTTGGAGCTGAGCTTGAAGTTCATGCCCTGCCGCGACAACGAGCGATGCAGCGTTTTACCGGTCTCCAGATCCGAGCCATGCGCCACATGATCCAGAAACTCAACGACGGTAACTTTGGCGCCCAGCCGACGCCACACCGAGCCCAACTCCAGACCGATTACGCCAGCACCAATCACCACCAGATGCTTGGGCACTTCACTCAACGACAGTGCGCCGGTTGAATCGAGGATGCGTTTGTTGTCGATGGTCACCCCCGGCAAAGGCGTTGGCTCGGAGCCGGTGGCGATGATGATGTCCTTGGCGGTCAGTTCGGTTTGCCCGCCGCCGGCGTCCGTGACGATGACCTTGCCGGGGCCTGCGAGACGCCCCCAGCCCTTGATCCATTCGGCCTTGTATTTGCGAAACAGAAACTCGATGCCCTTCGTCAGCCCGGTCACGCTCTCGACTTTCTGCGCCATCATCTGCGCCAGGTTCAACGTCGGGCTGCCCTCAATGCCGAGCTTCTTGAACTCCTCACCCGTCGCCGCTTCGTAGAGTTCGGAGGCATGCAGCAGGGATTTGGAGGGGATGCAGCCGACGTTCAGGCACGTGCCGCCCAGGGTTTCCCGACCTTCGACGCAGGCGACCTTCAGACCCTTTTGCCCGGCATGAATGGCTGCGTTATAGCCGCCTGGGCCGCCGCCGATGATCACAACGTCATAGTTACGCATGAGTGCACTCCTGAAGAAAAAATCGACAATGGAGGGAAGCGTAGACCTCCCTCCGCAAATGTCCCGAAAGATCCAAGACGAGAAAAATTACGATCGTAATATCAAGTCAGGAGGGAATGAAGGTCAAGCTCAGGCTTTTCAAGGCGCACATTCAGGAATAACAACAGGCTGTGGATAAGATGTTGGCAGGTTGTATGTAAGCTGTTGAAACAGTCATGAACCAGCATCCATAGCGGGATCAGCACGACGATCCAGGGGCTAAAAGCGAGTGCAGCGACGAGCCCGCCGACCGCCACTTAAATAAGCCCGGCGCGCCGTCACATGGACTGCACGCACCCCGTCATCGAACAGGATTCTGACCACCGGGTGCAGCAATTTTTGCAGCCAGTTTTTGAGTATGGTCAGCATGATCGCGGGCCCACTGCCTGTGGATAACTTCCGGGGAGCACAGTGCAAGTTGGAGACCATGCAGCAGGGGTGATTGCCTGCGATCAGCAGAGTGTCCGCTGGAGATAACGCGGCAGTTAAACCCAATCGCGGCGAGCGCGCTCCTACAGCGGAGTGGGGAAAGCAGGCGTCGAGGAGTTCATGAGCAGCCAACCTGTCTGCAGCCTGTCTGGGTGAATAAATCGTCATGTCCGGGTGCGATTACCAGACGAAAATTTCACGACTTCTGTTATATCGTAACGCCCTGTGAATCTACCGTTCGGGCTGTTTCCCGAGTGGCGAACAGCTCAAGCAGCGGACAGGAAGGGTGATGACTACAGCGTTCGGCAAGTTCTGGAGTATCGATGCGGGTTGATCTGGATGGTGAAGGTGCAACACCTGCAACCTTGCCGAGATTTCAGCGTGCGAGCTTTCAGGCGCGTCGCTTGTCGCGACTGACCTACGTGCTGGGCGGCTTGGGCGTGATCGGCTTGGTGGTCTCGCTGTTCGTCGACCTGTTTTCACCCAATTCCCTGTGGACGGCGGTGCTCACCAATAGTGCCGCAAGCTTGCTGGTGCTGGCCTCGGCACTGCAATCGGCCCAGGTGGTTGCCCTATGGCGGGCGCGGGTTATCGCACCCGATGAGGTGGCGATTTCATCAGAAGAGCCCATCGCTGCCGAAGAACAGGGCTGGTACGACCGCCTGCTCACGCGCATTGGCGGGGCAGGGACTTCGATGGTCGGCCAGATCGGCGCGCCGGTGTTCTGGCTGGCAGGCTGGGCGCTGCTGGCGCTGATCAGTATTTCGATGATCTGGAACCTCGCGTTGATCGGCACCAATGTCGGCCTGACGGGCAGCGTGGCAGGCGGTTTGCTGCTGCTGATCGGTTTTGGCCTGTTGGTGCTGGAGCGCCAACTCAGCAACGAATCCGAAGCGAGCTGGCCCGAAGCCGAACAATTGGCGCAGATCGCGCGAGGGGCGATCGGCACGTTGCTGATCGCCGCGTTCTGCCTGTTCTTTTCTTCGGCGGACCGAGTCTGGCCGGCCCGGTTGGCGGTCCTGACCGGCCTGCTGCCGGGGCTGGTGGCTGCCGAGTTGCTGATTCGCGCGCTGCTGTCGATTTTCAGTCCGCGCAACGGGCGCCTCGAGCCGCGCCTGGTCGCCAGCAGTTTCGGTGCCGGCCTGCTACGTTGGCCGCCGCGCCCGCTGATGGCCCTGCAGAACGAATTGCACAACCGCTTCGGCATCGACCTGCGGCAGATCTGGGCGTTTACCTACATGCGGCGGGCGTTTCTGCCGGTGATGGCGGTCATTGTTGCCCTCGGCTGGGCGCTGAGTGGCGTGCACGAGATCCCAATGCAAGGTCGTGGGATCTATGAACGTTTCGGCAAGCCGATCGAAGTCATGGGGCCGGGCCTGCACGCAGGTCTGCCGTGGCCGTTCGGCACAGTCTTGCCGGTCGAGAACGGCGTAGTTCATGAACTGGCGACCAGCGTGTCGGACGGCGCCAGCGCCGAGCGTGCGCTGGACCCTGCCGAAGGTCCGCCCCCTGCCGTGGCCAATCGTTTGTGGGACGCCACGCACATCAATGATAAGTCGCAGGTGATCGCCAGCGGCTCGGGGGACAAGCAGAGCTTCCAGATCGTCAACATGGACGTGCGCTTCGTTTACCGCATCGGTCTGGACGATCAGTCCGCCATGGCCGCGATCTACAACAGCGCCGACATTCCGAGCCTGATTCGCAGCACCGCCAGCCGCGTTCTGGTTCATGATTTCGCCTCGCGCACTCTTGATGAGTTGCTCGGCGAACAGCGTAGCGATCTGGCCGCCGACATCGGTAATGCCGTCGCCCGAGACCTGAAGAAGCTCGACAGCGGCGTGGAAATCCTCGCCACCGTGGTTGAGTCGATTCACCCGCCGGCCGGTGCTGCCAATGCTTATCACGCGGTGCAAGCGGCGCAGATCAGCGCTCAGGCGCTCATTTCTCGCGAGCGCGGTGCGGCGGCCGACCAGGCCAACCTTGCGCAGTTGCACGCCAGCATCGCTCACGATCAGGCAGCGGCCAATTCACGTGAAACCATGGCCAACGCCCAAAGTGCTGACCTGAGCTTCAACGCGGAGCAACAGGGTTATGCCAAGGCCGGTCAGGCATTTCTGCTGGAGCAGTATTTAAGCCAGCTGATCCAAGGCATGACCCACGCCAAGTTGCTGGTTCTGGATCACCGTTTGGGCGGCACCAGCGCGCCCACCATCGATCTGCGTTCTTTTACCCTCCCGGTCGACCCTGCGGCGTCGCCAAAGTCGGCTGAACAGCCAATGGCTGAATAAGGAGTCGTCCCTTGAGTCTGTTTCATTCCCACGATCATCACGACCATGCAGGTCACGACCACGGCCATGGCGGGCATCATCATGGTCATCACCACCACGGCGAAGCGGCAGGCCCGGCGGGTTTTCCGTGGCGTCGTGCAGCGCTGGCGGCGGTGCTGATCGCATTCGCGGTGGCCGCAGCGAGCCTGGTTCAAGTGCGCTCCGGCGAGGCGACCGTGATCACTCGCTTCGGCAATCCCGCCCGCGTGCTGCTCGACCCCGGCCTGAGCTGGCGTTGGCCTGCGCCGTTCGAGGCGGCCATTCCCGTGGACCTGCGATTGCGCACCACCTCAAGCGGTCTGCAGGATGTCGGCACTCGCGATGGCCTGCGCATCATCGTCCAGGCCTACGTTGCCTGGCAGGTGCAGGGCGATCCTGACAACGTGAAGCGCTTCATGCGCGCCGTGCAGAACCAGCCTGACGAAGCGGCGCGGCAGATCCGTACCTTCGTCGGGTCAGCGCTGGAGACCACGGCCGCCAGCTTCGACTTGTCGAGCCTGATCAACACCGACGCCAATCAGGTGCGCATCGCCGACTTCGAGAATCAGCTGCGTCAGCAGATCGACAAGCAATTGCTGACCACTTATGGGGTGCGCGTCCTGCAAGTGGGTATCGAGCGTCTGACGCTGCCCTCGGTGACCCTCAACGCGACCGTCGACCGGATGCGCGCCGAGCGCGAAACCATCGCCACCGAACGCACGGCCATCGGCAAGCGCGAAGCGGCGCAAATCCGCTCCGCCGCCGAACGCGACGCGCGCATCGTCGAAGCGGACGCCACAGTCAAGGCCGCCGATATCGAAGCGCAGTCCCGTGTCGAAGCCGCCCTGATCTACGGCCGCGCGTACGCCAGCTCCCCGCAGCTGTACAACCTGCTGCGCTCGCTGGACACCCTGGGTACGGTTGTCGGCCCGACCACCAAGTTGATTCTGCGCACCGATGCCGCGCCGTTCCGCGTGCTGGTGGATGGCCCTCCGAGCCTGGATGCTAAGCAGGACGGCAAGGCTGGAACGCTGCCATGAGTGAACAGGACTCGATACCGATCGAGCGCCCGGCAGTCAACAGCCCTTGGCTGCAGGCCAGCCGCCTGGCCTTCCTTGGGTTGTACGTGGTGACATTGCTGGCGGCCGTCGGCTGGGCGGTGTCCAACGTGCGGCAGATCGATCCGCAGAACCGCGCTGTGGTGTTCCGTTTCGGCGAGCTGGATCGCGTACAGAACGCCGGTTTATTGCTGGCCTGGCCGCAGCCGTTCGAACAGGTGGTGCTGCTGCCTTCGGCGGATCGCGTGATCGAGCGTCACGTGGAAACGTTGTTGCGCTCGCCAACTGCACTGGCCGCAGACAAGGTCACCAGCTTCGCCACGCCGATGAGCGATGCCTTGGCGGGCTCGGGCTACCTGCTGACCGGCGATGCCGGGGTCGTACAGCTGGATGTGACGGCGTACTACAAGGTCACCGATCCGCGTGAGTTCGTGCTGCAAGGCGAGCATGTACTGCCGGCGCTGGATCGGCTGGTCAATCGCAGCGCGGTCAGCCTGACGGCGGCGCGGGACCTGGACACCATTCTCGTAGCACGGCCTGAGCTGGTCGGCTCCGACAGCCAATCCGCCGAGCGCCGCGAACGTCTGCGCGGCGACCTGGTGCAGGGCATCAACAAGCGTCTCGAAGAATTGACCCACACCGGCGCAGGACTCGGCGTCGAGGTAGTACGGGTGGACGTGCAGTCCAGTCTGCCTGCCGCTGCGGTCAATGCTTTCAACGCCGTTCTGACCGCCAGCCAACAGGCCGATCAGGCGGTGGCCAATGCGCGCACCGACGCAGAAAAACAGAACCAGACCGCCAATCAACAGGCCGATCGCACCCTCCAAGTCGCCCATGCCCAAGCGTCCGAACGATTGGCCAAGGCGCAGACTGACACCGCTGCCGTAACGGGGTTGGCGCAATCAATTCAGAACCAGAGCGACCCCGGCCTGTTGCTGCGCATCTACCGCGAGCGCGTGCCTGGAATTCTCAAGCAGGCCGGGTCGGTGACGACGGTCGATCCCCATGACGATTCACGCCTGATCATTCAGGGGGCTGACAAATGAGTGGCGAAGCTGCACACACCCATGACCACGGCCACGCCGACGCTCCAGCGCCGGGCAGCATGCTGACCAGCAGTGAACAGCGCCGCGCCGCGCGGCAACTGACACTGGCGATGCTCGCATTGGGGCTGTTGGCGCTGGGGCTGGTCTGGCGTTTCTTTGCGCCTGAGCAGGTGGGCGTCAGCCAGTTGTTGTTGGGCGCAGCGTCCTTGCTGGTGGCGATTCCCGTGGTCAGCGCTGGCTGGCACAGCCTGCGTTACCCGAGTCTGCACGGCATCACCGATCAACTGATCGCGCTGGCGATGCTCGGCGCCTGGGCAACAGGCGATCTGATGACCGCCGCCTTGCTGCCGATCATCATGATCTTCGGGCATGTGCTGGAAGAGCGCAGCGTCATTGGCTCACAGGAAGCGATTCAGGCGCTGGGCAAACTGACTCGCAGCCATGCGCGGTTGATCGCGGCCGATGGCTCGATCCGCGAAGTGGATAACGGTTCGCTGGTGGCCGGCGATCGTGTCGAAGTCCGCGCCGGTGACCGGGTACCTGCCGATGGTCTGGTGATGTCTGGTCAAGCCAGTCTCGACACCGCACCGATCACAGGCGAGTCGGTACCGCTGGAGGCGCGTGCGGGCATGGAAGTGTTTGGCGGCGCGATCAACCTTGATGGTCTGTTGCGTATTGAAGTGACACGCATCGGTAACGAGTCGACGCTGGGCAACGTCATCGCGCTGATGCAAAACGCTGAACGCTCAAAGCCGCCGATCACCCGCGTGCTTGAACGCTACGCGGGCAGCTACATGGTCTTGGTGTTGTTAATCGCAGCTGTCACTTGGTTCATCACCAACAATGCTCAGGCGATGCTCGCGGTATTGGTGGCCGCCTGTCCTTGTGCGTTGGTGCTGTCGGCGCCTGCCACAGCGATTGCGGGGATCGCCGTCGCTGCACGCCACGGCATCCTGATTCGCAGCTCGGCGTTTCTCGAAGAGCTGGCCGACCTCACCTCGCTGGTGGTCGACAAGACCGGTACCCTGACCTACGGCAGCCTGCGCCTGCAATCAGTGCAGGCAGACGAGGGCGCTGACGATGACGTGATCGCGCTGGCCGCCAGCTTGGGTTCTGCCAGCAGCCACCCGGTCAGCCGCGCGCTGGCCGGGCTGGTGGACAAGGGTGATCTGCTGGCGCTGGAAGACATTCGCGAGCGTCAGGGCCTGGGTGTCGTCGCGCAGACGGTTCGTGGCGAAGCGGCGCTGGGTCGCCCGGAGCTGTTCGCGCAGCTGGGCATCGAGACCTCGCCAGTGCCCAACCACGATGGCCCGATTGCCGGGCTGGCGGTCGATGGCGTCTTCCTCGCCTGGCTCTTGCTGGCGGACAGCCTCAAGCCGGAAGCACGTCAGGCATTGAGCGAACTGCGCGATCTGGGCATGGGCCGCCAATTGCTGTTGACCGGTGACCGTCAGAGCGTCGCTGACAGCCTCGGGCATGAGGTGGGCATCAGCGACATCCATGCGCAGGCGTTGCCCGAAGACAAACTCAATCGGGTGATGGGCGAGATCAAGAACGGCTTCCGGCCAATGGTCGTGGGCGACGGCATCAACGATTCGCTGGCGCTGAAGGCCGGCGTGGTTGGGGTCGCGATGGGGGCGGGCGGGGCGGACATCGCACTGGCCTCTTCCGATATTGTGCTGATTGGCAGCGATCTGCGTCGTCTGGGCACCTGCGTGCGCCTGAGCCGTCAATGTCGCTCGACACTTCAGGTCAACGTGATCATTGGCCTGGGCTGGACTCTGGCGATTGTCGCCTTGGCGGCATTTGGCGTGCTTGGCGCCGCGGGTGCGATGATCGCCGCCGTGTTGCACAACCTCAGTACGCTTCTGGTGTTGGGCAATGCGGGGCGTTTGCTGCGCTTCCACGAGCCGATCGCAAAATTTCACAATCGGTCCTAACTCTTTGAATTCGGCGCTTTCTCTGAGAGTGCCGGGTTAGAGGCCTGCGCTAAGTATAAAAATTTGCTTGAGCTTTGAAGCACTCTGTAACAAATTACGGGAAGTCATGAAGAGGGTGCTCCATCGCAGGCTTCACATTGGCTCGTTCCTGGGCGCAACCCGGTAGTAGGTTCGTCGTCGTAATTCACAAAAGCCGATAGCCTGACGGTTCCTACGCTGGAGCCGGTTTTGGACTACCCTTTTCCGTGTTCCTGGATCAGGGGGTTTTCTCAATGTTCGCGCAACTTCCACCGGCGTTACAGAAGCTTCACTTACCACTGCGACTTAAGCTCTGGGATGGCAATGAGGTCGAGCTGGGGGCTGACCCCAGCGTCACGATTGTCGTCAAGGATCCCTCGCTGGTGTCCGATTTCACGCACCCAAGTCTCGATCTGCTGGGCAGCGCCTTTGTCGAGGGCCGTCTGGAGCTTGAGGGCTCGATCAGCGAAGTCATGCGCGTCTGCGACGAATTGACGGCAGCGCTGGTGGACGAGGATGACGATGTCGTCCCGGTCCGCACGGAACACGACAAGGAAACCGACGCCAAGTCGATCTCTTACCATTACGACCTTTCCAACGATTTCTACCAGCTGTGGCTGGACAAGGAGATGGTCTACTCATGCGCCTATTTCAAGACCGGCAATGAAACGCTGGAGCAGGCGCAGCAGGATAAATTTCATCACCTATGCCGCAAGCTGCGCCTCAAGCCTGGCGAATACCTGCTCGACGTCGGTTGTGGTTGGGGAGGCCTGTCACGCTTTGCGGCTCGCGAGTATGGGGTGAAGGTGTTCGGTATCACCTTGAGCCGCGAGCAACTGGCGCTGGCGCAGGAGCGGGTCAAGGCCGAGGGCCTGGAAGATCAGGTCGAACTGCAACTGCTCGATTATCGCGACCTGCCCCAGGATGGCCGGTTCGACAAGGTGGTGAGTGTCGGCATGTTTGAACACGTCGGCCATGCCAACCTCGACCTCTACGCCAAGTGCCTGTTCGGCGCGGTGAAGGAGGGCGGGCTGGTGATGAACCATGGCATCACTGCCAAGCACACGGATGGTCGTCCGGTAGGGCGCGGCGCTGGTGATTTCATCGACCGCTATGTGTTTCCCAATGGCGAGTTGCCGCATCTGGCAATGATCAGCGGGTTCATCAGTGAGGCCGGGCTGGAAGTGGTCGACGTGGAAAGCCTGCGGCTGCACTACGCCAAGACCCTGGATCACTGGAGCGCCCGGCTTGAGCAGAAGCTGGACGTAGCGGCAGCGATGGTCCCTGAGCAGGCGTTGCGCATCTTCCGCCTTTATCTGGCGGGCTGTGCATATGCGTTCTCCAAGGGCTGGATCAACCTGCATCAGATTCTTGCGGTAAAACCCCATGCCGATGGCAGCCATGACTTGCCGCTGACGCGGGATGATTTGTACGTCTGAGACGGCCTGTAGGAGCGCTTGCCCGCGATTGCGATTGACCTGACGCCACTGCGTGCCTGGACTGACGCATTCGCCGACAAGCGCGCCGACAACATGACGCCTTCAAAGAATCGGGGAGATCAACCGCGCCACGCGCATCCCCAGCTGCTGCAAATGATGGGTCTCCTTGCTTTCCTCAATGCTGATCTCGTGGGCCTGCGCGAAGTCATCGCTGAGCATCGCTTCAACCTCTCGAGCGAAGTTCTCATCCACCGTCAGCAGCATCAGTTCGAAATTCAAGCGGAACGAGCGGTTGTCCAGGTTGGCGCTGCCTATCGCTGAAATTTCGTTATCCACCAGTACCACTTTCTGATGCAGGAACCCCGGCTTGTAGCGGAACATCCGCACCCCGGCGCGCACTGCCTCGAACGCGAACAGGCTGGACGCGGCATACACCGTGTAGTGATCAGGCCGCGACGGCAGCAGCAGTCGAACATCGACGCCGCGCAATACGGCCAGACGTAACGCCGCAGACACCGGTTCATCGGGGATGAAGTAAGGCGTGGTGATCCACACGCGTTCGGTCGCGGCGTGAATCGCTTCGACGAAGAACAGCGAGCAGGTTTCCTGTGGGTCAGCAGGGCCGCTTGCCAGCAGCTGACAGAGCACGCCATCTTCCGGGTAGCTGTCGGGCAGGATCAGTGGCGGTAATTCGCGGGTCGCCCAGAACCAGTCCTCGGCAAACGACTCCTGCAAGCACGCCACCACTGGGCCGACGATTGCCACGTGGGTATCGCGCCACGGGGCCAGTGGAGGCTTGAGCCCCAGATACTCGTCGCCAACGTTGTGCCCGCCCACAAAGCCTTTCACTCCGTCCACTACCACGATCTTGCGATGGTTGCGGAAGTTGACCTGAAAGCGATTGAGCCAGCCTCCCCGGGTAGCGAATGCCTTGATCTGTACGCCCCCCGCGCGCAGCTTCTCCACATAGCTTGTGGGCAGCGAGTGACTGCCAATGCGGTCGTACAGCACGAAAATCTCAACGCCCTCGGCAGCCTTTTCCAGCAGCAGCGACTGCAACCTTCGGCCCAGCCCATCATCATGAATGATGAAAAATTGCACGAACACCACACGTTTCGCTGCGCGAATGGCGTCAAAAATCGCGGTGAATGTCGCGTCGCCGTTGATCAGCAACCTCACTTCGTTGTTCGCCAGGCACGGCATCCGCCCGAGCTTGGGCATGGCTCGCAGAGATTCATAGGCATCAGAGCGACGCGCCGCTACAGCTTCCTCGATCCAGGGCTTCCAGTTGAAGTCAGCAATTGCATTGCGCATCTCGCTGTTGGCCTGACGGCGGGCTTTGATGTAAGCATCGAAGGTGCTGCGGCCAAAAACCAGATACGGGATGAGGGTGATGTACGGGATGAAAATCAGCGGCATTGCCCACGCAATCGAGCCTTGTGCGGTGCGCACGGTCAGCAGCGCATGAATCGCTGCTACGATGCCGAGCAGATGCGTGAAGCCAATCAAATAGCCGAAGAAATACGGGCTGTGGTAATCCATGCGCAACCTTGTGCTAGAGGCGTATTGGTGTCTAAAAGACCACAGCGCGCAGCGATTGTCGCTATTTTCTTATGGGTGCAACTGCTTATTGCATTCATCGTCTAAGCGTCATCGTCTATCGGCAACCAAGACGGGCACGCCGTCATCAGGCCGCGATCAAACTGCCCCATAGTAAAAAGGAAATCAGGTTCATGAAAAAGCGCGTATTGGCGTTGATGGTTTGTCTGGCTGCGCCCTTCGCTCAAGCGCAAGTGCTGCAACCCGGCTTGTGGGAGCTGACCTCCAGCAACATGCAGGTCGATGGCCAGCAGATGCCGGACATGCAGGTCATGCTCGCCCAGCTACAAATGATGGCCCCGCAGCAACGCGCGGCGATGGAACAAATGCTGGCAAAACAAGGGATTACCCTGGGCGGCCAGGGTGTGCGGGTATGTCTGACGCCCGATCAGGTGAAGAATGAACAGATTCCGCTGACCGATCCCAAGACAGGCTGCACCCAGCAAATCACCGATCGTAACGGCGCGACGTGGAAATTCAAGTTCAGCTGCCCGCGCGCGCAAGGCACCGGCACCGCGCAGTTCCTGAGTGATCGGGCGTTCAATACCCATGTGATCGGCTCGTTCAACGCCACTGGCCAGCAGCAGAATGGCAGCATGGACACCAAGGCAGTCTGGCTTGGTCAGAACTGCGGGAACGTCAAACCACGAACCTGAGCCACTGTTTGTCCGAACGCCCCGCTAGTCGGGGCGTTTTCATTTCCTGGGTAATGAATGCATACGTGTTCCACGTGGAACATCTTCTTGTTTCACATGAGTTTCTTAACCTTACCTGTTGTTTTACGACATAAAGTTTCACGCGTTCCTATCAAAAGCTTCATCTTCAGCGCTTGAACGGCATGTTATATAGTTACTAATAATGTCATGCCTATCCAAGCCAGGATGCTCAACTTTATTCGGACCGTGTCATGCACCGACGTCAAATGCTGCTTAATATGCTTTTGGCCAGCGCCGCCTTCGCGCTCCCTTTCTCTGTCAACGCCACTCAGATTCGTAACGCTCGGCTATGGCGTTCCGAAAACAAGCTGCGGCTGGTCTTCGACCTAAGTGGCCCGGTGCAGTACAAGACTTTCACCTTGAGCGCACCTGAACGCATCATCATCGACGTCAGCGGCGCCCGGCTGGAAGGAAATTTCACGCAGCTGGCCCTGGAAAACACGCCCATCAAGGCCATTCGTTCCGGGCACTTTGGGCAGGGCGATACCCGCATCGTGCTGGACCTTGCATCGCCCCTGCAGCTCAACAGCTTTCTGTTAGGTCCGGAGGGCTCGCAGGGTAATCGCCTGGTGCTGGACCTGGCACATGACGTTGCGCCACATGTGCCCGTGCAACTGGCCGCGGCACCTGGCGCACTAATGAAAGAACCACCCGCGCCTGCGCTCGAGAAGACTCACTTCAAACGCGACATCATGGTGGTGGTGGACGCTGGTCATGGCGGCAAGGACCCCGGCGCGATTGGCTCCAAGGGCGAGCGCGAGAAAGACGTGGTGCTGTCCATCGCGCAGTTGCTGGCCAAACGGTTGAAGCGCGAGAAGGGCTTCGATGTGCGTCTGGTGCGTAACGACGACTTCTTCGTGCCGCTGCGCAAGCGCGTCGATATCGCTCGCAAATACAACGCCGACATGTTCATTTCGGTTCACGCCGATGCCGCGCCAAGGCTGACGGCGTCCGGCGCTTCGGTCTTTGCGTTGTCGGAAAACGGCGCGACGTCGGCGACTGCCCGCTTCATGGCGCAGCGTGAAAATGGCGCCGACCTGATCGGCGCCACGAGCTTGCTCAACCTCAAGGACAAAGACCCAATGCTGGCTGGCGTGATCCTCGATATGTCGATGAACGCAACCATTGCGGCGAGTCTGCAACTGGGGCACACCGTGCTCGGCAGTCTGGAAGGCGTCACCACACTGCATCAGAAGCGCGTGGAACAGGCAGGATTCGCCGTTCTGAAGTCGCCGGATGTGCCGTCGATTCTGGTCGAGACCGGCTTCATCTCCAACAGCCGCGACAGCCAGCGACTGGTCACTGCGCGTCATCAGCAGGCCGTCGCAGACGGGCTGTTCGACGGGATGAAACAGTACTTCGAGCGCAATCCGCCTGCGGGTTCGTTCATTGCGTGGCGGCAGGAGCAGAAAGCAGCGGAGCAGGCGGTCGTTTGACTGAATACACGAGTCTTTGTAGGCGCGCGCTTGCCCGCGAAAGCGCGAAAGACAGGTACACCCGATACCGATTTGTCGGTTGTACCCGTGTCATCGCGGGCAAGCGCGCTCTTACGGGAACGACCACGTGCTGCCTAATCGCGAGAACCTGCGCTGCGCTCCAAAGGCTTCTGCCGGTTCGCGAGGAGGCTGACCGAGGATCTGGATAAATGCCTGCTGCCCAACGAAGAGACGGCGATCGGGGTCAGGGGCGCCCAAGGTGTCTGACCCATTTCACTGCACCTTCCACGCACCCTTGCTTTGCTGCTCGCAAAATGGCTTGAGAAACGCCGCATCGCTGGCCACGCCGTAATAGTGAATGTTCTGCCGATAAGGCATATTGGCGACTTGCGCGTTGCTGCACTGGCCGAACGAGCCGGTAGGGCACTGATCCACGTAGGTCACTTCGACCTTCTGGTCCTTGAGCTGGGGTTTGCAGAAGCCGTCGTGGAACAGGTCGGGCGGGATGGTGAGATTTTCCTGACAGACCTTCACGTCAAGCCGCTCGGCATGGCTGTGAACCACACAGGACTCGGCCCACGCCGGGTTTGACGCGACTGCACACAGTACCGACGCCAGCCCCGCGGGCAACCAGATTGCTCGCATTGATTACCTCCGTCTGCGCTCGTTTTCAGGAGCGCCATTGAAGAATGGCCGGATATGCTGCAGAACATTCCCACCCATGTCATTGCTGGCCCTTTGGGCGCCGGCAAGACCAGCCTGATCAAACATTTGCTGTCGCAGAAACCGGCGAATGAACGCTGGGCGATTCTGATCAACGAGTTCGGTCAGATCGGCCTGGATGCGGCGCTGCTCAGCACAGCCGAGGATGGTATCGCACTTGGCGAAGTGGCTGGGGGTTGCCTGTGCTGCGTCAACGAGGCGCCTTTTCAGATTGGCTTGGGACGTCTGCTGCGTAAGGCAAAACCGGATCGATTGTTCATCGAACCCTCCGGCCTAGGCCACCCGGTACAATTATTGGCGCAGCTGCGCGAGGCGCCGTGGGTTGGCGTGCTCGCGGTTCAGCCCAGCGTGATCGTGCTTGACGCACAGGCCCTCGCCGCTGGTAAACCCCTGCCGCATACCCAGCAGCAGGCAGCGCTTGAAGCCGGTTTGCTGGTACTGAATAAGTCCCAAGGGCTGGATGAGGTGACGCGGCAGTCGATCGTCGCAGCGCTGCCTGAACGGGCGCTGTGCTGGACTGAGTTGGGCGCATTAGCGCTTGACCAACTGCCGGGCGTCGGTGCGCGGGGGAGCGAGGCTGTCGATAACTTCGTCGCGCCCAAGACATTGGCTCAGCTTCCCGCGATATGGGCCGATCCGCTCACTCCAATCTGCTTGAGCCAAGGACAAACTGAGGGCTGGAGCATCGGTTGGCGTTGGCACCCAGATCGGGTATTCGACATACCGAAAATCCAGGAATGGCTGCAAGGTCTTGGCTGGCGACGGGCGAAGCTGGTTATCCACAGCAAATCTGGCTGGGTCTCGGGCAATGCCCTGGATGGCGGTGAAATAGCTTGGACACCGAGCGAATGGCGCAAGGATTCGCGTCTGGAACTGATTTTTGCCGAGCCTCAGAATGAGGCTCTATTGGGCGCGCAGCTTGCGGCTTGTCTGGTCTAGAGCACGTTATCCACAGCCGATCACTGCTTCCACTTGTTGTGTTCCTGACGCCATTCGTTGAGCTGGATGATCTCGGCAGTCGGCTTGGGATTCTTGATTTCGAACGGGTAAGGCGCGAGTTCGATTTGCGCCGTGTGAGCGCCGAACATGGTGATGGTGCCGGGATGACGCTGCTCGCCGGTTACGGTGAATTCGAAGTGGTAGACACGGGCCAGACGCTTGCGTCCTTCGCTGTCACGCTTGAACGTGATACGGCGCAAAGCGACATTGCCGTCGAGCAATTCGATATCGAGTTTGGCGCAGTGCTGTTTGACGCGCTCCAGCGCTCGCTCACGTAGACCATGGGAATGCCACAGCCAAGCGCCAGCGGTCGCCAGCAGCATCAGGACGAATATATTGCCCAGGGTCAGCATGAAAAGAGAGCTCCAACAGAAGATGTCCAGCTTAACTGCGTCAGGTCACCGACAGCCATAGTCCGGTCGTTTAATTTCGCTTCACTTCGTCCGGCTTCGCCACTACTGTGCTTTCCCGGCTTCAGGAACCTGTCATGAAACGTTCGCCTCATTTACTCGCAATCCAGTCCCACGTGGTCTTCGGGCACGCTGGCAACAGCGCGGCCGTGTTCCCTATGCAGCGTATCGGCATCAATGTCTGGCCGCTGAATACCGTTCAGTTCTCAAATCACACTCAGTATGGACACTGGGCGGGCGAAGTGCTGGCGCCGCCGCAGATTCCGGCGCTGGTGGAGGGGATTGCTGCGATTGGTGAATTGGGCAATTGCGATGCGGTTCTGTCGGGTTATCTGGGCAACGCCGCGCAAGGGCGGGCGATTTTGACGGCAGTCGCGCAAATCAAGCGCGCCAACCCTCGTGCGCTGTATTTGTGCGACCCGGTGATGGGGCATCCGGAAAAAGGCTGCATTGTGCCGCAGGAGGTCAGTGATTTTCTGCTGGACGAAGCAGCGGCCGTGGCGGATTTCCTGTGCCCCAATCAGCTGGAGCTGGACAGTTTCTCGGGGCGTAAGCCAAGTTCGCTGCTCGATTGCCTGGCCATGGCCCGCGCGCTGCTGGCCAGAGGCCCCAAGGCAATCATCGTCAAGCATCTGGACTATCCTGGCAAACCCGCCGATGGCTTCGAGATGCTGTTGGTGACTGAGCACGAAAGCTGGCACCTGCGCCGTCCTCTGTTGGCCTTCCCGCGTCAGCCGGTCGGTGTGGGCGACCTGACATCCGGGTTGTTCTTGTCGAAGGTGTTGCTCGGCGAGGATCTGCGCAGCGCCTTCGAGTTCACGGCCTCGGCGGTGCACGAAGTGTTACTCGAGACCCAGGCGTGCGGCAGTTACGAGCTGGAGCTGGTCAGGTCGCAGGACCGGATCGCGCATCCGCGGGTGAAGTTCGAGGCGGTTCGGCTAGGCGGTTGATCCCTTATAGGAGCTAGCAAGCCGGCTCCTATAGTCGAGCGAAAATGCTCAGGCGCGCTGGCGTAAGAATCAAACCCCATCTTCACGAATTTCGCGGTAACGCTTTTCCAGTTCTTGGCGAATCTGGCGGCGCTGCTGCGCCTGCACATAGCGACGCTTGTCTTCACTGCTTTGCGGGCTCAGCGGCGGTACGCTGGCCGGTTTGCGCTGATCGTCCACCGCCACCATGGTGAAGAAGCAGCTGTTGGTGTGACGCACCGAGCGCTCACGGATGTTTTCGGTCACCACCTTGATGCCAACCTCCATCGATGTATTGCCGGTGTAGTTCACCGACGCCAGGAACGTCACCAGCTCGCCAACATGGATCGGCTCGCGGAAGATCACCTGGTCAACCGATAGCGTCACTACATAACGCCCGGCGTAACGGCTCGCGCAGGCGTAGGCGACTTCATCCAGGTATTTAAGAAGGGTGCCGCCGTGCACGTTGCCAGAAAAGTTGGCCATGTCCGGGGTCATCAATACAGTCATCGACAGCTGGGCGTTTCCGGGTTCCATAGCGTGCTCACGGTCTGGTAGGTCAATTTGGCACCTCGATCGGGTGCTCGAGTGTAGTTCGGCAATAAAACCAACAATATCGGGACGCTGGCAGTCGGGCAGCCGTCACGCGTGACTTCGATCTGTTTCCATATATTGCACTGGCTTTATCCGCTTTTGTGCAGTGTTAACCTGCGAAAGCCCTTGGATGGGTTATTTCCTGCGTTCCGCTCAGAAAATTCCGGCTCAAATGGCGATCTTTCCCACGGCAGCCGTTTCTCTTTCAGCATGAACGCGTTTCGTTGAGTGGTCACAAGGAGCCGCGCCATGCATGCCATCAGTTTCATTCAGGATCTGGCAGTCATCATGCTGGTGGCGGGCGTGGTCACCGTCCTGTTTCACCAACTCAAACAACCGGTCGTGCTCGGCTATATCGCCGCCGGATTCATCATCGGCCCGCATACTCCGCCGTTCGGCCTGATTCACGATGAAGACACCATCAAGACGCTGGCCGAGCTGGGCGTAATCTTCCTGATGTTCTGCCTGGGGCTGGAGTTCAGCCTGCGCAAGCTGTTCAAGGTGGGCGCCACGGCCTTCATCGCGGCGTTCCTCGAAATCATGCTGATGATCTGGATCGGCTACGAAATCGGCCAGTTCTTCGGCTGGAGCACCATGGATTCGCTCTTTCTGGGCGCAATCCTGGCAATTTCTTCCACCACCATCATCGTCAAGGCGCTCAACGACCTGAAGATGAAAAACCAACGCTTCGCCCAGTTGATCTTCGGCGTGCTGATCGTCGAAGACATTCTCGGCATCGGCATCATCGCGCTGTTGTCCGGCATTGCCGTCAGCGGCACGGTGAGTTCTGGCGAAGTGTTTTCCACAGTGGGTAAGTTGTCGCTGTTCATGATCGTCGCGCTGGTGATCGGCATTCTGCTGGTGCCGCGTTTGCTGGCTTACGTGGCGAAATTCGAAAGCAACGAGGTCTTGCTCATCACCGTACTCGGCCTGTGCTTCGGCTTTTGCCTGCTGGTCGTCAAACTGGAATACAGCATGGTGCTGGGCGCGTTCCTGATCGGTGCGATTATGGCCGAATCGAAGCAACTGGCGAAGATAGAGCACCTGATTGAGCCCATACGCGACTTGTTTAGCGCTATCTTCTTTGTCGCCATCGGCTTGCTGATCGACCCGCGGATCCTGCTCGATTACGCTTGGCCTATCGCGGTGATCACGGTGGCGGTGGTGCTGGGCAAGATGCTGTCCTGCGGCCTGGGAGCCTTTATAGCAGGCAATGATGGCAAGACCTCTTTGCGCGTCGGTATGGGGCTGTCACAGATTGGGGAGTTTTCCTTCATCATCGCCGCGCTCGGGATGACACTGCAGGTCACCAGCGACTTCCTTTATCCCGTCGCCGTGGCGGTTTCGGCGATCACGACGCTGCTGACGCCCTATCTGATTCGCGCAGCTGATCCGCTTTCTCACTCACTCGCCAGGTTTGTGCCTACGCGTATGGCTCGGCTTTTGGGCATGTATGGGGAATGGCTGCGTAGCATTCAGCCACAAGGGCAAGGCGCGTTACTGGCGTCGATGATTCGCAAGATCCTGCTGCAGGTGAGCGTGAATCTTGCGCTAGTCGTGGCGATTTTCTTTTGCGGCGCATATTTCGCCGAACGTATCGGTGACTATTTCAGCGAATGGGTCGCTGAGGTAGGGCAGCAGAAGGCATGGATCTGGGGCGCTTCCCTGCTGCTGTCGCTGCCTTTTTTGATCGCCGCGTATCGCAAGCTCAAGGCACTGTCGATGCTATTGGCGGAAATGGGTGTCAAGCCGGAAATGGCAGGGCGACACACTCAGCGCGTACGCCGGGTGATCGCCGAAGTGATCCCGCTGTTGTCGCTGATGGTGATCTTCCTGCTGATCGCACTGTTGTCGGCAAGCATGCTGCCGACCCACGAGTGGCTGCTGCTGATTGTGCTGGTCGCGGCGGTGGTGGCTGCGGTGCTATGGCGCTGGTTTATCCGCGTACACACACGCATGCAGATCGCGCTGCTGGAAACACTGGAAAATCATCAGGAGCCTTCTGAACATTGATCTGCGAAGGCTCCGCAAGGGATATCTCAGCTTTCAAGCCAGACATCCCGCGCCCAGTGCCAGACCGATTCCCAACTTTCTTCGGTGACGAGTTCTTCTTCGCCGGACCACAGCACCACGGTGCCGTCTTCTTCGACGCAGTAGTAGTCCTCGCCGTCCTGGCAGATCGGGATCAGCTCACGCGGAACGCCGATGTCCCACGCGTTCGCCGCCACGTCCGGCAGATAGGTGTGCGATTGCGGATCGGTGACAGTCACCGGCTCCAGGCTGCCATAAACCACGTCGCTGACGGTCAGCAGAAATTCTTTGAAGACATAAGGAATGTTGATGAACAGTTGCTCTTCGATTTCGACGAGCTGGTCTTCATCCGGCAGGTCAAGCGGGACAGGAACGGGCTCATTGGCTTCACGGAGTTGTTCGATGACTTCTTCCACGACGTGGATCCTCTAACGATTTGCGCGGGTTATACAGTAGCTCAAAGGCATCACCAAATTAACTGCGAGACTCAAAAAACAAAACCCCGGAGCAGGTCCGGGGTTTTGACTAGAGCAGTGGCGCAGAGTTTCAGCCGTTCTGGCGAATACCTGCCACCAGCCAAGGCTGGTTTTCGCCAGGCGCGCGTTCCATGTTCCAGCTTTCGCTGAACACTTCACCCTGATCGAAGCGCGACGTTTTTGATACGCCAGCAAAGGTCAGGGTCGCGATGGTCTTGTCGGCGCGATCGTCCAGGCCGTCCAGTTGCACGGTAAGGTTGTCGATGTAGGTCGACTGGAAACCATCACCCAGATCAGCACGTTCCTTTTTCAGGAACTGCAGCATTTGCGGGGTCACGAACTCGGCGATCTTGTCCATTTCGTTCGCGTCCCAATGCTGCTGCAGCGACTGGAAGTGCGTACGGGCGGCTTCAAGGAAGCGGTCTTCGTTGAACCAGGCAGGAGCGTTGATCACCGGTCGAGCGGCTGCAGCAGGCGCCGAGCCACCGAAGATCGAATTCTGAGCCGGTTGCTCGAAGGTTTCACGCTGGTAAGGCGCGCCAGCTGGCGCCATGTGCGGCTGCTGCTTGCGGCGACGGGCCGCGATGAAGCGAAAGATCACGAAGGCGATGACCGCCATGATCAGAATGTCGAAGAACTGCATGCCCTGGAAACCGCCGCCCATGAACATGGAGGCCAGCAAGCCACCGGCAGCGATACCGGCCAATGGGCCCAGCCATTTGGACGCACCGCCTGCAGCAGGCGCCGGACGACCGGCGGCATTAGGTGCAGCGGCTGGAGCGGAAGGGGCTGTCTGACGCGCCTGGTGACTTGGCGCCGAGCCAAAGCTCTTGCCACCACCGAAGCGCGCGGCGTTGGCATCCAGGCTCATGGTGAGCCCGATGACCAGCGCCAGAGCGATGCTTAGAAAACGTTGCATATTGGGAATTCCCGTTTGTGGATTGCACGCGCGCCATATTGAACAGGACAAATGTGTCTGACCAGCGGCCAAATGTTTCTGGCTTTTGCGTGGATCTTCACAGGGCCTGTAATACTTGGGTCGTAGGCCGGTGAAGAAAGTTCTGTAGGAAAGATGGGGGCCAGATGTAGGAATGCAAGTGGAACCAGGTTAATAGCCCCCGTAGGAGCGCGCTTGCCCCGCGATTGGGGTGTGTCAGTCACCAAATTTTAATCTGACGCCGCCATTTCGGGCAAGCGCGCTGCTGCAGGGTAAATCGATCAGACTGGCTCCAGCTTCGCGTATCCCAGCATCAACCACTTGCTGCCCTCGGAGAAGTTCACCTGAACCCGGGCCTGGGCACCTGAGCCCTCGAAGTTGAGAATCACGCCTTCGCCGAACACCGCATGCTGCACGCGCTGGCCCAGCGAGAACTGGCTCTGCGGGATGCCTTCGCCGTCGAACAGCCGGCTCGGCGCCATGGTCTTGGAACCGCCAAAAGGCCGCGTGACGCTGTTGGAAAGCCGTACTTCCTGAATCAGATTCGGCGGCACTTCACGTACGAAACGCGACACCTTGTTGTAGGTCTCGCTGCCGTACAGACGTCGGGTTTCGGCATAAGTCAGCACCAGATGCTGCATCGCGCGAGTGATCCCGACGTAAGCCAGACGACGTTCCTCTTCCAGACGTCCCGGTTCTTCCAGGCTCATCTTGTGCGGGAACAGGCCTTCTTCCATGCCGACCAGGAACACGTACGGGAACTCCAGACCCTTGGCGCTGTGCAGCGTCATTAGCTGGATGCTGTCCTCGTGCTCATCGGCCTGGGTGTCGCCCGCTTCCAGCGAGGCGTGCCCGAGGAATGCCGCCAGCGGCGTCAGGTCTTCCTCTTCTTCGCTGTTTTCGAACGCGCGAGCGGCACTGACCAGTTCCTCGAGGTTTTCTACCCGTGCCTGGCCTTTCTCGCCTTTTTCTTCCTGGTGATAAGTGATCAGCCCGGATTGCTCGATGACCGTTTGGGTCATCAGATGCAGCGGCATCTCCATGACTTTGGCCGAGAGGTTTTCGATCAGCTCGATGAAGCCGCCCAAGGCACTGGCGGCGCGACCGGTCACGCCTTTGTTGGCCACCAGCAAACGCATGGATTCCCACATCGACACGTCGGCATGACGCGCATGTTCGCGGATCGCTTCGACGGTTTTCTCGCCGATTCCACGAGGCGGCACGTTGATCACGCGCTCCAATGCCGAGTCATTGCCCCGGCCTTCCAGAACCCGTAGATAGGCCATGGCGTTCTTGATTTCGGCGCGCTCGAAGAAGCGCTGGCCGCCGTAGATGCGGTACGGAATGCGTTCGCGCAGCAAGGCCTCTTCCAGCACTCGCGATTGGGCGTTGGACCGATAAAGAATGGCGATATCGCTGCGTGACATACCGGTCTTGATTGCGCTTTCGATGGTTTCGACCACGTAGCGTGCTTCGTCGTGTTCGTTGAAGGCGGCGTACAAGCTGATCAGTTCGCCATCGCCGACATCGGTCCACAGCTCTTTGCCCAAACGCCCGCTGTTGTTGACGATCAGGCCGTTAGCGGCTTTCAGGATGCTGGCAGTGGAGCGGTAGTTCTGCTCCAGGCGGATGGTCTCGGTGTCCGGGAAGTCATCGGAATACTGGTGAATGTTCTCGATCTTCGCGCCGCGCCAGCCGTAAATCGATTGGTCGTCGTCGCCGACCACCATCAGGCTTTCACCGCCCTTTGCCAGCAGGCGCAACCAGGCGTACTGCACGGCGTTGGTGTCCTGAAACTCGTCCACCAGCACATGGCGGAAGCGGCGCTGGTAATGCTCAAGCAGGCTCGGATTGTCGCGCCAGAGGTCCAGCGCGCGCAGCAGCAACTCGGAGAAGTCGATCACGCTGGCTCGCTGACACGCCGCCTCGTAAGCCTCGTAGATTGCTTTCATGGTGCTCAGGAACAGATCGCCCGCGGCCTGGATATGCTTGGGCCGCAGGCCTTCGTCCTTCTGCCCGTTGATGAACCACTGCGCTTGACGCGCTGGCCATTTCTGTTCATCGAGGCCCATCTCGCGGATCACCCGCTTGACCAAGCGTTGCTGGTCATCGCTGTCGAGAATCTGGAAATTCTGGTTGAGCCCGGCTTCCTGCCAATGCGCGCGCAGCAAGCGGTGCGCCAGGCCGTGGAAGGTGCCGACCCACATGCCCGCCGGGTTGATACCCATCAGTTGTTCGATGCGGTGGCGCATCTCGGCGGCAGCCTTGTTGGTGAACGTCACCGACAGGATCGAGTGCGGCGACGCGTTCTCGACCTGGATCAACCAGGCGATACGGTGCACGAGCACACGGGTTTTACCGGAACCAGCGCCGGCCAGAACCAACTGACGACCCACGGAAGCGGCTACCGCCTGGCGTTGGGCATCGTTGAGGGAATTAAGCAGAAGGGAGAGATCATCGCGCATCGGCGCATTCTAGGGTGCCGAGGGATGGTGGGCAAACTCTAACGCTGGTCGGTCGCGAATATGGCGCGCTTCGCGAGGAAATGAGACGAAGATCCCGCCTTGACGAGCTGCGTTGCGAAAACGGTGCCGTCGATTAAAGAGAACTCGCTCCACGGCTTGAATATTCGATTGTTGAAGCTGCGCGATGGAGAGGTCCTGCGCGATATAGAAAGCATCTCCTGGAGTCCTGTGTGAAAAGTCCTACACTTGATGACGACCCGTCATTCAGGGCTTTTCGGTTCCTATCTTCGAACTCGTTTAGCTGTGCGGTTTGCAGGTCATGTAGTATAACTACAAAAAAGCTACAGCCCGGCCCATCCTTTCTATTGAGTCCTGTCCTTTGAATCTGTTGCAGCACATCGCCCAGTCTCGCCATCTCTTGCGTAAGTCGGAGCTCAAGGTCGCCGACCATGTGCTGCTTGATCCTGCGGCCGTGATGCACAGTTCCATGGCGGATCTCGCCCATAGTGTGGGCATCAGCGAGCCGACCATCGTGCGCTTCTGTCGCGCCATCGGTTGCACCGGTTTTCAGGATCTCAAGCTCAAGCTGGCACAGAGCCTCGCTGCCGGCGCGAGCTTTGGGCAGTTCGCGATTCACGAGGACGACTCGGTCGCGGACTACAGCCTGAAAATCTTCGATACCACGCTACATACGCTCATGGAGGTGCGGGAAAAGCTCGATCCCCACGCGCTACAAGCGGCCGTGACGGTGATGGCGGCGGCCCATCGCGTGGAGTTCTACGGTTTTGGTGCCTCGGGCGCTGTCGCGGCGGATGCGCAGCACAAGTTTTTTCGCCTGCTGCTAACCGCAGCGTCGTACTCCGACCCGCACATGCAGGCGATGTCGGCCGTCACGCTCAAGCCCACCGACGTCGCGGTGTGCATCTCGCAATCCGGGCGTTCGAAGGATCTGCTGATCACCGCCAACCTTGTGCGAGAGAGCGGCGCCAACCTGATCACTTTGTGCCCCAGCCAGACGCCATTGGCCGAGCTGTCGACGGTAAACCTGGCCATCGACGTGCACGAAGACACCGAGATCTATACCCCACTGACCTCGCGCATCGCCCATCTGGTGGTGATCGACGTGTTGGCAATGGGCGTGGCGATGGCCCGTGGCCCGAGTCTGGTCAATCACCTCAAGAGCGTGAAGCGCAGCTTGCGCAGCCTCCGTCTGTCGCCGAAATCGATCAAGTCCGCTGAGGATTGAGACTCGCTGCCACGTGAAGGCTATGCGCCGTACCTGTGGGAGTGAGCTTTGCTCACGAATGCTGACTTTCAAGCGCTAGAAATGCTTCGCCTGAACTTGCTATTCGTGAGCAAGCTCACTCCCACAGGTTTTTAATAAATCTACGTTCGCAATCTTCACCAAGCAGCCTGCGTCTGTCACCGAGGTCAATCAAGTCGGCTGAGGATTGAGACTCGCTGCCATGTGAAGGCTATGCGCCGTACCTGTGGGAGTGAGCTTGCTCACGAATGTTGACTTTCAAGCGCTAGAAATACTTCGCCTGGACTTGCTATTCGTGAGCAAGCTCACTCCCACAGTTTTAATAAATCTACACTCACAATCGTCACCAAGCAGCCTGCGTCTGTCACCGAAGTCGATCAAGTCCGCTGAGGATTGAGACTCGCTGCCATGTGAAGGCTATGCGCCGTACCTGTGGGAGTGAGCTTGCTCACGAATGCTGACTTTCAAGCGCTAGAAATGCTTCGCCTGGACTTGCCCTATTCGTGAGCAAGCTCACTCCCACAGTTTTAATAAATCTGCACTCACAATCGTCACCAAGCAGCCTGCGTCTGTCGCCGAAATCGATCAAGTCCGCTGAGGATTGAGACTCGCTGCCATGTGAAGGCTATGCGCCGTACCTTTGGGAGTGAGCTTGCTCACGAATGCTGACTTTCAAGCGCTAGGTTTTGTACGAAAAGTCGGTGCGGGTAGATTGCCGCCATGATTGGCTGGAGGCCCGCATGGCAAAGCGTTACG
>NZ_NKHL01000090.1 GCF_002934685.1 Pseudomonas bohemica
TGATCACCACCCGCCGTTCGTTGTCGGTGCGACCTACGAAGGGCATCAGCATCGCGGCGCCCAGGTCGAAGCCGTCAGTCAGCGCGAAGCCGATCAGCAGTACGCCGACCAGCACCCACCAGATGAGTTTGAGTGTCTCGTAATCGAACATCGTGTGTTCCTCAGGCCAGCGCGGGTTGTTTGGCTGGGGCAGACGGATCAGTCTCCCGTCGCTCGAAGTGATAACGGCCGGTGTGCAGACTGCTTGGGCCCAGGCGCGCAAACTTGATCATCAGGTACATCTCGATGATCAACAGCACGGTGTAAAAGCCGACCAGCGCCAGGATCGAGCCAATGACATCGCCGCTGGACAGGGTCGAAGCGGACAGGTGGACCGGCAGCACTTCACCGATCGACCATGGCTGACGACCATGCTCGGCCACCCACCAACCCGTCTGCGTGGCGATCCACGGCAGCGGCAGGCTGAACAGTGCCCATTTGAGCAACCAGCGTTTGCTGGATTCGTTCTTGCGTGCCGAAGCCCAGAACGCGCAGATGAACAACAGCAGCATCAACATGCCACTGAGCACCATGATGCGGAACGTCCAGAAGATCGACGCCACATGGGGAATCGAATCCAGGGCTGCCTGCTTGATCTGCTGCTCGTTGGCATCGACCACCTTGTCGGTGTATTTCTTCAGCAGCAGGCCGTAACCCAGGTCCTTCTTCACGTCATTGAAGGCGTTGAGGGTCTGCTCGCTCTTGTCGCCGGCGCGCAGCTTGCCCAGCAGGTCGTAGGCGATCATGCCGTTGCGAATGCGCCCCTGATGCTCGCTGACCAGATCCTTGATCCCGGTGACCTGTTTGTCGACCGAACGGGTGGCAATGATGCCCATCACGTAAGGGATCTTCACTGCGTAATCGGTGCGCTGCTCGGCCTGATTCGGCAATCCGAACAAGGTGAACGCTGCCGGCGCCGGTTCGGTCTCCCACTCTGCTTCGATGGCGGCGAGTTTGGTTTTCTGCACGTCGCCGATTTCGTAGCCGGACTCATCGCCGAGCACGATCACCGAGAGAATCGAGGCCATGCCGAACGCCGACGCGATGGCGAAGGAGCGACGGGCGAAACCGATGTCGCGGCCCTTGAGCAGGTACCAGCTGGAAATCGCCAGTACGAAAATCGCTCCGGTGACGTAGCCGGAGGCCACGGTATGCACGAATTTGACTTGCGCGACGGGGTTGAACAGCAGGTCGCTGAAACTGGTCAGTTCCATGCGCATGGTGGTGAAGTTGAACTCGGCGCCGACCGGGTTCTGCATCCAGCCGTTGGCGATCAGAATCCACAGCGCCGACATGTTCGAGCCGATCGCCACCAGCCAGGTTACCGCCAGGTGCTGCACGCGGGTCAGACGATCCCAGCCAAAGAAGAACAGGCCAATGAAGGTGGACTCGAGGAAGAACGCCATCATCCCTTCGATTGCCAGCGGCGCGCCGAAGATGTCCCCCACGTAGTGGCTGTAATAGGCCCAGTTGGTGCCGAACTGGAACTCCATGGTCAGCCCGGTGGTGACGCCCAGCGCGAAGTTGATACCGAACAGCTTGCCCCAGAACTTGGTCATGTCCTTGTAGACCTGCTTGCCGGTCATGACATAGACCGACTCCATGATGGCCAGCAGGAAGGTCATGCCCAGGGTCAGCGGCACGAAGATAAAGTGGTACAGCGCGGTCATCGCGAACTGCAGCCGAGATAGGTCGACGACTGATTCCGAAATCATTTTGGGTTCTTCTCAGGAGATACGGGAGGGGCGCCCAATACATGCAGGCCAGCTTGCACCCCGTCATCCTTGACCTCGACCGGAGCGTCGAACCAGACGCTGCGGATTCCCATCAACAGGACGAGTTTGATCAGCAGGATCAGACCGATGTCTTTCGCCAGCGGGTGTTTGAGGAAATCGAAAGGACCGGGCATGTTAAGGACTCGTCGGGGTGCACGTTATTTTTCCTACAGTGCTTCCCAAACCCGTTGATCCAGGTCAAAAAAGCCGGGACAGCACGGTGTGACACAACGCCACAGGGTGGTTAACGATGTTTACCCCCTCGTCCTTTACCTTCCTCGCCGGGCCTGCAGCGGTCCGGCTTGCCAGCGGTGAGGCCATCGAGTAGCAGAAACCGGCAACGGTTCGTTCCCGTCGTTGTCGTAGATCGGAACGCAATGATCATCGCCTCAAGTGGCAGATTTTCCAGCCGATATCGTGGCTGTAACAGGTCATCCGACCATATTCCTACGCGCGCGCCGGAAACCGGATCAGCGCCGCTGCTGCAGTCCATGAGGTAGCCGTTCATGACATCCCCGACCCTCATTTGTAAGGCTCGCGGCGCGCTGTATGGCGCGGTCATGCTCTGCCTGAGCGTTTGCGATGCCCGGGCGCAGCCCCTTCGCATCGTTACCGAGCAATTGCCGCCCTACAGCATGACCCTCGATGGGAAGCTGACCGGCATGAGCACCGAGGTTGTGCAGGCGGTGCTCAAGCAAATCAATGTGCAGGCGAGCATCCAATCCATGCCCTGGGCGAGGGCCTACGATCTGGCACTGCACGATCCGGACGTATTGATCTACTCCATCACTCGCACTGCCGAGCGCGAACGCCTGTTCAAATGGGTCGGAACCATTGCCTCGTCGCGCTGGTACATCTATTCCTCGTCCACGCACCCGATCAACCTGATGGATCTGGACGACGCCCGCGACTGGCAGACCGCCACGGTCAAAGAGGATGTCGGCGAGCAATACCTGATCGGCAAGAAGTTCGTCGTCGGCCGGCAACTGCAGTCCAGCAATCGCTACGAACTCAACTACCAGAAACTTCGAACCGGCCACGTCGACCTGTGGATCTCCGATGAATTGAACGCCAATTACCTTGCGCGCCAGGCCGGGGATGATCCTGCTCGCACGCTGGTGCAATCCTTGCGTGTGCCCGAGTTGGAAGAAGACGGAGGATTGAGCATGGCTTTCAGTGTCGGGACGCCGGATGCCACTGTGCAACTGTTTCAGGAAGGCTTGAGGACGATCCGCGAAAACGGGACCTACGACGCCATCGCACGGAAGTGGAATTGAGCATGCTCGCAGAGTCTGAAACCCGCCGCCCGGAAACCACCGCTGCGCCACCGCGCACCGGTTCGCTCGCGCGCAGGCTGGTATTGGCGACGCTGACCTTCTGCATCCTGTTCACGCTGGCGACCGTCACGTTGCGGACCTGGTTCGCCTGGAACACCAACCTCTCGAACATGAATGCCGAACTGGGGCTGATCGACCAGGTGTTCCAGGGCACGCTGTCCAAGGCAGTCTGGGAAATGGACAATGAAGCGCTGCAGGCGCAGATCGACAGCGTGGCCCTGGCCCCACCGGTGGGGCGTGTCGAGCTGCGCATCCTGCGTCCCGGTCGCGCACCTGAAGTGCTGGAGCGTCAGCATCCGGGCCATGCCGGTTCCTCATTCGCCCCGGCCCTGCATCGGCAACTGATCGTCACCCCCTACCCAGGCGCCAATGAAGTGGTGGGCGAACTGAGCATCGAGGGCGACGCACGCTTGCTGTGGCGGCGTTTGTGGAAGGAAGTCGGGATCATCATGCTGACCCAGATCATCCAGTCGCTGGCGCTGGCCGGGCTGATCATGGGCATGTTCAACCGCTCGGTGACCCTGCATGTGCGACGCATCGCCCGCCATCTGGAACAGCTGACGCCGCAGAATCTGAAAAATCATCTGGTCCTCGGCCGCGGTAGCAAGGCCAGCGATGAACTGGACCTGCTGGAAGCAGGGGTCAACGACCTGCAGGACAAGCTGGCCAACCATATCGAACGCCAGACCCGCGATGAGCTCGCCCTGGCCGCCAGCCGCGATCAGCTGGCCGAACTGGTCGAACAACGCACTGCGCAATTGAAAGCGGCGAATATCCGCCTCGAAGCCCTGACTCGCTTCGACCCGCTCACCGGCCTTGCCAACCGCCGCCACTTCGATGAAATCAAGGAGCTGGAATTCAATCGAGCCCTGCGCCACAGGCAGCCTTTTTCGGTGCTGATGTGCGATATCGATTTCTTCAAGCTCTACAACGACACCTACGGCCACGCCAATGGCGACCAGTGTCTGCGCGAGGTGGCCCTGACCATGAGCGCGCTGTTCTCACGCTCCGGCGAGCTGGTGGCGCGTCTGGGCGGCGAAGAATTCGCCGTGCTGCTGCCGGGCCAGAACCGGCAACAGGCGCTCAGTTGCGCCGAACGCCTGCAAGCGCTGCTCGCCGAACGGAAACTGCCGCATAAGGGCTCGGGCGTATCGCCGTTTGTGACGATGAGCATCGGCATTGCCGAACTCGATCCGGCGAACATGGAGCGTTTCGACCATCTGCTGCAAAGCGCGGACAAGGCCCTGTATCGGGCCAAGAGTCAGGGTCGTAACCGGTGTGAGATCTGATCACGGGGAGAATGTGACATGCGCCGTAAGCAACATTCGCTCAAACAGGGCTGGGGGTTTATATCCACGACGATGTTGGTGCTCGTTTGCCTGAGCGTCCAGGCCGAGACATTGCAGGTGGTCACCGAGGACTCCTCATACAGCTCGCTGCAGGACGGCAAGGTGGTGGGGCCTGCCAGCGAAGTGGTCGAAAAGCTCCTCGCCGCGGCTGGCGTCAAGGATTACCACATGGCGCTTTACCCTTGGGCGCGTGCCTATGACATGGCGCGGCTGGAACCCAACGTGATGATTTACCCGATACTGCGTAGCAGCGAACGCGAGCCGTTGTTCAAGTGGGTGGGCGAGCTGGATCAGGTGACGCCGCTGTTCTACAAGCTGCGCGAGCGCCATGACGTCGTGATCAAGGATCTGACGGATGCGCGTAAGTATGCCGTGGGCGTGGTCCGGGACGATTCGCGGCAGGAATACCTGGCAGGCCAGAAATTCAGCAGGCTGGTGGTTTCGGCCAACAATCTGGATAACCTGCGCAAATTACTCAGCGGCCAGGTCGCGCTGGTACCCATGCCGGAGCGTGAGGCGCGGGAGCAGTGTGAGGAGCTTCATATTGCTTTTGATCAGCTTGAGAGTGTCTATGCCCTTGATGAGCTGTCCAAGGGCCTTTATGTAGCGCTGAGTCTGAAGACGCCGGCGGATACAGTGCAGCGGGTGACCACGGCGTTTGCCCGGTTGAAGGATGATGGGACGGTGGCCAGGGCTATGTCTCGGTAGGTGGGGCGGGCGCGCTTACAGCGGTGATAAGCGGTTGATGAGCGTTCCACATTCGGCATGAGAATGATGATAGGGCGCTCTGGGTCCACTGACGCGAGCGTCTACGCTGTTTCACGAACTCTTCACAATCGTTCTGAAAAACTTCTCTCGATCCGAATCTTCATCAACCACCTGCCCGCGGCAGGTCAGTCTGACGTGTGAGTCGCAGGGATATAGCCGACTGAAATTCCACCGTGCAGGCCCGTTTCGAGTAGTGCTTTATATGGAAATGCGTTCAAAGCTGCGACCCGTTACCTCCACCCGCCTGGTCATGCTGTTTTCGCTGTGCCTGGTGCTGTTTTACAACCTGGCGACCTGGCACGCACTGTTCGGTCTGACGCAGTTGCAGGGGGTCAAGGCCGGCGCGTTTTATGTCTCTTTCGCGTTTTTCCTGTGGGCGGCAATCACTCTGCTGCTGACCCCCTTCTCGTTCCGCCCGACGCTCAAACCGGTACTGAGCCTGGTCGCGCTGTGTTCGGCGGCGGCGGCGTACTTCATGAACACCTACGGCATCAGCATCGACACAACGATGATGCAGAACGTGCTGGAAACAAACCCGGGCGAGGCCGAGGCGCTGCTCAGCGGCAAGCTGTTCGTGTATCTGGGCTTGCTGGGCGCGTTGCCGATCGCGCTGATCTGGCTGATTCCGGTCACCTACCCCCGGGTATTGCCAGGATTGGTCAACAAGGTGCTGGTCTGCATCGGTTGCGTGTTGGTGATCGCTGCTGCGGTAGGGCCGTTCTACTCGACCTACGCGCCAATCTTCCGTGACGAAGACGCTCTGACCCACTTCATCAACCCGACCAACTATATCTACGCCATCGGCAAGCTGACCAAGCAGACGGTGGCGATCAAGGAAACCGTCAAGATCCAGACTGTCGGCGCCGATTCCGTACTCAGCCCTGAAGCGCAGCAGCGGCCGAAAAAGAGCCTGATGATCTTCGTTGTTGGCGAGACGGCACGGGCCGACCACTTCTCGCTCAATGGCTACGCCCGCGAGACCAACCCCGAATTGAAGAAGCAGGACATTCTCAATTTCACTCAGGTGGCGTCGTGCGGCACGTCCACGGCGGTGTCGGTGCCTTGCATATTCTCGAAGTTTGCGCGCACCGATTACAGCGACAAAAAGGGCAAGACCTACGAAGGCCTGCTGGACATGCTGCAGCGCGCCGGTTTGAAGGTGTTGTGGCTGGACAACAACAGCGACTGCAAGGGCACCTGCCTGCGCGTGCCACACAGCGACATTCCCAAAGACCAGCCGAGCCCCTTCTGCGACGGGCAGAATTGCCTGGATGAATCTCTGTTGGTGGGGCTGCAGGACTACATCGATTCGCTCAAGGACAACGCTATCATTGTCCTGCACTCCGACGGCAGCCACGGCCCGGAATACTACGACCGCTACCCCAAAGCCACGGAGCGCTTCACTCCGGTTTGCCATACCAACCAGCTGGGCAGTTGCACCTCCGATGAGCTGAAAAACGTCTACGACAACACCATTCTCTACACCGACCACTTCCTGGCGCAGACCATCGAACTGCTCAAGCGCAATCAGGACAAGGTCGACGCCTCGATGATTTACGTATCGGACCACGGTGAATCGTTGGGGGAAAACGGCATCTATTTGCACGCCGCGCCTTACGCCATCGCTCCCGCCGCGCAGACCCATGTGCCGATGGTCATGTGGTTCGGCCACTCGACCCTGGAAGACGCCGGCATCGACCGCAGCTGTCTGGCCGCCAAACAGAACCAGCCGGACCTGAGCCATGACTACATGTTCCATTCGGTGTTAGGCTTGCTCGGCGTCAACACCAGCGAATACCAGTCGGCGCTGGACATTTTTCACAGCTGCAAGCGCAGCCAGGGATGATCTGACATGGCCCTTCAGAACCCGGTAAGCAACGCTGAAACACCGGTGTTCTGGAGGGATGCCGAGCTGCCGTTCATTGAAGCCCGCTCCATCGTCGACGGCCGCAAGGTCTGCTACTCGCGTCATTCCCACGAAGTGTTTTCCATCGGCGCGGTCACGGCCGGACAAAGCACTTACCTGCATGAAAAGACCCGTCAGACCATCTCCACCGGCACCGTGGTGCTGATGAATCCCGGCGATGTCCACGCCTGTAACCCTATCGACGATCAGCCCTGGTCGTACATCATGTTTTACGTCGATGCCCAGTGGCTGGGACGGGTCCAGCAGGCCTGCGGCGTCGAAGGCTTTCGACCGATCCCGGCGATTCACAGCACGGATCCTGCGCTGTTTTCGGGCCTGCTTGATCTGCACCGAATGCTGATCGATCCGAGCCTGGAATCCCTGGAGAAACACGAAGCCGCGATTGCGTTTTTCGTACTGATACAGCAGCAGCTTGGCGGTTTCGATGCGCCGCTGAAGAAGGTCAACCAGCGGGTCGAACGCGCCGCGCGGTACATCAACCAGCATTTTTTGCGAGCTATCCGGCTGGAGGAAATCTGCCAGGCAGCGAGCCTGTCGGAGGCTTATCTGATTCGCGCCTTCGAACAGCATTACCACATGACACCCCATGCCTATCTGATCAACCGGCGCATTCAACATGCCCAGGCGCAGTTGCGCGAGGGCCAGCCAATTGTCGATATCGCCCAGCGCAGCGGTTTTGCCGATCAGGCGCACTTCCAGCGGGTATTCAAGAAACACCTGGCCGCGACGCCGGGCCAATATCGGCAATGATCAGACGTACAGCAACGACACCGCACAGCCGGCCAACAACGCCGCCATGCTGCGGTTGAAGGCGCGAATGCGCTGCGGGCTGCGCAACCAGGGGCCAAGAAACGCGCCGGCGTAGGCCCAGCAGCCAACCGACAGGTAGCAGACCACGAAGTAGATCAGCGCGAACAGGCCGATCAGCCTCGCCTCGCCATCGGCCACGAACGCGCCCATCCCCGCAACCGCTGCCAGCCACGCCTTGGGATTGAGCCATTGCATCGCCGCCCCATGCCAGAACGACGGCCGCTGGGTAGGTTTGTCGACATTGAGTTGGCCATCGTCCATCGCCAGTTTCCAGGCCAGATACCCCAGAAACGCCATACCGGCCCAGCGAATGATGTCGGTAAGCATCGGGTAGTTGTGCAGCACCTCATGCAGGCCGAAACCGGTGAAAACCAGCAGCACCACGAAGCCGACCGTAGCGCCCATGACATGCCGCAGACTTGCCCCCAGTCCGAACTGCGCTCCGGAACTGAGCGCCACCACGTTCACCGGCCCCGGGGAAATGGACGCCGCGAGCGCGAATGCCGCCATGGAAATCATCAGGTTCATTACCGCCCTTCTCCGTTCAATGAATGATCAGAGACATTAACGGCCGAAGGTTGGGCAGGTATTGAAGAAAACTGACCTGTGGGATTTCAGGCACGTTTAGTTTGCTTTTGATTCTGGCTGCATGCATCCAGCCTGATATCGCGCCTGCGACGACGGCTGGGCCGCCTGTTCCAAGGCTGTGCCAGCCGTCTGCCATGGGCGATCCTCACACCCGAGATCGAAAATGACCTCCGGTGTGAGAGGCCTGGGCGGGTCTGGCTTGCAGGCCAGACGCAGCGGGAGAGCCCAGAGGGAAAGGCATCACAGATTGAACACAGTCACCAGCTTGGTATTCAGATATGCCTCGATTGCCTCGGTGCCACCCTCGGACCCATAACCGGAATCCTTGACCCCGCCAAACGGAACCTCCACCAGCCCAATCCCCTGATGGTTGATCGACAACATCCCCGCTTCGATCCGCGTAGTCAAAATGTGCGCGGTCTTCATCGAAGTCGTAAACGCGTATGAGGCCAGCCCGAACGGCACGCGGTTGGACTCCTTGACCGCATCCTCAACCGTATCGAACGGCACGATCAGCGCCACAGGGCCGAAAGGCTCCTCGTTCATGATGCGCATTTCAGGCGTCAGACCGCTGAGCACCGTCGGCTCGAAGAAATACCCCGGCCCATCGACGCTCTTGCCACCGGTATGCAGCTTCGCCCCGCGATCGGCCGCGTCCTTGACGAGCGACGTCAGTGCCGGCGCGCGGCGTTCGTTGGCCAGCGGCCCCATGGTCACACCCTGCTCCAGGCCATTGCCGACTTTGACTTCATGAGTCAGGCCGACGAACTTCTCGATGAATTTCTCATAGACGCCACGCTGCACCAGGATACGGGTTGGCGACACGCACACCTGCCCCGCGTTGCGGAACTTGGCGCCAGACAAGGTACGTGCTGCCAGGTCGAGATCAGCGTCATCGAACACCAGCGCCGGTGCATGACCGCCCAACTCCATGGTCGCGCGCTTCATGTGCTGACCGGCCAGCGCAGCCAACTGCTTGCCGACCGGGGTCGAGCCGGTGAAGGTGACTTTCTTGATCACAGGATGGGCAATCAGGTAGCTCGAGATCTGCGCCGGGTCGCCAAACACCAGGCCGATGACACCCGCCGGAACGCCGGCGTCGATGAAAGCGCGGATCAACTCGGCAGGCGATGCCGGGGTTTCTTCCGGCGCCTTGACGATGATCGAGCAACCCGCTGCAAGGGCGGACGAAAGCTTGCGCACCACCTGGTTGATCGGGAAGTTCCAGGGCGTGAACGCTGCGACCGGACCGACCGGTTCCTTGATGACTTTCTGCTCGACCGACGTGTTGCGCGATGGCACCAGACGGCCGTAGGCGCGACGGCCTTCTTCGGCCAGCCAGTCGATGATGTCGGCGGCGGACAGGGTTTCCATGCGCGCTTCCGCCAGTGGCTTGCCCTGTTCCTGGGTCATGATGCTGGCGATGTGATCGACGCGATCGCGCAGCAGGTTGGCAGCCTTTTGCATGATTTTGTAGCGGTCGTAGGCCGGGGTACTGCGCCAGGTTTCGAAACCGCGCTCGGCGGCGGCCAGGGCCTGATCCAGGTCGGCGATATTGGCGTGGGCGACGGTGCCCAGGGTGTCACCGGTCGCCGGGTTGAGCACGGCAAGGGTGCGGCCGTCTTCACTGGCGCGCCATTGGCCATCGATATACAGCTGAACGTCTGGGTACATAGGGAAGCTCCGAGTGCGCCTACATGAGGCGGGAGAATGGTAAAAGGCAGGCCGACCAATTTACAGGCGTATACCTGCGACGATCAAGTTGACGCCAAAGAAGTCCGATGAACCCGCTTAGCAGAACTGCATCAACTGCTGCGCATAGGCGCGCAATACGTCGCGCTGCATCCTGAAACTGGCGTACTTGCCTTCACGCAAGGTGGTGATCAGGCCAGCCCGCTCCAGCTCTTTGGTGTGATGCGACACGGTCGCTGCACTGACGGGATGGGCCTTGAGCAGTTCGGCGCAGGGCAAGGCATCCGGGGAGGCGCTGATCTGGACCAGAATCCGGTATCGCCTGCGGTCGGCGAGTGTTCGGGAGATCAGTTCGATATGCTGATCGGTCAGCGGAAAAAGATGTGCAGTGCTCATGAAGATCGTTACACCCCGGTTGAACCTCCTTGTCGAGACCTGTTTGTCGAGACAGCTGCGTGGGCAATCGAACCAGCAGCCACTGATCGACCCGAATACCACGCGTGACCTTGGACGCTGGCACGCGCCGCAAGGTTCAGAGGCAACAGAATAAGCCGCAATCGCAGACCAGCGAAGTAATTTCTGGCATTCTGCGCGCCCTTTTTCCTATGGCCCGCCTCTTGCTCATGCCAACTTTTTGTACACAATTTTCAAATGAATTGTTTTTCAATATGTCGACATGTTGTAGAGTCGAAAAACCTGACCTGACAGACAACTTTTGTATACAGGCCAGCTCAGCGTCAACCGCAAAGCCCACGACCGAATAAAAACAATTGGCAGGCTAACCATGACCACACCTCAAAGCGCTTCCCCATCGCGTCCGACCGCGAGAAAAACCGACCTGATTTACGGACTCAATGACAGACCGCACTTCACTGCGGCGATCTTCGCCGCATTGCAGCACGTACTGGCCAGCTTCGTCGGCATCATCACACCCACTCTCATCGTCGGCAGCGTGCTGGGCCTGGACAGCGAGGTGCCCTACCTGATCAGCATGGCGCTGTTCGTCTCGGGCCTGGGCACCTTTGTCCAGGCCAAGCGCTTCGGCCCGATCGGCTCAGGGCTCTTGTGTCTGCAAGGCACCAGCTTTTCCTTTCTCAGCGTCATCCTCAGCGCCGGCTTTCTGGTGAAGAGCCGTGGCGGCGGTACCGAGGAAATCCTCTCCACCATCTTCGGCGTCTGCTTCTGCGCGGCCTTTGTCGAGGTGGTGCTGAGCCAATTCATCGGCAAACTGCGCAAGCTGATCACTCCCGTCGTCACCGGCACAATCATCACCTTGATGGGCCTGTCGCTGCTCAAGGTGGCGATGACCGACATGGCAGGCGGCTTCGGCGCAGCGGACATGGGCTCGGCGGCCAATCTCGGACTGGCAGCGCTGGTGCTGGGCACCATCGTAGTCCTCAATCGTTTCAATATTCCGTTGCTGCGACTGAGCGCGATCATCATTGGCCTGACGTTGGGCTTTCTGGTGGCCTGGTACATGGGGCGGGTGGATTTCACGCACATGCCACAAGTGCCGGTGATGAGCATCCCGGTACCGTTCAAATACGGCTTTTCGTTCGACCTGCTGGCGTTCATCCCGATTGCCGTGATCTTTCTGGTTTCGCCTCTGGAAGCTGCGGGCGATCTGACCGCCAACTCCATGATCTCGCAACAGCCGGTGAGTGGCCCGATATACATCCGCCGAATCAAGTCCGGCTTGCTGGCGGATGGCCTGAACTCGGCGTTGGCCGCGACCTTCAACAGCCTGCCGATGGTGACCTTCGCCCAGAACAACGGGGTGATTCAGCTCACCGGCGTGGCCAGCCGTTTCGTCGCGTTCTTCATTGCCGGGATTCTGGTGCTGCTGGGGCTCTTCCCAATCATCGGCGCGGTGCTGCAGTTGATGCCCAAACCGGTTCTGGGCGGCGCTACGCTGATCATGTTCGGCACCGTAGCCGTGGCCGGGATCAAGATCCTCTCCGAGGCCGGACTGCATCGGCGCAACATGCTGATCGTGGCGATTTCCCTGGGGATGGGCCTGGGCGTCGCAGCGGTGCCGGAAGTGTTGCGCGAGCTGCCCAAGGCGCTGCACAACATCTTCGAATCGCCGATCACCGTCGGCGCGTTCTGCGCGATCATCCTCAACATCTTCCTGCCGGAAGAATATGTAGAAGAAGAGATCACTGAGTTCGACCCGGAAGCCTCGACTCTCAAGGTGTTGCAAGACCCGGCGCCAACCGCCGAAACAGAACCTCTCCCCGCCCCCGCGGTCGCACAGTTGAATCGCTAGGCTTATCGAGCGGGAGCTTTCTCCCGCTCCGCCTCGCAACTGGAGCACCACGATGCCGCTACGCCCGATCCGATCCCTGCTCACTTGCCTGCTGGTTCTGGCGTTGAGTGCCTGCGCGCTGTTCCCCAACCGCGACCCACTGAACATCAACGTGGTGGGCATCGAGCCGTTGCCGGGTCAGGACCTGGAAATCCGCTTCGCTGTGAAGCTGCGCCTGCAGAACCCCAACGATGTGGACATCCCCTACGATGGGGTGGCGCTGAATCTGGACGTCAACGGCAAGCTACTGGCCTCGGGGGTCAGCGACCAGAAAGACACGATCACCCGTTTTTCGGAAGGCGTACTGACGGTGCCTGTAACCGTTTCAGCGTTCGCAGCGCTGCGTCAGGCGGTGGGTCTGACCGAAACGCAGAGCCTGGACAATCTCCCCTATGAATTGCGCGGCAAGCTGGCGGGCGGGCTGTTTGGCACCATGCGCTTTTACGACAGCGGCACCTTGAGCTTGCCGCAGCCAGCGAATGGCAGTTGGTAGTCGACAACTGTCCGTCGGCTGTAAGCCCGCTTCCTTATTAGCTGGGCGCCAAGCAATGCTGACCTTCGCCACGCCCTTGGCCTGATACATCGTCTCTGAATCAGGCATTCGCGCGATGTTCGAAAGCCGTTGAGCAACAGGGGCGCGGCTTCGGAACGGTCTTTTGTGGTGGGTGTCAGAATTGCCTGAGCCACTGCTTGTCAGGCTGCCAGGGCTCTTCCACACTTACCATTCACTGCCTTATCGGACATCGGTCCTCATGACCCAGCAAGCCAGCGCGGACAATCTGCTATTCCTTCACGGTGGTGCGCTTGGCGAGCTGATACGTCGCCACGACTGGACTGCCAGCGCCCTGGGCGCCCCGCAAAACTGGCCGCAGAGCCTCAAGACCATCACCGCTATGTTGCTGGCCTCCCCCGTCCCCATCGTGCTGTTGTGGGGTGAGAAAGGCATCATGATCTACAACGATGCCTACTCCGGCTTCGCAGGCGATCGCCATCCCCGGTTGTTGGGCTCGGAAGTGCGCAAGGGTTGGTCGGAGATTGCCGATTTCAACGACAACGTCATGCGCAAGGGCTTGGCTGGCAAGACCCTGGCTTACAAGGACCAGGAGCTGACACTGCATCGCCACGGACGCCCGGAGCAGGTATGGATGGACCTGGATTACTCGCCCGTCCCGGATGAAAGCGGCATCCCGGCCGGGGTGATCGCCATTGTCGTGGAAACCACCGAGCGGGTGCTGGCCGGGCGCAACCTGCTGCACAGCGAGCAGCGCTTTCGGGCATTGGTCAACGCTACCGCCGATGTGACCTACCGTCTTTCCCCCGACTGGAGCTTCCTGCGCCAGCCCGATGGCCCGGGCGCGCTGCAGGGAGACAGTCGCACCCGACACAGCTGGCTGCAGACCTACATCCAGCCAGCCAACCAGCCTCAGGTCAGGCAGGCTATCGAGCAGGCAATCCGCGACAAGGCAAGTTTCAGTCTGGAGCACCCGATCATCCGGTCCGATCGCAGCGCTGGCTGGGCCTTGTCACGGGCCGTGCCGTTGTTCGACGAACGCGGCGAGATCGTCGAATGGTTTGGCACGTCGACGGACATCACGGCCCGCCGGGAAGCCGAAGAGACCCTGCGCGCCAACGAGCGGCGACTGCATTTCCTCGATGCACTGGGCAAACAAACCGCCCGCAGCGCCGACGCCGATGTGGTCATGGCGATCACCACGCAAACGCTGGGCGAACACCTGGGAGTCGCGGTCTGCGCCTATGCCGACATGGACTCGGACCAGGACGGTTTTACCATTCGCGGAGACTGGTTCGGCGCCGGCCTGTCGAGCAGCGTAGGCCGTTACAGCCTGGCCAGCTTCGGCAAACAGGCGCTAACGACTCTTCATGCGGGCTTGCCGCTGATTCTCGAGGACAATGCCCGGCAACTGGCGCCCGAGGAGGCCCAGGCCTTTCTGGATATGGGCCTTGCCGCGACAATCTGCATGCCACTGCTCAAGGAGGGCCGCCTGACCGCGCTGATGGCCATTCATGACCGCGTGCCCCGGCGCTGGACCCCACACGAACTGTCACTGCTGGCGGAAGTCACCGAACGATCCTGGGCGCACATCGAGCGGGCGCGTGCCGAGGCCAGGCAACGAGAAAGTGAGGAGCGCTTTCGCGTCGACCTGGAGGCACAGGTGGTCGAGCGCACCGAAGCCTTGCGCCAGAGCGAAGCCAACATCCGGCGTACCGAGCAGGCGCTGCAACAGGCGCAGAAAATGGAAGCGCTGGGCAATCTCACCGGCGGCATCGCCCATGATTTCAACAATCTGCTGATGGCCGTACTGGGCAGCCTCGACCTGCTGCGTCGGCGCATGCCCGCCGATCCGCAACTCGTACGACTGGTCGATAACGCCAGGACAGCAGCGGAACGCGGCGCTACGCTGATTGCCCGGATGCTCGCCTTCGCGCGCCGCCAGGAACTGCGAGCGCAGACCATCGAACTCGGGCAACTGGTCGCCGGCATGAGCGAACTGCTGCAGCGCTCCCTCGGCCCTACCGTAGAACTGCAGATTACCCCCACGCCGGTCCCCGCCTGGGTGAGGACCGATCCCAATCAGCTCGAAGCTGCGTTGCTCAACCTTGCCGTCAACGCTCGCGATGCAATGGGCGGCCAAGGGCAGATCGTGATCGAGACGATTTTGCGCAGTATCAAGGTGTCGGACACTCGGCCTGGCTTCGGAGACTACTGGTGCCTGTGCGTGACGGACACAGGTGAAGGCATGGACGAAGAAACCCTCAAGCGTGCGACCGAACCCTTCTTCACTACCAAAGGGGTTGGCCAGGGCACGGGGCTTGGGCTGTCCATGGTGCATGGTCTGGTCGAGCAATGCGGCGGTACGCTGCAACTACACAGCAAGCTGGGCGTTGGCACGACCGCCGAGATGTGGCTGCCATTGACCACGGCGCCTGAGGCCTCGCTGGAAAACGGCAGCGAAAACGCGACACAGCGCGAGAGTCAGCAGGCCGCTTTGAACATCCTCACGGTAGACGACGATGACTTGGTGCTGACCAGCACTGCCGAAATGCTCAGGGACGTGGGCCATCGCGTGCGCTCTGCCAGCTCCGCACGCGAGGCGCTGGATTGGCTGGAGCAGCAGCGATTCGACTTGATGATCACCGACCACGCCATGCCCCACATGACAGGGGCGCAACTGATATTCAGCGTTCGGGAGCGATTTCCCGACATGCCGGTGATCCTGGTATCGGGATACGCCGAGGGGGTCCCGGGACAGACCGTCGACGTTCCGAGTCTGGCCAAACCCTTCTCCCAGGCGCAGCTGGTGGAGATGGTCAACGAGGTGGCGACGGTATCCCACGCGTCTGTATTGTCAGTGACGGGCCGGTAGCGCCCTAGCCGCTCCGGGAGCCTATGTCAGGCTCACTGGCGCGATCAATGCGGGGGGCATCAGCGGACGTGGTCGGGTAAGGTTGCGAAGGCTTTACCCGGTGTCGGTGCCTGCAGCCAATCGACAAAGCTGGCAACCTCGGGACGATCGAAACTGCCCTGTTCGTAGAGCGCGTAATACGCGTAATCCGACTTGGCCATCACGTCGAACAAAGGCACCAGGGCCTCAGCATCGAGTAACGGACGCACCAGGGACGCACGGGCCAGCGCAACCCCCAGTCCTTGCGCCGCTGCGTGGTAAAGGAGTGACAGATCCTCAAAGCGATGCCCTTCCGTTGGCTCTTGAAAGTCCAAACCCGCCGCTGAAAACCAGGGTCGCCAGGGCTCTAACCGGCTACGCAGGAACTGAGCATGTTTGAGGTCGGCAGGCGCCGTTATGCAGCGTTCTTTGATGTAAGAAGGGCTGGCCACCGGGAAGATGACCTCGTCAAGCAGTATGCGGCTTTCTCTTCCGACATGATGACCCGTGCCAAATCGAATATCGAGATCGAACTCCCCGGCCTTGTAGTCGAGCTGCGAATTACTGATCTCGAGGGCGATCTCGATATTGGGGTGGCTATCCAGAAAACTCTTCAATCGGGGAAGAATCACCATCCGCGCGAACGTAGGCGGAGCCGTCATGGTGATACGCGTTTTGTTGGGACGCTCCCCTGTCTGCGCGGCGACATCGGTCAAGGCTGCGAGCGCCTTTCGCACCACAATGAGATAAGCAGCACCGGTAGGTGTGAGGCTGAGTGAAGGTCGCCCGCGCTCGAATGCAGGGGCGCCCAATAAATCCTCGAGCATTTGAATCCGATGGCTCACGGCACTACGCGTGACATTCAATTCCTCGGCGGCCTTGGAAAAGGAAAAGAGCCGGGCCACGGCCTCGAATGCATAAAGTGCGTGCAACGGTGGAGGTCTTCTGATCATTCGGCAGTTTATTGAAAACTTTCCTCGTACGTACAGAACTATCGGCGGCTGACAGCCCGTGCAGGGCGGTGAAGTTTTCTAACCGGGTCGGACAATGAACCTCACCCCGCGCTTTTCAGGATTGCCATACATTGGGAAACACACACGCCAGCCACCTCAGCCCATGCGTCGTGAATATCCAGGCCTGCGATCAGTACCGGAACTGAAACCGGCAACAGAACATTAAAAAGATAATAAGAGGCGTTAACCGATGTCTGATTTGAGCAAGATTCTGAAACTTCATCCTCTCGATAATATTGCTATTGCGCGTGCCGCGATTGACGCCCGTACTGCTCTTGATTCGACAGGCATCCAGGCCGTTCAGGACATTCCGGCCGCGCACAAAGTTGCTCTCACCGCGATTGCCACCGGTGAAGCGGTGCGCCGCTATGGCCAGATCATTGGCTTTGCCACAGCCCCCATTGCGCCGGGCGAGCACGTTCATGTGCAGAATCTTGCGATGGCGGATTTCGAACGCGACTATGCCTTCGGAGAGGGTGTAATCCGCACGGGCGACGCGCCCGAAGCCAGAACGTTCATGGGTATCAAGCGCGCGGATGGACGTGTTGCGACACGCAATTACATTGCCGTCATCAGCACGGTGAACTGCTCAGCGACCGTGTCCAAAAAGGTCGCTCAGTATTTCAATAATTCGTCCGTGCTCAATGACTACCCCAATGTCGACGGTATTGTTCCGCTCACTCACAGCTTCGGCTGCTGCATTGACCATAACGGTGAAGGTCTCAAGCAACTGCGACGAACCATCGCAGGCTTCATGACGCATGCAAACTTCGCCGGTGTCGTGCTGATTGGCCTCGGGTGCGAGTCCAACCAACTGAAACCCCTGTTTGCTTCAGAAGGTGTCGAACCTGACGCGCGGCTGGTGCCGCTGATCATGCAAGAGCTGGGCGGCACCCAAAACACCATCGATGCCGCAATCGAAGCGGTGAAGACCATGCTTCCGGCTGCCAATGCGGTCAAACGCGAGCCGCAGTCACTGTCTCACCTGACAGTCGCCCTGCAGTGCGGCGGCTCGGACGGCTATTCCGGCATCACTGCCAACCCGGCGCTGGGCGTAGCGGTCGATAAACTCGTGGCCCAGGGCGGCACCGCCATCTTGTCGGAGACGCCCGAAATCTATGGCGCCGAGCACCTCCTCACGCGCAGGGCCATCAGCCGTGAGGTTGGCGAGAAGATCGTCGAGCGTATTCACTGGTGGGAAGCGTATGCCGAGCGTGAGCGTGGCAGTATCGATAACAATCCCACGCCCGGAAACAAGGCCGGCGGCTTGACCACGATCCTCGAGAAATCTCTCGGCGCGGTCGCTAAAAGCGGTTCTACCCCGCTGACCGGTGTCTACCACTATGCCGAGCCGGTGACGGCGCACGGCCTGGTGTTCATGGACGCTCCGGGTTACGACCCGATGGGGGCTACCGGCCAGATCGCTTCTGGCGCCAATCTGGTGGCCTTCACCACAGGCCGCGGATCCTGCTTTGGTGCCAAGCCCGCGCCGTCCATCAAGATCGCAACCAATACGCAAATGTTCGAGCGGATGCGCGACGACATGGACATCAACTGCGGGCTGATCATGGATGGCAATGCCACCGTGGAGCAAAAGGGCCAGGAGATCTTCGAAGCCTTTATCCGCATTGCATCCGGCGAGCAGAGCAAGAGCGAAGCCTTGGGTGTGGGCGACGAGGAATTCGTGCCCTGGATGATCGGCGCCCAAATGTAGTTCCAGGGATATCCGCGCGCACGCAACGTTCGCGCGGACTCCAACGCATCGCGTCAACTGAACATCAAAAAAAATAACAAGAGACTGCTCATATGCAAACCTGGCAACAGTTGTATACCCCACTTGGCAGCGTGGGATTATCAGCGCTGGTCGCGCTAATCCCGATCATGTTCTTCTTCCTCGCCCTCGCGGTGTTCCGCATGAAAGGCTACGTCGCCAGCACCCTCACTCTGGTGCTCTCGGTGCTTATCGCCACCCTGGTGTTCAAGATGCCGATCGACATGGCTTTCGCCGCTGCCGGGTATGGTTTTGCCTACGGCTTATGGCCTATCGCGTGGATCATCGTCGCGGCGGTATTTCTCTACAAGCTGACGGTGAAAAGCGGTCAGTTCGAGGTGATTCGTAGCTCAGTGCTGTCGATCACCGCAGACCAGCGCCTGCAGGTGCTTCTTATCGGATTTTCTTTTGGTGCCTTTCTCGAAGGTGCGGCTGGCTTTGGCGCGCCGGTGGCAATCACCGCGGCCCTGCTGGTTGGCCTGGGTTTCAATCCGCTGTATGCAGCGGGCCTGTGCCTGATAGCCAACACCGCGCCAGTGGCATTCGGCGCGTTGGGTATTCCCATCGTCGTTGCCGGTCAGGTGACGGGCATCGACGCGTTCAAGATCGGCGCGATGACCGGCCGTCAGCTGCCACTGTTGTCGATCATCGTACCGTTCTGGCTGGTGGCGATGATGGATGGCTGGCGGGGTATCAGGGAAACCTGGCCCGCTGCTCTGGTCGCAGGTTTCAGCTTCGCCGTGACCCAGTACTTCACCTCCAACTTCATGGGCCCGGAATTGCCAGACATCACCTCGGCGCTGGTCAGCCTGGTGAGCCTGACCCTGTTCCTGAAGGTATGGCATCCGAAACAGGCAGAGGAAACCGAAATCACCGGGATCAACGCCGATGGCACCGCGATCCTGGGTAAAGTCGGGGGGCAACCTGGAGGCGCGCCCTCAGCCTATGACGTTGCGACAGTCCTCAAGGCCTGGTCGCCGTTTTTGGTGCTGACCGTGCTGGTCACCCTCTGGACGCTGAAACCGTTCAAAGCCTTGTTCGCTCCGGGCGGCGCGTTATATAGCTGGGTATTGCAGATCGCGATTCCACACCTCGATCAGTGGGTGATGAAGGTCGCGCCGATCGTCGCTACGCCGACCGCGATCTCGGCGGTGTTCAAATTCGATCCTGTGTCTGCCACCGGGACGGCTATCTTTTTCTCCGCGCTGATCTCGATGGCGATCCTGCGCATCAACGTCAGGAGCGGCCTGACGGCGTTCAAGGAAACCCTCGTGGAACTCAAGTTTCCGATCCTCTCGATCGGGATGGTGCTTGCGTTTGCCTTCGTAACGAACTACTCGGGCATGTCCACTACGCTGGCGATCATGTTGGCGAGCACCGGCGCCGCGTTCCCTTTCTTCTCGCCGTTTCTGGGATGGATCGGCGTGTTCCTGACGGGCTCGGACACCTCATCCAACGCCCTCTTCGCTTCGCTACAGGCAACCACCGCCCATCAGATCGGCGTCAATGACATCCTGTTGGTCGCCGCCAACAGCAGTGGTGGCGTCACCGGCAAGATGATCTCGCCGCAATCCATCGCCGTGGCATGCGCCGCGACAGGGATGGTCGGTCGCGAATCGGATCTGTTCCGCTTCACGCTCAAGCACAGTGTGATATTCGCGACGATCGTCGGCTTCATCACGCTGGCTCAGGCGTACTGGTTTACAGGCATGCTCGTGCATTGAGACAGAGCGCTAGTGGCTGCTTCCGTCACCGCGAGGCACACCTGCCCGAATGCTCAAAAGCAACCGTGTTCCATACACGTGGAACACGGCTCCGTTTGCCCCCCAGCCCTCGATAAGCGCGAGGTTGAAGTTGGCATCAAGCGATGCTGCGCATGGCGTCGGTCAGATCTCGCTGACATTTTTTCAACGCCGCCTTGACGGTGTCGATGGCCTCTTCCATTCGCCATACCGGCCCGACCACGTCGATCGCATACTGCCCTTGCGGCGTCTGCAAACCGACGGCTATAGCCCCAACCCCGACCGTGTGCTCATCAAAATCGAGGGCAAATCCGCTATTCCTGATCTCCTCAAGCTGCGCCAGCAATTGCTTGAGCGTGAGTGTCCTGGGTGTCAGCTGCTTGAGTTCAGTGCCGAGCAAATCCATCACCGCCTTGTCTTGCATGGCAGAGAGCAGGATTTTCCCGCCAGCTGTCGCGTAGATGCTCAGAAAATTACCCGCGACCGGAGCAACCCGCAGGGCATTGGGCGACACGACTGAATGCAAGATCAGCAACTGAGCCCCGCTCGCCCCCATCAATACCGCCGTCTCTCCCGTCACCCGAGAGAGCTCCTCCAGGTAAGGCCGGGCTTTCTGCGTAATGTCGACGTGGCTGTGGGATGCCAGGCGCATCAAGGCCGGGCCCAGGCAAACGCCGCCAGGACCGTGCACCTCCAGCAGCTCTTCCTGAGCCAGCGCATCGACCATCCGCTGAACGGTAGAACGCGGCAGACCACTTTTCCTGGCAATGGCGCCAAGGCTCAAACCCGAGGGTTCGTCTTCCAGGGTACGCAGGATAGCGGCGGCGCGGGCAATGACCCCGACGCCACTTCGATCAGATTCAGCACTCGTCATGGTCTTGTCCAAAGTATTATCAGTTGGTACAGTGTACCGCATATCAGGCCCTCTATCTTTCGGCGCAACAGGATCCTCCTTTGTCAGCACCCATCACTCCCCCTGTTCCGACACCTTTCGGTTGGCGGTTGGCCATCGGCCTGGTCGGTGTTTTACTCGCCGCGCTCACCTCAGGCATCAACGACCGGGTCACAGAAACGGTCCTGGTGGATATTCTAGGGATTTTCAGCCTGAGTCACGATCAGGGTACCTGGATCAGCACCGCCTATGCGGCCGCCGAAGTGAGCGCCATGCTGCTCTCGCCGTGGCTGGCGATGACTTTCTCGATCCGCCGCTATGCCATCGTGATGACGTGCGCCTTCACCCTGTTCGGCATACTCATTCCCTTCGCCCCCAACTTCGAAAGTCTGGTCACGCTGCGCGTGCTGCAGGGTTTGGCAGGGGGCGCCCTGCCACCTTTGCTGATGACCGCCGCCCTGCGTTTCCTGCCATGGCACGTCAAACTCTACGGGCTCTCGGCGTATGCACTGACGGCGACCTTCGGCCCAAACCTGGCCACGCCGTTGGCGGCACTATGGACCGAGGGCGGCAACTGGCGAATGGTGTTCTGGCAAATCGTGCCGACGTGTCTGATCGGTGCCGGCTTCATTGCCTACGGCCTGCCGCAGGACCCGATTCGTCTGGAGCGCTTCAAACAGGCCGATTGGCGTGGTGCATTATTGGGCGTCGGCGGTATTTCCATGCTGGTGGTTGCCCTGACACAAGGCGAGCGACTCGACTGGTTGAACTCCCCACTGATCGCTTTCATGTTGCTGGGTGCCGCCACCGCCTTGCCGCTGTTTCTGCTCAACGAGTGGTTTCACCCGCTGCCCCTGTTCAAGTTGCAATTGCTGGAGCGGCGCAATTTCGCCTACGGCATCGTCACCCTGTGTTTGTTTCTGCTGCTGTCGCTGGCAGGGGGCGCCATTCCGGCGGCGTATCTGACCGAGATTCAAGGTTATCGCTATCTGCAAACCATGCCGACTGCCCTGTTGATCGCTGTCCCGCAATTGGTGCTGGCGCCTTTGGTGGCGATGACGATCAATCGCAACTGGGTGGATTCGCGCTATGTCATCGGCGCCGGACTGGCGTTGATGGCCATCGCCTGCATCGGCGGTTCGTTGTTGACCAGTGAGTGGGTCCGCGAGGACTTCTATGCGCTGCAGATCATCCATGCGTTTGCCCAGCCCATGATCGTGGTGCCGTTGTTGATGAACGCCACCGGGGTGATCCAGCCGATGGAGGGCCCGTTTGCCTCTTCCATGGTCAACAGCATGCGCGGGCTGTTTTCGGTGGTCGGTGCTTCGGCGCTGGAAAACCTGATCACCCACCGCGAACACCTGCACTCCAATACGCTGCTCGATAATCTGGGTTCAAGCCATCAGGCCCTCAGCCCGCTGTTCCAGCATCAAACCCTTGCCGCCGTTTCGCAGCGCGTTCAGCGACAAGCCTTCGTGCTCAGCTACAGCGATGCGTACCTGGCGCTGCTGGCGGTTGTCGCTGTCCTGTTCGTCGTTCTACTGACCCTGCCCAAACGCGCCTATCCACCGCAACCTCCGGTATCGCCATGAAACAACATAGAACCGCCATCAGCCTGGTTTGCACGGCTGTCATCATCTGCGCCGTGTACACCGGCTACGAAATCCTCTCCACCAGCGCTGTACAGAGCACCGACGATGCCTACATCAGGGCTGACTCGGTACTGATTTCCGCACGCCTGCCGGGGCAAATCACCAAGGTGCTGGTAGAAGACAACCAATCGGTCAAGGCCGGCCAAGTGTTGGCAGAGCTTGATGATCGGGACTTGCTGGTCGCCCAGGCTTCGGCGGCAGCCACCGTATCGGCCGCCAAGGCGCAGTTGCTGAATCTGCAGGCGAGCATCGAACGCCAGGCGGCCGTGATCGATCAAACCAGCGCGACCACCCGCGCCACCGCCGCGTCCCTGAAGTTCGCGCAGGCTAACGAACAGCGCTACCTGAATCTTTCGAACGCTGGTGCGGGCACCCAGCAGGAACACCAGAAAGCGGTAGCCGACCTGCAGGGCTGGCAAGCCTCCCGTGATCGTGATGAAGCCTCCCGGGTCGCGGCCACCAAGACGCTGGAGGTGCTCAAAGCCCAGCTGGAAGTGGCAAAGGCTGAGTTGGCCAAGGATCAGGCGGCGTTGAAACAGGCGGATCTGAACGTCTCCTACACCAAAATCACCGCGCCGCAGGATGGCATGGTCGGCCAGCGTTCGGTCCGCGTCGGTGCCTATGTCTCTCAAGGGCAACCGCTGATGGCGGTGGTACCGCTGCACGAAGCCTTCGTGGTGGCCAACTTTCGCGAGACCCAACTGGCACGCATGGTCGCGCATCAGGAAGTCGAGCTGAGCGTCGACAGCATTCCGGACCACAGCTTCAAAGGCCACATCGAGAGTGTCGCGCCGGCGACCGGGGTGTCCTTTTCCGAGATCGCCCCGGATAACGCAACGGGGAACTTCACCAAGGTCGTGCAACGCATCCCGGTGAAAATCATTTTCGAGCAGAATCAGGCAGACCTCGATCGGCTGCGCATCGGCATGTCGGTGGTGGCCAGTGTCGACACCAGCAGGGGGCACTGAGATGAAGCGCACTCTGTTATTCATGGCCCTGGCCAGCCTTGGCGCCTGCGCCGTCGGCCCCGATTTTCAAGCGCCACATCCTGCACTTCCACAGAGCTGGCAGAGCGCAGTGCAGCCGGGTTCGACGCTGGTGGGAAAAAATGACAGCCAGTGGTGGCAGCAGCTGGGAGACCCGCAGTTGACGGCGCTTGTTGAACGCGCGGCGAACGCCAACTTCGACGTACGTACTGCCAACAATCGACTGGAGCAGAGCCGGCTGATGCGCAAGGTCACTGGCAGCACACAATTGCCAGGCATCAGCGCCAATGGCGCTTACAAGCGCGCGCGTAACAGTGCCGTGGGAGTCCTCGATGAGTCCGATCTGGAGGGCAAGGCGCCGTTCGAGCTGTGGAGCAGCGCCATCGACGCCAGTTGGGAAGTCGACCTCTGGGGCCATGTGCGCCGCAGCGTCGAGGCCGCCGACGCTGAGGTCGAGCTGACCGGTGCGCAGCGTGACGGCGTGCTATTGAGCATCAGCGCCGAAACCGCCACTGACTACATTCGCCTGCGTGGCGTGCAGGCGCGACTGGCAGTCGCCCGGCAAAATCTGGAAATCGCCCGGCAGAGCTATCAGCTGACCAAGACTCGCTTCGACAATGGCGTCACCACCAACCTCGACACCGCCAACTCCGCGGCGCAGGTGGCAACCATCGAAGCCGTGCTGCCAGTGCTCGGCGCTCAGCAGGACCGCCTGATCAACGCCTTGAGCCTGTTGTTGGGCGAGGCGCCGCGCTCGCTGCACGGGGAACTGATCGAGCCGAAGGCCATACCCAACCCGGCGCCTGATGTGCCGGTCGGGCTGCCGTCCGAACTGGCCCAGCGTCGCCCGGATATCCAGCAAAGCGAGGCCGCCCTTCACCGCGCGACTGCCGCCATCGGGGTGGCAAAGGCCGATTTCTATCCGCGTATCAGCCTGGGCGCCAGTATCGGCTCGCAAGCTCTGGACGGTTCCAACTTCGGCAACTGGAGTTCTCGGGAATGGTCGTACGGTCCGAATTTTTATCTGCCGATTTTCCAGGGTGGACGCCTGACCGGCATGCTGGAACTGCGCAAGCGCCAGGAGCAGGAAGCGGCGATCAACTATCAGCAGACAGTGTTAGGCGCCTGGCATGAAGTCGACAACGCGATGAATGACTACGCGGCCGAAAAACAGCACTACACCAGGCTTGAGGAGGCGGTGCATCAGAACACCATTGCGCTGACCACCGCCCGGGACCGTTACCGTCAGGGCGCCGTGGACTTCATCAACGTCTTGGGTGTGCAACGCGCGCTGCTGGCAACCCAGAGCGACCTGGTCGACAGTGCCACGCAAGCGGCCCTTGATCGCGTGCAACTGTACCGCGCGCTCGGCGGCGGCTGGCCCAAGGGCTGAACGAATCCACCCTGCGCGGGAGATGGCTTCAGCCGCGTGCAGCAGCCACCAGGCGATTGACCTCGGCGCGCACCATGTTGGCGTATTCAGGCGGCGACATGGCATCGAGCTCTGCCCGCACCCACTCCGACCACTTGCCTTTGCGTTTGGCGCGCTCGCCCATCAGTCGGGCGGCTTCGCCCTTGGCCTTGCCCAGATTGCTCTGCCACAGCTCGAACAGACGGGATTTCTCGTCCTCGATCACGGCACGCTCGGCAAGGGACTTGTTGGCCAGGTTGAAACTCATGACGTCTACCTCTGGTTGCAAAAACGTAACGCTCCGATTACAGCCGAAGATCGGCTGGAAAGCGTCAGCATCTTACACCCGCCACCGGTGATGCCCGATCACATTCGTCGCACTTTTTGCGCCGCCTCGGAAATACCCTGCAACTTTTCCCGGCCCCCGCGACTCCATTGCTCACTGCCATCATCAACTGAAAGGAAATTTGCCATGGCTCGTAAAACTGCTGCCCAAAACGCCGCCGAACAGATCCAGGATCAAGCATTCAGCGAATTGGCGGCCCTCATCGAAGAATCCGACAAACTGCTCAAGGACAGCGCTTCGCTGGTCGGCGAAGAGGCAGAAACCGTGCGTGAGCAGCTGAGCCAGAAGCTCAGGCAAGCCGTCGATTCCCTGGGCAGCGTGCGTGATAAAACCAAGCCTGCCGTTGAGGCCACCGAAACCTACATCGGCGGCCACCCATGGCAGACCGTAGCGGTCTCGGCCGGTTTCGGTCTGGTGGTAGGCCTGCTGCTGGGTCGCCGTTGATGCTGTGCATGCGCGTCCTGATCCAGCATTGACCCCGCTCCTGTAGCAGCCCGGTTTGCCGGCGGTGGCGTGGCCAAAACGCTGCCGCTGGCCCCGGACTGCCACAGGGGATCGTACAGATTCAGCGCTTCATCAGACGTCCCGCCGTGGCACCACGCCCTGCAACAACTTGCCGAAACAGTCCGCTGTAAACGCCACAGGTTCGGCGTCCTTGACCCCCACCGTTTTCCTCAACATCCAGTCATGACGTCCCGCATCCAGCAGCAGGGTATATTTCTCTTGCCCATGCAAACTCAAACCGCTGACCGAAATGCTCACCTGCCCTTTCGTCCCCATGGCATCGGGCACAAACGCAACCGTGTGCGTGCCCAGATAGAAACTCATGCGGCGGGTTCGGAACGGTGAGTTTTCATCGGGATAGCCCTTGCTCTGGGCCAGGTGCGGCTCGTACTCGAAGGAGGTTTGGCCTGCGTCGGCCAGGGGCTTGAGCCAGGTCTGGACCTGCTCGTAGAGGGCATCGATGCTGACATTCCACTGCGCCAGATCATCGTGAAAACGTTGGTGCTTCTGCTCTTCGTAGCGCTGATTAGCGACCAGCAACTCGCTGAGGCGTTGAATCTCGTCCATATCGGCGATTCCCGGTTCACGCGCTCGAGTATTCGAGCACGTGAATCAGGGTGGCACAGCCACGGCGGGGTGTCGCCTTACATCGTGCATCGGACCCTCAGGATCTGGGCGGGATGACTTCCAGTTGCGACAGGCGATGCCCCTTGACCAACGCCGCATCGATATCAGTCTTGGCCTTTTCGGCGCTGTCCTGGGAATCGAACGGGCCGATCATGACGACTTCCTTGCCTTCGACCTTGACCACGTAAGAGGGATAGTGGTGCTCGACCAGCCAGTAGGTCATGTCGCTCAGGGCTTCTTTCAAATGAACGCGAATGGTCCATTGTGGCGAAGCCGGGGTCGGTGCTTCCGCGACTGAATCGGTGGTCGGGACCTTTGCCGGCGTTGCCGGTTTACCGCCGTCGCAACCTGCCAACATCAATACCGCCACCATCATTGCCATCTTGCGCACGTGTGTCGCTCCTCGTCTGAAGTGGCGAGAGTCTACCACCGCGCATCCTCACCAGTTGTAACGCGACCGGCCCGCTGCCGACGAATACTGCTGCGTGCCGAGCGCTGGCAGGTCAGACATGCGACTTTCCGACGCGCCCCGGATTCGGTGCGATGGGGCTGCAGGTCATGGCGGTGTCGCAAAATCCACGAGGCCATACAGAACTTGCAGGAGCGCGCCGCCCGCGATGCGATTTGGCGGCACCAGATTAGTTGCCACACACAGGTTAATCGCGGGCAAGCGCGCTCCTACAGGGGTAAGTCGGTAGATCAGGCGCCCTCGCCCAACTCACGCATTACCGCGTACAGCGCCGACTTGGCCTCGAAGCCCACCCCCGGGATATCCGGCAGGCCGACGTAGCTGTTTTCGACACGAATGCCATCGGCGAAACCACCGAACGGCTGGAATACGTCCGGATACGATTCATTGCCGCCCAGATGCAGACCGGCCGCGATGTTCAGCGACATCTGGTGCCCACCGTGAGGCACGACGCGGCGGGTGGACCAACCGAGCTCCTTCATCACGTCAAGCGTGCGTAGGTATTCCACCAGGCCATAGGACAGGGCGCAATCGAACTGCAAGTAGTCGCGATCCGGGCGCATACCGCCGTGACGCAGCAGGTTGCGGGCGTCCTGATGGGAGAACAGGTTTTCGCCCGTGGCCATGGGCAACTCATAGTGATTGGCCAGTTCAGCCTGCAGCGCATAGTCCAGCGGATCGCCGACCTCTTCGTACCAGAACAGGTTGTACGGCTTGATCGCTTCGGCGTAGGCGATGCCGGTTTCCAGGTCGAAACGACCGTTGGCATCCACCGCCAGACGCTGACCGTCGCCCACCACTTCCAGCACCGCTTCGATACGGCGCAGGTCTTCGGCCAAGGGCACGGCGCCGATCTTCATTTTCACCACGTCGTAGCCGCGATCCAGGTAGCTCTGCATCTCGGCCTTGAGTTTGGTCTGGTCTTTGCCGGGATAGTAGTAACCGCCTGCCGCGTAAACCCAGACCTTATCGTCGGCCACGCCATCGCGATAACGGTCGGCCAGCAGACGATACAGCGGCTTGCCCTCGATCTTCGCCACGGCGTCCCATACCGCCATGTCGATGGTGCCGACGGCCACCGAGCGCTCGCCATGGCCGCCGGGTTTTTCGTTGGTCATCAGGGCCTTCCAGATGGCGAACGGGTCAAGGTTGTTGCGCTCTTTGTCGATCAGCGATTCCGGGTCGGCTTCCAGCACGCGCGCCAGGAAACGGTCACGCATCAGCGCACCCTGACCGTATCGGCCATTGGAGTTGAAGCCGTAGCCGATCACCGGTTTGCCATCGCGAATGACATCGGTAACCACGGCCACCACCGAACAGGTCATCTTGGAAAAATCGATGTAGGCGTTGGCAATCGGCGAGGCAATGGACACCGTCTTTTCGCGAATGTCGACAATACGCATGGGTAACTCCTGTTGTTATGGGTAAAGGGGCGCAGCAATCGTGGGGCTCGCGCTCCAGGCGGGCTCAACTCTAGGCCTGGACCTTTCGCTGCGGCCAATGCTAAAAACGCGGCACTCAATGCGCGGACGGCATCACGATGGAATTGGTTTGGCTGGAAGACTTCAATGCGCTGGCGCAGAGCGGCAACTTTTCACGCGCAGCCGAATTGCGCCATGTGACCCAGCCAGCGTTCAGTCGGCGGATTCGGGCGCTGGAGACATGGGTCGGGGTCGATCTGTTCGACCGCACCACCCAGGGCGCAACCCTGACCGATGCCGGCCGGCACATGCTCGGCAATGCGCAGGAGATGACCCGGCGCGTGTACCAGATGCGCCAGGAAGCGCGCGAAGTGGCGGGAAAGCAGGCACGATCGCTGCTTTTCGCCGCCACTCATTCGCTGTCGTTCACGTTCTTTCCCGGCTGGGTCCGAGCTGCGGAGCGCAGCAGTCCCATTGAGGCGATACGCCTGCATTCGGACAACATGCGGGTCTGCGAGCAGATGTTACTGGGCGGTGAAGTGCAATTTTTGCTATGCCATCAACACCCGGACGTGCCGCCGCAATTTGCTGCCGATTCGTTTCATTCCAAGGTGGTGGGCAGTGATGTGCTGATCCCTTTGCAAGCCCGGCAGGTCGAAGCCAATCGCGACTCGAGCGCACAGTCACTGCTGGGCTACACCGCTGAGTCAGGCCTGGGCCGGATCGTGTCGGCGCGCCTGCGTAAAGAAGCTCGGCCGCCCAGCCTGCACACTGTTTTCAGCTCGCATCTGGCTGCGGTGTTGCTGTCGATGGCGCTGGAAGGCAAGGGCTTTGCCTGGCTGCCGAAAACCCTGGCAGAGCCGGAGATCGCCAGCGCCAAGCTGGTGCGCGCGCTGGATCGACATTGGGACATTCCCGTCGAAATGCGGTTGTTCCGGCCAACCATGACGTTGAGTGATTTTGCAGAGGATTTCTGGGCGAAGCTGTAGCGCAATCGGATCGTTCGCCTGTACCAGTCCGGCTCGTCGGCGCCTGCGGTCTCACGGCCTTACCCTCCGGCGACCCTCGCGACTACGGGATCTATCCGCCCCCCTTACTGTCGGGCTACAATTACGCGCTTCGCCGCGACACAGGCCGCAATAACTCGCCCCGCCTCCTGCGCTGATTATGCAACCAGAAAAAGTGCTTTCACTCAGATGTTTCCCCATACTCCCTGATCGCACCGAACCCGATGCTGGCATTGTGGTCAATCTCTCAATCGAACTCATCAATGTGCCGTTCATGACACTCATTCCCCGTAACACGAACTCGTATCGCGTCGGAATACATCCCTTTGCGGTCCGCCCATTGCGTGCGCTCACCCTTGAAGCCGAACTATCGTGAACACGTCCAGCTCTTCAACCACGGCGTCAATGCCCCGCAGCACGACACCGCTGAGCGACCCCGCGCAGTGGATCATCTGCGAGCATTGTGATTCGCTCTACCACGCCACGCCCCTGAACAAGGGCGAGACCGCGTATTGCCTGCGCTGCGCCGGGGTGCTTAGCCGCGGGCATCGCATGACCATCGAACAGCTGCTGGCGCTGAGCATCGCCGCGGGCATCATGTTCGTGTTCGCCAATGTGTTTCCGGTGATCAGCATCAGCATGAAAGGCCTGTACAACCAAGTGACGCTATGGGGTTCGGTCGAGGCGCTGGCTCAGGGTCAGATCACCCTGATTGCACTGGTGGCGGGCCTTGCGATCATCCTCGCGCCCGCTCTGCAGATAGCCTTGCTGTTCTGGGTACTGGTTCACGCTCAACGCGACGAGATCGCCCCTGGCTTCAAGATCTGCATGCGTACCCTTGAACATTTGCGTCCATGGAGCATGCTCGAAGTCTGCCTGCTGGGCATTCTGGTGGCGATCATCAAGCTGGGCGGGATGCTCGACGTACACCCCGGCGTCGGCCTGTGGGCCATGGCGATGCTGATGGTGCTGATCGTGCTGATCGCGGGCAAAGACATTCGCCGACTGTGGGATGATTTGGGAGTTCAGCCCGAATGAATGGCATCCCTTTCGCCCACGAACGCAAAGTGACCCTCTGCCATGTGTGCGGATACGTCTGCCCGGAAGACGCCCATGACTGCCCGCGCTGCGACTCTGCGGTGCATCGGCGCAAACCCAACAGCCTTGTCCGTACCTGGGCGTTCCTGATTGCCGGGCTGATTTTCTATATCCCGGCCAACACCCTGCCCGTGATGTTCACGACATTGCTGGGCAGTGCGAGTGAAAACACCATCATGAGCGGCGTGATCGAGTTTGCCGAAGGCGGTTCCTGGGACATTGCGATTCTCATTTTCATTGCCAGCGTGCTGGTGCCCTGCGTCAAATTCCTCGTTCTGGGGATGCTGCTGGTGACCTGCCAGCGTCGCAGTCAATGGGCGATGCGCGAGCGTTCGCGTCTGTATCGTTTCATCGAGCTGATCGGCTACTGGTCGATGCTCGATGTTTTGGTGGTCGCCCTGGTGGCGGCCTTGGTCCAGTTTCGCGGGCTCAGCACCATCGAGCCGCGGCTGGGTATCCTGTTCTTTGGTTTGGTGGTGGTGATGACGATGCTCGCCGCCATGAGTTTCGATCCCCGGTTGATCTGGGACGCAGAGGTTGAAGATGTCTGATAACGCCCTACCCCCATCGGCACCGGAGCCTGCACGACCGCAGGTCAAGGCGCGCAAGGCACGTATTTCGCTGGTCTGGCTGGTCCCGATAGTCGCGGGCGTCATCGGCCTGTCGATGGTCATCCACGACTTCCTCAACGTCGGTCCCAAGGTGGTGGTCAGTTTCCTGACAGCCGAAGGTCTGGAGGCCAAGAAAACCCAGGTCAAATACAAGAACGTGGTGATCGGTACGGTGACCGACATCACCCTGAGCGACGACCGCACGCACGTTCTGGCGACCATCGAGCTGAACCAGTCAGCGACGCCGTTCACCCGAGCCGATTCGCAATATTGGGTGGTGCGCCCGCGCGTCGGCGCACATGGCGTTTCCGGTGTCGACACGTTGTTGTCCGGGGCCTTTATCAGTGCCGATGCCGGCAATTCGGAGAAGACCGAGAAAAACTTCAAGGGCCTTGAGAATCCTCCACCGGTGACCTTCGGCGAGAAAGGCAAGCGCTTCATCCTGCATACCGACGATCTCGGCTCGCTGGATATTGGCTCACCGATCTACTTCCGCCGTATTCAGGTGGGTCAGGTGGTCGCGTACGAACTGGCCAAGGATGGCAAAGGCGTGAACGTCGAAATCTTCATCAACTCGCCTACCGATCAGTATGTCCTGACCGACTCACGCTTCTGGAACGCCAGCGGCGTCGACGTCAGCCTTGGGGCGTCGGGACTCAAAGTATCGACCCAGTCGCTGACCTCGATCATTTCCGGGGGGATTGCCTTCCGCGAACCCAAATACAGCCCGGACGCCAAGCCTGCCGACCCCAATGCCGAGTTCAAGCTGTTCGAGGACCAGGCAACCGCCCTGGCGCCACCCGATGGTGAACCCAAATATATTCGCATGCGCTTCAATCAATCGTTGCGTGGCCTGGTGGCCAACGCCCCGGTGGACTTTTTGGGCGTGAACATCGGCCGCGTGGTGTCGGTGGATCTGGACTTTGACGCGGCCACCGGCACCTTTCCCGGCATAGTCGGTGCGGTGATCTATCCGCAGCGCCTGGGTGCTGCCAACGACAAACTCCGGGAACAGGCAGGCGTTGGCGATAAAGAAGAGCAAACCTCTCGGGTTCTAGGCCACTTCGTCGAGCGCGGACTGCGCGCGCAAGTGCGCACGGGCAACCTGCTGACCGGTCAGTTGTACGTGGCCATGGATTTCGATCCCAAAGCGCCGAAGGTCGCCTACGACCCCAAAGCACGCCCCCTGGAAATCCCAACCGTGGGCGGCAGCTTCGACAAGTTGCAGGAACAGCTTCAAGCGTTCGTCGACAAGCTTGGCAAGATCCCGATCGACGATCTGGCGAAGAACCTCAATGGCAGTCTGATCGAATTGCAGAAAACCATGAAGAACGTCAATGGCCAGGTCTTGCCGCAAATGACGGGTACCTTGCAGCAGGCGCAGAAGACCCTCGGCGCTGCCAACGAAACGCTTTCGGATGATTCGCCGGCGCGTCAGCAACTGGGTCAGGCCCTGGATGAAGTGCAACGCACTGCCCGTTCGGTGCGCGTGCTGACCGACTTCCTCAGCCGCCATCCTGAATCGCTGATCCGCGGACGCTCGGGCGACGCGGCTCCCGGCTCGTACAAAGGTTCGTCCTCTTCTCGCGAAATCGCTCCGGAGCCTGTGCAATGACTGTGCGTACTCATCTTCTGGTATTGGCCTGCGCATTGGGCCTGGGCGCCTGTTCGTCGACGCCGACGCATTACTACACGCTGATTGCCCCGGCGACACAGGCTCCGGCCAATGTCGCCCAGGCGCCTTTCCAGTTCGAGATGCAACCGGTGTTGATGGCGGTCCAAGTGGACCAGCCGCCGTTGGTGGTGCGTCAGGGAGATGGCAGCCTGGCCATTCTTGAGAACGAGCGCTGGGGGGCGCCGTTGGGCGACGAGTTCCACGACGCCTTGACCGGGGAGCTGGAGCGCCGCTTCGGCTCTCGCGATCTGGCAGGCCTGCCCAAGCAAAGCGACGAGCCGGTGCTTTCGATCCGCACGGATGTGCGACGGTTCGAATCGGTGCTCGGCCAGTATGCGCTGATCGACGTGGTCTGGAACCTGAGCCTGCGCGGTCACGATAACGGCAGCAAGCGCCAGACAATGACCTGCAGCAGCGTAATCCGCGAGCCCGCAGGAGCAAGCATGGAAGGCTTGATACTGGCGCATCAAAAGGCCGTCTCGGCACTGGCCGACCGCATTTCCAAAACCGCCAATGAGTGGGCGCGACAACCCAACTCTCGCTGCGCCTCCTGAAAATTCCGGCTGGCTCGGGACGCTGGCATACGGCGTCCCTGCCAGTATCGCAAAGCTGAATTGCTACTAAATCCAACCATTCAAAGGCATAACGGTTAAAAAACCGCTATACATCCATTCGTACGGCTGTTTGATGAAATTTTTTGTCCGATAGATTGGATCCATTCCAATGGAGTCGGATATTGGTTATTGTCAGCCCGTCGTACGTGCGCCCGCCTGCGATCGCAGCACCTGACAATCAAGCGAATATCCATATCGAGTCAGGGCGTTTGCGCGTGAGTCGTCGGCTGGTCCAGCCATTGGCAACTACAGGCAACATTGGAGAAATATATGACCGGGATAGGTCCCAGACTACGCGAGGAGCGCACTCGTCTGAAACTTTCACAAAGCGCGTTGGGCGCCGTGGGCGGTGTGGAAACCAATGCACAGGGTAATTATGAAAGTGGAGCTCGCTCACCCAAGACCGATTATCTGCTGCGCATCCTCGGTGCGGGTGTGGACATCAACTACGTGTTGACGGGCAGCCGGCAAAACGAATCCGGCGCCTCGGTCATCCGTTCGACCGAATCAGAACCAGCCCAGGCCGAACATCTGGACAAGGTCACTCACCAGCTGCATCGCAATCTTCACGGGCTCATCGATGCGTTGTATCAGATGACCTTGCTGATTGAACTGCGTGCCAGTGACACAGAGGACGACGCGGTCAAAAAAGAGCTGGGAGCCATCAGGACCGAAGCCCAGGAACTGGCCCAAGCGTCGGTTCGTCTCATATTCGTCACGTCAAGACTGGCCTGAGCCGCCCAGCCCTACCCTTCATATACAACGCCGGCGCCCATGGAGCATGATCCGCAGTTCCGACCACGCTCTATGAACAGCACGGTTTAGCGGCGCTTCAACCGATCGATGATCACTGCCAGCAGCAGGATGGTGCCGCGAATCACGTATTGGTAGAAGGTGTCGATGTTCTTGAGGTTCATGGCGTTTTCGATGATCGCGAGAATCAGCACCCCGGCGATCACATGGCGAATCATGCCAATACCACCGCTCAGCGACACGCCGCCCAACACGCACGCGGAGATCACCGTCAGCTCGAAACCCTGGCCGATCATCGGTTGGCCCGAGGTCATGCGCGACGCCAGCACCACGCCCGCCAGCGCACCGATCAGGCCGTGCACGGCAAAGATGATGATCTTGGTCCGGTCGACATGCACGCCCGCCAGTAACGCCGCTTCCTGGTTGCCACCGATGGCCAGGGAATTGCGGCCGTAGGTGGTGTAGTTGAGCAGCCAGCCGAAGAACACGAAGCAGACGACCGTGATCAGGATCGGCACCGGTACCCCGAACAACTGGCCGTTACCGAATACGAAGAACGCCTCATCGCCCACACCGACAGCCTTGCCGTTGGAGAAGATGTACGCAAGACCGCGCACGATCTGCATCGTCGCCAGCGTGGTGATCAAGGCATTGATACGCAGTTTGGCGATAACGATGCCATTGATCAGGCCAACCAGCAGGCCCATGGCCAAGGCTGCGCAAACGCCGAGGAACACGCTGTCAGTGTCGCGTATGACGATACCCGCGATGACACCGGAGCACGCCAGAACCGAACCGACCGACAGGTCGAAATGCCCGGACGCCAGGCAGAACAGCATGGTGCACGCCGCGATGCCGACGGTGGAGATCGCCAGGCCTAGGCCACGCATGTTCAGGGGCGACATGAAGTTATCGATGAGCAAGGCACAGAGCACGAAGATGCCCAATGCAGCCAGGAGCATGGCCCAATCGTCGAAGAATCGACGCATGTTCATGCCCTGGCGGGGAGCCGTCAGGCTGGTTTCGGTAGACATACGCACCTCGTTTTTATTTTTCACTTGGGTGACCCGTTATCAGCCGCGCGTACGCGGCAGTGCCAATTGCAACAACCGTTGTTCATTGGCCTCGTCGCGAGAAAGCTCACCGGTGATGGCGCCTTCGCTCATGACCAGAATGCGATCGGAAATACCCATGACTTCCATCAGATCGCTGGACACCACGATGACCGCGATGCCGTCGGCAGCCAGGTTATGAATGATCTGGTAAATCTCGGACTTGGCGCCGATATCGATGCCGCGGGTCGGTTCGTCAAGCAGCAACACCTTCATTGGCATCGACAGCCAGCGGCCGAGAATGGCCTTCTGCTGATTGCCGCCGGACAGAAACAGCATCTGCTGGTCCGGCGAAGGCGTCTTCACGTTCATCGAGCGGATCTGGTGTCTGGCGTTTTCGCGCTCCCAGCGACCCTGAATCAGGCAGCCCAGATGCACATGCCGGGGGCGCGCACCGATGTTGATGTTCTCTGCGACACTGGACAGCGGCACGATCCCTTCTTTCTTACGGTCTTCGGGGCACAGCAGAATACCGGCAGAAATCGCATCGCGCGGCGAGCGCAGATTCAGCGGTTTGCCGTCCAGCTGAAGGGTGCCGGCCTGGTTGCGAGTCAATCCCGACAGCAAACGGAACAGCTCGGTACGACCAGCACCGACCAGCCCAAACAACCCCAGCACTTCGCCTTTCTCTACCGCGAAACTCACAGGTTCCTGAATGCCCGGCCCAAGCAGCCCGGTGACGCGCAGGCTCGGCCCTTGATGCTGGCGCGGGCGATAATTGTAGATGTCCTGGATGTCGCGACCGACCATGCAGGTCACCAGACGATCGTGATCCAGCTCGGCCATGTCGTCGAAGGTATGCACGAAACGCCCGTCCTTGAACACGGTGACGGCATCGCACACGCGGAAGATTTCTTCCATGCGGTGTGACACATAAAGGATCACTCGCCCCTCATCGCGCAGCTTGACGATGATGTCCATCAAGCGATCGATTTCCCGCGCCGACAGGCTGCTGGTCGGCTCGTCGAAGGCAATCACGTGCGCGTTGCGGGACATGGCCTTGGCAATTTCCACCAGCTGCCTTTGCCCCAGAGACAAGTCGCCCAGCCGGGTATTGGGATCGATTTCATCCGCCAGCCCCTTGAGCAGATCACGGGCGCGACGAACCATCGCGCGCCGATTGACCATCCCCCAGCGATTGGGCATATGGCCGAGCAGCAGGTTTTCCGCCACCGACATTTCCGGCACCAGATGCAGCTCCTGGTGGATCACCGCGATGCCTGCGGCAATACTGTCGGCGGTGGATTTGAATGCCAGATGCTGGTCGCCGATCTGCAGGTCGCCGCTGTTGGGCTGATACGAACCCCCGAGAATCTTCAACAGCGTCGATTTGCCCGCGCCGTTCTCGCCCATCAGCGCATGAACGCTGCCTGGCCGAGCTTCGAAATTAATGTCCGACAACGCCTTCACCCCGGGGAAGGTCTTGCCAATCCCATTGAAGCGCAGACTGCCGCTGGACTGCTGTAGCTGAACCGATGCCTGTTGCATGAACCACCTCCTCCTCGCCCCACCCGAACGGTGTGGAGCGAGGCCTTGCGGATGTCAGCCTGACTGATCAGGCGTGCCAAAGTGCGCCGCGGATTACTTGTACAGACCGATCTTGGTCAGCACGTCCTTGAAGTTCTCGCGGGTGATCAGCGTCACGTCGTCCATCGCGGTGTACTTCGGCGGTTCTTTGCCAGTGCTGACCCACTCGTACATTTGCAGGGCGGTGTTGTAGCCCTCCTTGTCCGGGCTAGGCAGCATCGAGCCGAAGAAGCCGCTTTCCTTCTTCTTCAGTTCGTCGATGGCATCGGTGCCGTTGATGCCGATACCGATCACGTTGGCAGGCGCAAAACCGGCACCTGCGGTTGCGCGTACGCCGCCGAGCACGGTGTTGTCGTTCATGCCGCCGACGATCAGGTTCTTCGCGCCGCTTGGCAGCTTAGGCAGGGCCGCGTTGGTGGCGTCCATACTGCCTGGCACGTCGAGGGTTTTCTGTGGGGTGAACAGGATGTGATCTTCCGGCAGACCGGCTTTCTTCAGTGCATCGACCGAACCGTCGGTGCGCTTCTTGCCGGTGTCCAGCTCGTTGTAGGTGTTGATGATCGCGTAGGTTTCCTTCCAGTCCCACTTGCGATTCTGCGCCTCGGTCGCCATCGCTGAACCCTGTTTCTGACCGACTTCAAAAGCGGCCATACCCAGATACGGCACGTCTTCCATGAACTTGCCCTTGGAATCGACGAAACGATCGTCCACCGCCATGACTTTCATGTCGTTGGCTTTGGCTTTGGCGACGATCGACGGGCCGAGGGACACATCAGGCGGGCAGATGACAAAACCCTTGGCGCCGTTGGCGGCCAGGCTGTCGATCGCGGAGAGGGTTTTTTCGCCGTCGGGAACGGCGATCTTGATCACTTCGAAGCCGTGATCCTTGCCGGCTTTTTCAGCGAAAGCCCATTCGGTCTGGAACCAGGGCTCTTCGGCTTGTTTGACGAGGAACCCGATCTTGACCTTATCGGCGGCAAACGCGCCGCCACTCATACCGACAATGGCGGTGGCAACAGCGGCACAGCACAGGGAACGAATCCCGTGGCGACTCAACATAGCTAACTCCTTATTTTTATTGACTAGCTACAGCGTCCAGCAGTGAGCGTCGTAACAGCCAGGGTGAGGAAACACGACCGGCTGATCGACTGAAAACAGTCATATCATATTATCAATGACGTCTATGTAACCGAGTGTCACGCCCCTCCCAGCCTTTCCTCTGCCTCAGAATTCCTCAACCGGCAAAACGGTGCGAAGTTAGCCCTTTGATGTCCGTTTCCAGCTGCAATACTGCGCCATCCAGCTCCAGAGCATCGCTGGCGGGCCTGGCGCTGGTGACGAACAGCGTGGTCATGTCCGGCCCGCCGAACACACAGCTGGTGGGATGGCTGAGCGGCAATTCGATGACCCGGTCGACGCGGCCATCCGGGGCGAAACGGATGATGCAATGGCCGCCCCAGCGAGCATTCCATACGTAACCGTCGGCATCCATCGCCGAGCCATCGGGAGTGCCGCGCTCATGCTGGGCGGCCCAGATGCGGCGTTCGCCAAGGGAGCCGTCGGCCAGGACCGGATAGCGATAGATCACGCCGTCAAGGCTGTCTGCCGTCAGCAATGTCGTATCGGCGTCAGTCCAGAGCAAGGTGTTGACGATGCCCTGCCCGCTCAGCAACGGCGTGACCCGTGCATCGGAATCGATGTGGAATATCCCCCCCGAACGGCGCTCCAGCGGCAGGTCGCCACCTTCGACATCCAGGTTGTTCTGCATGGTGCCGAGCCACAGACGCCCGGTGCTGTCGCAGCGGGCTTCGTTGGCGCGATTGCCCTCGACCGGGTCGGCAGCGCAGAGCAGCGACAACGCAGGCTGCTCAGCAGGGGAATCCAGATTCAGACGGTAGACTCCGCTGGCCAAGGTGACCAGCGCATCACCCTGAACGGTAGGAATGAAAGCGGAGACGGGCTCGTTGAATTGCCAGTGCCGCACTTGGCCCTGATACAGGCGTAGCGCGCGGAATCCGGCGATATCCGCCCAATAAAGGCTCTGGTGGTGGTCATCCCAGAATGGCCCTTCGGCCAGTTTGAAACGCTGGTCACAGACCGGCTGCCACTTCATAGCGAATGTCCTGTTCTTATTTTTGTAGGGGGTTGTCGTAAAGTCCCAACACCCCGATTGCCTGTTGCTGCCTGTCTATTGCTGCGCCAGTGAGCGGGAAATCACTTCGCGGGCATTCTCGATCAGGCTCATGCTCGCCCACACACCCCGAGCGGCGTCTCGGGTTGCAATGGCGTCGGCCAGATCCTTGTGCAACGGCAACGTTCTGCCCAATTCACCCGGCACCGCTGATGACACCTCGAACGAAATCGCCAGCAACGCGCCCAATGCCGGCAGCATCTGCTCGATGAACTGGTTGTGACTGGCCGCCAGCACCGCCTCGTGAAATCGCTGGTCGGCGTGGTTGTAACCGCCCTTGTCCGCCACACTGGCCGCCAGTTGCCGATAGGCCGCCTGGATCTCGGCAATCTGCTCTGGGGTGGCCCGCTCGCAGGCCCAGCGCACCGCCATTGGCTCGATGGCGCGACGCAAATCCAGCAGGTCCATGACGAAGCTTTCCGGCAAACCCTTCGCCGCCAACCAACCGACCACCTGAGGGTCGAACAGGTTCCAGCTGCGTACCGGTAACACCCGAGTGCCAACCTTCGGGCCGACTTCCAGCATGCCCTTGGCCACCAGTGTCTTGATGGCTTCTCGAATCACGGTTCGGCTGACCCCGAACTCCTCTCCCAACGCCGCCTCGACCTTCAACGATTGCCCTGGCGCGACGCTGCCTCGAGCAATCCATGCGCCCAGGCGATCTACCGTCGACGCGTGAAAACTGTTGCTCATTCGTCCGCCCCTTTGATGCGGTGCTTTCCGCAAAACGAGGCTAATCATCATATGAATGAGTGTCAAACGCCTGTACAACCGATAAAAGCTGGGCTAAACCTGAACGGCGGTGGCGATCAGCTTGAGTCTTGTCAAATAGTATTACAATTAAATTTTTAATCGAGCTTTTTTGGACTATGCAAGCGACCACAGGACGAGAAACGCCGAATTAGTAATACCAATATTCAAGTCCGAACGGCCACGAGGCGTCATTCCACGCGCGCCGCTCGCAGCTTGCTGCTTTTTCAAAACAACAAAAAGGAAGGACGCAATGAGCAAGACACTTATCCCTGCTATCGGGCTGACACTGCTGGCTGCCGCCCTCCAGGCAAACGCCGGCGCGGGACTGTCCAGCGAGCATGGCGCATTCGGCAAGCTGGCCGATGGCACCACTGTCGAGAAATACGTACTGCGCAACAGCCTTGGCATGCAGGCGACGGTCATCACCTACGGCGGCACGCTGCAGTCGCTGCTGGTGCCGGACAAGCACGGCAAGACCGAAGACGTGGTGCTGGGTTTCGATGATCTGGACGGTTACCTCAAAGGCACGGCGTACTTCGGCGCCACCATTGGCCGCTTCGGCAACCGCCTGGCCGACGGCAAGTTCAGCCTCGATGGCAAGAACTATCAGGTCCCACAGAACGACAAGACCAACTCGCTGCACGGGGGCACCAAAGGCTTCGACAAACAGATCTGGAAGGCCGAGCAGGTCAAGGACAAGGGCTGGGTCGGAGTGAAACTGACCTATGTGTCGGCTGACGGGGAGATGGGCTTTCCGGGCACCTTGAAAACCGAAGTGACCTACAGCCTTAACGAGAAGAACGAGCTGCGCATTCAGTACCACGCCACTACCGACAAGCCGACGGTGCTGAACCTGACCAACCACAGTTATTTCAACCTCGCCGGTGCGGGCAACGGCGACATCCTCGATCAGGTCGCCATCGTTCACGCCAGCCATTACACCCCGATCAACGACAAACTGATTCCGACCGGCGAGCTGCCAGCGGTGGCAGGCACGCCATTCGACTTCCTCAAGCCTGTGGCCTTCGGCAAGCGCATTCGCGAAGACAACGAGCAGTTGAAGTTCGCCGAACCGACCCAGGGCGGCTATGACCATAACTGGGTACTCGACAACAAAGGCAAGGTGTCGAACCTGGCGGCCGATGTGGTCGATCCGAAGTCCGGACGCCGCCTGCAACTGTTCACTACCGAGCCCGGCGTGCAGCTTTACACCGGCAACTTCCTGGATGGCACGGTCAAGGGCAAGGCCGGCAAGATCTATCCGCACTGGGGCGCTTTCACGCTCGAGACCCAGCATTATCCTGACTCACCAAACCAGAAAGACTTCCCGTCAACGCGACTTGACCCGGGCAAGGCGTACAGCCAGACCACGGTATTCAAGTTCTCGAGCCAGTAGCCTCCACTGCATCATGTGACTTATAGCAGCGAGCTTGCTCATGGACGCCGCGGGTCAGCCACCTTTTTGGCTGGCTGACCCGCTGTTTTCACTGGCGTCGGACCTGCGCGCTTTCCCATCAGGCTCACCGTGCGTAAGAGGCGCCGGTGCCTGGCACGCGATGGAAACGCGCATGCCGTCCTATCCATTTGTCTACATCTGCAAGCTGTACATCATCCTTCTGTACTACACCTAACCGTTTGGCATCAAAAGAATTAATCCGAATGAATTTTCCCATCGGATCCGACTCAACGCACTGTGAGCGACTGAAAGGGAGGTTTGCGAGAGTGGCACAGTACAAGCATTTCAGAATCGATTATCTGCTGCATGGTAAATACAAAAGCTTCTACATCAGTGCCGAGACTATGGATAACGCATCCGCCTGGCACTGGGCGTCCGTAGACGCTGGATTTGGGCAGATTCCGAAATACCGCTCGGACAAAGTGCCGAAAGTCAGTAAGCCCAAAGCCGAACAGCTTGGGTTGACGGACGTGGAGTGGGCCGAGTCCTGAGCCTCGAAACGCGCGCTCGCAACGCGTGACTTCGCCCCGCCGATTTTCTGACTTCGGCGGGGAACCGGCTGTTTAGCCACCCGACGTTGCTCATCACCCACCTCGACATCTGTTCTCCCGGCAACACTGAATCCACAGCTTGCGTTTCCGGCAACAGCGCCGGCCCCCCATCGTTACCATCCTCGCATTCCGCTAACCGCCTGCTGTCCAGAGTATTTGCCAAGTCGCGCGTTTGACACTGGCCACCCGTGATGGCACAGCCCCTGCACTCCTCAGGCCACGCTCAGGCCGATCCTGATCGCTCCCACCTTTAACGTCGGCACCACCCCACCGGATCGACGCCATCGAGACATCGCAATGACCCTGTCCCGCTTCTTGCGCCGCAGCCTGGCATCTCTGGCCCTGCTCACCCCGTTCGCCCACGCTGCAACACCTGTCACGCTGGTGGTGGGTGATCAGAACTACTACAACGTCCGCGCTTCGGTGGAAGCGTCAGGCGCACTCAAGGACGCGCCTTATTCCGTGGAATGGAAACACTTCCAGTCTGCCGCTCCGGTGGCGGAGGGCCTGGAGGCCGGCGCGCTGGACCTGGGTTTTCTCGGCGACTCGGGCTTCATCTTCCTCGCCGCCAAAGGCGCGCCGGTGAAGCTGATCGGTGTGTCTCGTCAGAATCCGGACACCATTGCGCTGTTGGTGCCCAAGGACTCTCCGGCGAAAACGATTCAGGACCTCAAAGGCAAAAAAGTCGCCTACTGGCCCGGCGCCTGGAGTCAGCAGCTGACGCTGCGCGCCCTGGAAAACGCCGGACTGCCAAAAGACTACGTCGAGTTCGTCAAACTGATGCCGATCGACGCAGCCGCCGCTCTGCCCCAAGGCAGCATCGATGCCTTCCCGGTGTGGGAACCCTACATCTCGCAGCAGCAGGTATTCTCCGGTGCACGTCCGATCATCACGGCACGAGGCCTGATGCCGGGCTTGTCGAGCATCGCTGCGAATGCCAACTCCATCGAACCGAAGCGCGCGGCCATCGCAGATTTCCTCGGTCGCCTGCAGAAAGCCCGGGCCTGGGTACAGGCCAACAAGGAAACCTACGCTGATCTGTGGGCAAAAAAGGCCAACCTGGATCAGGCCGTCTCCCGCCACTGGATCGGTCAAGCCGACATGAGCGTGGGACCGGTAGATGAGGGTGCCGCCAAGGACTACCAGGACACTGCCGATTTCCTCGTGCAGACTGGTGCATTGCCTAAAGCTTTCGACACCAAGAGCGTGATCGATACCTCCTTCGGCAATGCTTTCCATTGAGCGCGGTTTTTTCACAATTGAAGCGCTACATCGACACCATTGTTTGAACTGATCATTAAACGACCATTGCAAGTAAGCCCTTGCATTTGAGGGCTTACAGCCAGTTATCCACAGAGATATTCACGCTTTCCGTGGACAACTTTTTGAACAAAATGACGTTGACTTTCAGGGGCTTCCGAGCGTAGCCCCAGCATTTTGTCCACAGATCTCAAGGACATATTTCCCAAGCTCCAGTCAGACCGCAGTGCCCTTGGCTTGCTGCTCCAGATGCACCTGCAATTGCGGATCGATGTTGAGGGCAGCCGCGAGTTCATCCAAATAATCGCGCTCGGCCCGTTGCTGATCGTTCACCATCAGGACGCTGGCCAAATACATTTCAGCGGCCACGCCCGGTTCATCATTGGCGGCTTGCGCGACCTCAGCGGCATCCAACGACTTGGCCACCTCAGCCTTCAGCCACTGCTGCAACTCCGGATCGTCGGCATGTCGGGCGATTTCCTTTTGAATCATCTGCTGCTCCTGCTCATCGATCGTGCCATCGGTCTTGGCGGCGGCAATCAACGCGCGGAGAATGGCGTGACTGTGATTGTCGACCTCAGGACCTGCCAGCCCAAACTGATCAACCGTCAGCGGCGCCTCTTGAGGGGCGCAAGCCTGCTGCCGCTGCCAGGCCTGATAAGCTTGAAAGGCCATCATGCCGAGCGAAGCCAGCATCGCATAATTGTTACCGCCCGAGCGCGTCTGCGCCCCGCTGCGGCTGCCCGCGAGACCACCGCCGCCCAGCAGACCACCCAACAAGCCACCCAGACCACCACCGCGACCTGCGCCATTTGAGCCAGCGCCCAATAAACCTCCGAGCAATCCGCCCAGACCTCCTTGCCCCGCTGCCCCGCCACCTTGCTGCGTCGCCGATCCCTGACTGGCGCGCAAGAGTTGTTCCAGCAAATCGCTGGTATTCATAAGCTTTCCCTCATTCAAGATGTGCCATCTCCAGCCATCAAACGATAGCCCGCGTGGGCGAGCCCGCCACCACCGTCTGGCCGACCATGCGCCTTAAAAATGTCCGCCCTGCGAGCCAGGCATGAAAATCCGCGTGTTAGCATCGCCAGCACACCGACTGACGAAGGAGCAAGGGCATGCTGGAACAGCACACATTCGCCGCATTTCTGTTCGACATGGACGGCACGCTGACCAACTCGATTGCCGCCGCCGAACGGGTCTGGACTCAATGGGCGCTGAGCAAGGGGCTGGATGTCGAAGCGTTGTTGTCTACCATCCATGGCGTGCGTTGCGTAGACACCCTGCGCCGCTTGAATTTGCCGGGCGTCGACCCCGAGCGCGAGGCCGAACTGATTGCCCAGGCCGAAACCGATGACGTCGAAGGGGTGGTGTCCATTGAGGGCGCGGCGCGCTTCCTCGCAGCGCTGCCCGCCGATCGCTGGGCGGTGGTGACATCCGCGCCAAGAGCGCTGGCCGAGCGCAGGATTCAGGCGGCCGGGCTGCCGCTGCCAGGCATCATGGTTGCGGCCGAGGATGTAGAGCGTGGCAAACCGGCGCCGGACTGCTTTGTGCTGGCTGCAAAAAAACTGGGCGTGAAGCCCGAAGAATGCCTGGTGTTCGAGGATGCACCGGCCGGCATTGCTGCGGCGGAGGCCGCCGGGGCGAAGGTCATGGTCATTACCGCGACCCACAAGCACGCCATCGAAACCCCACATTCCAGCCTGACCAGCTATGACGCTTATGCCGTTTCGATCAACGATCAGGGTCGGCTGCAACTACGCACGCAGTGACCGGCAGATTGATGCCGCCGTTTGCAAACCTCAGCATCGAGACTGCTCTTACGCTGCGCTCAGCACGCGAGCCAGTGTCGCCTTGACCTTGCCGATGCCGCTCTGCAGCGCCAGATCTATTTCGGCCATGATGATCACCGACGACTTGCCCGCCGCCGGATTCACCACTAATGCCAGACACGCATATTCCAGCTCCAGTTCACGGGCCAGCGCCGCCTCGGGCATACCGGTCATGCCGACGATGTCGCAACCATCGCGTTCCAGCCGCACGATTTCAGCGGCGGTTTCAAGACGGGGACCTTGGGTACAGCCATACACCCCATAGTCACTGAACGCGCAGCCTTCTGCCGCCAGCGCGGCGATCAGTCGCGCGCGCAACGGCGCGCTGTAGGGATGGCTGAAATCGATGTGGGTCACCTGTTCCAGATCATCTGCGAAGTAGGTGTGGTCGCGGCCGCTGGTGTAGTCCACCAGATCATGGGGCACGCAGAAATGGCCGGTGCCCATGTCAGGATGAATACCGCCTACCGCGTTCACCGCGAGAATCGCTTGCGCGCCCGCCTGTTTCAGCGCCCAGATGTTGGCCCGGTAGTTGATCCGGTGCGGCGGCAGACGGTGCGGATGGCCGTGACGGGCGAGAAACATCACCTCCCGCCCAGCAAACTCGCCGATCTGAATCTCGCCGGACGGCACGCCATAGGGCGTGTTTACCGGCAGTGACTGACGAATCGTCAGGCCTTGGAGTTGAGCCAGGCCGGTGCCGCCGATAATCGCGTAGACAGTCATTGCAGCTCCTTAATCGATCAGTTGGGCGGCGCGCAACGCACTCAGCGCCGTCAGCCAACGGGGGTGCTGACGGTATTCAGTGGTCGCAAGCCCTCGCCCGCGCATTCGGGCGATTCGCGCGTGAGGGCTGATCTTCATCCGCTGGGCGGCGTTGAGGGCCAGCTCTGCGGCGGCGCGATCATTACACACCAGTCCCATGTCGCAACCTGCGGTCAATGCCGCTTCGATTCGGCTCGCGGCGTCACCGACCACGTGGGCGCCGGCCATGGACAGATCGTCGCTGAAAATCACGCCGTCGAAGCCCAGTTCGCCGCGCAAGATTTGCTGCAGCCAGCGCTGGGAGAAACCGGCGGGGTTCGAGTCTACCTGCGGATAGATGACATGGGCCGGCATCACGGCCGCCAATTGCTTGCTCAAACGCGCGAACGGCACCAGGTCGTTGGCACGAATGGTTTCCAGGCTGCGCTCGTCGTTCGGGATGGCGACGTGAGAGTCCGCTTCGGCCCAGCCATGCCCTGGGAAATGCTTGCCGGTAGCGGCCATGCCTGCGTCGTTCATGCCACGGATAAAGGCGCCAGCCAGCGACGCCGCACGTTCCGGATCGCCTTCAAACGAACGGCTGCCCACGACCGCGCTACGCTGATAGTCCAGATCCAGAACCGGCGCGAAGCTCAGGTCCAGTCCCACCGACAGCACCTCGGTCGCCATCAGCCACCCACATTGCTCAGCGAGAAACTCAGCGTTCGGTTTTTCGGCAATCGATCGCATTGCCGGCAGGCGCACGAAACCCTGGCGCAGGCGTTGGACCCGCCCGCCCTCCTGATCGACCGCCAGCAGCAGGTCAGGGCGAATCGCGCGAATGGATTCGCACAGCTCACGGACCTGCCGTGGGCTCTCAATGTTGCGCGCGAAAATGATCAGACCGCCCACCTCGGGCTGACGCAGAAACTGACGGTCTTCGGATGTCAGCCAGGTACCGGCGATATCCACCATCAGGGAGCCTTGCAGGCCAGAACTCATATGAAGATCCTTCAACAACCATTGCCTAATGCGGCATGGTGCGGGATCGACGGGTGCGATGCAAATGCACCGCACCCGCAGGCAGAAGGGTCAGACTTTGGCAGGGGCAGGCGCGGCGCTTTTACTGCGTGGCTTAAGCTGAGCGCTGATCATTGCGGAGTCGGTAACGCCGGTTTCGGCGCGCATACCGGCTGCCAGGAACGGCACCATCAGGCGCATGACCTGTTCGATGGAGGTGTTGACGCCGAAATCGGTTTCCGCGATGGCACGCAATGCCTTGATGCCGGACATGCTGAACGCAGCAGCACCGAGCATGAAGTGCACACGCCAGAACAGTTCGATGGGAGGAATACGCGGGGCCGCCTCGTTGACCAGCAACATGTAGCGGCGGAACACCTTGCCGTACATGTCTTCCAGATAACGCCGCAAGTGCCCCTGGCTTTGACTGAACGCCAGCCCCAGAAGACGCATGAAGATAGACAAATCATTGCCGCTTCGAGGCTGCACGACCAGGGCCTGCTCGACGAGCATTTCCAGCAATTCTTCGAGCGTGGGCTTGTGTTCGGGCTTCGCCTGGCGGCGCTCCAGTTCCTTGTCGAGACTGGCACAGAACGGTCCCAGGAATCGCGAAAACACCGCTTGAATGAGCGCTTTCTTCGATCCGAAGTGATAGTTCACCGCTGCCAGGTTGACCGAAGCCTTGCTGGTGATCAGCCGCAACGACGTTTCGGCAAAACCCTTTTCTGCGAAAAGCTGCTCTGCAGCATCGAGAATTCGTTCAACTGTTTCCGACTGGGCCATGGTTATTCGCCTGACAAACACTTGTTTGAAACATACGTTTCAGCCAACTGACTGTCAACCCTGCCCGTTCGCTTTCTGTCTGCACAGTCACGCTATTTAATCATAGAAAACCCGGCGTTTAGCCAGCGTCTGCGCCAGACGGAACCGTTCTGGGTTCAACATTTGGTCTTTGCCCACGAAAAGGATGATTGCCAAGACGCGATCACTGTATATAATCCCAGTCACTGTATAAAAAGACAGAGCGATGCACATGATCAAACTGACGTCACGCCAAGCCGAAATCCTGGACTTCATCAAACGCTGCCTGGAAGACAACGGCTACCCGCCAACCCGTGCGGAAATCGCTCAGGAACTGGGATTCAAGTCCCCTAACGCTGCCGAAGAACACCTCAAGGCCCTGGCCCGCAAAGGTGCAATCGAAATGACGCCGGGTGCGTCTCGCGGCATTCGGATTCCCGGCTTTGAAGCCAAGACCGAAGAAAGCGGCCTGCCGATCATCGGTCGCGTCGCGGCCGGTGCCCCAATTCTCGCCCAGCAACATATTGAAGAATCACTGGCCATCAACCCGGCTTTTTTCCACCCAAGTGCCGATTACCTGCTGCGCGTGCACGGCATGAGCATGAAAGACGTCGGTATTCTCGACGGCGACCTGCTGGCCGTTCACACCACCCGCGAGGCGCGCAACGGCCAGATCGTCGTCGCTAGAATAGGCGACGAAGTGACGGTCAAGCGCTTCAAACGGGAAGGCAGCAAGGTCTGGCTACTGGCCGAAAACCCTGAATTCGCCCCCATCGAAGTCAACCTCAAAGATCAGGATCTGGTTATCGAAGGGCTGAGCGTCGGCGTGATTCGCCGCTAAGGAGAACGTTATGCAGTTCCCACAAACACCGCAACAACATGCACAACTGCCGCTGTTCGAAGCATTCATGGCGCCTGCCCTGCCAATGCTCGACGTTCCGCTGCTTCAGGTGCCGGTGCTCGACGACATCGTCGAAACGCCCTGGAGCAACGAACTAGAAGTCTTCAGTGAATTGTCATTGCGCGGTGCCGCCGGGAACTGCCTGAACCTGCTCGCGCCCATTCTGCGCGACCTGAGTCAGGACCGAAACGACCGCTGGCTGACACTCATCGCGCCGCCGTCAAGCGTCACCCAGGCGTGGCTGCGAGACGCGGGTCTAAACCGGGAACGCATTATCCTGATGCAGCCCAGAGGCACGCAAAGCGCGCTGGAGCTAACGCGCGAAGCCCTGCGCCTGGGTCGCAGTCACACCGTGGTCAGCTGGATCAACCCGATCTCTGCCAGCGCGCGTCAGCAACTGATCAGCGCGGCACGTGTCGGAGATGCGCAGAGTCTGAATATACGCCTGGGTTGAAGGCCTGGTCTTGCAGTCGATGATCTGAACGAAAGTTTCAAAGACAATGACGTACCGGGGCTTCTCCAATCAACGAGAAGCCATCAAACCAGATGTCGACGATGCTGAATGCTGACCCCGGAAAGGATCAGTGCAGGATCAATGCAGAACCCGCGCGCCCTCTTCTTCCTTGGTCAGTTCGCCTTCAGCCAGACGACCAGCCATTTGCACCCCAACGCTGAGCATCGCCTTGGCGACTTCGACGTGTTGGCCATGCAGAAATGCCTTGGCATCTTCAGAGAAGTTCAAGGTCACCAGCGACCCCTCATCTTCAGCGCGGCGCAGCTCAATGCGGCCGTCAGGCAATTCGACAATTTCCAGAAAAGAGGTTGGCATCAGGACAGTTCTCCACGAAAGGCGAGCATTGTAACAGCCTGATGACTCATGCCCTAGTCCACCGATCATTCTGTCCGACTCGGTCAGCACTCGCTAAGCCCTTCACGGAAGCGAATCGCCAACCCTTTGAGTTGCTGACGCCAGCTTTCCATTTCTTCGCGCGTCAGTTCCGGCTCGATCTCTTCTTCAGCACCGACCGCGATAATCAGCGGCTGAGTAACGTCGCCTTTCGGCTTTTTCGGCGCTCGAGGGGGCTGGAATAGCGCGTTATAGGATGTCAACAATTGCGCCAGCCAGGTCTCGCGCTGCTGCGCCAGTTCCACCAGCTCGCCCATTTCAGGAATAGCAATGGCCTCCAACACCTTCGGCGTAAGTAAATCCTCGGCACGCGGTGTGTTGGCCTGCGGCAGCCGGTAGAACCCAGCAATCTCATGACACAAGCCCAGCAGCGCCCCATAAAGATGAAAGATCGCAGACTCGCGCTCTGCCTGCTCAAGCCCTTGAGCGTTCATCGCCCGGCTTTCCTTGGCTTTGGCCATTGCTTCGAGGGCGAGGCCTGCGAAGAAAAGCTTCTGATTGGTGCGCGTATAGAGTTCGTGAGCCATGACAACGGCCTCCACATCAATGAAATTTGAACGAGCAAGCCTGGGGCAAAAAAACCTCGATGCACAGGAAAGCCACCGAGGGATTCTTTTAACGCAAAGCGCGGACGGTCGCCAGTCGCTTTCGACCTGACATCAAGCCATCAACGCTTGTCTTCGACCTTCCAGGTGCCGCCGTCGTAGAACGCGCGCCACCCCGTCGGCTTGCTATCCACTTCGGTCTGCACATATTGCTCCTTGGACTTGCGACTGTAACGAATCACCGCCGGACGGCCATCAGGGTCTTTCTGCGGCGCTTCGCACAAGAAGTGGTACTTCGGATCAATCTCGGCCTTGTGCGGAACGATTTCCAGCACCAACGGAGCACGGGTCTCGCGGTTTTTCGGGAATTGGCTGGCAGCCAGGAACAGTCCCGAAGCGCCGTCACGGAGAATGTAGGTGTCGTCGACCTTCTCGCACTTGAGTTCCGGCATCTTCACCGGGTCCATCTTCGGCGGCGCTGCTTCGCCGTTTTTCAGCAACTTGCGGGTGTTCTTGCAGTTGGTACAACCGAAGAACTTGCCGAAACGGCCGGTCTTAAGCTGCATCTCGCCACCACACTTGTCGCATTCAACGCTTGGGCCTTCGTAGCCCTTGATGCGGTAGGTGCCTTCTTCGATCTCATAGCCTGCGCAATCCGGGTTGTTACCGCAGATGTGCAGTTTGTGCTTCTCGTCGAGCAGGTAGGCATCCATCGCCGTGCTGCAGATCGGGCAACGGTGCTTGCCGCGCAACACGCGGGATTCGGATTCACCCTCGTCGTCTTCGGCAATTTCATCGCCGGGCGTCAAGTTGACAGTGGCTTTGCAGCGCTCCTTGGGCGGCAGGCTGTAGCCTGAGCAACCGAGGAACACGCCGGTGGACGCGGTACGGATCTGCATCGGACGACCGCAAACCTTGCACGGAATATCAGTCATCACCGGCTCGTTGGCACGCATGCCGCTGCCAGTCGCTTCGGCTACTTCCAGTTTTTTCTTGAAGTCGCCGTAAAACTCGTCGAGCACGTTTTTCCAGTCGCGCTCACCCTGGGCCACGTCATCGAGGTTCTCTTCCATGCCAGCAGTGAAGCCATAGTCCATCAGGTTGGAAAAGCTCTCGGACAGACGCTCGGTGACGATGTCGCCCATTTTTTCCGAGTAGAAGCGGCGGTTGTGCAATGCCACATAACCGCGATCCTGGATGGTCGAGATGATCGCCGCGTAAGTCGACGGCCGGCCGATGCCGCGCTTCTCCATCTCCTTGACCAGGCTAGCTTCCGAGTAACGCGCAGGCGGCTTGGTGAAGTGCTGGCTCGGATCGAGCTTGATCAGCTTCATGCTGTCGCCCTGAGCCATGTCAGGCAGTACGTCGTCGTCGCCTGGCTTGCTCATCTGCGGCAACACCCTGGTGTAACCGTCGAACTTGAGGATGCGGCCCTTGGCTCGCAGCTCGAAGTCGCCCGCGGCCACGCTGACCGTGGTCGACAGGTATTGCGCAGGCGGCATCTGGCAGGCCACGAACTGGCGCCAGATCAGCTCGTACAGGCGCTCGGCGTCGCGCTCCATGCCCGACAACTTGCTCGGGTGAGTGTTGACGTCGGACGGACGAATCGCTTCGTGAGCCTCTTGCGCGCCTTCCTTGCTGCTGTAGACGTTCGGCGAATCAGGCAGGTATTTCTTGCCGAACTCGGTCTCGATATAAGTGCGCGCCATGACCACCGCGTCAGCCGACAGGTTGGTCGAGTCGGTACGCATATAGGTGATGTAGCCAGCTTCGTACAAACGCTGAGCCATCATCATGGTTTTCTTCACGCCATAGCCCAAGCGGTTGCTCGCGGCCTGTTGCAGGGTCGAGGTGATGAACGGCGCCGAGGGCTTGCTGCTGGTCGGTTTGTCTTCGCGCTTGGCGATGCTGTACGACGAAACCTTGAGCTTCTCCAACGCCGCCATGGCCTGGGCTTCGTTCAGCGGCTTGAAGGCTTCGCCATTTTCCCGCGCAACTTCGAAGCGCACGTTGGCGCCCTTGGTGGTGCCCAGTTCCGCATGGACTTCCCAATACTCTTCGGGGATGAACGCACGGATCTCGCGCTCACGCTCCACCACCAGCTTCACGGCCACCGACTGCACACGACCGGCGGACAGACCACGGGCGATCTTCTGCCACAGCAGCGGCGAGACCATGTAGCCCACGACGCGGTCGAGGAAGCGACGCGCCTGCTGGGCGTTGACGCGGTCGATATCCAGTTCGCCCGGTTTGGAGAAGGCTTCCTGAATCGCCTTCTTGGTGATCTCGTTGAACACCACGCGCTTGTAGCGATCGTCGTCACCGCCGATGGCTTCGCGCAGGTGCCAGGCAATGGCTTCCCCTTCGCGGTCCAAGTCCGTCGCCAGATAAATGGTGTCGGCATCCTTGGCCAGACGGCGCAGTTCGTCGATCACCTTTTCCTTGCCCGGAAGGATCTCGTACTTGGCCTTCCAGCCATGCTCAGGATCGACACCCATGCGCGCCACAAGCTGGCGCTTGGCCTTTTCCCTGGGCGACAGCGCAGGCGCTTCGGATGCGGTCTTTCCGCGCTTGGCAGCAGGCTCTTTGGCGGCGCTCGCCGAACCGCTGGTGGGCAGGTCTCGGATATGGCCGATACTCGACTTCACCACGTACTGGCTACCCAGATACTTGTTGATGGTCTTGGCCTTAGCCGGGGATTCCACAATGACCAGCGATTTGCCCATGGATCGGAAAATTCCTAATGCAAGAAAAAAGACGTTGGAGCCGTCGAGGCCCCGCTATATATAGTGGCTACAAGGTGAGGTCAAGCAGAGGCTACTACAAGGTCTCGTCTTACGACCTTGAAAAAAGGTCAGGCTCGGTCTGGACCAAAGCAAAGCGCGGCACTTGCTCCCCGTCAACCTCGACTGACTCCAGGAACATGGTCAAAGGACGCACCCACAGCCCATATTCGCCATACAGAGCCTGATAGAACACCACTTCCTCTTCCGTCTCGGAATGCGTCGCGACACCGAATACACGGTACTCGGGGCCTTTGTAGTGTCGATACAGACCTGGCTTCAACTGCATGCTGCTGACCTCACGGATAGACGCGAAAAAAATTCAAAAAACATTTCCCGAGAAAAGCAAAAGCCGGGGCACCTGGCCCCGGCTCGCACACTCACACCGCTTAAACGCGTTCGAACACGGTGGTAATGCCTTGACCCAGGCCGATGCACATCGTGGCTACACCCAACGTGCCGCCCTTCTGCTTCATGACATTGAGCAAGGTGCCGGAAATGCGTGCTCCAGAGCAACCAAACGGGTGACCCAAAGCGATAGCGCCGCCGTGCAGGTTAACCTTCTGGTCCATCTTGTCGAGCACTTTCAAATCTTTCAACACTGGCAAGGCCTGTGCGGCAAAAGCTTCGTTGAGCTCGAAGTAGTCGATGTCGGCAATGCTCAAACCCGCGCGCTTGAGTGCTTTTTGAGTCGCCGGAACAGGGCCGTAACCCATGATCGCAGGATCGACACCGGCCACCGCCATGGAGCGAATGACCGCCATTGGCTGGATACCCAGATCCATCGCACGCTGGCCGGACATGACGATCATGCACGACGCGCCATCGGTGATCTGCGACGAAGTACCGGCCGTCACAGTACCACCTTTTGGATTGAATGCAGGCTTCAGGGCCGCCAGACTTTCCAGGGTGGTTTCTGGACGAATGGTCTCGTCGAAGTCGTACATCTTCAGGAAGCCATTCTCGTCATACCCTTGCATCGGGATGATTTCGTCCTTGAACTTGCCTTCCACGGTCGCCTCATGAGCCAGGCGATGCGAGCGCACGCCAAAGGCGTCCTGTGCCTCACGAGTGATGCCGTGCATCTTGCCCAGCATCTCGGCGGTCAGACCCATCATGCCCGAGGCCTTGGCCGCGTACAGCGACAGGTGCGGGTTCGGATCAACGCCGTGCATCATACCGACGTGGCCCATGTGTTCGACACCACCGATGACGAAGACATCGCCGTTGTTGCTCATGATCGCCTGGGCGGCAGTGTGCAGCGCGCTCATGGACGATCCGCACAGGCGGCTGACCGTCTGCGCTGCTGAAGTGTGTGGGATCTGGGTCATCAGCGACGCCATGCGCGCGATGTTCCAGCCTTGCTCGAGGGTCTGGTTGACGCAGCCCCAGATCACGTCCTCGACTTCCGCCGGGTCGACCTTGCTGTTGCGTTCCAGCAGTTTGCTGATCAGGTGCGCCGACATGTCTTCAGCGCGGGTATTGCGGTGCATGCCACCCTTGGAGCGGCCCATCGGAGTACGACCGAAGTCGACAATCACGACGTCTCTCGGATTCAAGCTCATATTCTCACCTGTTCGTTGGGCACTTAGTCGAAGAAGCGCTGGCCGGTCCTGGCCATTTCACGCAGCTTCGCAGTGGGGTGGTACAAAGCGCCCAGATCAGCGTATTTGTCAGCCAGGGCAACGAATTGGGCGACACCGATCGAATCAATGTAACGCAGCGCACCGCCACGGAAAGGAGGGAAACCGATGCCGTAGATCAGGCCCATGTCGGCCTCGGCTGCGGTGTCGACGATGCCGTCTTCCAGGCAGCGCACGGTTTCCAGGCACAGCGGGATCATCATCCAGTTGATGATGTCTTCGTCAGTGACTTCACGCTGCTCGTAGATGACCGGCTTGAGCACTTCCAGCACGGAAGCGTCGACGACTTTCTTCGGCTTGCCCTTCTTGTCGGTCTCGTAGACGTAAAAGCCCCTGCCGTTCTTCTGGCCCAGGCGATCGGCGTCATACAAGGCGTCGACAGCGGAGCGGCGATCGTCCTTCATGCGGTCAGGGAAGCCTTCGGCCATCACATCGCGACCGTGATGGCCAGTGTCGATGCCAACCACGTCCATCAGGTAGGCCGGGCCCATTGGCCAGCCGAATTTTTCCATGACCTTGTCGATGCGTACGAAGTCGACACCGGCGCTGACCAGTTTGGCAAAACCGCCGAAGTACGGGAACAGGATTCGGTTGACCAGAAAGCCCGGGCAGTCGTTGACCACGATCGGGTTCTTGCCCATCTTCTTGGCGTAGGCCACGGTGGTCGCAACCGCGACTTCACTGGACTTCTCGCCACGAATGACCTCAACCAGTGGCATCATGTGCACCGGGTTGAAGAAGTGCATGCCGACGAAATTCTCGGGACGCTTGAGCGCTTTGGCCAGCAGGCTGATGGAGATGGTCGAAGTGTTGGACGCCAGAATGGTGTCTTCGCCCACCTGCCCTTCCACTTCCGAAAGCACAGCCTGTTTGACCTTCGGGTTCTCGACGACCGCTTCTACCACCAGATCCACGTGACCGAAATCGCCGTAGGACAGGGTCGGACGAATCGCGTTCAACGCTTCGGCCATCTTCGCCGGGGTCAGACGACCTTTCTCGACGCGCTTACCCAGCAGCTTGGACGCTTCGTTCAAGCCCAGCTCGATGGCTTCTTCGCGAATGTCCTTCATCAGGATCGGCGTGCCTTTGACAGCCGACTGATAGGCGATGCCGCCGCCCATGATGCCAGCGCCCAACACGGCGGCCTGCTTCACGTCCCTGGCGACTTCGTCGTAGATTTTGGCTTTCTTTTTCAGCTCCTGATCGTTCAGGAACAGGCCGATGAGACTCTCGGCTGCCGAGGTCTTGGCCATTTTCACGAAACCAGCCGCTTCGACTTCCAGCGCCTTGTCGCGACCGAAGTTCGCCGCTTTCTGGATGGTCTTGATCGCTTCGACAGGGGCCGGGTAGTTCGGACCGGCCTGGCCGGCGACGAAACCCTTGGCGGTTTCAAAAGCCATCATCTGCTCGATGGCGTTCAGTTTCAGCTTGTCCAGCTTCGGCTGACGCTTTGCCTTGAAGTCGAACTCGCCGGAAATGGCGCGCTTGATCAGGTCCAGTGCAGCTTCCTGCAGCTTATCGGGAGCGACCACCGCATCCACAGCGCCCACTTTCAGGGCGTCTTCTGGGCGATTGTCCTTGCCCGAAGCGATCCACTCGACCGCGTTATCGACACCGATCAGGCGTGGCAGGCGAACGGTGCCGCCGAAGCCTGGGTAGATGCCCAGCTTGACTTCAGGCAGACCGATCTTGGCAGTTGCGGACATCACGCGGAAGTCAGCAGCCAGGCACATTTCCAGGCCGCCACCGAGCGCGATGCCATTGATGACAGCCAGCGTCGGGACGTTGAGGTCTTCGAAGTCACTGAAGATTTTGTTCGCTTCGAGGTTGCCGGCAACCAGTTCGGCGTCCGGCAGCTTGAAGTTATCGACGAATTCTGTGATGTCGGCGCCGACGATGAAAACGTCCTTGCCGCTGGTGACGATGACGCCCTTGATCGAGCCGTCGGCCTTGATGGCGTCGACAGCCTGGCGCAGGTCGTTGAGGGTGAGGCGATTGAACTTGTTGACGGACTCACCCTTGAGGTCGAATTTCAATTCGACGATGCCACTTTCAAGAGCCTTAACCGTGATGGCTTTACCTTCGTAAATCATCAACTGATCTCCACGATATGGAAGCTGAACAATACGCGTCAGACGCTGAAATCCGGCGGCAGACACAGACGTTTCCGTCAATGCGAACACCAAACGCCAGGCACCCCGTCGACGCGATTCGGGTGTCTGTAAGAGCATTCCTACGGCAAACGCTCAATTCATACGCCCGTTTGATTTGGGTGCGCCTACCTTCGGCCATATTCCAGCAATTGTCAATTCGCCAGACAGCGGGCAAAACCGGCAAATTGCAGGTAAAAGACACACTTGATAGGTGAGCATTCAGTGAAATGACTGCGTTCACTAAACGCGACGTGAAGTAAACGCAGGAAGCGACGACCGGTATGCAAATTCCAAAAAATAGTTGGATCCGCGGCAGACAAATGCACCAAATAGGTCTAAATTCAGCGCACTGCGCATCAAGACGGGTCGTTTTTCGGAGATACAGTGAAACGAATCGGTACGTCTTTTGCGGTATTGCACCGCAAAGCAACACAGATTACGGCCTGCCTGGCCAACCCCAGCCCGATGTTGTTATCGGGCTTTTTAATGCCTGAGATTTGGCGCTCGACAGGCGTATGTCCTAAGCCAGTCCCTTCAGCACGGTCGCAATACACTGCAACACTCGCGCGTCGCCCCGCTCGCCCCAATACAGCGCGATCAGATGCTTGCCTGCCTCGACCTTGTAGACATCAGCCGGCAGCGTCTGAAAATGCGCAAGCAAGCGCGCATCGTCACATGCCTCGCGCCATTGATTGACCCAGTTTCCGGGGGTCATCTGCCAGTAGACCCACGCGTCGGGCTCCCGACGGGCGCGAGGCCGGTGATATTGTGCGCAGGGACTTGGCGGCTCCACCGGCAGCCAATGTGGCCACTCTTGCGGGATCAGCTGCATTGCCAGTCCCATGCGTCGAGCCTCCATGCGCATCGCCATGCGCCCGCTCTGGGAACGGGACGGCCGCAGCCATACAAGAGGACTTAAAACAACGGCAATGATTGACAGCACTATCCACACCGTCATATCTGTATGCCCCCACCGCGACGAGCGGCGAACAAAACACAAAGGCGTGCCATGAAGCGCCCGAAAAGAGCCATAATCAAAACCATCGCAGACCTCAGAAGGAACATCCCATGTCCTATTTACACATTCTGGTAGCCGTGGACCTCACTGAAGAGTGCGACCCCGTTATCAAGAAAGCCATTGGGCTGACGCTTGCCAATCCAGACGCCAAGCTTTCGCTGGTACATATCGTCGAACCCATGGCCATGGCCTTTGGCGGCGATGTGCCCATGGACCTGTCTCAACTCCAGCAACAACAGTTCGATCAAGCCAAGGAAAAACTCGAAGCACTGAAACGGAAATACCCTGATGTAAAAACTGGCGATGCGCATCTGACCTATGGCCAGCCTCGCCAGGAAATTCATCAACTGGCGAAAGACAACCATGTCGACCTGATCGTCGTCGGCAGTCATGGCCGCCACGGCCTGTCGCTGCTGCTGGGCTCCACCGCCAATGATGTACTGCACGGCGCGCCTTGCGACGTGCTGGCAGTGCGGCTGGTCAAACGCGCCGAGTAACCGCCCAGTCAAAACAAAAGCCCGAACCCTTGAAGGGGCTCGGGCTTTTTTTGCAGCGTTAGCCGGTCACTCGTCCAGCTCGGCCCAACGCTCGACCAGCACATCCAGCTCTTTATTCAACTGCTCAAGCGAAGCCAGGACCTTGGCAGTCTCAATCGCTGGACGCTGGTAGAAAGCCGGGTCGGCAATCTGGGCCTCAACACTGGCGATCTGCTGCTCCTTGGCATCGATCTCACCTGGCAACGCTTCCAACTCGCGCTGAAGTTTGTAGCTGAGTTTCTTCTTGGCGGCAGGCGCTGCTTCCTGTACCGGGGCAGGAGCTGCCGCGGGCTCAACGATCGCGGAGTTCAAGTCAGCCTTGCCGGACTTACTCTCGGTCACCCCCAGCAGGCGCGGTGAGCCGCCCTGACGCAGCCAGTCCTGATAGCCACCCACGAACTCCCGCACCTTGCCCTCGCCTTCGAACACCAGGGTGCTGGTGACGACGTTATCGAGGAATGCCCGGTCGTGGCTGACCATCAATACGGTGCCCTTGAAGGTCAACAGCACTTCTTCGAGCAGCTCGAGGGTTTCGACGTCCAGGTCGTTGGTCGGTTCATCGAGCACCAGCAGGTTGGCTGGCTTGCTGAACAGCTTGGCCAGCAGCAAACGCGCGCGCTCGCCACCCGACAGCGCCTTGACCGGCGTGCGTGCACGTTGAGGGCTGAACAGGAAATCGCCCAGATAACTCAGGACATGGCGGCTCTGGCCGTCGATGTCGATGAAGTCACGTCCTTCGGCGACGTTGTCGATCACGGTCTTTTCCAGATCTAGCTGGTGACGCAACTGGTCGAAGTACGCGACGTCCAGCCGCGTACCGACTTCAACCGAGCCGCTGGTGGGCTTGAGGTTGTCGAGCATCAGCTTGAGCAGCGTGGTCTTGCCGGTACCGTTGGCACCCAGCAGGCCGATGCGGTCTTCGCGCTGCAGGACCATGGAGAAATCCTTGATCAGCGTCGGCCCGCCCGGGTGAGCGAAACTGACGTTTTCCAGGACCATGACCTGTTTGCCGGATTTATCGGCGGTGTCCAACTGAATATTGGCCTTGCCGGTGCGCTCACGACGTTCGCCGCGTTCGACGCGTAACGCCTTGAGTGCGCGTACGCGGCCTTCGTTACGGGTACGACGGGCCTTGATGCCCTGACGAATCCACACTTCTTCCTGCGCCAGACGCTTGTCGAACAACGCGTTGGCGGTTTCCTCGGCCGCGAGCATCGCTTCCTTGTGCACCAGGAAGCTGGCGTAGTCGCCATTCCAGTCGATCAGGCCGCCACGGTCCAGTTCAAGGATGCGCGTGGCAAGGTTTTGCAGGAAGGACCGGTCGTGGGTAATGAACAACACCGCGCCCTGGAATTCCTTCAGGGCTTCTTCGAGCCAGGCGATGGCGCCGATGTCCAGGTGGTTGGTCGGTTCGTCGAGCAGCAGCAGATCGGGCTCGGAAACCAGAGCCTGGGCCAGTAGCACACGACGACGCCAGCCGCCGGACAGCTCGGCGAGAGTCTTGTCGGCGGGCAGTTGCAGGCGACTGAGGGTGCTGTCGACCAGTTGCTGCAGGCGCCAGCCGTCACGGGCTTCGAGATCCGACTGGACGTGCATCAGCTTGTCGAGATCTTCTGCGGTGACGATGTTCTGGCTCAAATGGTGGTATTCGGCGAGCAAGGCGCCCACGCCATCCAGGCCTTCAGCCACCACGTCGAAAACCGTGCGGCCGTCGGCCACGGGTAGTTCCTGGGGCAATTCGCCGATCTTCAGGCCCGGCGCACGCCAGACGCTGCCGTCATCGGGCAGTTGCACGCCCCTGACCAGCTTCAACATACTGGATTTACCAGTGCCATTGCGGCCGATGATGCAGACCCGCTCTCCACGGGCGATCTGCCAGGACACCTTGTCCAACAACGGCATGGCGCCGAACGCAAGGGACACATCGCTGAATTTGAGCAGGGTCATGAGCTTCTCCAAAAACCGGGGGCGCATTCTACCTGAGATACTGGGGGATGGCTTTAAAACGTTATTCAGGTGCCCGGCGGGCCTATTCGTGAGCGCTCTCACTCCTACATCTTCGGCAACGTGCCATGGCCTGCTGGACCGGGTTGGTAGCCTGGTGCCCGGCCCAGTTTTTTGTGATCTGGTTCAAGGCAACGCACTCGGTCTATCGGAATGCGGCACATTGCCACAATGTGGGAGAGAGCCTGCTCACGAATGAGCCCAAAGAGCATCAAAGCAAGAATCTAGAGCCATCCCGCTGTCCTCAACTGCAATCATTTGTTTCTATCCGTTCCCCCCGACACCTTCGCGCTTCAACCGGCGCTGGCAACAGGCTAAGCTAGCGACACTTTTCACGGTTCATCTGCACGGAAGTCTCATGCGCAGTCGTTTGTTAAGCCTTTTGTCCTGCCTGCTTCTGTCGGCCACCGCTGCCCAGTCCGTCCAAGCGGTCGATCTCACCACCCAACGTCAATACTACGATCAAGCCAAACGGGCCCTGGCCAAGGGCGATGCCGGCCCGTATCGCATGTACGGGCAGGCGCTGGCCGATTACCCGCTCGAGCCTTATCTGGCGTACGACGAGCTGACCGCTCGCCTGAACACCGCGAGCAATGATGAAGTCGAGCGCTTCCTTGGAGAACATGGCGACCTGCCCCAGGCCAACTTCATGAAGTTGCGCTGGCTGCGCCTGCTGGCGTCCCGTGGCGACTGGCAACCGTTCGTCAAATATTACGATCCCAAACTCAATTTTGCCGAACTGGACTGCCTGTACGGCTCTTACCAGCTCAGCCATAACCTGCGCTCGGAAGGCTACGCCAACGCCGAAAAGCTCTGGATGACCGGCAAGACCCTGCCAACCGCTTGCGACACCTTCTTCACCCAGTGGGCCGTTGAAGGCCAGTTGACCGAACAGAAGCGCTGGCAGCGCGCCAAACTGGCGGCGCAGGCGCGCAACTATGCGCTGGCCAACCAGTTGGTCAATAGCATGACTACCCTCGCCCCTCAGGGTCTTCTGCTGATCGCCGTGGCGCAGAAACCTGAGATGGTCAACAACCAGGGGCAATTCATGCCTGCCGATGAAGCCATGTCCGACGTCGTCGGTCTGGGCCTGCGGCGTCTGGCCAAGCAAGACCCGCAGCGGGCGATGGAGCTGCTGGACAGCTACTCGCCCATGTTGCATTTCTCCCACGAAGAACAGGTACAGATCGCCAAGGAGATCGGCCTGACCCTGGCGCGTAGTTACGACGATCGCGCACTCGGACTCATGACCAAATACGATCCGGACCTTCGCGACGACACCGTCACTGAATGGCGCCTGCGACTGCTGCTGCGTCTTGGTCGATGGAATGACGCCTACGAACTGACCCGCCGCCTGCCTCAGGACCTGGCGACTACCAACCGCTGGCGCTACTGGCAGGCCCGCTCGCTGGAACTGTCGCAACCCAACAGCCCGCTGCTGCCGGCGATGTACAAGGCCGTGGCCAAGGAGCGTGACTTCTACGGTTTCCTCGCCGCAGACCGCACGCAGACGCCTTACATGCTCAACAACAAGCCGCTGCCGCTGACCCAGGCGACGATCAACAAGGTGCGCAATACCCCCGGCGTACGCCGTGCACTTGAATTCTATGAGCGTGGCGAAGTGGTCAACGGTCGCCGCGAGTGGTATCACGTGACACGCCGCTTCACCCGTGACGAAATGGTCGCCCAGGCCAAGCTGGCCTATGACATGCGCTGGTACTTCCCGGCCATTCGCACCATCAGTCAGGCCCAGTACTGGGATGATCTGGACATCCGCTTCCCGATGGCGCACCGCGATACCCTGGTTCGGGAAGCGCAGATCCGCGGATTGCACTCCAGCTGGGTGTTCGCTATCACGCGACAGGAAAGCGCGTTCATGGACGACGCCCGCTCAGGCGTCGGTGCAAGCGGCCTGATGCAGTTGATGCCAGCGACCGCCAAAGAGACGGCTCGTAAGTTCAGCATCCCGCTGGCCTCCCCCGCCCAAGTGCTGGACCCTGACAAGAATATCCAGCTCGGGGCGGCCTATCTGAGCCAGGTCCACGCGCAGTTCAATGGCAACCGGGTGCTGGCGTCGGCAGCCTATAACGCAGGTCCCGGTCGCGTAAAACAGTGGCTCAAAGGCGCGAACCATCTGGCGTTCGATGTCTGGGTCGAAAGCATTCCGTTCGACGAAACCCGCCAGTATGTGCAGAACGTGCTGTCTTATGCGGTGATCTACGGCCAGAAGCTCAATGTTCCGCAGCCGCTGGTGGACTGGCATGAGCGGTTTTTCGATGATTTGTGAGTGATGCGAGATTCCGTAACGACCGGCTTGCCGGCGGGGGCGTTCTGAAGATCGCTACCGCTGGCAAGCCGGGCTGCTACGGATATCGGGATGGCCTGCTGTTCAGCGGCGGGTCGGTAACAACCCTCACTCCAATACCTCTACCTCCATCCCCACCTCCACGATACCCGGCCCGTCGTTGACCATGTTCTGTCCGAACCAGATCTGGCCTTCTTTCTCGCGATAGGTCTTGAGCGTGCTCAGCGGTTCGCGATCGTCGCTACGTTCGCCCGTGACAGGATCGATGGTAGTAAGGATGCAACGCGCACAGCCGCTGAGCAGGCGGAACTCCATGTCGCCGATTCGAATGCGCTTCCAGCCATCCTCGGCGAAGGCGCCGGCGCCCTCCACCACCAGATTCGGACGAAAACGCAACATTTCCTGGGGGCGGCCGATGCGTGCCGACAGATCGTCCAGCGAAGCCTGACCGATCAGCAGCAACGGGAAGCCATCGGCAAACCCGACCCGGTCATCGACGGTGCCATAGCCTGACGGCAACCAGCGGGCGCGTTCCTTGGGGACATGCACCAGACGCGTGGGCTTGCCGATGAAGTCGCTGACCCAACGCGCCGCTTCGTCGCCAGCATCGGGCACCCGCAGCGTGTCGCGCCAGACCGTGACACCCCGCAGGTTGTCTTCGACATTCTCCGGCAGCGCGACATCCAGCGCAGAGGTGCCCGGCGCCGACAGTGTCACACCGCCGGCGTCGTTCCACAGCACCGAGAGCTGCGACATATGAGGCAAGGCGCGCTGAGTGAAAAAGCGCCCATTACTCTCGTCCACCAGCATCCAGCGTCGATCCCCGGTCAAGCCCAGCTCATCAAAGCCGGCCTGTTGCAGCGGTTCTGCTTTGCAGGATTTCAGGGGATAGCGGTATAGCGCGTTGAGGTGCAGCATGGACGCGTCCTTATGACTGAGCACAAAAACCACACTTTATACGAGCCATCATGCCAGCGAACGATACAGATACAAAAAAGCCCCTCCATACAGCGAGGGGCTAAAAGAAACGGCTGAAGCACGCTAAATCAGTTGTCGAGCATCAAGCGCTCACGTACCACGTCCACCAGTTTGTCCGGCTGGAATTTGGACAGGAAGTTGTCGCAACCGACCTTCTTGACCATCGATTCGTTGAAGCTGCCCGACAGCGATGTGTGCAAGACCACGTAGAGGCCACGCAAGCGCGGGTCGTTGCGAATCTCGGTGGTCAGCCGATAGCCGTCCATCTCCGGCATTTCTGCGTCGGTGAACACCATCAGCAGCTTGTCGGTCATCACCTCGCCACTGTCTGCCCAACCCTTGAGCAGGTTCAGCGCCTTGAGGCCGTCACTGGCGACGTGCATCTTGACGCCGAGCTGGCCGAGTGTGTCACGCAACTGCGAGAGCGCGACATTGGAATCATCTACCAGCAGCACTTCCCGACCACGGGCGCGCCCCAGTACAGGGTCTTCCAGTTTGTCGCGGGACACCTTCGCGTTGTAGGGCACGATCTCGGCGAGCACCTTCTCGACATCGATGATCTCGACCAGTTGATCGTCGACCTTGCTGATGGCGGTCAGGTAATGCTGACGACCCGCGCTGCTGGGCGGCGGCAGGATGGCTTCCCAGTTCATGTTTACGATGCGGTCGACGCCACCCACCAGAAACGCCTGAACGGAACGGTTGTATTCGGTGACGATGATGGTGCTCGACGCTCCCGGCACCAGCGCACGCATGCCGATCGCCTGGGACAGGTCGATGACCGGCAACGTCTGCCCACGCAGGTTGACCACGCCGCAGACGAAAGGATGACGCTGGGGCATCAGGGTCAACTTGGGCAACTGCAGCACTTCCTGCACCTTGAACACGTTGATCGCGAACAATTGTCGACCGGCCAGGCGAAACATGAGAATTTCCAGGCGGTTCTCACCCACCAGCTGGGTACGTTGGTCTACTGTGTCGAGAATTCCAGCCATCTGTTGCTCCTGGAGCGGGGTTCTAGTAAGTGCGCATACGATTTATCGGCAGCGTCCGGACAGACCTTAATGCTGAAAAAATAAGCCTGAGAACATATTTGATATCACATTAACATCATGCTTTACTCTCGGCTATCCGACCCCCAGCAAATAGCGACCGAGCGGCTGGACAATAGTGGCGTTCTGCCCGAACTGAACAAGTACCTCAAGACTCCTCTAGGGGTATCCCTTAACCACAATCAGGACAAACCTGATATTCGCGGTTTCTAATAGCCATTATTGTGACGCCATTCTCACTGAATGAATGGAGTCAGGTACGTGGCCGCGCTCATGGCATCTCTCGATCCTTCCGTCACACTTGTGATCATGGACCTGGCCGTCTTGGGCATCGGCGGATACATTTCGCGGAACTGCGTATCATCTGCTGCAAACAAACCACAATATTCAGAAACGCCCTACAGACTTTCCGTTGCCTTCGAGGTTAACTTTGGGCCACTCGCCCCGCGCGATCCTGGATCGCTATCCATGAAGAGTGGAGATCTCACATGCTGAACGGCAATCAATGGCAGCAACTGCATGGCGACTTTCTGAGCGTTACCCAGCGTCTTGTGAACCGCGCCGACGAGTGCCTGAGCCACCTGGAACTGATCGGCGACGACAAGGATGCGATCGAATGCCTGCTGGGTACGCTGCAGCAACTGGCCAGTAAAGCCGATGCCGCCGCGGTGCCGTCCATTGCCGGATTTGCCCGACAACTTCGCTACCTGCTGTATTTCGCCAGCGCTTCCGGGCGCCTGCTGCCCAAAGCGTTGGCTTCCCTGAGTCAGTGTCTGTCGCTGCTGTCCTGGCAAGTCGAGTTGGTCGATCCGTTCACCGGGCTGCTACCGCTGGATGACAGCGAGCAGCAAGAGCTGCTGGAGCAGTTCGGCTGCTGCTGCGGGATTGAGCAGCCGCAAAGCGGTCATGCCGTTTCTCTGGAGTGGTCAGTGCCGGTAACCACCACTTCTGTGGAGTCCGGCATGGCAGAACGTATCGACCGCTCGCTTACCCTCTGAACCGCCATCACCGATGAGCCCTGCCGGAGCCAGCGATCAGGGCCACGTGCCTGAACTGAAAACGACAAATCCTCTCTCCGCCGCGGGCTCATCGCCAAACACGGCATCCACGAGACTTGCTGTTGTATCGAAAGTTGGCAGGCGAAGTTGCAGCGGGAACATATCGAGCAATACCCTTTGATATCGGTTAGCACCATCGTTCCAGATTTGAATCTGACTAATCAGACAACTATCTGGGTGCCTCATTAACATTCGACGCTTAATAAATCCGACATTTAAGGTAACATCGGCGCCCGCGAACGCGGGTGACCTGTCGGTATTCGGATCGCCCTTATCGAATGTCGAACAGTATTTTTGTATACCGTTAAAGGTGAGCAGGCGCGGGTCGCCGTGTTGACCTCCTTAAATGCCTGACAATCATCGTTCAGGTATCCGCAACGATTATCCGACGGCTTCATCCGCTATGCATGGCAGCAAGACGACCTTCAAGTTACGGCTTATGAGCCCCAACAAAGTGTTTGGACGGGTAGTGATCGTCTGCCTGGCGACAATCGCCTGCAATGCCGCCGTCTGGCTCTGCAACGGTAGCGCGCTGTGGGCGGTCCTGAACGGCGCGATCTTGCTGATCTGCGGGTACACCACAAGTCGCCCGAATCGGACCATCCAGTTCCAGCCTCAGGAACTGGCGGACCACATGCTGCAGGTTCAGGAAACCGAACGCCATCGCCTGAGCCGCGAGCTGCATGACGATATCGGTCAGATGCTGACCGCGGCCAAGTTGCAGAGTGAATGGCTGCAACGTCGCGCGCCTGAAGACTTGCATCCGCATTGCACGATGCTCAACAACGTCCTCGATGAAACCCTGGCCAAGGTGCGGGACGTCTCGGCCATTCTCAACCCCCGGCAGTTGGCCAGTCTCGGCCTTGAAGCCAGCCTGCGCGCGCACCTGCTGCAGACGCTGGCGGATACGCCAATACTTTGGAGTCTCGAATGCCAGCAACGACTGGCCGGTATTCCGGAAGAAGTGGCGGTCGCCGCATTTCGCATTACCCAGGAGGCTGTCACCAACATGCTGCGCCATGCCCAGGCGAAGAACCTGCTGGTGCGCATTCAGCGCCGTCCCGAGGGACTGGCGCTGAGCATTTCCGATGACGGGCTGGGATTTTCACCCGCGCTCGATCCCGCCGCGCAGGGTCAGCGGGGCATGGCGGGCATGGTCGAGCGCGCGACATTGCTCGGCGGCCACCTCACCGTTGACAGCGAGCCGGGCAACGGCACTCATATTCAAGCGCTGTTTCCCTGGGCGCCCCGTGCCCGTGAACGCGCTGACATAAGTAAGCATCCATGATCTGTAATCTTCTTCTGGTCGACGACCACGCCCTGATTCGCGCCGGGGTGCGGGCATTAGTGTCCGACATTCCCGGTTATCAAGTCATTGGCGAAGCCGCCGACGGCGAGCAATTGCTTGAGATGACGCTGGACCTCAAGCCCGACATCATCCTTCTGGATATTTCCATGAAGGAAAGCAACGGGCTCGATGCCCTCGAACGGCTGCATCGCGCCCTGCCCGACAGCAAGGTGCTTATTCTTTCGATGCACACCGACCCGCAGATGATCATGCGTGCCCTCGAAGGCGGCGCCCACGGCTATCTGCTCAAGGACGCTACCGCCACAGAGATCGAACAGGCGCTCGATGCGTTGCGTAATGACGAGCGCTATCTGAGCCCTGCCATCGCCCACACAGTGATCAACCAGGCGCTGGTCAGCGCTCAGTCGAGCAAGGTCGAGGCGGTAGAAAATCACAACCTCACCGCGCGACAGCTGGAGATCTTGCGCCTGATCGTGCGCGGAAAGTCCACCCGAGAAATCGCCAGCGGCCTGAGCCTGAGCGTCAAGACCGTGGAAACCCACCGCTCGCAGGTCATGAAACGTCTGCAGATCTATGACGTGGCGGGACTGGTGTTGTTTTGTGTCAGGGAGCAGATCATCAGTCTGGATGATTGATACACCCGGCATTGCTGTAGCAGCACAGCTTGCCGGTAGCGACTTCACTGACGCCACCGCCGGCAATCCACGCGGCTAAGGGGGGCTGGACTCACCCGATTTGTCTGGCCCCGCCGAGTAGCGGCGAATGCGCCGGCAGATGAATGCGCAGCGCCCCGGGCCGAACTTCGAAACGCAGGTTTTCGCCACGCAACGGTTCGCCATCCAGGTTGATGTCCAGTCCCTGAGCGGACTTCAGCTCGACCCACGGCAGTCGAGCCCGAACGAACAGATTATCGATCCCCAACCCGCCCTCGAGCAGACTCTTGAGCGTGCCGACTACTTCCTGCGGTGCCGGCAGGATACTGATGTCGAGCAGACCATCATCGGCCAGGGCTGTCGGACACAACGGGTGCCCGCCCCCAGCCTGCCGGCCATTGCCGATGCCCAGCGCCAGCAAATCACCACGCCAGTGGAAGTCCGGCCCGTTCAATTCGCCGTACGCGGACTTCAACTCGCTGAAACGTGACAGGCCGGTGAACAGGTATGCGGCGCCACCGAGTACCTTCTTCAAGTCTTCGGACGTATTGGCGGTGACCTGGCTGCCGAACCCGCCCGTGGCCATGTTGAGAAACAGCTGGCCGTCCACTGACCCCATATCGAT
>NZ_NKHL01000074.1 GCF_002934685.1 Pseudomonas bohemica
AACGCTGACGACTCATGGCACCTCCTATTTGGGCCTCATTATGAGGCTTGGAGGTGTCTATGAAACCAGGGGCGATTCAGAGAAAAGAGGTCGATGGTGCCTAGGAGATAGGCGAGCAGGCTAAGGTTTGACTATCCACCGTGACGATTGCGGCTAGACTTCGCCGTCCGACCCGTGCCGGAAGGTAGCCATAGTCCGCATTTTGCCAATTTCTGTCTGTCGCCATGCAGCTCTGAGTCGATTAGTGTCGATCGAGTACAGAAACCAGTCAGCTTCAATGCACATGACGGTCATTTGAAGTATGCAGCTGGACTGAAGTCGAGCGGGCTTGCCACAAATTTGCCACACTCGCCCCGCTAACCAGGGCAAAAACCCGCTAAAACCAGCTAACACAACCCGTTGATTTCCCAGCTAATGCCCGCTAACGTATTGATTCTAAACGTCGACTTTTAGGACTCCGAAGGCAGGGGTCGTGGGTTCGAATCCCGCCAGGTGCGCCATCTTTGATTTTCGGTCGGCCGACACTGACTGGACATCCACCGCATATAAAGAAGCCCGCCAATGTGCGGGCTTTTTTGTGGGATCTGGCTGTAGAGCCTTTGGCTCTGGTCGCCGTGGCTTTAGCAGCACGGCTTGCCGGCGGCGGCGACCCTGCCCTGCCTCTTCCACCTTCTATGCCATGATTCAGCCTGACCGCTGTATCTCAAGGAGGCGAATTGCCACACCTTGCGGCGAGCCGATTTGTCACTCTATATTTCCGGCCATTGTGGGAAACGACCTGGCTCTTTTCGCCATAGGTCAGGCGATACGCATCAAGCAACGAATGCTCACAGGAGTGACGGGGCGCGTGCCGACTGCGAGCTGAGGTTCTACACCGACAAGGACGAGATCATCACGCGTTATTCCATAAAGGGCCGCACCAGCCAATGTGCCCCTTCCCTCAACAGCTGGGGCGGCGTGCGCATGAAGTCGCTGTTCTGAATGATGGGCGACTGACTACTCTTTTAATGGATCCACCTTCAAGGATGAACAGACAGACACCATGAGCACCTCTTCGAGCCCACGACCGAACCTGATCAAAGGTCTGTTCTTCGCCTTTGTCGGCGTCGTCCTTCTCTTTATTTCCGGTTACCTCGCTGTCGACCGCCACGAGTTTCTGTCGTATGCGCAGAAGGCGCCTGGGGTCGTCAAATCCCTGAACGCTGGCGGTTCACACCCTCAAATCGAATTCACCAGCAGCTCGGGCAAAGTCGTGTCCTATCCCCAGGGCGGGATGATCTTCGGCTATCAGACCGGGCAGGCGGTCGAAGTTTACTACCGGGAAGAAGACCCGGCGTTGACTCCGCAGATCAACGATTTCGGAGCGCTTTGGGGCTCCGCGGCGCTGGTCGGATTGATCGGCCTGGGCTTCCTTCTAGGGGGCGCTGATGAAATTTTCTCGCGGCGCAAAAAGCCTGTCGCTCCGTCCCCAAAAGGAATTTGAATCCATGACTCAGTCGCTCATTCCCCTCCCCGTCAACGCCAGCCGATGGACCTACGAAACCGCCAGCAGCGGGGGCCTGACCGTGATGTTCGCAGCCGGCAGCGGAGGTTCGATCACGCTGAAAGATCCCGCAGGCAAGACTGAAAACTTTCGCTATGGCGGGTTAGGCGCAGGCATCGGTTTTGGTGCGCGCCTGCCGCGCTTCGGCAAAGTGAATATCGCAATCAAAGGCAAGAGTGTTGGCGGTGCGGGAGCCCTCGAGGCCTTTCCGAGCACGGGCGCGGTGTTCGTCTCCGACGCGATCGCCAATCGCGACCTGACCCGCGACGACATCACAGGAGTCTGCGTTTTCATGGAAGTCGGCGGAGGCTTGATTGCCGGAATCTCGGGCACCGCAATGCTGTTCGGTCTCGACCCCAAGTTGCTGGCGATCAGCCTGGCAGTCAACGCAACGCCGGTGGGGGCTGTGCTCGGGCCACTGGTGATGCAGCGTCACTTGCTGCAATCGGCCAAGGGCGCGGTGGTGATGGGTGGCGTGAATGCCGGTCTGCAGGCCGGAGGTGGCGGGGCGATCTATCTGGGAGGATTGTTCTGAGTCGATGGCTTAGGGGAGTACCTTCAACCTAAAGCCCCAGGACAAAAAACCGGCCTGCTCAACGAACAGGGCCGGTTTTTTCATGACTCAAACCCGCTCAATCAGACATTCGGACAAGGCACTGGAGCCCAGTCGCCGAGGTCCGGGTTCTTGCACATGGCGTTGACCTGGGATTGACCGGTCGCAGCCACCTGCTGGCTTGCAGCCTGCTTGGTCTTGGCGTCTTGCAGGGTCTTCTCGGTGCTGACCGCTTCCTGTGGCACAGTCGGCAATTTCTTTTTGGCCGGCGTTTTCTTCTTGCTGGTCGTGGTGGTCGCAGGCTTCGTGTCCACAGCAGCGACGGTGGCCACGTCAGTGCGTTTCACGCCCACGGTCTGCAGGTCTTTTTCGTACGCCTGGGTGTAGTTGTCGAGGTTTTCACCGGCGCGACCGTTCACGGCGGTGATCAGATCGTTGGACTCTTTGAGCCCAGAGATGATTTCAGCCAGACGCTTGCGACCTTCGGCATCATCCATGGTCTTGGCCTTACGCGCCGAGAGCAGCTTGGTGAACTCGCTCTGGTAGCACGATTGCGAGGCCTTGGCGTAGCCCGTGCTGCGGTCGATATCAGCGGCGCTTTTGTCGATATCGGTGGCGTAGGAGCCGATACGCTGGTTGTCATCGGCGATCTGCTTCTGCTTCTCGGTGTAGTAACCCGCCGCACCGCCGACCAGCGCGCCGCCTGCGACACCAATAGCGACGTTGCGGGCACGGTCCTGGGGACTGCCGACCAGCGCACCGGCCAGCGCGCCGCCCAGGGCGCCCACGGCGGCGCCACCGAGCACCGACTTGCCGACATCCGAATCGGTATCACGCAAATGCTGCACCGGTTCGTAGCAGCTCGGGTAGTACGCGACCTTGGTCGTGGCACCGACTTTGGAGACCGGCGAGCTGGCACATCCCGCCATCAGCACGAAGCTGAATCCTGCGGCAACCAACAGCAGCCCACGGCACTTGGAGGTCGAAACAACGGGGTTACGGGATAACTGCATGGTGATGCTCTCTTTTTTGGTTTTACAACGCCGGCGCGGCAAATGGCCGTCCGGACTCCCTTTAAGCTCGCTGGACGACGGCCGTCATGGCTGACCGGCCGAAGCGAGCAATTCCTTCAGAATCGCCTGTGGGTCCGCGCGTTTTTGCTGGCGGTAATCACTCACATGACGAACGAATAACGTGGCGCGGGCGACCAGGCTCTTGCCCAGCACCGGCTTGCGATTGAGTTCTTCCTTGACCCTCTGGAACTGCGCCTGGATCACCGCGTCGGTGTAGCGCGTGCCGGTGGCAAGGTTGTCGATGTAGATGGCCACTGCGCCATCCAGCGCGCTGGTCCCGTTCTCGATGGCCACGCCGAACAGCTTGGCGCTGGCAGCGTCCTTGGCGTCGGCGGCCTGCTTCTGACTCTTGCGCAGATTGGTCAGGCGGATGTTGTAGTTGTTGATGGTTTCGGCGACCAACGCCGAGGACTGGATCAGGTTGCCCGCTGCTTCTTCGCGCTGTTGAGCGATCAAGGAAACGTTGCGTTTGAGTTCTTCGTTGACCAGGCCCAACTCGGCTTGCAGGCGTGGATCGGTGCTGGCGGCGATGATGGTGTCCAGGCGCTTTGTCGGGTCCTGAGCATCGTCGATGGCGTCAGTGAGCGAAGCCAGTCGGCCTTCTTTTTGCCATTGCTCGAACAGTTCCTTGTAGCGCGAGCGCGGCGCGGACAACGCCCCGATGGCCACACGAAAGCCCGTGGTTTCGTTGCTCTGCTCGGTGCCGTCGGTGGCGAACAGCGGATACTCGCGACGCATCCCGGTGAACAGCGTGCCCTCACCCTCCAGGTAGTTGCCACCCTTGGCGACAAACCCGCCGTATGCGCCCTGACGACGGCCCGCATGAACGAGCTGGAAGGATTCCTGAACCATTTCGGCGGCATTACCGATCACGTCGAAAAGGCCGATCGGATTGGGCAACTTGGTGCCGATGGGCATCAAGCGCGCAGCCTGCCCGGTGCCACCAGCGACCTGATTGAACACCGCCCAGTCACCCAGCGGGCCATCCTCTTCACGGCCCTCGACCCTGCGCGGAAACAAACGGCCTTCCAGCTCCTGACGGTTGACCGCCTGACCGCCACGCGCGGCGTACTCCCACTCCACTTCGGTGGGCAGGCGCACGAACCCGACGCCGCCATCCTCGTCGGTTTTTCCGCGCCCGCTCACCGGCAGCAGGTCGCGGTGGTATTTCATCAGCCAGGCACTGTAAACCGCCGAAAAGCGTTCAGCCTCGAAGCGCGACAACTTGACCTTCGGTAGACGCCCGACCATGCCCTCCGGCGCATCACAGGCAGGCGCCGGTTCACCACTGGCCAGGGACTGGGCCTGTGACATCACCTGAGCATATTGCCGCGCGGTGACTTCGTATTTGCCGATGAAATACAGCATCGGCTTGAGCGGCGTGCCGGCGTCGGTTTTAGGCAGTTGTGGGCCGATGGTCTTGCGCCAGTCGCCAGGCAGGTCGTTGAGGGTGAACTGGCCGTTGATGAAGTCGCGCCGATAGCCGGAAATGAACGACTGTTTGTATCCCGCTTCGCCTTCGCTGAACGGATAACCAAGGCTGACTTCCCGGTCGTCCAGCGTGCCTTGGGCGAGCACGTAGACATAACGAAAGACCATTTCACCGTCGCAAGGCAGCGGCAGAATCACGTCGTCCGGCAGGGGCCTGGGGTTGTCCAGCGTATCGTCATCGGCCGCCTGCACCAGTGATGACAAGCACAGGGACGCACACAGCAGGGCGACCGCTCGCGCTATGGAAGTCCAACGCAACTCAAACATCTCGTATTCCTTCCGAAGCTTCGATGCGCGCGACTCGCCAGCCACCCAGCGCCGCAGCCAGTGCGCTGGCGCCGAGGGCAGCCAGCAGGGCCACGCAGTAATGACGTATCAACAGGTGGCTGGCGTACTCACCTGGCACCTGCACGAATAAAAGGTTGAGGCCGCGCTCCGCCAGGCCATAGAGCACGAAGCTGATGACCACCGCCAGCACGCCGCTGTACAGCGCCTGCAAGACCACGAACAACAACAGCGCGCCGGTGCTGAAACCCAGCAGGCGCAACACGGACAGTTCCCGGCGCTTGCGCTCGACGGCGGCCAGCGCACTGGCGAACACCGCAGCGACAGCGCCGACAACCGCCAGCGTGGCGATGACCCAGAAGACCAGCGAGAGATTGCGGCTCAGAGACTTCACCTGCGCGATGGTCTGCGCCCGAGTCGACACCAGCAGATGCTGCTCGGCGAAATAAAGGCGCAGCGGCTCGACGTCGTCGAGGTTGCGCGCATACAGACGAAACGCCGGAAAAACCCTCTGTTCATTGGCACCAGGGGCATCGCCCGGCCAACCGAAAGCGTCCACGGCCCGACCATCGCGATAATCTTCAACCGCTTCCAGCAGCTCGGTGGAGGCGAAGATGGCATCGCGTCCGAATGCCTCCAGCGGCAACACAGCCGTGACCTGTAATCGGGTGCGCTGGGCCTGGGCCCTTCCCGAGAACTGACGGGTGAACGCCGCGTCAAGCCAATCCCCGGGCTTGGCGCCGAGCTTTTCCGCCGCGGTCTGACTGAGCAGAACCCGATCGAGCTCGGTCGCAGGCAAGGTGTCGCCCAACAGCGGGTCGCCCACGGCGGTTGGAATCATCTCGACATTCACCGTCTGATCGCTCGTCGGCAAGGAAAGATCGGCGGTGGCGGCGATCTGTCGGGTACGCGGCAAGGCAAAAGCCACATCCGGTCTGCGCGCCAGTTCATCAATGAATCCAGCACTGAAACGACCGCCACCCATGGGGATCACTTCCCGAACAGCGGGGTCGCGCTCAAGACGCTCAGTGAGGCTGCCCACCAGCCCGAACTTCAGCCCGAACAGCACCAGCAAAGGCGCGATCACCGCCACCAAAGCCAGCACTGTGCATGCCGACAGCCGCGCGTCGGCGCGATAGTCCTGCCAGGCCAGGGACATCACCAGCGCGATGCGCATCAGCGTTCGTCCTCCAGCGTCGCGGTCACGCCGCCGTCCTTGTCCTGCACACAAGCGATACGCAGCGAATGCAGACCGGCTTCGCGAGCCAGACTTTCATCGTGGGTCGCGATGACGCAGCAGGCCCCCTGGGCTCGCACGCGCCCAAGCAGCAGCTGCATGACGCGCAAGGCGTTGAGGGGATCGAGCGCGGCGGTAGGTTCGTCTGCCAGCAACAGCTGCGGATTGTGCGCCAGGGCCCGTGCGCAGCTGACTCGCTGACGCTGTCCGACAGACAGCGCCTGCGGCTTCTTGCCCAGTTGCTCGGCGACTTCCAGCTGCGCGGCCAATCGTTCGACGGTGCCGTCATCACTCATTCCCAGCAGTTTGCGCGGCAGGCCGATGTTGCTGCGCACGTCGAGATACCCCAGCAAGCCGCCGGTTTGCAGCACATAGCCAATCTGCCGGCTGCGCAATTGCGCCAGACGGTTTTGCCGAGCATCGCGCCAGAGGCCAGCGACATCGACATGACCTTCATCGACGACGAAATCGAAACGCTGAGCGGCTTCCGGAGACAACACCAATGCCAACAGGTCGAGTAACGTGCTTTTGCCGCAGCCACTGGGGCCGACCAGCGCCAGTTGCCGACCGGCCGCCAGGTCCAGGCGCGGAATCACCAGGCTGTAGCGCTGGCTGCCCTCGCCCCGCGTCTTGCGCACCTCTCGCAGGCTCAACATCAAGGCAGCGTCGACAGCGGAACGCGGTACAGCGCATCACCCGGCTCGGCATTGCCGAAGCGGACCCAATTGGCGAGATCATTGTGGAAAGTTTCGTAGAGGCGGATTTTCGAATCCAGCTCGTCGATAAAATCTTCCTGCTCGGCCACACTCAGCGATAGCCAGAGATCCTGGGTCATGCTCAGGGATTTGCTGCGATACGGCAGACCCTCCAGGTATTCGCCCAACACGCCGCTCTGGGCGAGATTGCCGCCCTTGCGCAGGGCCGATGGATCGCGACTCATGTAGGCACTGGCGCTGGCGATTTCCTGGAAAAAATCCTTGGGCGAAGTCTGGGTCTTGCGTGCGGCATCCACGATGAGTTTGAGCGACTGTTGCAGGTCGTTGAGCTGCAATTTGCTCAGCATCACACACACCTGAAATTGGGGCAGTGTCGGGTTGGTCAGGTCGCGGTCGGCGGTCCAGGCGCTGACCAGCCGAGGGGCGCGAACCCCTGACTGCTGACCGAGAAAATCCATGCGCATCGCATAACCAATAGCCGCCGATTTGTCGGCCACGCTTGGCGCGGCAGAAAGCGTTGGGGCAACTTGTGGCTGATTGCTGCGCACCTGATGCACCAGATCGGCAAACACCGAGCCGATCTCGGAGACCCGTTCGCCAAACTTTTGCACGTCGCCACCCGGTACCGGCACGTACAGATCGCCGATTTGCGGGTTCGCGTCAGCGGTCAGGGTGCGGTATTGCTGCTCGGCAAACGCGTGGTTCTTCTTGCCGGCATCGGTTTTCAGGTGCAGCGCGTAGATCTTGATCTGCTTGCCCAGCGCCGCCTGACGCACCTCGGCTTCATTCATTTGAGTACTGCTGTAGGGGTCGTTCTTGCGCAGGGAACCGGCGTCACTGACCAGCAGAATCAAACGCCCGCCATAGCCCGACCAGTCCATGCCGTTGACGGCCTGCATCACCCCGGCGAAGGCGTCTTCGTTGAAGGAATGACTGGACACGTTGGTGGCCTTGACCTGCCGCGCCAATTCCAGAAAGCGCTGCGGGTCGCGCCCCTGCTCGAGGGTGATCAGCGTCTTGCTCAGGTATTCCAGCCCTGGCGTCTTGCTGACGTTGTTGCGAAAGCCCACCAGGCCAAAGCTGACGTTGTCCAGTTCACCTCGCCTACCGATTTGGTTCTGCAGTTCGGCGATGACATCGCGCACTTGATCGATGTAGGGCTGCATCGACACAGAGGTATCCACGACCAACACGACGCCCGTGCGGAAGGCATCCTTGTTGGCAGCCTTGATCTGCTCGCCGGAAGCTGTGCGCTGAGGCGTGTTTCCGGGGTCGATTGACGCAACGTTGAGTAACTGGACCGGTTGGCCATTCTGGTCGAAGGTCTCTTTGGCGTCGAAGATCGGCAGCAGGTAGAACTGATTCTGCGGAACGGCGCTCGCGGCGGGCTCAAGGGCCAGCACCTGATGGCTGTCATCGGCGTTCTTCTGAGCATCGAGCAGCAGTTTTTTCGCCGCTGCCGGGTCGTTCAACAGTTTTTCCAGCTGGCTTGGCTCGCGCATGAACATCGCAGGTGAACGCCCGGAACGCTCGCTGAATTTCAGCACCAGGCTCTGCTTCCAGTCACTGACCTGATCGGCCGGCAGCCAGCCATCGCTATGGCCGTCACTGCCCGTACCGACGCGCAACCATTCACTGCCGTTCACGCGCTTGCGCTGGTAGACATACAACACCGAAAACGCAGGAAGCATCTGCTCCCCTGTTGCGCCTGCATCACTGGAAAGCTTCGCGTCGGGTTTGCTCAGCACGCGCTGGAACAGAGTCTTTTTGTTTGCCATCAACAGCGGGCGATCGCCGCCATCTGCGTCCGCGTCCGGCGTTTGAACAACGTTTGTAGCGGCCGGTGCGCTGTCAGACTTGCCTGGAGCCGTGCCGACGGTATTGGCCTTACTCGCCATCGCAGTGGTGGCGAAGGACGTCGAAGCCGCGGCGGGCTTGTCGTCGCTTAGCCACCAATAGCCTCCGATACCCAGACCAAGCGCCGCCGCGACAGCGACACCCAGCAGCGCCAGAACCGGGCCTTTGCGCTGCTCCGATTTATTCGATGTTTCAGGCGCCGCCGTGGCCGCAGGCACAGACTGCGCAGGGGGTAAATCAGGGATTTCGATGGAGACCGGTGTCAGGCCGCCCAAATTGTCTTTAGAGCTCGACTCAAGGTCAAAATCCGCAGGCGGTAACGGCAGCGAGCGAATCTGCGTTGCATCGATATTGTCAGGCGGCAGGTTATCCAGCGCCGCAATCAGCTCGGCGGCATTGGCAAAGCGCTCGTCGCGGTCCTTGGCCAGCAATTTGGTGAGGATGTGCTGGTAGCGACCATGATGGATCGGCAGTTCCGGCAAGGGCTCGGTAAGGTGGGCCAATGCGGTGGAAAGCGCGTCGGTGCCGTTGTAGGGCAGCTTTCCGACGAGCATTTCGTAGAGCACCACGCCCAGTGCGTACAGGTCAGCACGGCCATCGATTTCCAGCCCGCGTGCCTGCTCCGGACTCATGTAGCTCGGCGTGCCGACGGCGAAACCGGCCTGGGTGAACTGCGTGCGATCGTCCAGCGATTTGGCGATACCAAAGTCCGACAACACGGCCGAACCGTTGGCTCGGAACAGAATGTTGGCGGGCTTCACGTCGCGGTGCACCAGCCCCTGCGCATGGGCGTAACCCAGCGCCGACGCGATCTGGCGAATATACGTCAGGCCCTGCTCGGCGCTCATGCCCGCGGCGACTCGCTCCTTGAGCGTGCCGTTGGGCAGGTATTCCATGGCCATGTAATACAGGTTGCCGACATTGCCGATGTCGTGGATGGTGACGGTGTGAGGGTGCGACAGGCGCGCCAGGGTCTTGCCCTCGCGCAGAAAACGCTCGCAGAACGTCGAGTCGGCCGCCAAAGCCGCCGCCATGATCTTCAGCGCGACCTTGCGCTCCAGCGAGCGTTGCGTGGCGAGATAGACGGTGGCCATGGCGCCTTCGCCAATCTCGCCTTCTATATCGAATCCGGGAATCTGTATGTCCATGTTTGGTCTTCAGGAGGCTTTGACGACGATGGCCGTGATGTTGTCGGGGGCGCCCCGGGTCAGTCCCAGATGCACGAGGCTGCGAACCACCTGCCAAGGGTCGGTGTGGCCCAGCACATCGCGAATCTCATGGTCTTCGGCGGTCTTGTTCAGGCCATCGCTGCACAGCAGGTAAGTGTCGCCGGGCAGGATGTCGAGGTTGATCATGGCCAAGTCCAACGTGTCTTCGACGCCAACGGCGCGCGTGACGATGTTGGCGCGCGGATGCACTCGGGCTTCTGCTTCGCTGAGCAGACCGCTGTCCTGCAAATCCTGAACGTAACTGTGGTCGCGGGAGATGCCCTCCAGCTCCCCATCACGCAGGCGGTAGAGGCGGCTGTCTCCGGCCCACAGGCAGGCGCCTTGATCACCATTGATCGCCAGCGTCACAACGGTGCTGCCCATCATGCCGAGGCCGCGTCGACGGGTTTCCTCACGCACCGCCGAATTCACCTCGGTCAGCGCCGTGCGCAACGCGCGGGTGTAGCTCGACAGGGAATCGGCAGGCAGCGCGCGGCGCAGGCTATCGACGATCAGACTGGCGACATAATCCCCCGCCGCATGCCCGCCCATGCCATCGGCCACGGCCCACAGACCGTGTTCGGGCAATTCGAGAAAGGCGTCTTCGTTGATCTGCCGCACCATGCCCACGTGGCTGTAGCTGGCGGAGCGCAATCGACGGTTTTCAGGCAATACAGACATCTAGATCGACGCTCCTTGTCCCAGCAGGTAGCTGCCGAATTCGGCGGCGTCAGGCAGGCCCTGACAGCGCAGCAGGCCGGGCGCGATCCGTTCGGAGCCTTTGCCCCACCACACGCTTGCACCCTCGCAGGCGAGTTCAGCCAACACCCGATGGCGACTGTCAGGTTCGTTGGCACCCGTGCGCTGCAATCCGGCGAAATGGCTGATTGGCACGCGCTGCGCCGTCGGCAGAAAGCCAAGGCTTGAGACGCTGTCGTCGAAGGCTGAAAAGTCCGAGTCCTGTTCAAGGGTCGAGAGCATCAGCGCCTCGACTTGCTCGAACCAGTCGTCCGGTGCGCTGATCAGCGCCGCCAGCGACTGATCGGGCCCGATGGTCTGCGCGAGGGTCAGCGGAAAATAGCGCCCGACCCGGTCGATGCTCGGCATCAGCACGCCAACCACCGCGTCCGAGCCGCACACACCCGCCGCCAGCGCAAAGCGCCACAGCGGGCTGACCAGATACACATTCAGCCAGTCCTCGCCCAGTTGCTGCTGGCTGACGTGCAGTCCCGCCGCCAGCCAGGTGTCCCAAGGTTGAATGAAGCTTTGCGGCAGGCCACGGCTGACGAAATCGCCGCGACTGGCCAATTTGCCGTAGAAACCCAGCGTCGTCATAACCGCTCCGGCAGGCTGAAACCGCTCAGCACGCGGCTCTTGAACGGATTGAAGGCGCTGTTGGCGCGCAACTCGTAGGAAATGCTGGCGTTGTCGACCCGCAGACGCAGGTTGAAACGATCGGGCGAGCCCCCGGCCACCAGATCCGACTGTTCGAGCAAACGGAACCACGCCCACGGGCCATCCAACGTGATCCCCGAGCGACCGCTGGCTGCAGGCGGCGAAATCGACAGGCGCACCACGCCGATGCTGCCGGGGTTCGGCCACTGCATGGCTACCGGGCGACTCGGGCCGTGGTCGTAGCTGATCTGCTGCCCGTCGAGGTCCAGCAGGAACTGGGTGATCGACGCGTCCATCGCCACCGGCTTGAGTTCGAAGCGCACGGTCGGTTGCACGCCGCCGGCGCGGAAGAACGCATCGCGAATCGCCGCTGCACGCTGAAAGGTCTGCAACACAGAAGCGTTGATCCCCAGCTTCTGCGCCGCGCCGGGCTGCCAGCGCCAGGCCGATGCCGAGGTGTCGACGTAACTTTGCAAATACTTGCGGAAGTAATTGTCCATCACCCCGCCAACGCCGAAGAACTGGCCGAAGTCATCGAGGGTGGCATCCCGTGCGCTACCAGGCGCCAGTGGATATCGACCGCTCAACGACTGCCGATAGACGTTGACTACGTCGCTGACCCAGGCAGCGTTCAACTGATTGCGCACCCCGCCCATCATCGTATTGGTGGTCGAACTCACCACCGACCTCACCAGACTCTGCACGACAGGTGGCTCGCGGTCGGCATTCAGATTGACCCGGGCCGCAGCCGCGCTCGCGGAGTTCTTCGCCTCGCCCAGCAACGCATCGCCGCTGGCGCCGACCATCGCGCTGACCTGCACATACAGCGCGTTCATGTCCGCAAGCAGACCATCGATGGCCGCAGGCTCACCCTCGCCCTTGCTGACGAATGCGTTGAGTTCGGCGAAGTGCGCGCTGACCGGATCTTCCGCGGCCGCAGGCACGGCCGCGTTACTGACCTGTTCCTGACCGAGGATCGAACCCAGTCGCTGCTTGAGCTGATCGACACCGCCCTCGACCTTCTTGCCCTGCTCGGCCAGCAGCTTGTCTTCCTGTTGCAGATTGGTTTCCCTGGCGACAGCAACCAACAGTTTTTTCAGCGGCGAGGTCGGCCCGGAAATCACCCGTAACACGTCAGCGGCCTGAGCCACGTTGGTGATGGGCACGAAATCGATGTCGGCGAGCAGCGCGTCCCACTGGCGCTGGTAGTCCTGGAAATACAGCCGGCGCACCTCTACGGCGAGACTGGCGACGTTCTGCTGATCGGCGCGGTCCAGTCCCAGTACCCATTGCTCTTCAGCCAGCGTGCCAGCCTGGCTCAGGCTCATGGCCAAAAACGCCTCGCGGTAGCCCTTGGCGGTGAAGAAACCACTCAGCGGATCGCCCAGCGGCTTTCCGCTCTTGCGGGCGAATACCAGCGCGGCGTCACGACCCGCTGCTTCGGTCACCCGGAAATCAGTCACGCTCTCGGGCAGCTTTTGTCGCTTGACCCGGTCGTACACCCGCTGGGCCACCGGCAGTTGCTGCAATTGTCGGCGCAGATCGTCGATCAGCCGCTGGTCCAGACGCGCATTGGGCGGATGACGCTCGAACAGCGCCTGCAAGTGCTCGGCCAATGCCTGACGTTGCTCGGGCGGCAGATCGTGGGGCAGGCTCTGGTCCCAGTCCAGTGCGACCCACGCCTTGATGAAGTCCGGGTCGTAGTGCTCGCTGTCGGCGAGCATCAGGTATGCCTTCAGCCCTTCGTAGAGGAAGTCGGAATTGCCACCGCTGCGCAGCTGTTCTTCGACACGGGTCACCAGACGCGGCGCGAACACGGCGATCAACAGCTTGCGATACACACTGCCGGACTCGGCTTCCAGCATGTCGCCCTGATACAGGCCCAGGCCTTGGGACATGCCAGGAGGATCGCCCGCCAGGTTGCGCACGGCGTTGAGCAGCGGCAGAACCGCCAGAACGTCCCGCTGCGCCGGGCTCAGGCTCTGCACGCTCTGGCCCAGCGGTGCGACCTTCTGATCGACCTGAGCAATGTAGGCCTGATTGGCGCGATAACTGAGCAACCACAGCGTACTGACCGCCAACACCACTGCGACCGTTGCCACCAACGTCCCACGCGCCAGCCATTTACGTCGGCGTTCGACCTTGGGATTGATCCCCACTAGCCCGCGCTCGGCGAACGCGACAGCGGTGAACAATTTCTCGATGAAGTAACTGCGGCCGGTGCCGGTCTGCCGGGCCAGATGCTGGCGGTCCAGATTCATGCTCTGGGCCATGGCACCGATAAGGCGGTCGATAGGGCTGCCTTCCTGAGTGCCGCTGGTGAAATAGACACCGCGCAGCAATGCCCGATCTTCGAACGCGTTGGGCTTGAACACGCCGTCGAGAAAGCCCTGCAGCGTGTCTTTCAGGGCGCCGAACTGCTGCAGGAAACCATAGATCAAATCACGCCGCGCCGGGTCGCGCTCCTGCTGCAAACGCTCGACCAGACGCGCATTGAGCCGCTGCTCCAGCAAGACGAATTCGCTGAGGAACGTTGCCAGCGGGCCGTCGGCATTCTTGCCATCGTCGATGGCGAAGGTCATGCCCCACACCTGCGCGCGTTCTTCCTTGCTCAAGGCATCGAAGAACTCCATGAAGCCGGGTACCAGATCGAGCTTGGTGAGCATGACGTAGATTGGGAAGCGCACGCCAAGCTGGCTGTACAGCTCCTGGATCCGCGCGCGAATCGCTGCAGCGTGGGCCGCGCGTTCAGCTTCACTGCCCAGCAACAGATCGGACAGGCTGATGGCAATGAATGCGCCGTCGATAGGACGGCGGGAGCGCTGGGTTCTCAGCAGATCGAGAAAGCCGAGCCAGGCGGCTTTGTCGACTTGAGCATGGCTGTCCTGCGTGGTGTAACGGCCAGCGGTATCGAGCAAGACCGCTTCGTCCGTGAACCACCAGTCGCAGTTGCGCGTACCACCAACACCACGAATCGCACCCGCCCCCATCTGAGCAGCCAGTGGAAAATGCAGCCCGGAGTTGATCAGTGCCGTGGTCTTGCCCGAACCCGGCGGGCCAATGATCACGTACCACGGCAGCTCGTAAAGATTGCGACGCTCGTCTCCGCCCAGGCGGGCTTTCTTCAACAGTTTGAGAGCGTCATCCATACGCTGACGCAAGGTCGCCAGCTCCTCGGCGGTGGCGACGCTGGCAGGGTCCGGCGCAGTTTCGGCCGCCAGGCTTTCCATGACCTTCGCAGCATGTCGACGCGCCTGAATGACGCGAAAGACTCGCCAGGCAATCCACGCGACGAACAGCAGAACGATCAACGCCCAGCGCCGACCGTCGGGCACCAACACGTCCAGCACCGGACCGACAAACCAGATGATCAGGCTCAGCGCGATCAGGCCCAGAACCGGCACGACCCAGCGAATGACAAAACCGAAAAACGCCTTCACTCGACCCCCTCCGCCAACACTGTGATTTCAACCCGTCGATTCTTCGCGCGACCTTCTGCCGTGGCGTTGGAAGCCACAGGCTCAGTGTCGCTGCGCCCTTCGGCGGAGAAGCGTTCAGGCTGGCCGGTCTTGGCCGCGAGAATTTGCAGCACCTGCTCGGCGCGCGCCTGGGACAGCGCCCAGTTGGAGGGGAAGCGCAGAGTGGCAATGGGACGGTTGTCGCTGTGACCGGTGACGCGCACCTGACCTTTGACTTTGCGTATGGCGTCGGCGATGCGCAGCATCAATGGCTGGAAGTCATCGACGATGGTTGCACTGCCCGAAGAGAAAATTTCGTCCCCTCGAATGGTCACCACCGAGCGGTCCACGGCATCTTCCACAGCGACCCGGTTGGCCTTGATGTCTTCCACCAGGAAGCCTGCCAGACGCGGCCGCTCGATGACTTTGGGCTGCACCACGGCGGGCGTGATTGCCTGCACGGGAATCTCGCCCAGCGCATGAATGTTCTTGAATACAGGTTCTGCATCGGAGGCCAGCTTCAGGCGCAGGCCGAACAGCAGCAGAAGCAGCAATGCCAGCCCGATCGCCACGCCCACCCACGGCGGCATGAACTGCGACAGCCGATCACGCACCACCGTCAACCCGCGCCAGTGCGGCGATAACTCACGCTCGAACTCGCCCCGTGCGCTGCGAATCGCGGCGCTGGTCCGCTCGCGCAGGGCCTCCAACTGGCTGCGACCGTCGTTCATCACCCGATAACGACCTTCAAAACCCAGGCACATGCACAGGTACAGCAACTCGAGCAGATACAGACGTTCGCGCGGGCTTTGCAGGCAATGCTCCAGCAGCTGGAAGACCTTCTCGCCACCCCAGGATTCGTTGTGCACGGTGATCAACAGGCTCTGCTTGCCCCATTCGCTGGTGCTGCCCCAAGGCGTGCTGAGCACCGCTTCGTCCAGCGCGGTACACAGGGCGTAGCGCGCCAGCAGCACGTCATTACGTGCGACACCCGCGGCCTCAGCGCGCTCTTCGAACTGGCGCAGGTAACCCAGCAACTGCGCACGCAGACTGGCGGGCGCGGGGTGTGCGATGGTGCTGCGCAGGCGGGTCAACAGCGCCAACAGCGGCCCTGCGGCGGCCTCCAGTGGATTGAGGCCCTGCGCCTGCCCCAAGGGCAGCGGCGCTGCTGGAACCGACAGCGGCGGAGGTGGCGAATTGGGCTGGGCCGTTGGCTGCGGGCCACGTCCGCCGGGACGCGGCATGAACTGCGTGCGATCGTTTCCCGGCATCGGTGGGTTGAAAGGTTCGTCGTGGGAAGGCATCGCCGTTTATCCTCGGATGGCCCAGAAAGCCAGGTTCAGGCCCGGAAAATCGCCCGCCACGTGGAAAGCGAAACCACCCGAATGCACCAACTGCTTCCAGTGCTCGCTGCCGCGATCCAGCTCGTAGTAGGTCGAGCCGGCATGGAACGGGATCTGCCGTGGCGCCACCGGCAACGGCAGCAGGCCGATGCCCGGCAGTTGCAGATTCACCAGATCGCGAATGTGCTCGACCGAACCGATCTTGCTCTGCTGCGCAAAACGCCCGCGCAGGGTCTCGCTCGGCATGTCGGCACGCACCACAAGAATGAAACTGGCGTTGTCGATCAAGGTGCGGTCGGCCAGCATCGCCACATGAATGCCGTAGGCTTTTTCGACGATAGGAATTGGCGTGGCCTTGCTGTCGATCAGCATCGACAAGGCTTCGCGCAGGGCCTGCATCACCGGCGCGAAACTCACGGCCAGATCATCGTGCTGATAATGCACGAACGCTTCAGGCCTGCGACCGGACGTGGAAAACGTGGCGAACTCTCCCGCCAGACTCACCAGTTCGCTGTAGAAACGCTCCGGGTGCAGCGGGCTGAGTTGACTCAGATGACTGATCAGCGGCTGGGCACGATTGACCAACTGCAACAGCATGAAATCGGCGATCTCCGATGCGCCGCCCGCGCCTGACGCCACTACCCGTCCGGCCAGGGCCTCGCCGCGTTGGTGCAGCAGCCCCAGCAACTCGCTGCGAAATGCCGTAAGCGGCTTGGACGCGGCGACGTCGAGCAGTGGTGGGATGTAGCTGTCATCGAGCACCAGCGCCCGATCGGCGCGCTTTTCCTTGATCCGCACCAATCCCACCGCTGCGTAATCGCTCAAACCGTCTTTTTCGGTCAGCAGACGCAAAGCCCGCGCACCGATGGCCACAGGCGCCCGATTTTCGAACGGTGCATTGTCATCGCGCACCTCGCGCACCTGACTGACGAACCGCGCGCCGCCCACTGCCTCACCTTCATCCACAGTATCCCGCTGCCCCGCGCGCTTGAGCGGCAAGGCCAGATACACCACGCCATCTCGCAGGTTGTCGTCGATGTTCAGCGGGCTCGGCGCCAAGTCATCGTGAGGGATGTTGAACGGCGTGCCGTCGGGCAACAGACCGCATGCCGAAACGATGGCCAGCTTGCCCTGCGCCAACAGCCCCTGATCCAGCAATAGCTCGGAAAAGCCCCAGGCTCCGGCCGACAGCGGACGGCTGCGAGCGTCGATGAGGTTTTCCAGGTAACGGTCATGCTGCTGAAAGTGCTGTGTTCCGATGAACATCCCTTCCGACCAGACCACACGATTGTTCCAGGACATGGGTTCTCCGATTGTCTATTGGGCAGGGCGGATGGTTGGCGCGGCGGAATCGCTGCTGACGGCTCTGGTATCAAGGCCGATCTGGAACTCGCTGGCCTGGCGCGATGCGACGTTGAGCACGGCACGCCACTGGGCCTGATCGATTTCGCGATACCCCACCACCAGACCGATTTGGCGAGTGGCAGTGTTGAGATTGCGATTCAGGGTCAGCTGTTGACCGGGTTGCAGCAGCACTTCGTCCTGATCCAGCAGATCGGCGCCTAGCGTGCTCTGGGCGCGTTCAGCCAGGGCGAAGTAATCGGCACGGCTGAAACTGGCGGTGTTCTTCAGTTCGAAAATACGCACCCGCACGGGCGTAGGCTGGCCGTTGGCGCCGGGGTTCAGCCCCGCGACAGCATTGAAGTGCAGAGCAACGGAAGTGGCGTCCGAGGTCTTTTCGACCGCCTGTGGCGATTCCGCGTTTTTGGCACAAGAAACCAGCAACAGCACCATTGCTACTGCCGATACAACTCTTCGAAACATCCTGCGTCCTCGTGACGTGCTGACTGTCTATCCGTTTTTCCTGATGCCACGCCTTCAAGGGCGGCGCAGTCGCGCGCTGTGCTCCTCGTAGGCACGACTGAATTCACGTCCGAAAAGGACCTGAAAGTCCTCCTCGGCTTCGCGGGAAATCTGTGTGTAAAGCTCGGTGAATTGCTGCCAGTGCTGGGCCTGACGAGAGCCGAACAGGTTCGAAAGGGCGCCCGGCTTGCCCATGCGCGCTTCCAGTTGCGCAGGCTCGAAACGTTTGAGCAGCGCCTTGATCGCGGCCTCGACCCCGGCCATGACCGCCATTTGATGCGCGCGCAGATCATCGAAGCTGTCTGCGATTGCCTGATCCGGCGGCATGAACGCCGGATTGCCGTGGCGCAGCAGCAACAGCAGCGCTTCATCGGTGTTCGGTGCGAACTTCAGCGGATTGTTTTCCACAGGACGGATCATGGTTTGCTGCATGCGGAACTCGCCCTTGAGGCTGGTTCGGGCGCGCAGCACGTCGATGAGGCCCTCGACCATCAGCCGATAGCTGCGTCCGATGGCCTCCATTTGCGCCTGGACCTGCGCCGACTCAATCCGCAGTTGATCGAGTCCCGCACCGCGCAAAAACGCCTTGAGCAAATCGGCCTCACCGCTGCCGGCCGCGGGCGGATTTGGCTCAACGATTTTGGGCGGCGGCGTGATAGCCACAGGCTTCGCTTGCGCAACCGGAGCTGGAACCGGAACGGGCGGAACAATCGGGCTCGGTGCGGACGACTTGGGCATATCGGCAAACACGTCCCAGTCTTCGGGAATCACACCCGCTGGCGAGACTGGCGATGGCTGCAGGATCGACGCGGGAGGTGCCTGTGGGGCCGGTGGGCGAAAGTCGTGGCGCTCGGCCGGAACGTGATCCGAAACAGCGGCAGGGGGTACACGGGGCGGGGTCAGAAAATCGAACAGATCAGGGAAAGTATCTTGAGCCGTGCCACCCTGGAAATGCGCAGCAGGTACTGCTTCGACGGGCATCGACGCAGCACTGTTTTGACGCCCCATCAATGCGTCGAAACTGTTGGATGAGTCAGCGCCGGTTAGATCCGCGCCTGGCAGTTTCATTTCGAAATCAATTCGCGCGCGGATCTCGTAGTCGCCGATGCGGATAAGTTCGCCATCCTCCAGCGGTTCGCTGTTTCCGCGACGCAACCGAATACCCGCATTTACCAGTTCTACTCCGTTAGTACTGTTATCGGTCAAGTAGTAGCGACCGTCTTTATATTGAATGACGCAATGTCTTGAAGAAACAAGGCGTTCCGGATCGGGAAGTATCCAGTCATTTTCTTGACTACGGCCAATTGCCATCACCCCATTATCCATCGATTTCTCGGGGATTTGGCCAGGGGTTATCTTGTGATAGCTGGTGATAGTCAAACAGAGCGACACAGCGCCTCCTTGCTTGCGCTTCGAGCACTCGAACGCAGACACACGGGCCTGCGCAGGCCAGCCGAATGCCGTACCAAAACGCTCAAAAACCGGGATTAAACGGGCCGAATGCTGGCTTTTCCACAATTTTACACACACATCCGTACCAGTCGTACAGAGGCTGACTTAACAGTCCTACGTACTGTTACGCACATCACAACTGTCACAGAGGGCACATAGCTTACCTTGACAACAGATAACTTCCACACCAAAAATGCACAACTCCATAACGCCGATGATGCCCATGTGATATCACCGGTTGTTTACAAGAAAGAATGTTCCGTAGTCCGCGTAGGATTTTTCCACGTTAACTATCAGATTTGTCCGCACCCGATAAGGAGATCGATTTTGGTGGATGTTCCGTTGTTACTCGCCGCAGTTTCCGCGAACTCTCCGTGTGGCGATGACCTGGAATATGACGCGGACTTCCTCCAGCTGGAGCGCGACGCCCAGGGTAAACCCGAACGCACTATGGGCGATTCGGTACATCCGGCCGAACCTCCCCAGTGGCGACAGATAGAACAGTCCAGCATTACTCTTCTGCAACGCAGTAAAGACCTGCGAATCACCCATTTCCTCCTGCAAAGCGCCCTGGCCCTCGATGGCTTTGCCGGGCTGGCCAATGCCCTGACATTGATCAACGATCTGCTGGGTCAATACTGGCCCACGCTGTACCCGCAACTCGACGCAGACGACGACAACGATCCCACCGTGCGCATCAACGCCTTGTCCGGCATCGCGTGCGAAACCAATATTCGACTGCTTCGCGAAAGCCTGCTGACCCGCTCACGCACGTTCGGCCCGATCAGCCTGCGTGCCGCGCTGAACGCCAGCGGTCTGCAGAGCTTTGCGGACGAACACCTCACACCCGAGGAACTGGCAGGCGCACTGCGCGACACGGACTCAGACCAGCTTTTCGCTCTACGCTCTGCGCTGCAGGAAGCGCACAGCACGGCCGACGCCATCGAGCATTACGTTTCCAGCCAGGTTGGCTCCGCTCAGGGCGTGGATTTGTTCGCCCTCAAGCAGCCGCTCAAACAAGCGCTGCACATCCTCGCTGAATATGCGCCAGGCGGCGCTGTGGCCGAACCCGCGACCCGCGACACCGGCGACGCGACGCCGGTGGAGCAGACCGTGGCTGCGACGCCGCGTGCCTCCGGGGAAATCGACAACCGCGATGACGTGGTCCGCAGCCTCGACAACATTCTTGCTTACTACGCCCGTCATGAGCCGTCGAGCCCGCTGCCGGTGCTGTTGAATCGGGCGAAAAATCTGGTGCACGCCGACTTCGCGGCCATCGTGCGTAACCTGATTCCCGACGGTATGTCCCAGTTCGAAAATCTGCGCGGCCCCGACGCCGAATAAACCGGTTCGCTCAAGCAGCGAGCCGGTCAGCACCGGGATCACGCAACCCCGTTACCGGCCAAGACCGATGACGCCAATCACGTCGCAGCAGCGACCAGGAGGAGCAACGTGGCGAACACCAGTTCTCAGAAATTCATTGCGCGCAACCGCGCCCCACGGGTCCAGATCGAGTACGACGTTGAGCTGTACGGCGCCGAGAAAAAGGTCCAGCTGCCGTTCGTGATGGGTGTCATGGCGGATCTGGCGGGCAAGCCTGCCGAGCCTCTGGCGGCGGTGGCCGATCGCAAGTTTCTGGAAATCGACGTCGACAACTTCGACTCGCGCCTCAAAGCCATGCAGCCTCGCGTGGCCTTCCACGTGCCGAACGAGCTGACCGGCGAAGGCAACCTGAGCCTGGACATCACGTTCGAGAGCATGGACGACTTCAGCCCCGCCGCCGTGGCGCGCAAGGTCGATTCGCTGAACCAGTTGCTCGAGGCACGCACCCAACTGGCCAACCTGCTGACCTACATGGACGGCAAGACCGGCGCTGAAGAAATCATCATGAAGGCGATCAAGGACCCGGCCCTGCTGCAGGCTTTGGCGAGCGCGCCAAAACCTCAGGGCGCTGACTCTCAAAGCGCCGAGCCGAAAGCCTGATCAGGACGAACGACCATGACCGAATTGCTGCGTGACAACCAGGCTCAAACCAGCCAAACCGAAGAGGCCAACGAGTTCGCCTCGCTGCTGCTGCAAGAATTCAAACCGAAAACCGAACGCGCCCGTGAGGCCGTCGAGACCGCCGTTCGCACGCTGGCCGAACAGGCACTGGCGCAGACCGATCTGGTGTCCAACGACGCCATCACGTCGATCGAGTCGATCATCGCGGCCATCGACGCCAAGCTCACCGCGCAAGTGAATCAGGTGATCCATCACCCTGAATTCCAGCAACTGGAAAGCGCCTGGCGCGGCCTGCACTACCTGGTCAACAACACCGAGAGTGACGAGCAGCTGAAGATTCGCGTGCTCAATATCTCCAAGCCTGAGCTGCACAAGACCCTGAAGAAATTCAAGGGTACGGCCTGGGACCAGAGCCCGATCTTCAAAAAAATGTATGAAGAAGAATACGGTCAGTTCGGCGGCGAGCCTTACGGCTGTCTGGTGGGCGATTACTACTTCGATCAGTCGCCGCAGGACGTCGAACTGCTGGGCGAACTGTCCAAGACCTGCGCGGCCATGCATGCACCGTTCATCGCAGCGGCGTCGCCGACCGTGATGGGCATGGGTTCGTGGCAGGAGCTGTCCAACCCGCGCGACCTGACCAAGATTTTCACCACTCCAGAATATGCCGGCTGGCGTTCGCTGCGAGAATCCGAAGACGCGCGCTACATTGGCCTGACGATGCCGCGCTTCCTGGCGCGCCTGCCATACGGCGCCAAGACCGATCCGGTAGAAGCTTTCGCCTTCGAAGAAGACACCGACGGCGCAGACAGCGCCAAGTACACCTGGGCCAACGCCGCTTACGCGATGGCGGTGAACATCAATCGCTCGTTCAAACACTACGGCTGGTGCTCGCGGATTCGCGGTGTCGAGTCCGGCGGTGAAGTGCAGAACCTGCCAGCGCATACCTTCCCGACCGACGACGGCGGCGTGGACATGAAATGCCCGACCGAAATTGCCATTTCCGATCGTCGCGAGGCGGAGCTGGCGAAGAACGGTTTCATGCCGCTGCTGCACAAGAAAAACACTGATTTCGCAGCCTTCATCGGCGCGCAGTCGCTGCAGAAGCCGGCCGAATACGATGACCCGGACGCCACCGCCAACGCCAACCTGGCCGCGCGTCTGCCGTATCTGTTCGCCACCTGCCGCTTCGCCCATTACCTGAAGTGCATCGTGCGCGACAAGATCGGCTCCTTCAAAGGCAAGGACGAGATGCAGCGCTGGTTGCAGGACTGGATTCTGAACTACGTCGACGGTGACCCGGCGCACTCCACCGAGACCACCAAGGCGCAGCATCCGCTGGCCAACGCCGAGGTTGTGGTCGAGGACGTCGAAGGCAACCCGGGTTATTACAACTCGAAGTTCTTCCTGCGCCCGCACTACCAACTTGAAGGGCTGACGGTGTCGCTGCGTCTGGTGTCCAAGCTGCCTTCGGCCAAGGGCGCGTGATTGCGCCCCTGTAGCAGCCCGGTTTGCCAGCGGTTGCGCGGTGTCAGGCGATGCATTCGTCCACAGACAGACCGTGACCGCCGACAAGCCGTACGGCTACAGAAAATGTGCGTTATTCGATAACAAGTCTGGTAGTACGCCCGCGTGGGCTCTGACTAAAAATACTTCGTGGTAGACCACACTGGAGAAAACATGGCTGTTGATATCTTCATCAAGATTGGCGACATCAAGGGCGAGTCCATGGACAAAGCCCACAAGGACGAAATCGACGTGCTGGCCTGGAGCTGGGGCATGTCCCAGTCCGGCAACATGCATGTCGGCGGTGGCGGCGGTGCGGGCAAGGTCAACATTCAGGACATCTCGCTGACCAAGTACGTCGACAAGGCCACGCCGAACCTGATGATGCATTGCTCCAGCGGCAAGCACGTCGACAAGGTCACCCTGACTGTGCGCAAGGCGGGCGGTGAGAGCCAGGTCGAGTACCTGATCATCAATCTGGAAGAAGTGCTGATCACCTCGCTGACCACCGGTGGTTCGGGTGGCGACGATCGCCTGACCGAAACCATCACCCTGAACTTCGCTCAGGTACTGGTCGACTACCAGCCGCAGAAAGCCGACGGCACCAAGGATGGCGGCCCGATCAAGTACGGCTGGAACATTCGCTCCAACACCAAGCGTTGATTCTCGACGCCCCCGTTGCCAATGGCCGGGGGCGTTGGCCGTCTTTCGATTTCGATCATGTTCCCGGTGCCTGAAGTATGGCCTTGCCTTCTGACCTGACCTTGCGCGAACGCCTGCAGCCCTCGCTGCTCGACCGCCTGACCGACGAAGAGCCCGGCAATCTTCAGGAAAGCGCGGACAAACGCGTGCTGTCCCTGAGTCAGCTCAAGGCGTCGGTGCTGCGCGATCTGACCTGGCTGCTCAACACCACATCTCTGTTGGGCGCAGACGCCACGCTGCACACCCCAGCGGGAACGTCGGTGATCAATTACGGATTGCCTGCGCTCGCCGGCAACAGCGCCTCGAGCATCGATGTCAGTGTGCTCGAAAGCCTGATCCATCAAGCCATCGCCACCTTCGAGCCGCGCATTCTGCGCAATACGCTGCGCGTTCGCGCTCAGACGCTCCCCGACCAGATGAATCACAACGCCCTGAGCTTCGAGATCGAGGGTGACCTGTGGGCACAACCGGTGGCGCTGCCGCTGTTGCTGCGCACTGATCTGGATCTGGAGACCGGTCACGTGCAGGTCGTGCCAGCCGAACAGCGGAGACGCACATGAATCCGCGCCTGCTGGAGCTGTACAACCAAGAGCTGCAACACGTTCGCGAAAGTGCCGCGGAGTTTGCCAAGGAATACCCGAAAATCGCCGGGCGCCTGACGCTGTCCGGGATCGACTGCGCAGACCCTTACGTCGAGCGCCTGCTGGAAGGTTTTGCGTACCTCACTGCGCGCGTGCAGCTCAAACTCGATGCCGAATACCCGACCTTCACCCACAATCTGCTGGAAATCGCCTACCCGCATTACCTTGCGCCCACGCCGTCGATGACTGTGGTGCAAATGCAGATCGACCCGGACGAAGGATCGCTGAGCAGCGGCTTCACCCTGCCCCGCGACAGCGTGCTGCGCGCGACGCTGGGTCGCGACTCGCAAACCTCCTGCGAATACCGCAGCGCCCATGCGGTGACGTTGTGGCCGCTGAAAGTCAGCCACGCCGAGTACTTCGGCAACCCCGCCACGGTGCTGGGCCGCCTGGCGGCCAGCGAGCCGAAAGCCAAGGCAGGCCTGCGCATTACGCTTAAGACAGGCGCCGAACTGACGTTCAACAAACTGAGCCTGGAAAACCTGCCGCTGTACCTCAACGGCGCTGATGAACTGCCTTTGCGCCTCTATGAACAACTGCTCGGCAATGCCTGCGCCGTATTCGCCCGCCAGCCGGGCGCGGACTGGGTCGAGCGCCTGCCAGGCGATGCCTTGAAGTCGTGTGGTTTCGAAGATCGCGAAGCCGCGATGCCAGTGGTCGCGCAGGCGTTTCAGGGTTATCGATTGCTGCAGGAATATTTCGCCCTGCCGCAGCGTTATCTGTTCGTCGATTTCAGTCATCTTGGGCGCGCCGTACAGCGCTGCAGCAGCCAGGAGCTGGAGTTAATCGTGTTGTTCGAGCGTTTCGACCAGAGCCTTGAAGGCAGCGTCGGACCTCAGCAATTCGTGCCGTTCTGCACGCCGGCGATCAATCTGTTTGCGCGCCGAGTCGACCGGATTCACCTGTCCGACCGGGTCAACGAACACCACGTGATTGCCGATCGCACACGACCGATGGACTTTGAAATCCACTCGCTGACGGGCGTCACCGGCTACGGCACCGGCCCTGAACAGCCGTTTCTGCCGTTTTACGCCGTGCGCGATCCATCGCGCTATGGCCGCGACAAAGCCTATTACACCCTGCGTCGCGAACCTCGCGTGCTGTCCAGCGAGCAGCGGCGAACGGGTACGCGTTCGACTTACGTCGGCAGCGAAACCTTCGTCAGCCTGGTGGACAGCCAGCAGGCGCCGTATCGCCACGATTTGCGGCAACTGGGTGTCAGTGCCCTGTGCACCAACCGCGACCTGCCGCTGTTCATGAACGTGGGCAGCGGCAAGACTGACTTCACCCTCGCGGACAGCGCGCCGGTCGCCGCCATTCGCTGCCTGGCCGGACCCAGTCGTCCACGCGCCAGCCACGCCCACGACCAGAAAGCCTGGCGGCTGATCAGCCAGCTGTCGCTGAATTACCTGTCGCTCAGCGAGCAAGGCCAGGGCGCTGCGGCACTGCGCGAATTGCTGCGTCTGTATGGCGACGGCAACGATGCCGCCCTGCAATTGCAGATCGAAGGGCTGCGTGGTGTCAGCAGCAAAGCCTGTACCCGTCGCCTGCCCATGCCAGGGCCGATCGTCTTCGGGCGCGGTCTGGAAATCACCCTGGAGTTCGACGAGAACGCCTTTCGCGGCACCGGTGTATTTCTGCTGGGCGCCGTATTCGAGCGGTTTCTGGCGCGCTACGTTTCCATCAACAGCTTCACCGAGACTGTGATTCGCACCAGCGAGCGCGGCGAGATCATGCGATGGAAAGCCCAGCCCGGCCGGCGCCCGACCCTGTGAGCACGCTCACCGACATTCAGGAACAGCCCTGGGAATACGATTTCTTCCAGGCCCTGCGGCGTATCGAGTGCCAGTCCCCTGAGCTGCCGCGCTTCGGGCATTCATTGCGTCTGGCTGACGACCCTCTGCGCTTGGGTCAGCAGCCCGATTGCGCATTCGCGCCCTCGACACTGGCGGCGCTGACACCCGCCGAAGACGACAAGCCTGCGCGGCTCGAACAGTTCTTCTTCGGCCTCGGCGGTCCCAACGGGCCGCTGCCGTTGCACCTCACCGAATACGTGCGCGAGCGTCAGCGCAACAACGCCGATAGCACCAGCAAACGCTTTCTGGATATCTTCCATCATCGCCTGCTGAGCCTGTTTTACCGGGCGTGGGCCGAAGCGCGCCCGACGGTCAGCCACGACCGGCCCGACGACGACTACTGGTCAGCGCGGCTGGCCGCGTTCAGCGGTCGCGGCATGCCGAGCCTGCTCGATCAGGGGTTGATTCCCGACACGGCCAAGCTGCATTTCAGCGGGCATCTGTCGGCGCAAACCCGCTATCCGGATGGTTTGAAGGCCATTGTCGAGAGCTACTTCGGCCTGCCGGTAGAAATTGAAGAGTACGTCGGCCAATGGCTGGAGCTGCCTGAGCGCAGCCGGGTAGGCGTCAGTGCCCATCAGTTGGGTGTCGATTTTTGCCTCGGCAGCCATGTCTGGGATCGTCAGCACAAATTCCGCATCCGGCTCGGCCCGCTCACGCTCGACGAATACATGAGCATGCTGCCCGGTGGCGAGCCCTTCAGGCATCTGGTGGCGTGGGTCGCCGAATATCTGGGACACGAACTGGACTGGGACCTGAACCTGATCCTGCAACAACCGCACATCCCCAAATTGCAACTCAACGGCCAGTTCCGCCTGGGTTTCAACACCTGGCTCGGACAACCGAATGAAGACGCCCGCGACCTGATTCTGGCCCGACACTATGCCGATCAGGCGAGCTCGACAGAAGCTGCGCCGGCGACTTCTCCACACCAATACGCAAGGAGCACGGAACATGGGTGAAATCAGTCGCGCAGCACTGTTCGGCAAGCTGAACAGCATCGGCTACAAAGCCATCGAAGCCGCCACGGTTTTCTGCAAGCTACGGGGCAACCCGTATGTGGAACTGGCGCACTGGTTCCACCAACTGCTGCAATTGCAGGACTCGGACCTGCATCGGATCATTCGCCAGTTCAATGTCGAACCGGCCCGTCTGGCTCGCGACCTGACCGACGCACTGGATCGCCTGCCACGAGGTTCGACGTCGATCACCGACTTGTCTTCCCACGTCGAAGAAGCCGTCGAGCGCGGTTGGGTCTACGGCAGCCTGATGTTCGGCGAGAGCCAGGTGCGCACCGGTTATCTGCTGATCGGCATTCTCAAGACGCCAAGCCTGCGCCACGCGCTGCTGGGGTTGTCCGGTGAGTTCGACAAGGTCAAAGTCGAGGCCCTGAGCGAGCGCTTCGACGAATACGTCGGCGACTCCCCGGAAAACGCCCTGAGCGCCAATGATGGCTTTAACCTAGCCGCCACACCCGGCGAGGCCAGCGGTGCGATCGCCCCGAGTGCAATGGGTAAGCAGGAAGCGCTCAGGCGCTTCACCGTCGACATGACCGAGCAAGCCCGCAGCGGCAAGCTGGACCCTATCGTTGGCCGTGACGAAGAAATTCGGCAGATGGTCGACATCCTCATGCGCCGCCGCCAGAACAACCCGATCCTCACCGGTGAAGCGGGCGTCGGTAAAACCGCTGTGGTCGAAGGCTTCGCGCTGCGCATCGTCGCAGGAGACGTGCCGCCCGCACTCAAGGACGTCGAACTGCGCAGCCTCGATGTGGGCCTGTTGCAAGCCGGTGCGAGCATGAAAGGTGAGTTCGAACAGCGCCTGCGCCAGGTCATCGAAGACGTTCAAGCCTCGCCCAAACCGATCATCCTGTTCATCGATGAAGCCCACACGCTGGTCGGCGCAGGCGGCGCGGCTGGCACCGGCGATGCGGCCAACCTGCTCAAACCCGCGCTCGCCCGCGGCACGCTGCGCACCGTCGCCGCCACCACCTGGGCCGAATACAAGAAGCACATCGAGAAAGACCCGGCGCTGACCCGACGCTTCCAGGTCGTGCAGGTCGGCGAGCCGTCGGAAGACAAGGCACTGTTGATGATGCGCGGCGTGGCCTCGACCATGGAAAAACACCATCAGGTGCAGATCCTTGACGAAGCGCTGGAAGCCTCGGTCAAGCTGTCTCATCGCTACATCCCGGCGCGTCAGTTGCCGGACAAATCCGTGAGCCTGCTGGACACCGCATGCGCGCGTGTTGCCGTGAGCCTGCATGCCGTGCCTGCCGAGGTGGATGACAGTCGTCGGCGCATCGAGGCCCTGGAAACCGAGCTGCAGATCATTGCGCGGGAGCATGCGATTGGCATCGAGACCGGCGCGCGTCGAAGCAACAGTGAGGCATTGCTGAACACCGAGCGTGAGCGTCTGGCAGCACTGGAATCGCGCTGGAGTGAAGAAAAATCACTGGTCGACGAACTGCTCGCCACCCGCGCCGAATTGCGTGAAACCGCAGGTGTCGTCGATCAAGACGCAGGCACTGAGCAAAGCCATGCCCTGCGTCAAAAGCTGGTTGACCTGCAAACCCGCCTCAGCGCCCTGCAAGGCGAAAGCCCGCTGATCCTGCCGACAGTGGACTATCAGGCCGTCGCTTCGGTGGTCGCCGATTGGACCGGGATTCCGGTCGGGCGCATGGCGCGCAACGAGCTGGAAACCGTGCTCAACCTCGACCAGCACCTGAAGAAACGCATCATCGGTCAGGACCACGCGCTGCAAATGATCGCCAAGCGCATCCAGACCTCGCGCGCCGGGCTGGACAACCCGAGCAAGCCCATCGGCGTGTTCATGCTCGCCGGCACCTCCGGGGTAGGCAAGACCGAAACCGCGCTGGCCCTGGCCGAAGCCATGTATGGCGGCGAGCAGAACGTCATCACCATCAACATGAGTGAATTCCAGGAAGCCCACACCGTTTCCACTCTCAAGGGCGCGCCGCCGGGTTATGTCGGGTATGGCGAAGGTGGTGTGCTGACCGAGGCCGTTCGGCGTAAACCCTATAGCGTGGTGCTGCTCGATGAGGTGGAAAAAGCCCACCCGGATGTCCACGAGATCTTCTTCCAGGTGTTCGACAAGGGCGTGATGGAGGACGGCGAAGGTCGGGTCATCGATTTCAAGAACACGCTGATTTTGCTCACCACCAACGCGGGCACCGCGTTGATTTCGCACTTGTGCAAAGACGCGCAGAACGTGCCGGACCCGGAAGACATTGCCAAGGCATTGCGTCAGCCATTGCTGGAAATCTTCCCGCCCGCGCTGCTCGGTCGCCTGGTGACCATTCCGTACTACCCGCTCAGCGACACCATGCTCAAGGCGATCACCCGCTTGCAGCTCGATCGAATCAAAAAGCGCGTGGAGTCGACGCACAAAGTAGCGTTCGAGTACGACGATGCGGTAGTCGACCTGATTGTCTCGCGCTGCACCGAAACCGAAAGCGGCGGGCGGATGATCGACACCCTCCTGACCAACACCCTGCTGCCGGACATGAGCCGCGAATTCCTGACGCGCATGCTCGAAGGCAAGCCAATGGCGGGCGTACGCATCAGCGAGCGCAATAATCAGCTGGATTATCAGTTCAGCGATGTCGGTGCCTGATCCGACGCCATCGCGAATGAATTCGCTTCTACAGGTGCTCGCATTCCTTTGTGGGAGCGGATTCATTCGCGAAAAAAACTGATCCCGGACTTGATGAGATAACCCATGCAATTCACGCAACTCACCCGCCTCGCACAAGTCACCAGCCCTCTGGGCCCGGACGTGCTGCTGCTCAAACACATGAGCGGCGGCGATGAGCTGGGGCGGCTGTTCGAGTACGAGCTGCAACTGACTTCCAATGACGACGCGATCGACCTGAATCAGCTGCTAGGCAAGCCCATGAGCCTGTCTGTGCAGCTGAGTGGTGGCGGCAACCGTTATTTTCATGGGCTGGTTTCGCGTTGCAGCCAGAACGTCGACACCGGCCAGTTCGCCAGCTATCAGGTCACGCTGCGGCCTTGGCTGTGGCTGCTGACCCGCACCTCCGACTGCAAGATTTTCCAGCATCTGAGCATCCCGCAGATCATCAAGCAGGTATTTCGTGACCTGGGTTTTTCGGATTTCGAAGATGCCCTCAGCCGCCCTTATCGCGAGTGGGAATACTGCGTTCAGTACCGCGAAAGCAGTTTCGATTTCGTCAGCCGCCTGATGGAACAGGAGGGAATTTATTACTTCTTCCGCCACGACAAGGATCGCCATGTGCTGGTGCTGGCTGACGCCTATGGCGCGCATCAATCAGCGCCGGGTTATGAGTCGGTGCCGTTCTACCCGCCCGATGGCCAGCATCGCGAGCGCGACCACATCAGCGACTGGCGCCTGGCGCAGGAAGTCCAGCCCGGTTCGCTTGAGCTCAACGACTACGATTTTCAGCGGCCAAGCGCGCGCATCGACGTGCGTTCGGCCATGCCCCGCCCGCACTCGGCAGGCGATTACCCGCTGTATGATTACCCCGGCACCTACGTGCAGAGCCAGGACGGCGAGCACTACGCCCGCACTCGCATCGAAGCCATTCAGAGCCTGCACGAACGCGTAGAACTCAGCGGCAGCGCGCGTGGGCTGGGCGCTGGGCATTTGTTCAGCCTGAGCGGCTTCAGTCGGCAGGATCAGAATCGCGAATACTTGATCGTCGGCACGCGCTACCTGGTGACTCAGGAAAGCCTGGAAACCGGCGGCAGTTCCGCAGGCCTGCAATTTGAAAGTGCCCTGACCTGCATCGACGCACAACAGAGCTTCAGGCCGCTGCCGAGCACTGTCCGGCCCATCGTCAAAGGCCCCCAGACGGCCATGGTCGTCGGCCCCGGTGGCGAGGAGATCTGGACCGATCAATTTGGCCGGGTGAAGGTGCATTTCTATTGGGATCGCCACGATCAATCCAACGAAAACAGCTCATGCTGGATCAGGGTTTCCCAAGCCTGGGCGGGCAAGAACTGGGGTTCGATGCAGATTCCGCGCATCGGACAGGAAGTCATCGTCAGCTTTCTCGAAGGCGATCCTGACAGGCCGATCATCACCGGCCGCGTTTACAACGCCGAACAGACCGTGCCCTACGATCTGCCCGCGAACGCCACGCAAAGCGGCATGAAGAGCCGCTCGAGCAAAGGCGGCACGCCAGCGAATTTCAATGAAATCCGCATGGAGGACAAGAAGGGCGAGGAGCAGTTGTATATCCATGCCGAGCGCAATCAGGACATCGTGGTCGAGGTCGATGAAAGCCACGCGGTGGGGCACGACCGGCACAAAAGCATCGGCAACGACGAAACCGTCACCATCGGCCAGGATCGGGTTCGCGCTGTCCAGCGTAATGACACGCTGCACGTCGGCGGCGCCAAGTCTGACAGCATCAGCACGGGCTATCTGATCGAAGCCGGTTCACAGATCCGCCTGGTCTGCGGCAACAGCGTGCTGGAGCTCAACGCCAGCGGCGAAATCAATATCTCGGGTTCTTCGTTCAAGCTGTACGCCAGTGGCAAAGGCGATATCGATACCGGCGGGCGCCTGGATCTGAACTCTGGTGGGGCGGGCGCGGTGGATGCTGCGGGCAAGGGCATCAAAGGCGTTATCGATGCGGCGGTGAAGGCGTTCTTTCCAGGGAAAAAAGCGTAACCTGCACATCAGCTTTCAGGTAGTAAACGGGCCAAGGCGCGATGGTATTTGGCGACTCTCTGCAAATCCTTCTCGGTGATCGAAGGAAGTCGGGTGAGGTCAAGGTTGTCCTTGATATCGGCGATCTTGACTCGTCTGGCCAAGGCGTTGGACCGAAGGCGTGAGATGAAATCGTCGTACGCCTCTGCCGGCCGCCTGGAAAGGCAATCGATAGCCTCGACGGCGGCTTCAGATATACCTAACGCCCTCAAGTCTTCAAGCGTGATGTGACTGTCCTCGACCACATCGTGCAAAACGCTAACGACCTGGGCTTCTTCATCGTGGAAATTAAGCATCAAGCGCAAGGGGTGAAGGATATATGGCTTGCCGGACTTGTCTACCTGACCGGCGTGGGCCTTACAGGCAATGGCAATGGCTGTGTCGAGAGTACTCATCGGCGGGGAAAACCTTTTTCATATTCTTCACGAGATATCTCACGTCCGTAAAGTATGGCGTCGTTGTACAAACGGCTGTCCGCCGGTACGAGCTCCGCGCTCTCGTCGGCTCCGTAAAACTTCACATGTACCGTGCGAGCGCGATGATCCCAGCGAAAGGTAACCTCCTCGAAATCATAATCGAGGTATACGTCTCGAGCCGCGAATACGCTCAAATCATCAATTCCCATTGCCACCTCTCACGGCCTCGTAGTAGGCCTTGCTCTTGCCCGCTATTACTTTTGCGTCAGGATCGGTCTTATCCATTACCCTGAATTCTTCGTAGTATTTATGCCCCAAGCCACCCGGCACATCAGTCTTGGCCGCGACAGCGTCGTAGGTCTCGTCACCCAGAAGACCGCGCGCGAGAGGTTCCGACTCTTTCGCGTAAATCATTTCTGGTGAGTTTACTTGGATTTCCCCTGGGATACCGGCGCGCGTCTGCATTGTCGAGTTCACCCCACTGTAGCCAAGTGGGTCAGTGGCCCCATCGATGATCTTGACATTGGCGCCCCGGCTGCCAAGCTCGGCTGCCACCGCGTGAACCTGGTCGGACTCGACAATGATTGTGTTCCGGGCCAGGTCCTTGATCCGGGTCGCGTCCCCCTCATATTCAGAGTTAATCTTCTCCAACGCACGCGCCATGGACTTGATCGGCGCTTTTGCAACCTTGCCGCCGAATTGAGCGGCGACCTCATCGGCCATCGCATCGATCTCAGCCTTTGCTGCCGGAGCTCGTGCGTAAACCTCCTCGAACGTCCTGGGAGTCGTCGGCTTGCCCAGCTTCGCCATCTTCGGCCCCAGACCCAGCAGGGCCATCCCTGCCATACCCTGCAGCAGATCACGATAACCCGGTCCGAGCCGGTCACCCAGATCGCCCAACAGGGTCATCCCGCCCATCATCGCCAAGCCAACCACCCCGAATCCGGCCAGTGCAGCCACACCTGCCATCGCTGCCAACACGAGTCCTGCGCCCGCAGCGATCAGCC
>NZ_NKHL01000096.1 GCF_002934685.1 Pseudomonas bohemica
TTTGCTTCATCATCGAAAAGCTCGGCGATTGGTGTCCGGGGATTCTGCCAAATCAGGAAGTCTTTTTCAGATTTTCCTTAAATGATCGGATTTAAAAGGTGATCAAGTTTGAAGCGAAGGATTAACACTCACATAGGTTTCATTCAACGACTCACTGGAAAAAGTGAATGCCAAGCTAGTGTGGTCTGCGCTAATAGTTCGAGTTTATTCAACTAACCCTTTACGGTGAATGGCGCAGCCGTGGAGATAATGTGGATAAAAACTTGCGTCTACCTGTTTGAGATGAAGAAACTCATGAATACAAAACAAGAAAACATCACCGCCATTTCCAGCGGAACATGTCCATTTGCCGAGCAAACCTTTCCCTTCCCTCGCGATGATCGTTGGCCAATGGATCCGCCGGCGGAATATGCGCAGATGCGTGCACAAGAGCCGATCTCCAAGGTCAAGCTCTGGGACGGCAGCGATGCCTGGATCGTGACTCGCATGGAAGAGTTTCGTGAGCTGATGACCAGCCCTCATTTCAGCGCAGACCCTAATACCGCTGGATTTCCCTTTATCTCGCCCTCTCGTGCGGCGCAGTCTCGGTCCTACCAAACGTTCATTACCATGGACCCGCCAGATCACGGCACCTTCCGTCGTATGCTGACCAAGGAGTTTATGGTCAAGCGGATGCAGGCGATGCGTCCACAGGTGCAGGCAGCGCTTAATAGACTTTTGGATGATATGGAGTGCGACGGCGCCCCAGCGGACTTCATCGAGAAGGTCGCACTACCTCTGCCTTCCCTGGTGATTTCGATCATGCTTGGGGTCCCTTATGAGGATCACTCGGTTTTACAGGAGTGGAGCAAAGACCGGCAAAACCTGAGCCTGGCACCAGAGGCGCTCACTGAGGCTGCGCGCAACATGGAGGCGTACATCAGTAAATTGCTACATGAAAAAGAACTTGATCCGGGCGATGGTGAAGATCTGCTCAGCCGCATGGCGATCGACTGGGTGAACCCTGGAAAGTTGTCGCATCAAGATGCGGTTCAGATGGGTGTATTGCTCTATCTGGCGGGTCACGAAACGACAGCAAACCTGATAGGTCTTGGGCTAGTGAGCCTACTGCAGCATCCGGAGCAGAAAGAAGCATTGATGGCTAACCCGTTGCTGGCCCGAGGTGCTGCGGAAGAAATGTTGCGATTCCATTCGATCACTCATATGAACTCCAATCGGGTGGCCACGCAGGATGTCGAAATTGGCGGTCATTTGATCCGCAAGGGTGAGGGCGTGTTGGCATTGCTGCATGCGGCAAACCATGACCCGGAGGTGTTCACAAGTCCGGATGCCTTTGACATTCATCGGGAAACCAAGGATCAGGCGCATGTTGCCTTCTCGTTTGGTATCCACCAGTGCCTGGGGCAGCCGCTGGCAAGACTAGAACTGCATGTTGTGTTTGAGACTATTTTCCGTCGGTTCCCCACGCTGCAACTGGCGGTACCCTTCGAAGAACTCGACTTCAAGCGTAACGTGTTCGTGTTCGGGCTCAATTCTTTGCCTGTGATCTGGTAAGCGACTGTGGCGCGAGCGCGTGGACAGGCGCGCTCATTTCAGGGAAGTCGAAAAGGGGTTCACGAGATGGCGTTCTATTGGCGGGAAAATCACAGATTGATCCTGAACATATTTGCCAATTTGGCGTTAGTAAGCGGCGGCAGGTTGGATACAAGTGACATGACATGTATTAACGCTAACCAAGTGGCACGCAGATGAGTGGCCGATTGAAAGGCAAGGTGGCCCTGGTCACTGGAGGGGCCAGCGGGATTGGTCGGGCTACGGCCCTGCAGTTCGCCCAAGAGGGAGCAGCCGTAGTAGTCGCAGATGTAAATGCGACTGCAGGTGAGGTGCTGGTAAGTGAAATTGTGCGTGGCGGCGGGCGAGCGTTATTCATTTCGGTGGATGTCTGCGACGTAGCATCGGTCAAATCGATGGTCAAAACTACTGTCGAGAGTTTTGGTGGTCTCGACTGCGCCTTCAACAATGCCGGGATTCCCGATGGTGCAAGTAGTCTTCTGACATCCACGCAGGACAACTGGGATCGGGTTATGGCGGTCAACCTAGAGGGCGTCTGGCACTGCATGCGCGCTGAGCTTGACCACATGCTCAGCGTGGGTAAAGGCGCGATCGTCAATAACTCTTCACGCTCGGGGCTGGTAGGTATCCCCAGTGACGGTGTATATGGCGCGGCAAAACATGCAGTGATCGGCTTGACCAAGGCTGCTGCCGTGGAGTTCGCGTCTCGAGGCGTTCGGGTTAATGCGGTGTGTCCCGGCTTGGTCGAAACGGCGCTGACGCACACTCGCTTTGGCGATGGCCTACAAACTCGATCGGCGATCGCTAATCCGTTGGGTCGAATGGCTCAGCCGCAGGAAATTGCACAGGCGGTGGTATGGCTATGCTCTGATGCAGCTTCGTTCGTGGTGGGGGTTGCCTTGCCTGTGGATGGCGGCAGTACCGCACGTTAGGGCGGTGCGGTATTCCGTTTGTTGAAGCTGCTAATTGCAGGTACTCACCGGTGACACTGCTGAATTTCTCAAGACTTGAAGGATTGCCATGACCAACCACACCCCCCTTAACATTTTGGACCTCGTCCATGTCACGGAAGGCGGCACTGTCGACGACGCCCTGAGTTCCTCAATGGCCATTGCTCAACTCGCGGACAGACTCGGCTATAGTCGAATCTGGTATGCCGAACACCACAACACCGCGTATCTGGGCGCGAGTTCGCCCGCGATGTTGATCTCCCGCGCCGCGTCCCTGACTCAACGTATCCGAGTCGGCTCCGGGGGCGTCATGTTGCCTAATCACGCTCCCCTGCAGGTCGCAGAAGAGTTCGGCACGCTAGCGCACTTTTCCCCGGGCCGCATAGACCTGGGCCTTGGCCGAGCGCCCGGGACCGACGCATTAACGGCCCAGGTACTGAGTCGGTCCGGCGCCGATCCGCAATCATTCGCCCGCAACGTCTACGACCTTACAGGTTGGTTCAGCGATACCGGCCTGGCACACAGTGATCCTATCGTCAGCGGAGTCTCCATTGGGACACACGTCCCGCTGTGGATACTCGGTTCGAGCATCTCCGGTGCCTCAATTGCTGGCCGGCTTGGCTTGCCGTTTTGTATCGCATCGCATTTTGCACCTGACGAAGTCGACCGGGTACTGGAGATATACCGAAGCTCTTTCGATCCGAGGGCACCCACCGCGCAAATTTCCAAACCTTATGTCATGGCGGGGATCAACGTCATGGTTGCACCCACCGACGAAGAGGCCATGCGCCTGTGGACGACTTCGCAGCGCATGATCCTGGATGTGCGTACCGGTAACCGGCAAAAACTCCAGCCCCCGGTAGCGCCGGACGCCATGGGCACGACCGAGCAGCGAGCTTTCGCCGAGTCCTTTCTGCACATCAAGGCTGTCGGCTCACCCGCTACCGCATGCCAGGCGCTGGAACGCTTCACCGAGCGAACTCAGGCCGACGAATTGATCATCATGACCTATGCCCATGATCCTGCAGACAAGCTCCGTTCTATGGAGTTGCTCGCAGAACTTTGGTTCTAGGCGGAGGAGCTTCTGAGAATCGTAATGCGTTTTTCACCGCAGACGGCTCAAAGCTTGGCGGGGCGCCATGCGTGAGGTCTAGCAGATAATCTGCCAGTGATTGCGTCAGAGCCTGCTGTGCCGCTGCCAGTTGCGCATCGGCAGTGGTGCTTGACGGCTCGTTCTGCAAGGCTGGCGCTGAACTGTCGGCGGGGCTGTTTGAATGAACCACGGCGAATTCCACATATTGCTTGAGCCAGGTCACGGTCATGCGGGCTGGGCTATTGTTCAACGCTTCTCGGTCGCGCTCGTGATCTGCACCGTTTCCTTGGCGGAATGCTCAGCATGCCTACCTTATTCAGGTTTCAGCTTACCCATATTCTTCTCCTTTCGCGTCCGGTGTCCCCCCACATGTCCCCCCATTTCATCGTCGGATGAGGTCAAATGGCGTCGAACGCTATCGGACAGAGGAATGCGTAAAACTCCCATAATAGCTAGGCTGTCGGCAGGATTCTCGGATGGGATAGGATTATTTCGAGCAATTAAAAAGCCGGCTTGTGGCCGGCTTCTCGGTGACGGGTTTGGTTCGTTTTTGGCTAACCGTACCCGTCCGCAAAAGTGCGCGTTGCGAGGCATGCGCTTGTGAGGTAGACGAGGCAGGCCACGGGGGCTTTACCTGGTCGATCACCCAGCAGCGGGTAGCCGATGGGTGTTGAAACGAAGGCGTGCAGGATACGCACTCTCGCTCCGTCTGCCCAGTGTTGATGCGCTGCCTTTTGTCTTTGCATTTGTGCTTTCCGTTTGCAAATCAGGGCAAGGTCGCGGGGTGGCGGCGGTTGTTGAGGGTCGACCACCAGAAGATCCAGCCGAGGATGTGGATGTGTTGTTGCTGGATCTGTTCGGCGCTGAAGATTTCGTCGGGGTATTCGCTGGCGTTGTGGCTGCGCAAGCGCAGGCCGCCGCCGGGGAGGCGGTAGAGGTATTTCACGCGCAGCATACCGTCGTGTTCGAGGGCATACATTTCGCCGTCGATGACGTTGGTGCGGCCGCGGTCTATGCCGATGAGTGATCCGTCCTGGATCTTGTCCGCCATGCTGTTGCCAATCATGGCGACGCAGATGGCGTTGTGTTGTTCGACGTCCATGGCTCCGAGGACGCGTCTTGCCAGGCGGACTTTGTGGTTGGGGGCTTCGCTGATGGCGGTCTGGCCATCTTCCTGGGTTTTGAGTTCGGTGTAGAAGGGCATTTCCAGTTCTTCGCGCACGCTGATGCGCTCCGCGCGTGGGTTTGAGCTGCCGTCCAGGCCGTGTTTGTCGCGACCTTCTCCTGGGTGCTTCGGCCCGTCGCCGGTGCGTAACCAGCGTACGTTGACGCTCAACAGTTCGGCGACTTCTTCCATGCGTGCCAAGGGTATGCCGCGTTTGAACCAATTGTTCACGTGTTGCGGCGTTACCTTGCGGTTGGCGGCGAAGTCTGTTGCAGAGAGATGGCACTCTCGCAGAAGGACGCGTAGTCGATCACCTGATGTATTCATGCAGCGAAGTTTACGTGCGGTTCAAGTTCGTTTAAATGAACGAAGTGTTCAAATGAGTGGGGGATCAAACTTGCAGGTGATTGTAGGGATTACAACTTTGACTGTTTCTGTAGGGCAATTCTTTGATTGTTTTATTTCGGATCAACGGTGGCTGCACGCTGGGTCTGAAGGCAATTTCCAATAACTGGCGCGAGGTAGAGCGTCTATCAAAGCGGTGTTTTGCGTTTATTGTTGTTCGAAAGGGCGCATGAGCTTATTGGGATAAACGAATCGTTTGGGATCGTGCAGTTTTAAACATGTGCGATGGGAAATAGAGTGAAAAAAGCTGCGGAGAATGCGAGAGGGGTATTCTAAAAGATAGAGGAGGATGGTTTTGCGACTGCTGCGGAGCCCATCGCGAATGATTTGCCTCCCAGTTCGGATAGCCGTTTGCCCTTCGGGTCTTCAACAATTCAGAAAGTCAGGCAGATGCAGAGGGTCAATGGGGTGCGGGGTCAGGCAAAGATAGAGCAGCCTCCAAGGCGACGCGCGCTTCGGAGGCCGCGAATCGGATTAGCCTTTGTAGGCAGCGACCGATTTGGTGATGGCTTCGCGAGCAGCGTCTGCACCGGCCCAACCTTCTATCTTCACCCATTTACCTTTTTCGAGGTCTTTATAGTTGGCAAAGAAGTGCTCGATCTGCTGGATCAGCAGCGGTGGCAGGTCGGTGTATTCTTTTACGTCGACGTACAGCTGGGACAGCTTGTCGTGTGGCACTGCGATGACTTTGGCATCGCCGCCGCCGTCGTCGGTCATGTTCAGCACGCCGACTGGACGGGCGCGGATGACCGAGCCTGGAGCAACCGGGTAAGGCGTCACGACCAGCACGTCGAGGGGGTCGCCGTCGTCAGCCAGGGTGTTGGGGATGAAACCGTAGTTGGCCGGGTAGAACATCGGGGTGGCCATGAAACGGTCAACGAACAGGGCGTCGCTTTCTTTGTCGATTTCGTACTTGATCGGCGCGTGGTTGGCCGGAATCTCGATTGCGACGTAGATGTCATTCGGCAGGTCTTTACCGGCCGGAATCTTGCTGTAGCTCATTGGGCTTTGCCCCCTTGGTTGACCATTCAGAATCTGGCGTCCAACGCCAAAAAGTGGCCCGGATTATAGGCATATTCGAGAAGCGTTGCCATGCGTGGGCTCGTCTTCTAAACATCGTGTTGAGCCTGATAGACCGGGTTGTGCGCTTGAAGTGCCGTCAGCCGGGCGAGCGGATCCTGTCGATAGAAGGCTTTGAGTTGTGCGTAGACCTGCGGATACGCCTCGACCAGCAAATCAGGGGCGCTGAAGAAGTATTCGCTGGTGACGGCAAAAAACTCGGCGGGGTTCTCCGCGGCGTACGGATCGATCGCGGTTTGGGCGTCGGGATCGGCGTCCAGCTGGCGATTCAGATCATCGAAGGCGCCTTGCATGGCGCTGGCCCATTCGGCAATGCGCATGTCGTTGTGCAGCGGTGGGTGGCCGTTGGCGTCGCCGTTGAGCATGTCGAGCTTGTGCGCCAATTCGTGGATCACCAGGTTGTAGGCTTCCCAGCCGCCGCTGGATAGCACGCCCGGCCACGCCAGAATGACCGGGCCTTGCGACCAGGCTTCACCGCTGTGCTCGCCGTCCCATTCGTGTTCGATGCCGCTGGCATCGCGGTGTTTTTGCGGGCTGATGAAGTCGTCGCCGTAGAGGATGATTTCGTGAAAGCCCGAATACCAGTTCAGATCGCCCAAGGCCAGTAACGGTAATTGCGCCTGGGCAGCGAGGAACAGGCGCGACTCGTCGTCCAGCTCAACGCCTTCCAGTGCGGTGAGGTGTTTGCCATGCAGGAACAGTACGCAGCTGTCGAGTAGGTAGCGATCCTCTTCATCCGTCAGGCCATCGAGAATCGGCAAGCGCTGGCGCACCCGATCCCAAAGCTCAGGATCGACCGGGTTGCGCGCCAGCGTGCGACGTTTCAGCCAGCCGCCGAGTGACCACATGATTCAGCGCGCTGTGGCCGAACGGCCCATGCGGCTGCGGACCAGGCCGATGATCATCGGCAGCAGCGAAAGCAGGATGATCGCCAGCACCAGCAACGTGAGGTTCTTCTTGATGAACGGGATGTTGCCGAAGAAGTAACCGAGGGTGACCAGACCGCCGACCCACAGGATCGAACCCAGCACGCTGAACCCCAGGAAGCGCAGGTAATGCATCTTGCCGAGCCCTGCAACAAAGGGCGCGAAGGTGCGGATGATCGGCAGAAAGCGCGCCAGGGTCACGGTTTTGCCGCCGTGGTGCTCGTAGAATTCGTGGGTTTTGGTCAGGTAATCGCGGCGGAAGATCTTCGAATCCGGGTTCTTGAACAGCCTGTCGCCCAGAGTGCGACCGATTACGTAGTTGGTGCTGTCGCCCAGAATCGCAGCGGCCATCAACAGGCAGGCCAGCAGCACTGGATCCATGCCGCCGCCAGCCGCGACGGCGCCTGCGATGAACAGCAGGGAATCACCCGGCAGGAAGGGTGTGACGACCAGACCCGTCTCACAGAAGATCACCAGGAACAGGATCGCGTAGACCCAGGTGCCATAATTGGTCACCAGCATGTCGAGGTAGACGTCGAGGTGAAGGATGAGGTCGAGCGGGTTGAAATCCATGTACGGCACCTGATTGAAAGGCCCTGGCTGGGCTCGTGCGGGTCGATGATGACTGCTGATGTGGGCGCATTATAGAGGGAAGAAACGGGATGTTGCTGGGCGCGGTATCCAGATTGAAACATTTGGTAGTGATGGGATGACAATACCGAACCTGTGGGAGTGAGCAAGCTCACTCCCACAGTAAGTTTTCAGCCACTGAAAGCAGCTGGTCAGTTAATCGGCAAAACGTAGTTCTTGAATTGCGTGTCCTCGCGAAACCCGATCGACTCATACACCTTTTGCGCGACTTCGTTGTTGGCGCTGGTCGATACGCGCATCCGCACGGCCTGGGTTTCCCTGGCCATTTTCCTGGCCTTCTGGATCAGGTGATCGGCGACCAGTTGGCGGCGGGCGTCTTCGGCGACATAGATGTCATTGAGAATCCACACGCGCTTGAGCGACAGTGAGGAATAGCTGGGGTACAGCTGACAGAAGCCCAGCAATTTGCCGTCATCATCGTCAGGCAGGGCGAGATAAATGACCGACTCTTCACGGCGCAGGCGTTTTTCCAGGAAGTCGCGGGACGAATCAGGGAAGGGATGTTCGCCGTAGAACTCGCGGTATTTGACGAACAGAGGGGTCAACAGGTCCAGGTGCTCCAGGGTGGCTTGGATGATCCGCATGGTTGGGCCTCAGCTTCATTCGCAATTCATGAAAGGGGGAGGACGCGCCTGGCACGGGGACAGACGGTTTTGACTGTGCCTAAGCGGTTTAGAAAGCGCAATCCAAAGTCGGGATTCGGTAGATAGGCGTTGCCATGAGGCGCCGTCCATAAAGAAACGGCCTCTGAAGAGGCCGTTTCTTTTAGCAGGCAACCACCGGATCAGAAGAAACCCAACGGATTGATGTCGTAGCTCACCAGCAGGTTTTTGGTCTGTTGGTAGTGTTCGAGCGCGACCTTGTGGGTTTCGCGGCCTACGCCGGATTTTTTGTAACCGCCGAACGCGGCGTGAGCCGGGTACAGGTGGTAGCAGTTGGTCCACACGCGACCGGCCTTGATGGCGCGGCCCACGCGGTAGGCGCGGTTGATGTCGCGGGTCCAGACGCCAGCGCCCAGACCGAACTCGGTGTCGTTGGCGATGGCGACGGCTTCGGCTTCATCCTTGAAGGTGGTAACGCTGACCACCGGGCCAAAGATTTCTTCCTGGAACACGCGCATCTTGTTGTTGCCCCGCAACAGCGTCGGCTGGATGTAGTAGCCGGTCGCCAGCGAGCCCTCCAGTTTCTCGACCTTGCCGCCGGTCAACAGCTCGGCGCCTTCGCCCTGAGCGATATCGAGGTAGGAAAGGATTTTGTCGAACTGCTGCTGCGACGCCTGGGCGCCGACCATGGTTTCGGTGTCCAGCGGGTCGCCGCGCTTGATCTTCAGGACCTTCTTCATTACTGCTTCCATGAACTGCGGGTAGATCGACTCCTGAACCAGGCAACGCGAAGGGCAGGTGCAGACTTCGCCCTGGTTGAAGAACGCCAGAACCACGCCTTCGGCAGCCTTGTCGATGAATTCCGGCTCGGCGCTCATCACGTCTTCGAAGTAGATATTCGGCGACTTGCCGCCCAGCTCAACGGTAGACGGGATGATGCTGTCGGCCGCCAGTTTCATGATGTGCGAACCCACGGGCGTGGATCCTGTGAACGCGATTTTGGCGATGCGCTTGCTGCTGGCCAGCGCTTCACCGGCCTCGCGACCATAACCTTGCACCACGTTGAGCACGCCTTTTGGCAGCAGATCGCCGATCAGCTCCAGCAGCACGGTAATCCCCAGCGGCGTCTGCTCGGCGGGTTTGAGCACTATGCAGTTACCGGCAGCCAGCGCCGGGGCCAGTTTCCAGGCGGCCATCAGGATCGGGAAGTTCCACGGGATGATCTGACCGACCACGCCCAGAGGTTCATGAATGTGGTACGCCACGGTGTTGCCGTCGATTTCCGCCGCGCTGCCTTCCTGCGCACGCAGCACGCCTGCGAAATAACGGAAGTGGTCCACAGCCAGCGGAATGTCGGCGTTGAGGGTTTCACGCACGGCCTTGCCGTTGTCCCAGGTTTCGGTCACGGCCAGCAGTTCGAGGTTCTGCTCGATGCGGTCGGCGATTTTCAACAGGGTCAGCGAGCGCTCCTGAACGGACGTCTTGCCCCATGCATCGGCAGCGGCGTGAGCGGCATCCAGGGCTTTATCGATGTCTTCGGCAGTCGAGCGAGGGAATTGGGCGATCAGCTTGCCGGTGATTGGCGAGGTGTTTTCAAAATACTGGCCTTTGACCGGCGGCACGAATTCGCCACCGATGTAATTGCCGTATTGGGTCTTGAAGGTGACGATCGAGCCTTCAGTACCGGGATGGGCATAACGCATGGTGAATATCTCCTTGCTCTTGTGATTGTGTGGGGATAACGCTCGGCACTTGGTATAGCTGCACTTGATCAAAGCGTAGAGCAAAGCGCGGGCCAGTGCCGTTCCATGCCCGGTTTGTAAGGGTTTTGCCGAAATATCAGGTGCTTGGCTTATTGGGATGTGTCGGTTGCGGGACGACCTGCGTGACAGTTTGTATCGAATGTGGGACAGCCGGCCCGCTTGCGCCTTTGGAAGCATTGCAATGCGCAAGGGCTAGGAGGATGCTGGTTCGCAACTCCCCGGGAGCACCTAGGAAGAACAATAAAAATGCACAGCAATCACTTCGCCAGACACGCCCAGCAAGTCCTGACCGTCGCCCAAGGCAAGGCAACGCATCGATATGGCCCCGGCGCCGATCCGTCGATTGCTCGCTCATGGGTGCGCTGCCTCAAGGACTACCACCTGGACCCCGCCCAGCCCATGGCGCCGACCGTGCTCGAGCATGCTCGCGTACTCGAAAGCCGCGAGCGTCTGCAGCAAGTGCTGACCATTGCCGACGTTGAGATGAACAGCCTGCATCAGCAGCTTTCCGGGGGTAATGCGGTGCTGTTGACCGATGCGCGCGGGGTGATCCTCAGTTGCGTGACTGAACCCGCCGAACGGAAGATTTTCGAACGCGCGGGCCTCTGGCTCGGCGCCGACTGGAGCGAAGCGCGAGAGGGCACCAACGGCATCGGCACCTGTCTGGTCGAGCGACAGTCGGTGACAATCCATCGTGACGAACATTTCCGCGGTCGGCATACCGGGCTTACCTGCTCGGCCAGCCCCGTGTTCGATCCCCACGGCGATCTGTTGGCCGTGCTCGATGTTTCCTCGGCGCGGCACGATGTGTCGCGACAGAGCCAGTTCCATACCATGGCGCTGGTCAATCTGTCGGCGAAGGTGATTGAAAGCAGCTATTTCCTGCGACACTTCGAGGATCAATGGCTGCTGCGCTTTCATTTGCAGGCACGGTCGGTGGGGCTATTCAGCGAAGGGCTGTTGGCGTTCGATGGCGAAGGTCGGGTCAGCGCGCTTAACCAGAGCGCCCTGAACTTGCTGAGCGCCGGCCGCGCCGATCTGGTTGGTCAGCCGGTTGAGTCGTTGTTCGATTGCTCGCTGGGTGAACTGATGAGCCGTGCAGCGCCCGATGCCGCTACGAGCTGGCCGTTGCGTACCCGAGACGGGCGCGGGTTTTTCGCGGTACTGCGTGGGCAATCGCGGCCCGTGTTGAAAGCCTTTTCTGCGCCTGTCGTCGTCAAGCCTGTTGCGCCGCCTGCCTTGAGCGGGATTTGTTTGGGCGACGCTACGCTGCAAACCGATTTCCGTCGCGCGTTGAAGGTCTTCGAGCGTGACGTGCCGCTGCTGATCAATGGCGAAACCGGCTCCGGCAAAGAAGCGTTTGCCAAGGCGGTGCATCAGGCCAGCCAACGGGCAGGCAGGCCATTCGTGGCACTGAACTGCGCGGCCATTCCTGAAAGCCTGATCGAGAGTGAGCTGTTCGGTTATCGCGGCGGCAGTTTCACCGGCGCACGGAAGGAAGGCATGCGCGGCAAGCTGCAACAGGCCGACGGGGGCACGCTGTTTCTGGATGAAATCGGCGACATGCCGGTGGCCTTGCAGACGCGCCTGTTGCGGGTGCTGGAGGATCGTCTGGTAGTGCCGATTGGTGGCGAACCACAAGCCGTGGATGTACGAATCATCAGCGCGACGCACCGTAATCTTCTGGGCCGTGTAGAGGATGGGAGTTTCCGCGAGGACCTTTACTATCGACTCAATGGCCTGGAAATCGCCCTGCCGCCGCTGCGTGACAGGAGCGACAAGCCGCAGTTGATGGATTTTCTGCTGGAGGAAGAAGCGGGCGGTCACCCGATCACGATCGACGCCCAGGCTCGTCAAGCGCTGCTGGGATTCAACTGGCCAGGCAACGTACGGCAGATGCGCAATGTGCTGCGGACATTGGCAGCGTTGAGCGAGGACGAGGTGATTCGTTTTGCCGACCTGCCCCACGTGATCCGCTATCAGCAGGCCGCAAATCAAGCTGCCGATATGACTGAACAGAACGATTCGCCACTCGATTGCGCCGAGCGCGAGGCACTGATGGCGATTCTTGAGGCTCAACGCTGGCACATGACCCACGCCGCCCGGGAGTTGGGGGTGAGTCGCAATACCTTATATAGAAAGCTGCGCAAGCATGGGATTACGCGGTAGCAGCTTCACACCGTACCTGTAGGAACGCGCTCGCCCGCGATGGCGTTAGGGGCAGGCGGCGCAGATTTTTTTCCGATAGATCGCAATCGCGGGCGACCGCGCTCCTATAAAGATTGGCTGCGCTGCCTAGATCAGCGTTTGGCCTCGGCTCACAGAAAGCCCATTGTGCCAATTGCCCCGTGCGCATTGCCCACCTTCTAAGCTAACCTGCGCCCATGTTTTAAGAGGTCGGTCATGCACATTCATATTCTGGGTATTTGCGGTACGTTCATGGGGTCGCTGGCGGTTCTCGCCAAGGATTTGGGCCATAAAGTCACCGGCTCCGACGCCAACGTCTACCCGCCGATGAGCACGCAGCTCCAGGCGCAGGGCATCGAGCTGATGCAAGGGTACGACCCTTCGCATCTGGAGCCTGCACCGGACCTGGTGGTGGTCGGCAATGCGATGTCGCGGGGCAACCCGGCTGTCGAATACGTTTTGAACAAGGGCCTGCCGTACGTTTCCGGTCCACAGTGGCTGGCCGATCACGTCCTGCGCGGGCGCTGGGTGCTGGCGGTGGCCGGGACGCATGGCAAGACCACTACCAGCAGCATGCTGGCCTGGGTGCTGGAGCACGCGGGCATGGCGCCAGGTTTCCTGATCGGTGGCGTTCCTCAGAACTTCGCCGTGTCCGCGCGGCTGGGCGACACACCTTTTTTTGTGGTCGAAGCCGACGAATACGACAGCGCCTTCTTCGACAAGCGTTCGAAGTTCGTCCATTACGGCCCGCGCACCGCCATCCTCAATAACCTTGAGTTCGATCACGCCGACATCTTCCCGGATCTACCGGCCATTGAGCGGCAATTCCACCATTTGGTGCGCACCATTCCGAGCGAAGGCCTGGTGATTCACCCGACCACTGAGCCGGCTCTGGAACGCGTAATCAAAATGGGCTGCTGGACGCCGGTGCAGACTACCGGGCAAGGCGGTCAGTGGCAGGCGAAGCTGTTGAGCGAAGACGGCTCGAAGTTCGAAGTAAGTTTCGAAGGCGTCGCTCAAGGCGTGGTCGACTGGGGCATGACCGGTCAGCACAACGTCGCCAACGCCTTGGCCACGCTGGCGGCTGCTCGGCATGTCGGCGTCGTGCCGCAGCAGGCGGTCGAAGCCTTGAGCGCGTTCAAGAGCGTCAAGCGCCGGATGGAGAAGGTCGCCGAAGTGCACGGCATCACCATCTATGACGACTTCGCGCACCACCCGACGGCCATCGCCACCACGTTGGACGGTCTGCGCAAAAAAGTCGGCGACTCGCCCATCATTGCCATCGTCGAGCCACGCTCCAACTCCATGAAGCTCGGCGCGCACCGCGAAGGCCTGCCGGAAAGCGTCGATCAGGCCGACCAGGTAGTCTGGTACGCGCCAGCGAATCTGGGCTGGGACCTGGGCGCGACCGCCACACTGTGCACTGTGCCTTCGGTGGTGTGCGATTCGCTGGAAGCCATCATCGAACGGGTGAAAAGTCAGGCGCAGCCCGGCACTCACGTGGTGATCATGAGCAACGGCGGTTTCGGCGGCCTGCACGGCAAGCTGGCCGAGGCGTTGAAATGAGCGGGCCGGAACGCATCACTCTGGCGATGACCGGTGCGTCCGGCGCGCAATACGGGCTGCGCCTGCTGGACTGTCTGGTGCGTGAAGATCGCGAGGTGCACTTCCTGATTTCCAAGGCCGCGCAGCTGGTCATGGCCACCGAAACCGACGTCACACTGCCGCCCAAGCCGCAGATGATGCAGGCGTTTCTGACCGAGTACACCGGCGCAGAAGCCGGGCAGATCAGGGTCTATGGCAAGGAAGACTGGATGTCGCCAGTGGCGTCCGGTTCGGGCTCGCCCAGCGCGATGGTCGTGGTGCCATGCTCGACCGGCACCTTGTCGGCCATCGCGACCGGCGCCTGCAATAACCTGATCGAACGCGCTGCCGACGTGACCCTAAAGGAACGTCGGCAGTTGATTCTGGTGCCGCGTGAGGCGCCGTTTTCCAGCATTCATCTGGAGAACATGCTCAAGTTGTCGAATCTGGGCGCGGTGATTCTTCCGGCATCGCCGGGCTTCTATAACCAGCCGCAGACCATCGATGATCTGGTCGATTTCGTCGTGGCGCGGATTCTCAATCTGCTGAACATCCCTCAGGACATGCTGCCGCGCTGGGGCGAACATCATTTTGGCGCCGATGAATAAGAAACTGTTTGTCCTCACATTGGGCCTGGTGCTGGCCACCGGTTGCTCGACGGTGCGCACGCTCGACGCCAACCAACCCGGCGCGCCGGTGGTTTACTCCGGCACGCGCCTGGATCTGTATGCGATTCAGGGCGGGTGCTGCGAGAAGGATCGCTTCGGCGTCGAGGCACCGAAATACCCAATGCTGGATCTGCCGGGCAGCGCGTTACTCGATACGGTGTTGTTGCCGTTGTCGGTTTTGACGGTATTAGGCGTGGGGTTTCAGGCGACGGGCGGGATGTAGTCTGGAAACAAACCATAACGTAGCGGCGCGCTTGACCGCGAATGCTGAGGTTTCGCCGCCGGAGATGCAGCGAATGTAATGGCCTCTTCGCGAGCAAGCTCGCTCCCACATGTTTCAGCGTAGGGGCAGGATGGTTTTTAGGGCCGCAAGACGGTCACTTACCCAACCGCCGCAACTCATCGGACTCCACAACCCGTACCCCGTCCTGCTCTTCCAGCGCCAGACGCCACAGCGCGCGGGCCAGGTTACAGGCTTCGATGCCGCCGTATTTGCCGGGGATCAGCTTGGCGATCGGTGCGGCCAGTTGCTCGACCAGACGCTGATCCTCACGCTCGCCAATCAGCAGGGAAGGGCGGGCGATGGTCAGTTGCGGCCAATTCTGGTCCTTGAGCGCCTCTTCCATTTCGCCTTTGACGCGGCTGTAGAAAATGCTCGATTCAGGGTCGGCATTCACCGCGCTGATCACCAGCAAATGTCGGGCACCCAGTTCCCGAGCACGTTTGCCGAAGGCTACGACCATGTCCATGTCCACCGCGCGAAAGGCGTCCTGGGAGCCCGCCTGTTTGATGGTGCTGCCCAGGCAGCAAAAGGCGATATCCACCTGACCATCCAGTTCGGGCAGCACAGCAAAGAAGTCGCCCACCGGATTTTCAAGATGAGGATGTTCAGCCAGCGGCCTACGGCTCGGGGCCAGGACGCGGCTGACAGTAGGTTCATTGAGCAGGCGATCGAGCAGATGCTCGCCCGTCAAACCGGTCGCCCCGGCAAGCAGAATGTGTTGCGGCGTCAAGTACATGGTCTTTCTCCCTGATCCGCCACAAGCATAGGCGTTCTAACGCAACAGACTGCGCGCCGACCGGGCGGGTTTCACAAAAGCGTTGAAATATTCATTCGTACGCCCTTACAGCTAGCGTTTTACCGTATTCAGCGCTCGTTCCGCCTGACTCTTGCGCAGTCTCTGCCAGTGCGCGATGACGCCTTTGGGGGCCCAGATCTGGGGTTCGGAGGCTTCGAAGTTTTCCTCGATTTCTCGTTGGGCGACGAGGGTTCTGGCGTCGTTGAAGGCCTGTTGCAGGTCGTCGGTGGCCACCAGTGCCTTGCCGAACAGCGCTTCGCCAAAATACGTAAAGTCGGCTTCTTCCGAGCAACCGAACGAAACGCGATCTTCTCGGGATGCCGTGATCACCAGGGTTTTCTCATCCTTGATCGCCGGGATGAACCCACCGGAATAGCAGGCGGAAATCACCACGATCTTGTCGCGATTCTTCAGCGGCGCGAGCACGCCGGCCATCTCGTTGGCAGGCAAATCCGACAGTTCCAGGCGTGGCTGATCCAGCACCAGTTCATGTTCATGGGTGCCGTGGCTGGTGAGGTAAATGAAGATCAGGTCTTCCGGGCCGCTGCGTTGAGCGAGGGTCTGCAAGGCACGACTGATGTTCTCGCGGGTGGCCAGCGGGCGGTCGGCCATGTGGTCGCGATGGTTGACCAGAGAAATCTGCCCGAGCGCGCCAAACCGGGTGGCCAGCAGGTTGTTGACGTAGTCGGCCTCACGCAGGAACACACTCTGCTTGCCGTCGCCGCCCACCACCAGGCTGTACAGCTCGATAGCCGGTGTGGATGCCGGAACTGCGGCCAGCGCCTTCTCCAGAAGCGGGCCCTGCGCGAGCAGACCCACCTCCAGCGGGTCGGGCAGCAGCTTGCCCGACGCATCACGCACGCGCTGGCCGTTGGACCAGGTGCCGCTTTGCACGTTGCCATCGGCAGAGGTCAGCACGCCCGACCCCTGATAGTTGTCATTGTCGAAATGACCGATGTAAACGCTGCCGTCCGGAAGCTTCAGGCGACCTTCGCCCGAGAACCGCCAGCTGCGAAATTGCCCCTGATAGTTGGTGCCGTCGGAGCCGATCAGTTCGCCCTTGCCGGTGAAGGCACCGTCCTTGAACTGGCCGGACCACACGTCGCCGTCGGCGTTTTCATAGCGCCCGCGGCCGTTGAGCTGGTTGTCGTGGAAGCCGCCGACGTACTGATCGCCATCGGCGCTGTTGAAGTTGCCGACGCCCTGCAGTTGGCCATCGACGAACTTGCCACTGAATTGGTTGCCCGCGGCATCGCTGCGCTGGCCTTCGCCGTTGGGTTTGCCGTGGGCGAACTGCCCCTGATACTCGCTGCCGTCTTCCAGCGTCAGGTGGCCCAGCCCGTCGTACAGGTCGGCCTTGAACTCGCCGCGATAGCTCATGCCATGCTCTTTGAGCGAGCCTTCGCCGTCGCGCCGCCCCAGTTTGTAGCCGCCCACGTAGCTGCCGGCGCTGGTGGTCAGCTGACCCTGGCCGTGGAACAGGCCATCCTGAAAGCTGCCTTTATAAACGTCGCCGTTGCTGGCGTGCCATTCGCCCTGGCCGTTCCATTGACCGTTCTTGAACTCCCCGGCGTACCAGCTGCCGTTGGGGTAGTCGATACGGCCCATGCCTTGCAGCACGCCGTTGACCACCTCGCCACGATAACGACCGCCATCGGGCAGGCGTGCATCCGGCGGCAACAGCGATTCGCCGTCACCGCATGCGGTAATCAGAAGGGTAAGGGCCAGAGGGGCAAGCGCGCGCATGGTAAATCCCGAAAAAGAGGTGTTTCGGCGTGCTCGGATCGCGGACTTGTATCCAGTCGCTCACACAGCCGCGCCGAGTATGCCGCAGCCGGTAAGTGTCATGAAACAGTCTGTTACGACTGTTTCATGTTTTATGGGGTTTACACGAAGCAGAGCGAAAGCGGTTCGGCGATGAACGCAGGCCTGGCCTGACCCTCGATCTCAAGCGTTGCAATGGCTTTGAGCAGCCATTGGCCGGTCTTCTTTTCGGTAACTTCGGCCAGAGTAACTTTTAGACGAACGCGCGAGTCGACCTTGACCGGCTGGATGAAACGCACACTGTCCAACCCATAGTTAATCGCCATCGTCATGCCTTCGGGCACCACTAGCAGCGTCTCCATCAGTTTCGGAATGAGCGACAGCGACAAGAAGCCGTGGGCGATGGTCGAGCCGAACGGGGTCTGCGCAGCTTTGATCGGGTCGACATGAATGAACTGAAAGTCGCCGGTCGCTTCCGCGAACAGATCGATACGTTTTTGGTCAATCAGCAACCAGTCGGAACTTCCCAGTTCCTTGCCTTCATAATTCTTGAGCTCTGCAACAGGTACATAGGGCATAGATACTCTCCTTGTTGATTGGTTTTGTTTTATCCGTCTGGTACCGCTATAGGCTCTTTTATTGCTTCACTAAATGATCCGGACCCACTGATTGTTTTCAGCAGCGCCCGGCACTCATGAGGCGTGATGATCAGCATGCCGCAGGAGCCGGGTCAAGAATTCCCTGGCTCGCGAATACCGCCTCATAGGCTGGCGGGCTGCGTGCTTATAATGTCGCCGCGATTTCGCTGGAGTTTTTTATGTTGCTAAGAGGCCTGACGTGGCTGGTGCTGTTCCAACTGGTGGGAACGGCGTTGAATCATTTATTCCTGTCGATACTGCCGGGGCCGATCATCGGCCTGGTGCTGTTGATGATTTACCTGATGATCCGCGGCGAAGTCAGTGAGCCCATCAGCCTGGCGGCCAGCAGTCTGCTGCGCTATCTGCCGTTGCTGCTCGTGCCGCCCGCCGTGGGCGTCATGGTTTATGCGGGGCAGATCGCCGACGATTTCTGGGCCATTGTAGGGTCTCTGGTTTTGTCATTGATGATCTCGCTCACGTTCGCGGGGTGGTTGATGCAAAAACTCATCGACCGTCAGGCCAATCGCCGGGAGCCGTCATGAGTCTGGATTGGCATGGCGCCTGGCTGTCGGTCATTCATCACCCATTGTTTGGCATCGCCATCACCCTGGGCGCCTATCAGGTGGTGCTGGCCGGTTACGAGAAAACCCGCTGGGTCTTTCTGCAGCCGGTGCTGGTGTCGATGCTGGTAGTGATTGGCGTGCTGGTCAGCTGCGGGCTGGAATATGCCGAGTACCGCAAGAGCACTGAAATTCTCAGCATCCTGCTCGGTCCTGCGACGGTGGCGCTGGCGGTGCCGCTTTATCTGAATCTGCGGCGGATTCGGCAGGTGTTCTGGCCTGTGTTGACTACGCTGGTGATTGGCGGCGTGCTGGCGACCGCGCTTTGCGTAGGGCTGGGCTGGGTGCTGGGCGCCGATCACATGATCCTGATGACCATGGCGCCGAAGTCGGTTACCTCGCCGATCGCCATGCTGGTGGCCGAGCAGATCGGTGGCGTGGCGGCGTTGGCCGCAGTTTTCGTGTTGATCACCGGCGTCATTGGCGGCATATTCGGCCCCGGCCTGTTGACCCTGGCGGGTGTACAAAGCCCGGAAGCCCGAGGCATGGCGCTGGGGCTGACTGCGCACGCGGTGGGGACTTCGGCGGCCTTGCAGGAAGGTGAAGAGTGCGGTGCCTTTGCGGCGCTCGCCATGAGTCTGATGGGGGTCGCCACGGCGTTATTCCTGCCGCTGGCGGTGTCTCTGGTTGCTTGAGGGTGTGTCTATGTCGTTGCCGTTGTTTCCGCTGAACGCTGTGCTGTTCCCGGGGTGTGTGCTCGATCTGCAGATATTCGAGGCGCGCTACCTGGACATGATTGGCCGCTGCATGAAACAGGGCGAAGGCTTTGGTGTGGTGTGCATCACCGAAGGCAGTGAAGTCGGAGATGTGCCCGAAGGTTTTTCGCAGATCGGTTGCGAGGCGCTGGTGACCGATTTCCAGCAGCAGGACAACGGCCTGCTGGGTATTCGTGTGGTCGGCGGTCGGCGTTTCCGTGTGGTCAGCGCCGACGCCCAGCGCGACAACCTGTTGATCGCCGAAGTGGAATGGCTGGAAGAACCCCAGGAAAAACCGTTGCAGGAAGAGGACGACGACCTGGTGGCGTTGCTGGCAGCCCTGGCCGAACACCCGATGGTCGCCGCGCTGAACATGGGGCTGACGGCGAGCGGGCAGCAGTCACTGTCCAATCAACTGGCCTACCTGCTGCCGTTCGCCGAAGAAGACAAAATCGAACTGCTGGAAATCGACGACGCCGAAGAACGGCTCGACGCGATTCAGGATCTGCTCGATGAGATGCAGGGGGATATGCAGGCTTAGTCGCGATCCGGGTTTGTAGGAGCGCGCTTGCTCGCGAAGGCGTCGTGTCAGGCAACACGGTAGCAGCGGCCAGGCCATTATTGCGGGCAAGCGCGCTCCTACCTACAGGTTGTGTGATGCATCAATACTCGTATCGAATCAGCCCATGGGTCAGCGAATGAACCGCGAGCCCGACCATCACCGCGAGGATCGCCGGTAACAGCAGCCACCACACGCGCAGCGGCAGGGCAGGCAGCGGCTGTTTGTTCTCCACGAACGCCAGGGTCGTGGCGCAGGTGAAGAACGCCAGCAGCATCCCGGCCAGCACATCGGTAGGCCAATGCACGCCCAGATACACCCGCGATACGCAGATCGACGCCGCAGGAATCACCCCCAGCGCCAGCCAGGTCAATCGCAGGCGAACGGGCTGTCCGCGACCTGCAAGCACCGCCAGCGTCATGAACAGCGCGAACGATGCTGACGCATGGCCGCTGGGCATGCTGTAGGTTGCTAGTGGCTCTGCCAGGACTTCAGGTCGCGCGCGGGCGAAGGTGAATTTCATGCTCTGGTTGATGATCGCCGAGCCCAAGGTGGTCGAGCAGGCGAAAATCGCGTGGCGCCACTGCCGCGTAACGATCAGAACGATCAACAGCAAGGCCGCCGCGCAGAATTGCGTCCTGAAATCCCCAAACCCTGTAACGAGGACCACGAAGTTTTCCGCCGCTGCGCTGCGATGTTCCTGCACCAGCGTCATCACGCCCTGATCCAGATGTGCCAGATACGGCCAGCCCAGAAACACCGCGATCAGCAGAATCAGGCTGGCCAGCGCGATCAGCCCGGTGGCGTAAGGTTTGCCCCGCACGCTGCTTTGAATGGCCACGCCCAGCAACAGCGCCAGCCCTGCACCGACCGCCGCAGCCTCAGGCCAGAAGCCTTCCGGCAGAGGCAGACGAATGGCCGCTCCCGTCGCCCAACCCGGCAAAATGTAAGCCACCGACCAACCGGCCGCTGCGACGACACTCACCGCAGCGAACCGCACGAAAGGCATGTCGAACATGCCGGCCACCATCGGCAGCATCGGGCGCAACGGACCTATGAAACGGCCGACCAGAAGGCTGGCAATGCCATAACGCTGGAAGTAGGTTTCTGCCCCGGCGATCCACTCCGGATGATGGCGAAGCCCCGGAAGCCGCCGAATATTCTGATGGAAACGTCGGCCCAGGAAGTAGGAAACGAAGTCTCCCAGTAATCCGCCGGCGAAACCCAGCAACAAGGCCTCACCCAGCGGCAGAATCCCGCTGCCTGCCAGCGCGGCAATCGCGAAGAGGGCGACCGTGCCCGGAACGATGATGCCCGCAATGGCCAGGCATTCGACGAATGAAACGAGAAAGACCGCGGCGCCCAGCCAGGTCGGGTTAGTGCTCAGCCATGCGGTGATGTTGTCGAGCCATGAGCCCATGGGTCAATTTCCCTGCCCGATGATGAAATAATCGCGGCCTTCGACTTGTCCGCGTCTGATCGGATTGCGCGTGCAGAACCGCGCATAAGCGGCGTCGACGAAGCGGTACATCAGTTGCTCGTCACGTCCGGCGGGGATACCCAGGCGAGTGGTCTGGATGATTTGTGCGGGGTGCTGGCCCACGTCGTCGACGAAAATCTGCTCGTGATCGAAGCGCTTGGCGTCCCACATCGGCACCTTGAGGCCCAGCGCCTTGCACAGCAGGGTCTGCCCGGCGCACAGCCGTTCGGGCGGGCGGATATTGCCGCTGGCGTCGGGGTTATTCAGCAGCATTTGCGCCAGGCTGTTCTCGTCCGAGAGTGCGTCGACCCATGGATAGGCCGATTTGATCAGCACAGCGTTGCCTGGTCCGCCCGCGCTGAAATTCAGTGAGTCGCCGCCTCGGGCGTAATACATATAGATGTGCCCGCCATCCAGAAACAAAGCCTTACGTTTTTCTGTATAGCCCAAGGATGCGTGGCTGCCTTTTTCCTCGAGGTAATACGCTTCTGTCTCTATGATGCGCGCCGACAACCACAACTCGCCGACTTTGTGACGCACCACTTTGCCCAGCAGATCGCGGGCAAGGGTCTGGGCGTCGCGGTTGAAAAAGGTGTCGGGCAGGGCGCGTCGGGCGTGGTCGGGCATAAATAGGCAACGTAGTGAGGTGGCTGGCGATGATAGCAATGTCGGGCTTAATTACAGCTGAATGGACATCCGCTTGTCTGGCGCGTTCTGTTTGTGTGGCAGTCTGGAGCAATCCAGAGGACGCCACCGCTGGCAAGCCGGACTGCTACAGGGACGTTTCCAATCCGAGCGAAAGGGTTTCGTCCAACAAATCCGGCTTATATCGACCATCCGCCCTGTCGCCGCTGTCGTTCGGCCCGCCCGACAGCTATAATCGGCCGCTTTCCTCTCTGCCAAGACCTCTGAGACCATGACTGAGTCCGTTCTTGACTATATGACCCGCCTGGGTCGTGCCGCCCGCGAAGCTTCGCGCGTGATCGGCCGCGCCAGTACTGCGCAGAAGAATCGCGCGCTGGCTGCCACCGCCGCTGCGCTGGACGTTGCCCGTGAAGAGCTGACCGCCGCCAACGAGCAGGACCTGGCTGCGGGCCGCGCCAATGGTCTGGAACCTGCTCTGCTTGAACGTCTGGCCCTGACCCCGGCTCGCATCGACAGCATGATCGCCGGTTTGCGTCAGGTCGCCAGTCTGCCGGATCCGATCGGCACCATTCGCGACATGAACTTCCAGCCTTCGGGCATTCAGGTCGGCAAGATGCGGGTGCCGTTGGGCGTGGTCGGGATCATCTATGAGTCGCGTCCGAACGTGACCATCGATGCCGCGAGCCTGTGCCTCAAGTCGGGTAACGCCACCATCCTGCGTGGCGGCTCCGAGGCCATTCATTCCAACCGCGCCATCGCCGCCTGCATTCAGCGTGGGCTGGACGAAGCCGGTCTGCCGGCTGCCGTGGTGCAGGTAGTCGAAACCACTGACCGTGCCGCCGTTGGCGCCCTGATCACCATGCCTGAGTACGTTGACGTCATCGTTCCGCGCGGCGGCAAGGGTTTGATCGAGCGTGTGAGTCGCGACGCCAAGGTGCCGGTCATCAAGCACCTGGACGGCATCTGCCACGTTTATGTCAGTGCCCATGCCGATCTGGCTGCGGCGCAACGTATCGCCTTCAATGCCAAGACCTATCGCTACGGCATCTGCGGGGCCATGGAAACGCTGCTGGTGGATCAGGCCATCGCGGCCGACTTCCTGCCGCAAATGGCTGCCCAGTTTCGCGAAAAAGGCGTCGAGCTGCGTGGCTGCGAGCGCACCCGTGAGCTGATAGACGCGATCCCGGCGACCGAAGAAGACTGGCACACCGAATATCTGGCGCCGATCCTCTCGATCCGAATCGTCACCGGTCTGGATCAGGCCATCGAGCACATCAACCATTACGGCTCGCATCACAGCGACGCCATCATTTCCGATTCCCAGGCTCAGACTCGCCGCTTCATGGCCGAAGTCGACTCCAGCTCGGTGATGATCAACGCGCCGACCAGTTTCGCGGACGGTTTCGAATATGGCCTGGGTGCGGAAATCGGCATTTCTACCGACAAGATCCACGCCCGTGGCCCGGTGGGTCTCGAAGGCTTGACCTGCGAGAAGTACATCGTCGTGGGTGACGGACGCCAATTGCGCGGGCAGGGGCCAGTCTGACTTGGCCGACGATCGGCAGCACGCAGGCGAGGATGCGAAAGCGGTAGCCGAGCCTGCCGGGGACGCGGCTTCAGTCCCTCGCGCGCCAAGACGTATCGGCATGCTGGGCGGGACCTTCGATCCTGTGCACATCGGCCATTTGCGCGGTGCGCTGGAAGTCGCCGCATTGCTTGAACTCGATGAGTTGCGACTGACGCCCAGCGCCAGACCGCCTCATCGCGACACGCCAAGTGTCTCGGCGCAGGACCGTCTGGCGATGGTCCGTAGCGCCGTGCAAGGAGTGTCGCCATTGACGGTGGATGATCGCGAGCTGTTGCGCGACAAGCCGTCGTACACCATCGACACGCTGGAATCGATGCGCGCTGAACTGGCCGCCGATGACCAGCTGTTTCTGTTGTTGGGTTGGGATGCCTTTTGCGGGCTGCCTACCTGGCATCGGTGGGAAGAGTTGCTGGAGCACTGCCATATCGTGGTGCTGCAACGCCCGGACGCCGACAGCGAGTCGCCGGACGCCATGCGTAACCTGCTGGCGGCGCGCGCGGTCAGCGATCCGAAGGCCCTCAAGGGCCCTGGCGGACACATTACATTCGTCTGGCAGACGCCGCTTTCGGTGTCTGCCACCCAGATCCGCCAACTGCTGGCCAGCGGGAAGTCGGTACGTTTTCTGGTGCCAGACGCAGTACTGGCCTATATCGAGGCACACGGGCTGTACCGTGTGCCCAATTGAACTGAATGAGTTTTATATGACAAAGCAAAAAAACACCGTATCCGGCGAAGAGCTGGTTGAGCTGACCAAGGCCGCTCTGGAAGACGTCAAGGCTCAGGACATCCTGGTCATCGACGTCAAAGACAAGCACAGCCTGACCGACTACATGGTGATCGCCACCGGTACCTCGAACCGCCAGATCAACGCCATGCTCGACAAGGTTCGCGAGAACGTCAAAGCCAAGGGCGCACAGCCGCTGGGCGAAGAAGGCAAAGGCGAAAGCGACTGGGTGTTGCTGGATCTGGGCGACGTGATCGTGCACATGATGACCGCCGCTGCCCGCCAGTTCTACGACCTGGAACGACTGTGGCAAGGCGCCGAGCAGAGCCGTGCTGCCAGCGGCGCGCATCACACACCGGGCAACGAATAAGGGCTCATTGTGCGTCTGCGTCTGATTGCTGTCGGTTCACGCATGCCCAAGTGGGTGGAAGAAGGCTGGCACGAATATGCCAAGCGTCTGCCATCGGAGCTGGCGCTGGAGCTGGTGGAGATTGCGCTCAACACCCGTGGCAAGAACGCCGACGTGGCCCGTCTGATCCGTCAGGAAGGCGAGGCCATGCTGGCCAAAGTGCAGCCGGGCGAGCGGATTGTCACGCTCGAGGTTCATGGCAAGCCGTGGAGCACCGAGCAACTGGCAGGGGAGCTGGACCGCTGGCGCCTGGATTCGCGCACGGTGAACCTGATGGTGGGCGGTCCGGAAGGACTGGCGCCGGAAGTCTGCGCCCGTGCCGAGCAGCGCTGGTCGTTGTCGCCTTTGACGTTACCGCACCCGCTGGTGCGCATCCTCATCGGTGAGCAGATTTATCGTGCCTGGACCGTATTGTCCGGTCACCCTTATCACAAGTAGCGCCGCTGCCTTCACTGTGAACACGCCCTAAATGTCTCAGCCGATTCGCCTGAAAGATCACGAAAAGGACGCACGCCTGGTGCGCAGCCGGGTCGTGGTCGGTGCAGTAGCGGTGATCGTGCTGATCTGCGTGCTGGTGGCTCGGCTCTACTTCCTGCAGGTCATCCAGCATGACTATCACTCGACCCTGTCGGAAAACAACCGGGTGCATGTGCAGCCGATTCCGCCGAGCCGGGGGCTGATCTTCGACCGCAACGGCGTGGTGATCGCCGATAACCGTCCCAGCTTCAGCTTGAGCATGACCCGCGAGCGTTCCGGTGACTGGGCGCAGGTGCTGGACACCATCGTTCAGGTGCTGGAACTCACCCCGGACGACCGGATTATCTTCGAAAAACGCATGAAGCAGGGACGTCGGCCGTTCGAGCCGGTGCCAATCCTCTTCGAGTTGACCGAAGAGCAGATCGCCCGGATCGCGGTCAACCAGTTCCGGCTGCCGGGCGTCGAAGTGGTCGCGCAACTGGTGCGTCACTATCCGCAGGGCGAGCATTTCGCCCACTCGGTCGGCTACATGGGGCGCATCAACGAGAAGGAGCTGAAAAGCCTCGACTCAGTGAATTACAGCGGCACCCACCACATGGGAAAGACCGGTATCGAGCGCTTCTACGAGCCCGAGCTGCATGGTCAGGTCGGCTATGAAGAAGTCGAGACCAACGCCCGCGGGCGGGTGCTGCGGGTTCTGAAACGTACCGATCCAGTACCGGGCAAGGACATCGTTCTGAGCCTGGACATTCAACTGCAGGAAGCCGCCGAAGCTGCGCTTGCCGGACGCCGTGGCGCGGTCGTAGCGCTGGACCCGAATACCGGCGAAGTGCTGGCGATGGTCAGTCAGCCGAGCTTCGACCCGAATCTGTTCGTCACCGGTATCAGCTTCAAGGCGTACTCCGAGCTGCGTGATTCGGTGGACCGGCCGCTGTTCAACCGTATTCTGCGCGGCCTTTATCCACCGGGCTCGACCATCAAGCCGGCCGTGGCCATCGCGGGCCTGGATAGCGGCGTGGTGACCGCCAGTACCCGCGTGTTCGACCCCGGCTATTACATGCTGCCGAACTACGATCACAAATACCGCAACTGGAACCGCACCGGCGACGGCTGGGTGGATCTGGACACGGCGATCATGCGTTCCAACGACACCTATTTTTACGACTTGGCGCACAAGGTTGGCATCGATCGGCTGTCTTCTTATCTGAACAAGTTCGGCATCGGGCAAAAGGTTTCGCTGGACATGTTCGAAGAGTCGCCGGGCCTGATGCCGTCTCGCGACTGGAAACGCATCACCCGCCGTCAGGCTTGGTTCCCGGGCGAGACACTGATCCTCGGCATCGGCCAGGGCTATATGCAAGCGACGCCGCTGCAACTGGCTCAGGCTACGGCGCTGGTGGCGAACAAAGGCAAATGGAACCGTCCGCACCTGGCCAGGACCGTCGAAGGCCAGAAGCCTGTGGATGAAAACCCCATGCCGGATATCGTCCTGCGCGACCCGTCCGACTGGGCCAAGGTCAACCACGGTATGCAACAGGTCATGCACGGCGCTCGGGGCACTGCGCGCAAGGCAGCGATCGGCGCTCAATACCGCATCGCAGGCAAGAGCGGTACGGCGCAGGTCGTCGCCATTCGCCAGGGCGAAAAATACGATCGTTCGAAACTGCAGGAACGCCACCGCGACCACGCCTTGTTCGTGGGCTTCGCGCCAGCGGACAGCCCCAAAATCGTCGTTGCGGTGATGATCGAGAACGGTGAGTCCGGCTCCGGTGCTGCCGCGCCTGTCGTGCGTCAGGTCATGGATGCCTGGCTACTGGACCCTCAGGGTCGTCTGAAACCCGAATACGCCAGCAATACACTGCCTCCGGAGACCGCGGCCCGTGAAGAGTAATTTCGACCGCATCCTCTCCAGCGAAGATGTGATGCGCCGTCGCGCCACCTTCCTGCAAAAAATCCATGTGGATGGGCCCTTGCTGATCCTGCTGCTGACGTTGGCCGCAGGCAGCCTGTTTGTCTTGTATTCGGCCAGCGGCAAAAGTTGGGACCTGCTGATCAAGCAGGCCACTTCATTCGGCATCGGGCTGGTGTCGATGTTCGTCATCGCCCAGCTGGAGCCACGTTTCATGGCGCGCTGGGTGCCGATTGCCTACGTCCTCGGCGTGCTGTTGCTGGTAGCGGTGGACGTCATGGGCCACAACGCCATGGGCGCCACGCGCTGGATCAACATTCCGGGAGTGGTCCGCTTCCAGCCTTCGGAGTTCATGAAGATCATCATGCCGGCGACCATTGCCTGGTACTTGTCCAAGCGCACCTTGCCGCCGCATTTGAAGCATGTGGCGTTGAGTCTCGGGCTGATCGGCTTGCCGTTCATTCTCATCGTGCGCCAGCCCGACCTTGGCACCTCGCTGCTGATCCTCGCTTCCGGGACCTTCGTGCTGTTCATGGCGGGCCTGCGCTGGCGGTGGATCATCGGGGTCGTCGCGGCAGCCGTGCCGGTTGCGGTGGCGATGTGGTTCTTCTTCATGCACGACTACCAGAAGCAGCGAATCCTGACTTTCCTTGACCCGGAAAGCGACCCGCTGGGCACGGGCTGGAACATCATTCAGTCCAAGGCGGCGATCGGTTCTGGCGGGGTCTTCGGCAAGGGCTGGCTGCTGGGCACCCAGTCGCATCTGGACTTTCTGCCAGAGAGCCATACCGACTTCATCATTGCGGTACTCGGCGAAGAGTTCGGGCTGGTGGGCATCTGCGCGCTGTTGCTGATCTATCTGTTGCTGATCGGTCGCGGGCTGGTGATCACCGCTCAGGCGCAGACGCTCTATGGCAAGCTGCTCGCGGGCAGCCTGACCATGACGTTTTTTGTTTATGTTTTCGTCAACATCGGTATGGTCAGCGGTCTGCTGCCGGTCGTGGGGGTGCCATTGCCCTTCATTAGCTACGGCGGAACTTCGCTGGTTACGCTGCTGTCAGCGTTTGGGGTTTTGATGTCGATCCATACGCATCGCAAATGGATCGCTCAGGTTTGATTAAGGTGAACAACTCAATGCAAGTAGTGCGTGGCTGGGCTGCTCGATATGCGCCGCTGGTCGGTCTGATGGGCATCCTGGGCTCAGTGCAGGAGTCGCTTGCCGGTGACTATGAAGGCTCGCCTCAGGTCGCCCAGTTCGTCAGCGACATGACCCGCGATTATGGGTTTGCAGGCGAACAGCTGATAGAAATCTTTCGAGGTGTCGAGCGTAAGCAGTCGATTCTGGACGCTATTTCCCGTCCCGCCGAACGGGTGAAACCGTGGAAAGATTACCGCCCGATGTTCCTCACCGATGCGCGTATAGCGCGTGGCGTTGACTTTTGGCGGCAGCACGAAGTGGCCCTGGCCCGTGCCGAACAAGAGTATGGTGTGCCCGCGCAAATGATTGTCGCGATCATTGGTGTTGAAACATTTTTTGGGCGAAATACCGGAAATTATCGGGTGATCGATGCATTATCGACGCTGAGTTTCGACTATCCTCCGCGCGCCGATTTCTTCCGCAAGGAGCTTCGCGAGTTCTTGCTGCTGGCGCGTGAGGAGCAGGTCGACCCGCTGACGCTCAAGGGTTCGTATGCCGGCGCGATGGGTTTGCCGCAGTTCATGCCGAGCAGCTTCCGCGCTTATGCAGTGGATTTCGACGGCGACGGCCACATCAATATCTGGAACGACCCCGACGATGCGATCGGCAGTGTTGCCAGCTATTTCAAACGTCATGGCTGGGTCGCCGGTGAGCCCGTGGTCAGTCAGGCGAGCGTGCGCGGCGAGCAATTCGAAGACGGATTGAGCCCGGGAATCGAGCCGGTGAAGACCGTCGGGGAGTTGCGAGCCTTGGGGTGGGCGAGTCATGATGCGCTGCGCGATGATATGCCGGTCACGGCGTTTCGCCTCGAAGGCGATAGCGGCCCTGAATACTGGATGGGTTTGAAGAATTTTTACGCGATCACGCGTTACAACCGCAGCGTGATGTACGCCATGGCCGTGCATCAGCTGTCTGAACTGCTTGTTCAAGCTCGGGGCGTCAAGTAATGCGGTCATTGCCGATCAAACAACCATTGAAGCTGATGGCCTTCGCGGCGCTGACATTGCTGGTCGTCAGTTGCTCCACCAGTCGACCGACGCAGCAGGGCAACATCATCCGCGCGCAACCGGGGCTGGACATCAACCGGGCGCATAAAGACGGTGCGCCTTGGTGGGACGTCGACGTTTCACGCATCCCCGATGCCGTCCCGACCCTGCACACCGGTCCTTACAAGGCCAATCCGTACACCGTGCTGGGCAAGACCTACTTTCCTCTCAGCGATTCCAGCACCTATGCGCAGACGGGTACGGCGTCCTGGTACGGCACCAAGTTCCACGGGCAGAACACCGCCAATGGCGAAGTGTATGACCTGTACGGCATGAGCGCGGCGCACAAGACGCTGCCGTTGCCAAGTTACGTCAGGGTGACCAACCTGGACAACAACCGCACTGTGATCCTGCGGGTCAATGACCGCGGTCCGTTCTATTCGGATCGCATTATCGATTTGTCCTACGCCGCTGCCAAAAAGCTCGGCTATGCCGAAATCGGCACGGCTCGGGTCAAGGTCGAGGGCATCGACCCTGCGCAATACTGGGCGCAGCGTGGTAAACCGGCGCCGTTGATGCTCGATCAGCCGCAAGTGGCCAGCAACCCGCCGCCTCGTCAGCCTGTGGCAGCGCCAGTGATCACCGCATCGGCAGGCACCATCGAGCAATGGACGCCGCCACCGCAGCAGCATGCCGCGCCGGTTTCGCCGGTTCCGATCGACGCAAAAAAAAACGCTTCCGGACAAGCGTCTGGGCTGTTTCTCCAGGTGGGAGCCTTCGCCAACCCGGACGCTGCGGAACTCCTGAGGTCGAAACTGAGCGGGATGGTTCGGGCCCCGGTTTTCGTCAGCTCGATAGCGCGCAATCAACAGACGCTCTATCGCGTGCGGATGGGGCCAGTCGACACGCCGGGTGAAGCCCAGCAACTGCAGAACAGCGTAAGGTCGGCCAATCTGGGCTCGCCGAGCGTGGTGACATCGGATCAATAAGTCCGACCAGTACTGAATCATGGTTCGAACTTCGTCAGCGAGGTCGAATCGAAGTTGCCTGGCAGTCGACTTGCCGCCAGAGCGAGCGTTGTCAGCAGCTTTTCACGGGGGCATCTGTAGAATGTCACCCCGTTCGCCAGGGTAGCCTGGCATTACCGCTTTGCCCGCGAGGGCATGTTTGCCCATTAGCATTTTCGAGAGACGGATGAACATCACCACCTTTGCAAAACGCCTTTGCCTGCTTATTCCGCTATTCACCGCGCCTGCCGTGTTCGCGGCTGAACAGATGACGCCATCGCCACCGCAATTGGCTGCCAAGGCTTACGTGCTGATGGATGCCAACAGCGGCAACGTCCTGGTCGAAAACAACGGTGACCAGCGCCTGCCTCCGGCCAGTCTGACCAAGCTGATGACGGCTTACATCGCCACGCTGGAGATCCGTCGCGGCCAGATCGGCGAGAACGATCCGGTGACCGTCAGTGAGAACGCCTGGCGCACCGGCGGCTCGCGGATGTTCATCAAGGTTGGCAGCCAGGTGACTGTCAGCGACCTGCTGCACGGCATCATCATCCAGTCGGGTAACGACGCCAGCGTCGCGCTCTCCGAGCACATTGCCGGCAGCGAAGATGCATTCGCCGACATGATGAACAAGACCGCAGGCGATCTGGGGATGGTCAACAGCCACTTCATGAACCCCACCGGCCTGCCGAACCCTGATCACTACGCCACCGCCCACGACATGGCGCTGCTGGCCCGCGCGATCATCCATGAAGACCCGGCTCACTACGCGATCTACTCGCAGAAAGAGTTCTTCTGGAACGGCATCAAACAGCCGAACCGCAACCTGCTGCTGTGGCGTGACAAGACCGTCGACGGTCTGAAGACCGGTCACACCGAAGAAGCCGGCTACTGCATGGTGTCCTCGGCCGTTCGTGATGGCATGCGTCTGATCGCCGTGGTATTCGGTACCAACAGCGAACAGGCTCGCGCTGCCGAGACCCAGAAGCTTTTGACTTACGGTTTCCGTTTCTTCGAAACCCAGACCTTCTATCAGAAGGGCACCGAACTGGCCCAGGCTCCGGTCTGGAAGGGCACCGAGCGTCAGGTCAAGGCCGGCCTGGCTGACGATCTGTCCATGACCATGCCTAAAGGCGAGATCAAGAAGCTCACCGCCAGCATGACCATCAACCCGAAACTGGTTGCGCCAATCGCCAAGGGCGACGTGATCGGCCAGGTTGACGTGAAGCTGGACGACAAAGTCGTGCGCACCGCTAATCTCATCGCCATGGACGCCGTTGAAGAAGGTGGTATCTTCCGCCGCCTGTGGGACAGCGTTCGCATGTTCTTCTACAGTCTGTTCACCTGATCACCTATTGATCACTGACTGACTGTTGCTCCGTACGCCCCTGCCGCTGATCGCGGTGGGGGACTGTCCGTTTTCCGGCTTACGAGGCCGTTACTGCCATGACAGATTCCGAAGTTAAAGCACCAAAAATCGAATTCCCTTGTGCCGACTATCCGATCAAGATCATCGGCGACACCGGCGTGGGCTTTACAGATACAGTCATCGAGATCGTCCGGAAACACGCGACGATCCTTCATGAGAAGCAGGCCGAGCGCCAGAGCAGCAACGGCAAATACACCACGTTGCAGCTGCATATCGTCGCCACCGGGCAAGACCAGCTTTACGACATCAACAGCGAGCTGCGCGCTACGGGCAAAGTGCACATGGTGCTGTGATGGGCGAGCGTTTGGGCTTTCGCGATCTTGGATTGATCGATTACGAGCCCACATGGCAGGCCATGCAACGCTTCACGGACGGTCGTGGTCGCGACACACCCGATGAAGTGTGGTTGGTGCAGCACCCCCCGGTTTTCACCCAGGGACAGTCCGGAAAGCCCGAGCATCTCCTACTTCCGGGTGATATTCCGGTGGTACAGGTCGATCGCGGTGGCCAAGTGACTTATCATGGCCCCGGTCAACTGGTGGCGTATCTGATGCTGGATGTGCGTCGCCTGGGTTTTGGCGTGCGCGAACTGGTGACGCGGATCGAGCACAGCCTGATCGAGCTGCTGGCCAGTTACGGCGTAACGGCAGCGGCCAAACCCGAAGCGCCGGGGGTCTACGTCGACGGAGCGAAGATTGCTTCTCTGGGCCTTCGCATCCGTAACGGCTGTTCGTTTCATGGACTGGCGCTGAATGTCGACATGGATCTGGACCCGTTTAAACGGATTAATCCCTGCGGGTATGCGGGGCTGGCAATGACCCAGCTACGTGAACAGGCAGGCCCGATTGAATTTGCCGAGGTTAGTGCCCGGCTGCGTGCGCAGCTCGTCAAACACCTCGACTACGCTGAGCAGACGACCCTAACGGGCGGAATCGACTGATATGACTACTGTGACTGAGGCGGCGGGCATCGCTGTGAAAACAGAGAGCGCCGTGCAAACCCTGATCCCGACAGTGAACGTGGCCACACCCGAGCGTGCGGCGCGTCCCAAAGTGGAAGCCGGCGTGAAGCTGCGCGGCGCGGAAAAAGTCGCGCGCATCCCGGTGAAGATCATTCCTACGGTGGAACTGCCGAAGAAGCCGGACTGGATTCGCGTCCGCATTCCGGTCTCGCCCGAGGTCGACCGTATCAAGGCTCTGCTGCGCAAGCACAAGCTGCACAGCGTCTGCGAAGAAGCATCCTGCCCGAACCTGGGCGAGTGCTTCTCCGGCGGCACGGCGACCTTCATGATCATGGGCGACATCTGCACCCGTCGTTGCCCGTTCTGCGACGTTGGTCATGGCCGTCCAAAAGCGCTCGATGTGGATGAGCCGAAGAATCTGGCCGTGGCCATCGCTGACCTCAAGCTCAAATATGTGGTGATCACCTCGGTAGACCGCGACGACTTGCGTGACGGCGGTGCTCAGCATTTTGCCGACTGCATTCGCGAAATCCGCGCGCTGTCGCCGAACGTGCAGCTGGAGACGCTGGTTCCGGACTACCGCGGCCGCATGGACATCGCGCTGGAAATCACCGCCGCCACGCCACCGGATGTGTTCAACCACAACCTGGAAACCGTGCCACGCCTGTACAAGGCCGCGCGTCCTGGTTCCGACTACCAGTGGTCGCTGACCCTGCTGCAGCGCTTCAAGGAAATGGTCCCTCACGTACCGACCAAATCCGGCCTGATGCTGGGTCTGGGCGAGACCGATGAAGAAGTCATCGAAGTGATGCAGCGCATGCGCGAGCACAACATCGACATGCTGACCCTTGGCCAGTACCTGCAACCTTCTCGCAGCCACTTGCCGGTTCAACGCTTCGTGCACCCTGACACCTTCGCCTGGTTCGCCGAGGAAGGTTACAAGATGGGTTTCAAGAACGTGGCGTCGGGTCCGCTGGTGCGTTCTTCGTACCACGCCGACGAACAGGCCAAGTTGACCAAGTCATTGCTGACTGCAGGCTGATGGGGTGTCGACCCCGGACGCCGACCGTCCGGGGCTGCATTACCACGCCGAGCGTGGGAGCGATCATACAAAACGGGCCGGATATCACTATCCGGCCCGTTTTTTATTGGAGTACCAACATAACTGTATGAGCGCGCTTGCCCGCGATGCGGATGTACCCATCAGCATCGATATCGCAGATGCACGCCCTCGCGGGCAAGCGCGCTCCTACAAAAGCTGCTCAGGGCTTGCGCAGACTCTCCAACAACTCCTGCGTCGGATAACCATCTGCCGGCCAGCCGAACGATTGTTGTGCACTGCGAATGGCCTTGCGCGTATTGGCACCGATGATCCCGTCTGGAGCGCCGGCATCGTACTGGCGGGCCGAGAGCAGGGTTTGTAGCTCGATACGCTCAGAACGGCTCAAAGGGCGGTCGCCGCGAGGCCATTGGCCCAGCACGTAGCCGCCGCCGGTAAAGCGCTCCGACAACAGGCCAATCCCCAGGGCATAAGAAGACGAATTGTTGTACTTCAAAATCGCTCGGAAGTTGTCCATCACCAGAAATGCCGGGCCTTTGTAACCGGCGGGCAGCAACAGGGCGGCCTGCTGTTGCAGCAGATTGGTGGGCAGCGCTGAGCCATTGGGCAGGTTCAGGCCCAGCTGCTGCCATTCGGCAACGGTCTTGCGCGTCGAGGCGTCGGCCAGGGCGTAATCGAAGCCCTGACGCAGCTGCACCTCAAAGCCCCAGGGCTGCCCCTTCTGCCAGCCAGAGCTTTGCAGGTAGTGCGCAGTCGAGGCCAGGGCGTCGATTGGGGAGTTCCAGATATCGCGGCGGCCATCCCCGTCGAAATCCACGGCATGGGTGTTGTAAGTGGTGGGAATGAACTGCGTCTGCCCCATCGCTCCAGCCCACGAGCCCAACATGCTTGGCGCGTCGATGTCGCCGTGCTGGATGATTTGCAGCGCAGCGATCAACTGGTCCTGCGCGAACTGTGGACGGCGACCTTCGTAAGCCAGCGTCGCCAGCGAGCGGATGACCGACTGCGTACCCTGGAACTGGCCAAAGCTGCTTTCCATGCCCCACACGGCAATCAGCGCCTGGCGATCGACGCCGTAGCGTTGTTCGATCTGAGTCAGCGTGTCGGCATATTGCGCGAGCAATGCCTGGCCCTTGCGCACTCGGACGGCAGACATGGCGCTGTCGAGGTATTCCCACACCGGGCGGGTGAACTCGGGTTGACTGCGGTCGGCCTTGACCACGCTCATGTCCGGCGTCACACCTGCGAAGGCCTTGTCGAACACATCCGGGCGAATGCCCGCGCTCAACGCTTGCGAGCGGAAACTGCTCTGCCATTCGGCAAAGCTCATCGCAGGCTGGATTTCGAAGTTGGCGTCGTCCGGTTCGGCGACTGCGCCGGACGGCGTCGGCGTGGCTTTCGCGGCATTCAAAGGGGCGGCTTGAAGCGGGGTGGCGATGGCGGCGGTAGGTTGCTCCGCGCAGGCGACCAGCACAAAGAGGCTGGAGGCGGCGATCAGTTGGCGGACATGCCAACGACGGGGGAAGCTAAAGGGCATTCTGGCGTCCACAGGGATAAACCGTAAGGTGCAGACCTTAACATGCCGACCCAGCCGGCGGGGCGCCGGTCAGTAACCTGAAGTTTTTTTCAGGCCGCCATAACGGAAGAAGCCTCCCAGTTTTTCGACTGGAAGGCTTCGCGGCGGTAGCTGCCTTTGCCCTTGGCGGGTTGTTCCTGACGGCTGCGGAACAGTGGCTGGGCGACGATGGATTTAGCCTTGTTCGGCCGCTTTGTGGCTTTGCTCATGGCGGTACTCTCTATGGGCTCTCAGGGGGGGCGGCGGAGATAATCGGACAGATCGTGAGCAGCGTCTAATTGATCTGTGCTATCGCCAGTCCGACATGTTGCTCTCTGGGCGCTGGAGATGGCGCGGCATTAGATCTGCATCCGGCGGATATATAGCGGCGAATACGGAAATCGTAGGAGCGCGCTTGCCCGCGACAGGGTATGACATTCACCACATCAATGTCTGATGGCGCATCGCGCACTCCTACAGTTGATGTTGTCGCGATTTACTCCGACGGTAACGCCAGCCGCTGTCCTGCCATCTGCAAGGACAAGCGGCTCAGGCTGTTCCAGACCGAGCCTTCGGCTTGACCCTTGATTTGCGCGTCGATGTGCTGGGCGTCCATCAGCAGTTGGCCCCAGCGGCGGGCGGAATGCCGTTGCAGGGCTTTGCTCATCAGCGGTTTGCGCTTGTCCCAGATCGGCGGGCGGGCCTGACTGAATGCCTTGTCCAGCGGCACGCCTTGGCTGTATTGCAACGCCAGGTTGGCCAGCACGCGCAACTCTCGCGACAGTGCCCAGAGGATCACCGGCGGCTCGACACCTTCACCGCGCAAGCCTTCGAGCATGCGCAATGCGTGAGACGCTTCGCCATTGAGGATGGCATCGGTCAGGCCGAAGACGTCGAAGCGCGCGCTGTCAGCCACGGCTGCCTGCACGGTTTCGACAGTGATCTGCCCCTGTTCGGCCATCAGCTTGAGTTTTTCGATTTCCTGAGCAGCGGCGAGCAGGTTGCCCTCCACGCGAGCGGCAATCAGCTCGACGGCATCAGGGCTGGCGGCCAGCCCGGATTGCGACAGACGCTGACGAATCCATTGCGGCAACTGGCTGGCATCCACCGGCCAGATCTGCACGAACTGGGTTTGCGCACCTTCGACCAGCGCCTTGCCCCATTTGGTCTTCTGCGCAGCGCCGTCAAGCTTGGGCAGGCTGATCAGCAGCAAGGTGTCTTCGGCAGGGCGGCTGCAGTATTCGAGCAGCGCGGCAGCGCCTTTATCTCCCGGCTTGCCGGATGGCAGGCGCAGTTCCAGCAGGCGGCGTTCGGCGAACAGTGACATGCTGGCACCGGCCTGCAGCAAGCTGCCCCAGTCGAAATTGGCGTCGGCACTGAACACCTGACGCTCATCGAAACCTTGTTGCCGGGCTGCGGCACGAATGGCGTCGCAGGCTTCCTGGCATTGCAGCGGATCATCGCCGCTAACGATGTAGACGGGTGACAGTGCACCCTGGAGGTGTTTGGAGAGCTGAGCGGGGGCGAGTTTCATCGGTCAGAAAAATCAGGGCCGGCGAACCGGCCCCAATGCCATCACTTGGACGGGATTTCGATCGGAGACTGTTGTGGTGTCTCGTCGCGAATACGTTGAGCAGCGGCTTCCGCATCGGCTTGCGCACGAGCAGCGGCGTCAGCCTTGGCTTGCAGCTCGTCCAGGCGCTCCGGCGTCAGTTGTTGCAGGCGGGCGACCAATTTCTGTACCAGATCGCTGCGCATTTCCTTGCGGACCTGGTCGGCTTCCTGGTCCGAACCGATCAGGTTGTTGCCGTCATGCACGAAGACTTTGGTCGATTGCACGTTGTCATCCAGCAGCAGGACGTCCTTGGTGCCGTGGATTTCGTATTGCAGAACCGTGGTCAGCTCGTACTCGGCCGAACGGCCGGAACCTGCGTAGCTGGCGGTACGCTGGGTTTCATCTTCGCGGGCCAGGAACAGCTTGTACTGAGCACCGGTGTAGACGTGCACGCCGCTGTTGCTCAGGGTGTTTTTCAACTGGGTGACGACTTCGCCGTAGGCGTCACGGGCGCTGACATCCAGCTCCTTGATCGACAAGGCGTTGGTGCCGGTGCCGCGCAGCTGGAAACCGCAGGCGCTCAGCAACACCGCGAGGCCCATTACCAGCAGATTGCGTTTGATCATCTTGTTGTTCCCCTTGAATCCGTTTGAGCCCTGAGTGCGGGCTCTGGAAGTGTTTTCAGCGCCCGGCAGTGCCGGGCGCCCGATCCATTCAGCTGGCGACGATATTCACCAGTTTGCCCGGCACCACGATCACTTTGCGGATCGTCAGGCCGTCGATGAAGCGCAGCACATTTTCGTTGGTCCGTGCGGCAGCTTCGACTTCCTCGCGGCTGGCGCTGGCAGGCATTTCGATCTGGCCGCGCAGCTTGCCGTTGACCTGTACCACCAGTTGCAGCGTGTCTTGCACCAGTGCGGACTCATCGACAACCGGCCAGGCCGCGTCGATCACAGGATCCGCATGACCCAGTGCAGTCCACAATTCATGGCTGATGTGCGGGGTGATGGGGGCCAGCAGCAGAGCGACGGTTTCCAGGCCTTCCTGCAACAGCGCGCGATCCTGCTCCGACGCCTGTGGCGCTTTTTCCAGCACGTTCATCAGCGTCATCACCTGGGCGATGGCGGTGTTGAATTTGTGGTGCTGACCGACATCCTGACCGGCTTGCCTGATGGCCAGATGAGTCGCGCGGCGCACGGCTTTCTGCTCGTCGCTCAATGCGTTCCTGTCCAGAGCGGCCGGCCGGCCAGCGCTGACGTGGGCCTGAGCCAGACGCCAGACGCGCTTGAGGAAACGGTGAGAACCTTCGACGCCGGAGTCGGACCATTCCAGGCTCATGTCAGGCGGCGAGGCGAACATCATGAACAGACGGCAGGTATCGGCGCCGTACTGGTCGATCATCGATTGAGGGTCGACGCCGTTGTTCTTCGACTTGGCCATCTTCTCGATGCCACCGATTTCCACCGGCAGACCGTCGGCAATCAGCTTGGCGCCGATGATCTTGGCCTTGCTGTCGCGTTCGAACTCGACATCGGCCGGGTTGAACCAGATCTTGCCGCCGTTGGCTTCGAGGCGATAGAACGTCTCGGCGACCACCATGCCCTGAGTCAGCAGGTTCTTGAACGGCTCGTTGGAGCTGACCAGACCTTCGTCACGCATCAGTTTGTGGAAGAAACGTGCGTAAAGCAGGTGCAGGATGGCGTGTTCGATACCACCGATGTACTGATCGACAGGCAGCCAGTGGTTGGCGGCTTTCGGGTCGACCATGCCGCCTTCGTAGTGAGGCGAGGCGTAGCGGGCGAAGTACCACGACGACTCCACGAAGGTGTCCATGGTGTCGGTTTCGCGTTTGGCCGGGGCGCCGCATTTCGGGCAGCTGCACTCGTAGAACTCGGGCATGCGCGCCAGTGGCGAACCGGCGCCGTCCGGCACCACGTCTTCCGGCAGCTTGACGGGCAGTTGGTCTTCAGGGACCGGCACGTCGCCGCAAGCGTCGCAGTGGATGATCGGGATCGGGCAGCCCCAGTAGCGTTGACGGCTGATGCCCCAGTCGCGCAGACGGAATTGGGTGCGCGACTTGCCGAGTTCTTTCTTGATCAGGGCGGCTTCGATAGCGTCGAAGGCACCGGCGAAATCCAGGCCGTCGAACTCGCCGGAGTTGATCAGCTGACCGTGCTCGTTGTACGCATCCTGCCAAGGGGCGGGCGTTTCATCACCCGCGCTGGTGCGTACCACCGCCTTGACCGGCAGATTGTATTTAATCGCGAATTCGAAATCGCGCTCGTCGTGGGCCGGTACTGCCATCACGGCGCCGTCGCCGTAATGCATCAGTACATAGTTGGCGACCCACACCGGCAATTTTTCGCCGGTCAGTGGGTGCTCGACGAACAGTGAGGTCTGCAGGCCTTTCTTTTCCTGCGTGGCGACGTCGGCTTCGGCGACGCTGCCGCTTTTGCATTCATTGATGAAGGCTTGAAGCTCAGGGTTATTCTGTGCGGCTAACGTCGCGAGCGGATGCTCGGCGGCAACGGCCACGTAGGTCGCGCCCATCAGCGTGTCAGGGCGGGTGGTGAAGACTTTCAACGCACCGGCTTCGCCGATCGAGGCTTGGTCGTACGGGAACTGCACTTCCATGCCGCGGGATTTGCCGATCCAGTTGCGTTGCATGGTCTTGACCTGTTCAGGCCAGCCCGGCAACTCGTCGAGGCTCTCCAGCAGCTCATCGGCGTAGGCCGTGATCTTGAAGTAATACATCGGGATTTCGCGTTTTTCGATCACCGCGCCCGAGCGCCAGCCGCGGCCATCGATCACTTGCTCGTTGGCCAGAACGGTCTGGTCGACCGGGTCCCAGTTCACGGTGCCGTTCTTGCGGTAGATCACGCCTTTTTCGAACAGGCGAGTGAACAGCCATTGTTCCCAGCGGTAGTAATCCGGCTTGCAGGTGGTGACTTCGCGCGACCAGTCGATCGCCAGGCCCAGGCTCTTGAGCTGGGTCTTCATGTAGGCGATGTTTTCGTAAGTCCACTTGGCGGGTGCGACATTGTTCTTCATCGCGGCGTTTTCCGCCGGCATGCCGAACGCGTCCCAGCCCATTGGCTGCAACACGTTCTTGCCCTGCATGCGCTGATAGCGGGCGATCACGTCGCCGATGGTGTAGTTGCGCACGTGACCCATGTGTAGCTTGCCGCTGGGGTAAGGGAACATCGACAGGCAGTAGTAGGTGTCCTTGCCTGGCTGTTCACTGACTTCAAAAGACTTTTGCTCTTCCCAGAAGGTCTGGGCGGCGGCTTCGATTTCGCGGGGCTGATAGAGTTCGTGCATGGCTACTTTTGACTAGAGATTGGTGACCCTTGACCTCTTCGCTGCAGTTGCGGCCTGATGACCGTCGCTTGTCAGGCTGTGCCTTTGGCAACGCGACGGGTTCGAGTCCGGTTGAGCGGAAGTGGAATTACAGGAAGCGCCGTAGCATACATGAGGGCGGAGTTCTGAGGGAAACCCTGATTGCGCAGGCCCGGCACGACAAATAGCTGCGCTCGATCATGTTGCGTTAAAAGCAGGGTCGCAATGCTCATTTAGCGGCCTAAAGTCGAACGCGACCCCGGCCGTTGCTCGCCTGCTTTTGCCTTGCCTGATCATCGCTCGCCTGTTTTTCGTACCGGTCCCGATAAGCCATCCGCCGTTGGTCGCGGCATCGCGCCGGTTTTCGCAGTGCCGCTAAGCTCATTGACGAGGGTATGTCTTTATCTTCAGTGAGGTGAACGGATGGCAGAGCTGCGGCACCAAGTAAACAAGAAACCTGATCTGTATGACCGTTTGATCGATCGTCTGGGGCTTGCCCTTGATATGGCGAAAACAGCAGTCCGGCTTCGCAATGAATATCCCGCTGAACTGGAACTGCGTGGGTTGAGTCACGCCGAGTTTCAGTTCATCGAAGCGTATCTGGATAGAACCGATAGCAACGAAGCCGTCGTAATCGAAGATTCACTAAACACAAAGAAGGGGAGTTCCAGCACTTCACGGGAGCCTTCGGAGCCGGTCCGCGCCCCGCGCCCCTCGGCTAATGTCATCTGGCTGAAGGATCAGCGTCGCGCCAAGGTGTCGGCAAAGTTGAGTCGCTACAGTTCCAGTAAACATTTCAAGCGGTAACCATTACGGGGCTTTATCCCGTTTGATTAAGCATTGTTGCTTAGCGTCAATCCTTCTAGGCTTCGGGCATCTTCTGGAGATGCTCGATGCCTTTTCGCTATTTCATCAAGAACCTGCTCCTGCCGCCCGGCCTTTTTCTGCTGCTTCTTTTGTTTGCCTGGTGGCTGCGAAACGTCAGGCCCCGGTTGGCGCGGGCGCTGTTCGTGGTCGGGGTGGGCGGCATGTGGCTGATGAGCTTGCCGGTGATGGTGGAATGGTCGGCCAAGGGGATCGAGAGTATTCCTCCTTTGGCGCAGAGCGAGTGGTCAATGCTTGCGCAGCGGGCCGATGCGATTGTGGTGCTGGGTTCCGGTCGTGAGCGCAACGATCCGAGCTGGGGCAGCGATATACCTAGCGGCGTGGCGCTGGAGCGCATGCGCTATGCGGCGCGTCTGTCCAAGGCGTCGGGCCTGCCGATCCTCACCACGGGCGGGCTGCACTACGGCGAGCCACCCAGTGAAGCGGCGATCATGGCTGACTCCTTACGCGATGACTTCGGTGTGAGCGTGCGTTGGCAGGAAGGGCAGAGCCGCACTACCTGGGAAAACGCCACGATGACCGCTGCAATGTTGCAGCCATTGGGCATCAAGCGTGTCGTGGTGGTGACTCAGGCCTGGCACATGCCGCGTTCGGTGTGGAGCTTCGAGAAAGCCGGCTTCAGCGTCGTGCCCGCGCCCGTTGGATTTCTGAGCAGCGACAACGCCAGACCCTTCGGTGGCTGGATCCCGGAATCCAAGGCCGTCTGGCAGATGGGACAGCTGTTGAATGAGGCGGTGGGGTGGTTGGGGTATCAAGCGTTTTATCGGTGATCACGCAAAGTAACTGATGACACGAAACCCGTGGCAGTGAGCTTGCTCACGAAGGCTTAGGTACGGCCACCAGCAATGCTGTGAATGTACTGGCCTCTTCGTGAGCAGCTCACTCCCACAATGGATTTGTGGCAGTCAGGTTCTGCGTCAAACCGTTTTGGATATCCTGCTCGCCAGCAGCGCCCAGCCAATCAACAGCACCGACAAAATGATCAGCGGCCACGAACGCCAGTGCAGGTACGGCGTGAGTTTGTGCATGGGCGTGACTTCGCCGTACATCACGGCGCGCTCGAACTGCGGCACGGTGGTGGTGATCTTGCCGAACGGGTCGATCAGCGCACTGACCCCGTTGTTGGTCGCGCGGATCATCCAGCGCCCGGCCTCAAGTGCTCGCATCTGCGCCATTTGCAGGTGCTGCAGCGGGCCGATAGAGGTACCGAACCAGGTGTCGTTGCTTACCGTCAGCAGCAGATCACTCTGCGCGGACAATCCGGCGGCGAACTCCGGGTATACCACCTCGTAACAAATGAACGGCGCAATCTGGTAACCCTTGGCCTGCAGCAGGGGCTGTTCGGCTGGGCCGCGCGCGAAGTCCGACATCGGTAGATCGAAGAAGGTGATCACGCCACGGAGCAGGTCCTGCAAGGGTACGTACTCGCCGAAAGGCACCAGTTTCTGTTTCAGGTAGGTGCCATCGCCTTCGCCAGTCACGGTAATCGCGTTGTAGTAACGGTACTCGCCACGGCCACCTTTCTGCCGCAGAGGAACGCCGGTGATCAGAGCCGAATCGCGATCAGCGGCGAATTTGCTCATCATCGACAGATAACCCTCGACCGACTCCTTGAGCACCGGCACGGCGGTTTCCGGCCAGATGATCAGATCGGCCTTTTGCGAGGTGAACGTCATGTCGCGGTACAAGGCCAGCTGAGCATTCAGCGCGGCCGGGTCCCACTTCATGCTTTGCTCGACGTTGCCCTGCATGGCGGCGACTTTCAGGGGCGCGCCGGACGCCTCGGTCCAGGCATGGCTCTTGAGCGCCACGCCGACAACCCAAGGGGCCAGCAGCAAGAGGATCCCAGCGGCGAGAAAGCTCTTGCGCGTACGCAACCGGGGCAGGTTACACAGCAACGCGGCGGTCAGCGCCAGGCTGAACGAGATCAGCCACATGCCGCCCAGTGGCGCCAGGCCTTTGAGCGGGCCGTCGAGCTGGCTATAACCCGAATAGAGCCAGGGAAAGCCGGTGAGGAACCAGCCGCGGAACATTTCCTGGCCGAACCACAGGGCCGCGAACGCCAAGGCATCGGCCAGCGGCGCTTCGTTGCGGCGGATCCAGCGCGCCCAGAGCCAGGCGGGCAGAGCGAAGAAGAAGGCAACCGAGGCGCAGAACAGCACCATCAGGAACCCGGCGAGCCAGACCGGCGCTTCGCCATAGGTATGAATGCTGACGTAGATCCAGCTGGTGCCGCCGCCGAACAGTCCGAAACCGTAGCACCAGCCGCGCCAGAGGGCCTGGCGGGGCGTGAGATCACGCAGCCCAACATAGAAGACCACCAGCGCCACGATCGCCAGTGGCCAGATATCGAATGGCGCCAGCGCCAGGGTGATCAGCGCACCAGCCACCATGGCCAGCAGGTTACCGGGCCAGCCGGGACGGGTGATCCAGCGCATTTACAATCCTTAATAACGAATTACGACTTTACGAGCGGGAGATCGGACTCAGACGCAACAGATGAATACGACGGCTGTCGGCGTTCAGGATGCGGAAACGATACGCGCCGATTTCGGTGATTTCATTACGCTTGGGCAGATGCCCGAACGCATGCATCACCAGACCGCCGACGGTGTCGAATTCGTCATCGGAGAATTCGCTGTCGAAGAACTCGTTGAAGCTCTCGATCGGCGTCAACGCCTTGACCAGGAAGTCGCCGCTTGGCAGCGGTTTGATGTAGCTGTCTTCCTCGACGTCGTGTTCGTCCTCGATGTCGCCGACGATCTGTTCCAGCACGTCCTCGATCGTTACCAGCCCCGCCACGCCGCCGTACTCGTCGATGACGATGGCCATGTGGTTGTGGTTGGCGCGGAATTCACGCAGCAACACGTTCAGGCGTTTGGATTCCGGGACGAAAGTCGCCGGGCGCAGCAGGTTCTTGACGTCAGCGGCACCGCCGTCCTCCTTGAGGATCAAGGGCAACAGGTCCTTGGCCAGCAGCACGCCAAGCACGTCATCGTGACTTTCGCCGATGACCGGGTAGCGTGAGTGCGCCGAGTCGATCACTGCGGGCAGGAATTCGCGAGGGCTCTGGCTGGCCTTGATGCTGATCATCTGCGAGCGCGGCACCATGATGTCGCGCACCTGCAGGTCTGCGACTTGAATGGCGCCTTCGACGATGGCCAGCGCTTCGCTGTCCAGCAGCTTGTTCTGATGGGCTTCGCGCAGCAGCTCAAGCAGCTCCTGGCGGTTTTTCGGCTCATGGGCAAATGCCTGGGTCAGTTTGCCCAACCATGACTTTTGCCCATTGCTCGATCGGTCTTCGCTCATAGCCCTTACTCGTGGTCCTTGCCGGGTGTTTCTGTAGGTGGTGTGCCAACGATTTCATCGTCGGCGTAGGGATCGGGATAGCCCAACTCTGCAAGCAACTCTCGTTCCAGCGCTTCCATCTCCTCGGCTTCGTCATCGTCGATGTGATCGTAGCCCAACAAATGCAGGCAGCCATGAATCACCAGATGCGCCCAGTGTGCGTCCTGCGTCTTGCCCTGTTCGGCAGCCTCGCGGGCCACGACAGGGGCGCAAATCACCAGATCGCCCAGCAACGGGATATCGAGGAGTTCATCGGGGACGTCGGCAGGGAACGACAGCACGTTGGTGGCGTAGTCTTTGTGCCGCCAGGTGTGGTTCAGTTCCCGGCCTTCGACTTCATCGACCAGGCGAATCGTCATTTCCGAATCAGCCGAGCGCTGGCGCAGGCCCATTTCGCACCAGAGGCGGAACTGGGCTTCGCTCGGGGCGCTGGCTTGAGAGGCGACTTGCAAATCCAGCTCAAGCATCGCGGCGGTTGTCCCGTGAGCCGCTCTGATCGTTGCGTTCCTCGAAGCGCTCGTAGGCTTCGACGATGCGCTGCACCAGCGGATGGCGCACGACGTCCTTGGGCTTGAAGTGGGTGAAGCTGATGCCCGGCACGTCCTTGAGCACTTCAATAACGTGGGTCAGCCCGGATTTGGTGCCCTTTGGCAGGTCGATCTGGGTGATGTCACCGGTGATCACGGCGGTAGAGCCAAAGCCGATACGGGTCAGGAACATCTTCATCTGCTCGACGGTGGTGTTCTGACTCTCATCGAGAATGATGAAGCTGTTATTAAGGGTGCGGCCGCGCATGTAGGCCAGCGGCGCGACTTCGATCACCTGTTTTTCGATCAGCTTGGCCACGTATTCGAAGCCCAGCATCTCGTACAACGCGTCGTAAAGCGGTCGCAGATAGGGGTCGATCTTCTGCGCCAGATCACCGGGCAGGAAGCCGAGTTTTTCGCCCGCTTCGACCGCCGGGCGAACCAGCAGGATGCGGCGGATCTGCTCGCGCTCCAGCGCGTCGACGGCAGCAGCCACGGCCAGGTAGGTCTTGCCGGTACCGGCCGGGCCGATGCCGAAGTTGATGTCGTTGGCGAGAATTTCCTTTACGTACCGCTGCTGATTCAGACCGCGCGGGCGAATCATGCCTTTTTTGGTACGCAGGGCTACGCCGACTTCGGCGGCAGGGTGGTTGTCCAGCGCTTCGACGCCGGATTCCTGCAGGAAAAGGTGAACCATGTCCGGCGACAGCTCGGTACTCTTGGTTTCCCGATACAGTCGGCGCAACAGGTTTTCAGCTGACGTGGTTTGTCTGGGTTCGCCGATCATCTCGAACTGGCCTCCGCGATTGCGGATCTCGATGTCCAGGCGTTGTTCGATCAAGCGCAAGTGCTCGTCGAACTGTCCGCACAGATTGGCGAAGCGGTGTGCCTCGATAGGTTCAAGGCTGAAACGATGTGGTTCGATAGGTGCGTTCAAAGTGGTTTTTAGCCGCCCGACGGCAGTGAATGTGAAACGAAGGATAACCCCTGTGGACAGTGTCCGAAAGGGCTCACTTACTAATGGTCGAACGGCGGCAGGATTCGCCTGTATTGCCAAACCCGGCACGACCTCTGTGGGCGTGAGCTTGCTCACGAAGGGGCCAGTACATCCGCAGCGAATGTATCGTCTTAAAGCCAGTCTTCGTGAGCAACCTCACTCCCACAGGTTATTGATGTGGCGGCCGCGCGATCAACAGTGTGCTGATACATGGGGGCGGCGCACGTTATTGCAACAACGACCCACGTAGCGAGTGCGGTTGCGCGCTGTCGATGTACACGTCGGCGAACTGCCCGATGAGCTTGGGGTTGTCGCAGCGGAAATTGACGATGCGATTGTTTTCGGTGCGACCTTGCAGCTCGCCAGGGTCTTTCTTCGAGTAGTCGGTTACCAGAATGCGCTGCACGGTGCCCGCCATCTTGCGGCTGATCTCGTAGCCCTGGCGGTTGATCAGATCCTGCAGCTGCTTGAGGCGCTCTTTCTTGGTTTCTTCCGGTGTGTCGTCAGCAAGGTCCGCCGCAGGGGTACCCGGGCGGGAGCTGTAGACGAAGGAGTAGGAGAAATCCATGCCCACGTCTTCCACCAGCTTCATGGTCTGCAGGTGGTCCTTCTCGGTCTCGCCGGGGAAACCGACGATGAAGTCCGAGCTGATGCAGATGTCCGGCACTGCCGCCCGCAGCTTGCGCAGGCGCGACTTGTACTCGAGGACGGTGTGATTGCGCTTCATCGCCGCCAGAATTCGGTCCGAACCCGACTGCACCGGCAAATGCAGGTGTTTGACCAGTTCCGGGACTTCGGCGTGGGCCTGGATCAGGCTGTCCGAAAACTCCAGCGGGTGCGAGGTGGTGTAGCGAATGCGGTCGATGCCGTCGATGGCTGCTACCACGCGGATCAGCTCGGCAAGGTCCGCCACACGGCCGTCGTGGGTCGTGCCGCGATAGCCATTGACGTTCTGCCCGAGCAACGTCACTTCACGCACGCCATTCTCGGCCAGGTGGAAGACTTCAGAGATCACATCATCGAATGGACGGCTGACTTCCTCGCCACGGGTGTAAGGCACCACGCAGAACGTGCAGTACTTGCTGCAGCCTTCCATCACCGACACATAAGCGCTCGGGCCATCGACACGAGGCTCGGGCAAGTGGTCGAACTTTTCGATTTCCGGGAACGAGACATCGACCTGCGGCAAGCGCGTGACGCGTGCGGCGTCGATCATTTCCGGCAGGCGGTGCAGGGTCTGCGGACCGAACACGACATCGACGTAAGGCGCGCGATCACGAATCGCCGCGCCTTCCTGACTGGCGACGCAACCACCGACGGCAATCACCATTTCCGGGTTCGCCAGTTTCAGCTCGCGCCAGCGGCCAAGCTGAGAATAGACGCGATCCTGCGCCCGCTCGCGAATCGAGCAAGTGTTGAGCAGGATGACATCGGCGTCTTCCGCGCGGGCGGTGACTTCCAGTGCTTGATGTTCGCCCAGAAGATCAACCATGCGCGAGCTGTCGTACTCGTTCATCTGGCAGCCGTGGGTTTCGATGTAAAGCTTCTTGGCCATGCGGGTTCGGATTCATCAGGTGATTCGAAGAACCGCGCATTATAGGGACCATGGCCACAGCTTCCTAGCGTTGCCTAACCAGCGGCATGCTATAGTTCGCGCCCTTTTCAAAACACCGATCATTGCCTGCCTGTTATGACCAAACGCGAAGCTCCAATCTACAAGGTGATTTTTCTCAACCAGGGACAGGTGTACGAGATGTACGCCAAACAGATCTACCAAAGCGATCTGTGGGGATTCCTGGAAGTGGAGGAATTCGTCTTCGGCGAGCGTACGACCGTGGTGGTAGACCCCAGCGAAGAGAAGTTGAAGGCACAGTTCGATGGCGTGGTGCGCAGCTTCGTGCCGATGCATTCGATCGTGCGTATCGATGAAGTCGAGCGCATGGGCACCGCGAAGATCAGCGAAGCGCGTCAGACCGGCAACGTCATGCCGTTTCCGATGCCGATGCCGGACAAATAAAGCCTGCGGAGCAGGCCAGGCAATCAGGGCTTGCTGGTATCAGGGAAGGGCGCGAAAGGTGTGCGCCCTTCGGCAGTTTGCAGCTCCAGCAGGTATTTGCGGAAGATTTGCCCCAGCACCTGGGTGGCGACTTCCAGATCTTCCTTCTTCATCTGCGCGGAAACTTCGTCGGCCTGATCCAAGGCATCTTCCGAGCCGTTGACCGCCGCCATCTTCAGCACGATATACGCCTGGATGTTATTGGCTTGCACGCCCTCACCACGGAAGAACATCAGACCCAGTTGATACTGTGCCTGCGCATGACCTTGTAACGAGGCTTGTTCGAAGTAGTTGAGTGCCTGGGTCAGATCACGTGGCGTATTCTTGCCGTCGTAATAGAACTGTCCCAACTCGTATTGCGCTTGCGCATCCCCGCCTTGAGCCGCCTGCTGGCAAGTCGACAAAGCGGCTGGCAGGTTGTCTGGCTGGGTATTCAGGGTGCAGCGACCCACCGCTGGTATTAACAACGAGTTGCCACCTGCATTCGCCAGCAGGGGATGAAGAAGCAACAGGCAGCCCAATGCAAGGGTGCGGCCGGTGCGATTCATGGAAGTCGACTTACCTCTGAAAAAGGTGCGGGCATGCCCGTCCAGCTAAACGTGCTGGCTGCGCATTATGAAATAAGCAGGGCCAACCTTACAAAGTCTTTACTGATTTTCTGCTGCACGGGCCTGATTGCCCTGTGTTTGGGGGCTCGAAGCGGTGTGCGTTACCCGGTATTGAACAAAACATTCCGAGAACAGTGCGAATCAACTGTCGGGATCAGATTGCTGCGGGCGCTTTCGGAGGAAAGCGTCGGGCCCGTTGCGTATTCATCGACAGACATTGCGCTTTCGCTGCCGTCGTAACCTTCGACGTCTCCTACAGACGATGCGTCGCTCCAGGGATGTGGCTAACGCAATACGGTAGGAGCGCGCTTACCCGCGAAGGCGTTGGGTCAGGCAACATCAATGTCGCTGGGCTGATGCCTTTGCCGGCAAGCGCTTCTACCGACTCGTTTTATTTCAACTGCGCGAACGCCTTCTCGGCCGCGTCCAGCGTATGTTGCAACTCCGTTTCGCCATGAGCGATGGAGGTGAAACCGGCTTCGAATGCGCTCGGCGCCAGGTACACCCCGCCTTCGAGCATCAGGTGGAAGAAACGTTTGAAGCGATCGGCGTCGCTGCTCATTACGTCCTGGAAGGTGACGATCTGTTTCGCGTCGGTGAAATACAGGCCGAACATGCCACCCGCCTGCGTCGTCACGAACGCAATACCCGCCGCGTCCGCGCGTTGTTGCAGGCCTTCGAGCATGCGTGTGGTGTAGGCACTCAGCTCGTCATGGAAACCCGGGCGGCTGATCAGGCGCAGTGTGGTCAGGCCCGCAGCCATCGCCAGCGGATTACCGGACAGCGTGCCAGCCTGATACACCGGACCCAGCGGCGCGATGTGCGACATGATCTCGCGCTTACCGCCGAAGCAGCCCACCGGCATGCCGCCGCCGATGATCTTGCCGAAGGTGCTCAAGTCAGGCTTGACGCCGTAGTAGGCTTGGGCTCCACCAAGGGCTATACGGAAGCCGGTCATCACTTCGTCGAAAATCAGCACCACGCCATGCTTGTCGCATTCTTCACGCAGGCCTTGCAGGAAGCCCGGCGCGGGAGGCACGCAGTTCATGTTGCCGGCGACCGGCTCGACGATGATGCAGGCCACTTCCTGACCCACCTGCGCGAGCATCACCTTGACCGCCTCGATGTCGTTGAACGGCAAGGTCAGCGTGTGTTTGGCAAACGCCGCCGGAACGCCTGGCGAGCTTGGCACACCCAGGGTCAGCGCGCCGGAACCGGCTTTGACCAGCAGGCTGTCGGAGTGGCCGTGGTAGCAGCCTTCGAATTTGATGATGCTGTCGCGTCCGGTATAACCGCGGGCCAGACGGATCGCGCTCATAGTGGCTTCGGTGCCGGAGCTGACCATGCGCACCATTTCCATCGACGGCACGATCGAGCAGACCAGATCGGCCATCTCGGTTTCCATCGCGGTCGGCGCGCCATAGGACAGGCCGTGTTCGAGCTGCTTGCGCACGGCGTCCAGCACCTCGGGGTGGCTGTGACCAAGAATCATTGGGCCCCAGGAACCCACGTAATCGACGTAGCGTTTGTCGTCTTCGTCGGTGACGTAGGCCCCAGCGGCGTGTTTGAAGAACAACGGGGTGCCACCGACGCTCTTGAACGCACGGACCGGCGAATTGACGCCGCCGGGAATGTGTTTCTGTGCGTTGGCGAACAGGGTTTCAGAACGGGACATGGTGAAGGTCTCTGTTTGAATCGAATGAGATGAACCGGCCCGACGTGGGGTCAGGCTGGTTTGAACAAGTCGTTGAAGGCACGGGCGCGACGCGTCACTTCCTGAGTGGAATCAGCACCGAACAGGCCATGCACCACCGCGAGCAGATCGGCGCCGTGAGCGACCAGCGGGGCGGCGTTTTCCAGGGTGACGCCGCCGATGACGGCGATCGGCAATTTGATCCGCGTTCGTGCTTGGGCCAGCATTTCAAGGCTGCACGCAGGCGCACCGGGCTTGGTGTTGGAGTTGAAGAAGCGGCCAAACGCGACGTAGGTAGCACCGTCGATCCTGGCTTTCTCCGCCAGTTCAAGCTGCGCATGGCAGGTGGCACCGACGATGGCCTTGTGACCGAGCAGGGCGCGGGCGTCTGGCAGCGAGCCGTCGGTTTGCCCCAGATGCACGCCGACACCAAGACGGGCAGCGACTTCGGCGTCATCGTTGATGATCAGGCGGGTCTTGTAGCGCTCGCACAGCTTGAGCAGTTCGGAGGCCTCACGCAGACGGCGTGTCTCGTCACCGGATTTATCGCGGTATTGCAGAAGAGTCACGCCACCATCGAGCGCGGCTTCGACATAGGCCAGGAATTTGCCGGCCAACAGTTGGCTGTCGGTAACGGCATACAAGCCACGTAATTTCATCAGGGGTGCCTCTTTTTCGTGGCGTTACGAGCAGAAATCCAGCGGCAGGCGGCGGGGTACGAACTGGCCTTTGCCCAGCTGTTCGGCGTCGCGCAGCGTGCGCCAAGTGTAGTCCAGCGCGGTTTGCACGGCGCTGATTACGTCTTGCCCGAGGGCCAGGCGACCGGCCAGAGCGCTGGCCAGCGTGCAGCCGGAGCCGTGATAGCTGCCCGGCAGGCGCTGGCAGGTAAACGTGTGCGACTGGCCGTTGCGAATGTACAACCGATTGTGAACCTCATTCTCGTCCCCGTGCCCGCCGGTAATCAGCAGATGCTCGCAGAACGGCAAGAGCTTTTCGGCACATTCGTCGGCAGTGCCCTCAGGCAGTTCGGCCAGAATCCGTGCTTCGGGCAGATTTGGCGTGGCAATGGTCGCCAGCGGCAGCAGACGCTCGCGCATCGCATAGCCCACTTCGTCCTTGCCCAATCGGCCGCCGCCGCCAGCACGCAGGACCGGGTCGCAAACCAGCGGCAGATGCGGGTTGGCCTGGAGCAACTCGACCACGGTGTCGACCATTTCCAGCGAGCCGAGCATCCCCAGCTTCACGGCAGCCACGGGAGAGTCGTTGAGCACGGCATTGGCCTGAGCCAACACCCACTCGCGATCCAGAACGCGAAAGTCGGTGACGTTCACGGTGTCTTGCACGGTCAGCGCGGTGACCGCCGGAGCGGCGTGGCAACCCTGGGCGAGCAGGGCTTCGATATCTGCCTGCAAGCCGGCGCCGCCACTGGGGTCGTGGCCGGAGAGACAGAGGACAACGGGGCGGGAGCTATAGATATTCATGGTGCGCGAGCTTACCACTAAAGCTTTTGCCGGGCCGCTGGTCGGCGGCAGATTTTTCGTCTGCACCGGCTCAAGGGCTCCAGGCCGCTGCCTGCGGGCATGGCTGCGCCAGTCGTCCTGAAAGCATCACGAAATTGGGGTGGGTGACGATACAGATAGTGTCATGCGGCCATCGGTCGTTATGCTGCCTGCCCATATTCTGTTTCTTCTGCCAAAAGAGTGAATGCAAGTGCGTTGCCCGTTAAACAAGCTGGCCGAAATCCCGGCCCGGAATCCAATATTGCCTCCCATGGATCAAGGGTTTCACGTCGCCGCTCAGAATATTGTCGGCGGTGGTTCATGCGTCTTCTCCTGACCCTGCTGCTGACTCTGCTCCCAACGCTGGCCTGTGCCCTGGAGTTCGATGAAACCACGCGCATGCTGCCGCTCGGTCGCGCGACGCAGGTATTCGAAGACCCGACAGGCAGCGCCGCCATCGAAGAGGTGTCATCGCCCAAAGGCCAGGCCCGGTTTCGCGCGCTCGACGCCGGTTCACTCAACGCGGGTTTCTCGGAATCGGCGTTCTGGCTGAAGGTGCAATTGACCTATCGCCCGGTCAATCCGGTCGCTTCCGCAGACTGGCTGCTCGAGCTTGCCTATCCGCCGATGGATCACGTGGACCTGTACCTCGCCAGTGAAACCGCCGAGCCCAGCCTTACCTGGCAGACCGGCGACATGCTGCCCTTCGACAGCCGTCAGATAAAGCAAAACAACTACCTGTTCGACCTGAACCTCAAACCTAACCAAAGCAAGACCGCGTATGTACGCGTCGCCAGTCACGGCTCGGTGCAGGCGCCGCTCAATCTCTGGGCCGGTCACGCCTACATCGAAGACCAGCCAGCGCGGCTTTACGTGCTCGGGATGATTTACGGCGTGCTGGCGGTAATGTTGGTCTACAACCTGTTCATCTACCTGAGCGTGCGTGACACCAGCTATCTCTATTACATCCTTTACATCACCTGCTTCGGGTTGTATCAGGTGTCGGTCAATGGCGCCGGAATCGAGTTTCTGTGGCCGGACAGCCCTTGGTGGGCCAACACGTCCACCACTTTCCTGATCGCTGCGGCAATCCTGTTCGCCAGCCAGTTCGCACGCAAATTCCTGCAAACCCCAAGACTGGGCCGCTGGCTGGATACACCGTTGCTGCTGATGATGACCTGCGCAACGGTGATCATGCTGCTGGCGCTGACTCAGGATTACGGCATCGCGTTGCGTCTGGTGACAGGGCTGGTGTTGCTGTTCACGCCGGTCATCCTGCTGATCGGCATCGTTGCCTGGCTCAAGGGGCGCCGCGTCGCGCGTTATTTCATCTTCGCCTGGTCGGCGTTTCTGCTGGGCGGCGTCATCAACGCCACCATGTTGCTGGGGCAGTTGCCGAATAACTTCTGGACCATGTACGCCAGCCAGATCGGTTCGGTGGTGGAGGTCGCGCTGCTGTCGCTGGCGTTGGCCGATCGCATTAACACTATGCGCGACCGCCAGACGCAGATACTGGCGCAGTCGAGCAGGGATCTGGAGAAGCTCAACCAGCAACTGGCCGTGAGTAACCGCCTCAAAGACGAGTTTCTGGCAACCCTTACTCACGAACTGCGCACGCCGATGAACGGCGTGATCGGCTCGCTTGAGCTGATGCAGATGGACTGGGCCGAAGACGAAATCGAGCTGTACCGCCAGACCGCCGCCGACTCGGCGCAAAACATGATGGGCATCGTCAACGGTATCCTGACCCTCACCGAATTGCAGGCCGGACGCATCAAGGTGCGCAGCGAAGCCTTCAGCCTGCGCCACTTGCTGTTTCAGCTGCGCAGCACATTCGAGCCTCTGGCCCGCGGCAAGGGCCTTGCCCTTAGCGTCGAACTGGACGAAGACCTGCCGGACAGCCTGCAGGGCGATGAACTGAAGTTGCGCCAGTGTCTGGATTGTCTGGTGGACAACGCCATCAAGTTCACTCAAAACGGCTCTATCAGGATAAGTGTGAAAGGCCACACCGACGAGCAGCAGGTGCGCTTGCTGATGGACGTCATCGACACCGGCATTGGTTTCGTTCGGCTGGACGAAGAGACGCTGTACGCCAACTTCTATCAGGTCGACGGATCCATGACCCGCGAGTACGGCGGCCTTGGAATTGGGCTGGCGATCTGTCGGCAATTGATCGAATTGCAGGGCGGGCGTTTGAGCCATCAGTCGGAGCCGGGCAATGGCAGTCAGTTCAGGTTGAGTCTGGATGTACAACGGGCGGCGTTGCCGGTGGTTTGATGCGGGTATGAACTGTCGGAGCGTGCTTGCCCGCGAGTGTGGGGCGATCCAGACCTGTCTGACCCTGCGCTATCGCGGGCAAGCGCGCTCCTACAACTAGAGCTGTCAGCAGGGCAAAACCGCCGTCATTTAGTCGCCTATGGCGCTTTTTTCGGCTTGCGCTGCGTGATTCACTGGTTCGCATCTGCGCGATCGCCGCGTGCCGACTCGAACCGGAGCCCGCCCATGAATCTGCATCAGTTCGCCGAAACCCATGAAGTCACCAATCAGCCGCCGTCGCTGGACGGGACTAACCTCTATCGCATTGACCTGCCGTTGCAGGAATGGTCGAAGCGTTTCGGTGCAGGCTGGGCGGAATCGAGAATCGATGCGTACGGCGCTCTGGCGGGCGGACCGCTGATGGAGGCGGGCTTCCTCGCCAACCAGAACAAACCGGTGTTCGCCAGCCATGACCGCTATGGCCATCGCATAGACCTGGTGGAGTTTCATCCCGCCTATCATCAGTTAATGCAGACCGCTGTCGAGCACGGCATTCCCTCGTTACCCTGGACCGACCCACGGCAAGGCGCCCACGTCGCCCGCGCGTCCATGAGCTACCTGCATACGCAGGCCGAAGCGGGCAGCGGCTGTCCGCTGACCATGACCTTCGCCAGCGTGCCCGCTCTCAGGTTGCAGCCTGATCTAGCCGATATCTGGCTGCCGAAAATCCTCGCCACCCAGTACGACCCGCGCAACGTTGGCATCGCTCACAAGGCCGGGGCCACCATCGGCATGGCTATGACTGAGAAGCAAGGCGGCACTGATGTGCGGGCCAATACCACGCGCGCTTATCCGGTTGGTCAACCCGGCCCCGGTCAGGCGTATGAGCTGGTCGGCCACAAGTGGTTCTGCTCGGCGCCGATGTGTGACGCCTTCCTGACCCTGGCACAGACTGACAAGGGCCTGACCTGTTTCCTGCTGCCGCGCCATCGCCCGGACGACACTCGCAACGAGTTCTACATACAGCGCCTGAAGAACAAACTGGGTAACTGGTCCAACGCCTCCAGCGAGGTCGAGTTTCGCGGTGCACTGGCCTGGATGGTCGGCGAAGAAGGGCGTGGGGTGCCGACAATCATCGAAATGGTCGCCATGACACGCTTCGATTGCATGACCGGTTCCAGCGCCTTGATGCGTCAGGCGCTGACCCAGGCTGCGCATCATTGCGCACATCGCAGTGTCGGCGGGCGTGTGCTCAGCGAGCAGCCATTGATGCAGAACGTGTTGGCGGATCTGGCGTTGGAGAGCGAAGCTGCGCTGGCGTTGACCCTGCGCATGGGGCGTGCGCTGGAGCGTCTGGACGATTCCCATGAAGCGCGTTTCGCCAGGCTGGTAACGGCGGTCGGCAAGTATTGGATCTGCAAGCGCGCCCCAGCCATGATCAACGAAGCCGCCGAATGCATGGGGGGCGCGGGGTACGTCGAAGACACCATCCTGCCGCGTCTATATAGAGAAGCGCCGGTCAACTCGACGTGGGAGGGCTCGGGCAACGTGCAGTGCCTGGACGTGTTGCGCGCGCTGTCCAAGGAGCCGGGCGTACTCGATGCGCTGTTTGATGAATTGGGCGATGGCCATGGCGATGCGCGCCTGGCGGCGCATATCGAGCAGTTGAAGACGGCGTTCATGGACACCAGCGACATCCAGTACCGCGCCCGGCAATTGACCGAAGACATCGCCGTCGGCCTGCAGGCCAAGCTGCTGCTCGAAGCGGGGAATTCGGTGGTCAGCGACGGCTTCATCGCCGGACGGCTGCAACACCCTGGCCGGGTCTACGGCGCGCTGCCGCGTGGGGTGGATGTCGAGGCGCTGGTGGCCAGGTCGTCGCCTCAGGTGGGATGAATTGTGTAAGAGCGCGCTTGCCCGCGATTTGCGGCGTTTCAGAGGCCCATCCGGCGACTGGCACAATGCTTTCGCGGGCAGTCGCGCTCCTGCAATGGAGCCCCGTGCAACTCGAGGTCATGACGCCCGGGTTCGGAGGTGACCTCATCATCCGTGGACGACACAATTCCACTGTAGGCGCTGCTGGAGGTTACGACAGTGGAGAACCGCTCTCTCTGACACAACTCGTGCCTTCGTCATCGGTTGCAGGCAAGATGGAGTCTTGCAAGATCAGAAGGATGCGCATCGTGACTGAAGCTTTTATTGTCGTAGAAAACGCCGAGCAAGCTGTGGACCGGCTTGCCGAGCTGCACGGACGTGCGACCAGCGCTTTGAGCCAGGCGCTCAAGCGTTATCTCAAGGATCGCGTCGAGCCCGACGCTGCCGAGCGTCTGCTGTTCCGCTACCCCGAACTGCGCCTGACCTATCACTGCCACGGCGAAGTACCGCTGACCACTCGTGCCTACGCCAAGGTGCAACTGCCCGGCACTTACAGCGTCACGGTCACTCACCCGGCGGCGTTCCGCAAATACCTGCTCGAACAGCTCGTGCCGTTGATGAACGACTTCACCGTCACGGTCGAAGTGGGCGTCAGCGAGCAGAACATTCCTTATCCGTACGTGGTCGAGCAGGGCGATGAACTGGCCGGCACGGGCGTCACCGCCGCGACGTTGGCCCGGGTGTTCCCGAGCACCGACCTGTCCGCCGCCACCGACGGCATCGCCGACGGCCTGTATGACTGGGCCAATACCGACCCGCTGCCACTGGCGCTGTTCGACGCCGCCCGGGTGGACTTCTCGCTGCGCCGCCTGGTGCACTACACCGGCAGCGACTGGCGCCATGTGCAGCCCTGGATTCTGCTGACCAACTACCATCGCTACGTCGACCAGTTCATCGTTCACGGCCTGGAAAAACTGCGTGACGATCCGCGCTTCGTGAAAATGGTGCTGCCGGGCAATGTCATCGTCGACAAGAGCATGGACCACGGCGAGGCCCAGGCCATCGTCTCCAGCGTGGTCTGGCACCGCTACCAGATGCCGGCCTATCACCTGATCGCCGAAGACGGTCACGGCGTAACGCTGGTGAACATCGGTGTCGGCCCGTCCAACGCCAAGAACATCACTGACCATCTGGCCGTGCTGCGTCCGCATTGCTGGCTGATGATCGGCCACTGCGGCGGTCTGCGTCAGTCGCAGACCATCGGCGATTACGTACTGGCTCATGCTTACATGCGTCGCGACGGCATTCTTGACCGCGTACTGCCACCGAACATCCCGATTCCCGCCCTGGCCGAGGTGCAACTGGCGTTGCAGGAATCGGCCGCGCAAGTCACGGGCGAGCGTGGCGACGATTTGAAAAAGCGCCTTCGTACCGGCACCGTGCTGACCTACGACGACCGCAATTGGGAGTTGCGCTGGGCGCAGGAGCGGCCGCTGATCAACCTGTCCCGCGCGGTGGCCGTGGACATGGAAAGCGGCACCATCGCAGCTCAAGGCTATCGCCTGCGTGTGCCCTACGGAACATTGCTCTGTGTTTCCGACAAGCCACTGCACAGCGAAATCAAGCTGCCGGGCTCGGCCAACGCCTTCTACGAGCGCGCCGTGACCCAACATTTGAGGATCGGTATTGCCGCGCTGGACCTGCTGCGCACTCAGCTCAACTCGTTGCATTCGCGCAAACTGCGCAGTTTCGATGAGCCGCCGTTCCGTTGAATCGCTAGGCGTTTAACAAAAGGGCCACTAAAGTGGCTCTTTCTGTTTATGCCATATCTTCGAATCAGTTTGAGCCAACATGCCGCGCAACCAACGTCCTCCTTCCCGTCGTCCTGCGCCGAACACTTCGAGCGCGCCTCGCCGTGTCGCCAAGGCCCCGCCCGCCGAACCCCGACTGATCCTGTTCAACAAGCCGTTCGACGTGCTGACCCAATTCAGCGATGGCGAAGGTCGGGCGACGCTCAAGGACTACATCGAGATCCCCGGCATCTACCCGGCCGGACGACTTGATCGCGACAGCGAAGGCTTGCTGTTGCTGACCAACGACGGGCGGTTGCAGGCGCGGATCGCCGATCCCAAACACAAACTGGCCAAGACGTACTGGGTGCAGGTGGAGGGCGAACCCTCGGATGAGCAATTGCAAAAACTGCGCGATGGCGTCGAATTGAATGACGGCCCGACCTTGCCTGCGCAGGCGCGGCGCCTGGACGAGCCTGAACTGTGGCCGCGCAATCCGCCCGTGCGCTTTCGCAAGAGTGTGCCGACTCATTGGCTGGAACTGGTCATCAAGGAAGGCCGGAATCGGCAGGTGCGTCGAATGACTGCGGCGGTCGGGCTGCCCACCCTGCGGCTGGTGCGGGTGCGGATTGGCGACTGGAGCATCGAAGGGCTGGGTCAGGGGCAGTGGCGGGAAGTGCCAGCGAAGTTGTGAGTGCAGCTATGGGGCAAGCAGGATCCTGCGACGGGCACGCGTCAACTGTAGGAGCGCGTTTGCCCGCGATGGTGGTATGTCTGTTGTATTCATGTTGGCTGACCGAACGCCCTCGCGGGCAACCGCGCTCCTACAAGGGTAGATGGCCGCTGAAATCACTGATGCTGCTCAAGATAGGCAATCACCACCGTCTTGATCACAAACGCCATTACCCCCAGCCCCAGCACCCCGAACAAAATCATCGTGCCAAACCGCCCAGCCTTGGATTTCTTTGCCAGGTCCCAGACGATGAAACCCATGAAACCGATCAGCACGGTCACCAGAATGGTCATCATCCACTCTTCGAACACCTCGGGTTCCATGATCATCTCCTGTGAGTGGGCGGGCTTGCGAGTATAGAGCGCCGTCCTGGCATCAGCTGCGCAGGTGTACCAGCGGCAGCTCTGTGCTGGCCAAGACCTGATTGAGTACGAAGCTTGAACGCACACTGGTGACGCCGTCGATACGGGTCAGGTGGCCGAGCAGGAATTTCTGGTAGTGATCCATGTCCGGCACCACGACCTTCAGTTGATAGTCGGCATCGACACCGGTGACCAGGCTGCACTCCAGAACCTGCGGCAGGTTGCGGATCTGCTGCTCGAAGTTCTCGAAACGGTCAGGTGTATGTCGATCCATGCCGATCAGCACGTAGGCAGTCAGGCTCAGGCCCAGCTTCTTGCGATCCAGCAACGCGACCTGCCGAACGATGTAGCCGTCATCTTCCAACTGTTTGACCCGCCGCGAGCAGGGCGATGGCGACAGGCCGATGCGCTCGGCCAGCTCCTGATTGGAGATGCGCGCGTCCCGTTGCAGTTCGGCCAAAATACTCAGGTCATATCTATCGAGCTTGCTCACGACTGGCACCTTTGTGGGATCAATTGCGCTGAATTATTCATCCGAAGGGAAAAATTGCGCAAGTGGTGTTTTCATCGGCAATATTCGCAATCCCATGTCGGCGGCGCAGGCTTATTCTTTTAACCAGAATCACTGCCCGGACACAGCGTCCAGCGCGGCCCGCCGAATCAGGCCAGCCGCGGCCTCCAGCCCGACAGGGTTGACCAGGCCACCGGGCTGCGCAATGTCCAGAAGACGATGCGAGGTGAGCCGGCGTCAAAAGCGTCGAGCCAGGACGAAGTATTCGAAAGGGGGCCAATGGGCCCTCTTTTTTTCGCCCGTTTTTTTGCTTTGCCGCAGGACCGCAACCTGTAGGAGCGCGCTTGCCCGCGATAGCGTTGGGTCAGGCGATAGGTATGCAACAGCCACCCCCGCATCGCCGGCAAGCGCACTCCTACAACTTCATGCGGCGCGCTGATAGAGTGCGGCGAACGGCGCACCCAGAATGCAGTCCTATCAACAGGTATCCGCGCCGCAGTGAGGAAAGCATGAGCATGCGCATCTGGCGTTTGGCAGGTGTCAGTCTTTTGGCCTTGAGCATCAGTGCTCAGGTGTTGGCCGACGAAAATAATCAGCAGCAACAGCGCAATGAGCAGCAGCAACGCCAGCAACAACAGCGTGGCTTCGAGCAGCAGCGCCAGCAGCAACAGAACCAGCAACGCAGCTTCAATCAGGATCAGCAGCAGCGTCAGCAACAACAGCAACAGCAACAGCGCCAGCAGGAACAGCTCAACCAGCAGCGCCCGATCCAACAGAATCAGCAGCAGCGGGCCGATCAGCAGCGCCAGCAGCAGGACCGTGAGCGTAATCAGCAGCGCCAGGATCAGAACCAACAGCAGCAACGCCAGCAGCAGCTTCAGCAACAACAGCGCCAGCAGCAACAACAGCTGCAGCAGCGTCAGTTGCAGGATCGTCAGAGCAACCTACCGATCCAGCGTCGTCCGGACACCGTGGTTCAGACCCAAGAGCCGCGTCAGGGCTTCTACCGCGATCAGCCCCGCGAGAACAACCCGTGGCGCGGCGGCGACAATCATGCTGGCAATAATGGCCGCCCAGGTGGTCATGGTGATGGCTGGGGCGGTGGGCCACGTTATCGTCCTGGCTACGAAATAGATCGCATGCCTGGCGGTTATTCCCGCGTGCCTTATCACGGCAGCGATTATTTCTATTCAGCTGGCTACTGGTATCGTCCGCAAGGCCCGCGCTACGTGGTCGTTGCCCCGCCGCGTGGAGTGCGTGTGCGATATTTGCCGGACTACGCGCAACAGGTCTGGCTCGGCAGCGCGCTTTTCTTCCTCGCGGCCGGCACTTATTACACCTATGAGCAGAGCACCCAGGAATACGTGGTGGCCGAACCGCCGCAGGGCGTGGAGCCGGTGTATTCGCCGCAACAGGTTCAGCCGCAGCCTGCCGATCCCTATGACGTGATTGCCTATCCAGCCAACGGCCAGACGCAGCAGCAGATCGAGCAGGATCGCTACGACTGCTATCGCTACGCCGTGCAACAGAGCAACTTCGATCCGGCGGCCGCGACCTACCAGCCGGCACCTGAAGTGGTGGGGATTTATCGTCAAGCCATGGCCGGGTGTTATGCGGGGCGGGGGTATAGCGTTCAGCAATGATCCTGCTGCCTTTGGCAGTCCGGCTTGCCGGCGGTGACGTCCTACGAAAGCTACCGCTGGCAAGCCGGGCTGCTACAGCCTGTCACTGATTTGCTCAAGAATTGATCAATTCAACACCGGTCCGTCAGCCTGCTGCATCACTTCCTGAGGGTCGGCGTGTACCAACACCTCGGCCTTGGGATATTCAGCGATGATCGCCCGCTCAACCTGCTCGCAAAGGTCGTGCGCCACCAACAGCGTCAACGCACCGGGCAATTCCAGGTGCAACTGTACGAACCAGTGATTACCCGAGATGCGCGTGCGCAAGTCATGGGCACCCAGTACGCCGGGTACGTTCTGCGCCAGTTCGAGCATGCGCGCGCTGACACCTGGCTCAAGCTCGGCATCCATCAACACCGCTACCGTCTCCCGAGCAATGGAGATCGCGCTCCAGAGAATGTAGAACGCAATCACCAGACCGAAATACGCGTCCAACTGGTCATAGCCCAAATACGCCAATCCCAGCGCCACCATGATGCTGACATTGAGCAACAAGTCGGAGCGGTAATGCAGTGAGTCGGCGCGAATCGCCGCCGAACCGGTTTCCTTCACCACCTTGTGTTGCAACATCAGCAGCGCAACGGTAAGACCGATCGACAGCAGCATCACCAAAATGCCCAGCCCCGGCGCGCCCAAGGGTTGCGGATGCTGAATGCGCTCGATGGCCTGAAAGCCGATCAGAAATGCACTGACCGCGATGAACAACGACTGAGCCATGCCCGACAATGCCTCAGCCTTGCCATGCCCGTAACGGTGATCTTCGTCGGCAGGGCGCAGCGCGTAATGCACCGCCAACAGATTGAGGAACGAGGCCGCGCCATCGAGCAGCGAGTCGGTCAGTCCCGCCAGCAAGCTGACCGAACCACTCATCCACCAGGCCACGGCCTTGGCGATGATCAGGATACTGGCGACGGCCAGCGACGCCCGCGTCGCCAGACGCAATAACCGGGCATGTTCAGGGCTGCTGCTCATGGCGCTTCCTTCAATCAGGGCTTCGAACAATCAGAGCGTGGGAACATCAAGCGGACGGTATCAGACCCAGCGTAGCCAGCTGTTGCGCGCTGCCTTTGTGCTGAATCAGACGTGGATCGTCCAGCGGCAGTGTACGGCCCAGCTCGGTTTGAATGATGGCTTGCAGCTTGGCGTTATCCACAGTGCCATCGGCTTTTACGGCAGGCTGCAGCTTCTGCGGGTCGATCTGCGCCTGTTTGCCGGAAGGCAGATAAATCGCACCGGTTGCGAAGTCGACAGCGAAGGCAATCACGCCGGGGATGATGTAGAACAGCAGGCCAACGGCGTCGAGCACCACGATCGCCGGGTCCATTCGGCCACTGCCCTGGATCTGACCGCGACGGTCAGGGTAGAAAATACTGCCGCAGGCCGTCAGCTGAGCCAACAAGCTGACGACCAGAGCACCGCCGATCAAACGGGAAGGAATACGCATGGAGATCTCCTCAGAGGAAGTCGCAACTATACAAGGCAAATGCCTAATCAATAAGACTATCCAACGAAGGCGACGGTTCTGCGTTGTGGCGAACAAAGCTGGGGTTGTGTTCGTATAATCGGCGATCTGTTTCTGGAGCCCCCATAATTTCTCTGCCCATTGATGCCGTTCTGCCTGCGCTGCGCCAGGCCCTTGTTGATCGTGATGAAGCGGTGCTCGAAGCGCCGCCCGGTGCGGGTAAGACCACACGGGTGCCGCTGGCGCTGTTGCAGGAGGCATGGTTGGCCGGGCAAAGCATTTTGATGCTGGAGCCTCGGCGGCTGGCCGCTCGGGCGGCGGCGGAGCGATTGGCTTCGGAACTCGGTGAGAATGTTGGGGAAACGGTCGGCTACCGGATTCGTCTGGAGAGCAAGGTAGGCCCCAATACCCGTATCGAAGTGGTCACCGAGGGGATTCTTACTCGTCGTCTGCAGGAAGATCCGTCGCTGGAAGGCGTCGGGCTGCTGATCTTCGACGAATATCACGTTTTGCCATTTGCACCGAAACCCCGAAATCTTGTCAAACCTTTTGACGCCCTCGAACCCACCGAATCTAGGGGTTCATTCTAAGAAAAGGCTCATCTGCCTTCCGCATGGGGAGTGGTGAGAATCCATCCTGAATTCCCTCCATCTGTATCTGCGTCACCGCGCCTGCACGCCTTTCACAGTCCTTGCGATCCAGTCACACCCTTAACCGGCAAGATCGATTTATCCCCAAGCTGGATGAGCTTGAATTCAACGTTCGAGGTTGCTTCCTTGTACGTAGCCTCACTGTCCTCAAACGAAGCTGCCACGATGCTTTGCAAGCCTTTCTCAGACGACAAAAGCTGGAATAGCGCCTGCTGGCTTTTGGTTGCCATGGAGTGCTGACCAGGCTCGTCCAGCAGCATGAAACCAAGATGGTTCCCGTTGACGGTCGGGTGGGATGAGGTTTGATAAATAGATAGCAGGTAGCTCCAGATCAGACGTACAAAGTCACTGGCACTGGACTCCCTTGCGATGTTGCCTTTGCCCTTTGGACTGTCCTCTCCTCGACCAGTTGTTGAAGGAGTGGGGGCGTCCAAAGCTGCGGCGTTGAATGGAGCTCTTTGAGCATTGATCTCCCTGAGCTCAATCTTGGCAAGATATGGCAGCAGGTTATCCTTATTGAACTCAATGTCTGTGATCGCGGCGCTGTGATAGTCGAACGCACTGATGTTTGCGCGGAACATTCTTTCGAAAAGCGAATACTTCGCCAGGTCGGCTGAAGAGTAATTGGTGCTAGGCATAGACGCTCGGCTTTGCTGATTTTCGAGAAAACGATTCGACAGCTGGGCAAGGATATCCAACGTCCGATCCGAGTTTTCCTCAAACTTAGTGAGTTCTTCAAGCTCCATCTCGATTTGCAGCTGCAGCCTGATCGCTGATTTAGAGACGGAAGAATTTGAGTTTAAATCGGAGCGGAGCGCCCTCAAGGCAGATTTGGTAACCGTGAGGCTTCTAGCGAGCTGCTCCTTGAGTGCATCGGCCTCTTTGATGGATTGATCAATTCCGCCCTTTTCCCGTTCCAGCATCCGCAGCTGCGCGGTGAGATACTCGATATTGGTGTTGATATCCATATGCGGGGTGCTCTCATGCAGATCGACAAGAGAGTTTCCGATGGATTGATGACAGGCCGGACAAGAGTTACTTGCAGTTGATAACCTGAGCGAAGCGCCAAAACTTATCAACTTCTGTGCAGCTTGATTTTTTGTAAGTTCATCCTTTGCTTGACGAGTATTGAGCCTGTTGCTGTTCTGATTGATCCGCAATAGCGCGATGTCACCTAGGCAAGTCTCATAAGCGACGGTGAAACGCTCAAGTTCATTCGTGTGCTTTTCAATAGCTTGAGTTATTTCTTGTGTGGGGGTTTCGCTTTGTTGAGCTAGTTTTTTGCCAATTACCTGATGTTCGTCAATTCTGCGTTGCCTGTATTCTAGGATGCTTTCAGTAACCCCTTCCGAGGTTTTATGAAAGTCGACAAGCTCGGCGTTGAAATCAGGTGCTGGCGTTTTTGGAATGTTAGAAAATCTGAAACCCTGTTTTAGTGTTTCCGCTAGCAGAGTCCGATAAAGAACTTGCCACTCATCGTGAATTTTTTTCGATGCTTGATCCAATAGATCACGCTTGGCGTCTGTCTCGAAAACGTCGGTGCCAACTAGAAAGTCAACGATCTTTATGCGCGCATCTTTGACGCCAAAGTATGGTAGGTTCGCGATGTAGTCAGTCCAGCCACGTTTTTGCTCAATGGCCATCGCGGCAAATACATATTGCAAGTACAGCTTAACCGGTTTTCCGTTTGTTCTCGGCACAACTGGCAATTGCAAACCCAGGAAATCTTCAAAATATCTGAAGAAACCTTCGTCAATCTGTGCGCTATTTGCATCGTGGAGAAATCTGTACAGCGTAGGAGCGGTCTCACCCTTGGTCAGCCCGGAGCATTCTTGAATTCGGATCAGCTTTGTACTAAGCCCATTCTCTTTGACGCTTCGGGTCGCAGTGATAGTCTTTCCATTACTCTCGATTTCAATTGTGACTTTTGAAGTCAAAATCTGATGCTTGAGCCCCTCGTACTCAAGGTAGTCCTTGAGAGCGTAAGTGAGCGCGTTTTCATTTTGGGCTCCGAGCAGTTCCTCCATGCCCATTCCATACATGATTGCGTGAACCACTGTACTTTTGCCGGCGGAGTTTCGGCCACGGATAATATTCAGATTACGGTTGAAGTCGGTGAAAAATCCAAACGGCCCGTTGTCGGTTTGAATATCGATCTTGATTGCTTTGATGAACATTGCTATTCCCATCCCTTGGACACAGTGCTGACCATGTCTTCCGTTATTTTCTTCCCAATGGACTTGAGCGCAGTCTTTTCTTCACTGAGAACTGAATCGTCGGCGAGTATCAAGGAAACGTAGGATCTTCCAGTCGGAGATAGCTCGAATCCATTTGTTGTCTGCGAAATGAGGGACTCGCTGAACGCGAGATTGAGTGCAATTGCCAACGCTGGATCGAATCCCCAAATTGGAAGCTGTAATTGACCCTGTTCGGCGCCTATCAACAATGACCGTGTCCGTTCGGGAGTTTTGAGCGCCCAGTTAAGCAGATGGATTTTGGGCAAGCTTGCTTTTCCTCCACGGCTTGATAAGTGAAGAATTAGGAGCGCTTGAGATATTTTGTAGAGAGGGCGCAACTCTGTGAGCACCGGAATCGGACGCCGTGTGAATTTAAGCTTGGCCATAAACTACTCGTTGAAATCCAGTTCGCAGATCGCAAGCCAGCGTGAGATAGTTCTTCGTACCACCTCGTTTGCCGTGGACTTATCGATGTTGAGATTGCGGTCGGTAACCAGATAGTCCATCAGTCTGGTCTTGACTAGCTCTGTGAGCTGCTCTGGAGTTGCGTCCGATGTGAACCTCCACTCTTGTACATCTTGTTCAAAAGCGTTGACAATACGAGCAACATGTACGTAGGTCGGAGGCGAGCGATCATAAAGAGATTGGAAATAGGTATCGTGATCCAAAAACCAGTTTTTTGTAAGAGTGACGAGCCCGTCAATGTGTTTTTCATTCCTCCCAGGCATACGCAGGCGGCATTTTCTCACTAGGTTTTCATCGAACGGCTCGGGAGTAGCATTTACTTTTGGCAGTGATTCATTCGGCGACCCTAGGCATGGAGGCAGGCCCTCTGAGGTTCGCAGTAGATTAAATTCTTGGATATAGAATTCGTGGTCATGCAGAAGCACTGTAAAGTTTTCATCAAGATGTGAAAGGTTCCATGCTCTCACTTCTGTTTGCTTCGTCTGGCTATAAGAATGGAGCTTGTTTCGATTGATCTCTGGAGTGACAAAGCACCAATTCTTGATTTTGGTGCCGCCCAAAATTTTCTGCAGCTGAACGGAGTAATCCCTGAGCTTATTGAGATCATCGTTGATTTTATCGCGTTGCTTCTCGTAGAGCTCGTCTTGGTGATATTGCCGTTCGGGGCAATAACACTGGAAAGCATAGCCTGTGTGCTTCGTGTATCCCTCTATTCCAAAATCGCCAGGTGATGCGGGTATGTGTTGATACCCATCCGCACCATGTTTGAGTTTGAACGCAAGCTGACACTGAGCTTCCCAAGTAATACCTGTGAACTTGCCAATGGGTGTTGTAATCACTGCGTGCCTGCCTTGTAGACTCGTAGGGAAGCGATGCTAATCAGATCCCTCCGGGATCCAGCGACGCGGATCGAAGCATCACCTGTGCCTTTCTTGGGGCTGTACGACGCCAGACCCTGTCCGAAACTATCAAAAGGCTATCAGTCGGTCTAGCAAGATGTTTTGATTTGGATCCATTAGTCTGGGGGGGCTGTTTATTTATACACGTCTCTGGCGTGGCTACGTTGATGACCTGATAGAAGGTGGCAGGCACGTGCTCTAGAACTTAAGCATGCATGCAGATACGCCTATGCAGTAGGCCACACTCGATGGTTATGCGGGTTCGGCGGTGAAGTCAGAGATTTGAGCTGGTTGAAAACTGTGAACCCATCCGATGCTCCACTTTCTGCAACGGCTTGGTGAACGGCCTATGCTGGGGAGCTTTGTAGATCGTAGGTATACTTCCCGGCCTACCTGGGAGTCATCATGAGTTCTTTGCCCATTGATGCCGCATTGCCGGCGCTGCTTCAAGCCCTTTCTTCCCGGCATGAGGTTGTTTTGCAGGCGCCGCCCGGCGCAGGTAAGACCACGCGTGTGCCGCTTGCTGTGCTAAAGGAGCCTTGGTTAGGCGATCAAGTTATTTTGATGCTTGAACCTCGTCGTCTAGCTGCAAGAGCGGCAGCTGAGAGGTTGGCCAGTGAGCTGGGCGAGCAAGTTGGTGAGACCATCGGATACCGAATTCGCCTTGAGAGTCGAGTAGGCCCACATACCCGTGTCGAGGTAATTACCGAAGGCATTCTGGCGCGGCGACTGCAGGAGGATCCTGCGCTTGAAGGCGTGGGGTTGGTTATTTTTGACGAGTTCCACTCTCGTAATCTCGACTCAGATCTTGCGCTGGCCTTGACCCTCAACGGACGCGAGCTCTTTCGTGATGAGCAGCCTCTAAAGGTACTGGTGATGTCGGCCACCCTTGAGGGCGATCGGTTATCGCGGCTGCTGAATGATGCCCCCGTTGTCACAAGTGAAGGCAGGATGTACCCGGTGTCGACTACGTGGGGCAAGCCATTTCAGCCCGGGGAGTTTATCGACCCTCGTGTGGTACAAGCCTGCCTAGATGCGATCAGCGAACAGAGTGGAAGTATCCTGGTGTTCTTGCCCGGGCAGGCAGAAATCAGACGGGTCAATGAACAACTGATCGACGCATTGGGGCCGCACACGAACATCATGCTTTGTCCCTTGCACGGGGAGCTTGATCTACGTGCTCAACGCGCGGCTATTGATCCTGCGCCTGAGGGCAAACGTAAAGTGGTACTTGCCACAAACATCGCAGAGACCAGTCTGACGATCGAGGGAGTGCGTGTGGTGATTGACTCGGGACTTGAACGAGTTCCGCGATTCGATCCACGCAGCGGTATGACACGGCTCGACACTCAGCATATCTCAAAGGCCAGTGCCACCCAGCGAGCGGGGCGGGCAGGGCGATTGGAGCCGGGTGTCTGCTATCGCCTATGGTCGGAGTCGCAGCACGAACAAATGTCCGGCTATAGCACTCCTGAAATCCTACAGGCCGATCTTGCAGCTCTGGCACTCCAGTTGGCCCGTTGGGGAATGAAGCCAGAGGAAATGACTTGGCTCGACCAACCTCCATCAGCCCCCTTCGCTCAAGCAAGAGACCTGCTCAAACGGCTCGGTGCTCTTGATGATGCTGGGGCGCTCACTCCGCATGGATCGGCCATGAGCGGGCTTCCGGCGCACCCACGTATCGCTCACATGCTGATCAAAGGCAACGCGATGGGCTTGGATGAACTGGCGTGCAACATTGCGGCGTTGCTCGGTGAGAAGGACATCCTGCGAGGCGCGGGTGCTGATCTTCATACCAGATTGATTGCTCTGTCCGGCGAGCAGCATTCACGTCGTGGCAGTGGTTCCTTTCAGCGTGTGAAACAGACCGCTCGCCAGTATCGATCCCTGCTACGAGTGAAGGCCTCTGACCCCGCAGATGAGCCAGACCACTCACGCTGGGTAGGTTGCCTGTTGGCATTCGCTTATCCCGACCGGATCGGCTTGCAGAGGCGTACAAGCGTCTCTGATTACCGACTGTCCAGCGGTCGTGCGGCAGTCTTTTCCGAGCCCGATGCGCTTACCAAGCATGAGTGGTTGGTGGTTGCTGATCTGGGGAGCCGTCAAGGCCAGCGCGAGGAGAGGATTTACTTGGCCAGCGACCTTGATCCGTATCTTTTCGATACTGAGTTGGCCGACCTTGTGAGGTCAGTTGACGAGGTTGATTGGGATGAAAGGGAAGGTTTACTCAAAGCTGAGCGGCAGAGAAGAGTTGGTGAGTTGGTTATCGCCACCACGTCTCTGCCAAGCTTGGATGAGCACACCCGCTCGCTAGCGCTAGTGAATCTGGTTCGGCGCAAGGGCATCGAACTTCTGCCCTGGAGTCCCGAATTGCGGCAGTGGCAAGCGCGGGTAGATCTGCTGCGTCAGCTGGATATCCAGAATGGCCAGACAGAAAGCAAGTGGCCCGATCTTACCGATGCCAACTTGCTGGACACGCTGGAGGGTTGGCTCACGCCATACTTGGGCAAAGTCACGAGGCTCAGTCACTTCAGTCAGTTGGATCTGTCTTCGATAGTCAGAAACCTCCTGCCTTGGCCGCTTCCGCACGAACTGGAGGCCCAGGCGCCTCAGTCGATTCAGGTGCCTTCTGGTTCGAACATCCGCATCGACTACTCGGAACGACCTCCAGTGCTCGCTGTGAGGCTGCAAGAGCTGTTCGGTCTCGAAGATACGCCTCGTATTGCCAGTGGAAGGCAGTTGGTAAAACTTCATTTACTGTCGCCGGCGCGGCGCCCAGTGCAGGTTACGCAAGACTTGGCGAATTTCTGGAAGACCACATACACAGAGGTGAAAAAAGACCTTAAGGGCCGTTACCCGAAGCATTTTTGGCCTGATGATCCACTGGAGGCAGAAGCTACCGCACGGGCGAAGCCGAGAGGGACTTGAGAGGATGGATTGGCCTGTCATGATCAGGTGCTGGGTGACGGATTTTGAGGAGCGGTACTTGCAATGAAAAAGGCGCTGGAGAAATACGCCAAAAGGCTTCAGAAGGACGCGGAAGTAGCTTTCATCAGGCGAATGATGTGGATCGACATGGAGGCGCGCATCCGAGAGATGTTTAGAGAGATCGAAAGCTCGCCCCAAGCTGGTTGGTACGGAGGGATGAAAATCCACAATGGGCTACACCCTGAAGCCAACGACATCCCGGCGAACAAGCGATTGAATCATCTCCAAGTCACGTGCATGACTAGGCTGCTTGGGCTTTCGAGCGTCACAGAAGCAGAGGAAACCAGGGAGATCGAAGGTGTCGAGCAGAAGGTCAGGCTTATCAAGCGCACGACCCACCTGGAGAGTGATTCAGCCATGTGGTTCACGCAGACACCTTGCGGTGGTGTCACGGTCTTCATGGCTCCATACAGATCCGACCTCGTCTCTGTAAACGAGAAGGAGATCGTCATTGGGATGTTCAAAGATCCCGTTCAACTGACAGAGGGCAGACTCAGACGGCTTTTCGCAAGATATTTCAAATACATGTCCATGACCAGTGCGCTTCACGACCACACGGTACTGGACTATGCCTGGAGGCTGCTGCTCATGTATCTCGACGTGCGCAGTCGGCGGGTTTGGAAGACTTTTGTGGCTATCAACGTGTTAGTCATGTTCGGCGCCGCGCTGTTCATTATCTTAGGGTATTTCATCAACTCACCAGCCCCATCACCGTGATTGTATAAAGTACGGCTGATGGCGAGGTCAGTCGAGGGCGGTAACTCTCCGTAAAGGTCGAACCAGATGAGCGTAGTGGCTTATTCAGATGCAGAGCTGGAGAAGAAAATTCTCAATGCACAGGCTGATCTGCGGGCCTGGGCAGTAGCTCACGACATCTGGTACGAAAGTGGCTTCACTACCTACGCACAGCGTATTGATGGGGAGCCCGGCCAGGATGCGGTGACTTTTGTTTTATACAGCTCGGGCCCGCTAGCGCAAATGCTGGATGGTGATCTGGATCCTCCTTTGCGGGCCCAGTTTGATCAGATCGCGGAAAGGCATGGTTTCTGGTGTGAGAACTACGATGGGGTTTCATACTACTTCTACGCGACAACTGAAGAGCTCCAAACCTCGTACGATGCGTATTTCCACTGGAAATGGGTATGCAGCCTTGTCATTGAGGACTTCGGCGACCTGTATGCTGAGCTCTATCAATACTTCCATCTTCATCCGGAACGCCTTCACAGTCTTCACCACCGGGAATTTGAGATCCTTCTTCATCGGCTGTTTCAGACCCAAGGCTATGAATCGGAGGTTGGGCCTGGAGTGGGTGATGGCGGGGTCGATGTCAAACTGTTTCAACGTGGCCCATTGGGGGATACGCTCGCCTACGTTCAGGCAAAACGATACTCGCCGAGGCGTCCGATAGGGCTAGAAGCTGTCGCTGCACTTCGAGGTGTCATGGCGAACGACGGGGTAGGTCGCGGTATCTTTGTTACGACATCGCGGTATTTGCCAAGCGCAGAGGCTTTCGCAAGACGATCGTCTGGATCACTTGAGCTCAAGACATCGGATGACGTTGCCCAATGGTGCAGGGATGCAGAGGGTGGGGTGGTTAAGGATAAGTCGACGCTGGTGTCAGACTCGCATGTCTTATCCGTTTTGCATAAAGTTGAGCGAGGACAGCATGTCAGCGTGGTTCATGCCCACTCAGGCCATTACACCATTGGTAACGTGTTTGCGCTGGTTCTCAAGGAGACGCGGCACGCGGCTCTGCTTTTGATTCTTCCAAAGCTTAATGTTGGTGGGGCACGTGACGGATTTGATGGGCATGAAGTCCCGAGGCTCGATGGCAGAATTCTCGGCTTCAAGAATTCACATACTGTTTTCAGAGCCAAGCGAAAGGTCGATGACCGTGGAGCTGTAAGTTACTGGGATGGCCGGAATCTGTTTCGCGTCTGGGATAGGCGTCCCTGTTATTTCAGCCATCTGGATTGAGCGCAACACCAAGATGTAACGAGACGTCAGGAGCGGCAGCGCTGGATTAGCCACCTGGGATATCATTCATCACTGGTGCTACGGAAAGCCTACGGCACGCTCGTGCTCACCTCGGTAACCTTTTTCTCCAGCGCCTTGGCGGTAGTCTCACAAAGCATAATGAATACTAGAAATGCGAGGCAGGCAACTGCCGCACCGAAAGCGCCCATACCAATCACGAACTGCTCACCGATGATGTCTTCGATTTTCTGGTTGTAGTTACCCAGCACCAAGCTGCAGACAACGTCCTTATCCCACTGCTCCTTAAAGGGCTCCACGCCATCCGAAAATAGGCAGTATTGATTATCCACCGCCCAGTGGGGGGCGACCCACGGCAACCAATTATCTGTGCCATTGAACGCATCATTCGGCTGCACCCAGAACGTCGTATGTGTCTTTTTAACCGTGAGCCACGCATAAGACGTTTGTGTGAAAACGTAGGCCGCCGGTAAAAGGAATACGATGGCGAGCAGCATCAACGATCGAACTGTTCTGCGCCGGAGCTTGGAAGGGATTTTAAACTTGAGCTCGTTTGCGTCGAAGTAGCGGCGCGCTCGGCAGAGCTCTTCAATTGTGAGCTCGTGACGATCCAGCCAGGAGAGCAGGTTCGCCATGTGTCTGGATGTGCTGAGGTGAAGACCGAACCATAGATTGAAGCGCTGTAGGTCTTCGTGATCGGCCCACACACGTTGCGCAAATTTACTATGGAAACCTTTCGTGGCTCCTAGCAGTTGGTGCCACCGGTAGACGACGTAGAACATCGCGTTAGTTCTGAAAATCACGTAGGTCATCAATGCCAGTGCTCCAAGATATGGCAGCACCTTGATGGTTACGTCGATCCATTCCAGCGGGGATTTGACGAGCTGTTCGGACATAAGGGGGCTCTAGCAACGTGATGCAATCAGGAGGAGGGAGTTCAGAAGCTGCCAGCTACAGCTACCTCATGTACATCTGTTTGGTTCGGGTCATGTTGATGATAAAGCTATCGGCATGTAGGCCATTGGTTTCCAGGGTAATCTCGTTTTGTGCCGTACTGCGGATGTCGTATCGCTGTGATTGAGCCAACAGAAGTCCTTGCTCCAGATCGGTTTTCAGGGCGCTCTGAGTGTAGGCTGGGGTGTAGATCGATAGCGGCTGACCAGCGACTGATACGGCCACTACTTTGGTTTTTACGTTGAGTAACGTGGTGACAAGCTCATCATCTGTGGCTTGCCATTCGCCATTGCCAGCGAAGTCGTAACTGAGGATATCAGGCAAGCGAGGTATAGCTTTGAATACGGTAATCTTTAACAAACCCCTGATCGCGTATTTTTTGTTAGCAAAAAACTGCGTTGTGCCCTCAAAGCCCATAAGCCCGTTTCGATCCGGGTACTGATATTTCTCTCGCCACATGCCCAAAAATTTAGGGTTCAGTCCATCCGTAACCGGCCGGTGAAGTCACCTTGTTGGCGCTGATTGAAAACTGACCCACCCTGCCGATTGAAAATTGACCCAGGGCAGATTGCCGATTTGTCATCAGCAAT
>NZ_NKHL01000083.1 GCF_002934685.1 Pseudomonas bohemica
CATACATGCACCTCTTGCTCATGTTATGCCCGAACACAAAATTTCTGACACCCTCGTGCCTGACCCACCGCATTCGCCACTGTCGCAAACTCCAGCAGCTCCCACGGGATTGGCGCCACCTGCGCTGTTCAACTTGAAGCGTCATCCACAGGCTTCAGAAAAAACCTACCCCGCCCCACCAGATTCCCCACCGCATTTTCAGACACCTTTCATCCCTTCCCACATACACCTGCGTTTAATCAACGTTAAAATCGCCGGCCTTATCTCACGCTCAAGGACGACACATGCTGGCGCAGCGCTGGAGCACGCTTACGCTCCTGACCCTCGGTTACTGCATCGCGCTGGTGTACGGGCAACTGAGCATTCCGGTGGCGGTCATCGTCGGGCTGTTGATCATGGCCGGGATCTGCGTCAGCCATTTCACGCACTGGGCGGTTCGCGCCTTCGGTCATGTGCTGTTCATCGCCCTGGCTGCGGGGCTGGCCAGCCATTGGCTTCCAGGGTTCATCAGTGCAAGGGTCATTGCAGCAGTGCGCTTCACCCCGGAAGCCGCACCTTTTTCGATGTACATGAACCTCGACAAACCCTTGATCGGCTTCTGGGTCGCCCTCGCCTGTCCATGGGTGTTCACGACCATAACCCTGCGCCGTGCATTGGTCACGACTGCCCTGACGTTGCCGATCACCATCGTGATGTGTCTGACGGCAGCCGTTTCAATGAGACTGATCGGCTGGATACCGAAATGGCCCGAGCAAGGTGGTATCTGGGCGCTGAACAACCTGCTGTTGGTCACCCTCACCGAGGAACTGATTTTCCGCGGCTACCTTCAAGGCGGTTTGAGCCGGTTGCTCAAGCGCGTGCCCTGTCACCAGACGCTTGCCCTGCTCGTCTCTTCGCTGCTTTTCGGACTCGCGCACATCGGCGCCGGCTGGCAATGGATGGTGCTGGCAGGGATGGCCGGCGTCGGCTACGGCATCGCCTACCGTTTCAGTGGGCTACCGGGTGCCGTCATCACCCATTTCGGGCTCAATCTTGCGCATTTCAGCCTGTTCACCTACCCGATGTTCGACCGCTGACCAATGACCTGCCGCAATGCGTCCCATGATGCAGCTCACAAAATACTTAATTTACTGGCAACCGGGCCGATAACTCGTCAAAGCCTTCCCGGATAGAACAGCTTATGCGTAATAACCAGCCCATCACCCAACGCGAACGGACCTTCCCGGCGCAGCAACGGTTGATCTCCACCACCGACGCGCGCGGTGTGATCACCTATTGCAACGACGCGTTCATCGAGATCAGTGGTTTCTCTCGCGAGGAAGTGCTCAAGGCGCCACACAACACCGTGCGCCACCCTGATGTGCCGCCTGCCGTGTTCGAACACATGTGGAGCACCCTCAAGCAAGGGCAGCCGTGGATGGGCATCGTCAAAAACCGCTGCAAGAACGGCGACCATTACTGGGTCAACGCCTACGTCACGCCGATTTTCGACAACAAACAGGTCGTAGGCTTCGAGTCGGTGCGGATCAAACCCACCGCCGAGCAGATCCGCCGCGCAGAAGCGCTCTACCAACGCCTTAACAGCGGCAAATCCGCCGTGCCGAGCCGCGACACCTGGCTGCCGGTGCTGCAGGACTGGCTGCCGTTCATTCTGGTCAGCCAGTTGAGCTTCCTGATCGGCGTATGGCTCAATTCCTACTGGGGATTCGCCCTGGCAGCAGCCTTGTCCGTACCGCTGGGCTTACTGGGCCTGGGCTGGCAGCAGCGCGGCATCAAACGGCTGCTGCGTCTGGCCGAACAGACCACCTCCGACCCGCTGATCGCGCAGATGTACACCGACAGCCGTGGTCCGCAAGCACGGCTGGAGATGTCCGTCCTCAGCCAGGATGCACGCCTGAAGACCTGTCTGACCCGTCTGCAGGACACCGCCGAACACCTGAACTCCCAGGCGCGGCAATCCGACACGCTGGCCCAGGCCAGCTCCAACGCCCTGGATCGTCAGCGCGTGGAAACCGAACAGGTCGCCACCGCTATCAACCAGATGGCCTCCACCACCCAGGAAGTCGCCAGCCACGTTCAGCGCACCGCTGACGCCACCCAGCAGGCCAACGAACTGACCCGCCGCGGTCGCGACATCGCCAGCGAAACCCGCCAAGCCATTCAGCGCCTGTCGGCCTCGGTAGGCGAGACCGGCCTGACCGTCACCCAGCTAGCCAAGGACAGCGACGAAATCGGCGGCGTGGTCGACGTGATCAAAGGCATCGCCGACCAAACCAACCTGTTGGCCCTGAACGCCGCCATCGAAGCCGCCCGCGCGGGTGAAATGGGTCGTGGTTTCGCGGTCGTGGCCGACGAAGTTCGCCAACTGGCTCAACGCACCACCGAATCCACCGGCCAGATCCACTCCCTGATCGCCAAACTGCAAGCGACCGCCAACAACGCCGTGCAGACCATGAACACCGGTCGCCGTCAGGCGGAAGAAGGCGTCGAACAGGTTATGGAAGCCGACAAGGCATTGGTGGGTATCAGCGATGCGGTGGCCAACATTACCGACATGACCACCCAGATCGCCGCCGCCACCGAAGAGCAAAGCTCGGTCGCCGAAGAAGTCAGCCGCAACATCACCACCATCGCCCAACTGGCCGACCAGACTTCCGACGAAGCCCGCCGCTCCGCTAACCTGAGCGCGGAACTGACCAGCACTGCCAACAGCCAGTACTCGCTGGTGGAGCGCTTCAATCGCTGATAGCTTCATCTGTTAATAAAGACACGCCTCACCCCAAGCCCCGACAGCGAACCTGCCGGGGCTTTTTATTGTTCGGTGAAAAAGTAGGACGTTTCCGAAGTTATCTGTTTGGTATTTTTTTGCAGATCTGAGGGGGAATACAGGGTTGACGAAGGTGCGAGATCGCTATTAGTTGAAATTCAGGTAGCGATAATTATGTAACACCATGAGGGTGTATTCGCTGATCTAAGCCATTTAATTAATCGAGCACTCATCCCGCATAAGGATGCGCATGACTGTGCTTTATGGAGAACGTTATGAATGACATGAATGTTAGAGAACCGATTCCCCTTCCACCCGCAGTTGTGCCATCGGCTTATGCCGATGGTTTGTTGAAGACTGCGGATCTGAACGCGCCCATCCCGGTAGAAGTAGAAGTGTGGCCGGCGGCTGAAACTGGGTACACCGTGCGGCTGGATTTGGATGGTGTTCCGGTGACGGCAGAGCGGGTGATCAAGGAAAGCGACAAACCTGGCGATATTCTTATACTGAATCTCAGCGAAAGCCATCTTCGAAACGAAGGGACGTATATTCTCCAGTACCGGATATATAGCCCCAATACTGAGGCCTGGGTTATGTCACCTTCAGTACCCTTGAAGGTGGATCTTACATCCCCAGGCGCGACCCTACTGGCGCCACTGATCTTTCCCAGCGCAACATTCGACGACCGCCTGACCGGCCTGCTACCTGGCTATTACGGCATGCAACCCGGCGACACCATCCAGACTTTCTGCAACGGCTTCCCCGGCCCAACCTACACCGTACAGCCCGAAGACCTGACCATCCGCCCCATCGAAATCGTTTTCGAACGCGAAGCTCTGCAGAGCTTTGCAACCCAAACCGCAGTCATCGACTACTCGGTGACTGACCGAGCCGGCAACCAGTCGATCAAATCCGTGCCGGTGACCCTTACCGTAACTTTGTAACAGAATAATTTGAATATTCGTTCGAATATCTGAGGTGAAAGCCTCCATGCATATGCATGGAGGCTTGCTCAGAGAACGCCCAGTTCAAATTTCAGGAATTTATTTTTTCAAAGCTTATTTCCTCAAAACCTACATTCCGTGTAGGACCGCGCCCGGCCGCTAGCACCGATCTTATCGATGGATGCGATACATATGTATTTACACCCCCATAAAACAAAGGAAACATGCCGAAATTCACATCTCAACACTTTGTTCAAGCGCTTCAAATGACTCCGCGAAGCGCTGCAAACCTCTGCAAGTCGCTTGATTGACAGTCGCTTTCCGCGAATCGAACATATGCAACCTAGACGCACACTTCCTACAAATCCGGTTGTCGTCGTCTGTTTTTAAACACCGCAATAACTATCTGATCAAGGAGCTTCCATGGAAGACGAAACGGATATCCAGCTACCCATTGACCCGCAAGATAACCAGTTGGATAACTCTGATAAACCGGTGAAAGATCAGTTAATCAATAAAAAGGAGGAGTTTGACGAATCAACGCTTCGCAAAGCGTCAGTGCCGCATTACGAAGAGTTGCATGCACCTCAACCTCCGGGCGCTACGACGAATGAAACCGCCAGCTTCTACATCGAGCACTTGGAGGGTGCCCTGGGGTTTTCATGGGAAGTTGATCAGCAAGCCAAAAAAGCAACGCCTACGCTCCCGGCCCCTTTCCTCAGCGGCGACAAGGACGGCGTCCTAACCGAGGAACAACTCATCAGCGGCGTGTACATCAACATCCCTCGCTCGGCCAAGATCTGGTCGGGAGACCAGCTGAAGATGCGTTGGGGCAACAGCACCTTCTACACCACCGTCGGAGAAGCCAATGGTCGCTCCGGGCCGCGTATGATCCAGTACCTCAACGCCGAGAAACTAGGCAGCTACAAGACTGGCGCGGTGGAGATTCGTTACGAAGTGGTGCGTCGTGCGCGTCTGGTCGGGGTGTCGGAAACCCTGCAGATCGTCTTGCGCAGCGACGGGAAAAACCATCCCAAAACCCTGCGCGGCCGGGCGATTCGCCGACGCAAACTGCAGGAGTAACTGGGTCTGGCGCGTTTGTACTCGGACAACCTGGATACAAACTCGCTGAAAACCAAACGCCGAAAAAAGCCCCGGCTGCGTCGTTGCAGTCGGGGCTCATCGAACGTGAAACCATCGTTCAAATGCCTGAAGATCAGAACGCCAGGCGCAGACCCACGTTGGCTCCCCATGGCTGCTCGACGTGTTCGCCCTTCATGTAATCGAAGTCGGCATGCACTTGCAGACGCTCGGACAGCGACACCGACACACCGGCGCCCAGTTCGGCCCGTGAACCGAACAGATCGTTGTCGAAACGCTGATCGTTGACCCTGACGTTATTGCTACGGGAGAACTCATGGGCCCCCGCCACACGCATATACGGCTGCACCACACCGCCATCGGCAAGAGTGAACTGGCGCCCCAGCGTGGCCCCGACCTTGCCCAGTATCGACTGAGTCTGGCTGGTCTTGGCTCGCAGGCCGTTGTCCAGGGTGTAGCTGTCGCCACCGATCCATACGCTCGACAGCTGCGCGAACGGCGCCACGAAGTATTCGTCAGGCAGCTTGATGTGCTTGCCGAATTCCACCGAACCGCCCAGCGCCATGTTGCTGTAATCGCCCTTGGCCTTCTCGCCATCGCTCATCGCCACTTTCGAGGCGTTGTGGAACTGGTTCACCTTCAGTATGCCGTCCAGGTAATAGCCCTCCTCCGACAGCCAGGTGCCATAGGCGCCGAGGTAGTAGCTGTCGACCTTGCCGGACGTGCCACGGCCCATGTCCAGATCGGATTTGCTGTAGCCGCCCATCAAGCCCACCAGCAGCGTCCCGTCAGGGACCTGCACCGGCGCATCGGCGCCGAACGACAGCCCGCGCTGCTTCTGCTGATAATCCAGCCCGGTCTCCAGCGATGCGTTGAAACGGCTGCCATAACTGCGCATCCAGCCACCGCCGTGCTCCTGCCCCCTGACCTCGCCCATGCGACTGCGCAAGGTGCTCAGTTCGCTGTTCCAGATTGTTGGACCGACGTTGAACAATGCCAGAACGCTCTCTGTAGAAGGACTGATGATCTTGCCGGAGCCGACGATGAACCAGTCGTTGCCTTGTTGCTCAAGCTCGTAGGAGTAGGCACCCAGGTCGGCCCGCGCGCCACGCAAACGGAACTGAGCATCGCCGCCCTCGGTATGCACCACGCGCAGCGCATCGAACTCCGATGGCAGGGTTTCTTCACCGGTATTGCGGATATTGAGCAAGTGCTTGCCCCAAGCCTCGCCCTCGACGTTCAGCAAGTCCCCCGCAGCATTCGCCAGGTCGATACGCATATCGAACCGTCCCCGGCCAGCGAGCTGCCCAAGGGTCAGGGTATGAAAGCCTTCTTCAGAAAATCCCACGCTGCCGCCGTCAATGGCGAGTGACTTGACCTCGTTATCGCCCTTGAGCTGCCAATGGCCACTTGAGTCGATGGTCACCGAATTGCCGTTGATGATATTACCGTCGAGACGGCCATGATTGCGCAGGACCACATTCAACGTGCTTGTGTCGTCGGCGACCATATTGCCGGATAGGGCGCTGTTGTTAACTTCGACATCGGCGGTGCTTTTCGAGAGTATATCAATCAGACGGCCATTGCCTGCAGAGAGGGAGGAACCATTTGCAATAAGAATTTTAGCGGTCGTATCAGGTTGGCGGGCACTTGCACCTCTATCAACCTTGATTGCAGCGCCAGCAACTCCAGATATGGAGGAGCTATCAACCTCCAGCAAGTTAATCTGGGGAGCGTAACCGAAAGAACCATTGATGATATAAACGCCGTTTTCTTTACCTTTAATCTTTGTGTTGGCAGACACTTTTGCGATACCGCCGGTGAGGCGCAGACCGCTGTAGTTAGATTTATCACCGCCGCCCAGACCTTGGACAACGGAATTGTTCAACCAAAGCTCGCCCCTGGTTCCGACCGTAGCACCATGCTCACTCCCGACTACCGTGCTATTGTCAACACGCATGTGAGATACATCTAGCAAATCATTCTGCACAAACTCCAAACTAACGCCTGTTCCATTAGTGTTTTCAACATTCGAATCCTTTATATTCGCCTCGCCATACTCTACAGAAACTCCGCCAGCAATATGGCTGCCTTGGGCACTGAAACTGGATGCGCGGACGTGCACGTCTTTGAGACTAGAGTCTGGGAGAGCATTCAATGTACCTCGGTTGCTTACATAGTAGCTAAATGGACGATCTGCGGATGTAACGGTTTGTGCCCCCCCGCTAATTATTTTATCGTAGGTTGTATTTACATCATTCGAGCGTTGCTCTTCACCCTCAGCATCGGCTGCCCTAAACGGTGAATCACTGTCGAAAACCTCCGCCGCGCCCATCGTAGGACAAACGCCCACTGACAATGCCAGCAAGGTGCGTTTAAGCGCAAAGCCAGGCCGGAACCCATCCAATGTCATAAAAACTCTCCGTAACTGATAAATGAAAGCGCTGAAGGCTGACGGGAAATAGCAAAAAATTCCAAAATATAAAAAAAATAAAAAGTAGGAAATTTCTCCAGCGTTTGCAATCCACGTCTGACTCTATTTTTTCGGTATGCGAGTTAAAACGGGCATTTCGCTGAAAACACTAACAGAGGTTGTTTTGATGAACCTCATAAACTTCCTACACCCAAGACAAAAAGGACTACAACTCCCCAACCATCACAGGTTGACATCAAAAAAGAATATGTATTTATTTGATTACGGACTGGCAGATAGCCGATCACCGACAAGCGACGACAGCGCGGAATGTGCGTCCTTGTAAAATATAAACTCACTCAAAGGATAATTATGAACACCATTAACTTCGCCCCTGAAATCATCAAGACGCGTTCGACACTCGAGCCCCTCCCCCTACCTGCACCCGATATAGCCGCAGCCTTTCACGATGACGACACCATGGGGCTGATTCCCGCATCGGAGCTTAACGCTCCACTGACTGTGGACTTGAAGGTGTGGGATGCCGCAGAGGCGGGCTATACCTATCAGTTGTACTGGGACGGTAATGTAAGTGGCCCAGAGAAAGTCATATCAGCAACCAACAAGCCTGGTGACCCATTAACGCTTGAAGTCCCTGTGGATGAGCTTACCGAAGGGTTTCATAGTCTGGCTTATCGCACATATAGCCCAAATGCTGACTCTTACAACTACTCGGAAGTATTCCCCGTCATCATTGACCGTACGGCACCCGGTAAACCGATCCTGGCCGCAATCCAGTTCCCGGTTGAGGTCCAGAACGGCCTGACCGCCGCAGAATTGGACGATCTGGGAGGGACGCTTGAGGTAATCGTGCCGGGCTATACCGGCATGACTAAGCACGATCTGATCAGAACCTATTGGGGCGGCGTCGAGGGTCCGACCGCAACTGTCGATGAAACGGACATGGGGCTCAACAAGGTCATCTTCGATTTCTCAAAAGATTTCCTGAAGTCGATTACCAGTGGGGCGCATCCTGTCAAATACCAGGTAATTGACCGTGCAGGAAACGTTTCGGATGACTCTCTTGCAGTAGACATTCTCCTGCTGCTAGAAGAGATCCCGAACAATTATCCAGCCCCGATACTTGACCCGACAATCGGTACATTAATTGACTATACAGAAGCGAAACCTGGTGTGCGGGTGGAGATTCCGCGCTATTTGGGCGCAGCTGCGTATGATGAAATCACGCTGTTCTGGGGTACGGATTTGCCGATGCTCCCAGTGCAACTCCCACCGGGCAATGAAAACGAGGACATCGTGCTGTCGCTGCGCGTACCCTATGAAACTATCGCGGTTACACCCATGGGTACGGTCTCGATTAACTATCGTGTCATGCGTCAAAATCAACTGAACGGCTCGTCGTTACCGACTGCTGTGGATGTTCATGTCACGTTGCCAATTCCGGCCGCTATGCCGGCGCCCATCGTACAAGGTACAAGTCCGGATAATTCAAACACTGATGACAATTTTATCGACGAGGACGACTATGAACTTAACGGACGAGCAATCGTCAAGTGGAATGGCGCATACCAAGTTAGCGATGACATCCACCTACATTGGGGTGACCAAGAACGCCTGCAGTGGTATCAAATCCGAGCGACAGATATCGCGGAGTCTAAAGATCTGATTATTCCAATAGATAACAGCATCATGAAAACTCAGGGTACTGGCGCGGAAATTCCTGTTCGCTACACAGTAACTCGTTTGGGCAATCCCAATCCGGCTGTTTCACCCGTTCAAACAGTCATTGTTAGATCCAAGGAAGACTTACCGGGAGGGCTTGATGAAATAGACGGCCCTGTTTTTAGGCTTAATCCAGCAGGTTTTATCTCAAAGAGCGTCGCTCACGACGGAACGGAAGGTAGTGTAGTTCCTTATACCAATATCGCCGTGGGGCAGAAATTATTCTTTACCTTCAAAGGTTTTGATAGAGATAACAATCTGGTCGACGCAGCTACTTTCAATGCGTCGCGAATCCTGGACGATCAAGATATCTTGAATGGCTACAGCTTTAAGGTGCCCTACAATATCTTGCGCACTATATGCCGTGGTTTTTGTGAGGCTTACATTCGGATTGAACCTGCAACAGGAAGCAATCAAAGCCCGGTCACGTCAAGAGTAACGCGCGTGCCGGTAGAGATGCGCGAGTCGAGCGAACCCGTTTGCACAATCTAAAATAACGCCTCGGGCAGTTGCGAATCACATTGCGCTGCCTGATCAAACAAGGAAGCTATAACATGAATAAGCAAGACGGAACTGCTGGAACTGCACCTATTCCATTGGAAATTCCTACTGTTTCTGTAGCGTTAGAAGGAGGTGTCATTCCTGTAGAACACCTGATATCACCTGTCACTGTTACGCTTCCGGTCTGGCCAGCGGCGGAAGCAGAGTACACCTATCAACTGGTGTTTGATGGAGAGCGAATTGCTCCGGAAAAAGTCATCTCGGACACCGATCAACCTGGGGATCTATTAAACCTAGAAATCCCGGTATCGCTGTTGATCGAAGGCGTACACGCAGTTGCCTATCGCGTATACAGCCCGTTCAGTGACTCGGAAGTTTTCTCCGACCCCGTCTGGATCGAAATCGACAAAACCGCCCCCGGAGCCCCCGACCTCGCCCCCATCATCTTCCCCAGCGAAATCCGGGACGGCCTGACCTCCGACGAACTCGAAGCGATGAACAACGTGCTTCCCGGCCGCATCGCCAGCTACAACGGCATGGCGCAGGGGGATGTGGTTCGCACTTATCGGGGTGAGCTTGAGGGTCCATTGGTGACGGTAGATGCCAACGACATGGGCCTGAACAGTGTGACTGTGAATTTTACCCGGGAGCTGCTGGATCAGGCGGACGGTATGAGTTCGCAGGTGTATTACACCGTCACCGATCTGGCAGGAAATGTGTCGATGAAATCCGAGGCGCTGTCGATCGAACTGCAGCTGTCGGTCCTCAATCCCCTACCGCTGCCAATCATCAAGGAAGCCATCAACGACATCCTCGACCCGGCCAATGCCGGCGACGGCGCGACGGTGATGATCGATGCGTCGGCCACGTTGCGTGAGGGCGAGCTGCTTTCGGTGCGCTGGGAAGGTCCGAAAGGCCGCGATATCAAGGAGCATGTGGTCACGGCCGAAGAGGCAGGTCAGCAGGTTTCGCTGGTCATTTCCAGCGCCTTGGTGACGGTTAACGACGGGCAAGCGGTAGAGGTGTCGTATAGCGTCACGCGGCGCAGCGGCGTGGTACAGGATTCTGAAAAAGTGGCCGTGAAGATTCTCAGCGCGACGCTCGACCTGCCGGCACCGACGGTGGACACGGTGGGGCCGGACGGGGTGTTGCGACCTTCGTTGATCACGGGTGAGGAGGCTATCGCCCGGGCCAGTTATCGCGGCATGGTGGCGGCCGATGAGGTGCAGATGCGCTGGGTGGGCAAGACCACCTACGAGAGTGAGGCGCAGACCGTGGGTGACAGCACTCATCTGAAATTCGGCATCCCCCGGCAGTGCATCGATGACGCCACAGGGGGCAGTGCGACGGTGTCGTATCGGGTGACCCGCGAGGGGGCTGAAACGGACTCCCACGCGTTGGATCTGACGGTTCGTGAAGGATTGGTGCTGGATACTTCACCGGTAGCGCTGACGGGCAAGGTTTATCTGTTACCCGCTTATCCCAATCTGCTGCCGGCTTTCCCTACGGGAACAACAGTCAAACGCGCCGCTGCGGGTGGGGCGCCTCCTTACACCTACTCTTCGAGCGACCCCAAGGTCGCGCAGGTGAATGAGGAAGGTCTGACGTCGGTGCGCGGTAACGGCGGCGCGACGATCAGCGTCAGCGACGCTGCGGGCGAGAGCAAAAGCTATACGGTGTCGGTCACCGGCGTGATCGAGTGCCATGGCGTGGGGGCGGGCAACCTGAGCCAGGCCTCGGCCGCAGCGTCGAGAATCGGCGGTCGCATTCCGAGCATTCAAGAGTTGATCGGGATCTTCAACGCCTATGGCAATCGTTGGCCGATGGGTAATGGCAACTACTGGTCGTCCACCGTCGCCAAGGATCTGTTTGGCGCCAAGTGGTACTACGTGAAGAACCTCAATACCGGAAAGGACTTCAAACTGCTTCACATCAATCCGAGCCTGTGTATCGCGCTGCGTTGATGCGCAACGCTGAATGACAACTATCTGGCTGACAGCCCGCGTGCCGAAGACATAGGGCTGCAAAGCGCTGTCTTCGGCAGGTGAATTTTCTGTGCAACTTACCCAAAAAAAGAGAAGCCATGGAAAACATTACCCACTTCCCATCCTCAGATTTTCCTCTCGGCAACTTCCGCGCTCTGATCAATGACAAGCCCTTCACGACCACCCGCCTGCAAGGGATCCTGTGCCTGCGCTCGGAACTGGTCGGCGCACGGACGCAAAAGATCTGGAAAATACACGCCACCGGCAAAGTCGCGCATCGTCGAACGGTGTTCGGCTTCTTCATCGACCAGTCGTTGGGACCGGGGACCTACGACCTTGTGCACAATGAGCGGCTGACTGCGGTTTATCACCTGACCCCCAGGCAGCAAGCGCTGGTCTATCACTCGCGAGATTTTCAGGAGGGCTGCGTCACGTTGCTCGAATGCAATACTCGAACAGGGCGACTGCGCGGCAGGTTCGAGTTCTCGATGTCAGCGATCGACTTCACCGTCTCCCGGGGAGAGTTCGACTTGCGCTGCCGCTCCGGAAAAGTATTCGACGGCTCAGCCAATTAATCGTTTGGCGACCTGCTCGGCTGCGTCCTGCAGACAAGCCTGGTAGCTGATGCCCGCCGCCTTCAATGGCTTGAGGTCATGGTTGGCGGTGGGCAACCAGTGAACGTGAATGTGGCTCGAGAGTGTGTAGCCTTCGACGGCCTCGCGGTTGCCCAAGGTGTCGCGCTCGCCCTGGATGATCAAGGTCGGGGTCAGCAGATTCGCCAGATGCGCGACCCGTGGTTTTTCAGGTTTGCCCACGGGGTAGAACGGATAGCCCAGGCAGATCAGCGCGTCGGCTTCGAGTTCGTCGGCGAGCAGGCTGGCCATGCGCCCGCCCATGGATTTGCCGCCGATCGACAGACGGCCGCTAACATGGGGACGTACCGCGGCGTACACCTCGCGCCAGCAATCGAGCAATTTGGGCTGGGGGTTCGGCGGGCGTTTGCCGCCGTCGATTCGGCGCTGGGCCATGTAGGGAAATTCGAACCGCAGTACGCCGACGCCCAGGGCGGCGAGACGTTCGGCGACGTCATGCATGAACTCGCTGTCCATCGGCGCACCCGCACCGTGGGCGAGAATCAACGTCGCGGATTTGCCGTGATCTACGGCTGCCGGGGCGTTCCACAGCCAGCCGTGGATTCGGGCCAGTTGTGCACATCGAGCGGCGTCATCGTCTTTGCTCATGCTTGAGTCATACCCATGGTTCAGATGCGGGGCGACATTATGCCGAAGATATCCCTCGCGCTGAAATCTGCAGCGCTGCGCTGGCGGAGCATGAACATCCCCACCGGAGACAGCCCCGGTTCAGCTTTGGGTGCTTACCCTGCCATTACACTTCGGCAGAACAACCTCGTCAGCATGAGCGCCCCAACCCACACGCAACCGGGCGGTTTCATCGACGTGGCAGAGCTTCTGTCCGGTGCCGGTCGATCAACCGCGACGATCTCCGGCCATGTCTGCCAGCTCGGGCCAATTTTTGGGCAGTTACAAGTGCAAATGTCTGCGGCTTTTGTATACAACTTTCGATAGAGAAGCGCTCAACCGATGTGCATGGAATGCAGGGAGAGAACCGTTTCAGCGACCATCGAAAACAGGTGAATGCCGCGTCCCGCAAAGGACGCGGCAACCTGTCCCTTTCGCGCGGCGAAGTGTCACAGCGGCCACTCTTATGGCTTCCATCGCCGGGCAAACCGGTCTAAGCTACGCCCCACAGTGGTCCGGCAACAGCTGGCCACAGGCTCAGTGAAAGGATTGTGCACGACCTCTCAACCCTCTTGCAGACAGACAGCGCAGCCATGTCCGTCACCCGCAGGGTTGTATCCAATTTTCTCCACTCACGCGCGCTGCCTCACCGACCTGTTCCCCCGCCCTCTTCGGCCCACTTGGGCAGATCGCCTCAGCGCGCCTTCGCGCAGGCATCTGCGGCAGCTCCACAGTGCTCGATCCGCCAAGCCCCACCCCCGCTCCGGCGCGGCAAAAAGTCTAGGCTTAAATCGATGCTGCGGCCGTTACCACACACTAATAAAATACCCAAACCGTGGAACCTTAGAATGAGCACTGCAATCACTCCGACTGCTTATAACTATAAGGTCGTTCGCCAGTTCGCCATCATGACGGTGGTCTGGGGGATCCTTGGCATGGGGCTCGGTGTCTTCATCGCCTCACAGCTCGTGTGGCCTGATCTGAACTTCGGTCTTGAGTGGACCACGTTCGGACGCTTGCGCCCATTGCACACCAACCTTGTGATCTTCGCCTTCGGCGGCTGCGCGCTGTTCGGCACCTCCTATTACGTTGTGCAACGCACCTGTCAGACGCGACTGATCTCCGACGGCATGGCGGCCTTCCACTTCTGGGGCTGGCAGGCAGTGATCATCGGCGCGATCGTGACCCTGCCGATGGGGTACACCACCACCAAGGAATACGCCGAACTCGAATGGCCGATTGCGATTCTGCTGGCCATTGTCTGGATCACCTACGCGGCGGTTTTCTTCGGCACCATCGTCAAGCGCAAGACCAAGCACATCTATGTCGGCAACTGGTTCTACGGGGCCTTCATCGTGGTCACCGCCATGCTGCACATCGTCAACCATATGTCGCTGCCGGTGAGCCTGTTCAAATCCTATTCGGCCTATTCGGGCGCCACCGACGCGATGATTCAGTGGTGGTACGGGCACAACGCCGTGGGCTTTTTCCTGACCACGGGTTTTCTCGGGATGATGTACTACTTCGTGCCGAAACAGGCCGAGCGCCCGATCTATTCGTATCGTCTGTCCATCGTCCACTTCTGGGCGTTGATCACCCTGTATATCTGGGCCGGCCCCCACCACTTGCACTACACGGCGCTGCCCGACTGGGCGCAGTCGCTGGGCATGGTGATGTCGATCATTCTGCTGGCACCCAGTTGGGGCGGGATGATCAACGGCATGATGACCCTCTCCGGCGCATGGCATAAGTTGCGCACTGACCCGATCCTGCGTTTCCTGGTGGTCTCCCTGGCGTTCTATGGCATGTCGACGTTCGAAGGGCCGATGATGGCGATCAAGACCGTCAACTCGCTTTCGCACTATACCGACTGGACCATCGGCCACGTTCACGCCGGCGCCCTGGGCTGGGTGGCGATGATTTCCATCGGTTCGGTTTACCACATGATCCCGCGTCTCTACGGGCGTCCACAGATGCACAGCATCGGCCTGATCAATACGCACTTCTGGCTCGCGACCATCGGCACCGTGCTGTACATCGCCTCGATGTGGGTCAACGGCATTACCCAGGGCCTGATGTGGCGTGCGATCAACGACGACGGCACTCTCACTTACTCCTTCGTCGAAGCGCTACAGGCCAGCCATCCGGGCTATATCGTGCGAGCGGTAGGCGGCGCGTTCTTCGCCAGCGGCATGCTGTTCATGGCCTACAACGTGTTCCGCACCGTGCGTGCCTCGAACGCTGAAGAAGCCGACGCTGCCACTCAGATCGCTGTCGTGGGAGCCCACTGATGATCAAACACGAAGCACTCGAAAAGAACATCGGCCTGCTGGCGATCTTCATGGTCATCGCTGTTGCGGTGGGTGGGCTGACGCAAATCGTCCCGCTGTTTTTTCAGGACCTCACCACCCTGCCGGTCGAAGGCATGAAGCCGCGCCCGGCCCTGGAAGTCGAAGGCCGCGACGTGTTCATCGCCAACGGCTGCGTCGGCTGTCACTCGCAGATGATCCGGCCGTTCCGCGCCGAAACCGAACGCTACGGCCACTACTCGGTGGCGGGTGAAAGCGTCTGGGATCACCCGTTCCTGTGGGGCTCCAAGCGCACCGGGCCGGATCTGGCCCGCGTCGGCGGCCGCTACTCGGATGATTGGCACCGCGCGCACTTGTACAACCCGCGCAACGTGGTGCCGGAGTCGATCATGCCGGCCTATCCGTTCCTGGTTGAAAACAAGCTCGACGGCAAGTTGACCGGGCGCAAGCTGGAAGTCCTGCGCAGCCTCGGCGTGCCGTACACCGATGCAGACATCGCCGGTGCTGCGGATGCGGTGAAGGGCAAGACCGAAATGGACGCGCTGGTGGCCTATCTGCAGGGCCTGGGCACCATCATCAAAAGCAAACGGTGATCGCTATGGATATCGGAATGATTCGAGGCCTGGGCACCGTGGTGGTGATGGTGGCCTTCATCGGTCTGGCGCTCTGGGTCTTCAGCCCGCGGCGCAAAGCCGAATTCGACGACGCCACCCTGCTGCCCTTTGCCGATGACCCCGAGGCCATCAAGCACCTCGAGCAAGCGAAAGCCTCCAGGAGCCACAAAGAATGAGTACGTTTTGGAGCCTGTACGTCACCGTACTGTCGTTGGGCACGATCTTCTGCCTGACCTGGCTGCTGCTGGCGACCCGCAAGGGCCAGCGCGCCGACACCACCGACGAGACCGTCGGCCACTCCTTCGACGGCATTGAGGAGTACGACAACCCGCTGCCCAAGTGGTGGTTCATGTTGTTCATCGGCACCATCATCTTTGCCTTGGGTTATCTGGCGTTGTACCCGGGGCTGGGCAACTGGCAAGGCCTGTTGCCGGGCTACGACTACGTCGATAACGACAAGCAAATCGCCTTCTCCGATGGCAAGCAGGGCTGGACTGGCGTGCATGAATGGGAGAAGGAAATGGCCCGTGCCGAGGCGCGGTTTGGTCCGATCTTCGCCAAATTCGCCGCGATGCCGATAGAGGAAGTGGCCAAGGATCCGCAAGCGCTGAAGATGGGCGGTCGGCTGTTCGCCTCCAACTGCGCGGTGTGCCACGGCTCCGACGCCAAGGGCGCCTACGGCTTTCCCAACCTGACCGACGCCGACTGGCGCTGGGGTGGCGAGCCGCAGACCATCAAGACCACCATCATGGGCGGACGGCACGCGGTGATGCCGGCCTGGGGTGAAGTGGTCGGCGATCAGGGCGTGCGCGACGTCTCGGCCTATGTCTTGACCCAACTGGACGGTCGCAAACTGCCGGAAGATGCCAAGGCCGACCCCGCTGCCGGGCAGAAAATCTTCGCCGCCAACTGCGTCGCCTGCCACGGTGCCGAAGGCAAAGGCACGCCGGTCATGGGCGCGCCCGACCTGACCCACCCCGGCGCATTCATCTACGGTTCCAGCTTCGCGCAACTGCAACAGACCATCCGCTACGGTCGCCAGGGACAGATGCCTGCGCAGGAATTGTTGCAGGGCAACGACAGGGTGCACTTGCTGGCAGCGTACGTGTACAGCTTGTCTCACGGGGATAAGGCGGCGGATGGGCAGGAGTGAAGGCGGTCCTCGCCGGTGTGAGCTGGCGAGGCTCTTCTTCGGTTACATATAGGCTGTTGAGTAATCACTACGATCAGCCTAGGATGCCCGGCATCAAGTAGCAACATAACTACATCGCTACATCCAATGCCAAATCAATGTAAAGGGGTGCCTTCGATGATCACCACGATTTCCAGCCGCGAATTCAATCAAGACACCAGCGGCGCAAAAAAGGCCACCAAAAAGGGCCCAGTCTTCATCACTGATCGGGGCCGTCCAGCGCATGTGCTCTTGACCATCGAGGATTACCAGAAACTCACGGGCGGCTCGGTCAGTATCGTCGATATGCTGGCGATGCCCGGCACCGAAGATATCGACTTTCAACCGCAGCGCCCCGTCATCACTCCTCGAGAAGTGGACCTGTCCTAATGTTCCTCCTCGATACCAACGTGGTCTCCGAGCTTCGCAAAAACCATAAAGCTCATCCGAGCGTCCTGCGATGGGCTAGACCGATTCCTTCTTCCAGTCTCTACCTCTCGGCGATCACAGTCCTTGAGCTGGAGACTGGAATTCTAAGGCTCGAACGGCATGACTCAGCTCAGTCGTCGTTGCTCAGGACCTGGCTCGATTATCATGTACTCCCTGCATTTGCGGGGCGCATTTTGCCCATTGATGCCGCCGTGGCGGTCAAATGCGCACGCATGCATGTTCCAGATCCGCGCAGTGAATACGATGCAATGATCGCTGCCACGGCCCTGGTTCACGGCATGACAGTAGTAACCCGCAATACTGCAGACTTCACTGGAAGCGGGGTCATGTTGTTCAATCCCTGGAACAGTCAGCTGAATGACGAGCCTGTGCCGTATGGCGTTGAGAACTGAGCATTGACGACGACATTACACCAGCAACCGCCGAGCAGAAGCCGAGCCGTTTGAGCCCTGCGGGAACAGCCGTCGACTGAAGTCACAGAGAGGACAGTGCGGCTCTTTATAAGCATTCAATGACCCCGACCGGCACGCACTGGCCGAGGCAATTTTCCACTGCCCCGTGACGTTTGGATGAGCATGCTTCGATGAGTAACCAGATTCCGGTACACAACGTCACCCCACCCGCGAAAAAGGACGGTGACAGCGTTGACCTCTACGCCTCCCGGGAGAAGATCTATACCCGGGCGTTCACCGGTGTGTTTCGCAATCTGCGAATCGGCGCTGGCATCGTGTTGTTTGTTCTGTATTTCGGCACGGTCTGGCTCAACTGGGGCGGGCATCAGGCGGTCTGGTGGAATCTGCCGGAGCGCAAGTTCTATATCTTCGGCGCGACGTTCTGGCCGCAGGATTTCATTCTGCTGTCGGGCATTCTGATCGTCAGCGCGTTCGGGCTGTTCTTCATCACCGTTTTCGCCGGCCGCGTGTGGTGCGGTTATACCTGCCCGCAGAGTGTCTGGACGTGGATTTTCATGTGGTGCGAAAAGGTCACCGAGGGCGACCGCAATCAGCGCATGAAGCTGGACAATGCACCGTTGAGCGCCAGCAAATTCGGTCGCAAATTCGCCAAACATGGACTGTGGCTGTTGATTGGCCTGATCACTGGACTGACCTTCGTTGGCTACTTCTCCCCCATACGCGAATTGACCGTGGAATTTTTCAACGGCCAGGCGGACGGCTGGTCGTACTTCTGGGTCGGCTTCTTCACCCTCGCGACTTACGGCAACGCCGGCTGGTTGCGCGAGCAGGTGTGCATCTATATGTGCCCTTATGCGCGTTTTCAAAGCGTGATGTTCGACAAGGATACGCTGATCGTTTCCTACGACCCACGTCGCGGCGAGAAGCGTGGCCCGCGTAAAAAGGATCTGGACTACAAGGCTCAAGGATTGGGTGACTGCATCGATTGCACCATGTGCGTCCAGGTCTGCCCCACCGGCATCGACATCCGCGACGGTTTGCAAATCGAGTGCATCGGATGTGCGGCGTGCATCGACGCCTGCGACACGATCATGGACAAGATGAGTTACCCTCGCGGCCTAATCAGCTACACCACCGAGCACAACCTTACCGGCCAGGTCACGCACAAGCTGCGTCCGCGTCTGATCGGCTATGCGGTGGTACTGCTGGTGATGATCGGCGTGTTGAGCGGGGCATTTTTCATGCGTTCGCTGGTGGGCTTCGACGTCAGCAAGGATCGCATGTTGTATCGCGAAAACGCCGAGGGCCGGATCGAGAACGTTTACAGCCTGAAAGTGATGAACAAGGATCAGGCCGACCACACCTATGTGCTCGACGCCACCGGTTTGCCCGGCCTGAAACTGCAAGGCCGGCGCGAGATCAGGGTGCCCGCAGGCGAGAGTTTCACCCTGCCGGTGGAGCTGTCGGTTGCCCCCGAACAACTGACGTCGAGCACCAACGACATTCGCTTCATCCTCAAGGACATCGAGAACAGCGGTACCGAAGTGCAAGCCAAGAGCCGATTCATCGGCCCACACGTTCGTTGAGAGAAGTCAGACATGACCGTAGCAACTGCTGTAAGCCCTTGGTACAAGCACCTCTGGCCGTGGATCATCATTGGTATTCTGGCCTGCTCAGTGACCCTGACCCTGTCGATGGTGACGATCGCCGTGACTCACCCCGACAACCTGGTCAGCGACAATTACTACGAGGCCGGCAAAGGCATCAACCGTTCGCTGGACCGCGAACTGCTCGCACAAACCCTGAACCTGCGCGCCACCGTGAGCCTGGACGATGTCACCGGTGAAGCGAGCCTGCGCCTGACCGGCGACAGCCAGCCGGAAACCCTGGTGTTGAACCTGATCTCCCCGACCCAGCCGGAAAAGGACCGCAAGATCGTCCTGGCTCGCTCCCCTGCGCAACCGGGGCGCTATGTCGGACAACTTAGCGACCGGGTCGAAGGGCGCCGCTTCGTCGAATTGCTCGGCGTAGAAAACACCCAGACCTGGCGACTGTTCGAGGAGGAGTCCATCTTGCGCGACAAGGATCTGATCCTGGGCGACGAGCCGATCCAGGGTGCCGAAGCCCGTCAGAAGTAACGACGTGAGCGCGCTCAATCCCTGCTACCACTGCGCCCTGCCCGTCCCCCGTGGCGCTCGTTTTACCGCTGTCGTGCTCGGCGAACGGCGCGAGTTTTGCTGCCCTGGTTGTCAGGCGGTGGCGCAAGCGATTGTCGATGGCGGCCTGGAAAGCTACTACAGCCATCGCAGCGAATCCTCGACCAATCCTCGGACGTTGCCCGCACAGCTGACGGATGAACAGGCACTGTACGATCGTCCCGATGTACAGGCGCCGTTCGTGCGTCACGACGACAATCTGGCTGAAACCACGCTGCTGATCGAAGGCATCAGTTGCGCGGCGTGCGGGTGGTTGATCGAGCGTCATTTGCGCAGCTTGTCGGCAGTTGTCGAGGCTCGCCTGCACCTGTCCAACCATCGTCTGCAACTGCGCTGGAACGACGCGGCGCTGCCGCTGAGCCAGGTGTTGAGTGAGGTGCTCAGCATCGGCTATGCCGCGCACCCCTATCGAGCCGACCAGGCCACCGAGCAACTGGCGCAAGAAAATCGCCGCAGCCTGCGTCAACTGGGGGTCGCGGGCTTGCTGTGGTTTCAGGCGATGATGGCGACCATGGCCACCTGGCCGGAATTCAATATCGATCTGAGCCCGCAAATGCACACCATCCTGCGCTGGGTGGCGATGTTTCTGACGACCCCAATCGTGTTCTACAGCTGCGTGCCGTTCTTCAAGGGCGCCCTGCGTGATCTGCGCACCGGCCATCTGACCATGGACCTTTCGGTGTCGCTGGCCATCGGCATGGCCTATCTGGCCGGCATCTGGACGGCAATCACCGGCAACGGCGAGCTGTACTTCGACGCGGTGGGCATGTTCGCGCTGTTTCTGCTCACCGGGCGTTATCTCGAACGCCGCGCCCGCGAACGCACTGCGGCGGCCACGGCGCAACTGGTCAATCTGTTACCGGCATCCTGCCTGCGCCTGGATGAACGTGGCCAGAGCGAGCGCATTCTGCTGAGCGAACTGCGGGTCAACGATTGCGTGCGGGTGCACCCGGGCGCGGTGCTGCCAGCCGATGGGCGCATCGTGTCCGGCCAGTCGAGCATCGACGAATCGCTGCTGACCGGGGAATACCTGCCCCAGGCTCGCCGCCCCGGGGACGCGGTCACCGCCGGTACGCTGAACGTCGAAAGCGCGCTGACCGTGGAAGTCCTCGCTCTTGGCCACGACACTCGGCTTTCGGCCATCGTCAGGCTGCTGGAACGGGCCCAATCGGAAAAGCCGCGGGTGGCGCAGATCGCCGACAGCGCCGCTCAATGGTTCTTGCTGATTTCGCTGATTTGCGCAGCTGTCATCGGGTTGGTGTGGTGGCAACTGGACCCCACTCGGGCGTTCTGGATCGTGCTGGCGATGCTGGTAGCCACCTGCCCTTGCGCGCTGTCACTGGCGACCCCGACGGCGCTGACCACGGCCACCGGCACGCTGCACAGGCTTGGCCTGTTGCTGACCCGAGGCCATGTGCTTGAGGTGCTGAATCAGATCGACACCGTTATTTTCGACAAGACCGGCACGCTGACAGAAGGCCGCCTCACATTACGCGCGATTCGCAGTCTGGGCTCGCTGGACAGCGACGAATGCCTGGGTCTGGCGGCGGCGCTGGAAAGCCATTCGGAACACCCCATCGCCCGCGCATTCGGTAGCACTCCGCTGAACGCCGATCAGGTGATCAGCATGCCGGGACTGGGTCTGGAGGGCCGTGTTGGCAGCCATTTGTTGCGGATCGGCCAACCGGCGTTCGTCTGCGCGCTGAGCGACAGTCCGGTGCCCGCGATGCCGGATGAACCGGGGCAATGGCTGCTGCTGGGCGATGAACAGCAAGCGTTGGCGTGGCTGGTGCTCGATGATCGTCTGCGCGATGACGCCGCGGCGTTGGTCGAGGCCTGCAGGCAGCGCGGCTGGAAAACCGTGCTGTTATCGGGCGACAGCTCGCCGATGGTGGCCCGTGTCGCGGCGCAGCTGAGCATCGACGAAGCACGTGGCAGCCTGCTGCCGGATGAGAAGCTGAAGGTCCTGCAGCAGCTCAGGACTCAGGGGCGCAAGGTATTGGTGCTAGGCGATGGGGTCAATGATGTGCCGGTGCTGGCAGCGGCCGACATCAGCGTCGCAATGGGCTCGGCCACCGATCTGGCCAGGACCAGCGCCGACGCGGTGTTGCTGTCCAACCGCCTGCAGGCGCTGGTGCAAGCGTTCGAGCTGGCCCGGCGCACCCGGCGCATCATCATCGAGAACCTGTTGTGGGCCGGTCTGTACAATGGCCTCATGCTGCCTTTCGCCGCCATTGGCTGGATCACTCCGCTGTGGGCGGCGGCGGGCATGTCGGTCAGTTCGCTGATCGTGGTGCTCAATGCCCTGCGTCTGGTCCGGATTAAAACCGGTGCCCTCCCACCCGCTCTGACGGGCCATCAACGCCCGTTGCCCGAGTAACGGATTCCGGAGGCTTCAATGCCCGCGCTTTACATCATGATTCCGGTGGCCCTGTTGATCGTGGCGGTGGCGATCTATGTGTTTTTCTGGGCGGTGGACAGCGGCCAGTACGACGACCTGGACGGACCGGCGCACAGCATTCTGTTCGATGATCAGGACCCGAATCATAAGGCGGGGGTGGATGAGGCATCGGGCAAGAATGTGCAGCAGGTGGATGGGAAGAAGACAGGGTGAAACATTCGGTTTTTGCGTCGTTCGTGCCGGCCTCTTCGCGAGCAAGCTCGCTCCCACAGATCACGCAAGTGGCGCAATACCGGTGCTCGCTACCCATTCCCTGTAGAACTGCGCTTGCCAGGGTGAAACATTCGGTTTTTGCGTCGTTCGTGCCGGCCTCTTCGCGAGCAAGCTCGCTCCCACAGAGCACGCAAGTGGCGCAATACCGGCGCTCGGCACCCATTCCCTGTAGAACTGAGCTTGCCAGGGTGAAACATTCGGCTTTTGCGTCGGTTGTGCCGGCCTCTTCGCGAGCAAGCTCGCTCCCACAGAGCACGCAAGTGGCGCAATACCGGCGCTCGCTACGCATTCCCTGTAGAAGTGAGCTTGCCAGGGCAAAACATTCGGCTTTTGCGTCGGTCGTGCCGGCCTCTTCGCGAGCAAGCTCGCTCCCACAGAGCACGCAAGTGGCGCAATACCGGTGCTCGCTACCCATTCCCTGTAAGAGTGAGCTTGCCAGGGCAAAACATTCGGCTTTTGCGTCGGTCGTGTCGGCCTCTTCGCGAGCAAGCTCGCTCCCACACAGCACGCAAATGGCGCAATACCGGTGCTCGCTACCCATTCCCTGTAGGAGTGAGCTTGCTCACGAAGGCGTCCGAACAGACATCCACGAAGCATCAGGCGAACGTCATGATTGACCTGCTCCCCCAACTGCTCTCGGCGTTGATCCTCGGCCTGCTGGGCGGTGGGCATTGTCTGGGTATGTGTGGCGGGCTGATGGGGGCACTGACGCTGGCCATCCCCAGGGAGCAACGCAGCCGACGCTTTCGCCTGCTGCTGGCCTACAATCTGGGGCGAGTTTTCAGCTACGCCTGCGCTGGACTTCTGATTGGGCTGGCAGGCTGGGCAGTGGCCAACAGTCCAGGCGCAATGCTGTTGCGGGTGATTGCCGCCTTGCTATTGATCTGTATGGGGCTGTATCTGGCGGGATGGTGGAGCGGGTTGACGCGCATCGAAGGGCTGGGGCGCTGGTTGTGGCGATATATCCAGCCATGGGCTCGTCGAATGTTGCCGGTATCGAGCCTGCCCCGGGCGCTGTTGCTCGGCGCGCTGTGGGGCTGGCTGCCGTGCGGGCTGGTCTACAGCAGCCTGTTGTGGGCCGCCAGCCAGGGCAATGCGCTGTCCAGCGCGCTATTGATGCTGGCGTTTGGCATCGGCACTTGGCCCGTGCTGCTGGCCACGGGCCTCGCCGCCGAGCGAACCACTGCGCTGTTGCGTAAACGCGGCGTACGCATTGCCGGGGGATTGCTGGTCATGTTGTTTGGCCTGTGGACCCTGCCCGGGCCGCATCAGCATTGGTTGATGGGGCATTGACGCATAGAGGCCGTGCTGCTGAAGAATCGGTGTTTGACCCCGCAAACCACCATCGCGCCTTCCTTGACCCAAATCAATACCCCTCACCTACTCATTCCTTAAAATGCATTTACCGCCAGCCTTTTCGGGAATGCCCGCATGCTCGACGACCTTCGTTGGGATTCTGAACTCATCCGCCGCCACGATCTGACAGGACCGCGTTATACGTCCTACCCCACTGCGTTACAGTTTCATAATCAGGTGGGTGCTTTCGATCTGCTGCATGCGCTGCGTGAAAGCCGCAAGGCCGTACGGCCGTTGTCGCTCTACGTGCACATCCCTTTCTGCGCCAACATCTGTTACTACTGTGCTTGCAACAAAGTCATCACCAAAGATCGCGGCCGCGCGCAAGCCTATCTGCAGCGCCTGCAGCAGGAGATCCAGATGATCGCCTGCCACGTCGACGGCCGCCAGGTGGTCGAGCAGCTGCACTTCGGCGGAGGCACGCCGACCTTTCTCAGCCACGTCGAACTGCGACAACTGATGGCGCATCTGCGCAAGCATTTCACCCTGCTGGATCAGCACACCGGCGATTACGGCATCGAAATCGACCCTCGCGAGGCCGACTGGTCGACCATGGGCCTGCTCCGTGAACTGGGCTTCAATCGGGTCAGCCTCGGCGTGCAGGACCTCGATCCCCTGGTGCAACGTGCCATCAATCGCCTGCAAAGCGTGGATGAAACCCGCGCCATCGTCGAAGCAGCGCGCACTCTGCAATTCCGCTCGGTGAACATCGACCTGATCTACGGCCTGCCATTGCAGACCCCGGACGGTTTCGCGCGCACCGTGGATGAGGTCATTGCCCTGCAGCCCGATCGTTTGTCAGTGTTCAACTACGCGCATCTGCCGGAACGCTTCATGCCGCAACGGCGCATCGACACCGCACAACTGCCAAGCGCCGAACACAAACTGCAGATGCTCCAGCGCACCATCGAACAGCTGACCGGCGCAGGCTATCGCTACATTGGCATGGACCACTTCGCCCTACCCGACGACGATTTGGCCACCGCTCAGGAAGAAGGCACGCTGCAACGCAATTTTCAGGGCTATACCACCCACGGCCATTGCGATCTGATCGGTCTGGGCGTCTCGGCCATCAGCCAGGTGGGCGATCTTTACGCGCAGAACAGCAGCGACCTTGCCGAGTATCAGAGTCTGCTGGGTAGCGATCAATTGGCGACCAAACGCGGCCTGGTGTGCAACGTCGACGACCACATACGTCGAGCCGTCATCGCGCAGTTGATCTGTCATTTCTCGCTGGATTTCGCCATGATAGAAAACCGATTCGGCATCGATTTTCGCGGCTATTTCAACGACGTATGGCCCCGACTGCTGACCATGGCCAAGGACGGGCTGATTCACCTGGACGCCAGTGGCATGCGCGTGACACCGGCTGGACGTCTGCTGGTGCGCTCGATCTGCATGGTCTTCGATGCTTACCTTGATCTACAAAACCGCCAGAGATTTTCCAGAGTTATCTAGGAAATTTCCCCAGAAGCGGTAGGAATCATTTTCACGCCACGGAGGGCGCGTGCTGGTCGAAGCTTAAACCCTTGGGTTACCCTTACGACTAATGTGTGTTTTCTTATAAGGAATTACCCGATGTCTGAGCCAGTCAAGTTGCGTGCTCCCACCCAGGCTCACTGCAAGGATTGCAGCCTGGCGCCGTTGTGCCTCCCGCTTTCATTGAACATGGAAGACATGGATGCTTTGGACGAGATCGTCAGACGCGGCCGTCCTCTGAAGAAAGGCGAGTTTCTGTTCCGTCAGGGCGATGCCTTCGATTCGGTCTACGCCGTGCGCTCCGGAGCGTTGAAGACCTTCAGCCTCAGTGACGGCGGCGAAGAACAGCTTACGGGCTTTCATTTACCCAGCGAACTGGTCGGTCTGTCGGGTATGGATACCGAGGCGTATCCGGTTTCGGCCCAGGCGATGGAGACGACATCGGTGTGCGAAATACCCTTTGAGCGTCTGGACGAATTGTCGGTGCAACTGCCGCAATTGCGTCGCCAGTTGATGCGGGTGATGAGCCGGGAAATTCGCGACGATCAGCAAATGATGCTGTTGCTGTCGAAGAAGACCGCTGACGAGCGCATCGCCACTTTTCTGGTCAACCTGTCGGCACGCTTCCGGGCGCGGGGTTTTTCGGCCAATCAGTTCCGCTTGAGCATGTCGCGCAATGAGATCGGCAATTATTTGGGGCTGGCTGTGGAAACGGTCTCGCGGGTGTTCACGCGCTTTCAGCAGAACGAGTTGATCGCCGCCGAAGGCAAGGAAATCCACATCCTGGACCCTATCCAGCTGTGCGCCCTGGCAGGTGGTTCACTGGAAAGCTGATGGAAGTCAGGGGCAGGCAGGCTTAAACTACGCACTTTGCGCGTGCTCCTGCCCAGGACCTTTTGATGATTTTCGACGAATTCAGCTTCAAATCCCTGATCCGCCCGGTGGTGGATTTCCCCAAACCCGGCGTCATCTTTCGTGACATCACGCCGCTGTTCCAGTCGCCCAAGGCCCTGCGTCTGGTGATCGACAGCTTCGTCCAGCGCTATATCGAATCGGACTTCACCCATGTCGGGGCAATGGATGCGCGGGGGTTCCTGATCGGCTCGATCGTCGCCTATGAACTGAACAAACCGCTGGTGCTGTTCCGCAAGCAGGGCAAACTGCCGGCTGATGTGCTGGCTGAAGGTTATCAGACCGAGTACGGCGAAGCGTTTCTGGAAGTCCACGCCGACAGCCTGTGCGATGGCGACTCGGTGGTGATGTTCGATGATCTGATCGCGACCGGCGGCACGCTGATCGCCGCCGCCAACCTGATTCGCCGCATGGGCGCCAGGGTCCATGAAGCCGCCGCGATTATCGATCTGCCGGAACTGGGCGGCTCGCAACGCCTGGAAGACATGGAAATCCCGACGTTCTGCCTGACGCAGTTTGCGTTGAGCGATAAGTAAAGGCAGCTACAAGTCGCAAGTCATAAGCTGCGAGCAAGGTCAACACAGCACCTGTTGCACCTTCGCTTGAAGCTTAGAGCTTGATCGGCTTCCTTCCGGCAAACGAATGCGCCAAGGTACCGCCATCGACCAACTCCAGCTCGCCACCCAGCGGTACGCCGTGAGCGATACGCGAGGTGATCAGGCCTTTGTTGTGCAGCAACTGCGCGATGTAATGCGCGGTGGCTTCGCCCTCCACCGTCGGATTGGTGGCCAGAATCACCTCGGTAAAGGTGTCCTGCTCCTCGATCCGCGTCATCAGTTGCGGAATGCCGATCGCTTCAGGCCCCAGGCCATCGAGCGGCGACAAGTGGCCCTTGAGCACGAAGTAACGACCGCGATAGCCGGTCTGCTCTACGGCGTAGACATCCATCGGCCCTTCCACCACACACAGCAGCGTGTCGTCACGCCGATTGTCCGCACATTGCGGGCAGAGCTGGTCTTCGGTGAGGGTGCGGCACTGTTTGCAATGACCGACGCCTTCCATGGCCTGGCTTAACGCCTGAGCCAAGCGCGAACCCCCGCTGCGATCGCGCTCAAGCAACTGCAACGCCATGCGCTGGGCGGTTTTCTGACCGACGCCGGGCAAGATGCGCAGGGAGTCGATCAATTGGCGAATCAGAGGGCTGAAGCTCATTGAAGAAAAGTCTCACAAAAACACGAGACGCGGTTTATACCCGCGCCTCCGACAAGCGTCAAATCACCCTTACGACACCTTGACCACCAGCTTGCCAAAGTTCTTGCCCTCGAGCATGCCGATGAATGCATCCGGGGCGTGCTCCAGCCCGTCGACCACGTCTTCGCGGAACTTGACCTTACCGTCCTTCACCAACGGCACCATGGCCTGCATGAATTCTTCCAGGCGATGGTAGTACTCCTCGTAAACGATGAAGCCCTGAATCCGCGCACGTTTGGTCAGCAACGTACGCATCAGCAGCGGCAGATAATTCGGGCCATCCGGCAGGCGTGGCGCGTTGTATTGCGCGATCAGGCCACAAAGAGGAACTCGCGCATGCTGATTGAGCAGCGGCAACACGGCATCGAACACCTTGCCGCCCACCAGCTCGAAATAGATGTCGATGCCGCTGGGGCAGGCTTCGTTGAGCTGTTCGGCGAAATGCTCGCTCTTGTGATCGACGCACGCGTCGAAACCCAACTCGTCCATCACGTAGCGGCACTTGTCGATTCCTCCAGCGATACCGACCACACGCAGCCCGTGCAACTTGGCCACTTGCCCGACCACCGAACCTACTGCACCCGAGGCGGCGGCCACGACCAGGGTTTCCCCGGCCTTGGGCTTGCCGATGTCCATCAGGCCCATGTAACCGGTAATCCCCGGCATGCCCAACACGCCCACGGCCATTGACGGGCTTGGCAGATCCCTGGGCATTGCCAACAGGTTTTCGCCATCGGAAATGCTGTGGGTCTGCCAGCCGGTCTGACCGACCACTAGGTCGCCTTCCTTGAACGCCGGATTGCGCGACTGTTCGACCACGCTAACTGCCCCGCCCTCCATCACCGCGTCGATTTCCACCGGCGGCGCGTAGGACGGCGCATCGCTCATGCGACCGCGCATATAAGGATCGAGGGACAAGTAAAGGGTGCGCAATTGAACCTGGCCATCTTCCAGGTCGGGCAATGCCTCGCGTTCGAGCCGAAAATTCTCAGGCGTCGGCGCGCCTTCGGGGCGAGAGGCAAGGACGACACGCTGGTTGAGGATCAATTCTTGCGACATCGGGAGTAACTCCTTGAATGATCGATTCGGGACTATAGAAAGCAGACCGTGGGTGTCGGGCGGGGTTCGGTTGGATGTGGCAGCAATATGACACACATCATAATCCTTGCCGCAGCCATTCTGTAGGAGCGCGTGCCCGCGATTGCGGAAGGCCTGTGGAGGCTTAAGAGGCCGACACAGAGCATTCGCGGCCAAGCGCGCTCCTACAGGATGAGCAAGCCGAGCCATCGGCGAGCGTGTGCAAACGCCACACACAAAAATGCCAGGCACTGGGCCTGGCATTGGTCTACACCTGATGCTTGATCAGAACGGCAGCTTCATGCCTGGCGGCAATTGCATGCCGGCGGTCATGCTGGCAGTCTTTTCCTGACTCGCGGCTTCGATCTTGCGCACGGCGTCGTTGACGGCGGCGGCGATCAGGTCCTCAAGGATTTCCTTGTCTTCCTGCATCAGGCTGTCATCCAGAGTGACGCGCTTGACGTCATGGCGACCGGTCATCACCACGCTCACCAGGCCTGCGCCCGATTGGCCGGTCACTTCGGCGTTGGCCAGCTCTTCCTGCATCTTGGCCATTTTTTCCTGCATTTGCTGAGCCTGCTTCATCAGGCCAGCCATGCCACCTTTCATCATGGGAGTTCTCCTCGAAAGTCGATGGGGTCATTGCGCGGCGCCAAATCAGCTTAGCGCCTCGCGGTCATTAAGGGGTTACCGGAGCATCGACGGGGGCAATGGTATCTTCGCGGATGCTCGCGCCAAACTGCTCCATCATCTGCTGGATGAACGGATCGCCGTGAATCGCAGCCTCGGCCTGGCGCTGACGATCGGCACGCCGACGGGCAGCGGCCTGAGCAGGGGTCTCCTGCTCGGGCTTGATCAGCTCGATACTCAGGTTGATGGTGCGTTCATGGTATTGGTTCAGCGCATCGTTCAAACGACGCTGCTGTGTCGAGTTGAACAGTGCGCTGTGGGCCGGATCCAGGTGTAGCAGCCAGTTGTCTCCCTGCACCGAAATCAGCGTGCAGTTGGCGGCGATGCTGCCGGTCATGCCGGAAATCGGCAGTTTCGGGAACAGCTCCAGCCAGTCAGCAGCCAGCCCCGTCGCGGGTTTGGCAGCAGGCAACAGCTCAGGCTCCTTCTCCACTGCCTCAACGGTTTCGTGGGCCAGATCATCGAGATAGGCAAACGACGCCGGATCAATGTCGATATCCGGTTCGAAATAGTCGTCATCCGGCGGCGGCTCGTCGTCACGGTCCATCGGCGCAGGCACATAGGGCACGGCATCGGGCACGTGTTCGAGCATGGCCGGGGTGACCACATCCGCCGCCGCTTGCAGCTGTTCCTGAGACTCGACCTCCGGCGCATCCGGCACGGGGCTGGCTGGCGCCGGGGCGGGCATTGGCGTGAGTTCAGGCTGCTCGGCCACGGTGTCGAGCACCGGCTCGGGGATTTCTTCGACAACGGGTGCAGGAACAGGCTCGGGCTCCGGCGCATTGATCGGCTGCGCCGGCTTGGGATCATTCCACGGCAGGTCGACTTCTTCCGTCGGCGCGGTTGCAGGTGCTGCGACCGGCGCGGGCGGCTCAACCACGGGCAAGACAACGGGGGATGGCGCCGCGGCGGCCGGAACGTACGCGGGTGCCGACGCAACGGGCGCTGCACCGGCCACCGTTGTCTGGGAATCAACCGTGGCCGGGTTGATCCCCACCGACTTTAGCGGCTGTCTCGGCGCGTTGTCGTTGTCCGCCGGGCGGAAAGCCAGCATCCGCAACAGCACCATTTCGAAGCCGCCGCGCGGGTCTGGCGCCAGAGGCAGGTCGCGACGACCGATCAGCCCCATCTGGTAATAGAACTGCACGTCTTCGGCAGGCAATGCCTGGGCCAGGGCCAACACGCGGTCGCGGTCCCCATGGCCGTTGTCGACGCCTTCGGGCAACGCCTGGGCAATGGCGACACGATGCAGCACGTTGAGCATCTCCGACAGCACGCCGCTCCAGTCCGGGCCCTGCTCGGCCAGATGACGCACGGCCTCGAGCAAGGAGCGCGCATCGCCGTCGATCAGCGCGGTCAGCACGTCGTAGACCTGGCCGTGATCCAGCGTACCGAGCATGGCGCGTACATCGGTGGCCAGCACTTTGCCTTCACCGAATGCGATGGCCTGGTCGGTGAGGCTCATGGCGTCGCGCATCGAGCCATCGGCAGCGCGACCGAGCAGCCACAGCGCATCGTCTTCGAATGGGATGTTTTCCGCGCCCAGCACGTGGGTCAGATGCTCGACCACACGCTCCGGGGTCATGTTCTTCAGCGAGAACTGCAGGCAGCGCGACAGGATGGTCGCTGGCAGCTTCTGCGGATCGGTGGTCGCGAGGATGAACTTGACGTACGGCGGCGGCTCTTCCAGCGTCTTGAGCAAGGCGTTGAAGGAGTGGCTGGAGAGCATGTGCACTTCATCGATAAGGTAGACCTTGAAGCGCCCGCGGCTCGGTGCATATTGCACGTTGTCCAGCAGTTCACGGGTGTCTTCGACCTTGGTCCGGCTCGCGGCGTCGATCTCGATCAGGTCGACGAAACGGCCTTCGTCGATCTCCCGGCAGACCGAACATTCGCCGCAGGGCGTCGAGGTGATACCGGTTTCGCAGTTCAGACACTTGGCGATGATCCGCGCGATGGTGGTCTTGCCGACCCCGCGCGTACCGGTGAATAAATAGGCATGGTGCAGGCGCTGGCTGTCCAGCGCGTTGATCAAGGCCTTGAGCACATGGGTCTGGCCGACCATTTCGCGGAACGAGCGCGGACGCCATTTACGTGCAAGAACCTGATAACTCATTGAAAACCGTCGCGACTGGGTTGCGGAAGACCGCTAATGCTAGCGGAGCGGGGGCAAAATTGCATCCGGGCAATATGAGTGCACGCATATAAACAATCTGTCGCTAGACTGCCACCACTGCCCAATACCGTTGTTAATGTTCACACGAGGGACCTTGATGCGTCTGCTGGCACTGAGCGCTGTGTTGCTAGTGAGCGGGTTCGCTCATGCCGGGGAAGCGTCTTTGCGGTTTTCCATTGCCGATGCGTGGGCGATGCCGCTGGTGCAGATCGATGACCATCAGCCCACCGGCGGCTTCCTCTTCGACATCATGCAGAGCATGGCCGCCCAGGCGAACCTGACGGCGGAATACCGTGTGGTGCCAATGCAGCGCGTGCAACGCACCCTGGAGCGCGGCGCCATCGACGTGCGCTGCTATGCCGCGCAGTCGTGGATGCCCAACCTTTCAGGCGACTATACCTGGAGCCTGCCGCTGTTGATTCAGCGCGACTTACTGATCAGCACCCCTGACAACGCCGCGCCCAGAGCGCCCCTAACCCTGACCGGCGAGACCATCGGCACGGTGCTGGGCTACGCCTACCCTACCCTGCAAGCGGCGTTCGACAATGACGTGCTGCGTCGTGACGATGCGCGCAGCGAAGTGCAGGTGTTGCAGAAACTGCAGATCCATCGCTACCGCTATGCAGTGGGCAACCAGTGGTCGCTGGACTGGTTCAACCGCAATCTGCCAGAAGAGCAGAAGCTGCGCGGCGTGGCGGTACTCGACGAGCAACCAGTGGGCTGCGTCGTGCGCAACGATACCAGCATCCCCGCGCAACGGTTGATGAGAATTCTGCTGCGCATGCGTATGTCAGGTGAGATCGACCGGATCATGAGTCGCTACAACACCGTCTCCGGTCTGCCTGCGGATCGGCCGGCCGCGCCCTGAATCCAAGCTTTCACACGTCTGCGTGTAATGCATTCGGCTTATCGCAAAAGACGGCACTCCCCTGGGCGTGATCTTGGTCACGAAGACCGAGACCGATCCGCTGAAAAAACAGCGCGGAGGCATTGGCACATTCGGCAGAACGCATGCTCGACCTCAAGCAAAGGCTCTGGATTGGCGCTTTGCAGCTGTAGCAACAACGTCACATTCCGGCATTAGGCTCGCTCGACGTAATCGGTAACAACTTCAACCGAGCGAGCAGGAGCCGTGATGAGCGATACACCCAGAGATCCCACCAAACCGTCCGCCAGCGAACCCTCCATCGATTCCCCGACGGACGCTGGTCGTCGCAGGTTTCTGGGCGGGGTGGCGGTTCTGGGCGCGGGCGCGACGCTGAGCAACATGGTTGCGGCCAGTGATTCGGTCGAGGATGGAACATCCGCCTCGCTGGAATCCACCCTTAGCGGCGCCGAACTGGACAAGGCGCTGCACGACAACGTCAAGACCATCGTTGTGATCTATGCCGAGAACCGCAGCTTCAACAACCTGTTCGCCAACTTTCCCGGCGTGGAAAAGCCGCTGTCTTCGGTCAAGGCAGATGACTATCGCCAACGCGATCGCGACGGCAAGGTGCTGGAAAAGCTGCCCTCGTGCTGGGGCGGCGTATGTCAGATCGGACCGCAGAGCCTCGATGGCGTCACCTACCCCACCGGCCTGCAATATCAGGAAAACCTGCCGAACGCGCCTTTCGCCCTCAAGGGCCCGAGCGGTGAAGACCTGCCACTGGGTGTCGTGACCCGCGATCTGTGGCACGTCTTCTATCAGAACCAGATGCAGATCAACGGCGGAAAGAACGACGCCTTCGTCGCCTGGGCCGATTCCGGCGGTCTGCCGATGGGTTACTACAGCCAGAGCCAATATTCCCTGCGCCTGTGGGATGTAGCTCGGGAGTTCGTGCTCTGCGACAACTTCTTCCAGGGCGCCTTCGGCGGCTCGTTTCTTAACCACCATTATCTGATCTCGGCCAGGGCCCCGTTCTACCCGAACGCCGCCAGCTCCGCCGCCAAGTCGCAGATCGCTACCCTGGAGAGCAGCGACCCGCTGGATTACCGCCTCAAGCCATTGGAAAAATCTCCGCCCAGCGCCATGTCCGGTCCCCCGCAATTCGGCCCCAGTGCCCTGACGCCGGATGGCTATGCGGTCAACACCATGGCCCCGCCCTACTGGCCGACCTGGTTGCGCGACAAGGAGAAACCCGACTACTCACAGCCCAATCTGGCCAACGTGCTGGTGCCGCAGAGCCACGAGCACATCGGCGACAAGCTGTCGAAGAAGAACGTCGACTGGGCCTGGTATGCCGGAGCCTGGCAGGTCACGCTGGATGAATACAAGGATTCGCCGGGCAATCCCAAAATCCCCAATTTCCAGTATCACCATCAGCCGTTCAACTATTTTATACAGCAAGGCCCGGAGAACCCGGCGGAACGTAAAAAACGCTTGCGCGACGGCGGGCTGGGCGATGAAGCGAGCACCAATGGATTCCTCGCTGACGCCGACGCGGGCAAGCTGCCTGCCGTGACCTTCTACAAACCCCAGGGCAACCTGAACATGCACGCCGGTTACGCCGACGTCGCTGCCGGTGATCGACACATCGATCGTGCGGTGAAAGTGCTGCGCAACGGCCCGCAATGGAAAAATATGGTGATCGTCGTCACCGTCGACGAGAACGGCGGCTGGTGGGATCACGTCGCGCCGCCCAGGGGTGACCGATGGGGGCCTGGAACACGCATTCCCGCCATTGTCATTTCGCCATTCGCGCGCAAGGGCACCGTGGATCACACCGTCTACGACACCGCGTCGATCCTGCGGCTGATCACGCGGGTGCACGGCCTGGAAAAGCTCGACGGGCTTGTGGAGCGGGACAGCGCCATGATCGCGCGAGGACAAACGCCCATGGGTGACCTGACCGCTGCGCTGAGGTTTCCCGTCTGAAGAAAAGCGCCGGTGCACAACGCCACCGAGACGTTCTGCAACGTTTGCCTCGTTGACCTGCCGCCGCGACGGGTATTCCTTTCAGGACTCCAATCACCCTGCAAGGAAGCAACAACATGAATGCATCACACCCTTCTTACGTACCTGGCTATCGCGCGACTACCGAACTGTTGGTCGTGCATTGTTCGGCCACTCGTCCCACTCAAGACATCGGCGTTCGCGACATCACCCAATGGCATCGCCAACGCGGGTTCGACACCGTCGGCTACCACTACGTCATCCGCCGCAACGGCGAGGTGGAAACCGGGCGACCGGAGAACGCCATTGGCGCCCACGTCAAAGGGCATAACGCCAACTCCATCGGCGTCTGCCTGGTCGGCGGCGTCGATTCAGCGGGCAAGCCTGCGAACAATTTCACCTCAGCGCAATTCGTTGCGCTTCACCACCTGCTCGATGAACTACGCGAGCGCCATCCCGAGGCCCGCGTGCTGGGGCATCGGGATTTGTCTCCAGACCGCAACGGCGACGGGATCATCACCCCCAACGAGTTCATCAAGGCCTGCCCATCGTTCGATGTGGCGAAGTGGCTGAAAGAGCACCGATGAACGCTTGATTGGCGCCTGGCGACCACACACATCCCGTAGAAATGAGTGTGGAACTGTGCATATACGGTGCGGTTTCTCCTGACTAGAGTGACCGCGCCCTACAGCACTTAAGGAGAGTGCCATGCCCCAGACACTGAATTTCCAACAGGTCGACGTCTTTTCCAGCGCCGCCACCGAGGGCAATCCGCTCGCCGTGGTGTATGCCGCCGATGACGTGACCGACGCGCAAATGGCCGCGTTCGCGCGTTGGACCAACCTCAGCGAAACCACTTTCCTGCTGCGTCCAACCCACCCAGACGCCGATTATCGCGTGCGTATTTTCACCACCAACCGCGAGCTGCCGTTTGCCGGCCACCCGACGCTGGGCAGCTGTTTCGTCTGGCTGGATAACGGCGGCACTGCGAAGACCGACGAGATCGTTCAGGAATGCGGCGTAGGGCTGGTTCGCATCCGCCGCAATGGTTCGCGCCTGGCCTTCTCCGCTCCGCCATTGCTGCGCAGCGGCCCGGTTGAAGCGGATGTCTTGCACTGCATCGCCGCAGGGCTTCGCATGGCCCCCGAGCACATTGTCGCCAGCCAGTGGGTCGACAACGGGCCGGGCTGGGTCGCGGTCATGCTCGAAAGCCGAGAGGAATTGCTGGCAATCCGCCCTGACTACCAGGCCTTCAACGGCCTGAACGTAGGCGTCATCGCGCCCTGGACCGGCCCGGATGCCGAGGCCGACTTCGAAGTCCGCGCGTTGATCAGCAGCGACAACGGCGTCGAAGACCCGGTCACCGGCAGCCTCAACGCCAGCCTGGCTCAGTGGTTGATCGGCGCGGGTTTGGCGCCGAGCAAATACACCGCGCGACAAGGGACTGTGATCGGCCATCGCGGAAGGATCAGCATCGAGCAAGTGGGCGAGCAGATCTGGGTGGGGGGTGATGTGCAGAAGTGTGTGGAGGGGAGCGTGACGCTGTAACTACCCCAGGAGCGCCGACCCGATAGCAGCGAGGTCGGCGATTCACGCTTCACTCAGGAACGGCCGGCCCCACCTTATCGCTCACACCGCATTAAGAAATTCGCTGGCCTCTTTGGGTAACCGCAACGTCAACCCCGCCAACAGCACCGCAACCAGCGCAATTCCCACATATACCCCGACGAACGAACCATTGAAACTGGCCAATACCCCGCCGCTGAAGTTGCCGATCATTCCGCCTACGCCCTGAAGAATATTGGCAACGCCGAAAATGGTGACAGCCAACGCCGCGCTGCCGGCCATTTTCGAGACGTATGCGGGGATTAGGCCAAAGATAGGGTAAAACGCCAGGGCGAACAGCACGCCGGCCACCAGCGGCCAGTAACCGGCGGGATGAATCACGAGGATGAGCGCCGCGAGAGCCACGCAGCCGTAGACCAGCAGCATCGCGATGCGCAGGCCGACGCGGTCCGACAGCCAGCCCAACGCGAGGCCGGCGAACATGCCGACGAAACCGATGCTGGCCCAGATGTTCGCGGCGTAGGTCACGTTGAAACCGAGCTCAGTGCGCAGGTAGGAAGACAGGTAGTTCTGGAAGGGGAAGGTCGAGAAGCCCAGCAGGAAATTCATCGCCCAAACCGTCAGCACCCAGGGCTGCATCAGAGCGGTTTTGCCGACCTGTGCGGCTGAATCATCGGGCGCTGCGGCTTCTGCCTTGACGACGAATAACCGCGCCCGCTTGAACACCAGCGCCACGCCAATCGCCAGCACGAGGGTGATCAGGCCGACGATCCACCAGACCATGCGCCATTCACCCTGCGGCGCGTACAGCGGCACCAGCAGGCTATTGATGAACACGCCATAACTGGTGCCACTGGACACCAGCCCCATGGCCATGCCGCGGTATTTGAAGGCGACTGTACGCGAAATGACGTCGACCATCGGCACGAACACCGTGGCTGCCGTCCCGGCCAGTATTGTCAGCAGTGCGCCGATCAGCAGGATGTCATGCGTCAGCGGGATCAGCAGCAGGGCCGCCGCGCAGACCACGCCCGAGCCGAAGATCACCCAGCCACCCCCGACCCGCGGGGTGAGCCAGGCCGCCAGCAACGCGCACAGCAGAAAACCAAACTGCCCTGACGCCGTGATGGTGCCAACGTAGGAGATATCAAAGCCGAGGCTGGCGCGCATGTCTGGCACCAGCTGAGCGAATAGATAGATGCCAAAACCGAAGGTTGCGGCCACCAGCCCGGTGAGCAACAGCACAATCAAAGCATTGATACGCATCGTCAGCTTCCTTTCTGAGAGAGGGGAACGGCTTATACAGATCTATCGACAGGGAAACGCGTTTTTCAGCGACGAGACGACAAGCACCGATTCGTTCAGATGCAAGCTTTGCGGATGCTCTTCCAGGGACTGAACCACGATGCGCATCGACTGAATCATCGGAATCCCGCCTTCCGGTATGCAGACCAATTCAGGCGTGCCGCCAGCTTCATGGACGAGGTCCAGCGTGTCGATGGTGGCTTGCAGAACGCCAACGCAGTGGCCGATCCCCACCGGATTTTTAGCCACGCCGCCGCTCATGCTGCTGATACCGTCCTGGCATTCGAGCAACAGCTTGTTTCCGTCAGCCAGGGCGGCCGAGGCAAAGCACAGGGCTAGCGCTGCCGAGCACAGGATGGTCCTGGCCATGTTGATCTATTCTCCTGTCATCCCTGCTTGCACAAACCCTGTGACCGGCATCCGATGAACCGGCCAACAACAAACCCCTAACGCAGCCACAACTCCTTGACCGAATGATCCGCCGCCTTGCGCACCACCAGGCTTGCGCGCTCACGGGTGGGCAGGATGTTTTCCAGCAGGTTCGGGCGGTTGATGTCGCGCCAGATCTTGCGTGCGGCATCCGGGGATTTTTCCGGCGGCAAATCGGCCAGCTCGCGGAAATAAGCGCCACGAGCACGAAACGCCGTGCGCTGCAGCATCAAAAAGCGCTCGACGTACCAACGCTCGATGTCACCCTCGTCGGCATCCAGATAAATCGAGAAATCGAAGAAGTCCGAGACGATACTGCCCGGCTTCTGACCGTCGTTGCCTTCGGTCTGCAGCACGTTCAGCCCTTCGAAAATCAGGATGTCCGGCTGGCTGATCTGCAGGAATCTGTCCGGCACGATGTCATAACTGATGTGCGAATAGACCGGCGCGCTGATGTCCGCGACGCCAGCCTTGAGGTCAGACAGAAACTTGACCATGCGCTTGCGATCGTAGCTCTCCGGAAAGCCCTTGCGGTGCATGATGCCTCCGGCGTCGAGCTTCGCATTGGAGTGCAGAAAACCGTCTGTGGTGACCAGATCGACCCGCGGATGATCCGGCCAGCGAGCCATCAACGCCTGCAACACCCGAGCGAAGGTGCTTTTACCTACCGCGACACTTCCGGCAACGGCGACCACGTACGTCTGTTTTTTCGCAGGACGGCCGAGGAAAGTGTCCTTGATGCTCGCCAGACTGCGCGCAGCACTGACGTGCAAGTTGATCAGGCGCGACAAAGGAAGATAGATATTGACGACGTCTTCCAGGGAAATATCTTCGTTTACCCCTCGTAACGCCGCCAGATCTTCTTCGGACAAAGTCAGTGGCGTACTGGCGCGCAGTCCCGCCCACTCTGCGCTGGTCATTACGAGGTAGTCATCAGGCGCCATCTATAGCCTTCCAATCCAGGTGTCCGTATCGACAATGGTGCGAAGACTATCGTATTGACCCAAAAGCGGGGCAGATTTCTTCGATTTGCCACGCATTATTGGCGCAATTGGCGTTGAGCCGGTGAAGGGTATTGCGCCAGATCAGGCTTGCGCGGGAACGTCCACCTTACGCCGCTCGGTACTCGATGGTCAGGTGCGAAACCTCATGCACCACGTCCAGGCGCTGACGAATCGTTTCAGCCGTTACCTCGACGTTCGCCAGCACGCTGACAGTCGCCGCGCGGGCATCCGGACCCACCTTCCAGACGTGCAGATCGGTAATTTGCACGTCGCCGCCGGCCTCCACCACCTCGCGAATCTCTTGCGCGACCTGTTCATCGGTGACATCCAGCAGCACGTTGGCGCTTTGCCTGATCAGCCCGATGGACCAATTGGCGATCACCACCGCGCCGACCACGCCCATCACCGGGTCGAGCCAGACCCAGCCCAGGTAACGCCCGGCCAGTAACGCGGCGATGGCAAGCACCGAGGTCAGAGCATCGGCAAGCACATGGATATAAGCGGAGCGCAGATTGTTATCGCCCCCGTGAGAATGGACGTGAGCATCATGAGAGTGGCCCGCGTGATCATGAGGGTGATGACTGTGAGCCTGGCCGCCCGACAGCATCAACGCGCTGACGACGTTCACCAGCAGCCCGACCACGGCGATCAATGTCGCCTCGCCAAAGGCCACCGGCGTGGGCTGAAACAGCCGCAGCAGCGATTCAAGTCCGATCCCAAGTGCCACCAGCATCAGAATCAGCGCCGACGCGAAACCTGCGAGATCACCCACCTTGCCCGTGCCGAAACTGAATCGGCCGTTGTTGGCGTTGCGTCGGGCGAATGAATACGCCGCTGCTGTGATGCCCAGCGCTCCGGCGTGAGTCGCCATGTGAAAGCCTTCGGCCAGCAGCGCCATCGAGCCTGTCACATAGCCCGCGGCGATCTCTCCCACCATCATCACGAACGTCAACACCACCACCCACAGCGTGCGGCGAGCGTTCTCGTCATGGGACTGACTGAGGAACACGTGCTCGTGGGTGTGCTTCTGCGAAAGGACCATTGGCGACCTCCTTATTTCGAATAGCGGCGAATGGCTTCGAGCAGATCTTCCAGGCCCTGCGCCCGCTGCTCGTCACTCAACCCAGGATGCGCCACATGCTCACGCGCGTGGGCCTCGATGATGTGATCCAGCAAGCCATTGATCGCCCCACGCGTGGCCGCGACCAGATGCAGCGTCCTGGCGCAGTCGGCATCGGACTGCAGCCCACGTTCGATCGCCTGCACCTGCCCGGCGATGCGCCGAACGCGCTTGAGCAAGTCATCGTTTTTGGCGTGCAAATGCGCCATACCATACCCCCCTTACCTATGCTTATCGGCATGATGGGTCGTTCGCGCCTGACTCACAAGCGCTGAAAAGAAGATGGAAATAAATTGAACTCCGCCTTGCATCGTGCTGACAAATAGCCACCACAATCGACGCTGACAGAGGCGCTTCCCATGCGGCTTGAATTCTTGGCTCTCCGATTACTCGCCACCCTGGCTGATGAAGCCGTGTCGAGAGTCAATCCGCTGGATTTCACAGCGCTGCTTTACCTGCGTGACCAGGGCTATGCCGCCGTTTCGATCCAGGATGGATGCGTAGTGGCCGAGCGTACGCCCGCAGGGCGCAGGTTTGCGAGAGAGCGTGCGGGGAGATTGTGATGAGGCCTGCGCTTGCACCTCATCGGCGAGCCGCACCGGCCATCAGAAGGTCATCAAACGCGACGAGATAAAGCAATAGACCGCGCTTATCTGATTTCCCGGTCTATTCGCAGCCAACCCTGCGGATCGGCACTACCAGCCAGCCAGGACCATAGACGGTTTCAAAACAGGAGGGCATTTCGGAGGAAACAAAACGAAGGGGAATAAAGGAGGGTTCGTTATGGAGGCAACCCCACCAGCCACACCCCGGCACACAATGTTCCCGCTGTGGCTGCTTCCTTCCGGATCTGACCAGGTTCACGGGTAATCGTTGCGGGGGGACCGATAGGGTCACCATAACGACACTCACCAGTCGGCGAGCCGCGCCATTGTACCGGTCTGGCGCGAAGTTACAACCTCTGGTGTAGATAAAAAATTTGATAGCGCTCAAGCACTTGTAGATGGCCGCATGCAACGGGTCCAGGATGCCGCAAGTGCTGGGTGGCGTGGCAAACGTGTCGGCGGCCACCCCGCTCCATCCCGCGCTGGACTTAGTCGCCCAGGCCTTGGCAAGGTGGCGCCCATGAATAGCTCATTGATGAAATACGAGGCGTTGTCTGCCCTGCAGCTTCAGCAAGTGTTGCAGATCGACTTGCGGCCGGAGCAGAAAACCATGGTCGGGGACATTCACGGCGGGCTGCATGCGCTCAGCGCTCGCCCGGTAGCCGACATTCAGGGCTACGTACTGCTGGTGGAAGAGGTCCCAAGGGGATTCTTTCTGCTCAAACGCAGGTCGTTGTTGCCGCTCTGGGCAAGGGGGCGGACTGCGACGTTGCACGCACTGATGATCGACCGGCGTTATCAGGGGTTCGGATTGGGCAGAACCTGTTTGCAGAAGCTGCCGGAACGCGTGTCAAACCTATGGCCGGAAATCGAGCACCTGATGCTGGCCGTGCATCCCGACAATCACTCGGCGATCGCGCTTTATCAGGCGCTGGGCTGGACGTTCAGGGAAGATCCGGCCACCCCCGCCGAGGGGTTCGAGCGGCAAATGATCCTCAAACTGCGTTGAGAGGCGCCCGACCGCCATTCAACTGCCCAGCGCTTGCAGTTGCCTGACCTTGTTGTTGCGTTCGCCGTTCATCCAGTGTTCCAGTGCGCTGACGGTCATGGGACGGGCGACGAGGTAACCCTGCACTTCGTGGCAGCCCAGTTCGCAGAGGATCTGATAGACACCTTCGGTCTCGGCCCCTTCTGCCACGACGCGGTAACCCAGTCGACGGGCCAGGTCGACGATGGCTTCGACCAGTCGGCGATCCTTTTCATTGGCTTCGAGGTTTTCCACCAGCGACTTGTCGAGCTTGACCGTGGTGGCTGGCAGCTGGCGCAGGTAAGTCCAGTTGCTGTATCCGGTGCCGAAATCGTCGATGGCAATGTCGATATTCAGCGCGCGCAGGCGTTCGAGTTGCTGGCGCGTGAGCTCGGGATTGTCGCAGAGTGCGCTTTCGGTGAATTCGAGTTCGAAGCGACCCGGATCCAGCCCGCTGATCGCCAGTTGCTCGAACAGCGCATCGCTGAATTGCGAGTTGGCCAGATCAATAGCGGAAACGTTCATTGCCACCTTGAAAGCGTAGCCCTGGTGTTGCCAGGTTCTCGCCTGTCCAACCGCATGGCGCAGCACCCACAGGCTCAGCGATCGGATCAGCGCGGTTTTTTCCGCAAGCGGAATGAACTCGGCCGGGCTGATCGGCCCCAATACCGGGTGTTGCCAGCGCAATAGCGCCTCGACGGTGACAATACGCCCGGTACTCACCTCCAGCCTCGGCTGAAACATCAGCGAGAGCTGATCGGGGCTGCGCACCGCGTCCGCCAGCGACGCCAGCAGCAGAAACGCTCGCTGCTGGGCGAAATCCAGGTGAGGTTCGTACCAGCGCCAGCCAGTGGCCTTGCCTCGCGCTTCATCGGCAGCGCTGACCACCAGGCGAATCCAGTCTTTCTCATCGCTGCGCCCCAGCCCCAAAGGCAGCACGCCAATGCCCAGGTCCATCTGGATCGGAATGTTGCGACAGGTCAACGGACGCTGGAAGTGTGTGATCAGCTTGCGAAACAGCTGCTCGGCCTGCTCAGGGCCGTCATGTCGGGTGAGCAGCGCGATGCGCGTCGGGCTGACCTTGTACAGCGCCGTGTCGGCAGGCAGCTGCGCCCGGCAGGCGTTGATCATGCCGCGCACCAGTTCCTGGGCGAAACTGTAGCCCAGCGCCTTGACGATGCTGTCGAGAAACACCGGGTTGACCATGTCCAGCGCCACCAGCGCATGATCTTCACGGTTAGCCAGGGCGATGATGTCTTCTTCCAGGCGCAGGCGGTTGAAGAGCCCTGTCGGCTGATCGACATAGCTGGCCTTGCGCAGGTCGTTGAGGCGTTTCATCACCAGCTGGCCATACATCTGGAGCATGGTGATGTCGCGAGCATCGAGGGGCGCGCGGGTGTTGCTGTCGATGATGCACAGCGTGCCCAGCGCCAGGCCGTCTGCGGTCACCAACGGCACCCCGGCATAGAACCGGATGTGCGGCTCGCCAACCACCAGCGGGTTATCTTTGAAGCGTTCGTCTATCCGCGCATCTACGACTTGAAACACATCGTGGCTGAGGATCGAATAGGCGCAAAAGGAGATTTCCCGAGGCGTCTCGTGCTCGTCGAGTCCGGTGCCTGCGCGAAACCACTGCCGATGCTCGCTGACAATCGAGACCAGGGCGATGGGTACATTGAAGTAATGAACGACCATGTCGACGATATGGTCCAGCACTTCGTCGGAAGTCGAATCGAGAAGCCCCATATAGGTAATGCGGGACAGCCGCGAGGCTTCGTTCAAAGGAATTGGAGCGCTATTGGCCATTTGCGAATCCCTGTGCAACTGCTTTCTGCCAGTAGTATCAAAACGACATTGGAAGGGAAAGTAGCACTAGATCCGCGCCTGTGCAGGCTCTCGCAGACCGGCGGTGCTGACACGACCGCCGTTCCAAAGTTGCACTGAGCAACCTCTCACCCTTCAATCGAACAGGTCATTGCACCTGCAACACTTCATCTGCCTTGCCGCCCGCGCCTTGTATGACCAGATGAATGAAGTGCAGCTTGGTAATCACCGCAGGTGGCAACACGAACGGATAAAAATCTGGCTGCCCCATGGCGCGTGAAAGTTCGTTGAGCATACCCGCCAGTTCGATCCAGGCATTCACGAACGCCAGGAATGCCGGACCGCCCGGATGCTGCGGATCGTAGAGCGTGTTGAGCTCGAACGGCTGATAGTCGAGGTCCATATCCCGGGCGCTCATGCCCAGACTCAAGGCGGTATCCACCGCATCCATCATGTGCAGGTAATGCGCCCAGGTCTCGGCCCAGTCTTCCCACGGGTGCATAGTGGCGTAGGCGCTGACGTAGCTGGATTGCCAATCTGGCGGAGCACCGTTCTGATAATGATGATCCAGGGCATCGGCGTAGCTGGCGCGGTCATCGCCGAACAGGTTGCGGAAGCCGTCCTGCCAATAGGTGTTGGCGATCAGACGATCCCAGTAGTAATGCCCTACTTCGTGACGGAAATGTCCGAGCAGCGTGCGATAGGGTTCATGCATCTGCACGCGGACCTTCTCACGGATGGCATCGTCCGCTTCTTCGACGTTGAGGGTGATCAGGCCATTGGCGTGCCCAGTGGTCGGCAGGTTGCCTTGCAGGTCGACACCGAGGAATTCGAACGCCAGACCACGCTCTTCGTCGACGCTCTTCGGGATGACGGTCAAGCCAAGAGTGATCAGTTGCGCGATCATCCGGCGCTTGGCGGTCTCGATCTTGAGCCAGCGCTCAGGGTTATCCGGGATCGACAGGTCGGGGATGGTCCGGTTGAGGCTACAGGCGACACAGAATTGGCCAGCATTGTGCTCAGGGAAAATCCAGTTGCAGGCAGCGGGCGTGTCGAGGTTGGCACAACGGCGGTAGAGACCGGCCTGCGGTTCATCGCTCAGGCGCCAGGTATTGAGGTCCGGGCCAGGTTCCAGCGCGGCAATCTTGCTCTGTTCGGGCAGATAACCCAATGCAGCCGAGCACGCCAGGCACTGGCTGTTGCGGAAGAACACTGACTGTCCGCAGCGGCATTGCCAGACTTTACTATTGCGCTTGTTTTCGCCGACGAAAGGCGCCGCGATCCTTGTGCTGAGTTGCTCGAAGAACTGGAACATGACGATCTCCTGAATGGGCTGCAAGCACTAGATCATCGGGGGTTGCGGGGGGTTCCGGATATTTTTCGCAGAGTGAAATCTGTGCTTGGAACGGACTCCAGTCTGTCGGATTTTCTCGGCAGGAGCGCGCTTACGTGCAATTGCGCAGGGCCATTTGCAAATCAATTGCCTGACACACCGCGTCCGCCGGCAAGCGCGCTCCTACGGTTTTGAATCCTGCACCGGTACCGATTCCACCGCAAAAACCTGTGAGCGACGCCGGAGGTTACGACGGCAGCGAATGCGCGGGCTCAGTTATAAATGAAACGCCTGACACACCGCGTCCGCCGGCAAGCGCGCTCCTACGGTTTTGAGTCCTGCACCGGTACCGATTC
>NZ_NKHL01000008.1 GCF_002934685.1 Pseudomonas bohemica
CGCCAATGGTGTTCCCTTACGCTTCATCCTTTCATCGGGACAAGCCAGCGATATCGCCCACGCCCAACCGCTGTTGGATCAGGTGCGAATTCCCGGTAAGCCGGGGCGGCCACGCAAGCGTAGTCGCTGGTTACTGGCTGACAAAGGCTATGACGCAGAACACCTGCGTCATTACTGCGACCGTTATCGAATGCAGCCTGTGATCCCGCTACGCGCCATGCCACGCAAACCCCGGCCTGGCTTGCCCCGACT
>NZ_NKHL01000005.1 GCF_002934685.1 Pseudomonas bohemica
TACTGCGACCGTTATCGAATGCAGCCTGTGATCCCGCTACGCGCCATGCCACGCAAACCCCGGCCTGGCTTGCCCCGACTCTTTGATCGTCCAAAGTATCGGCAGCGCAACATCATTGAGCGGATGTTTGGCTGGCTAAAAGAGAATCGCCGAATCGGCACTCGCTACGACAAGCTGGCCAAGAGCTACGCAGCCATGGTCACGCTGGCCTGCAGCCTACGTTGTATGCGGCAATAC
>NZ_NKHL01000094.1 GCF_002934685.1 Pseudomonas bohemica
TTCGGGGTAACGCTGACGACTCATGGCACCTCCTATTTGGGCCTCATTATGAGGCTTGGAGGTGTCTATGAAACCAGGGGGCGATTCAGTTTGCAGGTTTTGCGACGTTCACATGGCGACGTACGTGCCTTAGGAAATTCGCGAGCTGTGTAGACAAATTTTTGTCGGCCTGAGCTTGCTCTTGCAGAGACACCTTCTGGGTTTCTGTGTAATACCCAAATGCAAATCTCATGAAGCTGCGAACAGCCTCAGAGCGCCGTATGCAGGTGGCTCTGCTAGCTTCCTCGCCGTGCCGGGTGGTACATAGCTCCTTGGCGATAGCTCGAAGCTGGGGCGCGGTGAAGCCCCTGAGGCTCCTTAGGCACTGTCCTAGGTTCACTCCCTTCGAAGCAGCCCATCTGTAGATCAAGGCGATGTCTCTGAGGTAGGCTTCAGCGGTGTTTGGAGCCGAAGCCATGCAGACCTCGTCGACCCAAAGATTTGGCAAGATGAGCGGGATCCCGTCCCTCAGCAGAACAGGCCACAGCTCACCGTTGGAACCGGTCAGTTTTCGAATTTGGATGGAGGATGCGGGATGAATCATGTCGAGCACCAATGCAACACATTTGGTGACATGTTACATAACTGTCACAACCATCCTTCCGGTGTGTGCGACGCGAGCCAGGCCGATATCGACCTGACCAAACATCTGAAGAGCGCCCTGGCGATGGTTGACGTAATGGTGGTGGATCACATCATCGTCGGCGACGGTGATCCGTTGTCGATGGTCGAACATGGGTTGATGTAACAGGCGCCCGATTGCGTTTTTTCGCAGCGGTCTGCCGGGCGCCGATGCCTTGTAGCACTCCGGCTTCCGGCGGTAGCGATTTTGCGCGCTACTGCCGGCAAGCCGGATTGCTACAGGTGTAAGCCCACTGTCATAGTCCTGGCTTATTTGACCGTCACTTTGGAAAAATCCTGCCGCCCAAACGGGCTGACCTCGTAACCCTGCACATTGTTGCGTGCCAGAGCGAAAGCGGTCGGGTGGGCCAACGGGAGCCACAGGGCCTGTTTCTGGATCTGCTCCTGGACCTGATGGTAAAGCTTGCTGCGTTGGCCCTGATCGGTCACGGCCTTGCCCTGGCCGATTAGCTTGTCCAGGCCATCATCGCAATAGCGCGCGAAGTTGGTGCCGGATTTAACCGCTGCGCAGGAAAACTGCGGTGTCAGGAAGTTATCGGGGTCGCCGTTATCGCCCGCCCAGCCCATGAACAGTAAATCATGCTCGCCGGGCTTGGCGCGGCGGATCAGCTCGCCCCATTCAATCACCTTGATTTCCGCCTTGATGCCAACTGCGGCGAGGTCATTTTGCAGCAATTGCGCGCCGGCGCTCGGGTTCGGGTTGAGCAAACTGCCGGAAGGGCGGGTCCAGATGGTGGTCTTGAAGCCATCTTTCAGGCCAGCCTTGGCTAACAGCTCTTTAGCCTTGGCGACGTCATGCTTGTAGCCCGGCAGGTCGCTGGCGTAACCCCAGGTGTTGGGCGGGTACGGGCCATTTGCCGGGCGGGCCGAACCTTCGAATACAGCCTTGAGGTAGGTGTCCTTGTCGAACGCGAGGTTGATCGCCTGACGCACTTCCGGCTTATCCAGCGGTGGATGCTGGCTGTTGATCGCCAGGAACGCGGTCATGAAAGCGTCAGTTTTTTCGACTTTCAGGTTCGGATCCTTGGCTGCTTCTGCGACATCCAATGGCTTGGGCGAGAGGGCGACCTGGCACTCGTTCTGTTTGATCCGCTGCAGCCGAACATTGGCGTCTGGCGTGATCGCATAGATCAGGGTGTCGACATTAGGCTTCCCCGCGAAGTAATCCGGGTTGGCGGTGTAACGCACCACCGAGTCTTTCTGGAAACGCTTGAAGATAAACGGCCCGGTGCCGATCGGCTGACTATTGAGCTTCTCCGGAGTCCCGGCCTTGAGCAGCTGTGCGGTGTATTCAGCAGAATAAATGGAAGCGAAGCCCATACTCAAGGTGGCGAGGAACGTCGCGTCCGGGTGGTCGAGGGTGACGCGCACGGTATTGGCGTCTGGCGCTTCGATCTTCTTGATCAGCGACGGCCATTGCATCGACTGAGCATGCGGGAAGCCCTGCGCGGCAACTTTGTTCCACGGGTTGGCCGGGTCGAGCATGCGCTGGAAACTGAACACCACGTCATCGGCGTTGAAATCGCGAGTGGGGGTGAAGTAGTCGGTGTGATGGAATTTCACCCCCGAGCGCAGTTTGAAGTCGTAGGTCAGGCCGTCAGGCTGGACCGTCCAGCTTTCTGCCAGACTGGGCACCAGCTTGCCGGTCTGGGCATCGTAGTCCACCAGACGGTTCATCAGCACATCGGCCGAGGCATTGGTGGTGGTCAGCGAGTTGTACTGCACCACGTCGAAACCCTCGGGGCTGGCTTCAGTGCAGACGCTCAGGCTGGTGGCCGCCTGAGCCATCAACGGCGCGGTCAGGGACGCGAGCAAAAAGGGTAAAACAGCTAGGCGCATGGCGATTTTCCTTTCAGAGATAGCCCATCTGCCGGCGCAGTCTGGAGAGGGAGTTACCCTAGACCATGCATCGGCACAGGACAATCTATCCGGTGCGACGAGTGGTATATTTCCCGTCCCGCCCACTGCCGCTGGCTTTGTCAGGCTTGATACCCTGATTTTCTAGCAGGTAATTAGTCGTTTCTGTTGTTGCACCCTGGGCTTTCTGGTATAAAGCAGCGCTCTTTTCTAGGGGCCCGCTTCCTTCTTCGTAGGTGTGGCCGGTAAGACCCCTGAAGAAACGCGGCGCCTAGCGCCATGACTGAGAGATTAAGCGGCCAACCCATGCCGGGTTGGGCATGTGGTTTTAGAGGGCTGAGGCATGTCGAGAGTATGTCAAGTTACCGGTAAGGGTCCGGTAACCGGGAATAACATTTCCCACGCAAACAACAAAACCCGTCGTCGTTTCCTGCCAAACCTGCAGCATCACCGCTTCTGGGTTGAGAGCGAGAAACGCTTCGTACGTCTGCGCGTATCTGCCAAAGGCATGCGTATCATCGACAAGCGCGGCATTGATGTCGTTCTGGCCGAAATTCGCCGTGATGGCGCTAAGGTTTAAGGGAGAAAATCATGCGTGAATTGATCCGTTTGGTGTCGACCGCTAACACCGGCCACTTCTACACCACCGACAAGAACAAACGCACCACTCCGGACAAAATCGAAATTAAAAAATTCGATCCGGTTGTTCGCAAGCACGTGATCTACAAAGAAGCCAAAATCAAGTAATTGATCTTTGCCTCTTACGAAAAGCCCGCAGCGATGCGGGCTTTTTCGTGGGCGGGTGATTTGTATCGTATTGATCCTTCGGGAGCGCGCCTGCCCGCGATCGCGTTATGACAGGCAACAGATGTGCGACTGACAGATCGTCACCGCCGGCAAACGCGCTCCTACAGATATGGCTCAACCCTTCTGCTCGAACACCACATAAATCTTGCGGCACGCCTCCAGCACTTCCCATGTCCCTTTGAACCCCGCTGGAATCACGAATCGATCCCCCGCGCGCAGGGTTTTTGCGTTGTCTTGCTCATCGCGCAGCACCGACACGCCCTGCACGATCTCGCAGTATTCATGCTCGGTGTAGTTGACCTTCCACTGTCCGACTTCACCTTCCCACACGCCCGCGCTCATCTGGCCGCAAGGGCTGTTGTAATGGTTGTAGATGGTTTGCTCGGGATCGCCCTTCAGAATCTTCTCTGCATCGGGTTTGTAGCGCTCCGCAACGGGGGAGGCTTCGCTGAAGTCGACGATGCTTTCGATACTCATGTCTCTGGCTCCTGGATCGCAGTGGAAGATGATTATTGGAGGAAGGTTTTTGGCGATAGTGCCAAACCCAATGGCGCGTCGTAAAAAGCAACTGTTGAATAAAATGCACGATAAAACGCCGTTTTGCCTATTTTTGTCCAATATATTGGAAATTCTCTTGGCGCTGGTTTAGGGTGACGGATGCCTTTGGCCGATCCGACAGCACGTCAGGCGATGTCCTGCAGCACGGTTCAAGAGCGCGAGGGCGCGCACATTTCTTAAGAGGAGGACGTTTCATGACCACCCTGACTCATGCTGACTGGGAAAAACGCGCCCAGAGTTTGAAGATCGAAGGCCGCGCCTTCATCAACGGCGAATACACCAACGCCGCATCCGGCGCCACCTTCGACTGCATCAGCCCGGTCGATGGTCGTTTCCTCGCAAAAGTGGCCAGCTGTGATGGCGCCGACGCCCAGCGTGCTGTCGAAAGCGCCCGCGCCGCCTTCGATTCCGGCGTCTGGTCGCGTCTGGCGCCGGTCAAGCGCAAGGCCGCGATGATTCGTTTCGCCGCCCTGATCAAAGAAAACATCGAAGAACTCGCCCTGCTCGAAACCCTCGACATGGGCAAACCGATCGGCGACTCATACGGCATCGACATTCCAGGCTCCGCGCAGGCGTTGAGCTGGAGCGGTGAGGCTATCGACAAGCTGTACGACGAAGTTGCTGCCACCCCGCACGACCAGTTGGGTCTGGTCACTCGCGAGCCGATAGGCGTCGTCGCGGCCATCGTGCCGTGGAACTTCCCGCTGCTGATGGCGAGCTGGAAACTTGGCCCGGCGCTGTCCAGCGGTAACTCGGTGATTCTCAAACCGTCGGAAAAGTCGCCGCTGACCGCCATCCGCGTCGCGCAGCTGGCAATCGAGGCGGGTATTCCGAAAGGCGTGCTCAACGTATTGCCGGGCCATGGCCACACCGTCGGCAAGGCGCTGGCGCTGCACATGGACGTCGATACGGTGGTATTCACCGGCTCGACCAAGATCGCCAAGCAACTGCTGATCTACGCAGGCGAATCGAACATGAAGCGCGTCTGGCTGGAAGCCGGTGGCAAGAGCCCGAACATCGTCTTCGCCGACGCCCCGGACCTGCAAGCCGCTGCCGAATCGGCTGCCAGCGCCATCGCTTTCAACCAGGGCGAGGTGTGTACCGCAGGCTCGCGTCTGCTGGTGGAACGCTCGATCAAGGACAAATTCCTGCCGATGGTGATCGAGGCGCTCAAAGCCTGGAAGCCGGGCAACCCGCTCGACCCTGCAACAAACGTCGGCGCGCTGGTGGACACCCAGCAGATGAATACCGTGCTCTCCTACATCGAATCCGGTCACACCGACGGCGCCAAGCTGGTCGCCGGTGGCAAGCGCATCCTGCAGGAGACCGGCGGGACTTACGTCGAGCCAACGATTTTCGACGGTGTGACCAATGCCATGAAGATCGCCCAGGAAGAGATCTTCGGCCCGGTGCTGTCGGTGCTGACCTTCGATACCGCTGAAGAAGCGGTGCAAATCGCCAACGACACGCCCTATGGCCTGGCAGCGGCGGTATGGACGGCCGACTTGTCCAAGGCTCACCTGACCGCGAAAGCGTTACGCGCAGGCAGCGTGTGGGTCAATCAGTACGATGGCGGCGACATGACTGCGCCATTCGGCGGGTTCAAACAATCCGGCAATGGGCGCGACAAGTCGCTGCATGCGTTCGACAAGTACACCGAACTGAAAGCGACCTGGATCAAATTGTAAGGTCGCGACACGTTAGGGGTTTCCCCGCAGCAGCCCGGCTTGCCGGCGGTGACGTACTTGAGGTCGCCACCGCCGACAACCCGGACTGCTGCAGGGCGAGTCGAATCTGAAAACAGCCGGGCTTCCCCAAAAAAGCCCGGCTGTTTCGTTTCATCTCTTTGAGCCACAGGAGCGTGGTGATGCGTTGGGGTACATATTTCGCGGTGCTGTCGTCCGTGCTGAGCGTTGGTCTGGCGCTGGGCGTGAGCATGCCGCTGGTGTCGTTGCGCCTCGAAGCCTGGGGCTACGGTGCCTTTGCCATTGGTGTCATGGCTGCGATGCCGGCCATCGGCGTTCTGTTGGGCGCCAGTCTGGCCAGCCGCATGGCTTCCATCCTGGGTACGGCTAATGTTATGCGCCTGTGTCTGTGGGGCGGCTCGATCTCCGTCGGCTTGTTGGCGCTGCTGCCCAATTACTGGATCTGGCTGGTGCTGCGCCTGATGCTTGGGGTGATCCTGACCATGGTGTTCATCCTCGGCGAAAGCTGGATCAACCAACTGGTTACCGAAAACCTGCGCGGCAAGCTGGTGGCGCTGTACGGCAGCTGCTACGCCTTGAGCCAGCTGGGCGGCCCGCTGCTGCTCGGCGGGATCGGTACCGAACACGATTACGGTTTTTGGGTCGGTGCTGCACTGCTCGCGACTTCGCCCTTATTGTTATTGGGCCGAACCGGTGCGCCGAGTGCTGAATCGAGTCATGTTTCGCTGCGTGATCTTGGTGGTTTCTGTAGAAAACTGCCTGCCATTGCGTGGGCCATCGCGCTGTTCGCAGGGTTCGAAGCGATGATCCTGACGCTGCTACCGGTGTATTGCCTTCAACAAGGCTTCACTCCCGAAGTGGCGTTGGCAATGGTCAGCACGGTGGTGGTGGGTGATGCCTTACTGCAATTGCCGATTGGCGCGCTGGCCGACCGGATTTCCCGCCGTCGACTGTTCTCGGGCTGTGCGCTGGCGCTGATGCTGTCGAGCCTGGCGATTCCGTTGTTGGTGGACTCCATTGCCATCTGGCCGCTATGGGTGCTTTTCGGCGCCAGTGCGGGTGGGCTTTTTACCCTGTCGCTGATTCTCATCGGCGAACGCTATCGTGACGACGCGTTAGTGCGCGCCAATGCCCATGTGGCGCAGCTCTGGGGCATCGGCTGCTTGTTGGGGCCATTGGCCGCCGGGGCTGGCAGCCAATGGGTCAGCGGTCAGGCGTTGCCGCTACTGATGGCCGCCGGGGCGTTGGGCCTGGTGATCCTGTCGCAGCGACCTCGGGCGTTCGGCGTGCAACCGGCAACCGCCTAGAGCATCCGCTCTAGACCCACGGCGCTGCTGAACCACGCGTTCAGTCGGCGCCACCAGTCGCCGGGCTCCTTGTACAACGTGTGAATCTTGCCGTTGTCCTCGGTGACCCAGACCACGTGATCATTTTCCAGCTTCGCCTGATAACTGATCGCAGGTGCCATACCTTGCAGGGCCAGATCCCGCAGGTATCCGGTGAGTTCGGGGCTGTCGACCAGCACACCGACTTCGGTATTCCACAGCACCGAGCGTGGGTCAAAGTTGAAGGAACCGACAAAGGTTTTCTGCCGATCGAAGATCATCGCCTTGCTATGCAGGCTGGATTCCGACCCGCCCTTGAGGGTTTTGGTTCGTAGAAACCTCGGCCCGCTGCCTCGCGCATTACTTGGATCGCCGGGCTGGCGCCGCAGTTCGAACAGCTTCACGCCATGAGCCAGCAAAGCCTTGCGATAGGGCGCATAGCCACCGTGAACCGCAGGCACATCCGTTGCCTCAAGCGAATTGGTCAGCAGATTGACCGACACACCTTTATCCGACAGCCCGGTGAGGTACGTCAGGCCTTCCTGACCCGGCACGAAATAGGCCGAGATCATGATCAGTTCCTGATGCACGTTCAGCAGATCCGGACTCAACTGAGTGGTCAGCAGCAGGTGCGGATCGGGCTCGCCACGGGACAGCACCTTGGTCGGGGCATCCCACAGCGCCTGGTTGTGGGCCCAGATCAGCTCGTTGAGCCAGGTTTTCATGCGCGGCTGAGCCTTGTAAGCCATCAGCCGTTCGTAGAGCGCTTTTTTCTCGACATGCGCCTGTTCCAGCGAGGCCTCCAGCTGTTTGCGCCCCTGTGCCAGATCCCTGGCGTCCGGCGGCCAGTAGATAAAATCATCGACCGGCCTGCTCAGGGTGCTGTTCCAGTACTGATCGAAACTGTGGCTCAACTGCTCGGCCACCGGCCCGACGCTGAGCATGTCGATGTCGGTGAAGTTCAGATTTGGCTCAGCGTCGAAGTACTCATCACCCAGATTACGCCCACCGACGATCGCCACGGCGCTGTCGGCCAGCCACAGTTTGTTATGCATGCGTCGGTGCTGCTGGGAGAGGTTGAACAGCCGACCGAGCGACCGCGTGGCGCCGGTACTGCGCCCCAGGTTCAGCGGGTTGAACAGGCGAATCTGGATGTTCGGATGGGCGGCGAGGGTGGCGATGACTTCATCCAGACCGTCGCTGGTGGTGTCGTCCAGCAGAATGCGCACGCGCACGCCGCGGTCCGCTGCCTTGAGCAGCTCGTCAATGAGCGCACGGGTGCTGAGCCCGTCATGAACGATGTAGTACTGCAGATCCAGACTGGTCTTGGCGTTACGAATAAGCTCGGCACGCGCCATGAAGGCTTCAGTGCTGTTGGGCAGCAGACGAAAACCCGATCGGCCCTCATGGGGCGCCGCTTCGGCGAGGATCGAGCGCCCAAAGGCCGACCCCGCAGCCGGCAGCGCCTGGCTCGGCGCGTCTTGCTGCGCAGTCGTGCGCGCGCATCCCCCGACGCCGAGGGCAAAGGCCAGAAGAAGGGGGAGTGGCCATGTTTTGGTCAACGAAATCATCCAGAAGTCACATCATGGCGATATGACCGCATTTTCCGCAAAAGGTTAAGTCATGCCGAATCGGCCTGAGCCATCAGTTGCGCGGTCATCGCGCCGACCTTGCGTACAGCCTCCTCGATCTGCGGCGTGGGCTTGGCGGCGAAGTTCATGCGCAGGCAGTTTCTGTATTTGCCTGAAGCCGAAAAGATATTGCCCACGGCGATCTGTACGCCTTCACCTTCCAGCGCTCGATTGAGTCGCAAGGAGTCGAAATCCTCGGGCAGCTCAATCCACAGCATGAAGCCTCCCTGAGGACGACTGACGCGGGTGCCCTCCGGGAAATAGCGCGTCACCCAATCGGTCATCAAATCGCGGCTGCGCTGGTACTGGCCACGCATCCGACGCATGTGTGGCTCGTAATGGCCGGCCTTGAGAAACTCGGCGATGGCCAGTTGCGGCTGGGTAGCCGTCGAGCCGGTGCTGATGTACTTCATGTGCAGCACCCGGTCCAGATAGCGACCTGGGGCGATCCAGCCGACGCGCAGGCCGGGAGCGAGGGTTTTCGAGAACGAACTGCACAGTAGAACGCGCCCGTCTTCGTCGAAGGATTTGATCGTGCGCGGGCGAGGATAGGTGTACGCCAGATCGCCATACACGTCGTCTTCGATGATCGCCACGTCGTAGCGCTGAGCGAGGGTCAGCAGCGCGCGTTTGCGCTCCTCGGGCATGATGTAGCCCAGCGGATTGTTGCAGCTGGGCGTCAGCTGTATGGCCTTGATCGGCCACTGTTCGAGCGCTAGCTCCAGCGCGTCGAGACTGATCCCGGTGACCGGGTCGGTGGGGATCTCCAGCGCTTTCATTCCCAGCCCCTTCAGCGCCTGCATCGCGCCGTGAAAGCTGGGCGAATCCACCGCCACGATATCGCCCGGCTGACAGATCGATCGGATGCTGACGGCCAATGCTTCCTGTGCGCCGGTGGTGATGACCAGATCGTTCGGATCGATGCGCGTGCCCGAATCCAGCAACAGGCGCGCCACTTGGTCACGCAGACATTGGGTGCCATAGATGTTGTCGTAATACAGGCCGGGCATGTCCTGGCGGCGACTGATCTTGCCCAGTGCCTGAGTCAGCGGGCGCAGGGTTGGGCTGGTGATGTCCGGCATCCCGCGCGCCAACTGCACGATGTCAGGGCTGGGAATGGCACGGGCCAGTTCCAGCACCTGATCCCATTGCGAAATATCCACAGGCCGCTGCGCTGGACGTCCTACGGCAGGCAGGGCCGGTGTCTTGCGTCCGGCGGGAACGAAGTAGCCCGATTTTGGACGTGGCGAGGCCAGACCATTGTCCTCCAGCAATCGGTAGGCCTGCTGCACGGTACTCAGGCTGACGCCGTGTTCAAGGCTCAAAGCCCGAACCGAGGGCAGCCGATCGCCGGGACGATAGAAGCCGTTTTCGATGCGTGTGCCGAGCAGCTCGGCAAGATTGACGTAGAGGGTCATAGCGTACTCCCGCACAGTTCCGTCGGCTGACCGATACAGATGGGGCGAAAATACAGCATTCAGGCGCCGATGTATTGAAGCTGTATGCAAAAAAATAGAATTGTTTGGATCTGTAATGGTTTTTCATACAGACGCATCATGGAGTCAGTTGAAACCATGAAGAGGTGTCTGGAAATGAGCGGAATGAGCGATGTTCGATTAACGCTGTATGCACGGGAGCTGGTTGAGGAGCATGAGCCAAGGGTCCGGCTCAACGCGCCGAAAGGTTTGAGTCTCTGGGGCCTGTTTCAACACCGGCGGCGCACCCGGCAGGCTTTGCTCGGGCTGACGGATGACCAGCTACGCGATATCGGCCTGAGTTACGAGCAGGCGCGAATCGAAGGTGCCAAGCCGTTTTGGAGGGATTGACCAGTGGTGGGGCGTCATCGGACGCACGCTATCAACCTGTGGGAGTGAGCTTGCTCACGAATGCGGCAGGCCTGGCCCACTGTGCCTGACACTCCGGTTTCGTGAGCAAGCTACTCCCGCAGTTTTTATCCGGTTCAGACCAGCTCTTTCAGGCGATGCCAAAGCATCCCCAATGCCAGCAACGGCGAGCGCAAATGCTTGCCTCCGGGAAACGTCATGTGCGGTACCTTGGCAAACAATTCGAAACCGCCGCTGTGCTGACCGCTGATGGCTTCACCCAGCAACTTGCCCGCCAGATGCGTGGCATTCAGGCCATGTCCTGAGTACGCCTGCGCATAAAACACATTGGGGTGCTCTTTCAGACGTCCGATCTGCGGCAGCCGGTTGGCGCCGATACCGATCATGCCGCCCCACTGAAAATCGATCTTCACATCCTTGAGCTGCGGGAACACCTTGAGCATCTTCGGCTGCATGTATGCGCCGATGTCCTGCGGGTCGCGGCCGGAATAATGGCAGGCACCGCCGAACAGCAGACGCCTGTCCGCTGAAAGCCGGAAATAATCCACAGCCACGCGCTGGTCGCACATCGCAGTGTTGCGGGGCAGCAGCTGTCGGGCGAGGTCATCACTCAGTGGCTCGGTGGCGATGATATAGCTGCCCGCTGGCAGGACCTTACCACTGAGTGTCGGGTCCAGATCATTCAGGTAGGCGTTGCAACCGAGGACCAGTGTGTTGGCCCGGACCAGACCCTGGGCCGTGTGCACTTTGACTTGCGAGCCATATTCGAGGCGGGTCACGGCAGACTGTTCGAACAATTCCACACCGAGGTTTTGAGCAACGCGTGCCTCACCCAGCGCCAGATTAAGCGGGTGCAAGTGGCCCGAACCCATATCGAGCAGGCCGCCCGCATAATCGCCGGAGTCGATCACGCTGCGGATATCCTGCGGCTTGATGAGCTGCAAGTCGTGACGATAGCCCAAGCTGCGCAGTTCCTCGGCATCTTCGATAAAGCCGTCGAACTCCTTGGGTTTGTTGGCCAGGTCGCAGTAACCCCAGGTCAGGTCGCAGTCGATCTGGTACTTCTCGACGCGCTGTCGGACGATTTCGACGGCCTCAAGCCCCATGAGCTTGAATTGACGCACGCCCTCAATGCCGACCTGATCGTGAAAGCGCTCGACGTGATGACCGACGCCGCGGATCAACTGTCCGCCATTGCGTCCGCTGGCGCCCCAGCCGATCTTGTGCGCTTCCAACAGCGCCACGCTCAGGCCTCGTTCTGCCAGTTCGATAGCGGTATTGAGGCCGGAGAACCCACCGCCGACCACACAGACATCAACCGTTCGCTCGCCGGTGAGGGTAGGGTAGTCAGGCTGTGCGTGGCTGCTGGCCGCGTAATAGGACGCGGCGTGGCGAGAGGCATTCATAGGAGGATCTCTGGACTGCTGTCTGGAATTTTACGGAGGGTAGCGGCGTCGAGATGGAGGGGCAAGGAATCCAGACCCTGGACAAGGTGCGAAGCCTTTGTGGGAGTGAACTTGCTCACGACAGGGGCTGTTTGGAATCTTCGGTGCCTGCGAGTCAGCTTCGCGAGCAAGCCCCCACAGGACGAGGCCTCTGTTGGTCTGAAGTTCGCTGATGCACAATTGCCGCCTCTCACAGGGAAAACTCTCGCAATGAGCTGCAATAGCCAGAAAATCCGCGATCTGCGGCGGCAGATTCCATCCTTCGCCTGCGTGCCGGGTTGCCATGATTGTTGTGGGCCGGTGACGACGTCGTCCGAAGAGATGGCGCGCTTGCCGCGCAAGACCGCGGCAGAGCAGGAGGCAGCGCTCAACGAGCTCAACTGCGTGCACTTGGGGCCGGACGGTTGCACGGTGTACGACGAGCGCCCGCTGATCTGCCGCCTGTTCGGCACTACGGCTACGTTGCCATGCCCCAATGGCCGCCGCCCCGAAACCCTGATTCACCCGCGAGTCGAGAAGCAGGTGCATGAATTTATCGCCTCGACCCGGCAGGTATTGGTGTAACGGGCTTTCGCCAACTCACTCCGGAATCGGCAAATTCAAACTCTCCTTCACCTCTTCCATCACGATATAGCTCTTGGATTCACGCACATGGGGCAGCTTGAGCAGGATGTCGCCCAGCAGCTTGCGGTACGACGCCATCTCGGAAATGCGCGCCTTCACCAGGTAATCAAAATCCCCTGACACCAGATGACACTCCAGGACATGGGGCAATTTGAGGACCGCTCGGCGAAATTCCTCGAAAGTGTCGCCTGATTTGTAATCCAGACTGATCTCTACGAATACCAGCAGGCTAGCCTTCAAATTCTGCGGATTGAGCCGGGCGTTGTAACCCATGATGATGCCTTCGCGCTCGAGCCGGCGGACTCGCTCCGTACACGGCGTGGTAGACAGCCCCACGCGTTCTCCCAACTCCGTGAAAGAGATTCTGCCGTCGCTTTGCAGGATGCGCAGGATGTTGCGATCTATCTTGTCCAGCTCGCGTTTTGACTGGTGTTGGGTGCGCATTGAAAAATCCCCTCTGCGAAAGCGTCGGTTGCCGATAATTAACGCCGAATATAGGCGGTTATATAGTGAAAAGCACTGCTCGATGCTTTTTATACTGCGCACATCCTTGCTTAAAACTTCAAAACGTCAGCGGATATCCGCGATGAGGGAATCAACATGCGCGTCCTGGTCCTTGGAAGTGGCGTAATCGGTGTTACCAGTGCTTACTATCTGGCCCGAGCGGGCTTTGAGGTGACTGTCGTCGACCGTCAGCCCGCTGCTGCCCTGGAAACCAGTTTCGCTAACGCCGGCCAGGTTTCGCCTGGCTACGCATCGCCATGGGCCGCGCCTGGCGTGCCCCTCAAGGCCATCAAATGGTTGTTGCAGCGCCACGCGCCGCTGGCGATCAAAGCGACCGCCGACATCGATCAGTATCTGTGGATGGCGCAAATGCTGCGCAACTGCACGCAAAGCCGTTATGCCGTGAACAAGGAGCGCATGGTGCGTCTGTCCGAGTACAGCCGCGATTGCCTCGACGAATTGCGCGCCGAGACCGGTATCGCATACGAAGGCCGTCGCTTGGGCACCACGCAACTGTTCCGCACCCAGGAACAACTGGATAACGCCGCCAAGGACATCGCCGTGCTCGAGCAGGCTGGCGTGCCTTACGAAGTGCTTGACCGCGCAGGCATCGCCCGCGTCGAACCCGCGTTGGCCAGCGTAAGCAATATCCTCAGTGGCGCGCTGCGTCTGCCAAACGACCAGACCGGCGATTGCCAGCTGTTCACCACGCGTCTGGCCGAGATGTGTGTGAAGTTAGGCGTTGAATTTCGTTTCGGCCAGTCCATCGAGTCGATTGACTTCGCGGGTGACCGGATCAATGGCGTGCGCGTCAACGGCAAGCTGGAAACGGCCGATCGCTACGTGCTGGCGCTGGGCAGTTACTCGCCGCAATTGCTCAAACCTTTGGGCATCAAGGCGCCTGTCTATCCACTCAAGGGTTACTCGCTGACCGTGCCGATCACCAACCCAGACATGGCACCGACCTCGACCATTCTCGACGAGACCTACAAGGTGGCAATCACCCGTTTCGACAACCGCATCCGGGTTGGCGGCATGGCCGAGATTGCCGGTTTTGACCTCTCGCTCAATCCTCGCCGACGCGAAACGCTGGAGATGATCGTCAGCGATCTCTATCCTCAGGGCGGCAATCTGAGCGAGGCGAGTTTCTGGACCGGTCTGCGTCCGACCACGCCGGATGGCACGCCAATCGTCGGTGCCACGCCATATCGCAATCTGTTCCTCAATACCGGCCACGGCACACTGGGCTGGACAATGGCCTGCGGCTCCGGTCGCTTGCTGGCTGATCTGATCGCCCGCAAAAAGCCACAGATCAGTGCCGAAGGCCTCGACATTTCCCGCTACGGTAGTTCCAAGGAGATCGCCAAGCATGTCAGTACAGCGCCAGCTCACCAATGAGCGCATGAGTCAGATCGTCGTCCACAACGGCACCGTCTATCTCGCCGGGCAAGTGGGTGACGACATGACAGCGGGTATCGAACAGCAGACCCGCGAGGTGCTGGCCAACATCGAGCGCCTGCTGGACCTGGCTGGCACCGACAAGAGCCGCATTCTGTCGGTCACGATTTATCTCAAGGACATAGACGCGCATTTCGCCGGGATGAATAGCGTGTGGGACAAGTGGCTGCCCAAAGGCTTCGCGCCGGCCCGCGCAACGGTTGAAGCCAAGCTGTGCGAGCCGCAGATTCTGGTTGAGCTGTCCGTAACCGCGGCATTGCCGTAAACAGTTGATCTACCATCGTCTCCGTGGGGGCGAGCTTACTCGCGAAGGCGTCTTGCCGGACGACGCAAATGAGTCGTCCAACGCGACGCCTTCGTGAGCACGCTCACTCCCACAGATCTCCCAACTCCCTACGATCAGAATCACGCCACCATGCGTCCAGCCCGCGCCCTCATCGATCTTTCGGCCCTGCGCCACAACTATCAACTGGCCCGTGAAATCGCGGGAGCCAGGGCTCTTGCCGTGATCAAGGCCGATGCATATGGGCATGGCGCCGTGCGTGTCGCGCAGGCGCTGGAAACCGAGGCCGACGGGTTCGCCGTCGCCTGCATTGAAGAAGCACTGGAACTGCGGCAGGCCGGTATTGGCGCGCCGATTCTGCTGCTGGAAGGCTTTTTCGAAGCCGAGGAACTGGCGCTCATCGTCGAGCACGATATCTGGTGCGTGGTTCATTCGAGTTGGCAACTCGAAGCCATCGAGAAAACCAACGTCGGCAAGCCGCTGCACATCTGGTTGAAGATGGATTCGGGCATGCATCGCGTCGGCATTCATCCGGGTGAATACCAGGCCGCCTATCAGCGCCTGCTGGCTACCGGTAAAACGGCCAAAATCGTGCTGATGACCCACTTCGCTCGCGCCGATGAACTGGGCAGCGTGCGCACCGACGAGCAAGTGGCAATCTTTGAGTCAGCCCGCGAAGGGCTGACGGCGCAAGTCAGCCTGCGCAACTCGCCGGCGGTGATGGGCTGGCCGAACGTACCGAGCGATTGGGTTCGTCCCGGCATCATGCTCTACGGCGCTACGCCTTTCGATCAGCCGCAGTCGGTCGCCGATCGTCTGCAGCCGGTCATGACCCTGGAGTCCAAAGTCATCTGCGTGCGCGAACTGCCAGCGGGCGAGCCCGTAGGTTATGGCGGCGCATTCGTCGCCGACCGCAACATGCGCATCGGTGTGGTTGCGATGGGCTATGCCGACGGCTATCCACGCCAGGCGCCGACCGGCACGCCGGTGATGATCGACGGCCAGCGCAGCCAGTTGCTGGGTCGCGTATCGATGGACATGCTCTGCGTCGACCTGACCAATGTGCCGGGCGCAGGCTTGGGCAGTCGCGTCGAATTGTGGGGCAAAAATGTGCTGGCCAGCGACGTTGCTGCCAGCGCCGGAACCATTCCCTATCAGATCTTCTGCAACCTCAAGCGGGTGCCAAGGCTCTATTCCGGGGCCTGACGGCATCGTATCTACAATCCCATCGCGGCGCCCTGCCGCCGTAAGCCTCTCGGCTAATCAGCCAACGGCTCCAAGTGTTGTAAATACTGAACGCTGTTGCCATGATGGCGGCCACTTGACCGTGCTTGATTATCCGGAGGACCCCCGCATTGGACGTCGGTGAACGACTGCAATCCATTCGCAAACTCAAAGGTCTGTCGCAACGTGAACTCGCCAAAAGAGCGGGCGTGACCAACAGCACCATTTCCATGATCGAGAAGAACAGCGTCAGCCCATCGATCAGCTCCCTGCGCAAGGTGCTGAGCGGCATTCCGATGTCGATGGTGGAGTTCTTTTCCGAAGAGCTCGAGCCGGAAAACCCGACCCAGGTGGTCTACAAAGCCAGCGAACTGATCGATATTTCAGACGGCGCCGTCACCATGAAACTGGTCGGCAAATCCCACCCGGGCAGGGCGATCGCCTTCCTGACCGAGGTCTACCCGCCAGGCGCCGACACCGGCGAAGAAATGCTCGTCCACGAAGGCGAAGAGACCGGCATTCTGGTCGAAGGTCGCCTGGAACTGGTGGTGGGCCTCGACACCTACGTGCTCGAAGCAGGCGACAGCTACTATTTCGAAAGCACGCGACCTCATCGCTTTCGCAACCCGTTCGACGTCCCGGCGCGACTCATCAGCGCCGCCACGCCCGCGAATTTCTGATCAGCCACAGCCGCTCCCTGCCACGTGCCGGGGGGATTGGACGCTTGTGCCGGAGCGAACGGTCGACGCGCTAATACCCTTGCTCCGCTCAGGGATGTTACGGTCAACGGGCTATACTTTCGCCACCTGCGGCCCGATCGCAGGCGCGTTATAGCCACCATGAGGGTGAAAATGTGAACCTGACTAACAGGATCCTGGCTGCCGTTGCACTTCTTGCCTGCTGGGTCTTTGCCGCCCAGGCCTCCACCCAAGATGACCTCGCCAAACGGCTGGAGCCGGTCGGACAAGTCTGCATTCAGGGTAAGGAATGTTCGGGTATGGACGTCGCAGCTACCCCAGGCAGCGCGGGCGGCGCAAAATCCCCCGATGATGTCATCAGCAAACACTGCAACACCTGCCACGGCGCCGGCCTGCTGGGGGCACCAAAGATCGGCGATAGCGCGGACTGGGGCAAACGCGCCAAGGAACAGGGCGGGCTCGACGAGCTGCTTGCCAAGGCGATTACCGGCATCAAAGCCATGCCACCCAAAGGCACCTGCGCCGATTGCTCGGATGACGAGTTGAAAGGCGCGATCAAGAAAATGTCTGGGCTGTGACCGGTTCTGGGCATGGGTAAACAGGATCGTATGTTCAAGAAAACACTACTGATATGGACGCTTCCTTTCGTGATGTTCACCGGTACGGCAGACGCCACGATGCGATGTGGGACTTCGCTGATCAGCCTTGGCGATACGGTCAGCGTGGTCCGTGAGAAATGCGGCGCGCCGGATAGCAGTGTTGAGCAGCTTCCAGTTATGCGAAGCGGTAGTGCAAGACCGTTTAACGCTGCCAAGGTCGCCCTCTGGGTTTACGGCCCTCGCAATGGTGCGTACCACCATCTGCGGTTCCTTGACGACAAGCTGGTGGCGATCGATACACGAAGAAACTGACCTGGCCAGACCGGGGTCTCGCTTCTGGCCGAGGGCCGTAGGAGCGCAGCTTGCTCGCGACCTGCCGGGTACCGGCAGTAAAACCAGAGCATTCGCCGGGTCAGACAAAACGCGTGGTCAACATTTGCTGCCGCCACGCGCCAGATCGCGAGCAAGCTTTGCTCCTACACCCTCCTGGCAGGATCAAAATCCTGCTGAATCATTGGCGTTTGCAGCAATTGCGCCTCATCCCCGGTCCAAGCTCCATCGAATAACAAACCAGGAGAGGCCGGATGCCGCATTCCTGCTCGATCGAGCAAGCTGTCGATCATGTGCTGGCCGAGCTGCCGGCGCACATTCGCATGGGGATGCCTTTGGGGCTGGGCAAGCCCAACCGGTTCGCCAACGCACTTTATGCTCGGATCAAATCCCTGCCTGATCGCCAGCTGACCATCTACACCGCGCTGTGCCTGGGGCGGCCAAAGGCGGGCGACGGCTTGCAGCGGCGCTTTCTTGAGCCGTTTCTCGAGCGCGTGTTTGGCGATTATCTGGAGTTGGATTTCCTCGCCGACTTGCACAAGAGCAACCTGCCGCCGAACGTACAGGTCGAGCAATTCTTCATGCAGCCCGGCAGCCTGCTGGGCAGCGCGCAGGCGCAACAGGAGTATGTCAGCAGCAACTACAGCCATGCCGCTCGGGACATCAACGCCAATGGCGTGAATCTGGTTGCGCAGTTGGTGGCACATGACCCACAACATCCCGATCACCTGAGCCTGAGCTGCAACCCTGACATCACCCTTGATCTGCTGCATATGCTTGAAAAGCGTCGTGCCGCCGGCGAACACATCCTCGTGCTTGGCCACGTTCATGCCGATCTGCCTTACATGCCGGACATGCCGGGCAACGCCGAGGTGAGCGTTGACACGTTCGACCTGTTGATCGAATACGAAGAACGCAGCACGTTATTCTCCACGCCGAATATGCCGGTGGGCTTTCAGGACCACTTTATTGGCCTGTATGCCAGCACGTTGGTGAAAGATGGCGGCACGTTGCAGATCGGTATCGGTTCTATGGGCGATGCATTAACTGCAGCATTGCTGGCGCGGCAAGCCGACAACGAGACCTATCGTGCCTGCCTTGCCGAGCTGGAAGGGATTTGCACCTGGAAGCCGCTGATCGAAGCGCAAGGCGGGGTGATGCCCTTTGTCGCCGGGCTTTATGGCTGCAGCGAAATGCTGGTCAACGGCCTGTTGGTGTTGCTCGACGCAGGCATCGTTCGGCGCAAGGTTTACCCGGATGTGGAACTGCAGAAACTGGCTAACGCCGGCGCGCTGGACGAAACGCTTCATGGCAACGGCGTGCTGATCCACGGCGGGTTTTTTCTGGGGCCGCGAAGCTTCTATGAGCGCCTGCGCGAGTTCTCGCCCGCACAGTTGGAGCAGATCGACATGACGGCGATCAGCTACATCAACGAACTGTATGGCGATGAGGTTTTAAAGCGCTTGCAGCGGCGCGATGCGCGGTTCATCAACAGCGCGTTTACCGTGACGCTTCTGGGCGCGGCGGTGTCCGATCAACTGGCCGATGGGCGCGTGGTCAGCGGTGTGGGAGGGCAATACAACTTTGTGGCCCAGGCCCATGCGCTGGAAGACGCCCGCTCGATTCTGATCCTGCGCAGCTGGCGCGAATCGGGCGGTGAGGTGAGTTCGAATATCGTCTGGGAATACGGCCACACAACGATTCCTCGGCACCTGCGCGATGTCATCATCACCGAATACGGGATTGCCGATCTACGCGGCAAGACTGACGCGGCGGTAATCGAAGCTTTGCTCAACATCACCGACTCTCGCTTTCAGCCGGGTCTGATCGATCAGGCGCAGAAGGCGGGTAAGCTGCCAAAGGGATTTCGCCTTGACCCGCTGTTTACCCAGAACACGCCGCAACGGCTGAAAGAGATCCGCGATCAGTTCCCGTCCTTGTTCGTCGAGTACCCGCTGGGCAGCGATTTCAGCGTGCAGGAGCGTGATTTGCTGCGGGCGCTGAACTGGTTGAAAAGCAAATTCAAACTCACAGAGATCATCGAGTTGGGCAGGGCTACCCTCGAAGCGCCCGAGCCCGGCGCGTTTGCCGAGCATTTGCGGCGCATGGGGCTGGATGAGCCGCAGGGCTTGCGAGAGGAGTTGTATCAGCGGCTGGTGCTGGCAGGCTTGCAGGCGACGAGTTAGACCTCTGGCAATACGCAACACCTCCGTGGGAGTGAGCTTGCTCACGAAAGCGGCGCTTAAGTCACAGTAATGGTGTCTGACACTGACGCGTTCGTGAGCAAGCTCACTCCCACAGTTCGATGTCGGATGTCAGAAAACGGATTTGATGATCAACAACGCCGCAGCAAAAAAACCGGTCACGGCAAACAATTGCTGCAATCTTGGCCCCGCCAGGAATCGCGACAGCTGTCGCCCTGCCATCAATCCCGCCACGGCACCCGCTGCGAAGGGCAGACCCACCGCCCAATGCATGACCCCGCTGAGGCTGGCGGTGACCACGCTGCCGGTGGAAACCAGGGCGATCACTGCCAGTGAGGTCGCCACGATGCTTTTCAGGTTCAGGTCGGTGTAGCGGGTCAGTGCCGGGACAATCACGAAACCGCCACCCACCCCGAGCAGGCCGGACATCAAACCCGACAACATCCCCGTGAAAGCCAGAAAGCGGGCGCAGGGCAGGGTCCAGCGCAAGCGGCCTTCCAGCGGATTGAGTACACACGGCAAAAACGCTGCGCGGTCGAGCGGTTTTCCGTGCTGCAGCTCATGGGCCGCCTTGCGATACATTCTGCCGCAGGCATACAGCAGCACCAGCGCAAAAGCCACTGCCAATGGAGTGTTGGGCACCTGGTGGGCCAACCACAGACCCAGCGGCGCGAAACAGATGCCAATTGCCGCGATGAACAATGCCGCGCGATAGCGCACGATGCCCTGACGCAACCCCAGCAACGCGCCCACCGCCGACGCCAGCCCGACCGCCAGCAATCCGACCGGCGCCGCCTCGACCATCGTCAGGCCGAGGCCGAATACCAGCAACGGCACCGCCAGAATCCCGCCGCCTGCGCCCGTCAGCGCCAGTACCGCTCCAATGATCGTACCGAGGCCGGCTCCGATCAGTTCGTGTTCATTCATGTTCAGTGGGGCTTTTTGTAGTGGGGTTAATCAACTCATTGGGCGGTTTTTCACCCCATGCACTCGACGACGATAATCTTCTGCGGCAGTGAGCCTGCTCGGGGCCGTCGTCGGACGAAGAGGCCGTACATTCACAGCCTCTTAATGGCCTGGAAATCAGTCTTCGTGAGCGAGCTCACTTCCACGGGTTCAATGTGCATGCAGAAGAATCATCACAACGCATTGATCGGGATTTTCAGGTAGCGCACGCCGTTATCTTCAGGCTCCGGCATATGGCCGCCGCGCATGTTGATCTGCACCGACGGCAGGATCAGCACCGGCATGTCCAGCGTCGCATCACGTTTTTCGCGCATCTGCACAAAGGCTTCTTCATCGATGCCTTCGCGAATATGGATGTTGTTCGCACGCTGCTCGGCCACGGTGGTCATGTACATCAACTCACGGCCGTTGGGCAGATAGTCGTGGCACATGAACAGCCGTGTCTGCGGCGGCAGGCTGAGGATCTTGCCGATCGAGCGATACAGCATGCGCGCGTCGGCGCCCGGGAAGTCACAGCGTGCGGTGCCGTAGTCAGGCATGAACAGGGTGTCGCCGACGAAGGCCACGATTTCGCCCTCGGCTTCGATCAGGTAGGTCATGCAGGCAGGGGTGTGGCCTGGGGTGTGCATCGCCCGGGCCTGTAGCGCGCCGACCTGAAAGTGGGCGTCATCTTCCAGCAGCCGATCGAACTGGCTGCCGTCGCGGGCGAACTCGCCTTTGGCGTTGAACAAGGTGCCGAAGACTTTCTGCACGCGGGTGATGTGGCTGCCGATAGCGACGGTGCCACCCAGCTTTTCCTTGAGATAAGCGGCCGCGGAGACATGATCGGCATGAACGTGGGTCTCCAGAATCCATTCCACAGAAACGCCCAGATCACGGACTCTGGCGATCAGCTTGTCCGCCGATTCAGTGCCGGTGCGTCCGGATTTCGGGTCGTAGTCCAACACACTGTCGATCAGCGCAGCCTTGAGGGTCGAGCGGTCCAGGACCAGATAACTGATGGTCGAGGTCTGCGGATCGAAGAACGCTTCTACGCTCAGTGATTTGCCAATGTCCATGTGTGCTCTCCATAGTTTTGCGATGCCAGCGAGGACCTTGTAGCAGCGCGCTTGCCCACGTTTGCTGTCTGCCTGCTACGAATACATCAGCTGACAGACCGCCATCGCGCGCCAGCGGGCTCTTTTACAATTGATCCGCAGTCATTCGACGAACGTCACCACCCCGCCGTTCAACGATTTGACGCGTGCCAGAGACTCCACACGATAGCCTTGCGAGTCCAGTTCCGCGCGGCCGCCCTGGAACGACTTCTCGATGACGATACCAAGCCCCGCCACACTGGCGCCGGCCTGTTTGATGATTGAGATCAGCGCCTGGGACGCCTTACCGTTGGCCAGGAAGTCATCGATGATCAGCACGCGATCACTGCTGGTCAGGTGGCGCGTGGAGATCGCGATGGTGCTTTCGGTCTGCTTGGTGAACGAATAGACGCTCGCCGAGAACAGGTTTTCAGTCAGAGTCAGCGACTGATGCTTGCGTGCGAAAATCACCGGAACGCCCAGTTTCAGGCCCGTCATCACCGCGGGCGCGATGCCCGACGCTTCGATGGTGACGATCTTGGTGATGCCGGCGCCTGCGAACAACGTGGCGAACTCGTCACCAATCTGCTGCATCAGGACCGGATCGATCTGATGGTTGAGAAACGCGTCGACCTTCAATACCTGGTCGGAAAGTACGATGCCTTCCTCGCGAATTTTCTTGTGCAGTGCTTCCACGTTGCTGTTCCTTAGAGCGCATAAGCGCGAAATGTAGTGTTTATCTTTTCAGCATGGCGCGAATGTCCGCCAATGCCGTATTGCCGCGTACGGCCTTCACTTCGGTAGGTGTGTCGTCATTGCCTTCCCAGGCCAGATCGTCCGGGGGCAGTTCATCGAGGAAACGGCTCGGCAGGCAGTCGATGATCTCGCCGTACTGCTTGCGCTTGGCCGCGAAGGTGAAGGCCAGGGTCTGACGGGCGCGAGTGATGCCCACGTAGGCCAGGCGGCGTTCTTCCTCAATGGTGTCGGCTTCGATGCTGGAGCGGTGCGGGAGGATTTCCTCCTCCATGCCCATGATGAACACGTAGGGAAACTCCAGACCCTTGGAGGCGTGCAGGGTCATCATCTGCACGCCTTCGGCGCCGTCTTCCTCTTCCTGTTGACGCTCGAGCATGTCGCGCAGGACCAGCTTGCCGATGGCCTCCTCGATGGTCATGCCGCCTTCTTCGTCCTTCTCCAGCGTGTTTTTCAGCGCCTCGATCAAAAACCACACGTTGCCCATGCGGTAGTCGGCGGCCTTGTCGCTGGAGCTGTTCTGGCGAATCCAGTTCTCGTAATCGATGTCCATGACCATGCTGCGCAGGGCTGCGATGGGGTCTTGGGTCGCGCACTGCTGGCGCACGCCGTCCATCCAGTGCTTGAAGCGCTTGAGCCGGTCGGTGAAGCGGCTGTCCAGATGCTCGCCCAGGCCGATCTCGTCGGTAGCCGCGTACATCGAAACCTTGCGCTCAGTGGCGTAGTTGCCGAGTTTTTCCAGCGTGGTCGAGCCGATTTCCCGGCGCGGCACGTTGATCACGCGCAAGAAGGCGTTGTCGTCGTCCGGGTTCACCAACAGGCGGAAGTAGGCCATCAGGTCTTTGACTTCCTGACGCCCGAAGAAACTGTTGCCGCCCGACAGGCGATAGGGAATCTGGTGGTGCTGCAATTTCAGCTCGATCAGCTTTGCCTGATAGTTGCCGCGATAGAGGATCGCGAAGTCGCTGTAGGGCCGGTCGGTGCGCAAATGCAGGCTGAGGATCTCGACTGCCACACGCTCGGCTTCAGCGTCTTCGTTCTTGCAGCGGATCACGCGGATTTCATCGCCGTGGCCCATCTCGCTCCAGAGTTGCTTCTCGAACGCATGGGGGTTGTTGGCGATCAGCACGTTGGCGCAGCGCAGGATGCGACTGGTGGAGCGGTAGTTCTGCTCCAGCATCACCACTTTGAGCGACGGGTAGTCGTCCTTGAGCAGCATCAGGTTTTCCGGCCGTGCGCCACGCCAGGCATAGATCGACTGGTCGTCATCGCCCACCACGGTGAACTGGCAGCGGGTGCCGATGAGCATTTTCACCAGCAGATACTGGCTGGCGTTGGTGTCCTGATATTCGTCCACCAGCAGGTAGCGCACCTTGTGCTGCCACTTTTCCAGAATGTCGGCGTGCTCTTCGAACAGCTTCACCGGCAGCAGGATCAGGTCGTCGAAGTCCACCGCGTTGTACGCTTTCAGCGTGCGCTGGTAGTGGGTGTAGACGATGGCGGCGGTCTGCTCCTTGGGATTGCGCGCGTTGGCCAGCGCCTCGGCAGGCAGGATCAGGTCGTTTTTCCAGGCGCCGATCATGTTCTTGATCTCGTCGACGCCGTCGTCGCCAGAGTATTCTTTCTGCATGATGTCGGTCATCAGCGCCTTGACGTCGGTCTCGTCGAAGATCGAGAAGCCAGGCTTGTAACCCAGGCGAGCGTGCTCCTTGCGGATGATGTTCAGGCCCAGGTTGTGGAACGTCGACACCGTCAGGCCGCGCCCTTCGCCGCTGCGCAGCAGGGTGCCGACCCGCTCCTTCATTTCCCGCGCTGCCTTGTTGGTAAAGGTCATCGCGACGATGTACTGGGCACGAATACCGCAGTTCTGGATGAGGTGGGCAATCTTGCGTGTGATCACGCTGGTCTTGCCGGAGCCTGCACCGGCGAGCACCAAAAGAGGGCCGCCGACGTAGTTCACGGCTTCTTGTTGCCGGGGATTGAGTCGGGACATGAGAGAAAAAGGGAATCGCCTGCAAAATGGGCGGGCATTTTAACAGGGTCCGAGGATTGTGCAGCGACCGTCCGACACTGTGATGCGTCACGCTATCTATATTTCGCCGTTTTGTTACATTTGCGCATCGCGGGGTGGATTGCCGCGTTTGGCAACCCCCGTTTGAGTGGGTGCCAATGTCTATCGTTTGTGTGGGGAGCTAGCTTGTCTACGCCTGTCGAACCCTTGCGTTTGCTGCTTCTGGCTGACACGCCGGAATGGCCAGCATTGATGCGCGAGTGCCTGGCACCCCTTGGGGAAGCCGTATTTCTCGACTGCGCGGCGAGCTGGGACGCTATTGGCGAGCCCGGCGACCCTTCGCATTCTTTCATTCTTTTCACCACGCTCGCCTTGCAGCCTGCGGCCGGTCAGTGCAGTTGGCCGACAGTACTGTTGCTCGATGTCGAACCCGATACCGACCCGCTGGGCGTCAGCGACTGGCTGGGACGTGAAGCGCTGTCAACCCAGAGCCTGCGCCGCTGCCTGCGTCATTTGCGCGAGCGCGGCCTGTTGGAAAACACCCTTCAGCGCCTGGCCGAGCAGGACCCTTTGACCGGCATCGCCAATCGGCAGGGCTTTCAGACCCTGCTCGCAGCACGACTGGCGGAGTTCGATGGCCGCGGGCTGGCGCTGGGGCATCTGGATCTGGACAACTTTCGCCGCGCCAACGACGCCTTGGGGCATCAGGCCGGCGATCGGTTAATACTGCAAGTGGTGGCGCGATTGAAAAGTCAGCTCGAAGCCTGCGATCAACTGGCGCGCCTGGGCAGCGACGAATTTGCCCTGCTGATCGATACCCGTCGTGCGCCAGAACGCGCCGAATGGATGGCCGAGCGCATCACCGAGGCGTTGTCCGAGCCTTACTGGATTGACGGCGAAAGCCTGTTGATCGGCTGCAGCGTGGGTATTGCCCATGCGCGCGTCGACGCGGGTGCCGACCCGCTGATGTGGCACGCGCATATCGCCATGCAGCAGGCCAAGGGCACCCAAGGCTGCACCTTTCATGTATTCAACGAGCGCATCAACCGCAACGCCCGCAGCCTTGCCGATCTGGAAAGCGAACTGCGCCGGGCCCTGCGTCGCGACGAACTGGAGCTGCATTATCAGCCGCGCCTGTGCCTGGATACTGGAAACATTCTCGGGCTTGAGGCCCTGGTGCGCTGGCGTCATGCCGAGCGAGGCCTGTTGCCACCGAGTGAGTTCGTGCCACTGGCCGAGCAAAGCGGGCTGATCGTGCCGCTGGGTTACTGGGTCATCTCCCGCGCCCTGCGCGATATGCAGACGCTGCGCGAGAAGGGGCTGCCACCGTTGCACATGGCGATCAATCTGTCATTCCGGCAATTCCAGGACAACCAGCTATTGCCGACCCTGAGCCGATTGATCAGCGATCGCGGTGTGGATGCGCAGTGGCTGGAATTCGAACTCACCGAAACCGCTGTCATGCGCCGCAGCGATCTGGTCAAGCAGACCATGGACGCGCTGGGGCGGCTAGGGGTGCGGTTTTCGCTGGATGACTTTGGCACGGGTTTTTCGTCGTTCGTGCACCTGAACAGCCTGCCGATTACCTTGCTCAAGATCGACAAAAGCTTCGTGGGCGAGATGGAGCAGCGCGAGGAAAACCGCAAGCTGGTTCACGCCATGATCAACCTGGCGCACAACCTCAGTCTGGAAGTGGTGGCCGAGGGCGTCGAAACGCCAGAACAGCTGGCGTTGCTGCGCAGTTTCGGTTGCGATCAGGCGCAGGGTTATCTGATCAGCCACCCGTTGGCGTTGCCGCAATTGCTGGATTATCTGACATTCGATCAGGGTGAAGGCCGGGTTTTGCGGGGATTGTGACCTTTTACCCATAGCAACGCGCCTGGTCCGGGCCGCATCCGGACGATTGCGTCATGCCAGAGACATCGATTGTACCTGGCACGGCGCCTTCGTCCGGATGCAGGCCCAGACCCAGCACGCTTCTACAAGTGTTCTTCCTCAGCCCATTACCACCACATCCGTTGCCTCTTTACGCAATAGCTTCGCGCTCTTGCGTTCGAAGGCGTAGGTCAGCGCCACCGCCGAGCACAGCAGGCCGACCGCCAGACCCCACCAGACCCCGACCGCGCCCTGGTGCGCGAGAAAGCCGAAGCCCCATGCCAGCGGCGCGCCGACTACCCAGTAGCTCGCCAGCCCGATGAGAAATGTGGTCTTGGCATCCTTGAAGCCCCGAATCGCGCCCATCGCAATGGTCTGCGTGCCGTCGAGAATTTCGAACCACGCAGCGATCGCCAACAGCTTCACCGCCAGTTCGACCACGCCCTGGTATTTCGGGTCGTTGACGTCCACGAACAGCCCGATCACCAACTGGGGCGCGACCCAGAACAGAATGCCAAAAGTCAGCATCAGCAGGCCGCCAAAAGCAATTCCCATGCGTCCGGCGGTGCGCGCCAGCAGTACATTGCCGCCGCCATAATGTAGACCGATGCGCATGGTCACTGCGTACGAAATTCCGACGGGGATCATGAACGCCATCGACACAGATTGCAGCGCGATCTGGTGCGCCGCCATTTCGTTGCTGCCCATCGCCCCCATGCAGAATGCCGCAAAGGTGAACAAACCGACCTCCACCGCGTAGGTGCCGCCAATCGGCAGGCCCAGACGCCACAACTCCTTGAGGCAGGTGCTGGAGATTTTCATCAGGCCCTTGTGGATCGGGTACGCCGCGTAGGCCTTGTGATAACGAATGTGCAGCGCGAGGGCCAGCGCCATGCTGTTGGTAACGATCGCCGTGACCAGCCCGATCCCCATCAAGCCCCAGTGCGGCAAGCCGAACAGACCATGAATGAAGGCGTAGTTGAGGCCGAAATTCAGTGCGACTCCTACCAAGCTGATCACCATCACCGGCGTTGCACGGCCCAGCGCGCTGGTAAAGCCCCGCAGCGCCATGAAACTGAGTAAGCCAGGCAATGCCAGTGGCAAGGTGAGGAGGAATTGACTGGCCATGTGCACGTTGGCTTCATCCTGGCCGAAGTTGAGCAGGATCGGCTCAAGATTCCACAGAATCAGCGCGGCAATCAGTGCCATCCCCCACGCCAGCCACAGCCCGGCCTGAATCAGTCGGGTTGCGCCCGCGTCGTCGTTCGCCCCCTTTCGAATGGCCACCAGGGTGCCGACCGCCGCCATCACGCCGACGCAGAAAAACGAAACGAAGTTATAGCTGGCGGCGCCCAGGCCACCGCCGGCGAGGGATTCCGGGCCGAGCTTGCCCATCATCACGGTGTCAGTGAACACCATCAACATGTGCGCCATCTGCGAAGCGATCAGCGGCCCGGCCAGGCGCAGGATGATCCACAGTTCTTTAAAGGCGTGCTGTTGCATGGTCTTGGCGCTCGGGAGGATGAGGCATTGATGAGCGGCCCATTGTCGTGATTCGGAGCTTAATGCACAAAGGGATAAATACGATCGTTGGCATGAGTAAAACTCATCCTGAGAGTTCTCCGCTACAGTACCTGGTATCGCCGTCACGCAAAGAGGAAAAGCGCTTTATGCCCCGTAGTCTCCCGCCCTTGTATGCGCTGCGTGCATTTGAAGCCGCAGCGCGACGCAGCTCATTCACTCGCGCTGCCGAGGAACTGTCGATCACCCAGAGCGCGGTCAGCCGACATATCCACACCCTTGAACAGCACTTCGCCTGTCGTTTGTTTCGCCGCAACGGCCGCAACCTGCAATTGACCGAAGCTGCACGGGAGCTACTGCCGGGCGTGCGTGAAGGGTTTTCCGCGCTGGAGCGGGCCTGTAGTGCGCTGATGGCGGAAGAGGGTATTTTGCGCATGAAGGCCCCGTCGACATTGACCATGCGCTGGCTGCTGGCGCGGCTCAGCCGCTTTCGTCATTTGCAGGTCGGTAATGAAGTGCAACTGACCAGTGCCTGGATGGACATCGACAATGTCGACTTCACTCAAGAGCCGTTCGACTGCGCGGTGCTGCTTAGTCGCGGGCATTTTCCGCCGGACTGGGAGGCGACTTACCTGTTTCCGGAGCTATTGATTCCGGTGGGTTCTCCCAGCCTGCTCGATGACGCGCCATGGGACGTAGAAAGGCTGGCCAGTGCTGAACTGCTGCATCCCACGCCTGATCGTCGAGATTGGCGCAGCTGGCTGGAGCGGATGAGGTTGTCGGATCAGATCTCGCTCAAGGGCGGACAAGTGTTCGATACGCTGGAACTCGGGATGATTGCGGCGGCACGGGGTTATGGGGTTTCCATGGGTGATCTGCTGATGGTGGCCGAGGATGTGAGCCAGGGCCGCCTCAGTCTGCCGTGGCGCACTGCGGTGGTCAGCGGCGAGAACTATTACCTGGTCTGGCCCAAAACCCGGCCGGGCGGCGAGCGTCTGCGCAGGCTCAGCGATTTTCTGCAGGGCGAAGTACACGCGATGGAATTGCCGGATGTGACGATACTGGAGTGATGGTTCAGCGTCGGCTGTGCACCGCTTCTGCCCGCACTCTTATGTCCTGCGGCAGAGGCGAGCACGTTTCATCCAGCTCCGATCTTAAGACCATGCGTAGGACTCAAGTATTCTTCCTGTCAGCCGAATCTGTAATTGCAGAACCGATTCTTCTATCGGTGTATCAACGCCCTCTATCAAATATCAGCCCGAATGGTTTGCCTGAGATCAGGATGGTCCAGTCGTTCGGCAAGGAGTTTTCATGCCCCAGCCTCGTGCCCGCATTGCCTCGCAGCTTGGCATCGCCCTGGCCGTTATTCTGGCCGTCGTTATCAGCGGCAGTACCTTGTTCGCCCTGCGCTCGCTGGATTCGGCAAACCTCGTCATCCGCGAAGAGCACATGGGCAGCGAAGCGCGGTTGCTGGCTGACCAGTTGAACACCTTCCACAGCACCTTGCGCGACAGCACCCAGCGCTTGAGCGGGCTGTTCGAGAAGCGGTTCAGCGGTGGCCTGACGTTGCAGGCCGATCAGCAAATCGCCGTGGCAGGCATGCAGACCCCCGCACTGCTGCTAGACGGCAAGCCTCTGAATAACGATTTCGTCGATGTCGATGACTTCAGGAAGATGACGGCGGGCGTGGCGACGGTTTTTGTGCGCAGTGGCGACGACTTCATCCGCGTCAGCACCTCGTTGAGCAAGCAGGACGGTTCTCGCGCCATCGGCACTGTGCTTGACCACAAGCACCCAGCCTACGAAAAACTGCTGGCGGGCCAGGGTTACGTTGGTCGCGCGGTGCTGTTCGATCGTCTGTACATGACCCAGTATTCCCCGGTACGCGACGACAGCGGCAAGGTCATCGCCGTGTTGTTCGTGGGCTTCGATTACACCGACGCGCAGAAAGCGCAGTTCGACAATCTCAAAAGCTTTCGCATTGGCTCGACCGGCTCGCTGGCCTTGCTCGACGAGCAGACCAAATGGCTGGTGCCGCCATCGGGTGTGAAGGACCTGGATCAGGCGGGCAAGACCCTGACCGAGTTCGTGAAGACGCCCGGAAAAGGCGGTTTCTGGCAGGACGCAGGAGCTGATTTCTATACCGTCGCCGAACCCTTCCCCGGCGGCCCATGGTCGATTCTGGCGACCATGCCCAGGGATGAGATCAGCGCGGTGACCTGGAGCGTCGGCACTCAACTGGCGATCGGCAGCCTGTTGGCGATGCTGATTGCCGTGGGCTCGGCGATCTGGCTGCTGCGCAGCAAATTGCAGCCGCTGTCGGATCTGGTGAGCCAGGCTGAAGCCCTCGGCGCCGGGGATCTTAGCGTGCGCCTGAACATCACCAGCCACGACGAAATCGGCCAACTCGCCAGCAGCTTCAACAAGATGGGCGGCGCGCTGGAAACCATGGTCTCGCATATCCGCGCCGCCGCTCAGGAAGTCAGCGGGCGTGCCCAGGCGCTGTCCGGTCTGTCGAGCGGTGCCTATGAAGGCATGGAGCAGCAGTCCGGCGAAATCACCAGCATGGCCGGCGCGGTCGAAGAGTTCAGCGCCACGGCCCTGACCATCGCCGACAACATGGGCAACACCGAGCGGCTGGCGCAGGGCAACGCCCAGCAGACCCGCATCGGGCGCGCATCGATGGAAGAGGCGTCGGCCTCACTCGAGCAGATTGCCGGCTCTCTGGGCAGCACCGCCGCGGTGATCGACACTCTGGGTCAGCGCTCGCAAGAGATCGGCGGCATCGTCAGCGTCATCACCTCCATCGCCGAACAGACTAACCTTCTGGCGCTCAACGCAGCCATCGAAGCGGCGCGTGCGGGTGAACAGGGTCGCGGGTTTGCCGTAGTGGCTGATGAAGTCCGCAATCTGGCGTCGCGCACTCGCCAGGCCACCGATGAAATCTGCGGCATGATCGCCAGCATTCAGCAGGAAACCGGCAATGCCATCAGCACCATGGAACACGGCAACACGCTGATGCAGGAAGGCCTGACGCGCAACGCCAAAGTCGCTGCTGCCCTGGCTCATATTGATGAACAAAGCCGCTCGGCCGGCGAGCAGTTCGCGTCCATCACTACTGCAACCCAAGAGCAAAGCAACACGGCGACGCTCCTTAGCGCCAACCTGCAAAGCATCGCCCTGGCCAACAGCGAGCAGCGCGAAGTGGTCTCGAATCTGGCAGTGACTGCGCAAGAGTTGAATGCACTGGCGGCGGATTTGCGCAAGGAAGTGGATCGGTTTCGGTGATTTGATTGCGATAGCACCAGGTCACGAGAGCGGCGCAATTTGTGACAGTGGGCTTGCTCGCGAAAGCGTCAATACATACGCAGAATCGTAGACGTTTGACGCTATCTTCGTGAGCAAGTTTACTCCCACAGAGTAAATTCAGGCGCCTTGGTCGTGTCAGGCAGACGCTGTCGTGAGGTTTTACTAGATCGTCAGCAAGCTGGACGACTACGGCCTGCGGCCAGGATCGACAGCCTTGAGTCTTCCGCGATCTGTCCGAGGGATCTCACCCGGTCGAAGGCCGATACTGCAACGCCTCGGCAATATGACTCCTGGAAATCGCGTCTACCCGCTCCAGATCTGCCAGCGTGCGCGCTACTTTCAGCAGGCGATGGGCCGCGCGCAGCGACAGGCTCAAACGTTCGCAGGCGGTTTCGAGCCAGGCCTCGTCTTCGGCCAGCAGCGCGCAATGCTGACGCAAGCCGGGGAGGTCGAGAAACGCGTTTGCGCATCCCTGCCGCTTTTGCTGCCGCTCCCGCGCTTCGCAGACCAGAACTGCCGAGCTGGCGCTGGTCTCGCCGGTTTGCGGCGTGGCGGCCAGTGAGGTCGCCTCGCGGGCGACGGTCAGGTGCAGGTCGATCCGATCCAGCAGCGGGCCGGACAGTTTGTTGCGGTAGCGTTGAATCTGATCAGTGGAGCAACGGCAACGCCCGGTCGGCTCGCCGTGATAACCGCAAGGGCAGGGATTCATTGCCGCCACCAACTGAAATCGCGCGGGAAAGCGCACGCGATCACGGGCCCGTGAAATCACAATATGCCCCGACTCCAGAGGCTCGCGCAAAACCTCCAGCACTCGTCGATCAAACTCCGGAAGCTCATCGAGGAACAGCACTCCGTAGTGAGCCAGGGTAATTTCACCAGGTTGCGGACGGCTGCCGCTGTGACATCTGAAAATAGATGCAACGCTTTTCTTCTGAAGCCCGCATTCTGTCGTATGATCAACCAACAATAGATGCAACACAACTCTATTAATACGTGCAACTAGGTCTGATATGGATAGCAATAGCTGCAACCAGATCCCGTTCTCTGTGGCGAGGCGCGTGAAATCTACGACGCGTAGCCTGTCTGGAGTGTTCGCTTTTCGCGGAGAGGGCGTTGCGTTCGAATCTGGTCTCGAGCGCGACTTCCTCAGTCGCATGGAATTTCGGACGGATGTGTTGTCTGTCGTGTCGCAGCCGATACAGCTCGATTTTGCATCGAATAATGGTCGCTCCTACACGTACACCCCTGATTTTCTTGTCCGCTTTCATCCCCATACGCAACAAATGCCCATCCTCGTTGAGGTGAAACCTGAAGAAAACTGGCGTAAGTCCTGGCGCGATTCGTTTCCAAAGTGGAAGGCAGCGCTACGCCACGCCAAGCAGCAGGGATGGAGCTTTCACATTTACGATGAATCCCGAATCCGGGGGCAGTCTCTGAAAAACATCCAGTACCTGGAGCGCTTCAAAAGGGCGGCCTACGAAGCGGTGGATTTGGAAGCCGTCATTCGTACGGTCGCGATTATGGGGATTGCCACAGTGCAGTACCTTGTGGCACTTCATTTCAACGGTGCCGAGGCGTTAGGTAAGTCCCACATCTTCCACCTGATCGCTACTCGAAGGCTTGACTGCGACATCTCAGAAGCCTTGGATGATTCGCTCGAAGTGGTGATGCCGGAATGAACAATCTCAGTAGCGAAGCGGTTCGTGGAACCAAGCTGGATCGTTCCGTTGTGAATGTGCTGCCTGGCGCTCTGGTGTGCTACCAGAAAGAGACTTTTCGTATCACCCAGGTGCTCGATTTCCAGTCGGTGCTCGGAATCAATGTAGAAAGTGGTCGAGCGTCTGTGATGCCGATCGCGGATCTCAAGCCGTTTTTGGGCAACAAAATTAGAGGCGCTTACGCTGACTACGATCTTGAGGAGTTGGGAGCAGAACAGTGGGCAGCAGCGCAAAAAAGGTATGCGGTCATTTCGCCTTTGCTCGGCATCGAGGGTCATTCCCGAAGCGTGGTTGAACGGCATGCACAAGAGGCCGGCGTTGATCCTGTCACTGTCTATCGGTGGATGCGTCGATACAAGGAACAGGGCGATATTACAGCCCTGATCCCGATCAAGAGAGGATGGAGTAGGGGGCGCCCCAGGATTTCCGAAGAAGTTGAAGCGGTTATCGCTGAAACGCTCAAGGAGTATTACCTCACCGAACAAAAGCCGAACGCTAAGGCGACGTTCGAGGAAGTCCGGACGCGTTGCAAGAAATTAAAACTTCGGGTCCCTAACATCACGACAGTTCAGGCCCGGATTCGCAAAATTCCCGACCACATTCGATTGCGCAAGCGCGGCGACAAGGAGTTGGCAGGTAACAAGTACGAGCCTCGACCAGGTGGCTTACACACAGAGTATCCGCTACAAATCGTTCAGATCGATCACACTCCTATGGATGTGATACTCGTCGACGACATACATCGCCGTCCCATTGGTCGTCCTTGGCTGACCTTGGCCATTTGCGTCTACACCCGAATGGTCACTGGGTATTACCTATCGATGGATGCGCCGTCCGCGGTATCGGTGGCAATGTGTGTTGTCCATTCGATTCTGCCCAAGGAGCAGTGGTTGGCTCTGCATAACGTCGCTGCCAAGTGGCCTGTATGGGGAAAAATGGGAACGCTGCACAGCGATAACGGTGCGGACTTCCGTTCCCACAGCCTTATTCAGTCGTGCATCCTTCATGAGATCAAGCGTGAGTTCAGGCCCAAGAAGAAACCTCATTGGGGCGGCCATATCGAGCGTCTCATGGGTACATTCGCGGGAATGGCTAAGAGGGATAAGGGAGCGACGTTCAGCAATCCGCAAGAGCGCAGTGAATACAACTCTGAGAAAAAAGCGACGTACACCTTCGCAGAGTACGAAGAGCGATTGGTCAAAAATATCATTATCTATAACAACAAATACCACGAAGAACTTGATTGCGCGCCCATCAAAAAGTGGGATGCCGCTTTTTTTGGAGACAAGGAAACCAACCCGCTGCTCCCGCTACCGCCACGAGTGGCCGACCCGTGGGCATTTCAGCTGGATTTCTTGCCATCCTCCAGGCGCACTATTCGGCCAGATGGCGTCGAGATGGACGCTATGTATTACGCCGAAGCCCTCAGGCCTTACGTCGGTACGATTGATCCAGCAACCGGTAATCCGCGCAAGTTCCTGTTTCGCCGCGATCCGCGTGATATCAACCGTATCTGGTTCTTCGATCCAGGCCTTCGTGAGTATTTTGAGATTCCGATCCTTCGAGGTCGATACGCTGGCACCACTGTGGCCGAATACGTAGCGGCCAAGAAGAAAGCCAAGCAGATGGGCCGCGACGCTGTGGACCATGAACTCCTGGAGCGGTTGATCGAAGAAAATCGCCAGCAAGAACTTGAAGCTGCAGCACGTACTAAGGCAGCCCGCAAAAACACTCAAAAGCGAACCAACAACGCCAAACAAACGACCCCTGCTGCCCCTAATCCAGCGGTCTCGTCTCAGCCGGTGAAGCCTGTAGATATTCCGGAGCTGCTATCGATTAACGATGTAGACACATTTGGAGACGTCTGGTGACCGATTACTCGCACATTGCTCCCCAGTTTCGGGAGGTCATGCTCAAGACTGATCTCGAACGTCTGGATTTTCTGGAGGAGCCTCGCTGGATCGACTATCCGGCTGCAAACAAGCTAAGGGCCATTCTCGATGGAATGCTCCGTGTCCCTGAACGGACTCGCATGCCCAATCTACTGTTGGTTGGTATGTCAAACTCCGGCAAGACCTCGGTCGTAACTCGCTTCAAAAATACCACTGGAAAACCCTACGTCAGCGATGATGCAGTGAGCGTCCGGCCCGTCATCTACGTGGAAATTCACAAGCCTGACGAGCGGGAATTGTACAACGCCATCCTCCGAGAGTTCTGGGCTCCTCACAACCCGGCTGCTGTAGTTCCAAAGCTTCGAGATCAGGCAATCCATCTGCTGCGAGTCGCGCGGACTCGTATGCTCGTCATTGATGAGATTCATACGATCAGTAACGGCTCGCCACGCAAAGCAATGGATGCAATGAACGAGATCAAGATGCTTTCGAATACCTTGCACATCCCTCTGGTATTGGTCGGCACCAGAACCGCTTTGCAACTGTTGGCACTCGATCCTCAGTACTGCAGTCGTTTTGAAGTCGCAGCCTTGCCCAACTGGTCCATCAACCCGGACCTGCAGCGATTCCTGAAGTCTTTTGAATCAGTACTTCCGTTGAAAAAGCCATCCCGGTTGTTCAGCCCTGAGCTCACCCGATCCATCCACACCATCTCGGAAGGTAACACCGGCAACATCGAATACCTTCTGCGTGAGTGCGCAAAAGAGGCCATCAACACCGGCAAAGAAGTGATCGATCTATCACTTCTCGAGAAAAATTCATGGATGCGTCCAACCGCTACCAATGGCGTGCGCACACGAGTCCTGTAAACGCGCAATGGCCGGCCGTACCTTCGTTGCTTGAGGACGAAATTATCTCGTCGTGGCTGGTGAGATGCGCCCTCAAGCACGGCTGTGAGCCTACAACACTCACTAACGATGTCTGGCCTGGGCATCGGATATGGTGCAGCGATCCTGACCGTTGTCTTAGTCCCGAACGTTTGAAGGTCTTGAGCGACTTGTCTGGCATGACACCAGAGTCGTTGCAAGCCTCGACGTTAATGCCGGTGTGTCGATCCATCACCGGCGATGCCTGCTTTGCGCAGGGAACTGAGCTCTGGTTTCTATGCCTGGGTGTTCGCAACCGTCGCAGATGTGGCGGATTGCAGTACTGCCCGAGATGTTTTGCTGAGGATGAACCCTATTATCGTATTCAGGGTCGGCTTGCCTGGCATACGTGCTGTCCCATCCATAAGGTCATCTTGTTGGACCGTTGTGAGAGCTGCCATGCCCCTCTGTGCCCGCATCTGGTCAAACCACCCCAAGAAGATATCGGTCATTGCCATCGATGCGCAGCTGCGTTGAGCAAGGCAATAGTCCAACCCGAATCTCCGGACGCAGCGGCATTTCAAGCAGCGACTGACAGATTGTTTGGTGGCTACACCCAGCAATATGGAAATGTCCAACTGGATCTTTGCGCGTGGTTCGAGCTTGCCCACTGGATGCTTGGTATATTGCGCAGCGCTGTTCGCTCAGCCAACCCATGCATTTCGTGTTTTTTCGAAAACCTGCAAGTCAATCTCGATACATTGCATCAACCACCTACCGGTTTGCGGTTCGAGCTGCTCAGTCCTGTAGAGCGCGCAAATTTGCTTTCTGATGTTTGGAAAATGATCTCAGCTGGGCCCGAGAGACTCATAAGTGCCGCGACTCAGTACACAATCAGATCTTCGCTTTTGATGCCGCGTTCCTGTCGTATGCCTGTAGCTCTTGATGGGCTTGCTTCAGTGCTGCAGGCTCGGCAAAGAGGCATGAGTGGCCACATTCATCCAGACACTCCGCGTTCCCCTGCCAGCGTATTGATGAGATGGAACCGCTTGCTCAGGAAGTTTCAAAGATGATGAACGCCTCTTCGACGAAGCAGCGTCGCGCCGAATGCCTATGCGTAGGAAAAAAAGTACATCGCGTCTACAAAGGAATTGCGTTTTGCAGCACCTGCTATGCACGGGTGTTCAAGCGCAAGCTTTGTCCAGGCTGTGGTAACTACGCCAGATTACCGATCCCTGAGTTGGACCCAAACGGTGTATGTCGCCACTGCGAGGCTACGGCGCCCTGTGTGCGATGTGCTCAGGTCGAGAAGCCTGTCGGTTTAATGACCAAATATGGTCCTGCATGTAGTAGCTGCGCGCATTATTTCCGTGACCCTGAGCCTTGTGAAAAGTGTGGCGAACTTTCTACAAGACTGTCGCGAGTATTGAGCATTGATCCTGATCTCCGGCTTTGCCCAAAATGCGCTCGACAGGACGCTGCCACCTGCCCTGATTGCAGACGCCATAGGATCCTCATTAAGGGACCGGATGGTCGCCTACGCTGTAAGCGATGCACCGAGGTCGGTGAGAGCTTGTGCCAAGCTTGTGATAAGCCGATGCCTGCAGGTCGCGGTCAAGAATGTGATGACTGTTCGCGAGAGAAAAGCTTTAAACGACGAGCTAATCTGTTCATTGAAAGCTTCGAACATCCTGCTACGCACCAGCGATTCGCCGATTTCTGCCAGTGGCTGAAAGAGGAAATGGGCACTCATTCGGCAGCACGCAAGCTGAAAAATTACCTCACGTTTTTCAGCTTTCTGGATCGACATCCAGAGGGCATACCATCCTACGTTTCCTTGCTTGAACATTTTACTGCTGACGGTTTGCGCCGAATGCAGACTCCAATGCTCTGGCTAAAAGTTCGCTATGGCGCAGAGCCTGACGCTACGGTGAAGGAAGATCATTCCGAAAAACGCCGCATTGATCAGATGGTCGATTTGGTTTCTCCCGGCGTCGCGGCTGATGCCCTGAAAGGCTATCGATCATATCTACAGACGAAGCAAGCGGAAGGTCGGACTTCCATCCGTTCTGTGCGCCTCTCTTTGAGGGCTGCGGTCAATTTGCTCGCTACGATGCCCCCAACATTCGACGTATTACCTTCGCAAAAAACGGTGTCCGGATACCTGGCTCATACGCCTGGCCAAGCTGCAGCCCTTCAAGGATTCGTTGGCTACCTGAATCGGGTGCATGACTGTGATCTCAAGACCACAGCAGACGCTCTGGCAACGTCACGGGCCCGTACGAGCAAATTGGAAGGAGAGATGCTCGCTCTGTATCGCAGCGCCGGTGCAGGCGAAGCGTTTGAACGTGCCTGGATCAAGGTAGCCCTCATGTTGCTTCACGGGCTGAAGCGCGTGAACAAGAAGGCGATGGAATACTGTCCAGAGGTTTTTCGAGATCGTTCAGGCTTTAGGGTGAGCTTTAAAGACAAACAATATTGGGTGCCCAGTCCGACGGACCAGGCGACCTTTTTCAGCGTAAATGAAACGAAGCCAAATGGCTGACGGAGAATCAAGCAATGAACGCAGAACTGACAGAAGAAGAAATGCGTAGAGCGTTGTTTGGCTCGGATAGCGTTAAGGCAGGGCAAGAAGCTTCAGTCGGCCTTGTTTCTACACCGGCAACGCCAGCAACCAAACCAACGCCTTCATCAGGACCTCGGCCAAAGAGTAGGCCTCTCACACCAAAGCTCAGGGTCACAATGAATGTGACAAAAACATTCGAGGGCCTGGTCGAGGTTTTCGTCTATGAAGCCAACACCTTGAGTACATTGGTCGCGGAGCAAGAGGCGAAGAAGGCAGCCAAGAAAAAGCGGTTTCAGTATTTCGACATTGTTTCGATCGAACCAACGGCATAGTCAGCTCGGGTCGCTGTCTGCTCCACAGACTCTCTTGAAAGACCTGAACAATGAAAGAGAACGGCGTCTGCTTTTCCCTTTACTTGCCTTCAGGGACGCGAGGCTATTTGCGGTGTGGCAGATAAATGCCTAGTGGCTCGAACGCTTTGCGCAACGTGACATCGGCTGTAAAAACACCCTTGCGGCTATAGTGACGAAACACCTTGTGCGGAAAGTCCGGTATGTCTAGCTGGGCAAATTTACCCATCGCATTACGTATCTGATCGCAGACTGTGGAGATTAGCTCGCGAGCCTTTTGAGGGTCATTGATGTTTACCACCAAACCCGAAATCTGCTCGTCCTTGAATGCATTCCCCTCACGTCTCTTTTTGCGCTGCAATTCGAACAGATAGAACGTTTGCCCACGGATGACCACTTGTATAAGCAGCAGACCACGCCTCAACGTCGCGTTGTCCGAGTACTTCAGCCACGCGCTTGCCCCCTCCGTCAGACGGTCGTCTTCCGCGAATGCTTTGAGCGGATAGAGCCTGAAGTCCGGTGTATGCACGAATCCTTGCTTTTCTGAATACCAGGCAAGGCTGGTGAAGCCAGGGTAGGTCTGTTTCAGGTGTTGTAGCTCTGCCCATAGGGCGCTGAGCACGCCGCCATTGCCAATAATCCGCTTGGCACGATGGTAGATGTGACTCACACCATTGTGTCCACCCTGAGGATCGCCCGTCGAGAACATAAATGGGGGGGCGACCTCGACTGACATCGTCTCTCGTTTGATTCTGGGGCGAGCAATCGGCGTACGAGTGAATGGGCAGGGAGTACCCAGCGTCACAAAGTGAGGATCTGGTGTACCCCAAGAGCCCGCATTACCACCCGGCTCTAACTGGTCGGTTATGCGGAATGGATCTTGATCCTTCGGCCTGTCGATGGTGGTTGTCTTCAGCGGCGTTGCGGGATCTGGTGGCTCTGGTTGTTCCTCTGACTGCTTTTCGCGCCTGATGTCGTAGGAATGATGTTGCGGCTCGCTCATGCCCGTTACCTCCAGGCATAAGAACGTCTTGCCGCCGTTGATCCAGCGCCCCCGCATTCTCAGCCGCGCAGGACCTTCAAACCAAGGCTCGACTTGCAGACTTTTTTCCAAGGCTTTGTTATCGGCCAGAGCATTATCAAGCTGTGCATGTAAGCGTCTGGCAACGAGCTCGGCTTTTTTGTTGTACCTGAGCGTGGCCAACAACAGCGCGTCGCTGTCAGGGACGTTATCTGCAGGGCTTACTGCCCAGGTCTCTGGGTTGTCGTGCTCGAATGTTGCGTATAGTTTCGTCAGCACTTTTTCCCAAGGGTACGTAACCAGAATTCTAGGGATATCGGACGTGGACCCGTAGCAACGAAACAGAAACTCGATGCAAGGAATCAGCAGGTTTTTGTTCCTGCCGGGCAAGGGGAAGCTAAGCAGTTCGCTGACGATGCCGTTGGTGCTGGTGCGACGCAGTTCATGGTCCTGCCGCAAGTACGGAATGTTGTGTTTGCCTGGAACACTCAGCATTGACCACGCGCCATCCGTGAAGTCGACAGACGCTTCATACTCCTGACCGAAGTCTGCCTCCGCGATGCATTTCCCGCTTTGCCAGATAGTGCCGATGCGAAAGCTGCCCATCCGACTTAAACCGATGGGAACCATGGTGACTCCGGATGGCCGATCATGCTTGTCCAGATACCGAAATACGACCTCGACCATTGGAATCGTCGCTGCATCGGGGTTTACCCGGATACGCTCATACCACCAAACGACCACCGTACCGTGGACTTGTTTAATAGCTTCTCCATCGTCCGTTGTGCATAAGTTGTCGCGAGGAGGAACGCGTTTCAAAGGGGGATGCAAGGCTTGCTCCGAGCAATCAGGCTTGGGTTGGTGAATAGCGGAAGTCGAATCCGTAGCACGAATTTTTGGCGCATGTCCTATTGCAGGTGATAGGACAGGTCCACCAACTTTGGGTAGCTGGCTATGCTGGCGTAGTCCTGAGCGAACGCATCACTGATCGCGTACAAAAACGGTCGATCTTCATCAACCTCCCGTGCCGCTTTTCTGGCTTGTTCTGAACCAGACCTGAACAGGTTCACATACCTGAGAAATAGCTCGTTGATGAGTACGTTTACAGTGAAAAAACTGAGCCGCACAGGAGGCAACTCACTTGTTAGCAAGTCTCTGATTTTGCTGTGGTCGCCTGCGATCGCTTCACTGTAAATCTTTGGCTTTTCTTCCTTGAGAAACACCAGGTAGGCCGCCCAGAAGAAATAGAATCGGTGAGATTTGATGCTGGCCTGCATCGCACGGATTTTTAGCGTTATGCGCTCCAGATCTCGAATCTGCGGGCGAAATGCTTATGCCAGCGCGAGAAATATGACCTGGTCTGCGTCCAGCCTATGGGGTCCTGTCAGTACCGTGTCTTTGTCTGCCGCAACTCGCTCTCGACCGGAGCCATAGCTATAAGTGCGCGAAGCCAATGGATCTTCTATCGAATGCCCCATTTCCATCGGTGCTGGGTCAGGCAACAGTGCAAAATTGGCCTTGATCCAGGCCGCATAATCAGCGTTGTCCAAGGTGAATTCTGAGTCAAAAAAGCGTTTGAGGTACCGCCGTGAGTCGAAGCCATTGCCGTAAACTGCCTTGATAGCCTCGCCGAGCTGTTGTGAATCCGTTGCAATGATGAATTTGCAATTCGGGGCATCGAACAGGTGCTTCAGCCGCTCAAGCAGCTCAATCGAGAACGTCGGACGACATCTGTCCAATTCATCGATGAAGATGTAGACGGGGCATTTAGTTTCGCCGGATTGTGCTTTGTCCGCGGCCGCGACGAGCAACTCGTGAAAGACCTTCTTGAAATCGTTCACGGCATTAAGAGCGTCACGACTGGACGTGATCATGGTCTCCACTGCCTTTTCTGCAGCATCTCCCAATGCATCTTCGTCAATCAGTTCCTTGAGGACATCCAGATCCGTCCCGGTGAGCTTCTTGAGCACGCCCTTGGCTAGTGCAGGCGTCGCGGCGACCATTGCCTTGGCTGCCTTTTGGGTGAATTCCTGAACGATCCCATCAGCTTTCACCGGAAGACCGATGATGTCTTGCAATTGGTCACGGATGGCGGAGACCAGCGACACGAACGAGTCACCGGTGAAGTCGTTTTCCCATGCGTTAAAGTAGACACAGGCTCGGTGTGTTTTCTCTTGCAACATCCAGTTGTTGAGAAAAAACGTTTTGCCTGCGCCCCAAGGCGCATTGATGTTCAGCACCTTGATTTTGCTGTGACTGTCCAGATAGTTCGACAGAAACAAGGCAACCGGACCTCGCTGCATTTGATCTGATGCCCAGGCGGTCGCTACCAACTCATCGCTCATACGAAATCCCTCATGTCGTCCGTCGGACTTAATCTCGTGGTCGCCAATCCGCTTGGGTGGGTTCTGCGCTCCAGCAAGATGACAGCCTCATCCGATTGCTATATGCGAGGGCGGCAGAACTGATCATTGCGGTCTTCTGGCGGTTTCCTCTGGACACCTGGCCGGGTGTCCCGTCCGCTCTTCGTGGCGGGTGCCGCCAGTGGCTGAAATACGGCTTATCCTGTTCCTCGGTGATGTCTGGCCGGCTCTCCAGCCTGGTTCTTAGGTCCGGCGTACTTTGATGCGCGGCAACGGTTGGCGTGTTGGCATTCAGTTGGGTGAGGAAGTCAAAAGGCCTCAAGACGTGGTTAGCCTCTCCATTCCGGGTTCGTAGCAGACGAGACAGCCTCCGATAGTCCTCAATATCGAATTGATGTGAGATTTCATATCGATCGCTGACGACAAATAAAAAGAACTCTGGGTCCGGGTGTTGCTCGGTACCGCGGCTAACCATGGACAGCATGTACTCTCGTTCACTGGTCGAAAAAATACATTCGAATGACACGGCGCCATGCACACTGCGAAAGCTTTGATGCTCGATCGGTTCGCCGTACTCATTCAACTGGCCAAGCATGCTCTGATGCAGCCGCCTGAGGTTTGTCATTATCAACAGCATGTCCTCGTGTGGGATCGTTGGAAATGTCGGCTAGTAGGCGAAGGTGCGCCTGGTTCTCTGCAAAACGGTTATCGCAAATCCTCGTAGTCCGGTAACGCATCGAGGCTTCTGACCGATTCCAGGGTCGGATGGCGTTGCAGGTACCCCTCTACACGCGCAGGCAGTTTTCTACCTCTGAGGATTTCGTAGATTTCGATTCTGTTCTCATCGTTGAGGGCGAATTTGGATTTGCCCTTGCTGGGTTTCTTTACCAACAGGTCGTGTTGGAGCAGGAGGTTGAGTACATGGGGCGTGCGATCCTTGTATTTCTCGTCGACACCACGCCCTTTGGGAATGTCAGCGGCCCACATGTACCCTTTAGCGTTGCCCGCCCACATGTGATTTGCCTCAAGCTTGGCCATGATGAGCAGCGCGACGACAATATCTAATGCGATTCGTGGTTCGCCGTTGTCGAAATGCCGGATGACATCCTTCACTGCGCCATGCAACGCCGCCTCCCCTGCAATCGTGGGGGCTTCGACCGGGACATTGGCGGCCAGACGTACGCGGATACGCTCAAGCACGTTCCCCTGGATCGGCTGCAACAGCAGCACCGGACCTGGCTTTTGGCCGACCATTGAACAGAAATCAAGGACGTTCAGTGAGCAGTTGGCATCGTAGATGACATGCTTGATTTTCACGTCAGGGAACGCTTGGCTCAGGCGCGCAACGGCTGCACCGATATCGTTGCTTCCATCGAGAAAGCAGTTGGTCGGGAATCCCATGTACAGTGAAGTCATCGTCAGTCCTCCTGCTTCGCACCTCCGTTAGCGCGACTTTGCAGAGGAAAGAGCAGAGAGAATCAGGCGTGAAGGAATGGGGATCTCAAGTAGCTGTTCAACGGGCAACTGGCTGAGCGCGGCGAGAATAAGCCGCTTTGTTTCTTCGGGAGAGCAGCGCAGCGCCTCCTGAGCCCAAGGCAGTGATGAAGTCTCAACTTGTGCCGGCTCTGGAAGACTGAGCTTGGTTTGAAATGCCCAGTCGATCGGAAGGTTTTGATCGGCAAGCCACTTCTTGACGTAGGCAGACACGCGAGCAGACCGATACAGGTTCCACTGCCGCATTAGCCCTTCGCAGAGCCTTTCCAGGTCCAGCCCGAATTGATGGGGATGCCAGGTGTGCAGGTGAACCAGGTTTCTCGCGTCATCAACTGACGGCGTGTCTTTGAGTTGTTCTTCGACAAAGCATTCCGCCCACCGGCGTTGTTCGGGCAATCCGACTTTTTCCAGCTCGATCCAGTCGTCAGCAGGGGTCGGTGTCGCATCGAGGCCAATTCTGACGGCGCCGGTCAGGCGATTGAAAAACCGGCGTCCAGGTGGAGAAGGGAGGGTAAAGGCTTCCCAAACCGCCTTGCGCAAAGGATTGTACGTCTCGACGTGAGGCGTCGATCCCTGGGTATTCTTGGAGATGACAGCAACGGCCAAAGCGCCTTTTTCTGTCTTTACGAGTTCAAGCGTGGAGCTAAAGAAAGGATCGGCCAAGAGATCGGACAGTTTTTTGAAACCGTAAGATTTCCAATCAACCGAAGGATGGGCTTTGCGCAGGTGCATTCCCAGCGCAGCAGCGGTCACACGATCGCCCCCAAGGGTTGCGGTGTTGGAAGCAATGCGAATGACTTCATCGAAGTAAGCTGACATGTCCATAGCTGATCCCTTAAGCAAAATAGACCCCTTAGGCATGTGCCTAAGGGGTGATATCTGTAATTGCTTTTGCAGGGGCCAGAAATACTAGGGCGCATATGAGGCAGTCATCTGGACGGAGCGTGAGTCAGTCGCCTGCAAGCGACTCGCTGTCGAGATCCTAGTAATCTTCAGCTATCAGGTCCCACCGCCAGGTCAATTATCTACCTACTCCGATCATTGTCTGAAAGGCGGCAGCGGGTCATCAGCCTGCAAAGTATCAGCACGAACTCTCTGATTGTCAACACGGGTCAACACTTGCTCCGTCGTCCCAGCTTCCAACCAACCGTAAAAGACGCCCACAAATCCCAGCCAGAAGCAGCGGATGGGTTATTGCACCCCGCACCCGTGGGAGGCGCTCTGAGAGGAAGGCGACAGCCAAGAGCGTGCGACGGTGCTGGTCAGATTGAAGGACCTATCCTGAAGGTCCATTTCACTCAGCTAACGCTATCAGAGGGCGTACAGGACCCAGCGTCCAGAGTGCGGACGCACTCTGGACGATGATGCAAAAGCAGAACGCAAGGTAGCTTAATCAGGATCTCTCAGCAGAGAGGACAGGGCGTCACTGCTGAAGTCTTTTCTCCGATAGTCATGGATACCCGCAGCAGCTCTCACCGAAAGGCGTTGGACCTGCCCAATCACTTCGTAGTACTTGATGGCAATCTTGATCTGAGGCGGGTCAGTAATGTATTTGATGAAATCGGCCACGCCGGGGGAGGACCCCGCCCATAGGCGCTTAAGATCTTCTCGTACCTGAGGGCCCTCACCGTCCAAGTGTCCTTGAGTAACGCCAAACGTGGGGCCACTGAAGAACCGGCTCAGAATCGAATCGTCAATTACGTAGATGTCTTCGTATTGCCCCATTGCGTAGGGCAGTGAGTTGAGGATGCAGAAAACAGGTGTCTTTCCGACGGCCTCAGGAAAATCTCTGGTCAAGATGTCCGGGTACTCGACCAGACCTTGTCGCAGGCGTTGTACCTGATTCAGATGCGCCTGCATGTCTTCATTGAAATTGTTGATCAGAATCGGGTTTCCTGATGGGATGCTGCGATTCTTGCATTCGATGAAGAAAACGTACTCATCCCATGTGAACGCCACGTCATAGTCGAATTCGTGCTCATTGTTCTGGCCTCGTCTGACTTTTAGCTTACGTGCATTCAGACCTTGCTCTCGAAGAAGATCGATTGTGCTTTGCTCGAAAGCGTCCCCTTTGTCTTCGAACACCGCATTTTCGTGAGCGAGAGCCGAGAACATGGTTTTGGTAAGGTCCGCTGCAATCAACGAGCAGCCGAAAAGGCGATAACACCCTGGATTTCTCCAGTGATCTCGGTAGCGTTGTCAGAGATGATTTTTTCAAGGATTCCGGTCGTTAATAGAAGGCTTTTCATCGCCTTGCTATGTTTGAGAAATCATCGAAATTGGTCAGTGAGGTGCGAAATGAAGGGGCGTCGTAAGGCTCGAACGGACAAGTGGTTGCTTCGGGAATTGTTCATCAAGGAGGCCCGAGCCGTGCTGGCTTCTGATCCGGAGAGGGGCGGGCGCTTTTTGCGGGCTGCCGCTCAAGCAGCGGGGGAGGAACCTGTGGGAATTCTCGCTGGATCTCCACAGTCTCGGCCCTGATGCGTGTGACCCTGAAAGCTGATCACTGGATGGCAGGCGTTGTGCAGGGCTATGTTCAAAGATGGACACTGATGCTCCGCGCAGGGGTGAAAGCAATTGGTCGCTTACTCCTTACTGCCTGCGCGGCTCGGCGTAGTATGTCGTCATATCCTTGTCTTGGTCTCAGCGGCTTGAGGTCTTTAAATGAGCAATTACCAAAAGCTTTCGAGAGAGCTTCATGCTCATGGCAGATGCTGGAGCATCGAGCATCGCAATTTCATCATATGGCGTGCATTGGCACTGGATGAAGCCAAACGAGTGCTTGGAACTGCGCAAGGCGCTGATCGGTGGTTGATTCATTCCGCTCGCGGGCTCAATTACCAGTCGCCGTGTGATGTGCTTTCAACTCCGCAGGGCTATCAGCGCGTCCGCACGCTCCTTTATCAGATCGAATACGGCGTCTACATCTGACGTGGCCAGCCAGGTGAACTTGCTCCTTTCTTGTCTCAGGCTCAGCACGGTGCCGCGTCGCACCGTGCCTAGAGGCTTTGCTTTCACCTGACAGACTTATTCAGCGGCTTAGACGCGGCCAATCCAGCTCTTACCTGTACGATGGATTTTCGAAGCCTGGAAGCGTTTGACGGGCTTGCGAGCAAATAGATTGTCTCGTTCATGGCGTTGAAATCGTCGAGCGACAGCAGCACCACAGGCTGGCCGCGCCGGCGGACGATGGCGGTAGGTTCATGATCTCTGCAGACGTCATCAATCACCTGATCCAGATGTGCCTCGGCTTCACGAGCAGTCAGTATGTGCATAGCGTTATCACCAAAGGATAATCTCAGCTTGATTCCGCCATGAATGGGAGCATTACTCGATAGCGCACAGCCGTGCTTACTCCTAGGGCTCAGGCATACGAAAACTGAGACAAGGCGGGATAGAGAGCCAATTCAAAAATCAGTAGGCTGCTCGAGCAATGGTGCCCGTACGACCTGATCGTAAACGCAGTTTAGATCCCTTTTGCCCAGCCTTTCACGGTAATCGTGCTGATCGAATCTCTACAGAGCTTCCTGCTCAACAACAAATCCTGCTTTAAACAGATCTTCTCCCAGGTCTGGCCAGCCGGCAGCTTCTGCAAAATGCTTCATGCGCATCAGGGTTCTTTTCGAGGCGCTTCGTCTCATTTTTTCAGGAACATGATCCGGTGTCATGGCGTGGGGCAGGAGCGTATGACCTGCGGCTGAAGATGTTTTGGCCAAAACAGAAGCTATCCGAAAGCCACCTTCGTCGACATCTCCCCAGTGATAGATGGGCGTTCCAGGGCGAACTCCCGTCAACAAGCGATGATACATCGCCCTCCATGCCGGAGAGGGCATGCCAGCGGTATAGATCAGCAGTGTGGGGCGGTTCGCATGACGCTTAGCTTCAGAGTGGAATGTGGTCAGGTTTTCGATGGTGAGCACCGCATCGATCAGGCCTGAGATCGACTGTACCGCGCTGGCGGGAAGCCCTGTGTAGGGTTCATCAAGCAGTGCTGTCACTCGTGTTCTGGCGATTGTTACATTGCCAGCCAGCAATACCGGCTGCTCTTCCTTGAACAGCCCCAGTTCCTGCCATACCTCTGTTGGTGCTCGTGCGGCCGCTTCAATAGATCCTTGCAGGAGAACATCCAGTTGGGCGGTCAACTGCTCGATCCGCTTGCTATTGCGGAGCAGGCGAGCGCTGGTTTCGCGCACTGGTGAGAGCGTGGCATCTTGGCTGCGCGAGCACCGATCGATAACAGTGATCGCTTCGACCCAGTCGCGTGCATCTGTCGGTCCTGAGCCTCGGACGTTGGCCATGCGCGACCATTTGCTGATGACCTCTTCAAGCACATCATGCTGTGCCAAATAAGGTTCAAGAAGTGTCATCGCATCGATCATGACATCCGCATGTGTCGTCTGATTCAAAAACTGGGCAAGGAGGCCGGTATCGACAAGCTCAATCCGTTCGATAAGCCCATCGTTTGGATTGAGCTTGTCGCGCACGATTCTGATCGCTCCGAGGTCCCGAGCTTCGAGGAAGACTTCTTCGCATTGATTTTTTTGATGCCAGTTTCTAAGCGATCCGTAGGCTTTGAGTTTGGTCGCGGTCAAGGCTGGGGCGTGTTTACGCACGCCTGCCGCCGACTTGTTACCCATCGTCAGCAATTTCAGAAGAATGTCTTGGGCGATTTTGTCCTTCATGGAGCCGCTCCATCGGCGAGGCGCTGCGATCCATTCGACTGATTTCTTATTGCCAGGATTTCTTCTTCGACCAGTTCCGGGTGGAATTCCCAAAGATCCTCGCGGAATTGGTCTCTCATCGCCGCTGTGACCTCCATCCGATCTACCTGGACAACGTGACGGACAGCATCTTTCTGGATTTCAAAATAGCTATCGAGAAAGGCGTTCAGAATTCCAAGGTTTTCTCCCGGGCTGGCGAGCAAAACCTGCAAGCCAAGCTCCTGCAGATACTTCATCGTGGCCACAGTGTTGGAGGGATCCATTTTGTCGAATGCCTCATCCAGCATGATCAGCCGCAGACCATCATTGCCACCATGGTCCATACGATAAGCAGACCAAAGGCCAGCACCCGCAATGACGTACAGGGGGGCGCGGTGCTCCCCTCCGGAGCCTGGGCCAATTCGGCTGCTCAAATGGCCGATGGTTTTGAAGGTGTTGTCGGGAGCGACCTGCTCAATACGAATGTCGAATTCGTAAAACTCGCGATAGTCATCCAGCGGGCTCTTTTCGCCAGAGTTGCCCGGGGCAGCCTTATCCTTGAGCAATTCTTCGAACTGGGGCGGGATGCTGCCGGCATCTCCAAACAACCCGCCGTCTACACCGTAGTCCGCGACCTTCTCGATGAATTCGAGCAAGTCTTTAAGGTGAGGCCGTTTTTTGTACATGAATTGATAGCGTTCCCCGTTCGTGAACAGGGGAGTGCTTAGAAGGGCTGCGTTGAGGCGATCAAAGGTTTGACGAAGGAATTCGAGATTGGTGTTGAGTGCGATCGCCACGTCTCGGCGAAACGTCTCCTGAGAAGCCCGGTAGGCTTCTTCGGCTTGAGCTTTGTATTCTGGAAGCTCGGTGATTTCGAGCTTCTGCACGTAGTTATCGATCCATGCCTTCGCCAAGCGCCAATCTTCCACATCTTGCTGAGGTAGCGTTTCGCGATGCTCCTGAAGATAGGCCCACAGATCTCTCTGCGCGCCGTTCGCCTGCGTGTTACCAGTCCGTTCGTTTGTTTGTGACGCTTCTTGGCAATGCGCAATCATTGTGTCGGGCGAATCAAAGCGCTCGATCAGCTTGCTCCACTCAGCGGATACAAAGTCTGGGTCATAATCGATGTGCTCACGGCATTTTTGCTTGAACAGGATGCACTGTTCATAACGAAGCTTGCTGCTGGCGAGCGTCTGTTCCATACCCGGGATGAGTGACTCGCTTTTGATAGCTTCGTTAGACGCGTTTCGCTCATCAGTCTTGAGTCGGTTCAGGACAGCCTGGAGCGTCTTGATTCGTTCGCAAATCTCGACATATTCGGCATCCGCGATGTTGGCAACCCGTTGATTTGCAAGCTCACACTGGCGAACGGCTTCTTCATACGCAGTCGCCCGGCTGAGGATGAGGCGGCTGGCGAATTCGCTTCCCAGACCTGAGATAACATCCAGCGTTCTCCTGGTGGACGTAAGCTGATCCTGATTTCGTCTCAGCTTGAGGTTCGCCGAAGCGAGCTCCGCCTTGAGCCGATCTGCCTGACTGCGCGTGCCTGCACCGATCCGCAATTTTTCATTGTTCAATCTAAGGCGTTCAAAATCTCGAGGGCTGACGTACATCCCGTCCATGGTCAAGGTCCGTTCGCCCTTGAGTGCGTCATCTTTTCCCTCGGCTCGCTTCAAATTTCCAAGCTGGCCACGCAGGTAACCGACTGCGATCGGATTGAGACCTTCAATCAGTTCCGCAACTAGACCTTTCAGACTGGTCTGAGCGATCTTGACCTGATTGCTGCGAACGATCTTGACGCCAAACGCTGCTCTGCGACCCTTCAATTCGCGATAGATTTCAAACGCCTGCTCTTCTTGATCTTCAGGAAGCAATAAGGCTTCCGTATTTTTGCCAAGGTAGGCCTCTATTGCGGGTTGCCACCCAGGATCGATGATTTTGACCAGATCGCACACCGGGGTTGGATTGAGTCCTTCATCGCGCAACTCTCTCAAAAGTACTTGGGCATCGTCGCTCAAGGGGGCTCGGCCTTCCATCACTCGTGTCAGCGAACCGTCGAGGACGCGAATTTCCTCAGTAATGGCTGACACCTGACCACTTAGCTCATGAACAATGGCTTCCAGTATGGTTTTGATCTCCATACCGACTGATGCCATCTCCTCAAGAGGCGCCCTAAGCGATGCCACGTTGGCTAGCCCCGGAGTCGAGATCAAAAGGCGCAAACGCGCTGCGAGAGACTGCGTATGTTCTCGCACCTCTGCCAGGTAAGGCGATTCAACAGCAGTGTCGAGTGCAATGCAGACTTTCTGAAGATCGTCATGAAGTGCTTGTGTGCCGTTGGCCAACGCCTGCTGGGCATTTACCTGACCCAAATGGGCATCAGCGTTTTCCTTGTGCGCAGCGTGAAGGTGCTGGCGTGTTGTTAGGTGCTGAATTTCAGATTCGGACGCTAATAGAGAATCCCTCAGGCGTTGGCTGGTTGTTGTGAGCCGCTGCGTGGTCTGAATGGCTTTTTGAAGGACGTCGTCAGCGTTCTCATACGCAAGCTGAGCCTCTTCCTCTTGAGCAATCGCTGCCATGGCTCGCCAAGATACTGCGCGACGAAGCTTGGTCTGTGCAGCGAGATATTGGCCGGCGACTGCTTTGCCTTGGGCAATCTTCTTTTCTACGTTCTGGATGAGCAAATTGAGATGCTTGAAGGTGTCGACGATGGCCTTGAATTTCTTAACATTTGTAGGCCTGCTCTCGAGCACATCATTACGGACGATGTGGTCTACGGTCTTGTCGAATTTCATCCGCAATGCGAAGCGAAAGGCTCTGATGAAGGCATCATAGGATGGCTGTCCGTTTTTGCCCCTTAACGCGAACAGCACCTGCTTGGTGAAGCTGGAGGGATCATCGTAAAAAGGATCCTCGCCCAGGATGTTTGCGCGTTCCTTCAGGCGGGTACGAAAACTTTTCCACGGCAAAGGGCTGAAATCGTCTTCGATAGATTGAAGATGATCAGACATTGCCAGTTCGAGCCCGTTGACCACGTAGCGGCCGACGACCGTCGCATCTTCAGCTTCAAGCGAGGCTTCAATGCAAATGCCGGTGGTAGTCGGTTCGTTTGTTTCTGTATTTCGCCATGTCAACGTGATGTAGGTCGTTGAATTAGGGCGCGCGCAGTCGACAATCTGATCGCCATACTGTCCTAGGCAATAGGATCGCAGCGACCGGGTTAGCTTAGAGCCGGTGGCATCGGCTTGAGCGTTAAATGCCATGTGGCTTTTGTTGGCGCCAAACATCGCAATCTGTACTGCATCAAGCGCCGAGCTCTTGCCGCTGCCGTTCGATCCAAATATGGCACTTGTCTCACCTACCCTGAATTCTTCGCTCTCATACAGTAAAAACTGGACCAGCTTGATGCTTTCAAGACGTTTCATGGAGTGTCCTCCAACGTTGGCTCTTCGGCATCGCTGTCTTGCTCCGGCGAATCAGTGTCCTGGTTCCTGGCGCCCCATAAGGCAAGCTGCTGTAGAGCCGACTCTCCCAGGATGACGCGAATGGCGGGGCGTATGGCGATGCCTCCGTCTTCGGATTCGATTTCCAGTCCGGATAGGTCCGTGTTGCCGGGCTTCAAGCGGCGAACAATGCCCCACCGCGAGGCTGCTCGGATCAGTGCCTCGAGTTCACCTTTGGGAGGAAGCTCTCGATTGGTCATGAGTCGGTATTTTTCCTGCAACTCGATGAAGTCGCAGATGATCTCTCCGCTCTCATCAGATACTTGCCCGGCGCGCATGCCGTCTTCGTACAGCCCACGTAATACGAGAGCGAACATCGTCTGAGGGACGGTCGCTGGGGTAGGACTGGAATGCTGTGGAAGGGCGTAGGCATACATCAACTGCCGGTCCACTCCAACAGTAACTCCTAGGGGAGCCAAGGCTTTGGCGACATGGCGTTCATATTGGTCGATGATGCCGAAGGCTTTTCGGCTGCCGCGGTCCGAGTAATAGATCACTTGATCCGTTACCAATCGGTAAGTGGCCAAGGCAAAATCGTCTGCTTCGTAGTACCCGTCAGAGTTAATTGCAAGGTCTTGCCAATAGCTGCTCATGACTAATCCCCCTTGTTGTTGGATCTGGGCTTGCGCAGACGAATCTCAAACGACTGCGCGATGAGAAAAGGGTGTTCGTTCGGACCGTCTTCGTCGCTCACTACATCAAAGCCTGCGATCTGCCTTCGGGCCTGCATGCCAGAGGTGGCAATCTTCGATTTCAACAAGTTCGCGAGGGTGTTGAAGCTTTGATAAGCGCGGAGATTTTCGATGCTGTCGACGGGTAGGACTTCGCTCTCGATCTTCTCTTGTCCGTCCAGGGCTGAGGTTGCATAGGCCCTTAATTTTGCCGGCGTGATACGTCTGCGTTCCTGGGCACGTCGGACCAGATTGCCAATCGCTCGGGTGTGCTCCGATAGCACCGCCTTACGCAACGGAGAAGGGGGGAGACGCTGAATTTCCTTGCGCGGCTGCGCGAGTTTGGCCCCACTCATTAATGACCCTGGTGCAAAAACATGAGGCCAGGTTTCCATGGGGCCGTCGAAGCTTTCCTCTTGTCCGTTGGCTAGCAGCCCGTCGATGGCCTGCCGCAGAAGATCATCGATGGGGCGGACCGTCTGAATCCGATATTGCAAAACAATCAATGCGCACTTATTCGCACTGCGGACTTCGTCGTCCAGGCGCTCAAGATATTCCTCGACGCGGTTCAGTTCTTCGAGGCGCCTTAGATCTCGATCAAACGCGGCGGTGGCTTTGGTTTTGTCACCGTCTGCCAGACGAGAGGTGTACCACTCCATCAATCTCATGCGGTGTTCAGGAACGCTGGAAAGCGTTTCGACCGCCTGCAGGATGTGTGGGCGTCTGGACAATGGATGCTCTTGGGTGCGCAGCTCTTTGTAGTCGCCAATGAACATGTTGAGCACATAGTCGCGGAAGAAGCGCCGAGCATATTCGGCAGTTGTCTCCTGAGTCGCGATTGAGGCCATCAAGTCCCGAACATTGGTACCTGTAGTTCGGATGTAAACGAGCAGGTTTCGGCATTGCTCAGCCGCCTCACGAAAGACATCGCCGCCGCCACCTCCATTCAAGATCTTGGAGATCAGCGCATCGATGGAATGGATTTTCCCAGAGACGAAAACCGGGTCCTTCTCGGCGAAATCAACGAGTAGTGTGAGCATCTGGCTCACGGACGGCGCCATTGAAATGGTTTGGGCCAACCCGTGTTTTTCGGTGCGGAACCAGCCGGCTTGCACCAGACGGCGAAAGTAATTTGCCGCTCGTTGATCCAGGCTGAGTCCTGAGTCATCGCCTTCTTCCAGATGCCAATCAGGCGCGTATCGGATGTGATCTTCCACATCTTGCAAGATGTCACGCGGAACAAAACCGCGGCTCGGCGGAAGCGGTGCGTCTGGGCCAAAACGACGACGGTAGAGGTAGCACAGAAGCGACCAGTATTGGTGTCGATTGGGGGATGCTAACGGGCCGAACAGGCGGTCAGGGATACGCTCGAACAGCCTCGACCCAAGTCCACCTACGTTGTGAACATCCATGGTCGCAGTTCCTCCATGTTTTCGATCGCGAGTTGATACTCTGGGGGAGAGTGTTTGGACAAATCCGTTGCCGCCCGCACGTCTTGAATGAAGTACGAGACCATCGCTGCGCGACATCGCTCAACGCGCGCAGCGGCGCCTGAAAAGTATTCGAATCGAATCATGTCCTGCTGAGCCAGGTTCAGTTTCGGGTGCGCAATGAGCCGAACTTGGATCTGTGTGTTCCATGCAGAATCGTCGTCAGCTGGCTTTGCGGCTGAAAGGGGTAGCAATTTTGGAGAGTCAATTCGCCCAAGCGCAAAATCACGAAATTCCTGTCGATTTGAACAAAAGGCACGCACATGCCATCGACGCCCTGCTCGAACGATGCTGTGAGGAGAGATCTCGCGCCTATGGGGTTCAGGATTGCTTATCGAGCGGTAATTGATCTGGATTCGCTTTGAAAGCTCTATCGCCTCGCTGATCTGGGCAAAGACGCGAGGAACAGGAGTGGAGATATCTGGAAAAGCGCTCCATATCATTCGGTGCCGAGTCGACTCGCTTTGAGCATGTGATATCCCGACCAACGAAAGATAGCGACCCAGTGAAGAACATGTGTCGATTTTGGTGCGATAAGCCGCAGGAGTCGCTCGATAGCTCCGGGCCACAGAATCCCACTCCACCCAGGTGGGGTGCTCGCTTTGAAATTCACTCATGAGCTGACTGACTCGCGTCACCTTCATGCCAAGAAGCTCACGCAGGCGCGCGTTGCCTAGCCGGCCGCCCCATAGCAGTAGGGTTTTGAGCAGTTCTGAACGGGGCACGGGCTCTTTGATCATGTGAGTCAGCTAAGCAGAAAGTGATTGAAAAGAGAGTAGATGTGTCTCAAATGTAGCTTACAAAAAATGTAACTTACAAAAAATGTAAGATAATTTCGCGAGCGGTCGAAGCCCAGCATTGGCGATAGGGCCGACGGCATGGCCTCTCATGAGCCGGTGCAATGATTGTGCGATGCTTACAGCGAAATGGTACGAATTCACGCAGTTGGAGCAGAGGCCCATCAGATCCGATTCGCAACCTTCAGTCTTTTGGGGGGATGGAACGAAGCATGATGGGTAGCGCAACGAGCTGCACTATGTGAGAGGTGCTTCTTTCAGAGCATTGCCGGCCTTCAACACGAGAACCTATTCAGTGAAGACGGTGGAGCAGTCGAAGACGAGTTTGGTCTGATAGCTGAGGGGATACTTCGGAGAGATCGCCGGAAGCTGACGGCGCATGAATAGCGCACCTGCAGGTCTGACATGCGGCTGCGTCGTAAGCAGCCGCGTCAGGGGGGCCTCATTTCATCATCAACTCTTCCGTGCTGGTCGCCACTGCAGGCCTCAAAGCAGGCTTCGGCGATGCCGATTTACTTAACTTCATGGCCCCATATGAAGCTTGGATAAAATCTCCGTTCGAGGGTATCCGTTTGACGATTCCGGTGTCATGACTGGATGAGTATGCTGGCCCCTGTGGATGTTGACGCACCAATCGAGCAGGAGGATATCTTTATGGGTACCGGAGAGAAGATTGAAGCATGGAATGCGGCCTGGACGCTTGTAGCCGGCCTAGCAGTCTGTACCAGTTGCATGTCAGTTCAATCGTTGCTTGACGCAGAATCTGCTTTTCAGCATGCCGCGTCTTGTCCCGTCCGGAGCGAAGTTACAGATCATCCTTGGGCTGAATTGCATGAAGTTCTTGATGCTGCTCGTGGATGAACGAAAATCTACATCCAAGCCTGCTGTCTGTTGAGCAGTTTTGAGCGCCAAAACCGTGTCTTCTCCATAAAAAGGATGGTGGCACTCATCAGAGTCTTCTACGCCGTCGACGCCCTGTCTCTTGGGGTAGGCTGCGAGAGATCGGCAAACTTCATTCCCAACTGCTTCCGCGGTCGGCAATCATCACGCTGACCGCGCTGCTGTGGGTCATGGTGATTGTGCGACCCAGGCCAATATCGTGACCCTGAGGCTATATTATTTAAATGGAAAAATTGAAGGATGTTTTGAGTACGATTTGGTCGTCAACGCTTCTAACAACAAACGATGGCTAGATTGATATAACCAAATACTCAGTGACTTTCTTCATCGACAAGTTCTGGGATTCATCTCAACGGCCATCCGTCAGATTGATGGCCAATTGCCAAAATCCTTTCGTGGCCACCTTGTGAACGTATAAATCCCATCATATCCTGCGCACGCTCCGAGAGCGGCCGGGCATACCGGTTGATGTCGCTTTTGGCGGGCCATTGAAGATTTTGCAGGGATTGCTCATGAAGATTCGTGTTTTTGGACTTTGGCTTGGCCTTCCAGCCGCCATGTTTTCGCTGTCTGCGTGGTCTGCCGTTGAGACGCTTCAACGCGCAGATCTTATGTCTGTGTACCAGGCCGCAACCCAAAACGATCCCAAGCTTTCCGCGGCTCGACACTCTTACCAAGCCCAAACCGAAGCGATCCCTCAGGCTCGTTCAGGACTTTTGCCTAGCCTGACGGCTGGCGCGACGAGCGAGGTCACTCGCCTCAATCGTGATGAGCCATCGTTGACTCGAGAGCGAAGTGGGACCACGTTTCGGGCGAACCTTAGCCAGCCTTTGTTCAGAATTGATCGCTGGTACCAACTGAAAGCCGCTCAGTCCACCGTATTGCAATCAGAACTTGAGCTATCGGCCAAGGAGCAGGAGCTTGTCCTGACTTCGGCACAAGCGTACTTCGAGACCCTAAGGCAACTTGACTCATTGGCCGCAGCGCAGGCTGAGGAAGCGGCATTGCTGCGACAGCGAGACCAAGCTCAAGGGCGGCTGGAAGACGGGGCATCGAGCATTACCGATGTGTACGATGCGCAGGCTGCCTATGACAATGCCCGGGCGAATCGTCAGTTAGCGCAACGTAAAGTCGACGACGCTTACGAAGCCTTGTCGCGGCTGACCAAAGAGTCGTATGGGTCTATCGCCGGCATGGGTCATCAGTTGCCCGTCAATCCGCCGACACCAAACGACTCGACTACTTGGGTCGACACGGCCATCAGGCAAAATCTCCAACTGCAGGCATCGGGGCACGCTATTGACGCTGCCGAACAAACCTTGAACCAGCGCAAAGCTGGCCATGCCCCGACCGTGGATGCTGTCGCCTCTTACCGAAAGGGCGACAACGATAGTTTTGGGTACAGCAATCCGACGGATTTTGGTCGAGACGGCTATCGTGGCGATGTGGCGCAAAGCAGTATCGGCATCGAGCTCAACATCCCGTTATATTCCGGCGGAATGGTCAATTCGCAAGTACGTGAATCAACCGAGCGACTCTACCAAACCCGTGATGAGCAAGAAGAACGCCGTCGCGAGGTGGTGCTCAATACCCGTAATGCATTCCGTGGAATCAACGCAGACATTGAGCAGATCAATGCGCGTCGGCAAAGCATCCGTTCAGGGCTCAAATCCGTTGAGGCGAACAAGGTCGGCGTCGACGTTGGTTCACGTAACGTAGCCGATGTACTCAACGCTGAGCGTCAACTCTATGCGGCGGTGCGGGACTACAACGATGCCCGCTATGACTACATCTTGGATAACCTGAAACTGAAGTACGCTGCGGGTACGCTTAGCCCAGACGATCTCAACGTCTTATCGTTTTACCTCAAGCGTGACTACGAACCCAGCCGGGATTTCTTACCTCCCAACCTGTAAATCTCATTCTTCAATCTGACAGTGATAATCGATTGAAAAATATTGTATCAGGGATGATACAAAACGTTTCTGTGCGCAATGATCAGTTGTTACTATCGGTAGTGGCATTGTGCAACATCACTCAAGCAGGGAAGCGTCATGAACACCGCAGAACCGTCCGTAGGTCCGAGTAATGGATCCAGTTTAGACACCGGTCTCACGACCCTGGTGATGCTCGCGCGGTTTCATCAAGTAGCTGCATCAGCGGAACAGCTTGCCCATGAGTTCAGCTCTGGCGGCGCATTTCAGACTCCTGAACTCCTCCTCGCGGCTCGAAAGCTGGGCCTCAAAGCGAAGGTCGCTCAAGTCACGTTGAATCGCCTTGATCGCACGCCGCTGCCTGCTATTGCCCAAGATCAGAGCGGTGGCTTCTTTATTATCGCGCGCCTCGATCAAGGGAAGGCGCTTATCCATGATCCAAGAGCGCAGCGGCCAGAAATTGTCACTCTTGAAGACCTGACGTCGCGTTGGACGGGACAATTGATCCTGGTGGGTACGGCCAATGGAGCGCCAAGTGAAAGCTCGCGTTTTGACTTCACTTGGTTTATCCCGGCGGTTGTCAAATACCGCAAGCTGCTTGGCGAGGTCCTGCTCGTCTCTTTTGTTCTGCAGATTTTTTCACTGATCACGCCATTGTTCTTTCAGGTCGTGATGGACAAGGTGCTCGTCCATCACGGGCTGACGACGCTCGATGTAATTGCGGTCGGCTTGGCGGGTGTGATGCTTTTCGAATCGGGCCTTTCCGGATTGCGCAGTTATGTATTTGCGCACACGGCCAGCAGGATTGATGTAGAGCTGGGTTCCAAGCTGTTCCGGCACTTGATCACGCTGCCTCTTTCGTATTTCCAGGCACGGCGTGTCGGTGATTCGGTCGCGCGAGTTCGTGAGCTCGAGCACATCCGTAGCTTCATCACCGGTAACGCGATCACGTTGCTGCTGGATGTGTTGTTCTCGGTGGTGTTCATTGCTGTGATGTTTTACTACAGCGGCTGGCTCACGCTGATCGTTCTGATCTCGCTTCCGCTATACATCCTTGTTTCGGTGTTGATTACTCCTGTCCTGCGTGCACGCTTGAACGACAGCTTCGCTCGTGGTGCCGAAAATCAGGCTTTTCTGGTAGAGACGGTCAACGGGATAGACACCTTGAAATCCATGGCTGTCGAGCCACAGGCCGTTCGCAAGTGGGACAACCAGTTGGCTGGTTATGTGGCCGCCGGTTTCAAAACCCAGACTTTGTCGACGATTGCTAACGAAAGCGTTTCGCTGATTGGTAAGTTCGTCACCGTCGCTACCCTCTGGGTAGGTGCTCGGTTGGTTATTGACGGGCAACTGACAGTGGGCCAATTGGTGGCGTTCAATATGCTCGCTGGCAGGGTTGCGCAGCCGATTATGAGGCTCGCTCAGCTTTGGACCAACTTCCAGCAGACCGGTGTTTCGGTTCAGCGTCTGGGAGACATCCTCAACACTCGCACTGAACTGTCGCAGGCGACGCGTAGCGCGCTTCCTCCGATCAAGGGGCGCATTGAGTTTGACCAGGTACATTTCCGCTACCGGCCGGACGGTTCTGAAATCTTGAGAGGTGTCAGCCTCGAAATCGAGGCCGGTGAAGTGATCGGTGTCGTAGGGCGATCAGGCTCCGGCAAGAGCACACTCACTCGGTTGCTGCAACGACTATATGTTCCTGAGCGCGGGCGCGTGTTGATCGATGGAATGGATTTGGCCCTTGCGGATGTTTCTTCGTTGCGGCGTCAGATCGGCGTCGTATTGCAGGACAACATGCTTTTCAACCGCAGCATTCGGGAGAACATCGCGCTAAGCGATGCTGGCGCGCCGCTCGATGCTGTCATCGCTGTCGCCAAACTGGCAGGTGCCCATGACTTCATTCTCGAGTTGCCTGAAGGTTACGACACTATGGTGGGGGAGCACGGGGCTTCGCTCTCAGGCGGGCAGCGTCAACGCATTGCCATCGCACGCGCCTTGATGGGCAATCCGCGCATCCTGATCTTCGACGAAGCCACTAGTGCGCTGGACTACGAGTCTGAGCGGATTGTGCAGCAGAACATGCAATCCATCTGTAAAGGCCGCTCGGTAATAATCATCGCCCACCGGCTCTCAGCAGTGCGTGATGCCAACCGGATTGTGGTGGTAGACCGTGGCCAGATAGTGGAGCAGGGCAGCCATGCAGAACTGCTGAGTCATCAAGCGGGGCACTACTCCCGTCTGCATCGTCTGCAGCAAGGAGGTGGGCATGTCTAACGCTGATAAAGCGGGGCTGGGACACCGCTATCGCCGGGTATGGCGTGAGTCGTGGCGACGTAGAAAGGAAATGGACATTCCCAAACGTCTCGCGCATGAGGTGCAGTTTTTACCCGCAGCACTGGAGTTGCAGGATAAGCCGGTTCATCCTGCACCTAGGATATTCATGTGGATAATCATGGCCTTTGCGGCGCTGGCGTTAACTTGGTCATTTGTGGGCAAAATAGATGTGGTAGCCACAGCATCAGGAAAGATTATTCCTAGCGGTAAGACCAAAGTCATCCAGTCCAGCGAGACCGCAGTAGTTAAGGCGATTCACGTCACAGATGGTCAAGCTGTGAAAGCAGGGCAAGTGCTGTTGGAGCTGGACTCGACCTCGGCAGATGCTGATGTGAGCCGAATTCGTAGCGATCTACTTGCAGCGCGAATCGACAGAGCAAGAGCCGAAGCGATGCTAGATGCTATCAGTGGGCGAAAAAGTCCTAGCTCGCTGGCTGGGTCAATTCCTGATGCAGACCCCGGGCATATTTTAGCGGCAGAAAGATGGCTTCAAGGTCAATATCAGGAGTATCGGAGCAGCCTGGATTTGGTAGAAGCCGAGATTCAGCAACGGCAAGCAGACATCCAGAGCGCGCGTGCTCAAGTTATGAACTTCCAAAAAGCGTTGCCAATTGCTACTAAGTTGGCGAACGATTATGAACATCTGCTGGAAAAGCAATACATTGCACGCCATGCCTATTTCGAAAAAGAACAGGCGCGACTGGACATTGAACGCCAACTAAAAGTTCAGCAAGTGAGTGTCTTGCAGTCGACGGCTGCCCTAAAAGAAGCTGAGAGACGCAAAGAAGGCGTCTTGGCTCAGACAAAGCGTGCCATGCTCGACTCGCTGCAGCAGGCTGATCAAAAAATTGCCTCCCTTGCACAAGAACTCAACAAAGCCATCTATCAAGAAAACTTAACGACAATTGAAGCGCCGGTTGATGGCACAGTGCAGCAACTCATCACTCATACTGTAGGAGGTGTAGTCACGCCTGCGCAACCGTTAATGTACCTAGTGCCGGAAAATCAACCTGTAGAAATTGAGGCGATGGTTGAGAATAAAGATATCGGGTTCATACATGAAGGGCAAAGTGTTACCGTAAAAGTTGATACATTTACATTTACAAAGTACGGGACGCTACAGGGTAAAGTTAGAAGCATATCTTTAGATGCGATAGATGACGAAAAAAGAGGTTTGATTTATAGCAGCAAAATAACGCTGGATACAAGCAGCTTGTTCGTGGATGGGCATGCATTTGTATTGAGCCCAGGCATGAGCGTAAATGCAGAAATAAAGATAGACTCGCGGCGAGTAATAGATTATTTCCTTTCACCGCTAACTCAGCATATTTCTGAGGGGCTTAGAGAACGATAGAAAATGGCGACAGCGATAATCATATTATTTGTAGGGGTGTCGTTATAAAATTTGAGATAGTTGCTAGAAAAATTGGAGCAACAAGGTGATCAGTTATATGGTGAATTCTCGAAGTGCTCCGGTAGCAGCTCATGTTTGAATTATCAACAAGTGCGTCTAGAGGTGTTTGGTAACTGAGTGTAATCAGCAATTTAACCGGCAATTTACATTTTATAGCGCAAGGTGTTTGCAAATTGAATGTTCTATTTATACATCAAAATTTTCCCGGGCAGTTTAGACCACTTGCATCAAGGCTAGCTCACGAAGGAAAACATAATGTATTGGCAATTTGTAAAGATGCGGCGCCTGGATGCGAAGGAGTAAGAGCAATACGGTATCGAATTGCATGCGCAGCCCCAGCTGAAGTCCACCCATACCTTCGGAGTTACGACTCCGGAATCGTTTATGGGCAAGCTGTGGCTAAGGTGCTACTTAAGCTAAAGAAAAACGGCTATCGCCCAGATGTAATTATTGCTCATCCAGGGTGGGGTGAGACATTATTCGTAAAGGACATTTTTCCAAATAGTAAATTAGTTCATTTTTGTGAGTTTTATTATCATTCTATAGGCGCAGACGCCGGTTTTGATCCGGAATTTCCTTTGTCCATAGATATGGCAGCAGGTCTGCGGGCTCGAAACGCCATGCATTTATTGAATCTAGAAAATTGCGATTTGGGTATTACCCCAACTAGATGGCAGCATAGCGTTCATCCCAAAGCGTATCAATATAAGATAAGCATTGTACATGAAGGGATTAGATTACAAGAGTTTGAGTTTCAGGAGTTGCCAAGACTAAAATTGCCTAATGGGATGGTTTTAGGAAGGGATGACGAAGTTGTTACTTATGTTGCTCGAGGGCTAGAACCATATCGAGGTTTCCATAGCTTTATGAGAGCGTTGCCACCGCTACTTCAGGCTAGAAAAAACTGCCAAGTAGTAATTGTCGGTGGAGAGGACGTAAGCTATGGGCGTAAACCAGATAAGGTGAGATCTTGGAAAGAGTTGATGCTCAAGGAGGTTGTTACAGACTATAGCCGCGTACATTTTATGGGGAAAATTTCCTATGCGGATTACAAGACAGTATTAGCGGTGTCAAGCTGTCACGTTTATCTAACCTACCCATTCGTGCTCTCGTGGTCTTTGCTAGAGGCTATGGCGGCAGGGTGCTTGATAGTTGGGTCGAATACACCTCCAGTAAGAGAAGTTGTCCAAGATGGAGTAAACGGGATTCTGGTAGATTTTTTTGATACTGACGAGATATCTAGAAAGATCATAAAAGTGCTGGCTAGTTCGACGGAGTTTGATAACTTGCGCGCCAGAGCGGCACTTGATGCTAGGGAATACTGTGAACAAAAGGGGACAAGTCGCTACAAGACGCTACTCGGATTGGCTTAGGAAACCAGCGAAAATTTTTGCAGGAAGTAAGGTGCTTATGTTAAAGAACTCGAGATTTGTAGTTGTGGTGTTATTGGTTTTGGTCGCTGCTGTTTGCATTTTTCATCCGGTTGATCCAGTAGGCTATTGCGCGAGCGAACATCGAATAATTCCTGGTTCTGAATTTCAGCGCGCCACTTTCAACATACTGAAGACACAGCGGAAATTAGTTCTCTCAGTTGAGGAGTTGGGAGGTGTGACTCGTCACAACATAAAGCCCTACGACGAAAAATATTCAAGGTGGGCTAAAAGCTTTGACGGGAACAATTGTTGCGATGTGGAAAGGCACGCAAGTTTCTTTCAAAGATTGACAGGGTTTCAAGAAGTTGTAGTTAGAGTCAATCCCCGCGCGCCTGAGCCTTATGATGATTGGCTTACTTTTAAATATGACGTGTGTGGTAATTTGAGAAGCTCAGACGCTGGTGTTCCCTCCGCTGAATTACATAACGTAAAGATAACTGACAAGGAATTGCAAGATGACAGCAACGACTTTTAACTGGACGCAGCTCGACATACAATCAGTTACTAATTTGTACCTCTATGGTCAGCTTGAAAGGCCTGCTGACATTGCGGATGCGGCATTGATAGAGAGACCTGACAGGCTGTCGGTTTTGGTAGATACAGCGTCATTTATGGAAAGTGGCCCAGGTCGCTTTGCTCTCGGGGCGAACTCCGCGATCGTTCAGCAGTTCTTCGCAGACTCTTACGACTCTGCTTGGATGGAGGTCGGGCACGGTTACACCGCTATAGAAATGGCTAGTCATTTAAATATAAAATTTGCTCCCATTGATTTTCAACATTGGGCCGTAGACGATCAGTCCGGTGACTACTGGGATCGTGTTTACGTTTGGAACAGCGCTGGGTTTAAAATATCAAGCAATTCTAGATTTGTTTTAAACGCGGACGGGACGCTTCATATAACCGATTATGCAGTAGTTCCGCGGCCGGAAGCTGACGAGAACTTTGATTTCAAAAGCACTGATGGTCTGGCTGGCTTGATCAATCCTTTGCTAGAAAGCTTTATCGACCCTTGGGGGATCGGGCGGCGTGTAGATTTCAAGTTTACTGAAGATGTGCCGTCAGCGCGCGATTATACTTTGGCAGATTTCAATAAAGAAAAAAATATAAACGATTTCAACCATGTGTCAGCGATTAGCAAAGCCCTTACTCTTCCTGCATTTTCAGGCTATCTTCCAACCGTACTAGAAAATTTTGGCATTACTTCCTATCTTCAGGAAGGGCGTGCAGTAGTTTTTGGGTCGATTGGCGACGACGTGCTTACATTAGAAAAAGTCACGGATATTATGAGCGAAGCCCAATCGATTGATGCCCTAAAAGCTGCAGCGACGGCAGTGGGCATGAACATGGTTGGTGGTAAAGGAAATGATAAACTAGTAGGTGAAGTCGGTAGCGATATTCTGCAGGGTGGTGATGACTCCGATAGCCTAGATGGGAAAGGAGGGCAAGACGAGCTGTATGGTGATAATGGTGATGACACACTAGTCGGCGGGCGTGGCGACGATTTGCTAGTAGGTGGCTCTGGCTTGGATCGTTATGAGTTTAATACTTTTGATGGGAGAGACAAGATAATTGATGATGATGGCATCATCGTAATTGATGGAGTGGTTCTCTCTGAGGCAAAGCAAGAATCCCCTAACGGTAATGTATGGGAAGCCTCCCCCTTTACAAGGATCGTTCTAGAGACTGAGCCGTCTGGCAAGCAAAACTTGATAATAACGTACTCTATTTTCAAGGACTCCGTAACAATCGAAGACTATCATAAGGGTAGCTTCGGATTGGATCTTAAGGACTATGTGCCCCCTCCGTCCCACTCTTCGTCGGGCAGCGTTAATTTCATTATTGGTGATAGACAGCCATCAGGCGGGTATGATCAGTGGGGGAATACCAATGATGATCCAAACAGCATCTTACTAAATCGACCTGATCATTTCTGGGATACAGATGGTTTGGATAGCATTTCTGGCTTAACAGGGGACGATGTTATTCATGGAGTCCGCAGTGGTGACGATACGTACGATGGTGGCGAGGGTAATGATGCCATAATTGGCAATCGTGATGATAACTTGCTGATTGGAGGTGAGGGAAAGGACGCGATATTTGGCGACGATATTGGAGACGCTGGCAATGATTTGATGTTTGGCTTCAAACAAATCTCGATAACAGATGCTATTGACGAAGGGAGTAACGCACCGTTCGAAACGGACAGAAACTTTCTGACAGGTGTTGGCGGTGATGACACCCTTGTGGGTTCCGCTGGCGATGACGTGTTAATGGGTGGGGAGGGTGATGATTGGTTGCTGGCCAGTGCAGGAAATGATTTGATTCTTGGAGGGGCAGTCGGTTACGAGATCGGATCAAATGGTGATATCACTGACTGGTCTGTTGTAATTGCAAAATCCGGTAACGGCCTGCCAGGCTCGACAGTAAATATCATCACCGAAAATATGACCGTTGAGAATAACGGAACTGGTAACAAGGTTATCTATGGTGGTCGGGGTGATGACACCATACTTGGTGGCGCTGGCCATGATTACATTAACAGTGGGAGCGATGACGACGACGTATATGGTGGCGGAGGAGACGACACTATATTTGGCGGCGCAGGGAATGATCATTTACATGGAGATGCTGTATCGGATCAATCAGCAGGTAAAGATCTTATCTATGGTGGTGATGGTAATGATGTAATTAGCGGAGGAGGGGATGCAGATGAGCTTTATGGCGGCGTTGGCTCTGATACAATCTACGGTGACGAAAGCTCTAGCACTGGCCACGTCGGTGGAGATGATTTAATCGACGGCGGAGACGATTCCGACCTAATTTACGGAATGACTGGCAATGATTTTATTCGTGGCGGGGGCGGTCAGGATACTATATATGGAGATAGCGACAACCCTGATGGCTCGACTCCTGGCAATGACACTGTTTATGGCGGTCTTGATGCGGATTTGATAGTCGGTGAATTTGGAGATGATAATCTTCATGGTGATGAAGGGGACGATATCATATGGGGGGATAAACAATCCGGTCCGTCATGGCAAGATGGGCACGATCGATTAGAGGGTGGCTCGGGAAACGATCAACTGGTTGGCGGAGGAGGCAACGATACCATTTATGGAGGAGAAGATAATGATACGCTTATAGGAGGGAATAATCTTAATGATGGCTATCGGGGTTCAGATGATGATTATCTTGACGGAGGAAATGGTAACGACCTGCTAATAGGGGATGGCGGAAACGATATGCTCATCGGTGGTGCCGGGGATGACATACTTCGTGATTTATCAGGAGATAACGTGTTTTTTGGTGGTTCCGGTAACGACACCATGATTGGAGGTTCGGGACATGACGTTTATCTATTTTCAAGTAGCGACGGCTCAGATGTAATCATGGACGCAGGCGGGGTCAATGTAATCAATTTCGGCCCCGGATTCGAACTTGAAGGAATTAAAGTCGAGATGACCTCGGCGACCTCTGCGAACCCATCCCTACGCATCTCTGGCAAGAACGGTTCGATGCTTTCATTGCTTGGGGGGTTGAGGTGGAGCAACTCAATATTCAATTTTTCAGACGGTGTTTCTGCCACGTATACGCAACTTTTGTCGTTAGTAAAAGCCTCTAGCACCCCAATTGAAACTCCTGGCTTAACTTTACACGGTAGCCACTTAGGCGACCAGCTTGAAGGGTTTGACGGTAACGATATATTGGACGGCGGTAAAGGCAATGACATTTTAATTGGTGGCGCCGGGGATGATACATATTTAATCAATGTCGGCGACGGAGTCGATGAGATTCGTGATTCGGTAGGCATTAATACCATAAAGTTTGGTGTTGGTATTACCAAAGAAGCAGTTAGCATCACAAATGGATATTCAGCAGATGGCAGTTCTATATTCGTTATAAATTACCCTGGCGGAAGCGCAACGATCCAAGACGGAATGTTTGGCGCCATCAACAAATTTGAATATAGTGACGGTACAATCGTTCCTTTTTCGGAGCTAATTAAGTCTTTTGATGGTTTGATACTCGATGCGAGTGATAGAGACGCTAGTATTCTGAATGGTGGCGACGGAGCCGATACCATATACGGTTCTGATTTCGCTGATAATATATCAGGCGGCTCGGGAAATGATATAATAGTCGCAAACTCTGGCGATGACCAAATCTTCGGTGGGGCAGGTGATGATGATCTAAGTGGTGGGTCAGGTAATGATTTAATTCTTGGAGGAGATGGTGATGATCTCTTAGCCGGAAATGCCGGTGATGATACGTTAGACGGCGGCGAAGGGATTGATGCTTACGTCTTCGAGATCGGCATGGGGAACGACGTTGTCATGCCAGAGCATGGTGTGAGCAAAATTTTTGTCCGCGACGACGTGCTAACTAATGCGCTTAGCTATGTACGTTCGGGGAATGATCTAGTTCTTCAAAGTGCGATTTCGGACGAAAGTCTCACCTTACGGGACTACTACGCTGGAACCTCGCAGTGGCTAGTCAGCTATCTAGGTCTGGAGACTTCACTTTTTGACTTCCTTGAAAATTTGAACGGTGTCTCCGAGATCAATATCTCCGGACTGGAGCAACAGTTTAAAGGTCGTGTTAAGGGAGAGTGGGCTGCGCAAGAGATCGAAAGAGGTCTTAAGGTAGGTTCGGACGGCAATTACCATTATATTCAATCTTTTAATAGCCAGACTGACGGTGGTTATAATGAAACTCTAGATATTGCTAATTTTTCAGAGTTTACTATTGGTTCAAGCTATGTTACGGTTGCTTCTAGCTACGACTCGCAGTATGTGTCGCACTCCGAGCAGCACCAAAATGGTGTTAGCACGGAGGTAATATATAAAAATGGTCCGATGCGAACTCTTTCCCTTGATAATGCAGCCGACCGCGCACTGTTACTTTCATTGTTAAATTCTGGAGGGGCGGACAAGTTTCTAGTGCTTTCAAAAGATCACTGGATTTACTATCCTGAGGGGCGCTACGAAACTGTAACTACAACTGTTCCAGTTTTCAAAACCACGACGCAAACGACTGTTACTAATACCACCACCTTCACGAAGGTGCTCGGAGGCGATGAGGACACTAATGCAACGGTAAGCAACTCCAACAGTTTTTCTGGCGGTGCGGGAAATGATTCTATCAGTGCTGTCGAGTGGGATGACTCTGTTGGATCAAAAATTCATATAGGGACAATGCTTCTTAGCGGTGGCGGGAACAACTTGTTGACCGGTGCTACTGGAGATGACTATCTGATTAGCCAAGGCGCAAATGACACACTTATCGGTGGGGGCGGGCAAGATATTTATGTGATTTCCGGAAGTGGGAGCGCATTAATTTTTGATCATCGCAATATGATCCAGCGAGGTGGAACGATCGATCAAAATGGCAATTATGTTCCTGGTAATTATGGTCATTATGATCTATCTGTCGACCATAAAGACACTGTCGTTTTTGAACATCTGACGTCCTTCGATTCGATCAGCCTGTCATGGGGAGAGGTGGTTTTAAATGGAAACTATCAAGAAGACATAATCTTCGGTGGCAATCTTGGGCAGCATCAGGCGTCGATGATCTACGCTACTCTGGACATCACGTTACAAAATGGACAAGTAGTTAGGCTTGTTATGCCGCATCCGGATGATGAGTCGGGCAGTGGTATAGAGTATCTCCAACTTGGGAACGGAGAGAAACTGGCTCTAGGAGATGTTCTTGCTTCTCATGGAATGTCTGCGGTCCCCGACATTTACAATAATGGTGCATTGATCAACGGTAACTCGAGTACATACATGATCGCTGGTGGCAGCGGCAACGATACGATTATTGGAGGTCAAGAGGTTCAGCCATGGGGCGTCTATGGTGAGACAATATTTGGTGGTGAAGGCAGCGATCTGCTCGTTGGTGGGGATGGCGGTGACTTCATTATTGGCGGAAAAGGCGCAGACACCATAAATGGTGGAGCCGGTGACGATACGCTTGGTAATCGGATTGAAGACTACTTCGGTGCCGGTAACGATTATTATGGTGGAACCGGTAACGATTCGATCTTCGGAACAGAGCACGTCGATAGGATTGCCTTTAACGTAGGGGATGGTCGAGACGTCATAACTGATTTGGCTCATCTAGACTCCTCTAGCTATAGTAGTCTTTTTTCGGATGTTGTATATGGCGGAGAAACCTATACTGATTGGGCTGGAATGCCTTCTGAGTTATCGAGTGCTATTCGGAGTCTGTGGGCAGAGCCGCTCAGTAGCTTTAATTCTAGCGCGTTGACCTTGGGCCAAGGAGACATACTTTCCTTAGGTCTAGGCATACAGGCTTCGGATTTGACATTTGAGTATTCAGGTCTTGATTTGACGATTCATGTTGGAGAGGGTGATGACTCTGTCACCTATACTAATTGGGCTAAATATCAGACCAAGCCGCTGGATAAAATTCAGTTCAGTGACGGTACTGTCTGGGATATTGGCCGAATCAAATCAGAACTTCCGCCTGTGCCCGAAGGGTACGGACCCACCGATGCTATGACCCTCAGTTCCCACTCTTTAGACAATAATTTGATTGGTACTTCAGTCGATGACTACCTGATCGGCAGCGTGAAAAATGATCACCTTTTTGGTGGGAATGGTAACGATGTGTTATCTGGTGGTATCGGCGACGACACCCTTGAAGGAGGGGCAGGCGCTGATACATATATCGTTGGTTACAAAAGTGGCAAAGACATAATCAATCTTCAAGATGATAATGGCTCTTTTGACGACACTCTACAGGTCCTTGACATTGCCCATGACGGACTTTGGTTCGCGCAACATGGCAACGACCTAACGATTACTCAGATGTATGGAGATGACAGCGTAACGGTCAGTAACTGGTTTGGAGCGGAGCCCAAGAGGCTCAAGCAAATTGTAGCCGCTGATGGTGCTGTTTTACTTGAGGGGCAAGTTCAAAATTTGGTTGACGCGATGTCGTCGTTTTCAGGTGGATTCGGCGACCCCGGGGTACAGTGGGGGACTGCTGAACGAAACCAATTGGAAGTTGTAATAGCAACGAGCTGGAGTTAATCCTCAGGACGGCTAGTCCAGATGTATCTGTTGGGCTAGCCGTTTGAGTTTTTTAAACGCTATGAGTAGTGTTAAAATTAAATTAGATGATATTTGTGAGGGTCAAATAGCGTATTGTGAGTCTGAATCAGTGCATGCCCAGCCGCAGTGTTGAATCGCCCCGGGTTTCGTGGAGGCCGTTTCGTTTAAGTCAGGCTGCCACGGCCTGACCTGTTTGTTGCTGGTGGAACTTTGCCTCAGCCTCTGCAAGCGGTATATACCCGATTGAGGTCAGTAGGCGCTGATGGTTGTACCAGTGCACCCAGTCCAGGGTCGCCATTTCAACCGCTTCTCGACTCTTCCAGGACTGACGGTAAATCAGCTCAGTCTTGTACAGCCCGTTGATGGTTTCAGCCAAGGCGATGTCGTAGCTATCGCCCTTGCTGCCGACCGAGGGCTCGATGCCGGCCTCCGCCAGTCGCTCGGTGTAGCGGATAGAGACGTACTACCTACCACGGTCACTATGGTGAATCAGGCCACCCGTGCGGTGCGGCTGACGGGCGTACAGGGCTTGCTCCAGGGCATCGAGCACGAAGTCGGTCTTCATGTGGGGACTGATTCGCCAGCCGACGATGCGCCGCGCAAAGACGTCAATCACAAAGGCCACGTACAGCTAGCCCTACCAGGTCGAGACATAGGTTAAATCCGACACCCACAGTTGGTTCGGACGATCGGCATGGAACTGACGCTGGACATGATCCAGCGGACAGAGCGACTTGTCGCCGGCCACCGTTGTCCGCACATCCTGCCCACGCCTTATGCCCTGCAGTCGAGCTCCACGCATCAACTGCTCCACC
>NZ_NKHL01000092.1 GCF_002934685.1 Pseudomonas bohemica
AGGAAAACCCCGCCGATATCCAGATCACCGATCACAGTGGCGCTCCATCGATGCCATACGGCGGTTGTTCTTCTTGCTCGGCGAGCACGTCCACGATCTCCACGCCCGGCAGCAGGGCCAGACGCAGGCCACTGAGGGCGTGCAACAGATGCACACGCGATTCGTCATCGCCCATCCAGTCGAAGGTCAGCGAGCGGCGGGCACGGTCCATGGTCATCAACAGACCTTTGGGCGCAGGCAAACGCTCACGGGCTTTTAGGCAGGCGCGGAAATAAGTGCCGACTTCGGTGGCGACCTGGCGCAGCAACTGACGCGGCACTGCTTGTACGCGCCGCATATAGGCCAGCAGGTCGAGCATGTTCAACGCCACACGCACTTCGCGCAAAGCGATGTTGGTGTCCTGGGCGGTGATCGCCAGACGCGGCAGATGCTGCATCAGGCGGTCGAGCATGCGCACACCCATCTGCCGGTGTTCGGCCAGGGTCGCCTCCTCACTCAGCGCAACGATGTCGCGCCAGCTGAAGCGGGTCAGACGTTTGGCCGCCACTTCGGTGCCGAACGGGCGCACGATCAGGGTCCAGACGAAGGCGAACGCCAGGCCCGCCGGGCCTGCGAGATTGGAGTTCACGAAGTTCAGGAAGTCAGCATCGTAGGCGCTCTGGATGCTGATGAATGATGCGGTGTTGACGATGGTCAGCAGGGTTCCCAGGTAAAATTTGGGCTGCACTGTCAGGGTGCCGACGCAGATGAACGGCACGGCGAACGCGAGCACCAGCATCGGGAAGTCATGCAGGTTCGGCAACACCACGAACAGATAGAGGCTGGCGAAGATCACCGACAGCATCGTCCAGAAGAAGAAGCGGTAGATCTGCGGCGCCGGGTCGTCCATCGCCGCGAAAAAGCTGCACGACACCGCTGCCAGCGCGACTGCACTGGCGCCATCCTGCCAGCCCAGCAGAATCCACAGGGTCGAGGCGACGATGATGGCGCTGACCGATGTGGCCACCGAATACAGCATCATGCCTCTGTCGAGGAACGGCGACAGGCGGCCCAGACGCCAGTGGCGATAGACCGCGCGCCAGGGCCGGTGATCGTCGGTTTCAATCGCCAATTGCAGGCTTCGACAGTCCTGCCAGAGGTCGATCCATTCGCGCAGGCGAAACAACGCGTTAGACAGCAACAATTGTCGACGGTCATCCAGTTGCGCCGGGGTCGGCTGCAAGCGGTCGAGTTCGTCGTGCAGGGCCTGCCAGTATTCGACGGGCGCGCCCTGAGTAGCCGTTTCCACCCAGTCGCGGCACTCCAGGATCAGCGGCGCGAGATCGGCCACCAGCTCCGGCGTGCGACGCTCCAGTGCCCACAGGGCATCGTCCAGAGCATCGATCACCGGCAGCAGATGAATCATGCGGCCGCGCAGTTCCTTGGCGTTGCGTATGGTCTGGCGGTGAGTGCCTTCATGAGGCAACTGGCCAATCATCAGCTCCAGGCTATTGAAGGTGCCGACCATCGCCGTGCGCAGGGCGCCGACGGTTTCCGGGTTGGCGTTGCGGGCCAGGAACAGGTCGCTGTAGGTCGAGGCGTCCTTGAACCATTTGCTCATGGAGTCCACCAGCACCGGGGCCAGGCGACGGGGCCAGAACATTGCGCCGATGACGGCGGCGCAGACGATGCCGAGCAGGATTTCCTCGGTTCGCGACACGGCGATGTCGAACACCGCCTGTGGGTTGTCCACCACCGGGAAAGAAATCAACGGCATGGTGTAGCCCGCCAGCATCAGGGCATAACTGTTGGCCGTGCGCAGGTGCAGCGAAAGGAACAATAGGGTGCCGGTCCACAGGGCGATGACCACCGCCAGCAGAAAGGGCGTCTGCACGAACATCGGTACCAGCACCACCGATGCCGCTGCGCCAAGGAAAGTCCCGACCGCGCGATACAGCGCCTTGGAGCTGGTCGGCGCCACGAACGGACTGGAAACGATGTAAACCGTGGCCATTGCCCAGTAGGGGCGCGGCAATTCGAAGATCAGCGCCAGATACAGCGCAAGCATCGACGCCGCAAAGGTGCGCACGCCGTAGAACCAGTCGCGAGAGGGTGGAACGCCCTGAAAGAAGCCTTTGAACATGTCTTTCAAGATGCCAGCTCCGGTCCCATCGGACTGGCCTTGGCAAATGCCTTGAACACGCGCAGGGTGGCTTCCAGATCTGCCGTATCGATGTCGCCGAAGACATCGCGGCGCAGGCGGGTCAGCTCGTCTTCGATGGAATTGGCCAGCGTGCGGCCTTCCTCGGTCAGGCTCAGGGCCTTGGCGCGGCGATCGGTCGGGTCTTCGGTGCGCTGCACCAGATTGGCCTTGCCCAACTGGTCGAGCAGGCGCACCAGTGAGGGACTTTCCAGTCCGCAGGCGTGGGCCACGGTGACTTGGCGCACGCCTTCACCCAGCCGCGCAATCATCAGCAGGGGTCCAGCGCAGGCCTCGGACACGCCGTAGTTCATCAACGTGGTCTGACACACTCGGCGCCATTGGCGGGAGGCCGCGACCACGCCGCCGGTAATGTGCATTTGCAGTGAGTCTAGGGTCATGAGGGGTGCCACTGGTTGACCGACAGATAGGGTTTGGTTAGGTAGTGAATGATTAGTCGATGTACTATTAGGTTGCTAACTATTAATATCCGGTAACAAAGTTATTTCGTCAAATGAAAAGTAGCTGAGCGGCTGAGTGCTTGCCCAAAAGCGGTAACGCCTCTGGAGTCGCCACCGACGACCAGCCGTCCCGCGCCAGATGCGATCGGTATTAATGAGGGCTGTTTAGTTACCGTCTGTCGGTATTTGTCGACTTTTTTGAACCTTTTTTCGGGTTCGCCCACGCGCCGCTCCAAAAAAATGACGGCACCTGAAATACGTGATCTCCGCGATTGGCGTGGCGTTGATCAAAAATTGCGCAATCAGCTGTTTGAATTTGGTGATGTTGAAATGCTGGCCATGGTCACATTCTGATCGATTTCGGCGGTTTCTTGACTGGTGAGTGCGGTTAAAGAACAAACGATTCAGCCGATAGCAAAGGTGACAGGGAATTGGGCGCAAACACCCGTTCCAGACACCTCCCTTTGCTGGTGCGCGCTGCGCACCCATGAGCGCAATATGATCGATCTCGCCACTTGGAATCTCTCCATCCCCGTGGGTACGCCCGCAGCCACCATTGACACGCCGACGCTGATCGGCGGCTATCAGGATGGTTACTTCCGTTCAGGAGACACGCTGTTCTTTTGGGCCCCTGTGACCGGCTCACGGACCGACAACGCCATTTATCCACGCACGGAATTGCGTGAAACCTACGCCAACGGTGCCGTGCACAACTGGGCCTACAGCCAGGCGGACAATATGCTGCGTGCGGCGCTGACCGTGGACCAGGTGCCTTCGACCGGCAAGATTGTCATCGGTCAGATCCACTGCTATGGCAGCACCGAGCCGCTGATCAAGCTCGAATATCAGTACAAGGAAAAGACCCAGGACGGCAACATCGTCGCCAAGTACCGCGCGACGCCGACCTCCGAGCCAGCAGTGATTCAGGTCGCAACGGGCGTTCTGCTCAAGGAGCGCTTCACCTACACCATTCATTTGACGCCAAGCGGCATGCTGACGGTCAACGCCCACGACATGCAATGGAGCGCGAAACTGGATGGGACGTGGAGCGGCAAACAGCTGTATTTCAAAGCGGGCGTGTACACACAGGACAACACCGGGTACGCGACGGAGGGTGGGGCGGCGACGTTCTATAAGTTACAGATATCCCACGACAAGAAGGCCTGAAGGCAATGGTGAGTTTCGAGCTGCAAGCTGTAAGCAAATCGCGGTCAGTTTGCGGCTTGACGCTTAAAACCGCTTTCAGAACACCAGCGCGAAACGGATTCGACCCGGGGCCGGCTGCTCCACCGTCACCTCACCGCCATGCAATTGCATGATCGCTGCGACGATCGCCAGGCCCAGCCCGTTGGAATCGGAGCTCTGATGGCGTGAGGCGTCGGCGCGGTAGAAGCGATCGAACAGTTTGCCGAGGGCCGAATCGCGCAGGACCGGCCCCTGGTTTTCTACTTCGATGCGGCACTGCACGCTGTCCGCGACCACCCGTATCTGAATTTCGCTTGCTTCATCGGCATACCGAATCGCGTTGGCCACCAGATTGCTCAAGGCCCGGCGAAGCAGCAACGGGTCGGCTTCCAGCTCACCCTCCCCTGAGGTGCGCAAGGTCATCTGCCGCTCTTCGGCCAGCCCTTCGAAATACCCCGTCACCCGCTGCAATTCGTCAGCCAGGTCCAGCGACTGACGATTCAGCGCAGCCTGGGCGTCATCGGCGCGGGCGAGAAACAGGATGCTTTCAACCATCCGCGAGATGCGCTCAAGCTCCTCCAGATTGGAAGCCAGCAGCACTTGGTATTCATCGGCGCTGCGCGGTTGGCGAAGCGCGACCTGACAATGCCCCATCAATGAACCCACAGGCGTACGGATCTCGTGGGCGAGGTCGGCGGAGAACTGCGTCAAACGCTGATAACCATCGGCCAGCCGGTCGAGCATGCCGTTGTAGGCGTCGCTCAACTGCTGCAATTCAACCGGCGTATCACGGCTGTCCATGCGGCTGTCCAGGCGCGCCGGCGTAATGGCCGTGGCGTGCTCGGCCATCCGCCGCAGGGGTCGCAGGCCCCGGCGCAACAGCAGGTAGCCGAGCCCGGCGGTGAGGGCGAACGCCAGGGCGATGGAGAATAGAATCCGATTGCGGAAGTTTGCCAGCGTGGCCATTTCCTTGACTGCCAGGTGGGCGGCGGTCAGGTGCACGATCCTGCCGCCGGAAATCGCCTCGACCGTGGCGGCGCGCATCGGCACGTCCGGGTTGACCGTGCCACTGCGCAGATCGGCGGCGCTCAACGGCCGATTGGCCTTGACCACCGGCATCTGCGGCAGCGGCGCGTGCAGCGGATTGACCATGATCACCGGCGCCTTGCCCGGCTCTGCGATGATGAAAATATCGTCCTCGCTGTCCAGCATGTTTTCGAACAGCTGAGGGCTACTTTGCAGCGTGTCAAGGGTCAGGTCGTATTGCAGCAGTTTGCGAAAGTGATCGAGTCGCGCCAGCACCGCATGATCGCTGCGGGTCATGACCGAGGTTTTCATGGTTTCGTACAGGTACATGCCTGCGCTGGCCACGGCAAGCATTGCGACGACCGCGAAGGCCAGGGTCGAGCGCAGGGTCAGAGAGGGTCGGCGCCGGGCTCGCATGGCCGCACCTCGCAGACGTAACCGATGCCGCGCACGGTGTGAATCAGTTTGACCGGATAGGGCACGTCAATCTTGCTGCGCAGGCGCTTGACCGCCACATCAACCACGTTGGTGTCGCTGTCGAAATTCATGTCCCAGACTTCCGAGGCGATCTGCGCCCTGGACAGCACGTCGCCTTCACGCCGCAGCAACAGGTGCAGCAGGGCGAACTCCTTGTTGGTCAGGGTGATCACTTGCTGTTGGCGGGTCACACGACGGCGCAGCAGGTCCAGCTCGAGGTCGGCCAGATGAAAGTGATCGGCCTCCCGGACCACGCCGCGCCGCAGGATGGTGCGGATTCGCAGCAGCAATTCGGTGAAGGAAAACGGCTTGACCAGGTAATCGTCCGCGCCCAGTTCCAGCCCGCGAATCCGGTCCTGCAACTGGTCGCGAGCGGTGAGAAACAGCACTGGCACGTCCTGCCTGGCGCGCAGGACCTCTATGATTTGCCAGCCATCGATCCCCGGCAGCATGACATCCAGCACCAGCAGGTCGTAGCGGTGCTCTAGCGCCATGTGCAGGCCGTCGGCGCCGTGCTGGGTCCAGTCGACCTTGTAGCCGGACTCGCTGAGACCCTTTTTCAGGTACTCGCCGGTCTTGGTGTCGTCTTCGATCAGCAGGATGTGCATCGTGCAAGAGGCTCGCTTCGCGTCTTGGGCGGCATCGCCAGGCGCGGTATCGGATGATGGCTGCTGCAAAGGCTGGCAGGAAACGGCTGGATACCGCGTCGTGTGCGGAGTGTAACCAACTGGCGGTGCGCGGACGGTTACATTTTTGTCATCGATTGCCGCGCTGACCGACACGCCACGAATGACAAAAATGTAATCGCCCGGTCATTGTTCGGTGCCGGTTTGGGGAGGAGGATGGCCCTCATTCAAAGCGCAACTGCAACTCCTCAATCTGCCATTCAAGGAACGTCACAATGAAAATGAAGACTGCACTGTCCGCCACCTTTGGCCTGCTTGCGTTGAGCGCCGCCGTGATGGCATCGGCCGCCGACATGCCAGTGGTCAAGCCCCTGCGTGGCACGGTCGACAGCGTCGAAAACAACACCCTGAACTTCACCACCCGCAGCGGCGCCCATCAAAGCATTGGTCTGACCGACAAAACCGGCGTGCGTCTGGTGTCGAAGACCAACGTCGAATCGATCAAATCCGACAGCTTCATTGGCTCTGCCGCTACCCCGCAGGCCGACGGCACGCTAAAGGCGCTGGAGGTGACCGTGTTCGAGGCGAGCTTGAAGGGCAGCGGCGAAGGGCACTACGGCTGGCAGAATGCCGACGGCAGCACCGGCACCATGACCAACGGCACCGTGGGCAAACTGACCCAGGCCAACGGCCGTACCTTGAGCGTGAATGACAAGGGTGGCGAGAAGCAGCTGGTGGTGCCGGATGATGTGCCTATCGCGTACGTGGAAGCGGGCAAGGTCGATGAGCTGGTCAAGGGCGCCAAGGTCGTGGTATTCCCGGCCGAAGACGGCAAGACGGCGCGCGGCGTAGCGGTGGGCAAGGACGGCTTCCAGCCGCCGATGTAAAAGCGGTTTTGCCGAGCGCATAGTGCACTCTGATATTGCACATACCTGTAGGGGCTTGCGCAGGTTACGACAGTGGCGAAGGCGCTGTGCCAGGCGGAGCGCATTTGCCACTGTCGTAATTGTCGCAAGCTCCCCACAGGTTCTGCGGCGATTTCAAAGATCAGGCCGCAGGCGTTTCAAGGTTTCATAGCCCCGTGATGAGCCTCCCACCATGAAAAAAACCAGAATTCACCCCTGGCCCATTCGCCTCACGCACTGGATCAACGCCTTCGGCATGGTCTGCATGTTCATGAGCGGCTGGGGCATCTACAACGCATCGCCGCTGTTCCGCTTTTCCTTTCCCAGGGATTTCACCCTGGGCGGCTGGCTCGGCGGGGCGCTGGCTTGGCATTTCGCCGTCATGTGGCTATTGGTGGTCAATGGCCTGATCTACGTGCTCTATGGAGTGTTCAGCAGGCATTTCAAGCGCGACTTCCTTCCCGTCAGCCCCACAGCGGTCAAACGCGACCTGTTCGACGCTCTGCGCTTTCGCCTCAGGCACGAAAAGGGTGTGTACAACGCCGTGCAACGGCTGATGTATTGGCTGGTGCTGGCAGCCGGGGCATTGATCGTGGTCTCGGGCCTGGCGATCTGGAAGCCGATTCAGTTGCAGGAACTCACGGCGCTTTTCGGCGGTTATGACTTCGCTCGTTTCGTGCACTTTGGCGCGATGGCCGCCATCGGCGCATTCACCGTAGTGCACCTTGCGCTGGTGCTGCTGGTGCCCAAGACACTGCTGCCGATGATCACCGGCGGCGTCAAACCCGTAGAAAGCGGGAAGGTCGAGCATGATTGAACCGAAAAAACGCGCCATCCAGCGCATCAAACTGGAGCCTGCGCAGCAGACTCAGCTGGAAAACCTGCAGCGTCGTCACTTTCTCAAGGGCGGCCTGACAGTGGGCGCCATGACCATGCTCAGTGGCTGCAACCTGCAGGACGGCGATCAGGTGGACAAGGTGTTGTGGACCATGTCGCGCTGGAACGATCGGGTTCAGGCCTGGCTGTTCAGCGGTCAGAAACTGGCGCCCACGTTTAGCAAGGCGCAGATCCGCAATCCGTTTCCGTTCAACGCGTTCTACAGCGAGGACGACATTCCGGACCTGGACGTGGCCGACTGGGAACTCGGGGTTTCGGGTCTGGTACGTGACAAGGCCCCGTGGACCCTGGACGGACTGCGCAAATTACCGCAACGCAGCGACATCACCCGGTTGATCTGCGTCGAAGGTTGGAGCGCCATCGGACAGTGGGGCGGTGTGCCGCTGAGGACCTTCCTGCAGCATGTCGGCGCCGACACCACGGCCAGGTTCGTCGGCTTCAAGTGCGCCGACCGTTACTACTCGAGCCTGGACATGCCCACCGCGCTGCATCCGCAGACCTTGCTGGCGCTGGACTTCGGCGAAGTCGCCCTGCCGCCGGATTACGGTTATCCCCTGCGGGTCCGGGTGCCGACCAAGCTGGGCTTCAAGAATCCCAAGCATATCGTCGAGATCTTCGTGACCAACGATTATCCGGGTGGGTACTGGGAGGATCAGGGCTACAACTGGTTCAGTGGGATCTGAGCCAGAAGCGGGCTCGAACGCCCGGGCGGTGGCCGCGAAACACGCCTTGTGCTTACTTGGTCGTGCCCACGGCCTTTATTCCTCAGCGGGAATCGTCTGCTGCCCGGAATGAAGCACACGCTGGTGGACCCTCTGCAGGGGAGCCGGACGTCGGATTGAGCATTCATCAGGCAAAAAAAAATCCGCGCAGGCCGGATTTCATGGGCGCTGCGCGGATCGTCTACGACGCTGTCAGTGCATGATCTATCAGTGCATGAACAGGGCGATCAGGATGATCACTGGAATGGGTACACCCAGGAACCACAGAAGTAATGAGCGCATGATGTTTCTCCTTGATCAGCGAATGTTGGAAGTGGTGTTGGCAGTTGTGGAGTACGCACGGGTTTCAATGTAGGTCACCGCATCACGACGACGGCCACCCCAGATTGCAGCGAGGCTCGCAACGAAGGCACCGCACAGCAGGGCAACGAAGGTCCACAGCGCGCTCATCGCGGCAACTTTGGCAGCGGTATCGGCAGCTTGCTGGGCCTTGAGCTTGGCGTCGGCAACAGCCTGTTTGGCCTGACCGTAGACTTGGTCCACACGCGCCTGGGCATCGGCCTGGCTCAAATTGGTACGTTGAGCGACCAACTGTGCAAGGTAGGTGCGGTCTTCAGCGGCCAATTGGCCGTCGTTCGCCAGCGTTTTGGTGAAGATGCGCACCACTACACCGCGGGCGGCGTCGTCGCTGACAGCCGCAGGACGGTCATCGCGGAACAGGGTGTCGACGAAGTAGCCGTATTGATCGCTACTGGTATTGCCCGCCGCGGAACCCGCAGCAACGGCAGCTGTACCGGCCACGCCGGCGACAGCGCTGGCGCCGGCCTTCACGCCGCTACCGACCAGACCGCTCACGGAGCCTACGATCAGCACTGCCGCGACGAGGGTGGCAATGGCCCAGGACAGGAAGCCGTGCGCGGTGTCTCTGAAATACACTTCATCGCCGTGCATGTTCGACCATTTGACGCGCAGCCGGCCGGCGATGTAGCCGCCCAGACCCGAAGCGATGATCTGCGTCAGCGCCAACCACACGACGGTGGAGATGCCGATGGTTTTGGCGCTGGCGCCTTCGTTGGCCCACGGCGACATCGCCGAGAAGCCAAGGCCTGAGCCCAGCAACACGAGAATCAAGGACAAAGCAGCGGCGCCCGCGGCACCGGCCAGGATTGCGCCCCAGGACACGCCCGAGACATTGGAGTGTTCTTCAACTGCGGCAGGATAAGAATCAGGCGTGACATTCATTGTTGTGTTGCTCCGTGCGAATAGTGTTATGACTTCGCTGGAGAGTAGTGCAGCAGCTGTGCCAGCTTGTTGAATATGAAAAATCGTTATTTATCAAAAGGTTGATAATGTTTAACCGTCCGACGTTCATGCAAATTGCATGAACCGGTTCTCGGGCGCGGGCGTTCTGCCCGGTCGTGGGAAGTTCAATCTCATCAGAGGGTTGCGGTGAGTTTTTCGCGTTACGCAGAACATTGCTGAAACACGCGGGCACATTTATCCGAAAATCCGGTCTTAAAAGGGGCAGCGCGACGCGTTCCTGATCGACGCGACGACATATATATAGGCTGCGAATCGATCCAAGTGATGTTTTAGGTTCGGCGTTTGACCTATAGTTTGCGCTCAGCTCCCGTTTCTTCGAGAGGTAAATCGCCATGTTTCTGCATCGTCCCCTGGAAGAAAAAGACATCCCGGCCATCTGCGATATGCCACAGAGCGTCGACGAGCTTTTCTACATGTTTCCCAAGGCAGTGTTCCCACTGACGCCCGCGCAGTTACGCGACTCCATTGAGCAGCGCTCGGATAACACGGTAATCGAGCTGAACGGTGAGGTCGTGGGCTTCGCCAATTTCTCTCGTTATGATTTTCGAGGCCGCTGCTCCATGGGCAACGTCATCATCGCGCCACATGCCCGTTCAAAAGGGGTCGGGCGCTACATGATCGGCTGCATGATGGAGCTGGCCTTCGGCAAACATGAGGCCAAGGAACTGACAGCGTCATGTTTTAACCATAACGTTCCGGGCCTGTTGTTCTACCCCAAGCTTGGATTCAAACCGTTCGCCATTGAAGAGCGGCTGGACAAGCGCGGGAACCGCGTCGCGCTGATCCACCTGCGCCTCCCCCACGCCTGAGCCCTCTGTCGCGTTCGTCGGCCGGTGCTACAACGGCCGACGAATGGACGCCCCATAAAGAGGCTTGCTTCTCTCCCTGGCAAATCATTGTTGTTTCAAAACAGCGCATGAATGCGGCTTGTTATCGGTCTTTTACGGCCAGTGAAACGTTTTTTCTATACCCCGATTATTATTGTTCTCTAAGTGGGGCGCGGTCGTGGCAGAGTTGCCTCAACTTGGAGCGAGGCGTATAACTTGGTTATTCGTCAAAAACCTCGACGGTGAATTAACGAATCCGGATGAACTATTAAATTCATGGAAGCCATTGATAATAAAGCAGGCGACATACTGTGCAGTGTTAACAGGGGCCGCTTGAGGAGGTTACTGCTAATGATCGCATGCACACTTTCAAATCTTGAGCTGCGCAGCATCATAGAAGGTGCATTTCTGCCCAGTCGCTGCAATTGCACGGTCATCGACGACACCATGACGGTCGAGGTCATCGACCCTCGTACCGAGCGCGTAGAACTGCTGGCAAGCGGCATCAAGCTCGACTCGCTGGATACAAGCCGCGCTCTGTGTGATCTGATTCTAAAACTGCGCGCCGACCTGCAAACAACGCAAAGCATGCAGCAGCATGCATTGGCCAGTTAATCGCTATAAACCCTTGTCTGCGTTACACCGACCACGCCCATGATGCCTCAATTGTCATGGGCGTTTGCTATTCGCCTGATTTCTTCGATAGGCATTTATTGCAGCCCACGTGGCCGCTACTTCATATATAGGCTGCGGCCTCCTGTGTGCAGTACTCGGCGCAAACAAAGAGCGTGGCATCGCCCGCAACGAAAAACTCTATTGAGACAGAATATCGACCATCCTTACTCGTGCGACACTGCGGGCGCTCGAAGTCAAGTGGGGCAGGCGAGCGGCGACTGTCGGACACTTCGCTCGGCGCCATGATTGCCCTGCGCAGTAAAAGCCTGTGGCAAAGCGTTCATTTACCTTTTATCTTAGGTCCGCGAGCAGCGGCAGAACGCCGATTTCATTTCAAGGGGAATGCATGGCTGAGAGTCAGCCCGAGGGCGCCCGGGGATTGCCACAGGGTGCAAATTTCAAGCGGATGCTGCGCCAGCGCAAGGTCATGCTGGGTGTGGGCTTGCTGTTGTGCATTGTGGTGGTCTGCGTGACGGCCATTCTGACCATGCTGCAGCGCCTGGAAGCCCGGAACGCCTCTTTCCAGCCGCCAATGACTGCGTTGGAGCGTGAGCGTCTGTTGCCGCCTGATCCGGTGCTCGACGCCGCTCCCAAACTCGACGGCCTACGCTATCGCCAGCAGGTTGAACTCAAGGTCGAGGGCGGTTCGCCAGCCGAGGGCGAGAATCAGCACGGGCAGGGGCCACTCAGCCATGCGTTGATTCTTCAGCATGAAGATTTGCACGCCGATGCTCATTCCGGTTTGCGCCCTGCCGCCCAGACGCAATGAGCTTGCCCGCCAGGGCCTACCCGAGGCGGGTGACACTGGCGACAATCAATGTACCCGCCGCCGATGCTCGTTTTCGAACAGCAGTGTGAACTGTTCCTCACCACTGTCCTGAGTCGCGTAATGATCGCGGATTGGGCCCGCCTCGATTCTGCCATCCAGGGCAATGCGAATGATCGATGACTTGGACAGGTAGTCGGGCACATCGCCTATGATCGTCAACTCCCGCAGCGTATGACCATCCTGCTCGATGGTAGCAAGCCGCACCCGGCAAGTTGCCTGCATGGGGATCGGACCGAAGAGCGTGTCCCGGGAATAGTCGATTTCGGCAATGCTGGACCGACGGTTTTTCTCAGCATTCATGGCAGCAACCTCTATATCCATTCAAAGTGAGCCTACGCCTGATAATGGAGGCGGATCCTCTTGAAATAGTTCTGTTTTGTTTTGCGGCTGGGACTGCCGTTCATCGGTTGCAAAAACCCGGCGTCAGAAAACCGCTCCCGAATCTTCGAAAAAAACTCGGCGCCAGTAATACGTTCAAACTGGTTACCGGTCATTTGAAAAGAAGAATGTTTCGCATTGCGTGAAATTCGAAGCCGGAAAGTGTCAGATTTACGGCTCTATCCACCGAATAAGCGGATCGCCTTTAATGACGAGTTATTTGTTTGATAGATAAAAAACGGTTTTTTTGATTTTAAAAACACATAATCGCCTGACGGCACAACGTAAAACAGGCGTCAAAAAAATAATTCCAGTAAAATCATATGGTTATGTCGAAAAAACAAATTTATAGAGATTTTCTCGAAAATTTGACACTTCCCCGCTTTTTTGAAACTATCGCTTTACAGTTTTAGGTTGTAACCGTTTGTGGCAAGTCTGGTTCTTTTCGATATTTGTACCTCGTAATCATGATCCAGGGCGCGCAGCGAAATGGCGGTAGCGTCCAGGTCGAATGAATGCGTAGTCGTTCAAGTCATTGATTGGCATGACATTCAAGGACGAGCCAGTCGATCGCATTCGGGTTCGGGGCCCGCACACCAGAAAGGCGGGCCCATGCGCTGAGTGCACTTGAGTTGATCAGGTTGTTCCCGCTTTGTTATTCCTGCCCACACGATCGCTCGCGACGGTAGTCATGCCACGGGTTTTTATCAACTTTGGTTTTAAGTATCCAGTTCGACATAAAAGGAAGTCACGTCAGGACGGGCGGTTAGTTGTGCCTGTTATTCAGGGTCCAGTCGTTTGGGCTGCACTCAACGCATCGACTAAGTTCGGAGTCAAGATTATGTATGGAGATCATCTGGAAACCGTTTGCGGTTGCGTAGTAGGGGGAGCCGGACCAGCAGGTATGGGGTTGCTTTTCAACGCTTTGAAAAGTGGCGCGATGCCCGAACTGGCCAAGGAGGGGCTGATCATCGTGGACGCGAGCCCCGAACCCGGTACGGGCCGACTGGGGCAGTACCGGATCACGGCCAACTCGGTGGGTGATGTATTCCTCGACTGTCTGCGCGATCCGGCGTTGCGTGACGTGTTCGAGCCGCTTGAGCATTCACCCGCTTATTGGCGCATCCGCCGTCAGGCGCAGAGCGCGCCGCAGCTGGCGGACGTCGCCGAACTACTGGCTGAAGCCTCGACCCTGGTGCTGAACTTCATCGTTGAGCATTACGGCGTGAAACTCTGGACCAGCACCACCATCACCGAAGTCGTGAGCCATGACGACGAGTACCAGGTCTGGGTCGAGTCCGAAGGGCGCTCCCGGCGGATTCGCTGCCGGGCCGTGGTTCTGAATCTGGGCGGGCGGCAGGATCCGCAGCACCTGCTCAACAGCCTTGCCGATCAGGGGTTGGCTGTGCCGCCTTCGGCCAAGGTGTTGAGTGCCGACTCCCTGTTGCGCATGAACGGCGTGGAATTGCGTGACTTTTTCGCGCCAATGCTTGCGGGCAAGGGCAGGTTGAGCGTCGTGGGTGGCTCTCACAGCGCGTTTTCGGTTCTTGAAAACCTTGCCGATGCGCTGGAGTTCGCCGGCCTGCGTGAAGTGACGCTGGTGCACCGTTCGCCGATCCGACTGTTCTATGAAACAGCAGAGGCTGCCACCGCTGCCGGTTATGTCTTCGACCCACTCAAGGACGTCTGCCCGGTATCCGGTCGAGTCAATCGCTCTGGCGGCCTGCGTTATCGCGCCCTGGATGTGGGCCGCGAAGCCTTGGCGAACGGACATATCGGCAAGACCGGGGTGCGGGTGCAGATGCTGCAGACCCAGAATGGCCCTGAAGGGCAATTCGAAAGCGCTCGCCAGGCCCTGGCCGAGTCAGAAGTGGTGGTGCAGTGCACCGGCTATCAGCCTTTGTTGCCGGCCCTGAATTACGCTGGCAGTGAAGCCATCAGGCTGATGGAGGTCAAGGGCGGGCTGGACTCAGATCCGTCAGGCTGCCCGCTCGACAGTAACGGGCAGCGTCTCTACGGCTTGCATCTGTTCGGGTTGGGCGCAGGTCTTGGCGTCGATCCGCGCCTGGGCAGTGAAGCGTCATTCGACGGGCGCATCTATGGCGTCTGGCAGTTCCACCACGACGCCAGCGGCGCCGTGATCGATGCCGTACTGACGCGACTGCAACAACCGGTTGTCCAGCCGATCAGTCACAGCCGTAGACTGGTGGCGAACCGAGAAGAGCAGCGCCAGCCATTCCTCTGGCCGGTGCTGGTCAACGCGCAATCCTGACTCTCCTTGCAAGTACTGCGTCCCGGACCACCCCTGCGTGGCCCGGGATTTTTTTTGCCTGCGAGGCGGCAAGACGTCAGCGAATGCTGTGGAAAATTTATATGTCGGTCATCATGATATGTTGGATGGAGTCAGAACTTTCATCTATTCTGGGGTGTTCGGGCACCTCTGACCGACTCGATAAGGAACCAACACAAAATGCGTATTTTGATTGTGGGTGCGGGCGCCATAGGTGGTTATTTCGGTGGCCGACTGTTGGAAGCAGGGCGCGACGTGACTTTTCTGGTCCGCTCCGGACGGGCCGAAGAACTCGATCGCAATGGCCTGATCGTGCGCAGCCCGTTGGGCAATATTCTGTATCCGTCACCGCCCCACGTCATGGCGCCGATGCTTGATCGAACTTTCGATCTGATCCTGCTCAGCTGCAAGGCCTACGACCTGGACGCGGCCATGGATTCCTTCGCCGCAGCCGTCGGCCCCGAGACGCTGATCTTGCCCCTGCTCAACGGTATGGCGCATCTGGACCGACTGAGCGAGCGTTTCAGTCCGGACAATGTGCTGGGCGGGCAGTGCCTGATCTCTCTGGATCGTGATGCCTCGGGCGCGATCCTGCACTTGAACGATACCAATCAGTTGTCGTTCGGTGAACTGAGCGGTGCCTTGACGCCGCGAATTCTGAAAGTGGCAGAAGCTCTTACCGGCGCAGGATTTGACGCCAACCTGAGTCAGCAGATCGTTCAGGAGATGTGGGAAAAATGGTGTTTCATCGCTACTGCGGCAGGCATCACCGGCTCCATGCGCGCCAGCATTGGCGACGTGATCGCCAGCAATGGCGAGGCGCTGGTGCTCGATTTGCTGGCCGAATGTGCCCGTGTCGCCGAAGGCGCGGGCCATGCTCTGCGCAACGAGGTGCGCCAGCGTTTCCAGAGCATGCTGACCAGCAAAGGCTCGAAGATGACGGCGTCCATGCTGCGCGACATCGAGCGCGGGGCGCCCGTCGAGGTGGAGCACGTGATCGGCGACATGATCGGCCGGCGCTCGGGCGCTCATGAGCCTGCAAACGGACGGCTATCAGCGTTGGATTTCGTCTATCTGAACCTTAAATCCTACGAGACTCGGCGGTTGCGCGAGCAGGGTTGACGGCGAAACGTGAATCCATGAGCCAATGAGGACCTGTGGGAGTGGGCTTGCTCACGAAGGCGGACTGTCAGACGCTACATGTTAGACACGACATGTAATGTGAATGTCCTGGCTCTTCGCGAGCAAGCTCGCTCCCACAGGTGATCAGCGTTGACTCACCGGCTCATTACTTCGCCTTCGCCAGCTCCATGATCATCCGCGTCAGCAGGTAAATCCTCGGCGAGACACTGTCCACCTCGGCATACTCCTCGGGTGTGTGGATGTTGCCGCCGACGATGCCAAAGCCATCGAGCGTCGGCACGCCGACACCGGCCGACAGGCTGGCATCCGCCGCGCCGCCGCTGCCTTCGATGGTCAGCTTGCGACCGATCTCGCCGTAGATGCCTTGGGCAATGTCGACCAGCTTGTCCGATTCCGCGGTTTGCGGCATGGGGGGCAGACCACGGTCCAGGTGGGTGGTGACTTCGGTTTCCGGAATCAGCTTGTTGGCCGATACTCGCGCCAGGTCCTTCTCGATCCGGTCGAACTCTTCCGGCACCGCCGCGCGTACGTCAGCCTTCGCGGTGGCCTGGTCCGGAATCACATTGACCCGATCCCCGGCATTGAGCACCGTGAAGTTGATCGTGGTCTTCTTCTCGGGATCACCCAGTTTGCCCAGTTGTAATATCTGATGCGCAGCCTCCATCGCCGCATTGCGTCCAAGCTCAGGTGCCACGCCTGCGTGGGACGCTTTGCCCTTGACCTCGACCACCGCAGTGGCGCTGCCTTTACGCCACACCACCAGGCCATCGGCGGGACGACCGGGTTCCAGGTTCAGCGTCACGTCATGTTGCCTGGCGACTTTTTGAATCAACTCGGTGGCGCCGCTGGAGCCGGTTTCCTCACTGGCATCGAGCAGGAAGCTGATCTGCGCGTAGTCCTTGAAGTCCAGGTTCTTCAGAATTTTCAGCGCGTACAGACCGGCAACGATCCCGCCCTTGTCATCCATCACCCCAGGGCCGTAAGCGCGACCGTCCTTGATGATGAAGGGACGGGCGGCGGCGGACCCTTCCTTGAACACCGTATCCATATGCGCCATCAGCAGGATTTTCGCCTTGCCGCTGCCTTTGAAAGTGGCGACGACATGGCTGCTTTTATCCGGCGCGGTGTTGGGGATGGTTTCGATGGTCGCGCCGAGCTTTTTCAACTCGTCGACAACGATTACGCGCACCTGAGTCAGGCCCGGCTCATAACCCGAGCCAGTGTCGATGTTGACCAGTCGCTCCAGCAGTTTGAGCGCTTCGGCCTGGTACTGCTCGGCGTCCGCCTGCACCTGCTTGTTTGGCTCGGCGAACGCGGGGGCGGCGCAACCGAAAGCCAGGCCCAGCGTCAGGGCACTGGCGAGAACGGAACGGGCGAAGGGTGAAGTCATGGGTCGATCCTTGATTTTGTTTTCAAATGTGTCGGGTCACACCCTAGCGCTTTGAACAGGTTTGTGCATGTCGAAATGCGACGGTATCAGCAATCGGGCAGCTGCCTGGCAGAAACGTCGAACCTTCTCGGTGAACTACCCTCAATAACTCAATATCAGTCATCAGAGGAGCAGCGCACTATGCCGGTCAAGCACGATTTGTACGCGGATTTGGGTATCACCAAAGATGATCTGGGCAAGCATCGCAGCAAGGATGCCAAGCTCAATCAATTGGTGGATGACTACGAAGCGGTCGATGCCGATATTGTCAAGGCGGAGGCGGGATCAGCGGGCGACGTCTCGGATGATCAACTGAAGAAACTCAAGGAGAAGCGGCTGCTGGCCAAAGATAAAATCGTGCGGCAGCTGAGCGCCGCCAGCTGATTCTTTGTAGAAGCTGTAGGTCTCAACGGCGGATATTCCTCACGGGATACCCGCCGTTTTTTGTTTCTGCCACCAACGCCCGGGCGCCGCGACTCAACGTCTCGACGTGCGCAATAGAACGATAACGATAGTGGGTTTGGAGTTAACAAGACGCTGATGCGTTAGTTGGAATGCATGGAAACGGGGAGGGTTGATGGATCCAAATTCAATACAAAAAAAACGGCGTCGGGGTCTACGCCGTTGATTCCTGTCTGCCACCGGGAAGTAGCAGACCGACTTGCTAAGAAGATGAACCGGTTGGCTCACTGCGGCTCTTGATTCGGCGCAATCTCGGCTTGAATACGTTTGTAGATTTCTTCACGGTGTACTGAAACGTTTTTCGGCGCGTTGATGCCGAGCCTGACTTGAAGGCCCTGTACGCCCAGAATGGTGACGGTGATTTCATCACCAATGTTTATGCTTTCGCCGACTTTGCGGGTGAGTATCAACATAATCTTTTCCTTGATGGCCTCTTGAAGCGCCTCTACCAGGAGGCTGGCGTTAGCCTTTGGGTGATGGTGATTGCCGAGTGCATCCAAATGCGTTCATCAATATGACGCCGTTGGCACGATTTTAATTCCCCAGGTTCATCTTCTTGTCATTGGCATGGGTGCTCCTGAGGCCAAACGGCACGCGAATTTTGCCTGCTTTTGGCGGTAAGTCCTCGAAAGGATTGGCTATGACCCTGATAGCCAGATTCGGGGCGGCGCCTATTGCACACTCCTTTCGCATTTAATGCAAAGAACTCGTGCCGGGCGGTGATGAAATTTTCATTAGTCGGCCTGTACGTGATCTCCTGGAACATTGTAGGAGACATCCGAATTGTGTGACGGCAAAGTTCTAAAGCTGGGGAGAAATAGCGACAGGCTAATCGTTTGCGGGTATCGGGGGGGTACTCGGCGGCTGCGCCAACCTCAGAAACGACATGCCCACCGCGAGGGTGGGCATGGGTGCAGCGCTCAACGAATCAGACCACCAGCGACAACAGCATGATCAGGATGATACCGACCACGGACAGGATGGTTTCCATCACGGTCCAGGTTTTCAGGGTTTCGGCCACAGTCATGTTGAAATACTGTTTGACCAGCCAGAATCCGGCGTCGTTCACGTGGGACAGGATCAACGATCCTGCGCCGGTGGCCAGCACCAGCAGCTCGCGGTTGACGCCCGGCACCAGCGCCACGACTGGCGCGACGATACCGGCACCGGTGATGGTTGCTACGGTCGCGGAACCGGTGGCGACACGAATCACCCCGGCTACCAGCCAGGCTAGAAGGATAGGCGAGATCTGCGCCTGCACGGCCATGTGACCGATCAGGTTGCCGACACCGCTGTCCACCAGCATTTGTTTGAAGCCGCCGCCAGCACCGACGATCAGTATGATGGCGGCTACCGGCGCCAGGCTCTGGTCGAGCAGCTTGATGATCTGCTCACGACCGAAGCCGCGGGCCGAACCGAAGGTGTAGAACGCCAGCAGCAAGGCAAAGAGCAGGGCAGCGATTGGGTGCCCGATGAAGTCCATCCATATGCGGAAGATATGGCCGGTCGGCAGCGCCACGTCGGCGAACGTCTTGAGCAGCATGAGGAAGACCGGCAGCAGGATAGTGACCAGCGTGATACCGAAGCTTGGCAGGTTCTCGTTGGTCGATTCCTTGGCAATCTGGTCCATTAGCTCTTTGGACGGATTACCGGGGATACGCTTGGAGATCCAGTTGCCGTAGATGGGGCCGGCGATGATCGCGGTAGGAAGGGCAACGATCAGACCGTAGAAAATGGTCTTGCCGATATCAGCGTTGAAGATGCCGATGGCCAGCAATGGGCCCGGGTGCGGCGGAACAAGGCCGTGCACCGCCGACAGTCCAGCCAGCAGCGGGATACCGATCTTGACGATGGACACACCGCTGCGTCGGGCAACGATGAATACCAGCGGGATCAGCAGCACGAAGCCGATTTCGAAGAACAGCGGGATGCCGACCAGGAATGCGGAAAACATCATCGCCCAGTGCACGCGATCCTTGCCAAAGCGGCGGATGAGTGTCTGGGCGATCTGGTCGGCGCCACCGGAGTCGGCCATCAGCTTGCCGAGCATGGTGCCAAGGCCAAGGATGATACCGACGAAGCCCAGTACGCCGCCGAAACCGTCCTGGAACGATTTCATAACCTTGTCGACCGGCATGCCGGAGGTCAACCCGAGAAAACCCGAAGCAATGGTCAGTGCAATAAAAGGATGGACTTTGAACTTGGTGATCAGCAGCACAAGGCCAATGATCGTTACCAACGCATCGACGATTAGATACGTGTCTTGAGTCATACCGAACATGGGGTGTCTCTCCGTTGTATTTTGTTTTTTTGGAGCTACTGCTCAGCGCCGTGGTTCACTGCCGTGTGTACAAAAGAAGACAGCGCTATCTTTGTTGCTCACGCCGAATCTTCAATCAGGAGCCGGTGAGAGCGGTGGCAGATGGGGTTTGCGATGCGATCCACCAGTTGGCCGCTTCGGCACCAATGGTCTCGATCGACTTGGCGGCGTCGACCACTAACGTACGGTCTTCACCATACGGCGGTTCGAGGGTCGCGAACTGGCTGTCGACCAGACTGGCCGGCATGAAATGCCCTGGACGGTGTGCGCAACGTTCGCTCGCCAACTCCTTGGTCAATTCCAGAAACACGAAGCCCAGGCCCGGAACGGCTGCGCGCAGACGATCGCGGTAGATGCGCTTGAGGGCAGAGCAGGTCAGAACCGGTTTTTCGCCGTTGCTCACGGCTTTGGCAACTTCTTCACCCAGGCGGGTCAGCCAGCCGGCACGGTCTTCGTCATTGAGGGGATGGCCAGCGCTCATCTTTTCGATGTTGGCTTGCGGGTGAAAGGCGTCGCCTTCGATCAGACGTCCACCGCTGTTCTTGGCAATTTCAGCGCCGACAGCGCTTTTGCCGCAGCCGGAAACACCCATCACCACGAGGGCGGATATAGCATTTGGAGCAGTAGTCATAAAAACCTCGTCCCGAAGACAGCGCTGTCTTTGCCAGATGGTGTGCAAGTCCGGCAAGACTGTTTCCGGGTGTAGTCATTGTTATGGGTATCTCGCTGATCCATGAGATGCATAGTCTTCACTCGTCGATACGATCGAAGAAAGTTGCGGGCCTCCGTGAGATAGCGCTACCTTAGAGCCCATCCGACACAATCGCAACCCCTTCGGCTTTACTTCCAATCAGTTGGCAACGCATGACACGCATTGGTTCCCGCTCCACCGGTCGTCCCACTCTCAACGAAGTCGCAAAACTGGCTGCCGTTTCGCCCATAACTGCGTCACGGGCCCTGCGCGGTGTCGCTACAGTGGCGCCGGAACTGGTCGCGAAAGTGCGCGCTGCTGCGCAGAGTCTAGGCTATGTCGCCAACCCTGCCGCACGGGCGCTGGCGTCCTCGCAAAGTCAGTCGGTGGTGGTGCTGGTGCCGTCGTTGTCCAACCAACTGTTCATCGAAACACTTGAGGCGATTCAGACCGTCTTGCGCCCTCGTGGCCTGGAAGTGGTGATCGGCAACTACCACTATTCGCCTGTGGAGGAAGAGAACCTGCTGCGCAGTCATCTGGCGAACCGTCCCCGAGGCATCATGCTGACTGGCTTCGATCGCAGTCAGGCGGCGCAACAGTTGTTGGCCGCCAGCGGCGTACCTTGCGTGCACATGATGGAGCTTGATCCTGCCCGTGCAGAGCCGTGCGTGGGGTTTTCCCAGCAGCAGGCCGGTGCAGAGGCGGCCCGGCATCTGTTGGGTCGAGGGCGTCGGCGTCTGGCCTATGTATCGGCGCAACTGGACCCGCGGGTGATCCAGCGCGGCACCGGTTTTCGCAGTGCGCTCGAAGAGCAAGGGCTGTACGACGAAACCTTGCAGATGGCCTCGCCACTGCCTTCATCGATCGGCCTGGGAGGGGAGTTGTTCGCTCGTCTTCTGGCTGAGCATCCGGACGTGGATGGAGTGTTTTTCTGCAACGACGATCTGGCTCAAGGCGCAGCTCTGGAAGCGCTGCGTCGCGGGATCAAGATCCCGGAGCAAGTGTCGCTGATCGGCTTCAATGACCTGCCGGGCTCGGCGCACATGGTCCCGCGCCTGACCTCGATCCGCACCCCCAGGGAACAGGTCGGCCAGCGCGCCGCGCAATTATTGCTCGGGCTGCTGGATGGCAATGTCCAGGAGGCTCAAGTCGATCTGGGGTTTGAGTTGGTGGTGCGGGAAAGTACCTGAAGCGTTGGACGAATCTCTGCAGGATGCTGAGCACTCTGTGGGAGCTTGTGGAGTTACGGCAGTGGCGAAGGCGGCCTGTCTGACACACCGCTTTCACCACTGTCGTAACCTCAAGAAGTTTTCACAGGTCTTGCAACGTTCCGCAGATAGCCTTATCAGCTCTCTTTCTTGAACGCCAACCGGAACTGATGCAACAACGGCTCGGTATACCCGCTCGGCTGTTCGCGCCCTTTGAATACCAGTGCGCATGCCGCCTGGAACGCCATCGACTTGTCGAAGTTCTCCGCCATCAGTCTGTAGGCGGAATCACCGGCATTCTGCTTGTCCACCACCTTGGCCATGCGCTTAAGGGTCTCCAACGCGTAGTGATCGTCGATCACTTTGTGGCGCAACCAGTTGGCAATATGCTGGCTGGATATGCGCAGGGTAGCGCGGTCTTCCATCAGGCCGACGTTGTGAAAGTCCGGTACTTTCGAACAGCCCACGCCTTGCTCGACCCAACGCACCACATAGCCCAGCAGGCCTTGAGCGTTGTTTTCGACTTCCTCGCGGATTTGGTCCTGAGTCCATTTCGGGTCGGTGGCCACAGGAATGCTCAGCAGATCCAGCAGGATTTCCTCGCTCACGCTGTCCAGATCGACCTTCTCCAGATCCTGCTGCACCGCCTTCACATCCACCTTGTGGTAGTGCAGCGCGTGCAACGTGGCGGCGGTCGGCGAGGGCACCCAGGCCGTGGTTGCGCCGGCTTTCGGGTGGGCGATTTTCTGCTCCAGCATGTCGGCCATCTGATCGGGCATCGCCCACATGCCCTTGCCGATCTGCGCCCGACCGCGCAGGCCGCACGCCAACCCTACCAGCACGTTGCTGCGCTCGTAGGCCTTGATCCACGGCGTGGCTTTCATGTCTCCCTTGCGCAGCATCGGGCCCGCCTCCATCGAGGTGTGCATCTCGTCGCCGGTGCGATCCAAAAAGCCGGTGTTGATGAATGCCACCCGTGCCGACGCCGCATTGATGCATGCCTTCAGATTGACACTGGTGCGCCGCTCTTCGTCCATGATCCCCATTTTCAGGGTATTGCGCGGGATCTTCAGAACGTCTTCGATGCGGCTGAACAACTGATCGGCGAACTTCACTTCCTCGGGGCCGTGCATCTTCGGTTTGACGATGTACACGCTGCCAGCCCGCGAGTTGGTGCGATTGTGCAGGTCATGCAGGGCGATCAGGCTGGTGATCACGCCGTCGAGGATACCCTCGGGAATTTCCTTGTTGCCGTCATAAAGAATCGCCGGGTTGGTCATCAGGTGACCGACGTTGCGGATGAACAGTAACGAGCGACCGTGCAGCGTGATGCGGCTGCCGTCGGCGCCGGTGTATTCGCGGTCGGGATTGAGGCGGCGAGTCAGGGTCTTGCCGCCCTTGACCAGCTCTTCGGTCAGGTCGCCTTTCATCAGGCCCAGCCAGTTGCGGTAGATCACCAGCTTGTCGTCGGCGTCGACGGCAGCCACCGAGTCTTCGCAGTCGATGATGGTCGACAGCGCGGCTTCCAGCAGCAGGTCTTTGATACCCGCGGGGTCGGTACTGCCGATCGGGCTGGTGGGATCGATCTGGATTTCGATGTGCAGGCCGTGGTTCTTCAGCAGAATCGCCTTAGGTTGCAGCGCCTGGCCCTGATAACCGACATATTTTTCAGGTTGTGCCAGACGCGACTGGCTGCCGTCGGCGAGGGTCACCAGCAGTTCGCCGCTGTCCACGGCGTAGGCCTTGGCATCGACGTGGGAGCCGCTCGCCAGCGGCGCGGCTTCATCCAGCAGGGCGCGAGCGAACGCGATGACTTTGGCACCACGCAACGGGTTGTAACCGGCCTTGATCTCCGCGCCATTGGCGCTGGAAATCACGTCCGTACCGTACAGCGCGTCATACAGCGAACCCCAGCGGGCGTTGGCGGCATTCAATGCATAGCGAGCGTTGGCGGCAGGGACGACCAATTGCGGACCAGCCTGCTCGCTGACTTCGATATCGACCTTGCTGGTGGTTGCCTGAACCTCGCCTGGCACCTGTTGCAGGTAGCCGATGGAGTCCAGGAAAGCGATGTAGGCGGGCATGTCGGTGACCGGCCCAGGGTTGGATCTGTGCCACTTGTCGAGCTGAGTCTGCAGACGCTCGCGCTCGACCAGCAGATCAGCGTTGATCGGCGCCAGGTCGTGGACCAGCGAGTCGAAGTCAGCCCAGAAAACCTCCGGGCTCAGCCCTGTTCCGGGAAGCACGTCCTCGTCGACAAAGCGTTTCAGATTGGCTGCCACCTTGAGGTTATGGCAGGTGACGAATTCGGTCATCTCGGCTCTCCATCATGAAATTTTATATGCAGCCCTGGGTGCTGGCGGGACGGGTATTTTTTGCATCTCGCTTACCGTGCAGGAATGCGCTTGCCCGCGATGGCGATATCCCCGTGACATCTATGCTCACTGGCACGACGTCATGGCGGGCAAGCGTGCTCCTACAGAAGGTGGCGGCGTATACGCTTACCCCGCATTCACCGCTGCAAGCCCGGCCTTGGCCACCTGCGCGTCCTGGTCGGCCTTGACGCCGGACACGCCGACGGCGCCGATGGTCTCGCCATCCACGATCAGCGGCACGCCACCTTCCAGAGAGGTCAGCAAGGGTGCCGTGACGAATGCGGTGCGCCCGCCGTTGACCATTTCTTCGTAACCTTTGGATTCACGACGGCCCAGTGCCGAGGTACGGGCCTTTTCGATGGCGATATAGCCGCCAATCGGCGCGCAACCGTCCAGACGCTCGAAACCCAGCAGATGGCCGCCGTCATCGGTCACGGCAATGGACACCGCCCAGCCATTGGCCTGGGCCTCTTTACGGGCGGCGGCGAGGATCTGGGTCACTTCGGTCTGGGTCAGTACGGATTTGGTTTTCATGCAGCTCTCCTGAGGATTGTCGTAAATGATCAAGACGCCCCACTCAATTTGGATGCAAGGCGTCTTCAATGAGTTCGATCCAATGCTTGACGGGGGTACGTCCGGCGCTGGCAAGGTGGGTCTGACAACCGATGTTGGCGGTAGCGATGACTTCCGGTCTGCCGCTTTCCAGCGCGTTCATCTTGTTGTCGCGCAGCTGCCTGGACAGCTCCGGCTGGGTGATCGAGTACGTGCCGGCCGAGCCACAGCATAGGTGACTGTCGGGCACCGTGGTGAGATTGAAGCCCAATCGGGTCAACACCGACTCTACCGCGCCACCGAGTTTCTGCGCATGTTGCAGGGTGCAAGGGCAGTGAAAGGCGAGTTTGGCGCCGGTACAGGCGCCGAGTTTTTCCAACGGTTCGGCACGCAGGATCTCCACCAGATCCTTGGTCAATGCGCTGACCTTCGCGGCTTTTTCAGCGTAGGCCGGGTCATCGCGCAACATATGGCCGTAATCCTTGACGAAGGCCCCGCAACCGCTGGCGGTCTGCACGATCGCTTCGGCACCGGCCTGAATACCGGGCCACCAGGCGTCGATGTTACGCCGGGCGCGTTCCAGGCCCTGTTCCTGAGCATTGAGGTGGTAGTCCACCGCGCCGCAGCAACCGGCCTGAGCGATGGATTTGACGCTGATGCCCAGCCGGTCCAGCACCCGCGCCGTCGCAGCATTGGTATTCGGCGACAGCCCGGGCTGCACGCAACCTTCCAGAATCAGCACCTGACGCACATGTTGCTGGGTCGGACGTGGCTTGGGCGGGCGAATGTTGTCGGGCAGCTTGGATTTGAGACTGCCAGGCAGCAGTGGACGGAACGAATTGCCCATCTGCGTCAGCGTCTTGAACAGCCCGGCGTTGGGCACCACGGCGCGCAGGCTCTCGCGCAACAGGCGCTGACTCATCGGCCGTGGCACAGCGGCATCGACCACGGCGCGGCCGATGTCCAGCAGGTTGTGATAGTTGACGCCCGAAGGGCAGGTGGTCTCGCAGTTGCGACAAGACAGGCAACGGTCCAGATGCAGCTGGGTTTTCTCGGTGACTTCCTTGCCTTCGAGCACTTGCTTGATCAGATAGATGCGTCCGCGCGGGCCGTCCAGCTCGTCGCCCAGCAGTTGATAGGTCGGGCAGGTGGCGTTGCAGAAACCGCAGTGCACGCAGCTGCGCAGAATGCTTTCGGCTTCTTCGCCACGGGGCAGGCTTTTCGCATGTTCGCTCAGGGTGGTCTGCATGATTCAAATCTCTGCGTACATTCGGCCCGGATTGAAAACTCCGTGCGGATCGAGTTGCGCCTTGAGCTGGCGGTGATAGCGCAACAGCGGCGTGGCCAGGGGCTGGAACGGGGTGTCGTCGAGGCCGTGGCTGTAACAGGTAGCGTGACCGCCGACCGCGCTGACGATGGCGCGAATCTCGTTGCCGCAGGCGGAGGTTTTCAGCCAGCGTTGGGCGCCGCCCCAATCGATCAGTTGATCCCCCGGCAGGTCCAGCACTGCGGTGTTGGTCGGCAGCGACAAGCGCCACAGTGGCCGGCCATCAGTGAAAAAATCCAGCTGATGTTCGTTCAGCGCGCGCCAGTAAACCGGATCGATGGACTCTCCACCCAGGCGATCGTGGGCCGCCGCCACTGATCCTTCACCGCCTTCAAAGCGCAGGCGCAGCACCCGACCGTCGTGGCTGGCGGCGCTGATCGGCAACGGCTGCTGACCCCATTGCGCGAGGCGGGCGAGGGCACGAGCACTGTCCATTTCCAGGGCGATGCTGGTGCACAGCCGAGGCTTGGGCAAAACCTTCAACGACACTTCGGTAATCACGCCCAGGCAGCCAAAACTGCCGGCCATCAGGCGCGACAGGTCGTAGCCGGCGACATTTTTCATCACCTCGCCGCCGAATTTCAGATGCTTGCCCAGGCCTGTGATGACTCGGGTGCCGAGCACGAAATCGCGCACCGAGCCAGACCATGGCCGACGTGGTCCGGACAACCCGGCAGCGATCATCCCGCCAACCGTGGCATCGCCGACGCCGCCGTCGCTGAAGGTCGGCGGTTCGCACGGTAGCATCTGCCCGGCGCGTGCCAGCGCCGCGTTCAGTTCACTGAGCGGCGTACCGGCGCGAGCGGTGATCACCAGTTCGGTCGGATCATAGGTGACGATGCCGCGATGGATACGCGTATCGAGAACTTCACCGGCCACTTCGCGACCGAGAAATGCCTTGCTGTTGGCGCCCTGAATCCGCAGTGGCAAACCGTCCTGAATGGCCTGGTTGACCTGCTCGAGCAGCACGTCGCTGGCGTCGCGATCCTGAGCACTGGTATGCAATTGACGTTCGGCAGCCATCAGAAACGCTCCAGTTCAGGGAAGGGCAGTTTGCCCATGTGCACGTGCATCGCGCCGAATTCCGCGCAGCGGTGCAGGGTCGGAATATTCTTGCCGGGGTTGAGCATGCCGCTGGGGTCGAACGCCGCTTTCACCGCGTGGAACAGTGTCAGTTCGTCGCTGTTGAACTGCGCGCACATCTGATTGATCTTCTCGCGGCCCACACCGTGTTCGCCGGTGATGCTGCCTCCGACCTTCACGCACAGTTCGAGAATCTTGCCACCCAGGGCTTCGGCCCGGTCGAGTTCGCCCGGCTGATTGGCATCGAACAGGATCAACGGGTGCATGTTGCCGTCACCGGCATGGAATACGTTGGCGACCCGCAGACCATATTCCTCGGACAGCGCGCAAATGCCCTTCAATACACCGGGCAATTCCCGACGCGGGATGGTGCCGTCCATGCAGTAGTAATCCGGCGACAGCCGACCGACCGCAGGGAAGGCATTCTTGCGCCCGGCCCAGAAGCGCACACGTTCGGCTTCGTCTCTGGCCTGACGCACTTCGGTGGCGCCGGCCTTTTCCAGCACCGCGCGAACCCGGTCGCAGTCCTGATGAACGTCGGCTTCGACGCCGTCCAGCTCGCACAGTAGAATCGCCTCTGCATCCACCGGGTAACCGGCATGAATGAAGTCCTCGGCGGCGCGAATTGCCAGGTTGTCCATCATCTCCAGCCCACCGGGAATGATGCCTTCGGCAATGATGTCGCCCACAGCGCGACCGGCTTTTTCCACCGAATCGAATGCAGCCAGCAGCACCCGTGCCACTTGCGGTTTGGGCAGCAGTTTCACCGTGACTTCGGTGATGACGCCGAGCATGCCTTCGGAGCCGGTGAACAGCGCCAACAGGTCGAAACCGGGTGTATCCAAAGCATCGGAACCCAATACCATGCGCTCGCCCTCGACAGTAAGGATGTCGACCTTGAGCAGGTTGTGCACGGTCAGGCCGTATTTGAGGCAATGCACGCCGCCGGCGTTCTCCGCGACGTTGCCGCCGATGGAGCAGGCGATCTGCGAGGAAGGGTCGGGGGCGTAATATAGGTCATAAGGCGCGGCAGCCTGGGAGATCGCCAGATTGCGCACACCGGGTTGTACGCGAGCGAAGCGCCCGGCTGGGTCGATGTGCAGGATCCTGTTGAAGCGCGCCATCACCAGCAGCACGCCTTTTTCCAGCGGCAGGGCGCCGCCGGACAATCCAGTGCCAGCGCCACGTGCCACCACCGGCACGCCGCGCTCGTGGCAGACCTTGAGCAGCGTCTGCACTTGCTCGACCCGCTCCGGCAGCACCACCAGCATCGGCGTGGTGCGATACGCGGAGAGGCCGTCGCATTCGTAAGGGCGCAGTTCTTCCTCGCGGTGGAGGATGTCCAGATCAGGCAGTCGCGCTTGCAGGGCGTGCAGTAACTGGGCCTTGTCGATGGCAGGCAACGGGCCATCGACGCGTTCGTCGTACAGAATATTCATGATGGGTTCGCAATCCCTCTCTTGTTCTTATAAAGGGCATTTTTATATGAGGCCCGTCCCGGATCGGAACGTTCTACGGCTGACTTGCATCATTGGCCGTGCGGCCTTTACTGTCCATGTCTGAAAGCACTGGTCGAACCAGTTTTTTTTGACATTTGCACAATCGTTTTCGAGAAAGTTTTTATTAATCAAAGGATTGGTAGCAAAGATTCTTCTTATCGGTCGCCGATTTGTACCTGGTCATACCAGTTCTGTCGTCATTCTGGACGAGCGTCGCACAGCTGAGGAACCGGCTTGCTGGTTTCTGCAGGCGGCGGTGCTGTCGACTACCTGCCCTCGGAGCCCAATTGCATGGAATACCCCGCAAACAAACGCCCGCAACAAGTGGCCGACGTAGTCAGCGAACGCATCGAGCGTCTTATCGTCGATGGCGTGCTCAAGGTCGGGCAGTTGCTGCCCTCCGAACGGCGTCTGACCGAAAAACTCGGTGTATCGCGCACGGCGCTGCGTGAGGGCCTCAAGCTGTTGCGCGCCCGGGGCATCATCGAAACCCGGCACGGCCAAGGCTCATTCGTCGCGCAGATGGGTGGGTTGGGGATAACCGGTGCGTCGCCACTCATGCACCTGTTCGCTTCACAACCGCGCACCCTGTATGACCTGTTCGAAGTCCGCAGCCTGCTGGAAGGGGAGTCCGCACGGCTGGCGGCGCTGCGTGGCACCGACGCCGATTTCGTATTGATTACCCGCGCTTACGATGCCCTGGTCGCTGCCCACGATCATGAGCTGGCGGCTTCCGAGCATGCGCGCCTGGACCATGCCTTCCATCTGGCGATCAGCGAGGCCTCGCACAATCCAGTGCTGGTGCAGACGCTGCGCTCGTTGACCGACCTGCTGCTCAATACTGTGTTCGCCTCGGTCAACAACCTCTACCACCGCGAAGCGCAAAAACGTCAGATCGATCGGCATCATGCCCGGCTCTATAACGCCGTCACCGGACGCCTTCCAGAACAGGCACGCAAGGCCGCCGTGGCCCATATCCAGAGCATCTGCGAAAACCTGCGGGAAATCGAGAACGAAGAGCAACGGTTGGTCCGCGCGACCTTGCGGCTGGAGGGTTGGGCCTGACCTTGACAGTCGCACGCCAATCCCGCAATTTACGCATTGCGTAAGTCGTTTACGACAATAACAACAATGACAGGCCATACCGTGGATCTCTATACCTATTACCGCTCGACCTCCAGCTACCGGGTGCGTATCGCCCTGGCGCTGAAGGGCCTTGAAGTCAACGCGATTGCGGTCAACCTGGTTCGTGACGGCGGCGAGCATCGCAAGCCCGACTATCTGGCCATCAATCCCCAGGGACGGGTTCCGGCGTTGAGAGTCGACGGGGGCGAGGTGATCATTCAATCGATGGCGATCATCGAGTACCTGGAGGAGCATTCACCCACGCCCGCATTGCTGCCTGCCGATCTGCTCCAGCGTGCCCGGCATCGTGAAGTGGCGGCGCTGATCGGCTGCGATATTCACCCGCTGCACAACGTCGCCGTGCTCAACCGCCTGCGCGGTCTGGGCCAGGACGAGGGCGATGTAACGGCATGGATCGGCCACTGGATCACCCAAGGTTTCGCCGCGGTTGAAGTGCTGATCGGCGACGAAGGTTTCTGCTTCGGCGCAGTCGGGATGGCCGATGTCTATCTGCTGCCACAACTGTATGCAGCGCGTCGTTTCAATGTCGATCTGAGTGCTTTCCCGCGCATCTGTCGGGTCGAGGCGCTGGCGTTGCGGCACCCGGCTTTCCAGAAAGCGCACCCTGATGCGCAAGCCGATAAGCCGGAGTAACCTTTCCCCATGAAAATTCTCGGTCTGCAATTGATCTTCGGCGATTTTCTCGCCCGCAGCGTACGGGGCATTCCCTGCGCGCCACCCGCTGAACAGTGACCTTCGCCGCCGTGCCTTTCACTTTTTAGCAGGAGCAAGACCGTGACTGATCTCTACGAAAATCCCATGGGCCTGATGGGCTTCGAATTCATCGAGTTCGCATCGCCAACGCCCAATACCCTCGAGCCCGTGTTCCAGATGATGGGCTTCACCAAGGTCGCCAATCACCGTTCCAAGAACGTGGCGCTGTATCGCCAGGGCGCGATCAACATCATCCTCAACAATGAGCCTCACAGCGAAGCGTCCTACTTCGCCACCGAGCACGGTCCTTCCGTGTGCGGCATGGCATTCCGGGTCAAGGATTCGCAAAAGGCCTACAAGCGCGCGCTGGAACTGGGCGCACAGCCGATCGAAATCGCCACCGGCCCGATGGAGCTGCGTCTGCCGGCAATCAAGGGAATCGGTGGCGCGCCGCTGTATCTGATCGACCGTTTTGGCGAAGGTACCTCGATCTATGACATTGACTTCGTGTTCATCGAAGGCGTCGAGCGTCACCCTGAAGGCGCGGGCCTGCGGTTCATCGATCACCTGACCCACAACGTCTATCGCGGGCGGATGGCGTACTGGGCGAACTTCTATGAAAAACTGTTCAACTTCCGCGAGATTCGCTACTTCGACATCAAAGGCGAATACACCGGCCTGACGTCCAAGGCGATGACCGCCCCCGACGGCATGATCCGCATCCCGCTGAACGAAGAGTCTTCGAAGGGCGCCGGGCAGATTGAAGAATTCCTGATGCAGTTCAACGGTGAAGGCATCCAGCACGTCGCGTTTTTCACCGAAGACCTGATCGATACCTGGGATCGCCTCAAAGCCCTGGGCATGCGCTTCATGACTGCGCCGCCGGACACCTATTACGAAATGCTCGAAGGCCGCCTGCCCAACCACGGCGAACCGGAACACGAGCTCAAAGCCCGCGGCCTCTTGCTGGACGGCACCTCCGAGGGCGGCAGCAAGCGCCTGCTGCTGCAGATTTTCTCGGAAACCCTGATGGGGCCGGTGTTCTTCGAATTCATTCAACGCAAAGGCGATGATGGTTTCGGCGAAGGCAACTTCAAGGCGCTGTTCGAGTCGATCGAGCGTGACCAACTGCGGCGTGGAGTCCTGACAGCAGATTGAAGTCTTATGGCTGACGCCGTTTGACCTGTGGGAGTTGAGGTCTTACGGCTTTAGGCTGTTTAACCTGTGGGAGTGAGCTTGCTCACGAATGCTGGCTTTCAGGCGCTGAAGATGAGGCGGATGGACCTGCCTCTTCGTGAGCAAGCTCACTCCCACAGTGTTTGCGTCCGACAGGAGGTCCGAGGACGCTCAGACCGGATTGACGCCTTATGGCTGACGCTGTCTGACCTGTGAAGATTGATGTCTTACGGCTGACGCTGTTTGACCTGTGAAGATTGATGTCTTATGGCTGACGCTGTTTGACCTATGGGGATTGAGGTCTTACGGCTTACGCTGTTCAACCTGTGGGAGTGAGCTTGCTCACGAATGCTGGCTTTCAGGCGCTGAAGATGAGGCGGATGTACCTGCCTCTTCGTGAGCAAGCTCACTCCCACAGTGTTTGCGCTCGACAGGAGGTGCGAGGACGCTCAGACCGGATTGATGTCTTATGGCTGACTCTGTTTGACCTGTGAAGATTGATGTCTTACGGCTGACGCTGTTTGACCTATGGGAGTTGAGGTCTTACGGCTTACGCTGTTCAACCTGTGGGAGTGAGCTTGCTCACGAATGCTGGCTTTCAAGCGCTGAAGATGAGGCGGGTGTACCTGCCTCTTCGTGAGCAAGCTCACTCCCACAGGGTTTGCGTCCGACCCAACCCCCGAGGCTCAGGCCGGCATTTCCCCACCCATCCGCGCGCTGATCGCCCCGGCTGTATCCCGCAGCCTCTGCGCAGCCGCAGCCTGGCGCTCGTCGGTGAACACCGATGCCGACCCCACGATCGTCACCACACCCACCAATTTGTTGCCCATGGCGAACACCGGAGACGACACGGCGTTGACCCCGGCCATCAGCAAACCATGAATCTGATGAACGCCGGTGCTGCGGATTTCCTTGATGTGGCGGTCGATCTCTTTCAGCTGTTTGCCGCTGAGGCCCGCAGACTCGGCCTCACGCAATGCCGCTGTCTCGGCACCCGACAAAAACGCATCGAACACCAGTCCTGTGGACGAACTGAGCAGCGGCAACACCGAACCGATTTGCGTGACTAACGTCACCGCGCCCAGTGATTGCTCGACATACACCACGGTCGGCCCCTTGTTGCCCCATACCGCCAGGAAACAGCTTTCATTGATCTCGTCGCGCAGCGTGATCAGCTGCGGCGCGCTGACTTTCAGCACATCCAACTGGCTCAACGCGGCCAGACCAACCTGCAAGGCCGAGCGTCCCAGGCGGTAATGGTTGTTGGCCGGGTTCTGCTCGGCGAAGCCGCTGTCCACCAGGGCTTGCAGATAGCGATGGACCTTGCTGGCAGGCATATCGACGTATTCGGCGAGTTTTGACAGCGAGGTGGACGGCGCGAGTTCGGCCAACGCCTTGAGGATGCCCACGCCGACTTCGGCGGATTGCACCTTCTGCTGGCGCGGGGCGGCGGGATTTGCGGTGTCTTCGGTCATGAGCGGGGAGCGCGCCAATTGGGGAGGCTGCTTTATAGCTTGACCATTGGCTAAACTCAAATTACGTTATGCGTAATACGGTTACGTAAAAACAAGAACAAGAGGTCCCGATGTTCACGACACCTGCATCCGAGGCTTTGCGCTATCAATCAGGCTTCGGCAATCAGTTCAGCAGCGAAGCGGTGCCCGGTGGCTTGCCGGTGGGCCAGAACTCGCCACAGCGTCATTCCCTTGGGTTGTATGCCGAGCAGTTCTCGGGCACGGCCTTCACTGTCCCTCGCGCCGAAGCCCGGCGCACCTGGTTGTATCGGATCAAACCGTCGGCAGCGCACCCGCAGTTCCAGCGGCTGGAGCGGCAGATCACCGGCACTCAGCAAGGGCCGATCAACCCCAACCGCCTGCGCTGGAATGCTTTTGACATCCCCACCGAACCTACAGATTTCATCGATGGCCTGACCGCCCTCGCCAGCACCTCGGCTGCGGATCAGGCCGAGGGGGTCAGCGTTTACGTCTACGCAGCCAACCGCTCCATGGAGCGCGCGTTCTTCAATGCCGATGGCGAATGGCTGATCGTTCCGCAGCTGGGTCGCTTGCGGCTGATCACGGAACTGGGCCTGCTGGACATCGAGCCGCAAGAAATCGCAGTGATCCCGCGCGGGCTGAAATTCAGCGTGCAGCTGCTCGATGGGCAGGCCCGTGGCTACATTTGCGAAAACCACGGTTGCGCGCTGCGTCTGCCAGACCTCGGGCCGATCGGCAGCAACGGGCTGGCCAATCCTCGGGATTTTCAGGCGCCGGTGGCTCACTTTGAAAACAGCGAACAGCCGACTGTGCTGGTGCAGAAATTTCTCGGCGAACTCTGGGCCGCGCGGCTTGAGCACACGCCATTCGACGTGGTTGCGTGGCACGGCAATAACGTTCCCTACAAATACGACCTGCGCCTGTTCAATACCATCGGCACCGTCAGTTACGACCATCCGGACCCGTCGATTTTCACCGTGTTGACTTCACCGAGCGCGATCCACGGTCAGGCTAATGTCGATTTCGTGATCTTCCCGCCGCGTTGGATGGTGGCGGAAAACACCTTCCGTCCGCCGTGGTTCCATCGCAACCTGATGAACGAGTTCATGGGCCTGATCGACGGCGCCTACGATGCCAAGGCCGAGGGCTTCATGCCCGGCGGTGCATCGCTGCACAACTGCATGAGCGCCCACGGTCCAGACAACGCCACGGCCGAAAAAGCCATGGCGGCGGAGCTCGAGCCGCACAAGATCGAGCAGACTATGGCCTTCATGTTCGAGACCGGCAAAGTCCTGCGCCCTGGTCGCCACGCGCTGGAATGCCCACAGTTGCAAAGCGACTACGACGACTGCTGGAACGGCATCTCCAGAACCTTCAAGCCCCTCGATACGGACAGTCAACGATGAGCACTTCCAAACACCCGCGCAGTTGGGTGATTTCCGCCAACGATCACCCGGATTTCCCGCTGCAGAACCTGCCATTTGGCGTATTCACCCGCCCAGGCTTCAGCAGGCGTGGTGGCGTGGCGGTCGGTAATTACATCTTCGATTTGCAGGTGGCAGTTGAGGCGGACCTGTTCGACGGCGCCGCACGCGTGGCTGCCGAGTCGGCCAGCCGTGGTCAGCTCAATGATTTCTTTGCCTTGGGCGCCTCGCCACGTCGGGCGTTGCGCAGCCAATTGTTGAGTCTGCTGGACGAAAACAGCCCGCAGCGCGAGCGCCTGCAAGCGCTGGGCGAAACGCTGCTGGTGCCGATGAGCGACTGCCAGATGCACTTGCCCGCGCAAGTGGGCGACTACACCGACTTCTACGTTGGCATTCACCACGCGATGAACGTCGGCAAGCTGTTTCGCCCGGACAACCCCTTGCTGCCGAACTACAAATATGTGCCGATCGCCTACCACGGTCGGGCATCGACGCTGTGCGTGTCGGGCACTCCGGTCAAGCGTCCCAATGGTCAGACCCTGGCCCCCGGCGCCGAGGTTCCTGCGTTCGGGCCGAGCAAGCGCCTGGATTATGAGCTGGAAGTCGGTGTGTGGATGGGCCAGGGCAACGAGGCCGGGGAGCCGATCAACATCGTCGATGCGGGCGAGCATATTGCCGGTTTCTGCCTGCTCAACGACTGGTCGGCCCGCGATCTGCAGGCCTGGGAATATCAGCCGTTGGGGCCGTTTCTTTCAAAGAGTTTCGCCACCAGCATTTCACCCTGGGTAGTGACCGCCGAAGCACTGGCACCCTTCCGTAGTGCGCAACCGGAGCGGCCCGTTGGGGATCCCAAGCCACTGGATTATCTGTTCGACGAACAGGATCAGAGCCGGGGTGCGCTGGATATCGAGCTTGAAGTGTTGCTGCTGACCGTGCAGATGAGAGAACAGGGCCTCGCGCCGCAGCGTCTGGCCCTGAGCAATGCGCTGAACATGTACTGGACCGTTGCGCAGATGGTCACCCATCACAGCGTCAACGGCTGCAAGTTGCAGGCGGGCGACCTGTTCGGCACCGGCACGTTATCCGGCCCGCAGCCGGGTCAGTTCGGCAGCCTGCTGGAGATGACCGAGGGCGGTAAGCATGCGGTCGAGTTGCCCACAGGAGAAACGCGCAAGTTTCTCGAAGCGGGAGATGAGGTGATCCTCAAGGCGCGCTGCCGCCGGGAGGGCGAGGTGAGTATCGGGTTTGGGGAATGTCGTGGGCGGGTGGTCGGGTAGCCGTTAGCGCTGATCAGCTCGTAGGAGCGCGCTTGCCCGCGATTGCGATTCGTCTGTGACGACCCTGTCGACTGACAGTCTGCAATCGCAGGCAAGCGCGCTCCTACAAGGTCTTGCGTCGTTAGATGAATCCCTTCACCAACGACCCGCTTCGGGGCAAAAAGCGCCCCTGCCGCTCACCTTGCGGCTTTCCTTCGGCATAACTCAAATGCCCGTTCACCCACACCCCGTCGATGCCCTCGGCGGCGCGCTTGGGGTCCCTGAAGTCAGCGACGTCGCGCACGGTTGCGGCGTCGAACAGCACCAGATCCGCCCAATACCCCTCACGAATGAATCCACGCTCATGCAGGCCAAAGCGCGTGGCAGTAAGGCCGGTCATTTTGTGGATGGCCGTGTGCAGCGGGAACAGCCCGAGATCGCGACTGAAATGCCCCAATACCCTGGGGAACGCGCCCCATAGACGCGGATGCGGAAACGGATCCTCGGGCAGACCGTCCGAGCCGATCATCGACAGCGGGTGCTTCATGATGCGCTGCACATCGTTTTCGTCCATGCCGTAATACACCGCGCCAGCCGGTTGCAGCCTGCGCGCGGCGTCCGGCAGCGACAGGCCCCAGTTGGCGGCAATCTCTTTCAGATCGCGTCCACCCTGGTCCGGATGGGGCGTCGACCAGGTGATGGTGATGCGAAAGGCGTCAGTGACCTGTTTCAAATCCAGCGTCGAAGAGCTGGCAGCATAGGGGTAACAATCACAGCCCACCGGATGAGTCAGCGCGGCTTTTTCCAGCGCCGCCAGCAGCTGTGGACTACGCCCCCAGTTGCCTGCGCCCGCGCATTTCAAATGGGAAATCACCACCGGTGATCGCGCATGTCGGCCGATATCGAAGGCTTCGTCCATCGCTTCCAATACCGGCTCGAATTCGCTGCGCAGGTGCGTGGTGTACACCGCGCCAAACGTCGTCAATTCCTCAGCCAGTTGCTTGACCTCTTCGGTTTCCGCCGAATAGGCCGAAGCATAGGCCAGCCCCGTCGACAGCCCCAGCGCGCCATCCCGCAGGCTCTCGCGTAACTGCTCGCGCATGGCGCTGATTTCTGCAGGTGTCGCGGTCCGGAACAGGTCGTCCAGATGATTGCTGCGCAGTGCCGTGTGGCCGATCAAGGCCGCGACGTTGACGGCTGGGCGTGCCTGATCCACGGCCTTGCGATAGTCGCTGAAACGCGGGTAAGCGAAGGCCTTGGCCGGCCCCAGCAGGTTCATCGGATCCGGCGGATCGCCCGCCAGCGTCACCGGCGAGGCGCTGATGCCGCAATTGCCGACGATTACGGTGGTCACGCCCTGGGTGATCTTCGGCAGCATCTCGGGTTGGCGAATCACCACCGTGTCATCGTGGGTATGGACGTCGATGAAGCCCGGCGCCAGCACCCGGCCCGCGGCGTTGATTTCTTCGCTCGCCGAAGCATCGCTCAGATCGCCGATGCGCTGGATGCGCCCGTCGCCAATCGCCACGTCGGCGCGATAGCCGGGGCTGTCGCTGCCGTCGATCACCAGCGCATCGCGAATGATCAGTTCGTAAAGCATGGTTCAGTCTCCAAGCGGCAGGCCGTCTTCGCCGCCGCGGTAGTCATCGAGGGCCAGCTTGATGCGGCGCAGACGTTCCTGATTGTCGTCAGGGGCGATCAGCGCCAGTTCCGTAGCCAGCACGTCGATGGTCAGCAACATGCCGTAGCGCGCCGCCGTGGGTTTGTAGATGAAATTGGTTTCGGCGATCTGCAGCGGCAGCAGCACATCGGCGAGGTCCGCCAACGGAGAGCCAGGCAGGGTGATCGCCAGAATCTTCGCGCCGTAGCTGCGAGCCAGGCCCACGGCGTTCAGCAATTCCGGGGTGCGTCCGCTCAGCGAACAGACGATCAGGCTGTTGTCCGGGCCGAGAGTCGCGGCGATCAAGCGCATCATCACCGGGTCGCGGCAGGCGGCGATGGGGTAGCCCAGGCGCACGAGGCGGGTCTGCAATTCTTCGCTGCACAGGCTGGAACAGCCGCCCATGCCGAAGCTATGCAGCATGCGCGCCGGGGTCAACAGGGCGACGGCTTCCTTGAAGCGAGCGTCGTCGAAGCCCGCCAGATGCTGACGCAGGGTTGATTCGATATCGCCGACGATCCGGGTGAAAAAAGCCGACTGCTCCGGTGCCTGCTCAGGCTTGAGAAAGCGGCTGCCGACGCCGCTGGCCTGGGCCAGCTGCAGGCGCAGGTCACGCAGATCCTTGCAGCTGACGGTGCGGGCAAAGCGCGACAGCGTGGCGCTGCTGACTTCGGCGCGGGCGGCCAGCTCGTCGAGGCTGGCGCTGGCGGTGAAGGCGACATCGCTGAGGATCAGTCTGGCGATGCGGCCTTCGCCTGCGCTGAAGGAGTCCTGGCGAGCGCGGATCTGATAAAGAATGTCCACTCAGAGCACCTGCGCCAGACCGAGGGTGAGGACGAAGGCGATCACGGAGATCAGCGTCTCCAGCACCGTCCAGGTCTTGAAGGTTTGCGCTACAGTCATGTTGAAGTACTCCTTGATGAGCCAGAAGCCGCCGTCGTTGACGTGGGAAAAGATCACCGAGCCCGCGCCAGTCGCCAGCACCAGCAACTCCGGATGCGGATAACCCAACCCCATCGCGACCGGCGCGACAATGCCGGACGCGGTGGTCATGGCCACGGTCGCCGAACCGGTGGCCACCCGCATCAACGCTGCGAACAGCCAACCCATGAGCAGCGGCGAGAGGTGGAAGTCCTGCGCCAAGCTGACGATTTCATTGGTCACACCGCTGTCGACGAGTATCCGGTTCAGACCGCCACCGGCCCCCACCAGCAGCGTGATGCTCGCGGTGGGGGCCAGGCATTCCTGGGTGAATTTGAGGATCGAGTCACGGTTGAAGCCCTGCGCGATGCCCAGGGTCCAGAAGCTTAGCAAGGTCGCCAGCAACAGGGCGATCACCGAGTTGCCGATAAACAGCAGGAAACTGTTGAAGGCGCTGCCCGGCGTGGCAAGCAAGTTGGCCCAGCCGCCCAGGAGCATCAGCAGAACCGGCAGCAGGATGGTGGTCATGGTGATGGCGAATCCTGGCAACTGCTTGCGTGGCTCGCGCTCCAGAAACTGTTTGGCCAGGGGGTTTTCGTCCGGGAGATGAATGCGCGGCGCAATGAACCTGGCGTAGACCGGGCCCGCGATGATCGCCGTGGGAATGCCGATCAGGATCGCATAGAACAGCGTCTGGCCGACCGAGGCCTGATACGCCTGCACGGCGAGCATCGCTGCCGGGTGAGGAGGAACCAGCGCGTGCACCACCGAAAGCCCGGCGACCATCGGCAGCCCGACCATCAGAATCGAAACCCCCACCCGACGCGCCACGGTGAACGCGATCGGCACCAGCAACACGAAGCCGACTTCGAAGAACAGTGGCAAGCCAACAAGGAAGGCGATGCATACCATCGCCCAGTGCGCATTACGCTCGCCAAAGCGGTCGATCAAGGTGCGCGCCACCTGCTCGGCGCCGCCGGACTCGGCCATCATCTTGCCAAGCATGGTGCCCAGGGCAACCACCAGGGCGATATGACCGAGCGTCTTGCCCACCCCGCCTTCATAGGAGGCGACTACCGAGGTCGCGGGCATGCCGGCAACCAGCGCCAGACCGACCGAGACGAGCGTGATGACAACGAACGGGTTGAGACGAAAGCGGGCGATCAGCACGATCAGGGCGATGATCGCGATGGCGGCATAGACCAACAAGGACAGGCCGGTAGAGGGAGGCATGCAACGGTTCCTTGCAGAGAAAGTGGAAAGTCAGGACTTGGCGCGGCGGTCAGTCCCGACGCAGACAAGCAGTGAAAACAGTCTCGGCAGTAGGTGTTGCTAAAGGCACACGGGAAACGGACGGGGTCCATAGAGGACGATCACAGGCAGGCATTATTTTTATCTCTGATTTCGTGATGAAAATAAGCTACACGAAAATCGTAAAAAATATCAATTTATGAAAGTTAATTTCTCTTGGTGCGATGGGTGATCGTGCGCCTTGATCAGGCACAGTCTGTGGGAATGAGCTTGCTCACAAGAGGCCAGTACACCCCAATGAGATGTAGATTCTGACAGGCAGTCCTGGCTGGCGAGACGTGTGGGAGTGAGCTTGCTCACGAAGAGGGCAGCACACCCAATGAGATGCAGGTTCTGAAAGTCAGTTTTCGTGAGCAAGCTCACTCCCACAAGGGGCTGATGTTGCTCTCACGATTTGTCGACCTTCACCCCGCGCTGAACCGCTCCCGATACGCTTGCGGCGTGACAGACACCGCCCGCATGAAGCTGCGGCGCAGAGTTTCTTCGGTACCGAATCCGCACCGATCGGCGATCCGCTTTATCGGCAGCGCGCTGTCCCCCAGCAATCGGCGCGCAGCCTCGACGCGCAGTTGTTCTATCGCCCGCGCCGGGGTGTTGCCGGTGTGGGCGCGGTAGTGGCGCACGAAGCTGCGTTCGCTCATCCCGACTTGGGCCGCGAGGGTGGCGACCGACAAATCGCTGGCCAGGTTGTCGAGAATCCACGCATGCAGATCAGCGAATCGACTGTCCTGGCAGCGCGTGGCGTGTTGCATCGACAGCGCGGTGCTGAACTGTGACTGACCGCCTGGCCGCTTGAGGAACACCACCAGATCTCGCGCCACGGCCAGTGCCACCTTGCGCCCGAGGTCGACTTCCACCATTGCCAATGCCAGGTCGATCCCTGCCGTGACCCCGGCCGACGTCCACAAGGCGTCCTCGTTGATGAAAATAGGCTCGGGATCGACCTGCAAATTCGGGTAGCGCCGGGCCAGTTCATCACAGCTGTCCCAGTGAGTGACCACCCGATGCCCGTCCAGCACGCCAGCCTCGGCCAGCAGAAAGGCGCCGGTACACACCGATGCTACCCGGCGCGCACTCCGCGCCCGATCGCGCACCCAATGCAGTAGATCCTGATCCAGCAGCGCGGTGTGCACGCCGCGGCCGCCTGCGACGATCAACGTGTCTGAAGGCGTTTGCGGCAGCGGATGGGTGTGCAGCCCAAGCCCGGCGGAAGACACCACGCTGCCTTGCTGTTTGGCGATGACGATGGGCGAGTAGGGCGTCGCCAGCCCGTGTTCCGCCGCGTGAACATTGGCCGAGGCGAAGACCTGCAGCGGGCCGGTGACATCGAGCAACTGCACGTCAGGGAAGGCCAGAATGTGTATCGTCTTGGGCACGTGGGTCATGGCGAACTCAGCGATAAAGGTTGGCGGAAATTGTGGGTGTAATGGCGTATCCGCCAGAGCGTATCTGGCTACAGTGAAGGCGTCCACTCACTCAGGCACGACAATCCATCCTTATAGGAGCGACCCCATGACCCTGCACATTGGCCTGCTGGTGTTTCCCGAGGTTCAACAGTTGGACCTGACCGGTCCTTACGACGTTTTTGCCAGCACGCCCGGCGTAGCCGTGCATCTGCTCTGGAAGAACCTCGATCCATTGCTGTCCAGTACCGGCCTGAGCCTGCTACCGACCAAAACCTTCGCCGATTGCCCGGACCTGGGCGTGATCTGTGTGCCGGGCGGTGTGGGCATCGACGCCTTGCTGGAAGACGCCGAGACCCTGGCCTTCATCAAGCAACAAGCCGCGAATGCGCAATACATCACCTCGGTGTGCACCGGCGCGCTGGTGTTGGGCGCGGCGGGTTTGCTGGAAGGCAAGCGCGCGACCACCCACTGGGCTTCTCATGGCCTGCTGGGGAAATTCGGCGCGATCCCGGTCCACGAGCGTGTGGTACGTGACGGCAACCTGATGACCGGCGGCGGGGTGACGGCGGGCATCGATTTCGCTCTGACGTTAATCAGCGAAATCTTCGACGCCGACAAAGCCCAGGCCATCCAGCTGCAAATCGAATACGCTCCGTCGCCACCGTTTAACGCCGGTCGTCCGGAAACGGCGCCCGCTCATGTGCTGGCGATCGCCCAGCAACGTGCGGCCCCAGGGCTTGAGGCGCGTCGGCAGATCGTCGAGCGGGTGGCAGAGAATCGTTAAACGCTTGAGGACTTGGCCGGGATTTCGTACCAGCAGAGGAACAGGTCCAGCGCCGATTCCATCACTGACGCCTGTTTTTCGGGTGTCAGCAATGGCTCGTTCAGCGTGACCTGGGGCCAGAACGCGAAGGCTTTAAGCAAGGCGTGGATTTGCGAAGCGGCAAAACCCGGTTCGACGGCCTTGAGGCGACCGTCCTGTTGCGCGCCGCGCACCCAGACGGTGAAGGTCTCTTCACGCTCGTTGAGGCGGTTGACCCAGACCTGCGCGCGTTCGGGGGAGTGGATGGTGGCGCCGATGGCGACCCGCGCCAGATCGATGAAATTGCTGTCGCCGAGGGTCTTCATCTTTGCGCTGAGCAATTCGCGCAATTGATCACGCAGAGGGATGCCCGCACGATACGAGGCGTCAGGTTGCGCGGCGGCGCGGGCCCACAGACGCTGGAGCATTTCCGAAAACAACTCTTCCTTGCTGGGGAAATGGTTGTACACCGTGCGTTTGGACACCTGCGCCCGGGCCGCGATGCGATCCATGCTGGTGACTTCGAAACCGTTGTCGCGGAATTCGGCAACGGCTGCCTGAACAATGGATTCACGTTTTCGGTCGGTCAGGCGCAGCGCAAGAGTCATGGCATCGCTTCTAAGAGGTGGGCGGGGTAGGTCAGGCTGTGGAAGAAAATTACACCGAGCAGTTTACTTCCCTTTTGGGTTCGTGCAAGCTTGAAACTACACTGTGTAGTGTAAGAGCCCGTTACAATTTCACGCTTACCTCTCTCCGCCGTATGCAACATTCTGCAATGCGTCCGCCGTTGCAGAAACCTTCACCCGTTTCATGGAGTCAGCCCGTCATGGCCTCGATCGAAAAAAACCTCGATAACGCTGCTTCGTTGCCCATCCTTTCCCGGGAGGATGGCCGCTATCGGAACCACAAGCCGATGAAGCGCTCCGGGTTTTTAAAGACGATGCGCATTTTCTGGAACGCCATGGTCAACAAGCCGCGTCACACCCGCCCGATGGGTGAGATCCCGGTTCAGCCGCTGTCTCGTCAACAGCTGCTGGCCGCACCAAACAACACGGTGTATCGCCTGGGCCACTCGACGGTGCTGCTGAAGTTGCGCGACCAATATTTCCTTACCGACCCAGTCTTTGCCGAGCGTGCCTCGCCTATTCAATGGGCCGGCCCGCAGCGCTTTCACCAGCCGCCGATCAGCCTGGCAGACCTGCCGCCGCTCAAGGCCGTAATCCTCTCGCACAACCACTACGACCACCTCGACCACATGAGCATTCAGGTGCTCAAGGACAAGACCGAGCATTTCGTCACGCCGTTGGGCGTTGGCGATACGCTGATCGAGTGGGGTGTACCTGCAGCAAAAGTGCAGCAGTTGAACTGGTGGCAGGCCACGGAAATTCACGGCATTCGTTTCGTCGCGACGCCAGCCCAGCATTTTTCCGGACGCAGCCTGCGCGACGGTAACCAGACGCTCTGGGCTTCATGGGTGATGATCGATGGTGAGCAGCGGATCTTCTTCAGCGGAGACACCGGTTTTCACGACGGCTTCAAGCTGATCGGCGAGCAATACGGGCCGTTCGACCTGACTCTCATGGAGACCGGTGCCTACAACGTCAATTGGCCGGACGTGCACATGCAGCCGGAAGAAACCCTGAGGGCGCATATCGACCTACGAGGCAAGTGGCTGCTGCCGATCCACAACGGCACCTTCGATCTGGCAATGCACGCCTGGCACGAGCCGTTCGACCGGATTCCGAGCCTGGCCTGGGATCGCAGCATCCCTATCACCACACCGGAAATGGGGCAGCCTTTCTATATCGACTATCCGAGTCGTGGTGAGGCGTGGTGGATGAAGGTGGAGACAGCCGTCGAAACCACGACCCCGCGATGCTATGGCCGTCGCTGCAATCGGCAGCCGGCTGCCAGTCGCGGATAATCCGCTCGATCAATGGCAGCACGCCTTGCCGGCGACAACGTCGTCGAGATCGCTATCGTCGACAACCCGTGCTGCTGCAGACTTCGACCTCAAACCATTGTTCTGTCAGTTGCCGACTGTACGCCGGTCAAGGCTTGTTGCGATTGCGGTCCTTGTCCTGATCCTGACCTTCTGGCGGCTCGGGATGCCGGGGCTGTTCACCTTGCTGGTTGGCCTGTTTGTGCTGGTCGCCGACTTTACCGGCATTCTCCGGCTTATGGTTCAGGTCTTCACGGCTGGATTCTTTGGGCATTGCTCATTCTCCTCTGAGGGTGATGTGGTCAGCGCTGTCAGGCGCATTCACTCATCTGCTTGATCAACATAAGGGCCTCGCCTTTGAGCAGGGGCTGCTTCATACGTTCGGCGAGCAAAGCCACTTCGCGTTCGCGCTCGCAACCTACAACGGCGGCCACTGCGCCTTGCTTGCAAATCAGCGCGAGGAACTCGAAGGTTTCCGGCTCACCCAGATAGACAATGTCGTCCCAGTCGTCGGCATGGCCCAGATAGTCCAACCGCTTGCCAAAATGAAAGGTCCAGAAATAGGGCACGTCGGTGTAGCGGCTCTCCCCGCCGAGCATGTTGCTCGCAGCGATTCGCGCGTGTTGCTGGGCCAGGCGCCAGTGCTCGATACGTTGGGGCTGGCCGTCGATGGGGAAGGTCGCGATGTCGCCCGCCGCCCAGAGATCCTTGCCTGCCTTCATGCCGGAGTCCACCGCCAGCGATCCGTCGTCCTCGAGCTGAAGGCCATCGATGAACTGCGTGGATGGCGTGACTCCGATGCCGATCAGCGCCAGATCCACCGACAGTCGCTCACCATTGCTGAGTACGACGGTCTCCAGGCACTTCCTGCCCGCATGGCCATCGCCTTCGAATCGGCTAACGTCGACGTGGGTCCGAAACAGCACGCCGTTCTGCTCATGCAACGAGCGGATCGCCTTACCGATTCGGTCACCCAGTTGGGCGGCGAACGGCACCTCGTGATGGGCGAGAATGGTCACATTGACCCCGTGTTTACGCAGCGCGGATGCAGCCTCCAGCCCAATGAAACTGTCGCCGACGATCAATGCATGTTTGCCCGGCGTGGCGGCAGCGAGGATTTTCTTCGCGTCGTCTCGGGAGCGCAGCGTCAGCACTTGCGGCAGATCGGCGCCCACCAGGGGCAGGGCGCGAGGCTCGCCGCCGGTGGTGATCAACGCAGCGTCATAGGCAAATCGGCGACCGTCGGCCAGGGTCAGGCGCTTGTTGATGACGTCCAGCTTCATCGCCTCACCCTGAATGCGCTCGATGCGGTTGTTTTCATAAAAGCCATCTTCACGTAATAACGGGATTTCGTCGGGGTGCATGTCCGCCGCCAGCACGAATTTGCTCAGGGCGGTTCGGTCATAGCCCGGTGTGGTCTCCCGATCGATCAGCAGCAAGCGCCCGTTGAAGCCCTTTTCGCGTAGGGCACAGGCAGCGGCGGTACCCGCCGCACCAGCGCCGATGACCACAAAACAGCGTTCGTCGTCGGGCAGAGTGTCCTGGTGGGCTTCCATGGCTTGATCGTCGACATGAATCTGATCCTCGACCACCTGCAGCGGATAGCGGGTGAGGGCGTTGAGCGCGGGCGGTTCGCACAGGCTACCGTCAGAGACCGCAAACTGCGCCTTATGCCACGGACAGATCAGATGACCGTTGCACACCGCGCCATCAGCCAACGGTGCGCCGGAGTGGGGGCATTGGGCCTGATAGGCGCGGACCTCGTCGCCATGGCGCACCAGAACGACCTTTTTCTCGCCAACTTCAACCTGAATCCCGCGATCTTGACGAAGATCGGCCAGGCTAGCGACTCGATGCATTGGCATATTTGGTTTCTCCCAGGCTTTCTTTTGGGAGTTGGCGGCAGATCAAGAGGTTCAGAGTATTTGATAGAGCGGTGCAACAGGTGGTTTGCAGGCTCTCGAACTCATGACGATCCTGTAGCAGTGGAGCTTGTTGACGACGGCGATTTCAAGGGCCTCACCGTCGGCAAGCCGGACTGCTACAGAGAGATTCGCTCAGGTATTGACGTCTTCAGCGAACCAGCCCCAATCGCTCATGCCACTCGGCAATCGATTCCTGCGGATACTGCTCGAACTGCTGATCTTTTTTCCCAGCCTGAACCTCCACCCACGATGCCTTGGAATCGAGCAACAGATGCGTATGCTCCGGCGGAGTCGGCAGAGGCGTATCGATTGCGGAGGCGAACGGGTGGATCAGATCCGGCCATTCCGGGCTGAACAACCACAGCGCACTGCCACATTTTTTGCAGAAATGCCGCTCGGCGCTGCTGGTGTGGACGTGCTTGTGCTCGCCGTCGCGCATCTTTGCGTGATAGATGGCGATGCTGTTCTTGCCCTTGACCTTCAGGCTTTTGGCATCGCCGCCGAGATTGATCGAATAGCCACCGCCGCCCTGGGTCTTGCGGCAGATCGAGCAGTAGCAGCGTTGATACGGGTAGGGATGAGCGCTCGTCAGGCTGAACTCCACCTCGCCACAATGGCAGGAACCTTCCAGATGCATGATTCGCCTCCTTTTCCGAAATATGGACTCTTAGCTCTAGACCGCATGCCGCCGCGAGGTTCGATGTTTTCTCGAACGGATGTTTGATTCTTCTTGACCGTAGCTGCTTGAACATGGCTGCTTGAACGTAGGCGCTTAAAGGTTTCACCTCATTCACTTGCCTGCACCCGGTCCTGGCTTGCATGATTCTCCCCGACTAACAATTCCTGGCGGGCTGAACCTGCCGAGCAGATAGGTGACAAGGCAATGGATGATGTGAATCGCGATTTCAGCAGCTGGTTGCGCTCCCCTGGACACAAGGCCTGGCTGGCGCAGGAGGGCAATCGCCTGCTGGCGTTCGCCAAGGCGTCGAAGCTGCCTGAGGGTTTCGGCAATCTGGACGATCACGGGCGGCTGCCGGCAGATGCGGTCGCCGAGACCATGAATACCGCGCGCATGACCCACAGCTTCGCCCTGGCCCATATCAACGGCATCCCCGGTTACGCCGAACTGGTCGATCATGGCGTCGCCGCGCTGGCCGGGCCGCTGCGTGATCCCGAGCACGGCGGCTGGTTCGCCAAACCTGCGGAAGCGGGTGGCGATACCGGCAAGGCCGCTTATCTGCACGCCTTCGTCGCGCTGGCCGCCAGTTCCGCCGTTGTCGCTCAGCGACCCGGCGCCAAGGCTCTAATGGACCAGGCGATTCAGGTCATCAGCCAGCATTTCTGGAGCGAAGATGAAGGGGCCATGCGCGAATCTTTCTCCCGCGACTGGCGCGATGAAGAGAGCTATCGTGGCGCCAACAGCAACATGCACAGCACCGAAGCCTTCCTCGCGCTGGCCGATGTCACCGGCGATGCACGCTGGCTGGATCGTGCGCTGAGCATCGTCGAGCGGGTAATTCATGAACATGCCGCCGCCAACAATCATCAGGTGATCGAGCACTTTACCCTGCAGTGGCAACCGATCCCTGAATACAACGCCGACAAGCCTGACGACGGTTTCCGACCTTATGGCACTACCCCCGGCCACGCCTTCGAGTGGGCGCGGCTGGTGCTGCATCTGGAAGCGGCGCGGCAGAAAGCCCAGCTGCAAACGCCGGCGTGGCTGGTGGAAGACGCACGGCTGCTGTTCGAAAACGCCTGTCATTACGGATGGGACGTCGATGGCGCGCCAGGCATCGTCTACACACTGGACTGGCAGAATCGCCCGGTGGTTCGCCATCGCCTGCACTGGACCCATGCCGAAGCGGCGGCAGCCTCGGCAGCCTTGTTGCAACGTACCGGTGAGCAGCAGTATGAAATCTGGTATCGCACGTTCTGGGAATTCAACGAGACCCTGTTCATCGACCGCGAACACGGCAGCTGGCGGCATGAGTTGAACCCACAGAATCAGCCCAGCGCTGACATCTGGCCGGGCAAGCCGGATCTGTATCACGCCTACCAGGCTACGCTGCTGCCGGTGCTGCCCCTGGCGCAAAGCCTGGCGACCGCACTGGCGCGTCTGCAGTGAAGGGCGCATACGCATCGACGGCCGCTTGCGTGCCATCGGCTGTGAGAAGCTTAGCGCGTTGATCGGCGACCGGCCCCGCATCGGCACCAATGCTGTGCTCGCGCCGCGGGCATTGCTGGGTAAGGCATCGCCGACCATGTGCGGCTGATGCCGAACCTGTGGGAGCTTCTGGAGCTACGCGACGGTGGCGAATGCGTTGGATCAGGCGCAGATATATATGGAAGGCCTTTTGAATCCGCTGCCTTCTTAACCTCCGGCTTCACCTGCAGCAATTGATCACGCCAATCGCTCTGTCACCCGAATCACCTGCCGGGCGATGTAGGCGCCTGTGAGGATCACGCCGAACAGGCGCAGGGTCTGCATCGCCAGCACGAAGCCGACATCCGAGTGGGTGTCGATGGCAATGATCGCCATGGCGTCGAGACCGCCGGGGCTGGTGGCCAGGTACACCGAAAGGAAATCCTTGCCCATCATTTCGGCAATCACCCAGGCGGAAATCGCACACAGCAGAATCAGCAGCAGTGAGCCGGCAATCATTGCGGGAAGGCGTCGCCACACGTAGCTGATGGTGACCCTGTCAAAGCGCAGGCCGATATAACTGCCGATGGCGCCATAGGCGATCGCCAGCAGCCAGGTCGGCATGGTGATTTGCAGCACGCCGCTCAGTTGCAGGGCGCCACCGAGCAGCAACGGCACCAGCAAGGCCCCGGCAGGCAAACGCGCGCCGAGGGTGACGCCGACGACGATCACCAGCAGGCTCAGACCCAGATTGAGCAGATTGACCCCTTGCAGCAGCGCGTCGGTGCTATGCGCGTCGGTACCGCCAGCATCCGCGCCAATCAAGCGGCTGACCAGCGCGCCAACCATCACTACGCAGACCACGCGCACATATTGCATGGTCGCCACGACGCGCGAGTCGGCGCCGTAATCCTCGGACATCGCCACCATCGCCGAAGCCGCACCGGGCGAAGTGCCCCAGGCGGCGGTACTGCCCTGAATACCGCCCCAGCGCGCCAGCCCCACACCCACCACCGCGCTCAGTGCGACGGTGAGCAGGGTGGCGAATACCATCACATGCCATAAATGAAGCGCGGTGATCAGCACCCCCATGGTCATCGAATGGGCGACCAGCACCCCGACCATGCCTTGACCTAGCTGGAAGGCATTCTTGGGCATGCGGATCGATGCGCCGGATACGCCAAAAACAATGGCAACCAACATGGGGCCGAGAAACAGCGCGGCGGGAACGTTGAAATAGCGGAACAGTTGACCGGCGCTACCGGCGAGCAAAATCAGCAACAGCCATTGCACCAACGGGTGCAGGGTTTCAAGGGAAAACGAGGCGGGGCGCAACAACGAGGATCTCCAGAGCATGGGCTTTTTCCTGATGGAATTTCGTCCAATGGCAGGAATTATCGACAGCCGAATCGATCAAGTCTATTTTCTAATAATCATGAATCGATAACTTTGGTTGATATATGGACCTGCGTGACCTCACCTATTTCGAAACCATCGCCGAACTCGGTCACTTGGGTCGTGCGGCGGAAAAACTCAACCGCAGCCAACCAGCACTGACCAAGAGCATTCAACGGCTGGAAGAGTCGTTCGGCACCAAGCTGTTTCAACGCGACGGACGCCGGATCAAGCTGACTCCCGTGGGCGAACTGTTACAGGCCAGGGGCAAGATGTTGCAACAGAGCATCGCCCAGACTCAGCGTGAAGTGCGCGATTTTGCCAGTGGTGCAGTGGGCGAGATCCGCCTGGGATGCGCGGCGACCATGGCCGAATACCTGCTGCCGGAGCTGACCAACGCCCTGCTTAAACGCTCGCCGGATATCGTCCTGAAACTGGTGATCGGTCAGGACGACATGTTGCGCGAGCAGTTGCGTTCTGGGCATCTGGATATGATCATTTGTTCCCAGCGCAGCGTTGAGGATGAGTTCACCGCGCACCCTATTCTGACTGATGAGGCGGTGGTCATCGCCAGTCGCAACCACCCGATCTTCAAAGCGCCGTTTCAGATGAGCGATCTGTGCACCTACCGCTGGGTATTGCCGCCGCCGGGAGTGTCATCGCGGATCTGGGTCGACGAAGCCTTCGCCCGTCATAACCTGCCGTTGCCGGAGGTGCAGATCGAAGCCAACTCCATTTCCCTGCTGCCCCGGCTGATCGCCCAGACCAGCCTGTTGAGCTTCATCGCCCGCGAAACCCTGGAATATGGCAAGAACATGCAATATCTGCGTGAGGTGCCCCTGGAAAATACCACCATGGCGCGGACCATCTGCGTCATCCTGCGCCGCGAGGGTTACCTTTCACCGGCTGCCCACGCCATGGCGCAGATGCTGCGCGACGACGGCGGATCGTTTTTCAGCTGGGTGTGATCCCGCCGCGATCAGGAGTAGCCTTGCTCTTCAGTGACAGAAGGAATGGACACAACCGAGTAAACAGTTGGAGAAACCAGTTATGCATGCACAGCGGCAAGATGGCGCCTCGCGCAACCTGATCCCGTACCTCGTCAGCGACAGCGACGAAGACCCGCATTTCGGCGGCGACCAGTCGCCCCTCAACGATGCCGACGCCGACGAAGACAGCGACCCGGAGGCTGACCTCGATCTGGGAGAGCTGCGGCTGGACGAGTTTGAGGATTCGGACAAGCTGGATATCGGGTCGTCGACGTTGGGCTGAAGTATTCACACCGATGGTCCTGTGGGAGTGAGCTTGCTCACGAATGCCGATGTACACCCGCTGAAGACATTCGGCCTATTCGTGAACAAGCTCACTCCCACAGTGTTTGGCAAACGCCTCCCTTACAGGCAAGCCAGATACCGCGCCAACGCCTCAACTCCACCCTCGGCCGTCTCGCTGCTCCCGGCCCAAGTGCAGGCCAGCATCAGATTGCGCGGCAACTGGAAATCCTCAACCTCAAACCCCTGCGCATCAAACCCTTGCGCGTCGTGCCCGATCTGCTCGCGCAACGTTCCGCCACTCTCGAAATACGCCCACACCGGCTTGCCCAGCGCGACCGCCATGCCCACTTCAAAGGCTGTCCCGGAGTCAGGTTCCAAGCCGCGAAACGGGTTCAGGTTGGCGAGCACGGCATCGCAGCACTTGATCATCGCGATATTGGCATTGCAGATCAGCGCAGCGGTTTTGGCTGGGGGCAGGCCCTGGGCAACCTCGTTATCGAATGGATACAAGCCCTCCAATCCATGGACTTTGCACAGTGCTTTCAGATAGCGCCCATGCTCGACAGCATCGGCGCGAAATACATCGAAGCCGGCCAGATAGACGCGCGGTTTGCAGGAAGAAGGCATCACGAGCCCCATGAACCAAGTGTGAGGCGATTGTAGCGCCCACGACGCGCGCCGTTGATCAGCCCGTTCGCGTTTGTTGGCAAAAAGGGGCTGGAATCTGTACGGATAAACAGTATCCTGACGCCTTTCCGTCAGCCGTAACGTGACCGCCGTGAGCACTTCCCCCCTCCACAATCCGTTCTATTACCTGGAGAACTTTCGTCAGGTACTGAGCTGGATCGGCCAGCGTTACGACGATCTGCTCGACGACGAAGAACGCTGCTTCATTGAGCAATTCGCCCTGTTGCCACAGGCCGCGCAGGCCTTGCTGGTGCGGATGGTCATGCGCAAGGGCGTGCTGTTCCGGGCCAGCAAACTGGCTTATGCCGAAATCGGCGATGTCCGACAGGCCGCTCTGCCGTTGCTCGAGCGTGGCTGGGTCGACGGCCAGCCGCATCTGGACCTTCAGGCACTGTTTACCCTCTTGCGCAAGGACGAACTGAGCCTGTGCTTCAAGGCCCACGGGGTGAAAAGCGCAGAGAAGAAAGCCGATCTGCTGGAACGCCTGCTGCCACTTCATGAACACATCCAGCCGCTGGATCGGTGGTTTGCCGGTTTCGATGAGGTGGTCTTCGCGCTACAGGTCATGCCCTTGTGTGATCGATTACGATTGTTGTACTTCGGCAATCTGTATCAGGAATGGTCGGAGTTCGTTCTGGCGGATCTGGGCATCTATCGCTACGAAAAGGTCGAGTTTTCCGTCGAGTCCCGAGGCATCAGTCAGCGTGAAGACATCGACATTTGCCTGCATCTGCACAGTTGTCGTCAGGCGTTGGATGAGGGTCCGAGTGAGAGCGAACAACTGAGCGAACTGGTGACACAGGCGTTGGCTATTCAGACGACCAACCCGTGGTTGTCCATGCGCCGCGCCAAGCTACTGTTCCAGATCGGCCAGCAGGCTGAACGCCAGCAAGCGTGGCCGTTGGCGCTAAGTGTTTACGCGCAGTCCAGCTACCCCGGCGCGCGAGTGCGCAGGATCCGTGTGTTGGAACGCAGCGAGCGATACCTTGAGGCAATGACGCTTTTGCAGCAAGCCCAGACCTCGCCGGAAAACGATGAGGAAACCCAGCACCTGCTGCGAATCGGGCCACGACTGCAGCGAAAATTGGGGCAGGGGGCTGTTCGCAAGAGAACGACGCGGGCGGTGACAAGACTGGATCTGAGGGTGATTCCGCTACCGGACTACAGCGTCGAGCAATTGATTCAGCTGCACCTGTCCGAGGAGGGCAGCGAGGTGCATTACGTCGAGAACGCGCTGATCAATTCGTTGTTCGGTCTGCTCTGCTGGCCAGCGGTGTTCGCGCCGCTGCCGGGGGCGTTTTTCCATCCGTTCCACAGCGCGCCCAGCGATCTCTACAGCCCCGATTTCTATCAGCGGCGGGCGGCGTTGTTCGATGAGTGTCTGGCGCAACTGGACGACGAGCGCTATCTGGCGGTCATTCGCAACAACTATCTGAACAAGTTCGGTCTGCAATCGCCGTTCGTATTCTGGGGCGCCCTCACGCCGCAGTTGCTGGAACAGGCGCTGCACTGCTTGCCTGCGCAACACCTGAAACGCTGGTTCCGCCGCCTGCTGCAAGACATAAAAGCCAACCGCACTGGCATGCCCGACCTGATCCAGTTCTACCCCGAGCAGCGCAGCTACCGGATGATCGAAGTGAAAGGTCCCGGAGACCGTCTACAGGACAACCAGTTGCGATGGCTGGATTTCTGCGCCGAGCATGAGATGCCAGTGGTGGTGTGTTATGTGCAGTGGGCTGAGAATGCGGTGTTGGAGGGCTGAACCGGAAGTAGCATCAAGTCTGATTCTGTGGAAGCGAGCTTGCTCGCGAAGCCTTTGGTACCTGCGACCCACTTCACAGCCCATACCTTCGCATTCGCGAGCATGCTCGCTCCTACAATGGATCTACCTGGTCGCTAGCGCTTCACCTTTTTCGGCGGCAACGGCAGTGGGGCGAACAGGGCTTCGATGTCGTCATCCTGCAGCCTCCAGTCCCCAGCCGTGCGGCCATCCAGCACACCGGACGCCAACGCCGACTTCTCCTGCTGCAGGTGCTGGATTTTCTCCTCCACCGTGCCCCGGGCGATCATCTTGTAGACGAACACCGGCTTCTCCTGGCCGATGCGATAAGCGCGGTCGGTGGCCTGGTTTTCCGCCGCCGGGTTCCACCACGGATCGTAATGAATCACCGTATCAGCGGCGGTCAGGTTCAACCCCGTACCTCCGGCCTTGAGACTGATCAGGAAGATCGAGCGCTTGCCGCTCTGGAAATCCTGCACCGGCGTGCGGCGGTCCTTGGTGCGGCCGGTCAGCAAGGCGTATTCGATGCCGCGCTGGGCCAGTTCGATCTCGATCAGTTCGAGCATCGAGGTGAACTGCGAGAACAGCAGAATCTTGCGATTTTCCGCCAGCAGTTCTTCGAGCATGTCCATCAGGCTTTGCAGCTTGGCCGAACTCGACTGACGGGTGCCGCTCGGCGCACCGTTGACCAGGCGCAAGTCGCAACAGACCTGACGCAACTTGAGCAAGGCTTCGAGAATGATGATCTGGCTGCGCGCCACGCCTTTGCGGGTGATCTCGTCGCGGACTTTCTTGTCCATCGCCAGGCGCATGGTCTCGTAGACATCCCGCTGGGCATCGTTGAGTTCGACCCAATGCACGATCTCGGTCTTGGGTGGCAGCTCGGTGGCGACCTGCTCCTTGGTGCGGCGCAGCAGAAACGGCTTGATCCGCGCATTCAGATGCTGCAAACGCGCCTCGTCACCGAGCTTCTCGATGGGCGTGCGGTAGTTGCTGCTGAACTGCTTGGCATCGCCCAGCCAGCCTGGCATCAGGAAATGAAACAGCGACCACAGCTCGCCCAGGTGGTTTTCCAGCGGAGTGCCACTCAGGCACAGGCGCTGACGGGCATTGAGCTGGCGCGCCGCCTGAGCCGCCTTGCTATTGGGGTTCTTGATGTACTGCGCTTCATCGAGCACCAGTACATGCAGCAGTTGTTTGCTCAGCAGTTCGACGTCACGGGGCAGAAGCGCGTAGGTCGTCAGGATCACGTCGTAATCCTGCAGGCTTTCGTATTCCTGATGCCGATTGGCGCCGTACAGCGCCAGCACATTGAGCTGCGGCGTGAAATGTTTGGCCTCGTCCATCCAGTTAGGGATCAGGCTGGTGGGCATCACCACCAACGCCGGATGATCGAGACGTCCGGCCTGTTTTTCCATCAACAGATGGGCAAGGGTCTGCAGGGTCTTGCCCAGGCCCATGTCATCGGCCAGCACGCCGCCGACTTCCAGTTCACGCAGGGCCTGCATCCAGCTCAGACCGTCAAGTTGATACGGCCGCAGTTTGGCGTTCAGGCCCTTGGGCACCTTGACCCTGGCGTTCTTGATATTCACCAGTCGCTCGGAGAACTGCCTAAGCCGGTCGCCGCCTTGCCACACCAGCGGCATGTCGTCGAGCTGCTTGAGGCGCGCGGCATCGGCGGTGTTAAGACGAATGGCATCGTTGCCGTCTTCGCGCCAGTAAAAATCGCCGAGGGTCGCCAACACGGTTTTCAGTCGGCCATACGGAAGCGCTACCTGAATCGGCCCGCCGCCGCGCTGGGTGAAATGATTGAGCTGCACCAGCAACTGTTCGTCATCGCGGCGTTTGGCAATGCCGGCCAGGGTCATCAATTCCGGGTGGGTGCGCAGCAGGTTGATCAGGATCGGCAACAGGCTCAGGCGCTCGCCGTTGACGATGATGCCCAGTTCCAGATCGAACCAGTCACGCTCAGGTTCTTCCTCGACTACCGCATACCAGTCGTCCACCGGTGTCACGTCGAAGCCGAAATCGTCGTTCATCTCGACCTGCCAGCCCTGTTCACGCAGCTTGGGCAGTTCGTCGAGCATGAAACTCAGCCAGGCCTTGTCGGTGGGCAGTTCGAACATTTCCCCGGCGCTGTCAGGCAAAGCCTTGCTCTGACGGGTGGCGATGCGAAAACCGATTTCCTGCAACTGTTTGCGATATTGCCCTTCGCGGTCGAGATGACGGCGCAGGCGCAGGGTTTCATCGCTCAGGTGACGCACGATGTCGCTGGACCGGCCGGGGCTGGGCATGCCCGAGGCATAGAACTCGTCGTAGCGAAACGCCAATGCGGCACGATGCTGAATATGCCGCTGCATCTTGCCGTTGCGCGGCTCATAGGCGCTGAATTCGAAGCTGGCCAGGATCAGGCGAGGTTGAGGCTCGACGTCGGCAATGACCCGTTCGGGCAATGCCGGTTTTTCGGCCTTGGGCATTCGAGTAATGGTTTGCTGATCCACCGACGCCAGAATGCCGGATATGTTCTCCGGGTCGTGCAGGAAGAACAGCGCCGCCGCACAGTGCTTGCAATTGTTTCTGACCGGGCAGGTACAGGTGCCGACGACGAAATGGCGGGTGCGGTCGGAGTCTTTGAATTGCAGGGTCTGGGTGTAGATTTCCAGGCCCGATCCACGGCAGACAGTACGAACCAGATCGGGGCTTACGTGCTGGAGCATGACGCGTTTCTGCCGGGCGTAGTCGAGCCCGCGCTCCACACTCTGCGCCTTGAACAACGGTTCCCATGGCAGGGCCAGGGCTTTTTCCAATAGGGATGACACGTCTTGCCCTACGTCAACGCGGTGCTTGAAGAGGAGAAACCTTGATCAACAAGGCCAGGCTGCCATTGTCCATGTAGGTCAATTCGCCGTTCCTGACCCGGGTCGCCTGACGCATGCGTTCACTGGTAACCAGCACACCATGATCGTCGAGCTGATTGACCCAGAAATTGGCGTCGATGTCCGTGAAGCGCGCCAGGCCCAGGCTCACCGTGCCCTCGATGGGGTAGTGACCGAATTGCTCCTGGCCGCTGCTGATGGCCACCTTGCTCGGCGTGGCGCTCAAATCCTGTTGCCAGGCACGATGCAGCAACACCTTGTAGCCATCGCTTGCTTCGAGTTTGCCCACCAGATTATCCAGCGCCGTCGGGGTCTGATTGTCGGCCCCCAACTTCTGCGCGCCAGCGTCCCAGTCTTCCGGCGACGCCTGATTGGTGGCTGCCGGCTCACCGTTCTGACGGAACAGAATCAGCTCCACCTGATAGGTGCCATCGGCGAAGGCTAAAGGGGCGATCAGCACCAGCAGCAGGGTGAGCGAGCGAAGCACACGCATGGACAATCCTTAAGCCGATTTTGTGGAGGGCAGCGGGGTCAGGCGCTCGAACAGCGCTTCGATCGTAGTGAAACGCTCCTCGGGACGCTCCATCGGCACCATGAATTTGAACTGCGTGGCGCCTTCGAATTTGTAACGCTTGGGCTGCCCCTGAATCAGCTTGATCAGCGTCAACGGGTCTACCGGCGTATCGGCAGCGAATTCGATTCGCCCACCCTGTGGCCCGGCATCCACCTTCTTGATGCCCAATTGCTCGGCCTTGAGCTTGAGCGAGGTCATGCGCACCAGGTTCTTGGTGGGTTCCGGCAGCAGGCCGAAGCGGTCGATCATCTCTACTTGCAGGTCCTTGAGACCTTCCTCGTCGGCGGCGTTGGCGATGCGTTTATACAGAATCAGCCGCGCGTGCACGTCCGGCAGGTAGTCTTCCGGGATCAGCCCCGGCACCCGCAGGTTGACCTCTGGTCCGCCGCCCAGCGGCTGATCCAGATTCGGCTGCTCGCCCTTACGGATCGACTTCACCGCGCGTTCGAGCATTTCCATATACAGGGTGAAACCCACGGCCTGTATCTGCCCGCTCTGGCCTTCGCCCAGCAGCTCGCCGGCACCACGGATTTCCAGGTCGTTGGTCGCCAGCACGAAGCCAGCACCCAAATCCTGGGTGTTGGCGATGGCTTCCAGCCGTTTTTCGGCATCCGGCGTGATCTGCTTGCGTGGCGGCGTCAACAGGTAGGCATAGGCCTGGTGGTGACTGCGCCCGACCCGACCGCGCAACTGGTGCAGCTGGGCCAGACCGAACTTGTCGGCGCGCTCGATGATGATGGTGTTGGCGCTCGGCACGTCGATGCCGGTCTCGATGATGGTCGAGGCGATCAGCACGTTGAAACGCTTGTGGTAGAAGTCGCTCATCACCTGTTCGAGATCGCGTTCGTGCATCTGCCCGTGGCCGATGCCGATCCGCGCTTCCGGTACCAGTTCGGCCAGGTCGGCGGCGCATTTCTCGATGGTCTTCACATCGTTGTGCAGGTAGTACACCTGACCACCGCGCAACAGCTCACGCAGCAACGCCTCTTTCACGGTCGGCTTGTTCTGCTCCATGACGAAGGTGCGTACCGACAGCCGGCGCGCAGGCGGGGTGGCGATGATCGACAGGTCGCGCATGCCGGCTACGGCCATGTTCAGGGTGCGCGGAATCGGCGTCGCGGTCAGGGTCAGGATGTCGACTTCGCTGCGCAGGGCCTTGAGCTGTTCTTTCTGACGAACACCAAAACGGTGCTCTTCGTCGATGATCACCAGCCCCAGGTTCTTGATCTTGACGTCGTCCTGCAGCAGCTTGTGGGTGCCGATGACGATGTCAATCTTGCCCTCGGCCAGATCCGCCACGGCGGCGTTGATCTCCTTGGTCGACTTGAAGCGGCTCATCACTTCGACCGTTACCGGCCAGTCGGCGAAGCGGTCGCGGAAGCTGTTGTAGTGCTGCTGGGCGAGCAGGGTGGTCGGCACCAGAATCGCCACTTGTCTGCCGCCATGCACGGCAATGAATGCCGCGCGCATGGCCACCTCAGTCTTGCCGAACCCCACATCCCCGCACACCAGGCGGTCCATTGGCTTGGGCGCGAGCATGTCGGCGCGCACCGCTTCGATGGTGGTCTGCTGGTCCGGAGTTTCCTCGAACGGGAAGCCGGCGCTGAAGGTCTCGTAATCCAGCTTGGGGTCGGCGAAGGCGTAACCTTCGCGGGCCGCGCGGCGGGCATAGATGTCGAGCAGTTCCGCAGCCACGTCGCGCACCTGTTCGGCGGCCTTGCGCTTGGCTTTCTGCCAGGCTTCGGAACCCAGGCGATGCAGCGGCGCCAGTTCGTCGTCACTGCCGGTGTAGCGCGCGATCAGATGCAGGTTGGCGACCGGGACATACAGCTTGGCGTCCTCGGCGTAGGCCAGCATCAGGAATTCGGCGACCTGATTTTCCACTTCCAGTGTCGCCAGCCCCAGATAGCGACCCACGCCATGATCGATATGCACCACCGGCGCGCCTTCACGCAGCTCGGCGAGGTTCTTGATCACCGCATCGCTGGAGTGGCCGTCCATGCGCTTTTCGCGACGACGGCGCTGCATCACTCGCTGACCGAACAGCGGGCTTTCGGCGACCAGCGCCAGCGCCGGTTGCTCCAGCACCAGGCCTTCGTCCAGCGGCGCGATGGTGATTGCCAGGCGCTCTTTGCTGTCGACGAATTCCTGCCAGCTGTCGAGGGTTTTCGGGCGCAGCTTCAGACGTTCGAGCAGCTCCAGCAGCACTTCGCGGCGGCCGGCGGATTCGGCGGTAAACAGCACCCGACCGGGGAACTCGTCGAGGAAGCTCGAGAGCGCCGCCAGCGGCTGACTGGCCTTGGCTTCGATGGCCAGATCCGGCAGCGGCTGGGCTGGGAAGCGCTCGCGGCCGATGCCGGTATCGACGTCGTCCTGACTGGTGACCACCCGCGGCCAGGTCTTCAGGCGGGCGAAGCAGTCTTCCACCGGCAGGAACAGCTCGGCAGGGGGAAGCAATGGTCGATCAGGATCGACGCGGCGTTCTTCATAACGATTGCGTACGTCCTTCCAGAAGGTTTGCGCCGCCGCTTCGATCCCCGGCAGCGAGAACACTTGGGTGTCCTGGGGCAGGTAGTCGAACAGGGTGGAGGTTTCTTCGAAGAACAGCGGGATGTAGTACTCGATGCCGGCGGGGGTAATGCCGCTGTTCAGGTCCTGGAAGATCGGGCTGCGGCGGAAGTCGACATCGAAGCGCTCGCGGAAACGCGCCTTGAAACGGGTGACCGCTTCTTTCTGCAGCGGGAACTCCTTGGCCGGCAGCAGGCGTACCGAATCGACCTTGTCGATGGAGCGTTGGGTTTCCGGCTCGAAGGTGCGCAGGGTTTCGATTTCATCGTCGAACAGATCGATGCGGTAGGGCAGTTTGCTGCCCATCGGGAACAGATCGATCAGCGCGCCGCGAACCGTGAATTCGCCGTGCTCGTAGACCGTGTCGACGTAGCGATAGCCGCTGGCTTCGAGCCGCGTTCGCATCGCCTCGACATCGAGCTTCTGACCGACGTCGAGCACCAGGCTGCTGCCAAGCAGGAATTTGGTCGGCGCCAGACGATGCAAGGCCGTGGTGATCGGCACCACCAGCACGCCATGTTCCAGCTCCGGGAGCCTATAAAGGCTGGCGATGCGCTGGGAAATGATGTCCTGGTGAGGCGAGAACAGGTCGTAGGGCAGGGTTTCCCAGTCGGGGAAATGCAGCACCGGGAGGTTTGGGGCGAAAAACTTCAGTTCCTGCTCCATCCGCTCGGCGCTCTGGCTGTCGGCGGTCAAAAGCAGGGTGAAGCGTTTCGCGGCGCTTGCAGCCTCGGCAACGGCCAGACTTTGAGCGGCACCGGGCAGGTTGCCCCAATGTTGTTTGCCTGCGGCAGCAGGAAGAATCGGTAGGCGCAGAACGGGCACGGAAGATAGAGCTCCAGGCGTTGCGGCAAAGCCGGGGATTGTAACTAAATCGGGAATCCGCTGTCAGTTTTGTGCTCGCCGAATTATGTAGTGCCCGGAAGGTTCAAAAGTCCGGATTGCTCATAAACAAAGGCTTGGGCATAATGTAGTCCCTTTTTTCAGCCCCTACATGTGGAAGGTTCCCGTGACTCAGAAGCCCGACCAGTGTCTTGGTGAATGGATCGATCGTGAAGCGCTCGCCGAGGCGATGATCCCGCTTATCGGTCAGCTCTACCGCAATAACAACGTGGTGAGTTCGATCTATGGCCGCACCCTGATCAACCGTTCAGTGATCGCGATTCTCAAAGCGCACCGCTTTGCGCGTCATCGTCAAGCCGACGCAACCGAGTTGTCCGTACACGAAACTTTCCCGCTCATCAAAGCGATGAGCGAGCTCAAACTGGGTGCCGCTTCGGTGGACCTGGGCAAGCTGGCCGTCAAATACAAAACCGAAGCCAATGGCCGCACTGCCGAGCAGTTCGTTCGTGAGGAAATGGCCGAAATCGTTGGTCAGCAGAATTCGGGCGCCCGTAAAGGTACCGACGTCGTGCTGTACGGTTTCGGCCGTATCGGTCGTCTGCTGGCGCGCATCCTGATCGAGAAAACCGGTGGCGGCGACGGTCTGCGTCTGCGCGCCATCGTCGTGCGCAAAGGCGCCGAGAACGATCTGGTCAAGCGCGCTAGCCTGCTGCGTCGTGATTCGGTTCACGGCCCGTTCGACGGTACCATCACCATCGACGAAGCCAATAACACCATCAGCGCCAACGGCAACCTGATTCAGGTGATCTACGCCAAGAGCCCGACCGAGGTGGATTACACTCAGTACGGTATCAAGGACGCGTTGCTGGTCGACAACACCGGCGTATGGCGCGACGCCGACGGCCTGGGCCAGCACCTGCAATGCCCTGGCATCGATCGCGTGGTGCTGACCGCACCGGGCAAAGGCAAGCTGAAGAACATCGTGCACGGCATCAACCATCAGCAGATCACCGCTGACGACAAGATCATCTCCGCGGCGTCCTGCACCACCAACGCCATCGTTCCGGTGCTCAAGGCCATCAACGACAAGTACGGCATCGTCAATGGTCACGTCGAAACGGTTCACTCGTACACCAACGACCAGAACCTGATCGACAACTTCCACAAAGGCGATCGTCGTGGCCGCAGCGCCGCGCTGAACATGGTCATCACCGAAACCGGCGCAGCGACTGCGGCTGCCAAGGCGCTGCCTGAGCTGGCCGGCAAGCTGACCGGCAACGCGATTCGTGTGCCGACGCCGAACGTGTCGATGGCGATCCTCAACCTGAACCTCGACTGCGCCACCACGCGCGAAGAAGTGAACGAATACCTGCGCCACACCGCGCTGTATTCGGACCTGCACAAGCAGATTGACTTCGTGAACTCCCAGGAAGTGGTATCCACCGACTTCGTTGGCTCGCGTCACGCCGGTGTGGTCGATGCCGAAGCGACCATCGTCAACGACAACCGCGTCGTGCTGTACGTCTGGTACGACAACGAGTTTGGTTACAGCTGCCAGGTGGTACGTGTGATGGAAGACATGGCTGGGATCAACCCGCCAGCATTCCCGAAATAACGAGAGCTGCGAGCTGCAAGTTACGAGCTGTAAGCTGAAGCAAAAGCGCCACGACCGGCCCAGCGGGTTGTGGCGTTTTTGTTCGTGTGTATTTTGTACGGTAATTGAACCGTAGCGGCCGACGATGCAGATCAGACAGAAACAAAAACGCCCCGAGTAGCTCGGGGCGTTTTGTTTTTTCCTGCAGCTCGCCGTTTTTAGCTTGTCGCTGCTTCCATGCGGGTCTGACCCTTGCGGAACAGCACCAGCGTCGCGATCAGGCCCAGGACGGCGGCGCCGCTCAGCCAGATGCCAGGGGCTGCCTTGTTGTCCAGCACATGGATCAGGTAGGTACAGGCCGCCGGGGTGAAGCCACCGAAGGTCGCGGTCGCCAGGCTGTAGGCCAGGGAGAAACCGGTGGTGCGCACTTCGATCGGCATGATCTCGGTCAAGGCCACCACCATGGCGCCGTTGTATGAGCCGTACAGGAATGAAAGCCACAACTCGACCATCAGCAGATTGGCGAACGTCGGATTGGCAGTCAGCCAGGACAGGGCAGGGTATGCCGTGAAGATGGCCAGAATAGTCGCACCCAGCAGCAGGGGTTTGCGGCCGATTTTGTCGGACACTGCTCCCATCACTGGCAACCAGATGAAGTTGGAAATACCGACGCAGACCGTGACCAGCAAAGCATCGAGATCGGACAGGTGCAGCTCGGTCTTGCCGAAGGTCGGGGTGTAGGCGGTGATGAGATAGAAGGAAACGGTGGTCATGACCACCAATGCCATGCCTGCAATGACAAGACCGAAGTTCTGACCGATCGACCTGACTACCTCGCCCAGCGTTGGCCGGTGTTTTTTGGCACGGGCCTCGAATTCCGGCGTCTCTTCCAGCGAGCTACGGATGATGAAGATCACCGGAACGATCAGGCAGCCGATGAGGAACGGCACGCGCCAGCCCCATTGCCCCATGTCTTCCGGACTCAACCAGTGGTTCAGGCCGACGCCCAGCAGACCTGCGAAAACCACGGCCGCTTGCTGGCTTGCGGACTGCCAGCTGACAAAGAAGCCCTTGCGGCCGGGGGTGGATATCTCGGCCAGATACACCGATACGCCTCCCAGCTCGACACCGGCGGAGAAGCCCTGAAGCAGACGACCGATCAGCACCAGCAGAGGCGCGGCAACGCCCAGGGTTGCATAGCCCGGAACGCAGGCGATCAGCACGGTACCCATCGCCATCATGGCGAGGGTAATGACCAGGCCTTTCTTACGACCATGATGGTCAATGTAGGCACCGAGGAAGATCGCACCCAGCGGGCGCATCAGGAAGCCGGCGCCGAAGGTCGCCAGCGAAAGCATCAGCGATGCGAATTCACTGTCGGCGGGGAAGAAGGTCTTGGCGATGGCCGTGGCGTAAAAGCCGTAAACCATGAAGTCAAACATTTCAAGAAAGTTGCCGCTGACAACGCGAAAAATCGCTTTGCCTTTGCCTGTGTTCGAGGCCATTTGGAATTACTCACTTAGACTGTCTAGCTGGGGGATCCGTTGTATTTGTGCGTCCTCTCCTGCGCTGTTCGAACTTGGTCTCCGGCAACGCAGATTTGTAACGATATGTGTAAAAATGGCGGATAGCAATCATAAGAAACGCATCACCCATCGCCGGTGCCTCATGGCAGCCTGAGGGCGCGATATTTGTTTATGTCACGCTTGGCGTCTGCCTGCCCTTAACTCGCTCGAAATTTCCGGACTGACCGCTGTGAGTCGGACCGGACTGTCATGCACTTGCGAGTTGAATTCACAATGACTGTCAACTATGACCTGATCGATACCTTCTCCCGCCGACCTTCGCTGACTCCTGTCGCCTACGATGCTTTGCGCAACGCCCTTCGGGCTCAATATCCTTCGCTGGATATCGATCCGGCCATCGCTGTGATTACTGATTCCCAGGCCGACGGATCGGCCAGGACGTTGATGGACGTTCTGTGTGATGACTTCGCCGCCGGCAAGACGCCTCGCTGGAAGGACGGGGAACATACATTGGTACTTAATCCCGTCGCTCCGGAAAATACGGTTGCGCCGCTCGAACTCGGGCAACTGGCGATTCTCATCGACACCGCTTCACTCGGTCTGCCCGACATCTTCATGCGCGCTATGGTGAGCTTCTGGGACCGACCCGGAAAAAATGGCGTGAGTCCCTGGAAACAATTAGCCCAGGAGCTTGAGCAACGGAGTTTAAGCGCAACACCGTCGTCCGGTTTATTGGGTGTCGAAGCGGCTTCGACTGGCGCAGGCGTGGATTTCGAGAAAAAGGCTCTGGAAATGCTCGAAGGACAGCTTTCGCTGATCCAGGAAGTGAATTCTCTGGGCTTCGATGATTTCGACGAGATCGAACGTTATCTCGCAAAAATCACCGATATTGGTCCGCAGCTGGACATCGGGCCTTCTGTGTCTTGGCGGCCGCAGCCCGACCGCTTCGAGCAATTGCCGGACTGGATAAGAAGTGCATCTTCGGCAGACCGACTGGACTACAGCCGCCGACTGGCTGCAATAGCTGTCGCGGCAGGTCGTTCAGCGGGCGCTTGCTGGAACGACCAGCTGCCCGGTGTTCTGGACTACGCACGAAAGGTCATGCAGGACAAATTGTGTGAGGACCACCCGCAAGCCACCTGGCTGACGCTTGACGACGTGACGGTCAATATTGCGAAAGTGGTGGCGGTACCTGCCCCGTCTACAGGGCAGCTCATCGCTATCGGTAGCATCGAGCACCTGCACAAGAGCGTCGCAGCGTTCGCGCTGGAGAATCTTTCCAGCGTGCCGAACGGCTCGATAACCCTGTCGATACGCGATGGCGGGCCCTTGCCCGATTGGCTTACTCCGGATTATGTGAAGCAGCTGATCGTTCGTGTGGACATCGGGCGTGCCTATCCCGCGCTGGTGCGCCACTATCTCCTGGATGACAAGGCAGAAGCTGCCAGACGGCAAATACTGTTCGCCGATCAGTTACGTGTGCAATTGCCCCTCAAGGCTCTCGAACAGAAGATTCGCGGCCAGGGCGGTTTGACCCAGACTGGCTATCGATTGGTCTGCTCGCTGCTGGAGAATGGCGACGGCAGTGGCTCGCTCAGCTCCTGCGTGTTGCGGCCGCTGGCCTGGGTGGCTCGGTCAGGAGCGGCCGCCGATGAGGTCAGTAACATGTTTATCATTGGCGCTTCAGATCCGAGGGTAGGCCCCTTCGTGCTCTATCGCCCCTTCGCAGATGTGCCGCTCACTCAATTTTCTACCTGGACACAGCTGCGCGATGCCATCGCCAACGAAGGTGAATTGCAGCACGAAGTGCTGACCTGGATGAGCGCGCACGCCCGCCGTTGTTATGGCAATGGCGGATTTAACCAGCCGCATATCATTCGTTTCGGCCTGGGCTTCGATTTTTCGCCTCTGGAAACTCCCTCGCCTGCGCAACTGGGCGTCGATGTGATTCAGGGGGATGTGACGGTCGCACTGTTCAATGCCAACGCTCGTGCGCTGGTGGATCTGGCAGACCACGAGTCGGTTTCCAACGCGGAAAGTCGTTGGGCGTTACTGCAACGTGGCGGCTGGCTGGCGTTCGATGCTGTACTGCCATTCTTTACAGGGCCTGTTGGCTCGGCGCTTTGGCTGGTGCAGTTGATGGAAGCGGTCGATCAAGTACTTGTAGCTCAAGCCGGGTTTTTCGGCGCTCGTAGTTCCGAGGCCTGGAATGCGCTGCTGCTGAACATTTCAATGATTCTGCTGCACCAGGGCTTTGCTCGAAGCCTGCCTTCATCAAAGCGCCTTGGCGAAGTTGAGCTGCCGCTGAGCGAGCCGATCAGCCAGACCGAGTCGCCTCTGGAGATTGAGGAGCCTGAGTCCAAACCTGCTTCTGCGCAAGCGCCTGCGCCCACTCTTCTGGACTTTTCCTGGTCCAGCAGCAGCCATCGCCTGACGGCAGAGCAGGCGGCGCGCCTCGAACACCTGAAAGTCACGCCTGAGCCTCCGCTGGGCGAATCTTCAATGGAGCCAGGAAAAGAGGGCCTGTATCAGCACAGTGAGCGCTGGTGGGTGCGGCTTGAGAGTGGGATCTACGAGGTCGGATTCAACGAGTCGGGTGCCTGCATCATCGATCCGCAGCATCCTGCCTCCTCCGGTCCACGCTTGCGTCATACGGGCCAGACCTGGGCACTCGATCTCTCGCTGGGACTGCGCGGCGGCGGACCCAAGCGCAGCGCCCGCCAACTGGCGCTGGAAAATGCCGAGACCCTCAAGCGCGTGACTGAGCGGGCATCCGTGCTCGAGCAGCGCGAGCGTGTTCTTTACCTCCGCTTCGGTCAGTGGGAGCGGACCCGCCGCAGTGGGACCGAGCCATTGACGCAGGAGCAAATCGAACTCGTCGCGACGGATCTGAACGAGTTATGGACCATCATTCAGGAGAAAATGCTGCTTCAGGCGTCTTTGCGTCCTGCTGATCGCGTTGCAGAGAAAGTCCTTGCCAACAGTTTGCAGGGGGTCAGTCAGCGCATCGGCTTCTATGAAGGCGTATTGCTTGAACGGGTGGTGAATGTGGTGCACACCGAGTTACCCCGGTTGCACGCTTTTTCCACCGATAAGGTCACGCCGGAAAATGTGGACCCCTACCTGGCGCTGTTCGAGCAATTGCTCAGGTTGAAGGATCGAGGAGAGCATTGGGCCGCTGTCAGGGAAGAGGTCTGGCTGCAGCTCAAGAACGTGCCCAAAGTCGGTAAAGCGCTCTGGCGAGCGGATCTGCTCATGCTGCACAGTCATAATCTGTTCACCCGTCTGGACTGGCGGATCAACCGGATGTGGACGCTGCTTGAGTTGAGCTTCACCCGGGAGGCTGTTCTCACGACGAGGGGGGCCGCTGAGCTAAAAGACTTTCGCACCGATGAGGCTCTGCATGCAGCGTTCAGCTCCCACGCGGAACTTGAAAAACCCAATGACTACTCGTTGGCAGAACAGATAGGGGTGCTGGAAAGCTCAATGCGTGAGTACCAGAGGGCGATGTTGGTCGCAGTCTGCACTGAAGAAAGCACACCGCAGGCATTGCAGCCGGAGCAGTTCGACCGTTTCTTCGGAGACCTCATCTGGATTTTTGATCATACGGAGGCACGGATGTCGGACCTGATTCGGGAGAGCGCAGAGCCGTCGGAGCAGCCTCCCGAATATGTCCCGCGGGTCACGCAGTCTCGCAAGCGAGTCATCAAGACCCGAGCCCACCGCACGTTGGTGGGCAGGCTCAGGGAGGGGGAACCCGATTTGCCGGGGGCCGTGGTGGACGTGACCGAGCCCATGAGCGACACCGTCGTCGGCACCTATCATCTGCATGAAAACGGCGAGTGGGTGGAGGTCGAAACCGTGCGCCCGGTGAAACCGGCGGGCCGTACGCCGGTGGTTGCACTGACCGAGCTCAAGCGTCAGGCCGCAGCAGGGCTTGATCGGGTCGAAGCGGATATCGCCAATGCACGACGCCATTCAAGACGCGGCGGTGAGCCAGCGGATATGGAAGATATTCTGGTGCAAAAGGCCGATACCCTGAATGGGTTGGCTGACAAGCTTGCCGCGCGCCTGGCCGATTCCAGTCCAGAGCAGGACGCCGCCAGTAGCGTGCAGACGACGGTGGGCCAATTGCGCACCGCGGCGGCGCGTCTTAAAGATGAGGGGCGTGCCTTGCGCATCGCCATGATCAAGGCCCAGCCTCCTACCGCGGCACGTCTGAGTTACCTTGCACGCGAACATGAGGTCAGCATCGCCCGTTTCGAAGGTCGCAAGAACATGTCTGGACGTAAACGTAATGACTTCGTTCAGGAGTATCAAATTCGCGATCAGGAGCAACGCGTCCTATGGTGGGCGCATTTTCATTACGCCAGCGAAGGGGCGGCCGCAGAGACCTTTACGGCGGCGCATCTGAAACTGCCCGAGCAGCGATTCATGGGCTACAAGGCTCAGGTCAAGGCGGCGAAAGACAATAAGGAAGTCATCAGTGTTTATCGCAGCGCGATCGGAAAGGAGGTAGCGCAACGCTTGTTCCTCGACCTGGCAGGCTAGTTCATTTTAGCAGCGCCTCGCGCAGGTCGCCGGACAATCCGTCCGGCGCCAGCCAGATCGCGAAGTACACTTTCGCCAGTTCCGGGTCGGGACTGGCGAAAATGACCTTGGTGTTGCGGATCAGATTCAGGCCGTCGCTGCGGTCCCAACTCAGGACGTAACGGTCGCCGGGTTTTATGTCCTGGAAGCTTTGGTTCAAGCGGTCTAGTTCGAGGCGCAGCCGCGACAGGGTTTCTTTGGTTTGCTGGTGTTCGAGGGTGGCAGTAGCGGCCTTGATGGCGTCATCGCGACTGATTTCCTGGAAATAGTAGAGTTCGAGTTTTTGCGGGGCCTGGGTGAAAGCGGCCTGTTTTGCGGTGATCGAGGGTTCGGTATAGAAGGCTGCGGCGTACACGTCGGTCCACAGGTGGGTGAGGATCGCCTGGTTTTTGCGTTCCAGTGCCGGCGATTGGCCGTCGAGGCGGGGCGGGAAGTCGGCTTTTGTCAAAAGATCTGCCTGGGAGGCCATGGCGATCGGGCTGGCCAGTGCGATGAGCAGGAGCATCCGGTGAAAGAGGCGGTGTCGCATGATGGGGCCTTTTTTGGCGGTGGGTGCGCTTAAGGGTATGACAGTTTTGCGTGTCAGGTCTTGGGAGGCTGAGAGGATAAGTCTGTCTTCCCTCACTCCAGTTCCGCTCCGTGGGTCCGCCGCTATCCGCCGTCCATGGCGGGGGCTGCACCCAAGTCGCATTCTGCAGCGCCTGGAGTTGCGTGGCAGAAGATCAGGCGCAGAGCAAAGCAGGACAGGACCTGAGGGACTGTCAGATTTTTTGTGTGCGGGCCGGTAACGGCCTGCCGTCAGGCAGGCCGTGCTTTTACCAGGTCGGCC
>NZ_NKHL01000039.1 GCF_002934685.1 Pseudomonas bohemica
AACCGCCGCTACCATGGGTTCGCCATGTCGACATTAGATGAAGAAGAACGCTGCGAATACTACCGTATCGAGGACAGCGTCGCACTGGAAATTCAACGCATTCCAGCGTCCGGTTCAGTCGACGAACTCGCTCATCGCGACACCTCGACACTCTTCGATCTGCTAAGCGAACTGCACGTCGCCGAGTTCGAGTCGCAGCATCTGCTGCGCCAACTGGACGACCGCGACCGTACCACCAACAGCTTCCTGCGGGCCATGAGCAAACGCATCGATCTGCTGGGTCAACTGGTGGCCCAGACCGTGCTCGGCAAGCTGGGCGCCCCGCAAAAAGTGATCATGTCCGAGGGCGGCCTGCAATTCGAATCCCACCAGCCCTTCCCGGTCGGCAGCCTGTTGTCAGTGAAAATGGTGCTGATGCCCCAGGCTTCCGGGATGCTGCTGCGCGCCAAAGTCACGCAGTGCCACTCGCTGACCATCGGTGATTTCGAGGTCGGCACCGAGTGGATCGAACTGAGCGATGCCCAACGTCAGTTGCTGGCTCGACACATCTTGCAACGACAAGCTGCGCAACGACGGCTGGCTCGAGAGCAGAACCATCCTGATCAGAAATGAATCAATTTATGCAAGCCTGCACGTGCAGTGGCGAGCGACGGGCAGGCAAGGCAAAAACAGGCGGCCGGGGTTGCTCCCGATTTCAGGGCACCTGAACGAGCATTCCGAGCCTGTTATTAACGCAGCATGGCCGAGCGCAGCACTTATCCTGGAAAGTCTTAAGGAGTATTTGTGACATTGATTTATGGCCACCGCGGCGCCAAAGGCGAAGCACCGGAAAACACCCTGACCAGCTTTCAGGAATGCCTCAAACACGGGGTCAAGCGTTGCGAACTGGACCTGCACCTGTCGCGCGATGGCGAGCTGATGGTGATCCACGACCCAACCCTCAAACGCACTACCGACCGGCGCGGCAAGGTGGTCGAGCATGCAGCGGCGGACCTCGTCACCTACGACGCGCGCAAGGGCGGCCCCGGTTGGGTGCAGCCGTGCCCTATTCCGCGGCTGGAAGAACTGTTCGAGAAATGCGCCTTCGATCACTGGCAGCTGGAAGTGAAAAGCGCTTCTCGCACCCGCGCAGCGACTACGGTGCTGGCGATTCGGGAAATGGCCCAGCGTCACGGGTTGCTGGACAAGGTCACCATCACTTCAGGCTCGCGGGAAGTCCTGCGCGCAGCTCTTGAGCTGACGCCGGATACCTCGCGGGGGCTGGTCGCCGAATACGCCTGGCTGGACCCGTTGAAGGTCGCACAAAGTTATGGCTGTGAAATTCTCGCGTTGAACTGGACGCTGTGTTCGCCCGAGCGCTTGAAGAAAGCCCAGAGTCAGGGCCTGCATGTGTCAGTGTGGACAGTCAACGAGCCCGCGCTGATGCGCAGACTCGCCGACTTCGGCGTTGACAGCCTGATTACAGACTTTCCCGGTTTGGCCAGCGCCACCCTCGGGAATTACTGAAATCGGTCTCCCCGGCCGGCTCAGGCCACCGGCCGGAGCCACTCAAAAAAGCCGGTTCAGACCGTCGTATGCCGCCACCCGATAGGCTTCGGCCATGGTCGGGTAGTTGAAGGTGGTATTGACGAAGTACTTGAGCGTATTCGCCTCACCCGGCTGGTTCATGATCGCCTGACCGATGTGCACGATCTCCGATGCCTGATCGCCGAAGCAGTGCACACCGAGGATTTCCAGGGTTTCGCGGTGGAACAGGATCTTCAACATACCCACCGGCTCATTGGAAATTTGCGCCCGCGCCATGCTCTTGAAGAACGCCTTGCCCACTTCGTATGGCACTTTGGCCTGGGTCAAATCGTGTTCGTTCTGGCCGATCGAGCTGATTTCCGGAATGGTGTAGATGCCGGTCGGCACGTCGTTGACGAAACGCCAAGCGCCATTGTCCACCGCACTGCCCGAGGCCGAACGGCCCTGGTCGTAGGCGGCACTTGCCAGACTCGGCCAGCCGATCACGTCACCGGCGCCATAAATGTTCGGCTTGCTGGTGCGGTAGGCCTCGTCCACTTCGATCTGGCCGCGACCATTGGCCTTGATCCCGACGTTTTCCAGACCCAGCTTGTCGGTATTTCCGGTACGGCCGTTGCACCACAGCAGGGCATCGGCCTTGATCTTTTTGCCGGACTTGAGGTGCAGGATCACGCCATTGTCCAAGCCTTCGACGCGCTCGTATTCTTCGTTGTGGCGAACCATTACGTTGTTGTTGCTGAAGTGATAGCTCAAGCCTTGGGAAATTTCCGAATCGAGGAAACTCAGCAGTTGATCGCGGTTGTCGATCAGTTCGACTTCCACGCCCAGACCGCTGAAGATCGACGCATATTCGCAACCGATCACGCCAGCACCGTAGATGATCAGCTTGCGAGGCGTGTGATTGAGGCTGAGGATGGTGTCGCTGTCATAGATACGCTTGTGGGTGAAGTCGATGTCGGCAGGGCGATAAGGGCGCGAGCCGGTGGCGATGATGATCTGGTTGGCGACCAGTTTTTCGACGACGCCGGTATTGCAGACCACGTCGATGGTGCGCTCATCGGCAAAGCTGCCGGTGCCGAAGAACACGTCCACACGATTGCGAGCGTAGTAGCCGGTGCGCGAGGCGACCTGCTTGTTGATGACTTTTTCGGCGTTTTTCAACACATCCGGGAACGAGAACCAGCGTGGTTCGCCAATGGCCCGGAACATCGGGTTGGTGTTGAACTGGATGATCTGCTTGACCGAGTGACGCAACGCCTTGGACGGGATCGTGCCCAGGTGAGTGCAGTTACCGCCGACCTGCCGACGGCTGTCGACCATGGCTACCTTGCGCCCAGCCTTGGCGGCGTTCATTGCCGCGCCTTCTCCAGCTGGGCCGGAACCCAGTACCACTACGTCGTAGTTGTAGACAGCCATGCGTACTCCTTAGAACAGGCCGAGGCGCCACTCTGGCGTCTCTGGCTAACTCACGCCGCGGCCGGCGGCATGAAGAATCGAAACTCGCGGCGCAGTCTAATCGTCCAGCGTCGCGCCGAACATTAACCCTTGGTCGCGTCGCAAGCCAATTTTGTCTGCGTTACCAGGCGCTTTCCTCGGCCGCTGAAGCCCGCCGGGATGCGCTGACTGGTGCGGATGATAAATGTGTTGGCGTCATGAAGCCCAATAAAAGCTGCAATTTTGTGGGTTTGGTTGGGATTTGGCGGTGTTTGGGGATTGGATTTTTGGGTGGCGTCGGTGAGATTCGTCCTTACGCCCGGATTGTTTCGCCTTCGGCGAATTACTTTTGAAAAAGCCGGAAGCCGGACCGGCCAAAAGTAACCAAAAGCGCTTGCTCCTGGTTTGGCCTACATCCAAGTCGCGATTTGCGTCGCCTCAAATATCGCGCAGCCGTCGGCAAGTCGGCCTACTACAAGGGGATTGCGTAAATGCGCAAAATCCCGGTCCGACTCGGAACTTGTAGGAGACGTCGGAGGTTACGACGGCAGCGAATGCGGTGGGTCTGTGAAAGGTGAGCTGTCTGACCCACCACCTTCGCGGCTGTCGCACAGCTCCAGCAGCTCCCACAGGTACAGCGCCAGCTTCAGGTCCTGATCCTGCTTTGCTTTGGTCGCCCGAGATATCGCGCAAACAAAGCTGTAGGCGCACCACAAGGGATTGTGTAAATGCGCAAAATCCCGGTCCGACTCGGAACTTGTAGGAGACGTCGGAGGTTACGACGGCAGCGAACGCGGTGGGTCTGTGAAAGGTGAGGTGTATGATCCACCGCCTTCGCGGCTGTCGCACAGCTCCAGCAGCTCCCACAGGTACAGCGCCAGTCTTCAGGTCCTGCTTTGCTT
>NZ_NKHL01000003.1 GCF_002934685.1 Pseudomonas bohemica
GGTGTATCAGCGTTTTCGTGACTGGCGCGATGACGGTACGTTCGACCGGATACTGGAACGCTTGCACATTCGACTCAACCAGGAGGGACTGATCGATCTGGACACCTGGATGATCGACTCCACGGCGGTACGTGCAACCCGAGCCTCATCAGGCGCCGGGAAAAAGGGGGGCCTGAAGAACCGCTAGACCATGCTCTGGGGCGCAGTCGAGGCGGCCTGACAACCAAG
>NZ_NKHL01000093.1 GCF_002934685.1 Pseudomonas bohemica
TGAAATACAAAACGCCCGATGCGGTGCATCGGGCGTTTTGAGGGTAAAACAGGTGTAAACCTATTTCAGGACTAGACATGACACTGCGCAAGCACAGCCTTGTGGGAGTGAGCTTGCTCACGAAGAGCCCAGTACGTTCGTACTTGATTCAGCGCCTGGAGGTCAGCCTTCGTGAGCAAGCTCACTCCCACAGGTGTTGCCCCGAGGCCTTTAAGGCCGACCACCACTCACGCATAAAAAGACCCCCGAAGACTTATCGTCGACGAGGGCCAAGGCACTGCGCTCACAGTTCGGTTACAGGACCAAAGGCCTTATGGCATGCCCAGCCAGTTCGGTAGGGCTAGCGATATGAATGGCACGTAGGTCACCAGAATCAGGAACAACAACAGGATGGACAGCCACGGCAAGGCTGCACGGATGGTTTGCCCCAGGGTCAGGCCAGTCACCGCCGAGGTCACGAACAGGTTCAACCCCACCGGCGGGTGCACCAGGCCGATTTCCATGTTCACCACCATCACGATGCCCAGGTGAATCGGGTCGATGCCCAGCTTCATGGCAATCGGGAAAAAGATCGGCGCCAGGATCAGGGTGATCGCCGACGGCTCCATGAAGCTGCCCGCCACCAGTAGCACGATGTTGACCATGATCAGGAAGCCGATCGGCGTCAGCCCTTCGGAGATCACCCAGTTGGTGATTTCCTGCGGGATCTGTTCGGTGGTCAACACGTGGGCGAACAGGATCGCGTTGGAGATGATGAACATCAGCATGATCGCCAGGCGACCGGACTCCAGCAGCACCTTTGGGCAGTCGCGAAAGCGCATGTCTTTGTAGATGAACAGCGCCACGAACGCCGAATACACCGCCGCTACCGCCGCCGCTTCGGTCGGAGTGAACATGCCGCTGTAGATGCCGCCGAGGATGATTACCAGCAACAGCAGGCCCCAGAAGGCCCGACGCGCCGTGTGCAGCCATTGGCGGAAGGTGACCCGAGGCTGGGCAGGCAGTTTCTTGATCCGCGCGACGATGTAGATCGCCACCATCAAGGCCACGCCCAACAGGATGCCTGGCACGATACCGGCGATGAACAGCTTGCCCACCGAGGTTTCGGTCGCGGCCGAGTACACCACCATCACGATCGACGGCGGAATCAGAATCCCCAGCGTACCGGCATTACAGATGATCCCCGCGCCGAACTCCTTCGGATAGCCGGAACGCACCATCCCGGCCACGGCAATCGAACCCACGGCGGCCACGGTCGCAGGCGAGGAGCCTGACAGCGCCGCGAACAGCATGCAGGCCAGCACCGCCGCGATCGCCAGGCCGCCACGAATATGACCGACACAGGCATTGGCGAAGTCGATCAGCCGCTGCGCCACGCCGCCGGTGGTCATGAACGCGCCGGAGAGCAGGAAGAACGGGATCGCCAGAAAGGTATAGCTGTCGGAGGTTTCGAACAGCTTGATCGCCAACGAACTGAGAGAGTCCTGGCTGAACAGCAGAATCGACACCGCGCCGGACAGGCCCAGCGAAATCGCAATAGGCACGCCCAGGAACATGAAGACGAACAGCAACAGGAACAGACAGATGACCGTCATCAGTGTTGCTCCTCATCAGGTTGGGCCAGTTTGCTCGCTTCCGCCGCCTCATCGGCCAGGCCCAGACCGAGCTGACGGTGGGTGTAGATGCGGTAGAGAATTTCCAGATAGCGCAGCAGCACCAGGGTGAAACCAATCGGCACGATGATGGCGATATAGGCGACTTTCACACCATAGCGGTCCAGATCCTCGGCGCCGATACCGGCGACGAACAGGGCGCTGACCCATTTGTAGCTGGCCACCAGAAACAGGCCGGCGTAGGCCATGCAGCACAGGCACGCGAGCAGGGCCAGCAGACGCTGTATCGGTTTGCTGGTCATCTTCACCAGCGCGTCGACCCCCAGATGACCGGCCGTTCGCACGCCGTAGGACACACCGAAGAAAATCAGCCAGCCGAACAACGCTTTGGTCAGGGCCACGCTCCAGGTCATGTTCTGGGCGTACTCCATCGTGTGGTCGCCCAGGAACGAAAAGAACTCGCTGGTGAACGTCCATTTGTCGCTCAGCGAATAAAACAGGGTGTAGATGTTATTGAGCGCTACGTAGACAAATGTCACCAGCGTCATGGCAGCCAGCAGGAAGGCGATCATGCCCTCCTCCAGGTGCTCCCAGAGTCGCGTCAGCGATTGCATAAGAATTCTCCGAACATAGAGAGAGCGGCCACCCCCCCCTCCAAAGAAAAGCGGGTGGCCACGCAGACATCACTGCCTGTATCGATCAAGCCGCCGTTGTAGCAATCAAGGGGCGTTGTTCGAGTCGTCCGCAGCCTTGATCAGGTCGGCACCGATCTCGTCGGAGAACTTGTCCCAGACCGGCTTCATGACTTCACGCCATTTGGCGCGTTGCTCAGGCGTCAGGGTCACGATCTCACTGGTTTTGGAGTCGATGATCTTCTGCTTGGCGGTCTGGTTCAGGGCTTCGGCCTGTTTGTTCACCTCGACCGTCACCTGATCCATGATCTTCTGCAACTCGTCGCGCACGCCAGCCGGCAGGCCGTTCCAGAACTTGGAGTTGGTGATCACCATGTAGTCGATAAGGCCATGGTTGGATTCGGTGAAGAACGGCTGGACTTCGTTGACCTTCTGGCTTTCGTAGTTCGACCAGGTGTTCTCGGTACCGTTGACGGTGCCGGTCTGCAGGCCCTGATAGACCTCGGCGAAGCTCATCTTGCGCGGGTTGGCATGCAGCGCCACGAACTGCGCTTCCAGCACGCTGGAGGCCTGTACGCGGAATTTAAGGCCGCGAGCGTCCTTGGGCTCGACCATCTTCTTGTTCGCCGACAACTGCTTCAGGCCGTTGTGCCAGTAGGCCAGGCCGTGAATGCCCTTGTCGTCCATCGAGGTCAGCAGCGCTTTGCCTTGCGGACCTTGCTGGAAGCGATCGACCGCCGCCAGGTCGTTGAACAGGAATGGCAGGTCGAAGATCTGGGTTTTTTTGGTGTATTGCTCAAACTTGGCCAGGGACGGCGCAAGCATCTGTACGTCACCGAGCAACAAGGCTTCCATCTCCTTGCCGTCGCCGAACAGCGAGGAGTTCGGATAGACCTCGACCTTGACCTTGTCTTTGAGGGCCGGATCGGCGGCAACCAGTTTCTGGAACATCAAGGCGCCCTGGCCCTTTGGCGTGTTTTCCGCAACCACGTGGGCAAACTTGATGACGATAGGATCAGCGCAGGCCATGCCAGCCACGGACACTGCAGCGGCGCAGAAAAGCGCCTTGGTCAGCTTCAACATCGATATCACCTTTTTATTTTTGTAGGAGCTTGTTTTTTTATAGGAGCAATGGGTGGATCTTGAGCGGTTGTGCCATCTAACGATGCCCAACGGGATGTGTTTAGAGAATCAGCTTTTATGTAAGCCAGCGTTCGGTGCAGCCGAACGCCGAGTCATATCCGTCGATATCCCGCCAGCCGCGCGCTAGACAGGACGCAGCAAGGAAGTTAGCAGGCTGGTGAAAAAGTGCCACTATTCCCGGCGCAGTGCCAGGCTCAGCCTTTCCAGGACAAGGCTCGCCGTAGATTTCTGCAACAGCGTGATATCTGTCGGGACGCAGGCGCCTGCCACGGCAGCGAACGCGGGGAATCCGTGAATACCGGCACCTGACCCACCGAGTTCACCACTGTCACGCAGCGGCAGAAGCTCTTACAGCCTCTGTAGCGGCTCCGCTTTCCTGGTTCGCCGCAATTACTGTAGAGACGCCGACACCTGCGGAGTCCGCAACGGCGGTGATATCGCATTCACCCCGCCGCCAGCGCCAGTAGCCGCTGAGCCCGAAGCAAAACCGGGGCATCGACCATCTGTCCATCGAGCTGGAACGCTCCGGCGCCGTTTGCCGCAGTGCTGGCGTCCACCACCCGTTTTGCCCAACTCAAGTCGTCGGCACCGGGCATTAGCGCGGCATGAATCACCGGTACCTGCCTGGGATGAATGCACAGCGCGCCACCGTAGCCCATGTCGTAGGCATGCCGGGTCGCGCGGTGCAGGCCTTCCGGGTCGCCGATCGCGGGGTGCACGCCATCCAGCGGCGGCAGCAAGTCAGCGCCTCTGGAATGCAGCTGCACTGACATGCGCGCCTGGTCGAGAAACAACTGCGCCGCCGGGGTGCCGTTGTTCAGATTCAGATCCAGCGCCAGGTCCAGCCCGCCGAATGACAGGCGCTCGACCCCCGGCGCATGGGCAATCTGCTCCAGCGCCAGCAAGCCCTTGGCGCTCTCGATGATGGGGAGGACGGGCTTGCCGGTTTCCCGGACGGCAGCCACCTGGGCAGCGCTTTCGACCTTGGGCAACAGAACCCCGACGACCCCGGCGTGCTGTTTGCAAAAGGCCAGGTCCGCGGCGTGCTCGGCATGATCAGGCGCATTGACCCGCACCCGGACAGCGGCCTGGGGATTGTCCTGCAAGAACGCCGCGAGATTGTCCCGAGCCTGACGCTTGAGCGGTTCCTCCACGGCATCTTCGAAATCGACGATCACCGCATCAGCGCCAGCGGCCAGCGCCTTGGCAAAACGCTCCGGTCGGCTGCCGGGTACGAACAGCGCGGAGCGGACGATGGTTTGAGGCATGTTTGAAGCACTCCTAGAGAATGAGATCCGACGACGAATGGAGACCCTGTGGGAGCGAGCTTGCTCGCGAAGGCTGGGGTGAACCCGACGCAGAGGTGTCATGTACACCGGCCCCTTCGCGAGCAAGCTCGCTCCCACAGGGCATGCCGTCAGCCCTCTAAACCACCCCGGCCTTGGCCATCCGCGCTTGTTCGTCGGCTGAAAATCCCAGCTCCGCCAGAATGCTTTCGGTGTGCTGCCCCAGCCCCGGCACGCCATCCATGCGCGGGGTGAAGGCGGCATTGCGGCCCGGCGGCAGCAGCGATGGCAACGGGCCGGACGGGCTGTCGACTTCGCGCCAACTGTCGCGGGCCTTGAGTTGCGGGTGTTCCCAGACGCCATGCATGTCGTTGACCCGCGCGTTGGCGATCTGCGCCTCTTCAAGCCGCGCCACCACGTCGTCCAGGCTCAGCACCGCGAAGCCATCGACGATGATCTGGCGCAGCACTTCACGATTCTCCGAGCGCTTGAAGTTCGCCGAGAAACGCTCGTCGGTCGCCAGGGCCTTGTCCAGCAACACCTTCTCGCAGAACAACGCCCATTCCCGCTCGTTCTGCAGACCGAGCATGATGGTGCCGCCGTCTCCCGTGGGAAACGGCCCGTATGGATAGATCGTCGAGTGTGAAGCCCCGGCCCGTGGCGGCTGTGGCGCACCCTTGTAGGCGTAGTACATCGGGTAACCCATCCACTCCACCAGGCTTTCCAGCATGCTGACGTCGATGCGGCTGCCCTCGCCCGTCTTGTCTCGCAGCATCAGGGCCGAAAGGATGCCGGTGTAGGCATACATGCCCGCGGCGATATCAGCGATGGAGCAACCGGCCTTGGCCATTTCATTTTCGCCTGGACCGCCGGTCACCGAGAGAAAGCCGCCCTCGCTCTGGATCAGCAGGTCATAGGCTTTCTTCTTTTCATAAGGGCCGCCTTCGCCGTAACCGGAAATGTCACAGACGATCAGTCGGGGAAAGCGCTCATGCAGCGCCTCGAACGACAGGCCCATGCGCGATGCGGCGCCCGGCGCCAGGTTCTGCACCAGCACGTCGGCCTGGCCCAGCAGCGATTCGAGAATGTCGCCCGCCTCGTCCTGCTTCAGGTCCAGGGTCAGGCTTTCCTTGGAGCGGTTGGTCCAGACGAAATGCGATGCCAGACCGTCGACGCGCTGATCGTAGCCGCGGGCAAAGTCGCCGACGCCAGGTCGCTCGACCTTGATCACGCGAGCACCGAGATCAGCCAACTGACGGGTACAGAACGGCGCCGCAATGGCGTGCTCCAGGCTGATCACGGTGATGCCGTCCAAAGGACGTGGGGATTGTTGAGTCATGTTAGTAGCCTCTCCTACATTCCTTGTAGGAGCGCACTTGCCCACGATTGCGGTTTACCTGTGCCAGCTACAGTGACTGACACAACGCTATCGCAGGCAAGCGCACTCCTAAAGACGAACGCATTCGCAGTTAAATCAAATCCGCCAAATGCAGCGCATCACGCAGATGCCAGACACGGTCGATCAGCGCCTTGCCCTGCTCGACCGTGCGGGCGCCGGAGAACGCCAGCAGACGCTGCACCTTGTCTTCCAGTTCAGGCCGCGACAGGGTGTTACCCGGATCGCCTTTCGGGTCGTCGATGGCAGCGGTCAGCGTGCGGCCATCGGTGGTGGTCACGATCACGCGGCCCAGCCAGCGCGCCGGATAAGCGCCATCGACTTCGGGGTCCAGCTCCATCGTCACTTTCTCGCGGAAGGCCGCAACATCGGCATCGGTCAGCGCCAGATCGCGGAATTCGATCAGCTGTGCGCTGCCATGCACGGCGATCAGACCAAGCACCGCACCCATGGAGAACTTCGCCTGGTGCACGGTTTGCGGCACATCGACTCGACCAAGGACATCGATCGCGCCCTGATGCACGCGGGTGACGACCTTGGCGATCTGGTCGTGGCGCAAGCCTTCGCGCTGCATCAGATGCAACAGCGCATCGGCCGCCGGATGGGTGTGGCGGCAGGAGGCGTGGAACTTGAACGAGGTTTCCACCAGGGCCCAGCGCGAACCCAGACGGTCGGACAATTTGCTCGGATCACTGTCGGTGGACATACCCGCCGCCATGCCTTGATCGCCTTCGAGAATGTTACGCGCACCGGTCAGACCGTCTTCAGTCAAGTACGCAGCGAGCAAACCATCGGCTGCGGCCTTGGCGGTGTGCAGCTGTTTCGAATCGGCCGCGTCGCGCAAGAACTCCCAAAGGCCTGCAGCCTGAGTCCCGGCAGTGCCCAGCAGGTTGATGAACTGTTCCTGATTGAAGTTCAGCAGTTTGCCGACCGCCACTGCGGCAGCCAAGGTGCCAACCGTGGCCGTGGTGTGGAAGATGCGGTAGTGCGAGCGGCCCATGAACTCGCCGATGCGAATCCCGGCCTCATAACCGGCAACTGACGCCAGCAACAGGTCCTGACCGGACTTGCCCAGATCCTGCGCGGCGGCCAGTACAGCGGAAAACACCACGGTGGCCGGGTGCAGCACCGAGCTGTTGTGCAGATCGTCCTGCTCGACCAGATGCGACGCGGCGCCATTGACCAGCGCGGCAAAGTACGCCGAGGTTTCACGGCCGTTGACCAGGATTTTCGACTTGCCGCTGGCCGGGCCCATGCGCTCGGCGTAGCGCTCGAAGATCGGAATCGGCCGCGCGCCTTTGCTCGCAAGCGCCGAGCCGATCCAGTCCAGGAACAGGTCTTCGGTACGGTCCAGCACATGGCCTGGAATCTGCTCGTATTTCAGCTCGGCGAGGAAGCCCGCCAGTGCCTGGGTATGACTCATGTCGGTGTCCTCAGAAGCTGCGTGGCAGTTCGAGCAGGTGCTCGGCGACGTAGGAAAGAATCAGGTTGGTGGAAATCGGCGCGACCTGGTACAGACGGGTCTCGCGGAATTTGCGCTCGACGTCGTATTCGCAAGCGAAACCGAAACCGCCGTGAGTCTGCAAACAGGCGTTGGCCGCTTCCCACGAGGCCTTGGCGGCCAGGTACTTGGCCATGTTGGCGCTGGCTCCGGCGTTCTTGCCGCTGTCGTATTCCTCACAAGCGCGCCAGCGCATCAGGTCCGCTGCTTCGATTTCGATATACGCCTCGGCGATCGGGAACTGCACGCCCTGGTTCTGCCCGATCGGGCGCCCGAACACCACGCGGTCGCGGGCATAGGCGGCGGACTTCTCGTTGAACCAGCGGCCATCGCCGATGCATTCGGCAGCGATCAGGGTGCGCTCGGCATTCAGGCCGTCGAGGATGTATTTGAAGCCTTTGCCCTCTTCACCGATCAGGCTATCGGCAGGCAGTTCGAGGTTGTCGAAGAACAGCTCGTTGGTCTCGTGATTGACCATGTTGGCGATTGGTTGAACGGTCAGGCCCTTGCCGATGGCTTCACGCAGGTCGACAAGGAAAATCGACATGCCTTCGGATTTCTTTTTCACCTCGGCCAACGGTGTGGTGCGCGCCAGCAGGATCATCAGGTCCGAATGCTGGACCCTGGAAATCCAGACCTTTTGCCCGTTGATCACGTACTTGTCGCCCTGTTTGACGGCAGTGGTCTTGATCTTGGTGGTGTCGGTGCCGGTGGTCGGCTCGGTGACGCCCATCGATTGCAGGCGCAGCTCGCCGCTGGCAAGTTTGGGCAAGTAATAGCTTTTCTGCGCTTCGCTGCCGTGACGCAGCAGGGTGAACATGTTGTACATCTGGCCGTGCACAGTGCCGGAGTTGCCGCCGCAGGCGTTCACTTCTTCGAGAATCACCGAGGCTTCGGCAAGGCCCAGTCCCGAGCCGCCGTATTCGATGGGGATCATCGCCGACAGCCAGCCGGCATCGGTCAGCGCCTTGACGAACGCTTCCGGAAAACCTTTCTCTTCGTCGATCTTGCGCCAGTATTCAGCCGGGAATTCCGCACACAGGGCGCGCACGCCTTCGCGGATGGCATTGAGGTCTTCGTTGTCGTATGGACTCATCGTATTTGCTCGCGTTTAGCAACGGCCCGTGGGAAGTGCGGGCCTGGCTATATAAAAGAAGGATTCGGTCGAAGCTGGCTCAGTCGAAACTGATTTCAGCGCTCTGCGCGACACCGGCCTCATTGCCAGCCCACAATTGCGCCTTGCCCACCTCGAGAATGCGGCCACCCACCCGAAAAGGCGTCGGCACGTTCAGCGGACGCACGCCGCGGTAGGCGAAGCGGCGTACGCGTTTATCTGGATTGGCGCGGATGAACGCACGCAGGTTGAAGGTGGCGATCATCGGGCCGTGCACCACCAGGCCCGGATAGCCTTCCACTTCAGTGACGTAGGGGTAGTCATAGTGGATGCGATGGCCGTTGAAGGTCACTGCCGAGTAGCGGAACAACAGGGTCGGCGTCGGCTCGATAGTCTCGCTCCAGTCGCCCTGCTCCGGCGCTTCGCCGCTGTTCAGCTTCGGCGGATTAGGCTCGCGGTAGACGATGTCCTGCTCTTCACGAATGCACAGTTCGCCGTTCTGCGAGTAGTCATGGCGCAGGGTGACGAACAGCAGCGAACCGGTGCGGCCGTGCTTCTCTTCGATGTTCAGAATGGTCGACAGGCGATGGGCATCGGCGCCGACTTTCAGCGGCTGGATGAACTCGACGCGACCACCGGCCCACATGCGATTGCGATTGTCGGCAGGTGGCAGAAAGCCCCCGCGGGCTGGATGACCGTCAGTGCCGAGCTGGGCTTCGAACACCGGGTCCTGGAAGAAACACCACTGCCACAGCGGCGGCAGTGCGTCGCCAGCAGCGGGCACGGGTTCGCCGAACGTGGCGGCAATGCGCTTGATCAGGTTATGGCTCAAGTGATCCCGGGCCTCTTCGGTTCGTCCGATCCAGGCACTGAAATCCACTGGCGAATCTGAAGCACTCATAAGCGAGAACCCTCTGCATTTGTTGTTATGAGCAGATCATGGGAGCACGGCGGCATTCTGTGAATTTGCATTTGCATATACCGGCGTTAATGTATGCTGAACGCCCTGCGCAACGTCCGGATACAACCATGCACTTCGACCTGGCTGACTTGCGCCTCTTTATTCACATCGGCGAATCCCCCAGCCTGACCCAGGGTGCCCGCCGCGCCTTTCTCTCCCCCGCTGCCGCCAGTGCACGGATCAAAGCCCTGGAAAGTCAGCTCGACACGCGCCTGCTGTACCGCGACAGCCGAGGCGTCGAACTCACGCCCGCCGGCCAACGCTTGCTCAAGCACGCGCGGCTGATCATGAGTCAGGTCGATTACCTGAAAGCTGAATTCACCAGCTACGGCACCGATTCGGCGGGCCACATCCGCATCTTCGCCAACACCACGGCGGTGACCGAATTCCTGCCCGAAGTGCTGGCCGGCTTTCTGGCCGAACGGCCCGGCGTAACGGTTGACCTGCAAGAGCGGTTATCCCGGGACATCGTGCGCGGCGTGCTCGACGGCAGCTCCGACATGGGCATCATCGCCGGTCCCGTCGAAGCCGCGGGTTTGCAGGTCATCCACTTCAGCACTGACCGCCTGGTGCTCACAGTGCCCGAAGGCCATGAGCTTGCGGCGCAGAAGAAGGTCACGCTGAAACAGACCCTGGCTTATCAGCACATCGGCCTGCACGAAGGCAGCACGCTGCTGAGTTTCCTGCGCGATCACGTGGAGAGGCTGGGCCGGAATTTGTCGTTGCGGATTCAAGTGTCGAGCTTCGAGGCGATCTGCCGGATGGTCGAAGCGGGTGTCGGCATCGGCATCATCCCCGAGTCCGCCGCCTTGCGTCATAGCCACACGATGAAACTGGTGACCATCGAACTGGACGAGCCTTGGGCGGTGCGGGAGAGAAGCATTCTGGTGAGGGAACTGGACGCCCTGCCGGGGGTGGTCAGGGCGTTGATTGCGGTGTTGATGCCGCTGGGGAGTGATGGGGCAAGTCATGGTGGGGCTTCAAACGCGCTGAACTAAAGTACTTCGAACCACCCTATTTCTTAGAAGAACCATGACGTCCATTTTATTTTCGAACGTGTATTACAGAAGAGCGGACGATACCCTAATCTTCGGCACTGAACAGATCACCACAACTCTGCTCCCCCGATTTGAATGCAACGTATCAAGTCAGCTAAACCCTCACGTTCTGGCAAAGCTCCATGCACCTTGAATAGTGTCATTATTGGCGTTGCGCCATAAGTCCATCGCTGCTGCCAATGGTAGAAGTGATAAAAATCGGCCCCCCTGAAGCAGCCAGTAATGAACCTGACCTATGGGAAACGGGAGTCCATGGCAGAGCGTCACTTTGCGTTCGTGGGCGAAAGGGATGCCATTCATACATGATTTCCATGCTCGCCATTTTGCGCTTATATCATCCAAATTATCGTAGCCACCGCCCATACTACGAATCCAATTCACTGCCTGCTGCCCATTGAATGGGCCGGTGCTCATCGCCAGCCGCCACACGTTGTTGACGTTCAGAGGCACCCGTTACCTGAATCTAGGTTAAAGCTGTTTCCTGTTTAGTTTTTTATCACGTAAAGGCAATCGCAAAACCCTCTGGTGGATATGCGTACGTCTGAGCGCGGTGATGAAAGCTGGTGGCCATTGAACCAGGCGCGTCTTGAATGATGCGCAAACGAGCACTCTGGCCCTTGATCTCCCCGCCTAGCGTAATGACAGATGGGCGTGATTGGGAAGGTAACAATTAGGCGTCTTCGGGGGGAAGAGCTACGGCGATTTGAATATCATCTATATTTACATTTACAACCGACACCAGAGGGGGAGTACTCACTGTGATGCTGAAAATTATTACGAAACGGTATTCGGCCTGAGTTGCCCTGAACACCCCTTCAATTACCTTCCATTGATTCGAAAGAGCATTATCGGCGAACAGAGTAGTATTCGCCTGCAGATGAACTCTAAGACTATGGCCGGCGTAAACGTAGTGAACGTTAACTTTAAAGCTATACCATTGCCCTTCTACCAGCCCAACAAGTGTTTTCTCAAGGTACGACTTCTGCACATATTTCACAGGAATTGCTATAGAACCGTACACATTCTCTCCCGAAGCACCAATGCGATACCACTCAGAGGGAGACGTCAGTTTCCACCCGCCCCATGTGCGATCCTGAAAATCGGTCAACTCCAGAGTTGGATAAATTCCAACATCCCATTGCTCCGAGTCAATCTCACCCGCTCTAGCCGTAAAACCATGTAGGCCAGGCACCAGACTTTCCAATGGAACGCTCCATTGACCCTCTTTCACAGGTACGTTCTTCTTAACCAGGTCATCCCCATCGTATATGTCTAACAATGTAGCTGCTTTTTTTATCGGCATGACTTGACTCCCTCAATAGTGATCTGTGCGCGCTGGCGAAAACAGCCATGACAACCGAATAACCGAAGCCATCATCCGCTACTGAATAGCGTAGCAGCTATGCCGCCGTGTCAACGAACAGCAGCAGACATTGGATATGCACTTGCCCAAGCGTTATCTCTATGACGTCAAAGACAATTATCGACAGCTTCACCGCCCTTTATCGCGATCTAATAGCGCATCAATTTCCAAACAATCTATCAGCATTTAAAGTTCACGATTCAAATCCACACATCATTCTGCGCAGTACGCTCATTGGTATCGTCGCCCGTATTGGTCACCCCGACTGGCTCGATTAGCATCAGCTTCACCTCCCTCCCGGCATACGGCTTGTGCTCTACCCCCTTGGGCACGACGTATAATTCGCCTGCGTTCAGCTCGACGAACCCGTCACGAAAATCAATGCGTAGGCAGCCTTCGATGACGATGAAGGTTTCGTCGGTGTCGGCGTGGGTGTGCCAGAGAAAATCGCCTTCCAGCCGCGCCAGCTTGAATTGGTAGTCGTTCATCTGTGCGACGACCTTGGGTTGCCATTGTTCGGTGAACAGGCTGTATTTGTAGGCGAAGTTGACGGGGGTTGGGGTGGTTTGAGGGGCAGACATTCGGTTGGCTCCGTAGCGTTCGAGAAGTGTCCAATCTACGGCGATGGCATCGTGTCGGTCTTGTACGTTATTGCAGCATCACTCGAGTCACTGTACCAGCGCGCTTGCCAGGGAACGCGGTGTGCCAGTACCCAATGAGCGCCGGACCGACCGCGTTCGCTGCCGTCGTAACCTGCGACGTCTCCCCCAGGGTTCGAGGCAAGCCAGGAATCTGCGGCATCCCTTTTTCTGAAGTGCGCCGCAGCGAATGAAGCTGTTCACTGTCCCTGTGCGGGCTGTGGGAAAACCCCGACGAAAGATTGAACTGCGCGTTCCTGCGTAAATTCTGAAAAAGATTGGCCGGTGTGACGTAGCGGCGCAATTTACAGTTCGTTTTTTAACCAGTCACTGAATTGCCGAGGTTTTCACACAGCCTGTGTGAGAGACGTCGCAGGTTACGACGGCAGCGAAAACGATGGATCAGCCGACACATGACCGCCAGGAAATTCAATCCCCACGCGCACTCAACATCCTCAGCCACCGCCCCGGCGGGTAGCCGAAGGTCTTCACGAAATGTCGCGTCATGTGGCTCTGGTCGGAGAAACCCGCCATCACCGACGCATCGCTGAGCGACACGCCGAGGGAAATGGAATGGCGCACCAGATCCATGCGTCTCAGCGTTAGGTATCGATGGGGGCTAGTGCCGAACAATGCGCGGAAGTCCCGGGACAGGCGCCAGCGGTCGGTGTCGCTGGCCTGTTCCAGCTCTTCAAGGCTGACGCCCTGTTCCAGACTGGCCATGAGCAGTTCGCGGGCCCGTTCGGCCGAAGCATAGTCCACCGATTGCCGCCCTCTGCGCGCGCCCGCGGCGTCCTGCAGGGCAACGGCGATATCGAACACGGCATCGTCCAGTTCCAGAGGGTCGAGTGAAGTCTGTAGGTCCTGCAGCAGCACCTGAGTCGCCTTGAACAAACGCGGGTCGCTGGATACGCCGCCCTTGATGAAGGGCAACGGCTTGCCGCCGAGCACCTGCTGGATCAGCGCCGGTTCCAGATAGAACATCCGGTAGCGGAAGCCATCGTCGGTGCCGGCATGGCCATCATGGGGCTCATCGGGGTGCAGGACCATGGTCTGACCCGGCAGGTTGTTGACCATCTGCTTGTCGTAATGAAAGCTCTGCACGCCGGACAGGGTGTGGCCAATGGCGTAGGTGTCGTGACGATGCATTTCGAAACCATGACCATGGAAATATGCCTCGATGCGCTCCATCCGCGGCAAGGGTTTGGCGCGCACCACCCAGTCTCGCTCGGAGTGGGCGAGATGGGCTTCGCCATTTGAGTATTTGTCCATCGCGCGGGCTCATGATCGAAGTGACACAGGGCGACACTGATACCACTTGGCGCGGCAGTTGGGAATGCTCGCTGTCCTCGCAACCTGCCGCCGATGTCGCCGCCTCTGCAGATATGCAAATATCGTTGACTTTTCTTATAAGGGTTCGCGCATCGGTCCGGGGGTTGCGCATACGCATGCAGAGGTCAAGCAAACCGTGATCGGTCACGATGTGTGGATTGGCATGGATGTATTGATTCTGGAAGGCATCACCATCGGCACCGGGGCGGTAATGGGTGCGCAGTCGTTGATCGCCAAGGATGTGCCGCCCTACGCGATCGTGGTCGGCTCGCCCGCCAAGGTACAGCGCTATCGCTTTGACCCGCAGACCATCGAGGGCCTGCTGGCAAGCCAGTGGTGGAACCTGACTCCGCATCAGCTCGCCGACTTGCCCATGGAGGACCCGGTCAAACTGCTCGAAGCGTTGAAGGGCTTCGTGGTACCGGACAGCCAGCCGGGCAAGGTGGTGGTGCGCAACAAACCGTTTTCGGCCGAGCATCATCCGGCGCAGTGAAAGGCGTGACCGGGGCCTGTGTCGCTAGCCGGACTGCTTGGCACCCGCTGGCGCCTCGTTTATCGCATGCACCGCCGGTGCCTTCTCATTGAGCAGCGTTTGAATCGCCTGGCCATATGCCTGGCGTCCCAGGTTCATGCTGTTGTTGTGATTGCCACCGGGCACCATCAACAGGTTTTTCGGCTCCTGCGCGGCCTGGAACAATTCTTCACTGAAATGCGGCGAGACGAACGGGTCGGCGGTGCCGTGCACGATCAGCAACGGCATGTGAACGTCGGCGATCTTGTCGATGGAATTGAATTTCTGCGACACCAGCCAACGCACCGGCAGCGAGGTGCGGGTGCTGGCGACCGATGAAGCGACGTCGGCGAGGTTGGTAAAGGTCGACTCAATGATCAGCCCCCGCGCCTGAATCGGCTCATCGCCCTTCTGCGCATCGCGTCCCAACTCTGCGGCCAGGTCCACCGCCACGGCGCCGCCAAGCGAGTGCCCGTAGATCAAACGCTTCTGCGGATCAGGCTGCAGCTGTTTCAAGCGTTCCCAGGCGATGCGTGCGTCCTCGTAAACAGAGGCTTCGGACGGCAGCTGCCCCTTGCTTTCACCGAAGCCGCGATAGTCGATCGCCAACACCGAAAAGCCCAGCGCATGCAGCTGTTCGATGCGAAAGAACTGACCTGTGAGGTTCCAGCGTGAGCCGTGCAGATACAGGATCGCGGGCGCGTCTTTCTTGTCGGCCAGCCACCACCAGGCGTGGATGTTCTGCGCCACGCCAAACGACGGCGCCTTGAGTTCCAGGTTCTGCACATCGGCCGGGATGCCGTGATACCAGCTGGCGGTGCCGGGTTCGATCATGAACACCAACTCGCGCTCCTTGTGTTGCAACGCCGCGCAACCGACCGGCAGGCCGACGACGATCAACAGCATGCACAGCCAGAAAAACCAGCGTGCCTTGAAATGCGGCAGGGAGAGTTGCGGCATGGGGTCTGTCCGGTGTGAAGGTGAATACACCGGCAGTTTGCCATTCATCGTGCAGGGAGGTCAGTGCCGTCTGCCGGAAGGGTTAGCCTCGCAAAGGCTGCATGCGTCACAGATCACTGTGAGAGCGAGCGTGCTCACGAAGATTGTGTCGGTCAACCTGTTCATAGCTGACCCCCGCCTTCGCGAGCCAGCTCGCTCCCACAGGTTTAGTGTTCGCTCCAGAGACTCAGTAACCGGAACCCGACACCGGAGTGCCGCTGACGATGGCAATGCCGGAACTGGTGCCCAGCCGTGTGGCGCCGGCTTCGATCATGGCCACGGCGGTGGCATAGTCGCGCACGCCGCCCGAGGCCTTGACGCCGAGACCCGCGCCGACCACCTTACGCATCAGCGCGACGTCTTCAAGGGTGGCGCCGCTGCGGCTGAAGCCGGTGGAGGTTTTCACGAAAGCTACATTCAGCTCCCGGCAGATCTCACAGGCAGTGGTCTTCTGCGCGTCATCCAGCAGGCAGGTTTCCAGGATCACTTTCAGCGGCACTGCGCCACAGGCCTGCTTGACCGCCGCGATGTCGTCACGCACGACATCCAGCAGGCCGTCCTTAAGCGCGCCGATGTTGAGCACCATGTCGATCTCGCCCGCACCTGCAGCAATCGCCTGCTTCGCCTCAAAAGCCTTGGTATCGCTCAGACCGGCGCCCAGTGGAAACCCGACCACCGCGCAGACTTTCACCGTTCCACCTGCCAGCAGAGACGCCGCATACGGCACCTGGCCGGAGTTCACGCACACCGAATAGAATCCATGCTCCCGGGCTTCGCGGCACAGGGTCGCGATCTGCTCGCGGGAGGCATCGGCGGCCAGCAGGGTGTGGTCGATATACTGCGCGAGTGCTGCGGGTTCGATCTTCATCGGGGGCCTTCTTTTCATTGGAGAACAGGTCAATAGAGAGCGTTGCCAGGCGACAAGCTTTATGCTGCGAGCCTGTACGTAGTACTTTATGTTGTATATATAACAGAAAATGTTATTTTTTTACCATATTCAATCGACAGCCGGAATGCCTGTGGACAGTAAAAAATCCGATCGCATCAAATTGATTCAGCAAGCCCTCCAGGATCAGAAAGCCATCCATCTGCGGGAAATGGCAGCGCTATTGGATGTCTCGGAGATGACCCTGCGTCGTGACCTGGGTCGGCATCCGGAGAAGTTTCACTTGCTCGGCGGGCACATCACCCTGGCGTTCGATCCGTCCGAGGCCAGCGATTACAAGGTCAGCGAGCAAGGCACCCGTCACGTCGAAGAGAAACGCCGTATCGGCAAACTGGCCGCGGCGTTCATAAAGCCGGGGGACACGGTGTTCTTCGATTGCGGCACCACCCTCCCTTTCGTCATCGATTTCATTCCCGAGGAACTCGAGTTCACCGCCGTGTGCAACTCCCTCAACGTCTTGCTCAAGCTGCAACACAAGCCCAACTGCCACATCGTCCTGTGCGGCGGCAGTTTCCATCGCAAGAACCAGGTCTTCGAGCATCACAGCGAATCCAGCATTCTCGATGGCATCCGCCTGACCTGGGCGTTCGTGTCCGCGGCCGGTGTCAGCGATGAATTCGGCGTGACCTGCTTCAACTTCAATGAGGTCGAGGTCAAGCAGAAGGTCCTGCGCCAGGCGCGACACTGTATGTTGCTGGCCGACCATTCAAAATTCGACGCGGTGCGCACCGCGCACTTCGCGACGCTGGAGCAGTTCCATGTGGTGGTTACCGATAAGAAACTGCCCAAGCCATATCGTGATTTGATTCAGGGGTATGGGGCGCAGTTGGTGATGTGATCGGACCCTGGATCTGCGTCGCCAGTACCCGCGCATTCGTGAGCAAGCTCACTCCCACAGTAATTTTGCGCCTGACCGCAGATCATGTGGCGATGCCGAAATCTGGAGGAGTCGGCTTGCCGGCTCCTTCAAAGATATGCGGCGCAGGGAACATCTCGGGCGGACTGGCGCGTCTGGGTTTGGGCGTGTTCCGGGCCGCATCCGGACAATCAGGTCATAAGCGCTTCAAATCCCCTTCTATCTGCCGCACTTCTTCAGCCGCCAGATACCCCGTCGTCACACTGAACGCAGCACGCTCCCCTGCATCCAGCACCCGCACATTACCTTTCGCCTTTTCCGCCAGATAGCCTTCAGGCTCGCAGGTCGCCGGCAGTACGAACGCGGCCACCTGCTGATCGGCGTTGTGCAGAATCCAGCGCGCAGCGTGGTCGAACTGCGCGGGCTTGTAGCGGGTGTAGAACGCCGGTCCGTCGGTGTGCTTGAGCAGGAAATGCGCATCACCGTTGGCATCGGCCTTCACGCCGTCGAAGAAGCAGACGATTTCAGGGTCATACAGCTCGGGGGCATTCAAGGTCTGCAAGCGCGACGGATCTTCGGTCAACTCGGTGATATACGCAGACCACGCAGGCGTCGGCTTCACATGGGCCGGAACGCTGCTGCGCACCCGCGTTACCTCGATCCCCAGCGGTTCGACAAATTGCCCATCCGCGATGTAGGCATAGTTCATGTGCGCCATGTACATCAGCTCCATCGGCTTGCCGGCCAGATTGCGCACGTCCATGCCGATGTCGAACAGCGCCGAGCCTGCACGCAAGGTCACGCTGGGCCCGGCGCGGTAATGATCGCCAAAGCCCATGACGTATTCGTACTCGCCGCCCACCCGCACAAATGCGCCGGAGCCGTCCTCGCCGACTTCCAGCCAGGCGCTGTCCATCGGCGCGCAAGGCATCTCGCCGTGCAGAGGGTGATCGTCCTCAGGCGTCGGGCAGCCGTTGCGCAAGATGCCGCTGTGAAACATGAAGCAGCCGTAGGTGCCAATCACCGTCGGGCTCGGGCGCGGCTGTTCGAACATGTTGCGCATGGTCAAGTCGCAACCATCGAACACTGCCGACCAGACCATCTGTCCCTGATACGGCAGTACCACGACCCGGCCACGATTGTTCTCCAGCGCCAGCGCTTTTACGCCACTGGGATAAGTCCAGGCCAGCACGCGAAAGTCAGCCGACTCCAGCAGGGTCTTCTCATCGCCAGTGAACAGTTCCGCAAACAACGCAATCGTCGTGGTCATGATGCAGTCACCGCGCCCACCGGCGCCGTTTCGCTGCGCGGATCACGCATGCATTTAATCGCATAAGCCACGATGACCACGAAGCACAGCAGCGGCACGACGTAGGCGATCTGCATATTGCCGTTGGTGGCGTCGGACAGCAGGCCCTGGAAGATCGGCATCACGCCGCCACCGACGATGCTCATCACCAGCAGCGAGCCGCCAACGCCGGTGTCTTCGCCCAAACCGTCGATGGTCAGGCCATAAATGGTTGGCCAGCACGGCCCCAGGAAAATACTCACGCCCACCGCCGCATACACCGCGCTGATGTTCGGCACCAGAATCGTGTAGGCCAGCAGCACGATGGTCAGCACACCGTAGATCGCCAGGACCTTGGCCGGGTGCAGTTTGCGCATCAGCAGGTTGGCGACCATTTTGCCGACGAAATAAGCGGCGAACGTAGTCAGCAGGAACCACGACGCGCTGCGTTCGTTCATCCCGCCCATTTGCATGGCCAGGCGAATGGTGAAACTCCACACGCCGACTTGCGCGCCGACATACAGGAATTGCGCCAGCACGCCAAAGGTAAAGCGCGGGTTGCGCCACAGACGGGAAAGGCTCTGACCGATGCTGCTCTTTTTGACGTTGTTCTGGATGTTGCCTTTGCACGCAGGGAACCTGGTGAAGGCAATCAGCACGAACATCAGGATCAGCACCGCGATCATCCACTTGTACGGCAGCAGGGTCGATTGGATCATTTGCAGTTGCTGGATGGCGGCGTCGGAGGCACTCATCTGAGTCAGCTGTTCGCGAGTGGCGTCGGTGTCCTTGAACATCACGAAGCTGCCGACGTACACCCCGGCCATGGCGCCGAACGGGTGGAAAGTCTGCGAGATGTTCAGGCGACGAGTGCCGGTTTCACGGGGGCCCATCAGCGTCGAGTAGGTGTTGCAGGCGGTTTCCAGGAATGACAGGCCAGCTGCGATAACGAACAACGCCATCAGGAACATGCCGTATTTGGCCATCGATGCGGCCGGGAAAAACAGCGAACAGCCCCCCATGTACAGCAACAGACCGATCAGGATGGTGGTTTTGTAGCTGAAACGTCTGACCACCAGGGCCGCCGGAATCGCCACGAAGAAGTAACCCAGGTAAAACGCCGACTGCACGAAGGCCGTCTGGAAATCGCTGAGCAGGAAGGCTTTCTTGAAATGTGCGATGAGCACGTCGTTCATGCTCGCCGCCGCCCACAACGCGAAGCAGCAGCACAACAGCAGGAAGGCGAACCACGGCGTACGGTTCAGGTAGAACCCGTCCGGGGATTGTTGGAGCGCGGGCTTTGTCATTGTTGTTCTCCATGAATCTGTGAGAATACCCCGCCTTGCCAGCCTTGCGACCGGGAAAGGCGCGGCGCTTGATTGGCTTAAAGCGTGTCGAGGAATTGCCCGAACGTGGCAGCGTCCGGATAGGAACTCTGGGTACCGAGCCCGGTGACCGAGCAGGCGGAATAGGCGACGGCCTGGGTCATGGCCCGGCGCATGTCGCCGTCCTGACTCCAGTGATGAGCGAAACAGCCGATGAAAGCATCGCCCGCCCCCGTGGTGTCGCGGGCATTGACCTTGATGCCCTCGACCCGGAACTCGCCTTCTTCACCGACGTACAGCGCGCCCTTTTCACCCAGGGTCACGATGACGTGGCGAATGCCGTCCTGCACCAATTGCAAAGCAGCGGCGCGCGCCGAATCCAGCGAGTCGACGACAAGCCCGGTGATCAGCGCCAGCTCGGTCTCGTTGGGGATGAAGAAGTCCAGCTGTAACAAGTGCTCGCGGCTCAGTCCTTTGACGGCCGGCGCCGGATTGAGCAGCACCGGAATGCCGTTGGACTTGGCGAAATCGATTGCGTAGTAAACGGTTTGCAGCTCGATTTCCAGCTGCAGGACGATCAGCTTGCAGTCGCGCAAGGCGGCCTGGGCGGCGTCGATGTCGGCTGGTTTGAGGTGAGCGTTGGCGCCCTTGACGATGAGAATGCTGTTGTGCGAATCGCTCTGCACGAAGATTGGCGCCACGCCGCTGGACACGCCAGGCACGCGCTGCACGAATTGAGCATCGATGCCGTAACGTTTGAAATTGGCCAGGGTGTTGTCGGCAAACATGTCGTCACCGACCTTGCTCAGCATCAGTACATCCGCGCCGAGCTTGGCCGCCGCGATGGCCTGATTAGCACCCTTACCGCCGCAGCCCATGGCGAAATCCGGCGCTTCAAGGGTTTCCCCCTGGGCCGGCATTCGGTCGATGTAGGTGATCAAATCCACCATATTGCTGCCGATGACCGCGATCTTGTTCATGTGTGTCGTTACCTTATCTACACCACAGCAGGCACTGGGCGGCATTATTTTTGTTATTTAAATAACATTTGTTGTGACTATTCAACCTCTATTTTATGGGGCGACCGCATCGCGCGCAGAAAAAAGGGCCACACATCACTGCCTGACCCGTTGAGAGCCGGGATTTAGAGGGGTCAAGCTGCGGAGCCATTCAGACAACCGGTGGTCGCAATCGTTTGCGGTAGGGGGTGATTCGGCCTGAATCGGCATCGACGCAAGGCATTGCGCGCTCAGGATCGGGACTTCAGCGGCTCTTTGCGCCGCGCCAGTTCAACAGGCGGACCCATGATCTTCGCATGAGCATCGCCTCAATAATCCCCCTGCCCTTCGAGCAAGGTATCCAGCAGCCATGCCCCCGCAGGCCCGAGGCTTTTTTGTCGCGACCAGATCACATCGACCGCCGAACTGCGCGGCCAGCCAGGCACCTGTAGTTCCTTCAAGCGTCCTTGGGCATAGCCTCGCACCAGCCAGCGCGGCAACGCCGACCATCCAAAGCCGAAGATCGCCATGTCCATCAACAGCAGGTAATTGGGTGCTGACCAGTTGCGCCGGGCGCCGTCGGGCAGGTCGTCGGTGGGGATGCTTTCGTCAACGATGGTGTTCAGGCGCAGTGCGCGGTGCTGCGCCAGCTTGCGGTAATCGACCTCGCTTTCGGCCGCAAGGGGATGCAGGTGCGAGACGAACAGACCAAAGTCGGCGCGCTCGGCGATGGTCGCGTGACCCACCTCCGGCGGATAACTGGCCTGCGCTGACAACAGCCCCAGCGACGCCCGGCCACTCTGGATCAGGTTGATGGCATCGCCGTGTTCGGCGAAGACGCATTCGAGTTCAAGCTCCGGAAAACGCTGGTCGAGCTCGGCCATGCGCATTTCGAATTCAGCGAACTGATTGGCGTCCGAGAGCACCAGTGTCAGGCGCGGTTCCATGCCCTCGGCCAGACGTCCTGCGGCGCGCCGCAGTTTGTCCGACGCCGCCAGCACCTCTTCGATTCGCACATGCAGCGCTCTGCCGGCCTCGGTCATCGCCGGGTGTTTGGAAGATCGGTCGAACAGCTCGACACCCAGATCGATTTCCAGCCGCGAGATCGCTTCGCTGATGGTCGACTGGCTTTTACCCAAGCGTCGGCCAGCGGCGCTGAATGAGCCCAGGGCAACGGTCTGGGCAAAGGCTTCGAGGGCTTCGGGGGAATAACTCATGACAGATACGCTCTTCCACCCATCGGTTTTTCCGATGGAAACGATTTTCACTTTAGTCCATCGGACCACGACAATGCACGCCTGCCCTGAACAAAGTGAACACAGTCATGTCCCGCAATACTCGCAAAGCCGCGAAGTCGGCTGTCCCGGCAAAATCCGTCAAGGAGCGCGCCTTTCATGCGCTGCTGTTCGAACTCATCGGTGTCGCGCTGTTTGCACCGGCTCTGGCCTGGGTGCTCGGCCAGTCACTGGGCAAAATGGGCGCGATGACGGTGATGATTTCCACCGTGGCGATGCTCTGGAACATGCTGTTCAACGCAGGATTCGATCGGCTGCGGGGGCGTTTTGGATTTGCCCTGAATCTGAAAGTACGCGCGCTGCATGCGGTCGCATTCGAGACCGGGCTGATCACCGTCGTGGTGCCCCTGGCGGCGTGGTGGCTGTCGATCAGCTTGTGGCAGGCGTTCTTGCTGGATATTGGTCTGCTGCTGTTGTTTCTGCCGTACACGCTGCTGTTCAACATCGCTTATGACAAGGCGCGGGAGCGGCTTGTGGTATCGCCCGAGCCGAACGTGCGGGCGAATCGTTGAGGCAGCAGCCAACACATCTCTGTCGGAGCGCGCTTGCCCTCGAGGGGGGGTGGCAGTCACCGGACTGGGTACAGACATAACGCTATCGCGGGCAAGTGCGCTCCGACAGTGTCAATGCTGGATCAGAAACGGCATCACCTGCGCCAGTAGCTCCTCCGGTATTTCCTCCGCCAGATAATGTCCGCCCGGCAGCGCTTTACCGCGAACGTCCGTCGCGACTTGCTGCCACTCTTTCATCGGGTCGAAACATTTGCCCACCGTGCCCTCCGCTCCCCACAGCACCAACAATGGCAACTGCAGATGATTGCCCGCAGCGATGTCGGCGCGGTCGTGCTCCAGATCGATGCTGGCGCTGGCGCGATAGTCTTCGCACACACCGCGAGCAGCCCCCGGCAAACTGGCGCAACGCAGGTATTCGGCGAACGCCGCTTCGGTGAAGGGCGTCAGACCGGCGCTGCGGCTGCCCATCACGCTGCGCAGGTATTGCTCTGGATTGGCCTCCAGCAACGTCTCGGGCAACGGTGCCGGGCGAATCAGAAAGAACCAGTGCCAATACGCGCGCGCAAAGGCTTCGTCGGTCTGGCTGTACATCGCCAGCGTTGGCGCGATATCGAGCAAAGCCATGCGCGTCACGGCCTGGGGATGGTCCAGCGCCAGTCGATGCGCCACCCGCGCGCCGCGGTCATGAGCCAACACCGAAAACGTCGACAGGCCCAGTTCACGCATCAGCACCACCATGTCACGGCCCATCTCGCGCTTGGAATAGCTGGAATGGTCCTCGCTGGCCGGCGGTTTGCTGCTGTCGCCATAACCGCGCAAATCAGCGGCGACCACGGTGAAATGCTGGCTCAAGCGTTCGGCGATCTTGTGCCAGATGACATGAGTCTGGGGGTGTCCGTGCAACAGCAACAGCCCAGGCCCGGTGCCGCCGATGCGATAGGCGATCTGCACGCCATTGACCTGACGCTGGTCTTTCTGGAATCCGGCAAACATGAATGACTCCTTGTGATTGTTGGGGCTAATCCTAGTTCGCCGAGTCTGTGCGGCAAGGCGCAAAGCGTGGCGGCGCCGTTCATGAAGCGTGTTCACCCGGAAATGCGCCGGATGGGACGGGCGCAATTGGTCTCTGAAATTCCCGAACCATTGGCTATTCGGCCGCCACACCGGCAAGCGTAAGGTAGCGCCACATCCAACGAGTTCCCCTACCTCTGCACCGGAGTATGCATACATGAACAAGCGAATTGCCTGGGCTCAGATATCGCCAGAAGCCTACAAAGCCATGGCCGGCCTGGAAACCGCGCTGGCCAGATCCGGCCTGGACAACGCACTGCTCGAACTGATTCGTCTGCGCGCTTCTCAGCTCAACGGCTGCGCCTACTGCATCAACATGCACGCCAATGACGCGCGCAAGGCTGGCGAGACCGAAGCCCGCTTGCAAACCTTGAGCGTCTGGGAAGAGACCGAATTTTTCAGCGACAAGGAAAAGGTCGTGCTGGCCTGGGTAGAAAGCCTGACGCTGCTGCCGGTCCACCGTGCGCCTCAGCATCAATACGAAGCGCTGCTGGCGCATTACAGTGAAACCGATGTCGTCAACCTCACCCTGGCCATCGCTACCATCAATGCCTGGAACCGCTTTGGGGTGGGCTTCGCCATGATCCCTTAGCCGCAGTTGCGAGCATTGGGCTGCAAGCTGCATGGGCGCGTCTTTGCAGCATCAAGCTTGAATCTTGAAGCTGCATTCAGCCATCAACATGCCGAATGCCATCCATCAGCATTATTCGTTGGTATCCGTTACTCGCTTCGACAACAATCGAGCCATCTTCCTCTGGCTCCAGGCTTGCGCGAACATGATTCAGGACATCCTCAGACTCGCCGCTTTTTCTGACGCGCAACAAGGCGGTAATCCTGCAGGCGTGTGGATCGGCGAGGTTTTCCCCGACGACGCCACCATGCAGGCGGTGGCCTTTGACGTGGGCTATTCGGAAACCGCTTTCGCCGTCCCGCAAAACAATGCCTGGCGCGTGCGCTATTTCTCCCCCAAGGCAGAAGTGCCATTCTGCGGTCATGCCACCATTGCCCTGGGCGCCGCTCTGGCCACTCGCTATGGCGAGGGCGATTACAAGCTGGTGCTGAACGAGGCACAGATCAGCGTCGAAGGTTACCGACACGGCGCACTGATGTCGGCCACGCTGCAATCACCGCCCACTCACAGCCAGCCCGTCAGCCATGAATTGCTCAGTCAGGCAATGACGTTGTTCGACCTGCGGGCCGAAGACATCGACCTGCGTATCCCACCGGCGCTAATCAACGGCGGCGCGCAGCATCTGGTGCTGGCGTTGAATCGTCGGGAAACCTTGAAGAACATGCGCTACGACTTCAACACAGGTCGCGAACTGATGGTGCGCGAAGGGTTGGTAACGATCCTGCTGGCGTTCGCCGAATCCCCTCGCCTGTTTCACACTCGCAATCCGTTCGCGTTCGGTGGGGTTTATGAAGACCCGGCCACCGGCGCTGCCAGCGCCGCCTTTGCCGGTTACCTGCGCGCCATCGGCTGGAACCACGGCGGCGCCATCGACATCGTGCAGGGTGAAGACATGGGCCGCCGCTCGCGGATTCGCGCCCAGTTCAGCGACGTGCCCGGAAGCTCGATTCGCGTCTCGGGCACGGCACGCATGCTCTGAGTCTCAGACCTTCAGAAACCGGCCACTGAGCGCCACTCCCAGCAGCATGACGGCAATGACCAGAAAGGCGATGCCGAGGCTACTGAGGTGGGCGACCAAGCCGATGCCGGCCGGGCCCATGAGGATGCCGATGTAACCCAGAGTGGTGATGGCCGGGACGGCAACGTTTTCCGGCATGGTCTTCTGGCGTCCCACCGCGCTGTAGAACACCGGCACGATGTTGGAACAGCCGATGCCGACCAGCGCATAACCAGACAGCGCGGCCTGCCAGTACGGAATCAACGTGGCAACGGCCATACCGACTGCAGCGCACAAGCCGCCGAACAGAATGATCTTGTGCACCCCCAGGCGGCGCACGATCGGGTCGCCACACAACCGGCCGATCGCCATCGCCAGGGCAAACACCGCATAACCAAACCCGGCATAGGACGGTTCGACGCCACGCTGGGCGCTGAGAAATACCGCGCTCCAATCGAGCATCGCGCCTTCGGTGAGGAACACGGTAAAGCACATCAGGCCGATGAACAGCACCACGCCACGGGGAATCGCGAAGGCCGGGCCGCCCGCTTCGCTGCCGTAACCGAGCATGTTGGGACCGGCCCTGAACAGGGCGATGGCGATGAACAGCGCCACCAGGCTCATGGTCAACCAGGGTCAGACGCCGACGCTCAATAACGCTGAAACGCCCGCCGCGCCGAGGATGCCGCCGCAGCTGAACAGACCGTGAAAGCCAGACATCATGGTTTTGCCGCTGGCGCGTTCGACGATGATCGCCTGAATGTTGGTGACACAGCCAAGCGCCCCCATGCTCGCGCCGTAGACGAACAGCGTCGCCACCATCAGTGGCACTTGAGTGAGGGTTGCCAGTAAAGGCAGGCACAGACAGGCAATACCGCCGACCGTCACGATGATCCGCCGACAGCCGTAGCGCACGGTCATGGCGCCCGCCAGTGGCATGGAAAGAATCGAGCCGATGCCCAGGCACAACAGCAGCAGCCCGAGGCTGGCGTCGTCCAGTCCCAGACGGCCCTTGGCGTAAGGCACCAGAGGCGCCCACGCAGAGATGCTGAAGCCGGTGACGAAGAACGCCACGCGTGTGGAGAACTGTTCCAGCCGCCCAGGCACGACCGGTGCCGCGGTGCCGATGGAGGTCATTGCAACTCCCTTGAATGGCATGCCTGCCCATCATGGGTCGACAAAAAAGCAGCCTAACAAAGGTTGGCGCGATGCCGAAGAAGGGATGCCGAGGGATTTGGCCTCAGGAATGCCTCAAGACCGCGCATCGCTCCCGGCCAAACGCATCTCCAGAGTTTGCACCATCAAGCGTCGATCAGGCTTTCCACGGCGAAGTACGAATGATCTCGACGAAATTCAGCGGCTTGAATTTCGGATCTTCGTCCACCAGCACGTCGGCATTGACCGTACCGAAGGTGGTGTCGGGCTTGTCGCGCAAACCGTTGGCGAAGGCGCACAGGATGCACTCTTTAAAGGCCTCGCCACGTGGATGGGCATGGGTGACCACTTCTCGTTGCTCATCGCTGAATGTGTCGTAGTTGATGCCCAGCACGTCCATTTCGACGCCTGCAGTCACTAATGCCACGTTCGGGCGCAGATGCTCGGGAACACCTGGCGTCGTGTGCAGCGCGATGGACAACCAGACTTGCTCCAGATCGCCTTCGGACAGCCCGAACGGCTTGGCGAAAGCCCGCGCTGCGTTAGCGCCGTCGACTTCGAACCGCAGGTCGGCGCTGCGGTGTTTTTCCACCAGGCCCAGGTCATGGAACATAGCGCCGACGTAGAGCTGCTCGGCATCGTACTTCAGGCCTTTACGCTCACCGGTCAACGCGCCCCAGAGGAACACCCGGCGAGAGTGATGGCACAGCAGGTCGTCTTCCTGATCGCGAATGTACTCGGTGGTCGCCCGTGCCAGGGCGCTGTCAGGGATTCTGATACCGGCGATTTCTTGGGTCATGGAGGTCTTCCTCAAAGGGCCGCGTCGGTGTGGCGCGTTGAGAAAAAGTCTGAGGGACAGTGATTAATCACTCAATCGGCAGGCGGTCTCGTTCTCTGCCAAACGTGCATCGTTTACTGCCAGCCGAAGTGGTGTTTACCAGAACGCGGGCGAACGCCGGGGATGGCTTCGGATAGACTGTGGGTCGTTTCCTGCAAGCGGGCCGTCAGAGCCTGATAACGGAAGCCATCCATACCTATAAAACCGGAACCTCAAAAGAAAAAGGGAGCCCCTGTGTACAAGGGTGTTGCGTTATCGGTCATGGCCTCCTGCCTCTTCGCGGTCATGTACTACTACACCTCATTGCTGAAACCATTGAGTGGAGAAGAAATATTCGGTTGGCGCATGCTGCTGACCCTGCCCTGCGTGACGATCTTCATGCTCTCCAGCGGAGACTGGGAACTGGCACGCGCCCTGGCTGCGCGGGTTCGTCATGCACCGGCCCTGCTGGCGGGGATGGTGTTATCGGCATCGCTGATTGGTGTGCAGTTGTGGCTGTTCCTATGGGCGCCGCTGCATGGGCGCAGTCTGGAAGTGTCACTGGGCTACTTTCTGCTGCCGCTGACGATGATCCTCACCGGCCGTGCGGTCTATGGCGAGCGACTGTCACGCCTGCAGAAGATCGCCGCCTGCTGTGCGGTGGTCGGCGTGGGCAACGAATTGCTGCGGCTGGGGAGTTTTTCCTGGGAAACCCTGGTGGTGTGCCTGGGCTACCCGCTCTATTTCATCCTGCGGCGCAAGATCAGGAGCGACAATCTGGGCGGGCTGTGGTGGGACATGCTGCTGATTCTGCCAGTCGCGGTGTGGTTCATCTGTAAGGGCAATCCGGCGGTGGTCGAGCAGTTCCCGCGCTTCTATGTGTTGATTCCGGTGCTGGGTGCAATCAGCGCTTCGGCACTGGTCAGCTACATCCTCGCCAGCCGCCTGCTGGCCTTCAGCGTGTTCGGCCTGCTGAGTTACGTCGAGCCGGTGCTGCTGGTGGGCGTGGCCTTGCTGCTGGGGGAAACCATTGGCCGCGATGAGTGGATGACCTACCTGCCGATCTGGCTGGGGGTGATGGTGTTGGTAGGTGAAGGGATCAAGCATGTGTTGGCGCAAGGGCGGCGAAGCAGATCCTGATCGATAGCCCCCCTTTCCATTCAAACACTGGCTATGCCGCGGATGCACACGATCCACTGTGGGAGTGAGCTTGCTCACGAACGCGGCGTTTTAGGCCCGACATCTAACTATGGATGTACTGGGTGAGCACACTCCCACAGGTATCTACCGCGCCGGGTATGGAATCAAGGCGTCAATGCCCGAACCGCGCCAATTGCATCTCCTGCAAGCGGCTCAGGGTCCGGCGAAAGGCGAATGCCAGATACCCCTCGGTATACAGCTCTTGCATCGGCATCGCCGCTTCGACATACAGCGGCACCTTGCGGTCGTAACACTCATCCACCAGCGCAATGAAACGCCGCACACCATCATCGTAGGGCGACAACTGCGGCAGTTCGCGATCCCCCGCCACCACCTGCTCTACCCCGTCCTCGGTGCCTCGGGCAATGCGCCCCTCACGCTGCGGCGCACTCAAGGCCGGGACTTCGCTCAACAACACGGCGTTGTAACGGTCACACAGCTCGATGAAGTCCATCGCCGCCAACGGCTGTTCGCACAGATCCTTGTAGCGGCACCAGACCACCGTCTTGCTGCAGCGCAGCACCGGCAAATGACGACGGCCCAGCGGCACCGGCTGAATCGACACCGACTCGCCACTGCTCAGGGTCTCGAACACCTCGACCAGCGCGCTCGGCCCCTGTGCTTTCGCCACCCAATAACGCTGCTGCGCCTGGCCGGGGTGCAGACGATGATCCTCACCACCGTCCACCGACACCACCGTCATGTAGCGATTGATCGCCGCAATCGCCGGAATGAAACGCTCGCGATTGTGCCCGGTGGCATACAACTGCTCGGGCAACTGATTGGAGGTACAGACCAGTACCACACCTTCCTCGAACATCGCCCGCAGCAGGCCGCCGAGAATCACCGCATCGCCGATGTCATTGACGAACAGTTCGTCGAAGCACAGCACGCGCACCTCTTGCCCCAGCTCATGGGCCAGCACCTCGAGGGGTTTGGCTACGCCGGTCAGCTGGAACAGACGCTGATGCACCCAGCGCATGAAGTGATGAAAGTGCTGACGTCGTGCAGTCACCTGCAGCCCTTCGAAGAAACGGTCCATGAGCCAGGTCTTGCCGCGCCCGACCGGCCCCCACAGGTACACGCCTTTGAATGCACTACGGGGCGTGCCGTCACGCAGCGCCAACCAGCATTCCTGCAGTTTCTGCGCAGCCTGGCGCTGGGCCTCGTCAGGCTGAAAACCCTGCGTGTCGACCGCCTGCTGCCAGGCATCCAGAGGAGACAGAACACTCATCGCACAATTTCACCGAGTACTGGAAGGTGGGTCGTGGCGTTTGGAGTACGAGGCTCCCAGCAGATAGAAGCAGCCGCCACCCACGATAAAGGCCGCCAGCACATAGAACATGAAGTGCGCTGGCTGCGATGCCAGGGCGAAACCGCACAACACCGGGCCCAGCGCGCCGCCGAGGTTGGACAGATTCTGCGCGCCGTAATACATGCCGCGCAGGTGGTTCGGGGCGATGCGGTCGATGAACATGTATTCGGCGGGGAACACGATGATCTCGCCCAGGGTGAAGAGCGCCACCGCCACTGCCCAGTGCAGCACCGTAGTCGACAACGCAAAACCGACCACGCCCATCAGAAACAGACTGAAACCCGCCGTCAGCCATTGATTCAAGTACTGACGGCTGATGTGCTTGCCGACGAAATATTGCAGACAGATCACCACCGCGGCATTGACGGCGACCACAGAACTGATGACCTGGTAGGTAAATTCCGGGGTGCTGGTGGTCACCAGGTATTGCGAGATGTAGGCGGTGAACTGACCGAACACCACCGCGCTGAGCACGCCACCGACCGTGAAGCACACCAGGCGATAGTCCTTGAGCAGAATCTGCCCCACTGCAAGGAACGACACCGGTGCGTTGGCCGGGTCTGCGGAACTGAGCTTGCGATCGCCATAAATCGCGTAGACCACAAAGAAGCCCAGCCCCAGCGCCGCCGACATCAGGAACGGCAGCTTCATGTTCCAGTGCGCCAGGCCAGCGCCAATGAACGGCCCCACCGCATAGCCGATGTTGATCAGGGTGTAGCGCACCGAGAACACCTTGCTCTGCTCGGTCACTGGCAACAGCTTGCCAAACGCGGCCTTGACCACGATGTCGGTCACCGAATACGCGAAGTTGAACGACACCAGAAACAGGAAGAACAGCCAGAGCTTGCCGGTCACGCACATGCCGACGAAGCCTGCGACGAAGAAGCCGGTGAAGCACAGGATGAGTTTGTAGCTGGACAGCTTGTCGGTGAGATAACCGCCATACAGGCTCAGCAGCGAGCCGACGATCAAGGCGCTGCCGACGATCATGCCGATGTCACTGATGCCCAACGTGAAGTTGGATGACAGATAGATCACCAGATACGGCAAGGTGATCGCCCTGCCCAGCGTCAGAAACAGCGATGACGCAAGCAGGAGATTGACTGAGGCAGGGTAATGTCTGAGAGCGGCGAGCATCCGTGTTCTGTCCTTCATGAGGGGGCAGCGTTTATTCAAGCCCGGCATCGTTACACAATCGCGGTTGACTGGACACTGAGATAATTTCATTTGGCGTGGCGGTTTACGAGCCAGAGCTGTGGGAGTCAACCTGCAGGCCTACTGCAAGAATCCAGGCCGCCGTTTCGCCGGCTCCGTGCCAAACCCGGATCCTGTAGGAGTGAGCTTGCTCACGAAAGCGCCAGTCCAGACGCCAACCTCCTTCGGCCATTAAGCAGCCTTCGTGAGCAAGCTCACTCCCACCAGATCGGAGTCAACCTGCAGGCCTACTGCAAGCATCCAGGTCGCCATTTCGCAGGCTTCGTGTCAAACCCGGATCCTGTGGGAGTGAGCTTGCTCACGAAAGGGCCAGTACATTCGACGTATCTTTGCGCCTGAAACTCAGACTTCGTGAGCAAGCTCACTCCCACCAGATCGGAGTCAACCTGCAGGCCTATTGCAAGAATCCAGGCCGCCGTTTCGCCGGCTCCGTGCCAAGCTCGGATCCTGTAGGAGTGAGCTTGCTCACGAGAACGCCAGTCCAATCGGCGTATCTTTGCGCCTGAAACTCAGCCTTCGTGAGCAAGCTCACTCCCACGGGTTCGAGTCAAGCTGCAGGCCTATTGCAAGCATCCAGGCCGCCGTTTCGCAGACTCCGTGTCAAATCCAGCCCCTGTGCCAAACCCGGACCATGTGGGAGTGAGCTTGCTCACGAAAGGGCCAGTACATTCGACGTATCTTTGCGCCTGAAACTCAGCCTTTGTGAGCAAGCTCACTCCCACGGGTTCGAGTCAACCTGCAGGCCTACTGCAAGCATCCAGGCCGCCGTTTCGCCGGCTCCGTGCCAAGCTCGGATCCTGTAGGAGTGAGCTTGCTCACGAAAGGGCCAGTACATTCGACGTATCTTCGCGCCTGAAACTCAGCCTTCGTGAGCAAGCTCACTCCCACCGCTCATCATTCGACGATGATATTTCGGTCTGGCTGGCCCGTTTGCCACACATTCCGTAACATTCGCACCCTTTACGCCTCCGTCCTCAGGTATCCCATGAAACCCGCTCGTCTGCGCGCCGATGTCCTTGCCGGCCTCACCACCTCCTTCGCCTTGGTGCCGGAGTGCATCGCTTTCGCCCTCGTCGCGCACCTCAACCCGCTGATGGGCCTGTACGGCGCGTTCATCATCTGCACCCTGACCGCTCTGTTCGGCGGTCGGCCAGGCATGGTGTCCGGGGCGGCGGGCTCCATGGCCGTGGTCATTGTCGCGCTGGTGGTGCAACACGGCGTGCAATACCTGCTGGCGACGGTGCTGCTGGGCGGATTGGTGATGATCGCGTTCGGCCTGCTGCGCCTGGGCAAGCTGGTGCGCATGGTGCCGTACCCGGTGATGCTCGGCTTCGTCAACGGCCTGGCGATTGTCATTGCGATGGCGCAGCTCGAACACTTCAAAAACGGCGAGCACTGGCTTGGCGGCACGCCGTTGTACCTGATGCTCGGTCTGGTCGCGCTGACCATGGCGGTGGTCTATTTGCTACCCCGCCTGACCCGCTCTGTGCCGCCTGCGTTGGTCGCCATCCTCGGTGTCGGCGCTCTGGTCTACTGTTTCGACCTGCCGACCCGCACCCTCGGCGACATGGCCCACATCGCCGGCGGCCTGCCAAACGTGGTACTGCCGGACGTCCCGTGGGACCTCGACACCCTGCGCATCATCGCCCCCTACGCCATCTTGATGGCCCTGGTCGGCCTGCTGGAAACCCTGCTGACCCTCAACCTCACCGACGAAATCACCGAAAGCCGTGGCTACCCGGACCGCGAATGCGTGGCCCTGGGCGTGGCCAATATCGCGTCGGGCGTCTGCGGTGGCATGGGCGGATGCGCGATGATCGGGCAGACCGTGATCAACCTCAGTTCCGGCGGCCGCGGGCGACTGTCGGGGGGCGTGGCCGGGGTGATGATCCTGATGTTCGTGCTGTTCCTGTCGCCGCTGATCGAGCGTATCCCCCTGGCGGCGCTGGTCGGCGTGATGTTCGTGGTGGCCCAGCAGACCTTCGCCTGGGCCTCGCTGCGAGTGTTGCGCAGGGTGCCGATGAACGACGTGCTGGCGATCATCGCGGTGACCGTGGTCACGGTACTGACGGACCTGGCGACCGCCGTGCTGTTCGGCATCCTCATCGCCGCCCTCAATTTCGCCTGGCAGCAGGCACGCGAGCTGTACGCCGACAGCCATATCCAAGCCGATGGCAGCAAGCTGTACCACCTGCACGGCACCCTCTTTTTCGCCTCCACCACGCCGTTTCTCGATCAGTTCGATTACCAGGCTGACCCCGAGCACGTGACCCTCGACTGCCAGCACTTGCGTTTCGTCGACTACTCGGCGATTGCCGCGCTGAAAACATTGCGCGAGCGTTATGAGAAGGCCGGGAAACATCTGCGCGTGGTACACCTGTCCGAACGCTGCAAGAAGCTGCTGAAACGCGCCGGGGTGCAGCACGCCTAGCTTCTCGGCCCCCCTGCAAAGACGCTTGTCTCGGAGTGAGTTTGCTGAGTCATTGCGTCAGGCAAATGGCAAAAGCCGGGGCACGGTGCTGGGCCATTCGCCACTTTTTCGCGCATCAGGAAAAGAATTGTTCCAAAAATACTCATTCTTTGTACACAACCCTCCTCTGAAACACCTTTGAAACAATCCGCCGAACGGATGAGGCCCTTGTATCCAGAGGCCTGCCGGCTCCCCCCGCCCCTGCGAACTGACCATTCGATCAGCTTAATGGCCCACTTATTGCTCCGAGCGAATGAGCGGCACTGTTCCATCGTGGTTGTGCGCTTGTATTTGCGGAGTTTTCTATGCCTGTCTGGCGAAAAAGTATTCAGTGGCAACTGACACTGAGCATGGGGGCTGCGCTGGTGATCAGTAGCTTGATCGTCATCGGTATCTACGCCTATGCGCTCAACAAACTCACCGACCGCTACCTGCTGCAACAAGCCATGCCCGCCAGCGTCGAAGCGATCCGCAACGACCTCGAACGCCTGCTGGCCGCGCCTCTGACAGCCGCCAGCGACATTGCTGACAACACGCTGGTATCCGACTGGCTGGGCAACGGCGAAGATCCTACGCAACAGCCGTCGTTCATCCGCTACCTGGCCAGGATCAAGGAGCAGCACAACGCGCTGACCACCTTCATTGTCGCCAAGGACAGCGGACACTACATCACTAACAAGGGCGCAGACCGTACGCTGCAGCGCGGCCCGGCGGAAAACGGCTGGTTCTACGGCTTTCTCGACAGCAACAAGCAGCGCTCGCTGGACATCGATATCGATGCCACGACCAAGGTGCCGACGCTGTTCATTAACCAGCGCATTGAGCACAACGGCAGTGTGGTCGGCGTGGCGGGCCTGGGCTTCAGCATGAGCGCGCTGTCGCAGATGGTTCGCGACTTCCATTTCGGCAAGGACGGTCAGGTGTATCTGGTCAGCCCCGACGGCAAGGTCAAGGTTCATCCGAACGCCGATTTCAATGATCGCGAATCATTGACCCAACTGGTGGGCGATGCGGCGGCTGGCGCCCTGTTGGGCCAGGGCGGCAACGGGCAGGCGCTGGAATTCGAGCGCGACGGACTAGAGTATGTGGCCGTGGCCAAGCCAGTGAACTCTCTGGGCTGGACGCTGGTTAGCGAAGTGCCACTGGCGGAAGTCTATGGCCCGGCGAAAGAGGCGTTGACGACGATTTCGGCGATCAGTCTGGCGGTGGTGCTGTGCTTTTTGGGCTTCGTCGCCTGGATCGCGCGGGGTATCGTGCGACCGATCCAGCAAGTGACCACAGCATTGGTGGACATCGGCGGTGGCCAGGGCGACCTGACTCGCCGTCTGGACGACAGCCGCGCCAACGAACTGGGCGACCTGGCCCGTGGCTTCAACCGCTTCATCGAGAGCCTGCGCCTGTTGATCGGCGATGTGCTCAAGACCAGCGAGCAATTGCGCCACAGCGTGGTGGATGTCGCACGGGTCGTCGACAGCACCGCGAGTCGTGCGCTCAAGCAACAACAGATGACCGACATGGTCGCCACGGCCGTTCACGAAATGGGGCTCACGGTGCAGGAAATCGCCCGCAATGCCGGTGCAGCTGCCGACGTGTCGCGTAATACGCGTCAGGAAGCGGTGTCAGCCAAAAACGTTGTCGGCGAATCCATCGGTCACATCCAGAGCATGTCTGACGGTGTCGGCACTGCAGCGGTCGCGGTGGAAAACCTCGCCACGCAAATCTCAACCATCGATCAGGTGCTCAGCGTGATTCGCAGCATCTCCGAACAGACCAACCTGTTGGCCTTGAACGCGGCCATCGAAGCGGCACGTGCGGGTGAGATGGGACGGGGCTTCGCGGTGGTGGCCGATGAGGTGCGCACCCTGGCCGGTCGTACGCAGAGCGCCACCTCGGAAATCCAGCAGATGATGGGCGAGCTGAAAAACGGTGCCGATCAGGCCGTGACTTCGATGCGTGCCGGGCAGGCCGCGACAGGCACGGGCGTGGAAGCCAGCCGTCGCACGGGCAATTCGCTGGATGCCATCGCTGGGCATGTCGAAGAACTCACTGACCGCAATCACCAGGTCGCTGCCGCCACCGAAGAGCAGAGCACCGTGACCGAGGAGATCAACCGCAACGTGCAAGGCATCGCCGACCTGGCCCAGTCCACGGCCAGCGACGTCAAGGCCTGTCGGGAAGATTGTCAAAAGTTGTCGGAAAAGGCTGAACACCTGGCAGCGCAGATGGCGCGGTTCCGGTTGTAAGCAGCTCACTTTGCAGGAGCGCGCTTGCCCGCGATGACGTCGGCGGTCCAACATCATCAGGACGGAAGGTCGCCATCGCGGTCAAGCGCGCTCCCACATGCCGGAACGTTCTCGGGATCGCCAGCCGTGTTGCGACAGGGTTGGCTTGTTACCGGCCAAGGCTTTGCAAAATCGCCTCTGTCGCCACCACCTGCGCATACTCTCCATGCAGGTTGGCCAGCGACATGGCATGAATGTCTTCGGCGCTGCGTGGATGGCCGAAAAAATCCGCGCCGTCGAAGGTGTAGCAGGCGTCGTAAGGCACGATGACCTCAAACCCCAGATTGCCGCCGGTACGGGCCGTGGACTCTACGGAGTTGTGGGTTACCACGCCGACGATTAACAGCTGATTGATCCCGTCCGCCCGCAACCAACCCTCCAGCGCCGAATGACAGAACGCATCCGGCACCTGTTTGTGCAACTCCCCTTCCCCGTCCCACGGCAGAAACGCCGGCTGGAATTCGACCCCCGATTGCCTGGGCCAGAACACCGAATCCGGCGACCGGGAAAAATGCCGCACATGGATCACCGTGCGCCCGGTCTCGCGCCAGACGTCGAGCAATGCGAGCATCCGCTGCTCAGCCTCGGGATTGTTGCGCCGCCCCAGTTTCGGATGATTGATACCTTGCTGCATATCGATGATGACCAACGCAGCCTTGTGGTGTATTTCCATGGTTCTCTCGTCGTGAGCAATGTTGTCTGCAAAAGCGCGCCGTTTGTCCAAATCGCGCTGAAAGGCCGTGCCAACTGCTGCTCGGCAAACGGCTCGATCACAAAATCGACACAGGCCCGGGTCTTACCGGGCAACATTTTGTGTGCGCCGTAATAAATGCTGATATTGCCATCCTCCACGTACCAATCCCGCAAGACGCGCTGCAATACGCCAACGGCGCAGGTACGGCAACGCGAACGGCATGCGCACCAGCGCGACGCCCAATCCCTGCGCGGCGGCGCGGCAGGCGGCTTCGGCGCCTGATTCCCACGTCCGCAAGCGCGATGCAACGCCCCAGCCTTCACAACGAAGCCGGGGCTTGCTGCTTTTCTGCTTAACCGCATGAAAATTCTGAAAAAAAGTTTTGCCTTCGTAAGAGCTTTCGACTACATTAGCGCGCCTCGACAGACTGAACGTCTGAAGAGATACGGTGAAGTGTCCGAGTGGCTTAAGGAGCACGCCTGGAAAGTGTGTATACAGGAAACTGTATCGAGAGTTCGAATCTCTCCTTCACCGCCAAATTCGATATACGTTAAAGCCCTGACTTTCCTCGCGAAACTCAGGGCTTTTTCATGCCCATCCGATTCATCGGCGCATCTTGGGGCGACGGCGACAGCACGCCGTCCTGCCCCTTCGCGTCCTCTTCGCCAACATCCTCGAAAAACCACATCAACTCGATGCCCAATTTTGCTCAGGGAAAGACTTCGGATTGGGGCAAGCAACGCAAATACGGCCCCGGTAGCACGCCTCGTTCATGCTTGCCAAAGTCCGTTGGGCGGCATGGCGGTGATCGGAGCGAGCGGCTATCCCCGTATGGATAGAAAATATATCCAAAAGACCCGATTTTTCATGCGCCTGTGCCACATGCTCCATTTACTTTTCACAGACCATCGGAAACCTGCCCATCCAGTCAATTGACAAGCTACTGTCTACGCGTTGCTGCGTTCATTTGGCGTAGCAGCCCAGTACGAGGCTCGTTCTAAAAAGTAGATCACCCAGCCCGTATTCCAGCCCCCATTACGCGCCCCTGTCGAAACAGCGGCGCGAATTTCGCAGGAGTAGGTTGATGAACGGTATAGGCAAACGTCTGAAACAGGAAAGGAAACGCTTGAAACTCACGCAAAGCGCCCTCGGCGCTATCGGAGGCGTGGAGGCGAATGCTCAAGGTCATTATGAAAGTGGACAGCGCTTGCCCCGGGCCGATTATTTGTTCCGTATTGCGGCCGCTGGCGTGGACATCAGCCGGGTGGTCACGGGCATCGATTCAAGCAATCGAATGGAGGTGCCGATGCCGCCGTCGCTGGGTCAATTCGAGGACGATCGCGACAGCGCCGAAAGTGTGGTGAAAATCATCGGTCAACTGCGTCAGAGCCTTTGGGTAACTGCCAGCGCCCTTTGCGAAGTCACGCGGCTGATCGATTCCAAGGAGCAGCAGAACAACGCTGACCATGTGGAAGACCATCTTCGGGTTCTGCAGGGCGACGCCGATATGTTCGTGGCGCTGGCCCTGGCCAAGGTGCAAAAAGCCAGTCACGAAGCCCATTGAAATCTGCGGTCCGACGCTGACAGCCTATTCCTCTGATGGTAGCCTTGCGCCATCTATGGAGGGCTTCAATGAAAGGGTCTTTAATCGTGCTCGCGGTGTTTGCAATCGGTCTATGCGACGCGGCCAGTGGCGAGGTATTCAAATGCATCGCCCGCGACGGCAAGATCAGTTTCGCCGCAACGCCATGCCCCGATTACGTTGGCGAGGCATTGCCGCAACGCCCCGGTCAATCACGTCTTTCCAGCGACTGGGAGGAGCGGGATTTTCCCCATCGACTGAACAAGAACGCCACCGAAATTCTGCAGATCAGTCGGCGTCGGCGGATCATCATTACCAATGAAAAAGAGATCTCCGACCACATGCAGAGCATCCGCCCTGCTCCTCCTGGCGTGCCTTCGCGATGCGTCGCGCCAAACTACGACAGCGCGTGTTTCGATCCTTCCGGTGGGAGAATTCACCAGCCGTTGAAGGGCAGTCTGTTCAAGTCAGGCGCCAATTAGCGCCTTTTCTAAATCAACAGTGACGGGCACGCGCGCCTACAGTGGAATGTCTGACGAACGATTGATAGGGTCGCCAACCCTGTCCTTACTTCCGAAATTCCTGAACTAAGTATTTATCGGCAACGATGTTAACGAATGTAAGAGCTGCTTAAAGTCGTGCCCCATCGCCAGAATCACAACAACGAGACGGCCATGACCTCCACAGCGCACCTCAAAGAACACGTCCAGCAAGCCGCCAGCGAGCTGATCGCGGCGTTCGCCAGCAATGATACTGACGCTTATTTCGCCGCATTCAGCGAAGACGCCACCTTTGTGTTCTACACCCTGCCCGCTGCACTGCTATCCCGAGCCGCTTACCGCGAGGTGTGGGCTGGCTGGCAGGCGGACGGGTTCGCAGTGCTCGACTGCCAGTCAAGCAACGTCCACATCAATCTACAGGGCGATGTCGCGATCTTCATGCACGACGTCGCCACCCGCGTGCGTTTCGGCACAGCAGAAAGCCAGTTTCACGAGCGGGAAACCATCGTCTTGCGCCATGACGGCAGTCGCTGGCTGGCCTGTCATGAGCATTTGTCGGCGCAACCCGAATAACCCGATATCAAGGCTGAGCGAGCCACAAGAGCCCCGCCGCCGCACCGTTTCAACCACAACAACCAGACGTTCAAGCACTTCAGGTCGGCCTACCGACCACTGCCAATGCCACGGCCGGACTCGCTCCGGCCGAACAATACAGGCTCGCCTACAGATGCGGGCCTGATAACAACACGACAGCGCGCAGGAAACCGTCATGTCACATTCCACTACAAGTATCGAAACCTTCGGTGTCGAACAAATTCCGGACGATCAGCGCGATGCGTCGCCCATCGATCTGTTTCGCCTGACATTCGGCGGCGCCAACACCTTCGCCACGGCCGTGCTCGGCAGCTTTCCGGTGCTGTTCGGGCTGTCCTTCCAGGCGGGCGTCTGGTCGATCATTCTCGGCATCGTCCTGGGCTCGATCATCCTCGCGCCGATGGGCCTGTTCGGCGCGCTCAACGGCACCAACAATGCCGTCTCCTCGGGCGCGCACTTCGGCGTTCACGGGCGGATCGTCGGCTCTTTCCTCTCACTGCTGACCGCCGTCGCATTCTTTTCGCTTTCAGTGTGGAGCTCGGGCGATGCCCTGATCGGCGGTGCCAAGCGCATGGTCGGCCTGCCTGAAAACGATCTGACCCTGGCGGTCGCCTATGGCGTGTTCGCAGTGCTGGTGCTGGTGGTGTGCATCTACGGCTTTCGTTTCATGCTGTGGGTCAACAAGATCGCGGTGTTTGCGTCCAGCCTGCTGTTCCTGTTGGGCATCTTCGCCTTCAGCGGCAGTTTCGATGCGGGCTTCGCCGGGACGGTCAATCAGGGCAGCGAAGGCTTCTGGGCGGCATTCATCGGTGCGGCATTGCTGGCAATGAGCAACCCCGTTTCGTTCGGCGCATTTCTCGGTGACTGGTCGCGCTATATCCCGCGCCATACTTCGAAAAAACGCATCATGGCCTCGGTGTTTCTGGCCCAGATATGCACGCTGATCCCGTTCCTGTTCGGGCTGTGCACGGCCACCATCGTTGCCACCCAGGCGCCGCAGTACATCACCGACAACAACTATGTGGGCGGCTTGCTGGCCGTGTCGCCGAGCTGGTTCTTCCTGCCGGTATGCCTGATCGCGATCATTGGCGGCATGTCCACCGGCACCACGTCGCTGTACGGCACCGGTCTGGACATGTCGAGCATGTTCCCGCGTTTGCTCAATCGCGCGCAGGCGACGATTCTGATCGGTCTGGCCGCCATTGCCTTCATCTTCATCGGCCGTTTCGCCTTCAACCTGGTGCAGAGTGTGTCGACCTTCGCGGTATTGATCGTCACCTGCACATCGCCCTGGATCGTGATCATGGTGCTGGGCCTGATCATTCGTCGCGGCTTCTATCATCCGGCGGACCTGCAGGTCTTTACCCGCGGCCAGAGCGGCGGCCATTACTGGTTCGAACACGGCTGGAACTGGCGCGGTCTGGGCGCCTGGATCCCGAGCGCGGCAGTGGGCTTGTGCTTCGTCAATCTGCCGGGGCAGTTCGTGGGGCCGCTGGGGAATCTGGCCGGTGGTATCGACATCAGCCTGCCGATCACCCTGGGCCTGGCGGCGCTGCTGTACATCACGCTGCTGCGCACGTTCCCGGAGCCCGTCGGTGTGTACGGCGATCACGGCCCCCATCCGCTGCTTGGCGATAATGCGCATCGCAACCTGAAGAAGCCCATGACCATTGATTGAGCGGATTCGCGACATAGCCGCATGAGGAAGGGCTCACCAACCGGTGAGCCCTTTTCATTTGCAGCATCGCACTTTCCAGCACGACGGACGGGGCATGTTCGTCTGGCATGAGCGGCGGACATCCCGCACAATCGTGCCTCACGTCAGCATCCCTACACTACAAAACGTCAGCTCGACCCACAGGAGATCTACCTCACATGAATAAAGAAGAATGGATCGAAGCTGCCCTGCCGAAGTACATCGTGACCAACCCGGCTTTGCAGGAAGAGATTCAAAGCCTGAGCCCCAAGGATCAGCAAGACCAGACGCGCTGGGCGTTCGAAGACGAAGCCGAGGCGCTGAGCATCGAAACCTGGGAGCTGGCCCTGCGGTTCAGCAGCAAGTCCGAAGAAGAGATCAAGGCATTGCGCATGGCCGTGCACAAGGAAGCGGCCGAGGCGCTGGACATGGACTGGGATGAGTACTGCGAGCTGAACGCGGTCGAGGAATAACTTTCGCCCCCGCCTTTCGGGCCGCGCCCTTCACTGCCCTGCATGCGGCCCGAGACCTTGACTCATCGGTCACCCTTTACGCTTTACCTTGCCTCTTGGGGTGAGTAACGTCTGCGCCATCTCAAAACAATAAAGGACTCGTCCCATGAGTGATTTGGTCGCGTATCAGTTGGACGACGGCGTCGCCACGCTGACCCTGAGCAACGGCAAGGTCAACGCCATCAGCAATGAAGTCGTCGCAGCCTTCAACGCCGCGCTGGATCAGGCGGAAAAGGATCGTGCGGTGGTGATCATCACCGGTCAGCCGGGCATTCTCTCCGGCGGCTACGATTTGAAAATCATGACCTCCAGCCCTGAAGCCGCTATCGACCTGGTTGCAGCAGGCTCGACCCTGGCGCGGCGTATGCTCTCGCACCCCTTCCCTATCGTCGTTGCCTGCGGTGGCCATGCCGTGGCCAAGGGCGCGTTTCTGTTGTTATCGGCGGACTACCGCATTGGCGTCGAAGGCGCGTTCAGCATCGGCCTGAATGAAGTGCAGATCGGCATGACCATGCACAACGCCGGCATCGAACTGGCCCGTGACCGCCTGAACAAGAGCGCGTTCGGCCGCTCCGTGATCAACGGCGAAATGTACGATCCCAAGGGCGCGCTGCAGGCCGGTTTCCTCGACAAGGTCGTTGCCCCGGAAGCACTCATCGACGCCGCCCGCACCGTGGCCCTGCAGTTGAAGAAGATCAACATGAAGGCCCACAAGCAGACCAAGCTCAAAGTGCGCAAGGCGTTTCTGGAGACGCTGGACAAGGCGATCGAGCTGGATCGGCAGCATCAGTTCTGATGCCTTGCTTGCCATAAACCACCTGCAAACCTGGTGAGAGTGAGCTCGGTCACGAAGTCGGCAGTTCAACAGCATCAATGTTGACTGACGCGACGCATTCGGGAAGCTCACTCCCACAGTGTCAGCTGCGCGGCTCAAGCCAACGCTGAGCCCAATCTCACCTCTGAAACATTCGCTTAAATTCGCCGAATACCACACGTCCGTCCGGTAATTGCCGATTCGAGTGCACATCCGTACACTGCGCCACCTTTTGTAGCCGAGAGTGGTCCGCATGCTGTTTGTCCTGCGTATGTTGCTGATGGGGGTGCATTTCGTTGTCGCTGGGGCGCTGGGACTGGCCCTCGGCATCTGTCGTCCGTTCAACCCCGATAACAGCCGGTTGTGCGCGCGTCTGTATGCGCTGCCGGCCATGTGGATTCTGCGTCTGCGCCTCAAGGCCCAGATGGGTGCGCACTTCGACAGGTCGCGCCCGTGCGTGGTCATCGCCAACCATCAGTCCAACTACGACCTGTTCGTCCTCGGCAACATCGTGCCACCGCGCACTGTGTGCATCGGCAAGAAGAGCTTGAAATGGGTGCCATTGTTCGGTCAGTTGTTCTGGCTCGCCGGCAATGTGCTGATCGATCGCGGCAACCCGTTGCGCGCACGTCGCTCGATTCGGCAAACCACCGATACCCTGCAGCACAAGAACACTTCGATCTGGGTGTTCCCCGAAGGCACGCGCAATCTGGGCAAGGGCCTGCTGCCATTCAAGCGTGGCGCCTTCCAGATGGCCATCGAAGCAGGCGTGCCGATCGTGCCGGTGTGCGTGAGCACCTATGTGCGCGACATGCGTTTGAATGTGTGGGACAGCGGCCAGGTGATGATCCGCTCCCTGCCAGCGATCTCCACCGCTGGCATGACCAGCGATGACATCCCTGATCTCATCGCCCTTTGCCACAGCCAGATGCAAACCTGTATCGAGCAGATGGACGCCCAATTGCACGCCACCCCGACGCCAGGCCAAACCGCTGCTGAACAGCTTGCACAAAACCCTCGAACTCGTTGAACCGTGCCCACTCTGAAGAGAAGACCGCGCTAAGCTGCGCATCAGTCCCCCTAAAAGAAGAAGCAGATCACCATGGGCCGAGTTGTCGCTGCTGCCGTTTACAACGCCGGGAAGAAAGTCACCGATATCACCCTCGACGAAGGGGCCGCCTGGGCCGCGAAGCCCGGGCATTTCGTCTGGATTGGCCTGGAGCAGCCCAGCGCTCAGGAGCTGGCCTCGCTGCAAAAGCAATTCTGTCTGCATGAGCTGGCCATCGAAGATGCGCTGGAGATCCACAGCCGCCCCAAGCTCGAGACCTTCGGCGATGCGCTGTTCATCGTGACCTACGCGCCGATCCGCGAGGACGGCAAGCTGATCTTCATCGAAACCCACATTTTCGCGGGCAAGGGCTACATCATCACCTCGCGCAACGGGCATTCGAAGTCTTACGGGCTGGTCCGCCAACGCTGCGAGGCGCGGCCACTGCTGCTGGAGCACGGGGAAGACTTCGTGCTGTACGCGTTGCTGGATTTCGTCACCGAGAATTACCAGCCGGTCACCGAGGCCATTCACTGCGAGCTTGAAGCGTTGGAGCACAGCGTGCTGAGCACCGAACTCAATGAAGCCGACATCCATCGCATCCATAGCCTGCGCCGCGACCTGCTGCGCCTGCGGCGTTACGTGGCGCCGATGGTGGAGATTGGCGAAGAGCTGCAGAAGCTGAGCTTCCCCTTCATCGACAAGAACATGCGCCCGTACTTCCGTGATGTGGAGATTCACGTCAAGCGGCAGATGGAAGACCTGGCCAACCTGCGCGACATCGCCAGCCAGACCATTGAAATCGGCTTGCTGCTGGAGTCTTCAAGACAAAGCCTGACCCAACGCAAATTCGCCGCCTGGGCCGCGATCCTGGCGTTTCCGACGGCGATCGCCGGGATCTACGGGATGAACTTTCAGAACATGCCGGAGCTGACCTGGCATTACGGCTACTTTGCCGTGTTGGGGGTGATTCTGGGCGGATGCGGGATTTTGTTTGCCAGCTTCAAACGTTCGGGTTGGCTTTGAATACACCTTGACCTATGGGCGCGCGCTTGCCCGCGATTGCGTTGTATCCGTCACACCAGTGGCGGCTGACACGAGGCAATCGCGGCCACGCGCGCTCCTACAAGGGATAAGGCCAGCCTGAAGAGATCACGCCGCGTCTGGCTTGTTCGCCACAAACCGCATCATCCATTCAGCCACCGTAGTGCCGTGGTGCTCTTCTTCCAGGCTGGCGATTCCCTTGCTGTACACCTGCTCCCCCAGCGCCTCCTGACGAATGTCGAGCAAGGTGCGCGAGTAATCGTGGATGAACTCGGGATGGCCCTGGAAGCACAGGACCTGGTCGTTGATGTGATACGCCGCGAACTGACAGAACTCGCTGGAGGCGATCACCGTCGCGCCTTCAGGCAAGGCTGTGACCTGGTCCTGATGACTGATCAGCAGCGTCAGCTTGTCCATCGCCGGGGTCATCCACTGCTTGGCCGGGGCCAGGTTGTAGTGGTGGATGCCCACACCCCAACCCTGAGTCGCGCGCTCGGTCTTGCCACCGAGCAGAAGCGCCAGCAATTGGTGACCAAAACACACGCCCAGCAGCTTGTCGCCCCGCGCATAACGCTCGAGCAGGTAGGTCCTCAGGGTTTGAATCCACGGATCGGTGCCGAAGGAGTCAGCCTTGGAGCCAGTAATCAGGTACGCATCGAAACGCTCATCGTCGGGCGGATAATTGCCCTGCATCACGTTGTAGACCACGAATTCGGCGGCAATGGGCTGGCGGGAAAACAGTGACTCGAACATCCGCCCATAACCTGTGTATTGATCGACCAGTTCCGGGCGAAGAACGTCGGTTTCCAGAATGCAGATGCGTAACGACATAAAAATACCTGAAGCGACAAGGCGAAAATGCACACGCCCAAGCCTGCCTTGAAGCCCGAGGCAAGGCAATAGCCGTTTGTGCCGGACCCTGCCTCTGGCTGAACCCTGGCCGTAGCAATGCCAGGTCATCGACGTATCAGAACAGCTCGCCGTTGCGGGCCTTTTCCAGCAGCAGCGCCGGTGGCTGGAACCGTTCACCATAGCGCTCGGCCAGGTACTGGGCGCGGGCGATGAAATCCTTGACGCCATACTGATTGATGAATTGCAGCGCCCCGCCCGTCCACGCCGGAAAGCCAATGCCGAAGATCGAGCCAATGTTAGCGTCGGTGGTCGAGCGCAGCACGCCTTCCTCAAAGCAGCGCACGGTTTCAATCGCCTGAATGAACAGCAGGCGGTCGCGAAGCTCCTGTCCTGCAAGTTGCGAATCGGGCTTCTCGAAGCGCGCCTTGAGTTCAGGCCACAGACGCTTCGGCGCACCTTCGGGGTAATCGTAGAAACCGCCGCCTGCGGCCTTGCCCGCGCGCTTGTACTCATTGAGCAGCAGATCGATCACGGCGGTGGCCGGGTGCTCTGCAACCGTTTCGCCCTGCCCTGCCTGGTCCTTGCGAGCTTGCTGGCGAATATGGCTCATCAGGCTCAGCGACACTTCATCCGACACAGCCAGTGGCCCCAAGGGCATCCCGGCCTTGCGCGCTTCGGTCTCGATCATCACCGCGCAAACGCCCTCGCCAAGCATGGCGCCCTCGTTGGTGAATGTGGCGAATACCCGTGAGGTGAAGAACCCTCGGGCGTCGTTGACCACGATCGGCGTCTTGTTGATCTGCTGCACGAAGTCGAACGCGCGGGCCAGGGTCATATCGTTGGTGCGCGCACCCTTGATGATTTCCACCAGGCGCATCTTGTCGACCGGGCTGAAGAAATGCATGCCGACGAACCGCTCCTGCCGACTGACCGCCGTGGCCAACCCGGTGATGGGCAGAGTCGAGGTATTGGACGCAATCACCGCATACGGCACCACCACCTGCTCGGCGGCAGATGTGACCTGTGCCTTGAGCTCGCGATCCTCGAACACCGCTTCGATGATCAGATCGCAACCCTCCAGATCACTGTCACGGCCCGTGGTCTTGATCCGTCCCAGCACGGCGTCCCGCTGTTCGGGCTTGATCCGGCCGTTGGCGACCTGTTTGTCCAGCAGCCTGACGGAATAATCCTTGCCCTTCTGCGCAGTGGCGAGATTGATGTCCTTGAGCACCACATCGACACCGGCCAGCGCCGTGACGTACGCGATCCCGCCACCCATCATCCCCGCGCCAAGAATGCCCACCTTGCGCATGCGATACACCGGCGGCGCCTTGGGTCGCGACTCGCCAGCCTTGAGTTCGTTGAGCTGAAACCAGGTGCCAATCATGTTCTTGGCGATCTGGCCGGTGGTGAGTTCGGTGAAATAACGCGCTTCGATGACTTCGGCGGCGTGAAAATCCACCTGCGCACCTTCGACCGCTGCCGCCAGGATTTTCTCGGGCGCGGGGTAACAGCCCTGGGTTTTGCTGCGCAGCATCGAAGGCGCGATCGCCAGCATCTGCGCGACGCTTGGGTTGGACGGCGAGCCACCCGGAATCTGGAAACCCGGTTGATCCCACACCTTGCTCGGCGCCGGATTGGCCAGAATCCATTCACGAGCCTTGCTCAGCAGATCCTCAGGGTCGCGGGCCAGTTGATCGACCAAGCCTGCCTTGAAGGCCTGTTGCGCGTTCAGGATCCGCCCTTCCATGAGCAATGGCAGGGCCTTTTCCAGCCCCAGCATGCGCACCAGCCGCACCGTGCCGCCGCCACCGGGCAGCAAACCCAGGGTGACTTCCGGCAAGCCGAGGCGCACGTGTTTTTCGTCGAGGGCGATGCGCTGATGACAGGCCAGGCACAACTCCCAGCCGCCGCCCAGCGCCGCGCCATTGATGGCGGCGACCACCGGTTTGCCAAAGGTCTCGAGGGCGCGAAGCTGCGCCTTGAGGTCCAGGGTCATCTGGTAAAACCACTGAGCTCGAGACTTGTCGACCTTGACCAGCTCATTCAGATCGCCTCCGGCAAAGAACGTCTTCTTCGCCGAACGAATGATCACGCCCACAACGCGGTCCTTGTCCGCCTGTAACCGGTCGAGGGTCGCACCCATTGCCTGGCGGTACAGCGCATTCATCGTGTTGGCCTGCTGGCCGGGCATGTCCAGCGTCAGCGTGACGATCTGATCGGGGCCGATTTCGTAGTGGATGGCGTCAGTCATGCGGTCGTTCTTCCTGAAACTGTTGTTATATGTAGAGTCACTTTCAGCCGCTAGAGTCGCTGCGGCTGTAACGCCCTTTTAGTGAGCAAGCTCACTCCTACAGGCTCGAGATTAGCCTGAGCAAACCTCGCAATCGGCACAGTCCTTCAAACCCGCTCGATAATCGTCGCTATCCCCATGCCTGCGCCTACACACAAAGTCGCCAGGCCGTAGCGCAGCTGCCGTGCTTCCAGTTCGTCGAGCAGGGTGCCGAGAATCATGCAGCCCGTGGCGCCCAAGGGGTGGCCCAGCGCGATAGAGCCGCCATTGACATTGACCTTTTGCGGGTCGACGCCCATGTCCTTGATGAACTTGAGTACCACCGAAGCGAAGGCTTCGTTGACCTCGAACAGATCGATATCTTCAATCTTCAATCCGGCGCGGGCCAGGGCCTTGCGAGTCGCCGGAGCAGGTCCGGTGAGCATGATGGTCGGATCGGTGCTGGTCACGGCGCTAGCGACGATTCGCGCACGGGGTCGCAGCCCGAGTTCCTGACCTTTCTGGGCCGTACCCAGCAACATCAGCGCCGCGCCGTCGACAATCCCTGAACTGTTGCCGGGGGTGTGCACGTGCTCGATACGCTCGACCTGGCTGTAGACCCGCAGCGCCGTTGCGTCGTAACCCATCTGACCGATGCTCTGGAAACTGGGTTTGAGCTTGCTCAGGCCCTCGAGCGTCGAATCGCCGCGAATGAATTCATCGTGGTCCAGCAACAACAGGCTGTTCTGATCGCGTACCGGAATCAGCGAACGCTTGAATGCGCCGCTCTGTCGCGCGCGGGCGGCTTTTATTTGAGATTCCAGTGCAAAGGCGTCGACGTCAGCGCGACTGAAGCCTTCGATTGTCGCGATCAGGTCGGCGCCAATGCCTTGCGGGGTGAAGTGCGTGTGCAAATTGGTCAACGGGTCCACTACCCAGGCGCCGCCGTCGCTGCCCATGGGGACCCGCGACATGGACTCCACACCGCCGACCACCACCAGATCCTCGAACCCGGAACGAATTTTCATCGCGCCGAGGTTGACCGCTTCCAGGCCCGAAGCGCAGAAACGGTTGATTTGCACACCCGCCACGCTGATCGCCCAATCAGCGACCAGGGCCGCGGTCTTGGCGATGTCGGCGCCCTGATCGCCGACGGGGGTCACGCAACCCAGGACGATGTCGTCGACCTGGGCGGTGTCCAGATGGTTGCGCAGTTGAAGTTCACTCAGTAATCCCGCAACCAGCTTTACCGGTTTGACGCTGTACAGCGCGCCATCAGCCTTGCCTCTGCCCCGCGGGGTGCGCAGTGCATCGAAAATAAACGCCTCGGTCATCGTATCCCTCGCTGCCCTGCTGGATGTTTCTATTCTGCTGACAGCATACGGTCACACAGATGGTGTCATGGGTCCAAGCACTCTGTTCACTGACTGTGAGCAAGACTAGCTTGTTGCGAGAGCTTTCGGACTCGGACGAACGGTAGCGAGCTATCGGACGTCCCCCTGTTTGCCCGCAAGTGTCTAGCAAGGGAGTGTCCAATGCTAGCCAAACGCCTTATCTCCTTTTCTCCTAACCAAATCGAATTATTCATAGCAAACCGATCTAAGCGGCGCCGCACGTGGGCTCTAAGGTTAAGTCTGTAGCAGGAGCGCAATAAAAAAGATGCCTACAGCGCCCGTCGTCTCCGATCGATTGTCGGAACACCTGCTCTTTTGGATTTCACCTCTGCCAGCTGTCGCTTCCCTGTTCAGTGAAGCAGGTAGCTTTTGTTGCTCAGGAAAAACAAGAAAAGGCCATTACGCCATGTTCAAACATTCGAAAGTACGTCAAGCCGGGCTGATTGTTTTCGCCACCACACTGTTGCTGATCCTGCCGAACCTGACCCGCCTGTTCGGCTGACCCAGTGAATTCACGCTTGCGAGCGAGCGTATTTGCGCCGACCTGGTTTCTATCGAAGGATGGGAAGTGAGCGCATGTGTCAGCGGGTACCACAACTCAAGCGGGTCATGGCAAATCGCATTCGGGTGGAGGGTGGTCTTCAGCGAAAGCGATCCGCGGGCTGATAGGCCAGCCTGCTGAAAGCGGGCTACAACGGCATCATCAACGATGGCACCTGCGATCCGGCGCAGTGATGGCTGGCATGCGAAGGCACTGTAGGAGCCGGCCTGGCTCCTACAGCGTGTCAAAAGTCAGGACTGTCGCTGCACCTGCATCTGCACGACCGGCGTGGCGACTGGCGCCGAATCCGAGACCACCACCTTGGCGTGCATCTGCTCACAACCGCCGCCACGGCGCATACCGCGTACCGGGCAGGCATCCAGATAATCCAGCCCTACTGCCAATTTCAAATGGCGCTCGGGAATCGCTAGTTGATTGGTCACGTCGAAGCTGTACCACGCGTCGTCGATCCACGCTTCGGCCCAGGCATGGCTGGCCAGGTGTTCGCTGCTGTCGCTGTAAAGGTAACCCGAGACATAACGCGCCGGCACGCCAAGGCTGCGAGCGCAAGCCAGGAACGCGTGGGTGTGGTCCTGACAGACCCCTGCCCCATTGGCAAACGCCTGCGCCGCGCTGGTGTCGACCGCGGTCGAACCCGGCGTATATACGATGTGCTGATTCAACGCCTGCATCAGATCGATCAACGCGTTGCGATCGGTGCGCTTCTTGGTCTGCCTTGCGGCAAATGCACGAATCGCTTCGTCGGCTTCGGTCAGACGGGTGAAACGCAGGAACGGCAGCGAAGACTGGCTTTCATGCTCGGCCTCGCGCTTCTCATCGATCTCCACCTGGCCCCGCGCGCCGATGACGATGGCCTCGTGGGGCTCGTCCATGGTCAGCACATGGAGAATGTTGCCGAACGGATCGACCTGCGCGCGCACCGGGCGCGGCAGGGAAAGTTGCCAGCTGAGCACCTGCTGGCGCTCGCTGTCATGTGGGGTCAGGCGCAAATACTGGATGCTGGCGCGGACCTGATCGTCGTAGTGATAAGTGGTCTCGTGGCTAATTGAAAGTCTCATGCAGCCTCCAGATAAGAGGTGTGAATAACGTTACCGAGTTGGGCCAGCAGCGGAATGAATTCGTTCAACCATTCATGCAGGCCCTCGCCGAGGATTTCGTCGATACCGGTGTAACGCAGGCGCGCATCGAGCTCGGCGGCCAGACGTTGCGCGGGACGACCATTGGCGCCGGGAAGACTGGCCAGAATCATGTCCAGCTCCTCAAGGCAGGCGCGCAACGAACGCGGAATATCGGCGCGTAGCAACAGCAGTTCAGCGACCTGGCGCGCACCCGGCGCATCGCGATAGACCTCGGTGTAGGCCTCGAACGACGACAGCGCGCGCAGCAAGGCGCTCCACTGGTAATAACCGGCTGCGGAACTGTCCGCCGCCGCGTTGGCTGAAGGGCCGCGCAGCTCGAGCATCTCATAACGCGCATCGAGCATGCGCAGGGTATTGTCGGCGCGCTCGATGAAGGTCCCCAGGCGAATGAAACGGAAGGCATCGTTGCGCATGATGGTGCCGTAGGTGGCGCCACGGAACAGATGCGAACGCTCCTTGACCCACTCACAGAACCGGCTCATGCCATAACGGCTCAGGCCTTGTTCGGCGATCCCGCGAATCTCCAGATACGTGGCGTTGATGTTTTCCCACATGTCCGCAGTAATCCGCCCACGTACCGCATGAGCACTGGCCCGTGCGGCGCCGATACAGCTGAAAATGCTAGCAGGGTTGGCGGCGTCCAGAGCGAAGAAATGCAGCAAACGCTCGGCGTGCAGCTCGCCGTGGCGCTCCAGATAATCGTCCAGGGTTCCGGTAATCAGCAGAGGCATGGCGATTTCATTGAGGCCATCTCCGCGTCCGTCCTGGGGCATCAACGACAGCGAGTAACTGACGTCCAGCATCCGCGCGAGGTTTTCCGCCCGCTCCAGGTACCGCGACATCCAATATAAATCCGAGGCAGTTCTACTTAGCATTGGCAGGCATCCTTAATCCTCGACCACCCAGGTGTCCTTGGTTCCGCCACCCTGCGACGAGTTGACCACCAGCGACCCCTCGCGCAATGCGACGCGGGTAAGTCCGCCAGGAACGACGCGGGTTTCACGGCCAGACAGAACGAACGGGCGCAGGTCGATGTGTCGCGGGGCGATGCCGTTCTCGACGAAAGTCGGGCAGGTCGACAGGGACAAGGTGGGTTGAGCGATGTACGCGTGTGGCTTGGCCTTGAGTCGGGCGCGGAAGGCCTCGATTTCAGCCGCGGTGGCCGCCGGACCGACCAGCATCCCGTAGCCGCCGGACCCCTGCGTCTCCTTGACCACCAGATCGCCGAGGTTGGCCAGAACGTGAGACAGCTCTTCTGGCTTGCGGCACTGCCAGGTCGGCACATTCTTCAGGATCGGCTCCTCGTCGAGGTAGAAGCGGATCATATCGGTCACGAAGGGATACACCGACTTGTCGTCCGCGACGCCGGTGCCAATGGCATTGGCCAGGACTACATTGCCCGAGCGATAGGCCGACAACAGACCCGGCACGCCGAGCATCGAGTCCGGGTTGAACGCCAGCGGATCGAGGAAGGCATCATCGAGACGACGGTAAATCACATCCACCGCTTTCGGGCCATCCGTGGTGCGCATGAACACACGATCGTCGCGCACGAACAGATCCGCGCCTTCAACCAGTTCGACGCCCATTTCCCGAGCCAGGAACGCGTGCTCGAAGAACGCACTGTTGAAGCGGCCGGGCGTCAGTACCACCACGCTGGGATTATCCAGCGGGCTGGAGCTTTTCAGGGTGTCGAGCAACAGATTCGGATAGTGATCAACGGGGGCGATGCGTTGCGCGGCGAACAGCTCGGGGAACAGACGCATCATCATCTTGCGGTCTTCGAGCATGTAGCTCACGCCGCTCGGGGTGCGCAGGTTGTCTTCGAGAACGTAATAAGTCCCGTCGCCATCGCGCACCAGGTCGACGCCGGAGATGTGTGAATACAGATCGCGGTGAAGGTTCAGACCCTGCATCGCCAACTGGTATTGCTCGTTGGCCAGCACCTGCTCGGCGGGGATGATCCCGGCCTTGATGACGCGTTGACCGTGATAAAGGTCGGCAAGGAACATGTTCAGCGCCTTGACGCGCTGGATGCAGCCGCGCTCAACCACGCGCCATTCACTGGCAGGGATACTGCGTGGAATCGTATCGAAGGGGATCAGACGCTCGGTTCCCTGCTCGTCACCGTACAACGTAAATGTAATCCCGGCGCGATGAAACAAAAGATCGGCCTCACGCCGGCGCTGAGCCAGTAACTCAGGTGGCGCTTCGCCCAGCCAGCGGGCGAATTCCCGATAATGCGGACGGACAGCCCCGTCCACATCGTACATCTCATCATAAAAGGTGCGGATCATGCCGTACTCCTTGTCACCATGGACACAAGGGCCTTCGCAAGGCCCGTGCCAGCGGTATAAACGCTGTTAAATCAAATGGTTAAAGAAATCGACAGTCATCCTCGCACCATACCTGTGCAAGATGCGCCCCCACCCATTCTCTTACGCTTCAAAGAGAAGCGTCCTGCCACTGAAAATCTATTACCAGCATAGCCAGAGTTGATTTCCCGACCGGACTTTGTTTCCAGATAATCGCCCCATCGACGCAGACAAGCTGGCTACAGGCTGCTTGAGCAAACTTCATGCATCGCAGGACTCCTTCATGAAATTCCCTTTAGGCCGCTCACATGGAGCGGCCTTTTTTTGCCCTTTTTTTGGCTGCTCGGCGACCTGTTATTTATTAAATGACCTTCTTTAGCAACACGGCTTGCCGGCGGTGGCAAGATTGAAATCGTCGCCGCAGGCAAGCCGTGCTAGAGGTTTCCGGAACCGCCCGACAGCGAGGCCGGGCGTCATATCAGGTGCGCTCATCAATGAAGCCGTTTGATCTCCTGCTTCACCCCCCAACCCTCGACTTCACCATCAAACCCTAGAATCGCAGTCTGGAAATCCTGTTCGAAGTCGCCGATGCCGTCGTAAGTGGCGTACATCAGTTTGCTCAGTTGCAGATGCCACGCTCCGTCCTCACGGGCGTTGACTTGAGTGTTAAGAGATTCACCACGAAATTTTTCCGCTGCCTGACGCGCCCGCTCCTCGTCCGGGAAGACTGCATAGAACTCGATGGGATGGATACTTGCGAAGTCGAAACCGCCTTCTTTCATGCGGCGCAGCACGTGGGTGCTGATGTCTTCTTGATAGGTCGTGCTCATGAAACGTCCTCCTATGCAACGATAGATAGAGTTTCAACGATCCCGAAACGGCCTCTGCTCCAGAGGGGCGTCAAGCGACAGATCATCTGCCGCCCGGGACTCAAGCATGTCGCTGACAAGGTCGGTGCTGCTATTACAAATCAGGCATCTACACGAACTTGCTCGGGTAGATGCTTCACCGCCTTCGCCTGGAGATTACGCCCATTAATGGCGTGTTGCCAATTGGCAAATAGCGACGACCGCAAGTGGTTTCAGGGAGCTTCCACAATGGAAATGATCTGTACCGCGTTTTGCTCCTTGAGTGTTTTGACGGTGGGGTCTGCTGTGCGCCCATCCAGGTCGTTGAGATCAAGGTCTTCGGTTACCGGAAACAGGGCATGACGCAGGCGCTGGGCAGCCTCCTCGTCACTGGGACGCTGGTCGGATTCAAGATTGTGGGTCTGCTGCACGCCATCTTTATCCTGAAACGAAATAGTCCAGACTTTCATCAATGTCTCCTCAGTCAGGCCGCACGCCGGCCTACTGAAATCGGACTGCGCTTTTTTATCATTCGTTCAACGTTTGTGACGTGGCACAGAGGTTGTTTCAATGCAAAAAAAAGAGGCCATGTGGCCGCCACGGGGGCGGCCAAGAGGGCCTCTTTTTTCTCCAGCAGACAGCTTACGGCTTGGCGTCTTTCACCCCGGCGGTGTTGTCCAGCAGGCTCTTGGTCGCGGTCTGCAGAAAGCTGTCGAGCTTCTTGCGCAGCTCGGCGATGTCCGGCGCGTTGGGCATCACTTCGGCGTGGGGCTTGGTGCCCAACTCGTAACTGTAGACCTTCGGCTCCATTTCCTTGGGTTCGATCAGGATGCGGTTGCCGGTGACCAGCGCAACCGTCTGTTCGCTGCCCGAAGGCTTGATCACGCCGAAGCCCAGGTCGCCCGCTGGCAGGTTGAGCAGATCGCGGCCCCAGCACTGGTGCACGGTGTCGCCCCCCAGACGGCCCATGATGGTCGGCACGATATCGATCTGCGTGCCGACGATACTGCTGCGCTTGCCGAACTTGTCCTGCAAGCCCGGCGCGATCATCAGCATCGGCACGTTGAAGCGCCCCAGGTCCATCTCGGTGATCTGCTCGTTATTACCGAAGCCATGGTCACCAACGACAACGAAGAGCGTGTCCTTGTAGTAAGGCTCCTTCCTGGCCTTCTCGAAGAACTGACCCAGTGCCCAGTCGGAATAACGCATTGCCGTCAGGTGCTCGTCCAAGCTGCCATGGCCAGTCACGCGTTCAACCGGCAGGTTGGCTGGCAGCGCGTATGGCGTGTGGTTGGACAGGGTCTGCAGCAAGGCATAGAACGGCTTGCCCTTGGCTTCGCGGGCTTTGAGTTCCTCGGCGCCACGGTCGAACATGTCCTGGTCGGACACCCCCCAGGTCGGATCAGAGAACACCGGATTGACGAAATCGTTGCGGCCGATGAAGTTGGTCATGCCCTGGTTACTGAAGAACCCGGACTGGTTGTCCCAGGCGAAGTCGCCGTTGTAGACGTACACGTCGTCGTATTTGCGCGCGCTCAGCAACTGCGGCAAACCGGACAGCTTATGACTGCCTTCCGGGGTCTGCATCAGGTATTCGAAACCCGGCAGGTTCGGGAAGCAGGCCATGGTGGCGAACATGCCCTGGTGAGTGTGGGTGCCGTTGGAGAAGAAGTGGTCGAACAGCAGCCCTTCTTCCGACAGCTTGTCGAAGTACGGCGTGATGTTCGACTCATCGCCCAGCGCACCGACCGAATGACCGGCGAAGCTTTCCATCAGGATCACTACGACGTTCTTGATCGGCAGGGTATTGCTCTCGGGCGGCGTGAACTCACGACGCACGGCAGCAGTGCCCGGATCCACCAGTTTTTCATTGGCAGTCAGCAGCATGTCGCGCACGGTCTGCTGAGCTTCAGGCTGCGGCAGCGTGGCCTTCCAGATGTTGTCGCGGTCTTCGGACATGCGGCTCTTGGCGGCAGCGATCAAGGTCAGCGTGCCATTGAGGCCCAAGGTGTTGGCGAAATTCGACTCGGTGGTGTAGGCATCGCCCCAGCGCAGTGGCGGGCCTTGACGCAAGGTGCCGCGCGCGGCGATCACCGCGACCGCCAGACACAGGACGAACACCCCGATGCGGGTGTACCACGGCGCGATGGCGCGATTGCTGGAGCTGCCAATACTGAAGCCGCCACGAGGCCGGGTCAGACGATCGATGCCCTTGAATACCAGACTCAACAGCCAGGTCAGCAAAGCCCAGGCCAGCAGGTAGCGCACCACTGGGTAGCCGTACCAGATCATGCTCAATACGGTTTTCGGGTCTTCCTTGACGTACTGGAAGACCAGGCCGTTCAGGCGCTGGTGGAATTCGCGGTAGAAATCCATCTCCATCAGGCCGAAGAACGTGGTCAGGCTGGCGACCAGCGTCAGCCAGAACCGGAACAGGCCGCGGGCTGCCATCAGACGAGCACTGAAGAGTGCCAGCAGCAGTGGAATCAGGATGTAGACCACCAGCCGCAAATCGAAACGCAGGCCGTTGCCAAATGCCTCGATGAACGTCGAGGCCGGCGTTGCGCCGATCCCTTCACGGTTGTAGACCAGCAGCGCAACGCGCAGCAGGGTGTACAGAACCATCAGCGCCAGCCCGCTCAGCAGCGTATAAGCCAGGTGTGATTTGACGGTAGGTTGCGGCGCGCGCGCCGGGGCGTCCGGTTTGGCCATGTGTTGTAGGATCCGTTGGATTCAGGTTTAAGGTCGAAAAGCCTGTGCGCCCGGTGACATCGAAACGATGGTGCGGGACGCGGGGGGCAAATATTACGTGATCGCCCGGTGTTTACCACCAACGCGGCTCATTCTTCATGAGCCGCGAGGTGCATGACAGGGGGTCGGCCCGGTCGGCGAGACTGAAACGACGCGAATTTTCCCGAAGGAGCAGTGAAAATTCCGTTGTTTTGCCAGGTATCTCATATTTTCTTACAAAGCCGTCGGGCCCTCATTGGCCGCGAAAGTCTGGGCGTACAAGCCCACGGCATATTCGATTGCCAGGAATACCTGCGGAGCATGTTCAGACAGATGCGCGTTCGCTTTCAGCGACTGGTACACCGCAGCAATCAGCCGCTCCAGGCGCGGCCCGGGCTTGCGAATGTTGCACGCGCTTGCCAGTTCCAGGATGCCCAGCCGCGAGCCGAACAGGCTTTTCGACCCGGCAAGCCTCAGGGCAAGCGAATCCTCTTCTATGTAAGCGGTGGTGTTGACGATGTCGTAGGCCGGGGCCAGGTGCGCGTCGCGCCCGAGCGGGTCGCGGTAAAGCAACCCGAAGTTTTTCAAATGGGCATCTCCATTGCCGACCATGCAGCTCAGGGCCACGATGTCGAAGAATTGCTCAAGCGACGTCGCAATCTTCTCTGGCCCACAAAACAGTCGAATCGCGCGCGCGATCTTTTCGTAACTGGAGTCGTACTTCTGCTCGGTGCCCAAGCCCATCAATACTGCCATGTCCTCGAAGCCGATCGGGCGTTGATCGGGCTCGCGGTCGAAGCGGCGCATGACGAACAGCTCACGGTTGTCCGAAAGATAGAAATCGGGTACCGGCATGCCCGCTCTGCGTGCCGCGTCCATGCAGACATATTCATTGATCGCCAGCGCCGGAAAATCAGCCCGCCCGGACTTCACGATGAGTTCTGGCATCAACAGCGTGGCCCTGGGGTCGGCCGCAAATGCTGCTTCGGGCACGATGACCTTGGGCTGCACGCCGGAAATACCCGTGCGCAGGATGTAGCTGTCAACCAATTCGGCAAACAGGTCGTGGGCGCCGTCCCAACTCAGAATCTGCGCCAGGCTGCGACCCTGGACATCGCTTCGGGTCCCCAGCAACTCATCAATCGAAGCAGACTGTACCGCCACACGCCCCACAGGCGAGCCGCTTCCGGTCAAGGCCATCAGCAGCATCGGATTGAGGGGTGTGGTTTTAGCGAGCCGGTTGCGCAGTTGTTCGAGGACATAGCCTTCCGGCAGATTCATCTGGAACACCGGGTGCAGGCTTCTTGAGCTGAATGCCGCGTCGCGCAACGGCATGGTCAAGCTGATCTGCGATTGCGGAGCAGCGTCCAGGCCGTAGCGAAAAAGATAGTCGCCGGTTTCGACGGTAGACAACTCGCCGCTTTCCCCTTGGGGCGTCCGGATACGTACGCGGTCCAGGGGCTTCATCTGAAGACCTCCCGCAATTCTTCGAAGGAAGGACGCCTGGCGGGCACTACCTTGATCTCGGCGTCCAGCGCGGCGAGCGCTCGGGCATAGAAATTCATTGAGACTGTCGGGCTGCCCTTCTCGATTTCAGCGAGCTTTTGCCGAGTGAGGCCCGACTGGGCGGCGAGCTGGACCAGGGTCAGACCGCGAGTCTTGCGCATGTCCGCAATTTGTTTGCCGAGTCTTTCGATGAGCAGGAGCGCGTCCATAGGTTACGTCTGGATAACATTGTGGAAATGATGGAATGTATACGTAACACGGGAAGCATACAACGAAAAGTCGCGTATACATAACATAGAACTCATAATGTTATTTATACGTGACATTCGCATAAAAACGGGAGCGTTGCCAAGTCAACGTGGCTCAGTTGCTAATCGCGCTTCTGCTCAAACCGCCATGAAAAACGCCTGATAGCTCGCAGGCCATCAGGCGTTGATGTTCGTAAAGCCTGGTAGACAGTCTAGATTCGGACATTGCCTCGCGGACCTGCAATAGCCCAGATGATCAGACCGAGAACCGGCAGCAGCACGATCAGCAGCACCCAGAGGATTTTCATCCCGGTTTCGGCACCGCTCTTCAAGACGTTGATGATGGCCCAGATATCGAGGGCCAGAATGATCAGTCCAACCAGACCATTAAAGGTGGAACCCATGGTGTCGCTCCTTAGTGAAGGCTTGCCCAGTTAGGAGTGGCGCGGCTCGGCGAGGGTTCCGTCGGTCGGGTGGGATATTTGCTGGATCTGCTGTAGCAGCAAGGCCTGCCAGCGGTGGCGGCTTGAAATCGCTACTGCCGGCAGGCCGTTGCGCTAAGACTGCGCTTTCAACGCTTCCAGCGCAGGCTCGACGAGGATGCCCAACTCGACGCCCAGCTCCATGACCCGTTTCTGGTCATTGCCGTACACCAGCACTGCTTGCAACTCGTCGTCCAGCGGCTCGCTCAGGTTCATCAACACGTAGCCGCCCATTTCCTTGTTCATGCTGCCGAGCTGGATCTGAATCCGGTTCAACGCGGTCAACGGCTCGGTTTTGGCCAGTTGTTTGGGCTTGATGTTGAACGTTACGGTGGGGCCGAAGGACGCCGTGATCTCACTGAACAGGTCCATATAGGTATCGGCCTGAAACATCACCGTTTCCGGCAGGCTGCCGATCACTACCCACTCGCCCAGCGGAATCGGGAAGCTGTCGTCGTAGTTGATGTCTGGGTTGGCAGCCAGAAAAGCGTTCGGGTCGGCGTAGGCCTGGGCGGCTTCGTCGGCAATCCTTTCGATTTCCTCGTTGCTCATGCAGCCGGAGCTGATCTTGCTGATGAATTCGATGAGTGAGGCTTTCATGGCGTGGTGATCCGGGACGAAAAAACAGGCGCGAAGGATAGCCGCAAATCCTTCGCATCTCTATCGGTTCAGGCCGCGGCGCTATCGGTTCGGACCGCAGCGCTATTGATTCACACTGCGACGCGATCAGTTACGCCAGCCTGCGAAAGCGGATCAAACCCCGAGGCGGGTCAACTGTTCGGCGGCATCGGTGGCGCCCATGGTCTGGGCCGCCATCAGCGGCGTCACACCCTTGGCATCCTGGACCCGCGGGTTGGCGCCCTTGGAGATTAGATAGTCGATGATCGCAGTGCGGTTAAACATCGCCGCCATCATCAGCGCGGTCCGCCCATCAGCCGACGCACCTTCGACTTGCGCCCCGCCTTCGACCAAAATCCGCACCACTTCCAGATCCCCTTTGAAAGCCGCCCCAGCGATCGGACTCTGTCCGTTGTCGTTACGAATCTCAGGGTCGGCCTTGTACTTGAGCAACACCTTCACCGCCTCCGCATGGCCGTGGTAACTGGCAAGCATCAGCAACGTGTCGCCCTTGTGGTTACGCAGGTTGGGCGTCAGGCCGTTTTCCAGCAGACGCCCGAGCATGGTCGCGTCGCCAGCCCGGGCACGATCGAACACCTGCTCGGCAAATTCCAGCGCTTCATCGTCCGACATGCGAGTGGCGGTATCCGGGGTTTTAGGGGTGTCAGACATTAGCTTTCTCCTGTAGCGCCGCACATGGCCACGCGTGATCGATCATTTTCCTGCGGGAATTTCTCAGAGACACGTGCACGATCTCAAGTTCCCGAATACATGCCGCGAACAATGGCAGGGATAGACGATGAGCTGCCAGAAAAGCTTTCCGATGGGCTTGATAGCAACAGCCGTTTATCGCCATCGTTGAAAATGGTGAAGCCGAGGTGAAATAAATCCAGGATATCGCTGTCTCAAATTTCAACACCGCCTCGTTTACCCCCTTCCCCGTCCCTCCCTTCCGGCAAAATGCAGGACGTCCACTGACCATTCTTGCAAAATGCACGAAACAGAAAATTCGGAAAAAACTCAACCTCTTGATTTTTAAGGTTTTTATTTAACCTCAAACACTGGCACAGTCACTGCACTAGTCCTTCCAAGCTTGTAATCACTGAGCAATGGAGCCGCTAGACATGACTTTCATCCAAGAGAAATTCGCTTCCGTATTTTCCGATTTCGAAGTCAACACCCAGCCTCGTCCAGACGGCGGTGTGCTGTTGTCGCTGCGCAATGGCGAAGGTAAACAGATCCGCCGCTCGGTCTCGTATGCTCAACTTCATACGCCAGTACAGTTGGAGTGGGTCATCAGCGCGATTCGCCGTGACCTGGCCGCTCAGGCCAGTGAGCTGCCTGCGATCTCGATGCTGCAAAGCCAACACCGTTTCGACTTGCCGACCTACCACACTCGGTAATCGGGGTACACCCGCAACACCTGAAGCCTCCCCTTATAGATACCGCGACAGCGTCCCAGCGCCATCGCGGTTTTTTTTGCGCGCAGTTAGTCGGGAGACGACGGTAGCCTTCCCCGAACCCGGTGTGCGAGTTTCATCGAATGATGCCTCGACAGAGTGCCTCGCCTACTGCCTGGGCGCGGTTGGTCACGCCTAGCTTGGCGTAGATGCTCTTGAAATGATGCTTGACCGTGGCTTCCGAGACCTCCTTGATCAGGGCGATCTCCCAGGCGGTCTTGCCTTCTCTGGCCCACTTGAGTATCTCCAGTTCCTTGCCGGTCAGGGCGCGGGTCTGGAATTGCCGCCCCTTGCCGGCCACATGCAGCATCGGCACCAGGCTGGTCAGCAGATAACGGTCGTTATGGCTGAGCGGCCGTTCCATGCCATTGAGCGAACAGACGGTGACCACGCCACGGTTGACCCGAGTCTCACTGGTATAGCCATAAGAGAGCGCAGGCAGCAATTCGCAGTCTTCGACGGCCGCTATGTAGGCTGATGAAGGTGGATAAGTGTGAAATGCCTCTTCCCAATCGAGAAACCCCAGGTTGTGGCGGAAACAGCGAATGACCGGGTCTTCGATCATCAGCCGCCCCTGTCCGTAGAGATCCTTCCAATAGCTGTCGACATTGGATGTGATGCAGCTGAGCAGCATGCCTTCGCGGTATTGGTAAAGCATCGCCCGCGCACAGCGACATTCCGCTCTGAGCCAGTCGAGCGCGTTGGCGATTGCCGCATTGCCGTCCTGCTCGGTGATGCTGCTGACCATTTGCTCTATCAACGGACTTAGCGTCCCTGTTTGTACGTTTTTCATCTTCCCCTCCGTTCAAAAAACGTCCTGTGTCGTCCCTGGGTGCTCTTTAGAGTTTTAAATTGATTACAGCCGCTAGACGCGCAAAGTCCTGCACGAAAATCCACGGGCAAGGCGCGTCCAAAGGCCGTCAGGCTCCGACGGGCTAAGGGTTACACAGTCCAGAGGGGTTAAACATAAGGGCGAAAACAAACAGGCATGCCTGACCGATAAACAGGCCACTTCCCACACGACAACCAAAATCTGCTTACATTTTTGATGATTTAGAAACACAAACCGCCGATGTCGATGACGGCGGCCGTGGGCAAAAACGATGAGCGCGACGATGCCGCAGACGGTTCAAAAAACCTCGGTCAGTGGCCTGTCAGTCGTCCAGGCGCGGAAACTGGCTGGCGATTGGCTCACCGGTCGCTTTCGCCTGGCCATTGGCTTTGCTGAACAGGCGAATCGCGACCACGCGAGGGTGCTCGCCGATATCGAACCATTGCCGAGTCCCGACAGGCACGCAAATCAGATCGCCCTTCTCGCACAGCACGGCGTACACGAAATCGCCGATGTGCAACGAATACAGGCCACGACCCGCGATGAAGAAACGAATCTCATCAGCGCCGTGTTGATGCTCGTCGAGGAACCGATCCCGCAGTTCATCCTTCTGCGGGTGATGACTGCCGACGCTGATGACATCGGTGGCCACGTGGCCGCGCTCGGCCATCAGTTGATCGACTTGATCGCGGTAGGCGCTAATCACTTCGTCGTCTTCGGCGCCGGCTGATATCGGGTTGGCTGCAGGCAGACGTTCAAAGCCGACGCCCTGCTCGGCGAGTGTCGAGGCAATGTCTTCGAAATGGGTCAGGACCTTGTTCGGCCATTCTGGAGACGACACGTGATAGACGCTGAGAATGCTCATTGCGGGGTTCCTCGGTTCAATCGCTCACCGACACGATGATCGGCCAGACGCGGGTTCATTCAGGCAATCGACAAAAACAACTTTCCACTATGTAGAGCGCGGATCATGTGCGCTCCTCTTTCATGCGCATGGCGGCCAGTATCGCGGCAAGCAGCGCAGCCAGGCTGGCGATGGCAAACGTCCATCCTGCCCCCAGCGCGTTCCAGCTGTACCCCGAATACAAGGCGCCCATCGCCCCGCCGGTGCCGGACAACGCCGCATACAGTGCCTGTCCCTGGCCCTGCTGGCGGGGGCCGAAACTGCGTTGCAGAAAATGGATGGCGGCCGCGTGGAAACTGCCGAAAGTGGCCGCATGCAACAGCTGGGCGAAGATCAATATTGGTAGATGATCGGCGAAGCTACCCAGCAAAAGCCAGCGCAGCGCGGCCAACGCGAAGCTGGTGATCAGTACGTGACGCACGCTCAAGCGCTGCAGAATCCGGCTCATGGCCAGAAACATCAGCACTTCTGCCACCACTCCCACCGCCCAAAGCATGCCGATGATGCCGCGGCTGTAGCCCAGTTGCTCCAGGTGCAAGGTGAGGAAGGTGTAATAAGGGCCGTGGCTCAGTTGCATCAAGGCCACGCAGACGTAAAAAGCCAGTACGCCGGGGCTGAACAATTGCTTCAGGAAGCCCTCGCCTGCCGGACGCTGGGTCGACACCGCTGGCTGCGCGTTGGGCACCCACCAGCTACTGGCGACGATCCCGGCCATGATCACCAGCAGCGCCTGGGGGTACAGGTCAAGGCTGAACCATTCGAACAGGCGGCCCAATCCGACCACGGTCAGGATGAAGCCAATCGAACCCCACAAACGAATCTGACTGTAGCGCGCGGTCTGGCCCTGCAAATGCGCAAGGGTGATGACCTCGAACTGTGGCAACACGGCGTGCCAGAAAAAGGCGTGCAGCGCCATGACCATGGCCAGCCAGGCATAGGATTTGTCGACGAGAATCAACGAGAAGCACGCCAGGGTGCAAACCGCGCCAAAGCGCACGATGGCCAGGCGCCGACCGCTGTAGTCACCCAACCAGCCCCAGAGGTTCGGCGCCACGCAGCGCATCAGCATGGGGATGGCCACCAGCTCTCCGATACGTGCACTGGGAAACCCCAAGTGATCGAAGTACAGCGCCAGAAACGGCGCCGTCGAACCGAGCAAGGCGAAATAGAAAAGATAGAAGCTGGACAGTCGCCAGTAGGGAAGCGCCGCCACGTTCATACGCCCGTGGCAGCGTTACCGGAGGGTGGCATTACAGCTGACCCAGAACCGGGGTGTTGACTCGCACGTCCAGGTTTTGCCCGCGATGACGCAGTAGATGATCGAGCAGCACGATCGCCATCATCGCCTCAGCGATCGGGGTGGCGCGAATGCCGACACACGGGTCGTGACGGCCCTTGGTGATCACTTCGGCCGGATTGCCGTCGATGTCGATCGAGCGCCCCGGCGTGGTGATGCTCGACGTGGCTTTCAAGGCCAGATGCGCGACGATGGGCTGACCCGAGGAAATGCCGCCAAGGACGCCACCGGCGTTGTTCGAGACGAAGCCTTCAGGGGTCATCTCATCGCGGTGCTCGGTGCCGCGCTGGGCAACACTGGCGAACCCGGCACCGATCTCGATGCCCTTGACCGCGTTGATGCTCATCAGCGCATGGGCCAACTCGGCGTCAAGACGGTCGAAGATCGGCTCGCCCAGCCCCGGCATAACGCCATCGGCCACGACCGTGATCTTCGCGCCGACTGAATCCTGGTCGCGACGCAGTTGATCCATGTAGGCTTCCAGTTCAGGCACTTTGTCCGGATCGGGGCAGAAGAAAGCGTTCTGCTCCACCGACTCCCAGGTCTTGAACGGGATTTGGATCGGTCCCAGCTGGCTCATGTAGCCGCGCACGGTGATGCCCTGGGTCAGCAGATATTTCTTGGCGATGGCACCCGCGGCCACACGCATGGCGGTTTCGCGGGCAGAACTGCGGCCGCCGCCACGGTAATCGCGGATGCCGTATTTATGGTGGTAGGTGTAATCGGCGTGGGCCGGACGGAACAGATCCTTGATCTGCGAATAGTCCTTGGACTTCTGATCGGTATTGCGGATCAGCAGGCCGATGGAAGCGCCGGTGGTCTTGCCTTCGAACACGCCGGACAGGATTTCGACTTCATCGGCTTCCTGGCGCTGGGTGGTGTGACGGCTGGTGCCGGGCTTGCGGCGGTCCAGATCACGCTGCAGGTCTTCCAGCGACAGCTCGACACCCGGTGGGCAGCCATCGACGATGGCGACCAGCGCCGGACCATGGCTTTCGCCGGCGGTGGTGACAGAGAACAGCTTGCCGAAGGTATTGCCGGACATGCGGGAGGCTCCGAGAAATCGACCAAAAAACCAAAAACAGAGCGCGCCAGTATACGCAGGGTCAACGGCTATATCACGCGCGAACCTTATTCGATTGGCTGCGTCCAATTTCACACTTTATTGATGATGGCCTTGCGATGCTACGTAGTATGTCCCTGATCTGCGGCTTGCTGCCGCTGCGAGTAATCGCCTTGACCCTCACCCTGCTGTCCTCCCTCGCTAACGCGGGCACGCCGGTCGTCCTGCAGCGTCCCATCTCCCTGGATACCGGGACGGGCGAGTTGTTCGGCACCCTGTTGTTGCCAAAATCCAAGACGCCGGTGCCGGTGGTGCTGATCATTGCAGGCTCCGGCCCAACCGATCGCGACGGCAATAACCCCGATGGCGGGCGCAACGACAGCATGAAGCGCCTGGCGCTGATTCTGGCCCGGCACAACATCGCCAGCGTGCGTTACGACAAGCGCGGCGTCGCGGCCAGCCGACCTGCGACCCCCGACGAGCGCAACCTGAGCATCGAGAAATACGTTGATGACGCCGTCGCCTGGAGCGAAAAGCTCAAGGCTGACCCGCGGCTGGGCCAGCTGATTCTCATGGGCCACAGCGAAGGCGCACTGGTGGCCTCCCTCGCCGCTGAGCGCGCAGGCGCCACAGCGTTGATTTCGGTCGCGGGCACCGGGCGTCCAGTAGATCAGGTAGTGCGCGAGCAATTGCAATACCGCCTGCCGCCGCCGCTTCTGGCCCGTAGCGAGGAGCTGATCGAGGAGATCAAGGCCGGGAAAACCGATGACAACGTACCCGAGCCGCTGCAAGTGGTGTTTCGCCCGAGCGTGCAACCGTACTTGATCTCGCTGTTTAGGCAGAATCCGGCCGCAGCCTTCGGCAAGCTGAAAATTCCGACGCTGATCCTGCAAGGGCGCAATGACATGCAGGTCGGGGTGGGCGACGCCGAATTGTTGCATCAGGCCAAACCGGATTCGCAACTGGCGATCATCGATGGCATGAACCACGTGCTGCGAATCGTGCCGATGGACATGAAGCGCCAGCTGGCGTCCTACAAGGATCCGCAGTTGCCGCTTTCCAGCGAGCTGTCCGATCAGATTCTGAAATTCATCGGTTCAGTGCCGGCGGCCTGAAATACATCCTGTTCCACAGAACTGACCGGTGACCTGTGGGAGTGAGCAAGCTCACTCCCACACAAGCGCGGCGGTTGATTGCTGCGTGATCACCGTTCCTACACGCTTCTCCTTCAGATTCAGCGAAAACGGCCGATAGCGGGTTGCTGGCATTGTGTATTGCCGAGCAATGTCGAGAACAGGATCGCCGTGATGACAGAAGCAACGATGGAAGCCGAAGCGCTTGCCCCGGCTGACGCCAAAGAAGGTGAGGTGGCCACTCCGGTATTGTGGGCGGACGTGCAGGCCGAGCATCTCTCGATGCTGCGTCTGGCGCCGCTGCCGACGGATCGCGCGACGGGCGGCCGTCCACTGCGCTTTGTCGAGTTCGGCCGCGCGGAACGCCACAGCAAGGATTTCAGCCTGCTGCGCATGAGCTACCGCTTGCCGGGACAAAAGACCCGCAAAGAGCAGAACAATCTGGATATCTGGGTCGACCACGCCAATCGTGCAGTCCGCGTCGGCCCTGAATCCGGTTTGCAGATTGAGCCGTGGAACCGGGGCCTGGGCCGCTTCATGCTCGCCCAGGGCATTCATTGGGCGCAAAAACGCTGGTCCGAATACCGCATCGAAGGCATCGCTCTGGCCAACAAGGATGCGCTCAACGAAGACACTCGCATGCGCCGCGACCACTTCCTCAAGACTCAAGGCTTCGAGGTAGCGTACGCCGACCCTCAGCACCTGAAGGGCAGTGTCAACGAGGCCAAGGTCGGCAACCTGAACAACTCCTGGAACGCCGACAAGGTGCAAATCGTCGAGATTCTCGATGCTGCGCAGATGCTCCAGCAGGCCGATCAGAAGATTCAGGAACAGGAAGTCACGATCAGGAAGGCCGAAGACAAGGTCAGCAAGTACCGCCGCGATGACAGCAGCCTGCGCTTTACCATCGCCTGTCTGGTGACCTTTGCCGTGTTTCAGGCGGGGTTGCTGATCTGGATAGCGACGCATCGCTGAACAAGTCTGCGACCTGCGTAGCAGCACGGCGTGCCGTCAGTGCGGTGAATCAGCGAACGAAAGTGTCGCCTGACACGCCGCGTTCGCTGCCGTCGTAACCGCCGACGTCTCCCCAGGTCCTGCCGCGTACCGAGACTTGGCGCACACCCGATGCAGATTTGCGTAGAAGCTCACACCCGCGCCGCAAACACCGCCTGATGCGCGCGGCACTGCTCGGCTGTCAGCATGAACACCCCATGCCCGCCGCGCTGAAACTCGAGCCAGGCGAAATCCACTTCCGGGTACAGCGCTTCGACGTGCACCTGGCTGTTGCCCACTTCGACGATCAGCAAGCCTTTCTCGGTCAGATGATCGGCAGCCTGAGCCAGCATGCGACGCACCAGATTCAGACCGTCATCGCCGCAGGCCAGCGCCAGCTCGGGCTCGTGTTGATATTCGTCGGGCATGTCGGCGAAATCTTCGGCATCGACATACGGCGGGTTGGAGACGATCAGGTCGAAACGCTGTCCCGGCAGACCATCGAAACCGTCGCCCTGAACGGTGTAGACGCGCTCATCCAGGCCATGACGCTCGATATTCTGATTCGCCACTTCCAGTGCCTCGAAAGACAAATCCGCCAGGGCCACTTCGGCATCCGGGAACACCTCGGCGCAGGCAATGCCGATACAGCCGGAACCGGTGCACAGATCGAGAATGCGCGCAGGCTCAGTCGCCAGCCAAGGCTCGAAGCGCTGTTCGATCAGCTCACCGATAGGGGAACGCGGGATCAGCACACGCTCGTCGACGATGAACGACATGCCGCAGAACCAGGCTTCACCCAGCAGGTAAGCGGTCGGGACGCGCTCGGCGATGCGGCGCTGGATCAGACGCTGCACATTGACCAACTCGTCGTCTTCCAGATTGCAGTCCAGATAGTTGTCGGAAATTTCCCAAGGCAGATGCAGAGCACCCAGCACCAGTTGTCGGGCCTCGTCCCAGGCGTTGTCGGTGCCATGTCCGTAGAACAGGTCTTCCCCGTGAAAACGGCTGACAGCCCAACGGATATGATCGCGCAGGGTGCGCAGGCGGGAAGTGATCACGGCAGACTCCTTGGAAAAACGACGGGCGATTCTAGCAGCCATCCACCCAACAAACGATGCCTGCGCCCGACAGCGGCTGGCCCCGAAAAACTTTCCACCACCTTTCAGCGGTTTTGCAGGCAATATGACAGCAACCGCGACCTGCTCGACGGCTTGACGCCCGGTAAAAAGCGACACCTGTGAGCATTGAGATTCACAGAATCGCTCAGCCAGTGGACAATGTGGCAAAAGCCCCACTCGAAGGAGCCCCAGATGTCTGTTCCAAACAACGGTCCAAAGACCATGTTTCAACTCAGTGGCCGCGAATACGCAGCGGCCACGTTGAGTAATGCCACCCTGATCATCATCGACGCCCAGAAGGAATACCTCAGCGGCCCGCTGGCCCTGACCGGTGTTCAGCAAGCGATCGACAATATCGTGAAACTGGTCGACGCTGCCCGCCTCGCCAAATCGCCGATCATCCATGTCCGTCACCTGGGAACCGTCGGCGGCATGTTCGATCCACAAGGCGAGCGCGGGAAATTCGTCCCCGAACTCGAACCCCAGGGCGACGAGATTATTATTGAAAAACGCTTGCCGAACGCCTTGAACGGCACAGTCACCACGGACGATCGCAAGACTCTGCACAAGCTGCTCGAAGACCTGGGCCGTCTGGACCTGGTGGTCTGCGGTTTCATGAGTCACTCCAGCGTCAGCACCACCGTGCGCGCGGCCAAGGACTACGGTTTCCGTTGCACGCTGGTCGAAGACGCCTGCGCCACTCGCGATCTGCCGACCCCGACCGGCGTGATCAAGGCCGAACTCGTGCAGCAGGCCGAGATGGCGATCATGAATGACAACTTCGCCAAGCTGGCGTTGACCAAAAACCTGATCTGATCCAACCGATTCATCAGGAGCTGCCCCCTTGATCCGTAAAGCCTTGACCTCGCTTCGGACATCATTTTCCGGCAGTTCCTGAAGAAAAAGCGTACAAATGCAGTCATCTGAATGTGTGAACCGTCTCACATAACCGCCTATCCGTTAATCACCCATGTTTGCCTTGGAGCGCTGGCCGGACGGGAACCACCCAGGCGTAAGCGGGTCAGAGCGCCGATACCCATAGAGGAAGTCGGAATGAAAATATCCGATGGTTTCGATGCCCGTCGCTTGCGCCCAAAAGGCCAGAGCAACTGGCGGATGCGCTTCGGCGCTGCAATCTCCGCAATTCTTGCAACCGCCGGAGTCCTGCTTGCCATGGCTGGCGTGGCCAGCCTGATCGGCCACCCCGCGGCGCTGGGCGAACTCAACGCAAGCCCCGCGGGTGCGGTGGTGATCATTGTCGTTGGGCTGTTTCTGCTCTACATCGGTGTCTGGCTCTGGCGCCGCAGCCGGCGCCGCCGTCGCCGCGCGGGCGAATTGAACATGTCTCCTCATCTGATGAAGAAGCACGACTGACTCCTCCCCCCGCGTCTTGCATCGCCATTTGAGCTTTTAGTCGCGCCGTTCATGGTGTGACTTGGTTAAACTGGCGGCCTTCGCGGAGACCAACATGCAAGACGACGACTTTTCCCTGTTCAGACGTGAGATTCGTGGCGTAAAGCCGATCAAGACTGAACACGCCGACGTAGGCAAACCCAAAACCGATCGTAAGAACCTGGCCAAGTTACGGCAGGCGGCGACCGTGCGCTCGGATGCCACGATCACTGTGGACGGCCTGTCCGATCAGTTCGTGATCGACGTCGGGCCTGAAGACACGCTGTCTTGGGCGCGTGATGGCGTTCAGGAAGGCCAGATGCGCAAGCTCAAGCTGGGGCAGATCAGCTTCGAAGGCAGCCTGGATCTCCACGGCATGAGCGTGGAACTGGCACGAGAAACCATGTGGGAATTTCTGGCTGAAGCGACGAGGCTGGAAATCCGCTGCGTGCGCATCACCCACGGCAAGGCTGTGCGCCTGGATGGCAAGCGGCCCATGATCAAAAGCCACGTCAATACCTGGCTGCGTCAACACCAACAGGTGCTGGGCTTCACCTCATGCCTGGCCAAACATGGCGGCGCGGGCGCGGTGTACGTGATGCTCAAACGCACGATGATGGAGGGGCGGGACGAGTAAGCCCAAGACTTACTGCGTTTGCAGTAAAAGCCCGCTTGCCCGCGATTGCAATCTGTCTGAAACGTACCTTTCGATTGACAAACCACCATCGCGGGCAAGCGCGCTGCTACAGAGAACTTAATACAACGTGAGA
>NZ_NKHL01000064.1 GCF_002934685.1 Pseudomonas bohemica
CTCCCGCCGGCAAGCCGTGCTGCAGGTGTGGCGTTGAGATTTACCCGAGCTTACGCTGCGGCGCGCCGTGAACCATGGTGTAGGCGTAGTCGACACCCATGCCGTACGCGCCGCTGTGTTCCAGTACCAACTGCATGACCGCTTCGTAAGTCTCTTTGTGCGCCCAGTCGCGTTGGAATTCGAGCAGCACTTGCTGCCAGGTCACCGGCACTGCGCCCGCCTGAATCATGCGCTGTATCGACATGTCGTGGGCTTCCTTGGTGGTGCCGCCGGAAGCGTCGGTGACGATGTATACCTCGTAGCCTTCAGCCAGTGCGTCCAGGGTCGGAAAGTTCAGGCAGACTTCGGTCCACAGCGCAGCGATGATCAGTTTCTTGCGACCGGTTGCCTTGACCGCTTTAACCAGTTTTTTGTCTTCCCAGGAGTTCATCGAGGTGCGCTCGATGGGTTGTTGATCCGGGTGCACTGCGAGCAGCTCAGGCCAGATGTAGCCGCTGAAGCTCTTGGTCTCGACTGAGGTGAAGATGGTCGGCACGTTGAAGACCTTCGCGGCCTTGGCCAGACCCACCGTGTTGTTCTTCAGCGTCTGGCGGTCGATCGACTGCACGCCAAAGGCCATCTGCGGCTGGTGGTCGATCAGGATGAGTGCGGAGTTGGTTGGATTCAGCAGTTCGCGGATAGACATGGCATGTTCCTCTGGATTCGATAAGGGGTCTGTAGTGGTCAGCCGCTGGAGCTCTCGGAGCTGGTTGCTTGCTGGCTTGGAAGTAAATCTACGGACTAGGCGGTAACGGAACAATCCCATAGAATTGAGACTCATTGTTTCTATATCAGGGACGGTCATGGATCGTATTGAATGCATGCGCGCTTTCGTCGCCACGGTTGGGGCCAACGGCTTTGCGGCGGCGGCTCGTGCGCTGGACGTGCCGCGCTCCAAAGTCAGCAAACAAATTCAGGCGCTGGAAGAAGCCATCGGCGTGCAGTTGCTACAGCGCACCACGCGCAGCCTGCATCTGACCGAAGCGGGCGCCGAGTACTACGATGCGTGTCGAGATGTCATCGCTTCGCTGGACGAAGCCGAACAGCGCGCACGGACGGGAATGGGCGAGATACGCGGGGTACTGCGGGTCAATGCGCCGATGTCGTTCGGGCTGAGTCGTCTCGGCCCATTGATTCCCCGGTTTAACGAGCTGCACCCCAATGTCGAACTGCAAGTGGTGCTCAGCGATCAGCAGGTCGATCCGGTGAAGGGCGGTTTTGACGTGACCATCCGCATTGCCAGCCTGCCGGATTCGTCGATGGTCGCTCGCTCACTGGCGCCGGCGCCCAGATTGATGGTCGCCTCCCCTGCCTATCTGGCACGCGAAGGCACGCCACAGTCGCCGAAGGATCTGGCAAACCATCAATTCCTCAGTTACGGCTACCTGCAGAGCGGTATCAGCCTGCAACTGTGCAACGGCAAGGAGACCCAGCGCGTGACGGTGAGCGGCCCGCTGCACGCCAACAACGGTGACATCCTGGCCCAGGCGGCGGTTGGGGGCATGGGGATTGCGCTGCTGCCGAACTTCATTGTCGAGCGCGCGGTGGCCGACGGGCGCTTGCAACCGGTGCTGTGCGAATGGCAGGCACCGGCGATTTCAGTGAATGCGGTGTATCCATCGGCGCGGCGAGTGCCGATGAAGACCCGGGCGTTCATTGATTTCATGGTGGAGGCGTTGGCGGTGGGGTCGGCGGGGTTCTGAACGGTGGAGGCTTTTGATTCCGCCGGCGGCACACGAGTGTGCTTGCCCGCGATCTGACGCGTAGTGGCAGTAAATCCTGAACACACGGACTGCCTGAACCCGCGCAGTCTTCTAGTGTTACAACTGCTGCACAGCAGATCGGGGGCAAGCGCGCCGCCCCCGGCCTGAATCAACAGCAAGTATGCGCAGGCATCAAGCAACGGCCCCAACCGGCTCCTTGCCTTCCAGAACGGCAGCCAGACTGGCCAGCACCATCTCCCCCATCCGCGTGCGGGTCTGGATGGTCGCGCTGGCTCGGTGGGGCTGCAGGATGACGGTCTCCAGGTCGAACAGCACGGGTGGCACATGCGGCTCGTCGACGAAGACATCCAGCCCGGCGCCTGCAATCGCGCCTGACTGCAACGCGGCGATCAGATCCGGTTCGTTGACCAGACTGCCGCGCGCCACGTTGATCAGGTATCCCTCCGCACCCAGCGCCTCCAGCACCCTGGCATTGATGATGCCCTGAGCTTTATCTGCCGCTGCTGCGACGACCAAGGCATCGCTCTGACTCGCCAGTTCCACCAGATCACTGACGAAGGTGTAGGGCACGTCGCTCATGGCGTTGAGGTCGGTGTAGCTGATCGGGCAACCGAATGCAGCCGCGCGGGTTGCTACAGCGCGTCCTACCCGGCCTAGGCCGACAATGCCGATGCGCATGCCGCTGAACTGGCGGGCCAGAGGCAATGGCACCAATGGCGTCGCGGTCTTGGCCCATGCGCCGGAACGCACGTATCGATCGCCCGTGCCCAGGCCGCGACAGGCCGAGATCAGCAGGCCGATGGTGAGGTCGGCGACGTCTTCGGTCAGCGCGCCAATGGTAGCGGTGACGCGAATGCCGCGGTCTCGCGCATAGGCCAGATCCACAGCGTCGGTGCCGACACCGTTGACCGCGATGACTTCCACCTTTGGCAATTGCTCCATCACCGCGCGGGTGATGCCGGTGTGGCCGCCGGTGATGACGCCGCGAATGTTGGCGCCGTGCTCAGCGAGGTAAGCTGCCTTGTCACTTTGCTGGAAATAGGCTCGCACGGTGTACAGTTCGTTGAGCCGCGCATTGATTTCAGGAATCAGGATCGGGCTCAGTTGCAGGATTTCAGGTTTCATCAGCGTCTCGCTCGCATCGAATTCGGTGAAGATCAACCACGGCCCACGAAAGGCATGTTGGTGGCCATGACGGTCATGTTCAGCACGTTGGCCGACAGCGGCAGCGCCGAGATGTAACGCACGGCATCGGCGATGTGTTTGACGTCGATCATCGGCTCGACCGCAATCGATCCGTTCGCCTGACGCACGCCTTTGGTCATGCGTACCGACAGTTCAGTGAGCGCGTTGCCGATGTCGATCTGACTGCAGGCGATGTTGAACTCGCGACCATCCAGCGCCAGGCTTTTGGTCAGACCGAGTACCGCGTGCTTGCTGGCGGTATAGGGGCCGGTGAACGGGCGCGGTACGTGGGCGGAGATCGAGCCATTGTTGATGATCCGGCCACCCTGCGGCGACTGCCTGCGCATCAGGCCGAATGCACCCCGGCTGCACAGGAAAACTCCGGTGACATTGGTGTCGATCACGCTCAGCCATTTCTCGACCGGCAGTTCATCCATCGGCACGGCAGGGGCGTTGACGCCTGCGTTGTTGAACACCACGTCGAGTCGGCCGTAGACCTCTTCGATGGTCGCAAACAGCTTGTCGACGCTGGCCGGATCGCGCACATCGGTGGACACCGCCAGCGCTTCGCCGCCCTGCTCACGTGCCAGCGAGACAAGTTCTTCCAGCGGCTCGATTCGACGGCCGGTCACCACAACCTTGTAACCATCTTCCAGCAGACCCAGCGCAACGGCGCGACCGATGCCGCTGCCTGCGCCGGTGACCAGTGCAATTTTCGAGTTCGATTGTTCAGTCATTGTTGTTCTCCTGTTGCGTGTCTGGATGCTCTTTTTACGTGTCAGTCAGCGCGACGGCTGCCGACTCGCACTTCGAATTCGCCGATACCGCTGATGCCGCCATTGATCACATCACCAGACTCCAGCGCCGCGACGCCGGGCGGTGTGCCGGTCATGATCAGATCCCCCGCGCGCAGGCTGACCGAATGGGAAAGCTGGCTGATGATTTCGCTCACCGACCAGATCTGGCTTTCCAGATCCGAACGCTGACGCTCCACGCCGTTGACGCTGAGCCAGATCGCGCCTTGTGTGGGGTGCTGACCGAGGTTGGCTGGCTTGATCGGGGTGATCGGCGCCGAGCCGTCGAATGCCTTGGCCGGCTCCCAGGGATTGCCCACCGCCTTGGCCGCCATTTGCAGGTCGCGGCGAGTCAGGTCGAGCCCTGCGGCGTATCCCCAGACGTGCTCCAGCGCCTGCTCCTCGCTGATCTCAAAGCCGTCCTTGCCGATGGCCACCACCAGTTCGATCTCGTGACAGAACTGCTCGGTCTGGCTCGGAAAATCCAGCTCGCCGTTGGCATCTATCACCGACGTCGCAGGCTTCATGAAGAACGCCGGGACTTCACGCACCGCATTCAGCGAGTCACCCCAGTGATAATTGCGTCCCAGACAGAACACCCGGGCGACGGGGAAACGGGCCTCGCTGTCGCTGACCGGCAGACTGGGAATGCGCGTGGGTTCAAATACAAAGTTGCTCATGGAAATTCCTCATGGCCGGTGGCCGTTTATCCAGAGACTACGGGATCGAAATGCCCAAAAGTTGGACAAAACCGTGTTTGCGCTGGACTAAAAAACTCAATCTTCAAGGCATAAAAAAGGCGCACTTACGTACGCCTTTGCCCAGTTCGGCAGAAGGTCACACACACATTCGCAAGCCTTACTGCGCCTTGAGCTCAATGCGATAAATGCGTCCCAGCAGCAGCGAGTACGACAGGGTGCCGATGCACGCCACGCCGCCGATGAACCAGAAGGCCCAGGCGAAGTTGCCCGTGACGTGAAGAATCTGCCCGATGACGATTGGCGTGACGATGCCGCCGATGTTCGCGGCCAGGCTGGTGATCCCGCCGGTCAGGCCGATCAGCTGTTTCGGGGCGATTTCCGAGACAGCAGCCCAGGAAGCCGAGGCGATGCCTTGAGCGAAAAACGCGATGGTCAGCAAAGCAATGCAGACTTCGTTGGAGTCGGTGAAGTTGACCAGCATGATCGACATGCCCAACGCCGACCCCACCACCAGCGGCAGTTTGCGGGCAAAGGACAGCGACACGCCACGACGGATCATCCAGTCGGAGATGAACCCCGCCAGGACCACGCCCACCGTGGCGCCGATGAAGGGCAGCACGGCGAAGATGCCGACTTTGACCATCGTCAGATGACGCTCTTCAATCAGGTAGGTCGGGAACCAGGTCAGGAAGAAATACAGGGCCGAGGTGCTGGCGAACTTGCCGATGCAGATCGCCCAGACCTGACGATACTTCAGCAGTTCAGCGATTTGCGCCCACTTGAATTTGTTCTTGTCCTGACTGCTTTTGACCAGCCCGCCGCCTGCTTCGATGTAGTCCAGTTCCTGCTTGCTAACCTTCTTGCAGTTCAGCGGATCGCGGTACAGGTAGAGCCAGGCGACACCGAACACGATGCCGACGATGCCGGTGCTATAGAACACGTGACGCCAGTCGTAGGTCGTCGCCAGCCACAACAGCACACCGGTGAACAGCGCCGTGCCCAGGTACTGACCGCATACGTAGATACTGCTGGCCATGCCGCGCTCCCGAGCCGGGAACCACACCGCCACTGCGCGGCTGTTGGCCGGGAATGCCGGGGCTTCCATGGCGCCGATGGCCAGGCGCAGACCGAACAGCGAGGAAAAACCGCCGACCAGGCCTTGGCAGACGGTGACCGCAGACCAGGAGATCAGCGAGGCGCCGTAGGTCAGTCGCGAACCGAAGCGGTCGGCGATGAAACCGGCAGGCACCAGCGCAAACGCGTAGGTCCAGGCGAAGGCGGAGAAGATCAGGCCCATCTGGACTTTATCCAGCCCCAGGTCCTTGGCCATGAAGGGTGCGGCGATGGAAATATTTACCCGGTCCACGTAGTTGATGATCGTGGCGATCAGCAAAAGCGACAGCATGAACCAGCGGCGATGGGACATAGGACGTGCGGGAGCGGCGGCCCTTGGAGCCAGGGCAGCATCGATCGCCTGAATATCAGGATTGCTCGACATGAGAATTCCTCGTTGTTTTTATTGGAATCGAGTAATAAAGCGCATCCTTAAGTTATCGTACGACTGGTTTTAAACAAGACGCCGCTTAGAACATTTTCGGATTTCAGGCCCTCGCCGTAAGCATTTGTCCAAGAAAATTCGTAACGGTGCGAAGCTCGTTCTCGGTGAGTTATTCCCTTCTAAATCGCGAAATAGAGCGATCCATCCTTCAGCCGCCGCTGCCGGATTCTTGGACAGAAAAACTGACGACTGGAAACAGAAAGCTTTTGAATGAAGTCATAGGACAACTGACAATGACGACAGAATCTTGAGGAACCCCATGATGGACTCTGCCAATCGCGTACCCACTTACGGCATGCAGCAACGCAGTGAGCGGCCGGACTTCTACATCCGCGACAAGACCGAGGGCAAACCGGAAACCGCGCCTCATCGCCACGAGTATTTTCAGATTCAGATCAACCTGGGCGGCGACACCGTGCAGCACATCGGCGGCGTGGTGCGTCCGTTTCCGCGCAACACGCTGGCGTTCATTCTGCCGCACAAACTGCACCTGATTCCGCACCCGCCAGAAGGCAATTTCCTGCTGATCAACTTCGCCCAGACCTTTCTACTGCCGCAGCTACAATGCGACCCGCTGGATCTGGAGGACGTGGCCATCGCCCTCGCTCCGGAACTGTCGCCGTTTCGCTTCCAAGAGCATCTGGACTTCACCCTCAACACCGAGAATTTCGCCGAAGTCCAGCGCCTGCTCGATCGAATGCGCGCGCTGGACCAGCACCGCCAGTTCGGCACGCGTGAAATTCTCAAGGGTTGTCTGCTGCAACTGATCGGCACAATCTGCGAACTCTACGCCGAGCCTATCAAACTGCTGGCCGACGACAATGCGGCCGAACGTAGCCGCCGCGATGCCCTTGCACGCATGTCCGAATACGTACGCCAGAACCTCGCCGACCCCGACCTGAGCTTGAAGAAAGCGGCCTTGGCGGCCTTCCTTTCGCCGAACTACCTGACCCACTGGCTGCGCAAGGAAGTCGGCAAGACCTTCAGCGAATTGGTACTGGAGCGCCGCATGCACCTGGCCCGCACCCTGCTGCTCAACGGCAGCAAACCGGTGGGGGAAGTCGCGCGTCTGTGCGGATTCGCCGACGAAGCCTACTTCTCCCGCCGCTTCCGCCACGCCCACGGCATGCCACCGGGACAGTTTCGCAAGCAGCGGGATTTGTAGTGGTATTGCATCGCCTCAATCCATAGCAGTCCGGCTTGCCGACAGCGGCGCCCCTTGAAATCGCTACCGCCGGCAAGCCGGACGGTTACAGATGAACATCAGCTGCCAATTCTGTTGCCGGGCCGCCGCGCTCTTAATTTATGTTCACGCAATGGTTTCATCTTCCCGCCAGAGCGCTAAGCTTGCCCCCATGGATGACTCCGACTACCTACGTCTATTGACGATCCAGGCCGAGCAAGCCAATGCATTTTTGTCCAATGCGCGCAAGTGGGAGCGTGAGCGCTGGGTATGCCAGCGTTTGCTGCAAGGCCTGAACATTCCTCATCGCACCGACGATTTTCTGCCCGCCGGGCAAGAACCGCCGGATGTGCTGTTTCGCGATGCGTGTTTTGAGGTTTTCTTCGTGCTCGACGAGGGCCGCCGGCTCAATGACGAATGGCGCGAAGAACTGCAACGTCGGCGCAGTGCGTTTTCCTTGAGTCAGTTGGTGCGGCGTGAAGCCAAGCCCAAGCGCATTCCCGCGTCCGAACTGCTTCATCGCCTGGCGCCGACCTTGCGCAAGAAAGCCCATAACTACAAGGAGCGCGGGCTGGATCTGAGCGAACTGGACATCATTGCTTTCGCCAGTCTCAAGCGCGAGGTACTGGACCTGAACAGCCACTTCCCTCCCCCCACCGAATACCTGCGGCAGGGCTGGCGCTCGCTTTCGCTGGTAGGTCCGACTTTCGCCCGCGTGCTGTTCGCGCATCCCGATGCGCCGGACTTCCTGCGCACGAACCTGGGCCGCAGCGTGGTCTTCGATGTGGGGATCAGCCTGTGATGGCGCAATTTTCGGGCGAATGTTACAAAGCGGCGTTGCCCGTTGATAGCCGCTGTAACGAATACCCGGAATCAGTCGTCAACGAGGTTAACGCATCGCAGACCGTCGTGCGCTGACGCCGGTCAATGTTCAAGACGAGGCTTTATGACCAGCCGCCTGAACCCCGACGACCAAACGCGTGTCGAAGAGTACCTTCAAGCACCGCAGCATCAAGTCGAGCGCCGGCCATTTCGCCCTCGCGGCTCCTTGTGTTGGTGCCTGTCGTGGTGATCCGGTTGGGCCTGTTGAGCCGTTTACTGAGCTATCTGACGCTATGAGCTGCCTGGCGCTCGCGCGGATAGAGCCATTAGAGAATTCCTTAAGCCTTATGAGATATCCCCATGACTCATCGTATCGTGATCGTCGGCGGAGGCGCTGGTGGTCTGGAGCTGGCTACCCGCCTGGGTAAGACCCTTGGCAAGAAAGGCACTGCCAGCATCACGCTGGTGGACGCCAATCTGACTCACATCTGGAAACCGCTGCTGCACGAGGTGGCCGCCGGGTCGCTCAACTCCTATGAGGATGAGCTGAACTATGTGGCGCAAGCCAAGTGGAATCACTTCCAGTTTCAGCTGGGGCGGATGGTCGGCCTGGATCGGGAAAACAAGCAGATTCATCTGGCGGCCACGCCGGATGAAAACGGAGCCGAACTGGTCCCGGCACGCAGTCTGGATTACGACTCGCTGGTGATTTCCGTCGGCAGCACCACCAATGATTTCGGCACCAAGGGCGCGGCAGAGCACTGCCTGTTCCTCGATACCCGCAAGCAGGCCGAGCGCTTCCACCAGCAGTTGCTCAACCGTTATCTGCGCGCCCATGCCAGTCAGACGGACGTCATTGAACAGATCAATGTCGCCATCGTCGGAGCGGGTGCCACCGGTGTGGAACTGGCCGCTGAACTGCACAACGCGGCTCAAGAGTTGGCCGCTTATGGCCTGGGCCACATCAAGCCGGAAAACCTGCGCATCACCGTGATCGAAGCTGGGCCTCGTGTGCTACCTGCCTTGCCGGAGCGTATCGGCGGGCCGGTGCACGAGACGCTGGAGAAACTGGGCGTGACCGTGCTGACCAATTCGGCGGTCAGCGAAGTGACCGCAGAGGGTCTGGTGACGGCCAGTGGTCAGATTATTCCGGCGACGTTGAAGGTTTGGGCGGCAGGCATTCGTGCGCCGGCGTTCCTGGAAGGCATCGCCGGGCTTGAGACCAACCGCATCAATCAGCTGCAAGTACGCCCAACGCTGCAGACCACGCGCGACGACAATATCTTCGCCTTCGGTGACTGTGCGGCCTGCCCGCAAAAAGGCACCGACCGGAACGTCCCGCCCCGCGCTCAAGCGGCGCATCAGCAGGCATCGTTGCTGGTGAAGTCGCTGAAACTGCGCATCGAAGGCGGCGAGCTGCCGGAGTATCGCTACAAGGATTACGGCTCGCTGATTTCGCTGTCGAAGTTCTCGGCGGTGGGCAACCTGATGGGTAACCTGACGGGCAGCGTGATGCTGGAAGGCTGGCTGGCGCGGATGTTCTACATCTCGCTGTACCGCATGCACCAGATGGCGCTGTACGGCATGTTTCGCACGCTGATGCTGATGCTCGGCAGCCGGATCGGACGCGGGACGGAGCCGCGGATGAAGTTGCACTGATTCAGCGATGTAAAGTCCCGCCGCGCATCATGCGGCGGGCAATGGACCTGTAGGAGGCACTGGCCTGCGAAATCAGCGGGTCAGACGCCACGCGAGTGCAGCATCTGACGCCTTCGCGGGCCAGCGCGCTCCAGCGCGCTCCTACGGTTCTCAGCAGAACGGGACTACGGCATCACCCGCCCTTTCCCCGAGTGCTTGGCCTTGTACATCCACCGATCAGCCTCGCGCATCAGCTCGTCAGGGGCCTTGCCGGAGCCGGGTTCGTACATGGAGAAGCCAACGCTGGCGCTGGTCAGGATCACGTCGTCCTTGATGATGATTGGTTCGCCAATGGCCGCTAGCAGTTTTTTCGCCACCTCCCTCGCCTCGTTCACGCCAGGCACGATGCCTTCGAGAATCACGATGAATTCGTCGCCCGCCAGGCGGATCAGGCTGTCGGTGCGGCGCACAGAGCTTTGCAGGCGCGCGGACACGCTGCGCAACAGGTCATCGCCCGCATCGTGGCCATAGGTGTCATTGATGCCTTTGAAGCCATCCAGGTCGATGAACATCAGCGCCATCTGCTGCTCTGAACGGTCAGCGCGGGCCTGAGCGATGGGCAGGATGGCATCCAGCGCACGCCGGTTGAACAGGCCGGTGAGTGCATCATGCCGCGCCTCTTGCTCCAGCTCCTTACGTTCCTGAATGTTTTGGATGATGGAGATGAAATACTCCAGAAGCCCCTCTTCGGAGAGTTTCTTGGTCACGTTCAGATTGACCCAGACCGGCCTCCCGTCCTTGCGCACGTAACGCTTTTCCATCTGATAGCAGTCGATCTTGTTGTCGATCAGCTGAGTGAGCAACTCCATGTCGCTGTTCAGATCCTCCGGGTGGGTGATGTCCTGGAATGTCAGATCTTTCAGCTCTTCCGGCGTATAGCCGAGGATTTCACACAGCGCGCTGTTGACGCTGATCCAGGCGCCGTCCGGCGCCACCAGGGCGATGCCCACCGAGGCCAGTTCGAACATCGAGCGGTAACCCGCTTCACTGGCCTTGAACAGCGCATCGGAGCGGTTCTTCTGCAGACGCGCCAGCATCAGGTTTTCCCGCAGCAGCACCTCGCGGCTGACGATGTCGGCGAGGTCGCGCAGGGTGTCCAGCTCCTCCTTAGTCAGTTCCCGAGGGCGCTCGTCGATAGCGCACAGGGTGCCGACGGCAAAACCCTTGCTAGTGCGAATCGGCACGCCAGCATAGAAACGAATATGGGGAGCGCCGGTAACCAACTGGTTGTCGCGAAAACGCTCATCCTCAGCGGCATCCGGCACCACCAGCGGTGTGGACTGCAGGATCGCATGGGCGCAGAAGGCTATTTCTCTGGGGGTTTGCGTGGCTTCCAGGCCTTCGCGGGACTTGAACCACTGACGATCTTCATCGATCAGCGACACCAGCGCGATGGGGACATCCAGTACATTCGCCACCAGACGAGTGATTCGGTCAAGGGAGGCCTCGGCCGGTGTGTCGAGAATCTCAAGCCCGCGCAACGCCTCAAGGCGTTCTTTTTCATACGAAGGAATTGGCGCTTTCATATACCGGCCGGCCCTGAAAAGACTGCTCGGAGTCTATACCGGGCGTTACGAATGCGCATCCCGCACTTTCGTCTGCTTTGCGCCACCTGCTGTCATGAAAACGCGGGCGTATTGGGGGAATACGGCTCCCGTGCACTGATCGAGAGCATCAACGCCAGAGTGAATTTCGAGCGCAGGAAGACAGTGCTCAGCGTCCTGACATCCTGTCGAGTAATGCGCTTTTCTCCTCCAGCACCGCAGCGCGCCGGGCGATTTCGGCCCTGGCCATCTCGATACGTGCACGGCCCGCTTCCACAGCGGCCTCATGGGATGCGAATAGCGTGTCTGGTGCGTACCACTTGCCCTTGACCGTGCGTTCATGCTGTCCGTCGGCAGTAGGGCCGGCAAGCTCGACTTCGAGCACGGCAAAGCTGCGGGTCAGCACCCACGCGGTGTAAGGGTAGGTACGCTCGTTCATGTTCGGCCTCATGGCTGAGTCTCTCTATGAGGTGTTTTCAGGGCGGAGGTTGAGCTTCTCGCCTTCAGCTATCGACGCGGTCTGTACTGCGATACGTCAAACGAGCGCCCATGATAACTATCGCTGTATAGATTTTCATATAGCGAAATGCACAAGTTGCCGACCGGACTGATCTGATCGCGCTTATTTCTGACTTGAGTGGTGGCTTGAACAGCGAGAGAGGAGAAAGACCAGAAACGAAAAAAGCGCCCCGAAGGACGCTTTTTTGTAGGTTTCAACGCGCTTGGCGCTGTCACCGGATTTTCTGCCCGGATACTGCTGGGGCGAAAATGGTCGGGGTAAGGGGATTCGAACTCCTTGTTGGCGCTGATGCCAAGTTGACCCAGTTGCTAAAATTTCAATGACCCTGTCGGCTGCTCGTTAAGCACCATGCATGCTGGACTTTTCTAGACTTAGAAATGGGGCAGTCTTGCGTCAGCAACTGGGTCACTCCAAGATCAGCGTCCAAACCCTTTGTACTACTGACAAAGCCCGCGACTGGGCGAGCTTGTGGGTGCAGCGACTTTGCCGCGCACTGGAACGTGTGCGAACGATCGTTACGGAACGATGGTGTCAGGAGAATGCCCTGTAGGAGACTTCAGTGTCAGATGTGGGATCGTGTAGGTAACGCTACCCGCTGGCAGAAAGCGATCAGCGCCAGACTGGCGCGATAATGACCCACCCGCCATGTGCTGAGGTGATACGCCGAATGTGGCTTCCGTGGGTCATTTAATCTGAAGTGGTGTGTTAAGGATGCTCCGATCAACTTGCCGCGCATCAGCGGCAAGTCGAAAATCAACCCGGCAAACAGCGTTACTCACTAAAAATCGAACGATGCCCCGTCCAGGGAGGGCGTTTGCGCCCGCTCTTCAATGTCAAGAACGCAACTCACCCATACCCATCAGCTGTTTTCGAGCCATCCACAGATTCGACAGGGCGAACAGCGTAGTCAGCTGAGCCGTGTTTTTCATCAGCCCACGAAAGCGCACTTTGACGTAGCCAAACTGGCGCTTGATAACTCGAAACGGATGCTCGACCTTGGCCCGTGTCTGAGCTTTGCAGTACTCGATCTTGCGCTTGGCCTTGTAGAGGACGCTGCGTTATTGAGCCTGGAATATATGCTGCGCCGCGCCGCGATTTGCCAGATGACCTCACGATTTTCATGCTCTTCACGCTTCTCCACACCGGTGTATCCGGCGTCCGCGTACACCGCGTTTTCTTCGCCGTGCAACAGCTCGGCGACCTGCGTGACATCGGCCACATTGGCCGCAGTGCCATGAACATGATGAACCAGTCCCGACTCCGCATCGGCGCCGATATGCGCTTTCATCCCGAAGTAGTATTGGTTCCCTTTCTTCGTCTGATGCATCTCGGGGTCACGCTTTCCTTCCTCGTTCTTGGTCGAGCTGGGGGCATGAATGATGGTGGCATCCACAATGGTGCCTTGGCGCAGGGACAGGCCTTTCTCTTGCAGATAACCGTTGATGACCGCGAGGATCGCAGGGGCCAGTTGATGCTTTTCCAGCAGGTGCCGGAAGTTCATGATCGTGGTGTCTTCAGGTATCGGGGCGCTCAAGGTCAGGCGTGCAAACTGGCGCATGGGCGTGATTCGTAGAGCGCTTCTTCCATGGCCGGGTCGCTCAGGGAGAACCAGTTTTGCAGCAGACGAATGCGCAGCATGGTTTCCAGAGGATAAGGTTTTCTGCCGCCGCCGGCCTTGAGGTAGAACGGCTCGATCAGGCCCAGCAGACCTGTCCAGGGCACGACGTGGTCCATCTCGGCGAGGAAGCGTTCGCGGCGTGTTTGCTTACGCTTGCCGGCATATTCGAAGTCGGAAAAGCTCATCTGGCTCATGGGCCGCTCGGATCAGATGGTCAGGCGTATTTCATCACATTTGGGGACTTGTTCGGAGATTCCTTAATAGTTCTTATCACAGCAGGCCATCTTGTGCACAGACGCTGACAATTTGTTCGCGAAACCAGTGATTCACGCTGTCCTGCCCCAGCTTTTCGTTCCACAACATGTCGAGCGTAAAGTTTGGTAAACCGGTGGGCGGTTGGCAGTGTGCGAATTTGTCTTCATTACTGATCAGCATCTGGATACGCCGAGGCAACGTCAGCACGAAATCGGTTCCGGGAATCATATACAGTGCCGCAACGTAACTATTGGCTCGCGCCACTATCCTGCGCCTGCAAGCCCTTTTGCTGAGCCAGCCATCCACCATGTTCGTGTCTGAAGTCCACGGGGTGGGGAAGATGTGCTGGCGTGCAACAAAGCTGTCCAGGCTGAATTCAGCCTCCGCCGGGGCAGCATTTTTATCAACGACACAGACAAGATCATCCGCCAGCAGAACTTGTGACTTCAAATTTTCGAAGCTGCTATGGAAGTTGGGGCCGAAACAAATAACCAGATCAAAGCGACCGTCGATAAGTTCTTCGATTGGAATATCCCTGTGAAACTTTTGGATGTTTACAATGACCGGAAAACAGCTGCTATTAAAGCGCTTCAGCAACCTTGGAAGTATCAAAAGCTCAAAGTATTCCGGTGCGCAGACATTAAACGTAATCTCTTTTTGCGTGGGGTCGAATGCGTGCAAGCCAGAATGGCATATGTTTATGCTTTTCAGGATTTTCAGGATATGGCCATACATGATGGTGGCCTTTTTAGTCGGCCACATGCGATTACGGGTGTTGATGAACAGCTCGTCGTCGAAGCTCATACGCAGCTTTTTCAAGCAGTAACTGACGGTGGATTGGCTGACGCAAAGGGCTTCAGAGACCTCGGTGACGCTGCTTTGTTCGTACACGGCAACGAACACCATCAGATCCTGCATATCGAGTTTTCTGAGCAAATTACTATTAAGCATAAAATCCGTCTCGGTGAAAATCCATGTGAGTCATTATTTTTTTATGAAAGAAAATTATTTATTTATAAAATAACAGATGCAATTTATTTTTTAAATAGCCTATCGGAGATTTTCTCAATACATTATCGGCCACTCTAACAGGCGTCGTGCACAGGGACTAGGAGGTCAAAGTGTTAGTACGTGTCACAGAAAGTCAGACACCATTATGGGTGCAAGCCGCTGAAATTGTGAAGGAAAAATTTCGCAGTTCTTATAAAGCGACAGTAGAGCCCAGCCCGCAATATTTTGCGATGACTCTAGATAATGAGGATCGCATTCTTTCTTGTGCCGGTATAACGTTTGCAGATCACCGCACACTCTTCTCTGAACAATATCTGTCGCAACCGATAGAAAAGATACTCTCCGAACGTGTTGAAAAGCCTATCGATCGGTCAACTATCGTTGAAATCGGTAGTTTGATTTCCCACCACCTGACGGCCGGAATGATCATGGTCAACATGATCCCGCTGTTGGCCTGGTGCATGGGTAGTCACTATCTACTGTGCACCGTCACACCCCGGGTCCGGGAAATGATGGGAAACTGCCAGATCGATTTTGAACCGCTGTTGACAGCTGATCCAGAGCGCCTGGCCAATGATGGCGGGAAGAACTGGGGCTCTTATTACTCGAAAATGCCGGTCACCGGTTTTATCCGGGTGGACCCGAAACGTTCGCGATTCGCCGCCATGACCCTCGGTACATTGTTTACCCAATTGCCGACGGATCTGCCGGAGAGGGCGCAATCATGAGTGGCCGCTTTATTGCAAACCTGCTTCAGGCGCTACAGGTCAATCGCGAGAAAGTCTGTGTCGTCGATAGCGCCGCGTCCGGGCTGGAACACGCCACGGTCATGACCTTCGGCGAACTGGAATCTCGGACGTTGAACCTCGCAGCTGAATTGCAACGGCGTTTTGACACCCCGGCCCATGGCGACCACGTCGTGCTGGGGATTGCGACGCGTAACAGCAGCGACTGGCTGGTGGCCGATCTGGCGTGCCTGTTTGCCGGGATTACCGCGCTGCCTTTGCCGCTGGCGTTCAGCCAAGCCCAGGCCGAACATTTGGCCGCGCGTTGCGACGGTTTTCTGGTGGATGCCGCCGGCGAACGCACCCTGGCCGAACGCTGGATGTTGGATTTTCCCGAGAGTCGCTTGAGGCGCCTCAGCGAACCAGCCCTCGAGCAGCCATTGCTGCGTGAGCCGGATGCCGTCAGCGACTGGATCTGCAAAATCATTCACACCTCGGGCACAACCAGCCGTCCTAAGGGCGTGCGCCTGAGCACGGCGGCAGTCGGCGCGGTGTTGAACTCCCTCCGCCAAAAAATGCCGGTCGATTCCCATCGCCGTTACCTGTCGCTGGTGCCGTTGAGCCTGCTACTTGAACAAGTCACTGCCGCGTATCTGCCGCTGTTGGCCGGCGGCACTGTGTACTTCCTGCCAGAAGGCGAACCATTGCTCGGCGAACCGGGCACTTCGCCGCAACGTTTGATCGCGTGGATTCTGCGAGTCGAACCGACGGCGCTAACGGTCCCGCCAGTGATGCTCAATCGCTTCTACGAGCAACTCGCCCAAGGCGATGCGCAAAGCGATCACTTGTCTCGATATCTGCATTCTGGTGTGCATATCACCTGCGGCGGCGCGGCGGTCAGCATCGACATCCTCAACGCCCTCGCCGAGGACGGCATCCCGGTGTTCCAGGGTTATGGACTATCCGAGAACGCCTCGGTGGTCAGCATGAATACCGCGCAGCACCAGCGGCTGGGCAGCGTCGGCAAACCCTTGCCGCATGTGCAGGTGCGCATCGGCGCCGACCAGACCATCGAGGTCAAGAGCAGCTCGTTGTTCAGCGGTTACTCGGGCAAGGACCCGAGCGCCTGTTCGATGTCCGACGACGGCTGGATGGACACCGGCGACCTGGGCGAACTGGATGCCGACGGCTATCTCTACGTCCGTGGTCGCAAGAAGAATGTGATCTGCCTGCCCAATGGCCGCAACGTCAGCCCGGAGCAAGTCGAACTGGAATACCGTGAGTTTCCCGGCGTGCGCGATGCCGCCGTGTTCTTCGATGAAACCCATGGCCTGGTGGCGCTGCTCTGTGTCGAGTCGGCGCCGGACCGCGACGAGTTGGCTTCTTGGTCAACCCGACGCTTTTCCGACATCGAGCGCCCGAGCCGCCTCTGGTTGCTGACCAAGGACGATCCACTGCTGGAACAACTCTATACCGTCACCGGCCGCCCGAAACGCGCCGATATCGCCACTATTTTTGCCGACCTGCAAGGGAATGCTGCTGATGAACACGCCTGCCTATCGCTGTGAAAGTTCCGATATCTCGATTATCGAGGCACACCATTTCGCCAGCCTCGGCAAGTCCGAGCTGTACGAATTGCTTGGACACTACGGTGTCGTGTTGCTGCGCAACTGCATCCACAATACTGAGGATTTCAGCAGCTATGTGAGGCAAAACAGTTCACGCCTGAGCCTCGATCCGGCGCGGATAATGGTCGGTGGCGCGGCGCAGCTGGTGGACGCGGGCCGTCAGGAAATCGGCCTGCATTGCGAGAATGGCAACTCGCCGTTCTGGCCGGACATCACCTGGTTCTATTGCCAGGAGGCGCCGCGCAAAGGTTCGCAAACCACCCTGTGCGACGGTGAGAAAGTGCTGGCGAAACTGTCGTCGGTCTGCCGCACCTTCTTCGAGCAAAACCCGATTCGCTACAGCCGCGCCGTGGCCGGCGAAAAATGGCGTCGACTGGTTTGCCACTATTCATCGACGCTGTCGGACACGGCGGCGGTCAGCATCAACGACTTGATGCTGATCGTCGGCAATGATCCGCAGACCGTGATCACCTTCAACCCTGATGACGATTCGATCCATTACGCCTTCAGTACGTCGGCGATCTTGGTCTCCCAATTCAGCCAGCGCCCGGCCTTTGCCAACAGCATCCTCGGGCCGTCCTTCAACTACGAAGTCCCGGTGATCGACACCGTATCCGGGCAGCCGATTCCTGCGGAGTTCCTGGCAGAAATCGCCACGGTATCTGCGCAATACACCTACCCGGTCGGCTGGCACGACCATGACATGGTTATGATCGACAACCGTCGGGTGATGCATGGCCGCGAAGCCATCGTTGACGAGCGTCGTCGGATTTTCAACGCCTTGAGCTACCGCTGAGACCTACTTATGAAAACCAATAACAAACAGATCATTTCGGGTCAGTACGAGACGTTCACCGATGGCGACGGCCGCCAGATCGTCGACCTTTCCGGCGGCTTCGGCTTTCAGGTGCCGTCGGTGATCGCAGCGGTCAGTCAGCAGGCCGATCGCATGGGCCTGTCCAATCGCGTGTTGATGTCCGAGCCGTTGATTACGTTCTGCCGACGTTTAGCCGAGCTGCTGCCGGCGCCGCTGGTCAGCTCGTATATCTGCAGCTCGGGCGATGAAGCGTTCGAAGGGGCCTTGAAACTTTGCAAAGGTCTCAAGCCCAAGGGCAACACCATCGTGTTTGTTCAGGACGGCGACTACGGCTCGCTGAGCTACGGACGTTGCCTCGGCGCGCCGCAGGAATATCTAGAGATCCAGCGTTTCCTCGGCTTCGATTTGGTGGCGGTCAGTGATGCTCGCGACTTGGCAAAGGTGAACTGGAACGATTGCTTTGCGGTGTGCCACACCAGCACCGTGACTGATGCGGACGGTCGCCTGCGTCTGATAGACCAGACGCTGCTCGATCAGCTCTATGACTCGGCGGTCAAGGTCTCGGCGCCAGTCATTGCGGTCGATGTGCAAAGTTGCTTGGGCAGCCTGGGCACGCTGTTTGGTTTCCAGCGCTATCACAACATGCCGGACATCGTGGTGTTGGGTGGAGCACTGGGCGGCAGCGCGATTCCGATCGGCACGTATACCTGCAGCGAACAGATGGCCTATCAGGTTTATGGTCGCAGCAGCCCGGCCAAACATGGCAGCACCACGGCCGGCAACCCGATGGCGTGCGTCGCCGCCATGGCGGCACTCGATTATGTGCAGGCCCACGACTCGGCCAAACAGTCTTTCAACAACGGTCAGATCCTCGCGCAAGCGCTCTTCGCATTCGGTGCGGTGGCGTGTGGCGGTTGGGTCAGCCTGCCGCTGGCCAGCGACGTCAATCCGGGCCGTTTATGCGAAGAACTTTATCAGCGTGGCGTCTATGTCAGCCCGCCCCGTGGCCGCGAATTGATTCTGCGTTGCCCGGTCACCGCGCGTGCCGAATATATCCAGCGTGCCGCCACCATCATCAAGGAGACTTTCAGCCATGTCCTTAACCATGCCGCATGAACAACTGCTGGATGATTGCCAGCGGCATTGGAGTGCTTCGGCGACCAAGCTTTATCGCATGGGCAAGACCAGCGTCGAGCAGGAAGCCGATGGCATCTATGTCACCGACCACACCGGCAAGCGCTTTATCGACTGCGCCTGTAGCTACGGCGTGTTTATCGTCGGCCATCGCAACCCGTCGGTGCGTGAAGCCGTGCAGACCCAGTTGCACCAGATGGCCTGGGTCCCCGAAGGTCGCGTGCACCCGTTGCAAGAACAACTGACCGAACGTTTGAGCGATCTAGTGCCGGGTGAGTGGGGCGACGTGCAGTACATGGTCTCGGGCGCCGAAGCCATCGAACAGAGCATGCGTTATGTGCTCAAGGTGCAAAAGCACCGGCGCGGGATCGTGGTCATGAGCGATTCCTATCACGGCAAGACGCTGGCGGCGATGAGCATCCTCGGTCAGCAACAGCACCATCGCAGTTACGGCACCGCCGCTTCGGAAGTGACCTACGTTCCCTATGGCGATTTCGCTGCGTTACAGAAAGCCGTGGGCGAGGGCGTGTGCGCGGTGTATGTCGAACCGATCCTCGGCGGCGCACATTTGCAGGTGCCGCCGGCGGGCTACATGGCGAACATTCGCGCCCTGTGCGATGCCACCGATACGTTGCTGATCGCCGACGAAATCCAGACCGGTTTCGGCCGCTGCGGCAAATGGTTCGCCGTGCAGTACGACGACATCGTGCCGGACATCATGATCCTCTCCAAAGGCCTGACAGGCGGCTACACCTCATTCGCCTGCGCTATGTACAGCCAGCGCCTGAGCACGCAATACCCGTTGCTCGAGATCGAGCCGGACCAGCGTACCAAGGGCGGGCATCCGGTCGGCTGCGCCTCGGCGCTGGCCGCGATTGACTTCATCGACAAGCACAACCTGGTGGAGGCATCGCGGATCAATGGCGGCTTGCTACGTTATGGTCTGCAACGGCTGGCCCAGCGTTTCCCGCAGATTGTTGAAGACGTGCCTGGTGTAGGCCTGATGACCGGTTTGCGCTTGCGCGGCTCGGTCTACGAAGCGCTGATGAGCATGGAGTTGGGCAAGCGCGGCGTGCACGCCGGGCATTCGATGAATGAAAAAGCCGAGCACCCGGTACTGCGTTTTTACCCGCCGCTGAACATCACCCCCGAAGCCCTGCGGCATGTCCTGACCATGACCGAAGAAGCGCTGGAAGCCATCGCCCGCCGGCCGAAACTCGCGGTCAAGGCGTTTTCCCTGGTGGTCCGCAACATGTACCACATCCCCAACAAGCTGCTACGCAGCAAAGCGGAGCGCTGATGAGCATTTTCAATCCGGACACCCTGACCCTGCGTGAAATGGCCGGCCTGCTGCGACGCGGCGTGCTGACCAGCGTCAGCCTGCTGGAGTTCTATCTGCAGCGGATTGCCGAGCGTAATCCGCAGATCAATGCGCTGATCCAACTGGAGTCCGCCGACGAATTGCGTCGGCAGGCCCGGGAGGCCGATGAAATGGCGCGCATTGGCAATATTCGTGGCCCGTTGCACGGCATCCCGATGACCATCAAGGACGTCTGCCATGTGCGCGGTTTCCGCATGTGCCGTGGGCTGGAAGAGTTGCTCGGCGCAGCCAGCCAGGAGGACGCCACTGTGGTGGCCCGGTTGCGCGAAGCCGGCGCAATTATCCTCGGTATCACCAACGTGCCCGAGCTGTGCATGGCCTTCGAAACCGACAATCTGTTGTATGGTCGCACGCTCAACCCCTGTGACCCGCAGCGCTCCGCCGGTGGCAGCAGCGGTGGTGAAGCAGCGGCCATCGCGGCCGGTTGTTCGCCGGCCGGGCTGGCCTCGGATGCGTGCGGCAGTGTGCGGATTCCGGCGCACTTCAACGGTATCTGCGGCCTTAAGTTGACCCAGGGGCGCGTGCCGTTGACTGGGCAGTTTCCCAATGATCGTTCGGGGCTGTTCCACCTGACCTCGGCGTTTGCCGTGATGGGGCGTTACGTCGACGACCTGGCACTGCTCGGGCAACTGATCAGCGGCGCTGACGGTCATGATCCGGACACTGTCGACGTGCCGTTCAATGACAGCAAACCCTTGGCTGAACTGCGTGTCGCATTGTCCTGGGAGTCGGCGCGGACCGAAGTCAGTCCGGCTTTGAAGCAGGTGTTGCAACAGGTCGAAGCGTGTCTGGGCAGTGTGGTCGCGGACGTTACTTCGACCACGCCACCGATGCTCGATGAAGCCAGCGAGGTGTTGTGGCGGGTGTTCATCACCGGCGCGGATGCCGGGCGTAGCTGGAAGAAACTGTTTGCATCGATGAACAAACAGACCTACACGCCCGCTACCTCGGAACTGATTCGCTTGAGCGAAGAGGTCGAGTTGAGCGTCGATGAGATGAAACGCGACTGGATCATGATCGATACGTTTCGCTATCAACTAGCGCAGTTCTTCAATCAGCACGACCTGTTCATCTGCCCGGTGTTCCCGGACGTGGCGTTCGCCCATGGCGAGTCGCTGCTGGACCGTGATAGCTACGCCTTCGTGTTCCCGTTCAGCCTGTCCGGTTCCCCGGCGGTGGTCATCCGCGCCGGGCACGACCCGGTCAGCGGCATGCCGATCGGCATCCAGATCATCGGCCCGCACTGGCAAGAAAAACGGCTGTTGGCCGTGGCCAACTTCCTTGAGCGAGAAATGACCCGCTGGAGCCCGGTGAACCCAGTCACCCAGTGATCCCCTGCGGGAGCGGGCTTGCTCGCGAAGACGGTGTGTCCGCCAGCATCAATGCTCAATGACACACCGCCAGCAAGCCCACACAGAGTATCAACGTCGAACACAGGTTTTGCTCACACAACCGATCCCCTGTAGGAGCGAGGCTTGCTCGCGAACGCTGTCTTTCAGTCGACAGTATTGTTGTTCTGATACACCGCCTTCGCCGGTAGCCTTGCTCCTACAGGGATTGAGTCGAGTAAAAATACTGAGTTCACCACAGACCCATCGTGGGAGCGGATTTCAAGCCGTAACGGCTTTCACATTCCGGCTACTGACCACCAGCGCCAACATCCCGATCCCCACCAACACCGCCCCGCAAACTTCGATCAGCGCCGGTTGCTGCCGCAGCCAGAACCAGTGGAACAGCGTGACAAACAACGTGTTCAGATAAACGTACGAAATCACTGTCGACGGGGAAATCACCCCGATCGCCCGGTGCAGCAACCAGAACGTCGCCAGGGTGCCAAACAGCGCCAGGCACACCAGCCACAACATATCGCTAACCGCCAGTTGTGCACCGCTGCGCCAGCCACCGCTGAACAGGCAGAACACCAGCAGAAACAACGAACCAAACAGCATGTTCCAGAAGGTCATTGCCACCGCGTCACGACCCTTCAAGGTCTTGGCTTTGAAGCGCTGGCTCAGGGGTGAATACAGCGCCATCGCCAGGCAACCAATCCCGAACACCACGACCGGATACAGCGCCGGAAATTCCCCTGAGGCCGCCCCCTTGAGGGTCAGCAACACCGCGCCGACCGCCGCAATCAGCATCGGCAACAAGCGGGTTTTCAGGCTCGGGCTCGGCAGCAAAGACACTTCAAAGAACAGAGTCATCAGCGGCACCAGCGTGTACAGCGTCGCGGTGTTGACCGCCGTGGTGTAGCGCAGCGCTTCGAACAGAGAACCAAAATACGTCGCCAGCAACAGTCCGAGCACCGCATGCGCAAGCAAGCCTTTGACCGAGATCGGCGAGTGTTTTTTCAACAGCAGCAGCGGCAGGAAAATTAAGGCTGAAAACAACAGGCGCAAGCCGGTCAGCAGGATCGGATCAATCGCCTGGCTGACCTCCGCAGCTGCAAAAAAAGACACGGCGATCAGCATCGCCCAGATCAACATGCCCCAATGAGCTGCTGCAAAACCGACTTGTTTCATGAGTGCTCCCCAGCGTTTAAGTGCAAGACGCCAATGATAGGTAGGCCGGCCTGCGGGCACGGGCGAGTTTTAAAAACATGACTGCAATTACTTGCAGAAGTCCTTTCAAGGAAATGGCTGATTAGCCAGGAGGCATCCCTTGAAAGGGCCGTCGAAGCTTATTGGATGTGTTGCGCGTAACGTTTCGGGTTGAAGCGCGACACCATCACAATCATCACCGCCATCACTGCGGTGAGCGAACCCCAGGCCCATTCGAAGCTGCCCAACTGGTCACGGATTATCCCGGCAATCAGCGGCGAGAGCCCGGCGATCAAGTAGCCGATGCCCTGCACGAAAGCGGTCAGCCCGCCGGCACGACGAGGGTTATCCAGGTGATCGAGTGACACGATCAGGCTCATCGGGAACAGACCGCCAATGCCCAGGCCCAGCAAGCACGGCCACAACAAGCTGAAGCGTTCCGGGCTGAGGATAAGGCCGCAGAAGCCGGCCATGATCAACGCCAGCAGCACCGCCAGCACCAGCCGTTTGTCCTGGCTGCGATTGGCTATTGCCGGAGTGACCAGACCGGAGATCACTTCCATGGCGGTCAGAAACCCGAGCAGCAAACCGGCGTTCTGTTCGCTCCAGCCTTTTTCTACGTAATACGGCGCAAGCCAGGCCAGCACGCAGGTGTACGAGGCGGTGCCCAAACCAAAGAAAATCGCCAGCAACCAGGCACGCGAGTTACCGACAAACGACTCCTGGCGACCTTGCGGCGCGGCAGGTAATTGCGGGATGGCCGAGCGTTGGGCGAACCAGAAACCCAGGGCCAGCAACGCGAGCAGCGCCCAGATCGCCAGGCCCATGCGCCAGCTGCCGGTCTGCGCCAGCACGAACGGCGAGAACGAAGCTGCGATAGCCGCGCCGCCCATGATCGAGGTGACATACAAACCCATGAACAGCGAGACGTTGTCGCTGAAGCGCGACTTGATCAGCGCCGGCATCACCGCTTGAATGAGGGCGATCCCGACCCCGGCGAGTACCGCGGTGAGGACCAATTCTAGGGTGCTGTCCAGGTACAGCCGCGAGGCTGTCGCCACGCCGATGATCACCAGCGACAGGACGATGGTGCGGTGTTCACCGAAGCGCTGCGCGACACGCATGCCCAGGAACATCGCCAGACCCATGGCCATGACGGGCAGCATGGTCAGCAGCGAAGCGGTACTGAAACTCAGCGGGACATCCCCGCGAATCGCCGACAGCAAGGGGCCGACGGCGGCCATGGATGGTCGCAGGTTCAATGCGACGAGAATAATACTGGCGATCAGCCAGAGAACAGGGCGGGTAGTTGCGCGAACGTTTTCCATAAGCAAGCCTTCAAGAACAAGGTCTTGATTAGGCGCGAGGGGCCGGGCAGCTGCAAATCATAAAGTCTGGGGCGGTATCTAGAAATTAAATAAGCTGCCAAGAGCCGGGGCTTTAATCCGAAACGCGGCCTTTAGCTGTAGCGGCTTGCAATAGAAAACAGCCGTGCTCGCAATCAGCGCACTTTTCGGCTTAGATTAACTACGACTGGCGGAGCCGTCTGGCTCAGATTAATTGCGAGCGAGCTTGCATTCAGCCGCATCGGATTGCATTCCATCGTCTCTGGCTCACTGAATCGCCCCTGGTTTCATAGACACCTCCAAGCCTCATAATGAGGCCCAAATAGGAGGTGCCATGAGTCGTCAGCGTT
>NZ_NKHL01000071.1 GCF_002934685.1 Pseudomonas bohemica
AAACGTAGTCGCAACGCGGCTTGCTGGCGGTGACGTCCTGGGGACTGCCACCGCCAGCAAGCCGTGCTGCTACAGACGATCAGCGTTCGCCCCTCATTAGCGATACACCAACCCCCCGTCGATCATCGGCGATTGTCCGGTCATGTAATCGGCATCCGGCCCGGCCAGGTACGACACGAACCCGGCGACGTCCTCAGGGGTTTGCGCGCGGCCCAGCGCGATGCCGTCGACGTATTGTTTGTAGGTCGCGCCCAGCTCGGCACCGGTGAACTCGGCCATGCGCTTGTCGATTTCCACCCACATGTCAGTGCCGACGACGCCAGGGCAGTACGAGTTGACCGTGATGCCGAAGCTGGCCAGCTCTTTGGCCGCGGCCTGGGTCAATCCGCGAACCGCGAACTTGGTGGCACTGTAGACCCCCAGCAGCGCAAAGCCTTCGTGCCCGGCAATCGAGCAGGCATTGATGATCTTGCCGGGTTTGTTGCGTCCCTTGAGCTTTTTACCCGCCGCCTGAATACCCCAGATCACGCCCTGAACGTTGATGTTCATCACCCGCTCGACCTCTTGTGGCGTCACTTCCAGCAGCGGTGCGATCTGCGCGATACCGGCATTGTTGACGATGATGTCGAAACCACCCAGTTGCGCCTCTGTGTGATCGACGGCGGCGGTGACCTGATCGAGCTTCGAGACATCGGCCACGAAAGTCGTCGAGCGACGGCCCAGCGCCACGATTTCGGCGGCCACCTGCTCGATCTTCTGCGCATTGATGTCAACCAGTGCGATATCCGCGCCGTCCCTCGCCAGGCGCAGGGCAATAGCCCGGCCGATTCCCTGACCCGCTCCGGTGACCAACACAACTTTTCCAGCAAGACTCATGGCAGTGTCCTCAACAATGGGATTGAGCCTTGGGTATCGCCCGACCACCTCGGTATGTCGAGCGTTTGACGCGCGGCTGTGCGCCCTGAGACGGAGCGTCTCGCCAGTCGCCACTGTTTTTTTGACGAGTTGCAGCTATCGATAGAAAAAAGCCGCACCCGTGCGTCGTAACAGTGTGTTTCGAGAATGCAGCGCCGGTTATTCTCATCGATACATCGCACGCGCATCTGGTGCGCCGTTGGGCACGGTGATCGCCCGGATCAAGCGCGGCAGCGTTGCGCGGCGGGAGTCCTTAGATGAACGAAAAGCAAGACAAGATCCCTGACCTCGACGTCCAGACCCTGGCCGGCGAGTACGTGCTGGGCACCCTGACGGCGGATCAGCGGGCCGAGGTGCAGGAGCGGCTGGCCCATGACCCCGCACTGCGCAAGGCCATCGATGGATGGAAGTCACGTTTGCTGACGCTGACGGCGCTGTCCGAACCGCCAACATCTTCATCGCGTCTGTGGAACCGTATCGAGCGCAACCTCAGCGGGCTGTCGTTCGTCCAAAGCAAGGGCAACATCAAGCGCACCCAACGCCGTACCCAGTGGTGGGACAACGCAGGCCTGTGGCGAGCATTGGCCGCCGTCGGGCTGGCAGCGTCGGTGATTCTGAGTACACAGTTGTTGGGCCAGGTGCCGACCCCGCCTCCACCCGCCTATCTCGCCGTGCTGACGACGCCCGAGCGAAACACCCCCGGCTGGGTGATTCAGGCGAGCAACATGCGCGGGATTCAGTTGGTGCCCGTAGGCAAGATCGAAGTGCCGCTGGGCAAGGTGCTGCAGTTCTGGACCCAGGCCGACGACTGGCAAGGGCCGATTTCGCTGGGGCTGGTGGGGCCGGGCGAGACGCTGAAAGTCCCGACTGACCGCCTGCCACCTCTGCAGCCCAATCAGTTGTTCGAGCTGTCACTCGAGAAAGCCGGGGGCTCGCCGCTCAACAAGCCCAGCGGGCCGATTCAGTTTGTCGGGCGGGCGGTGAAGGCGGGTTGATAGGTTGCGATTCAGATTGACGACCGCCGCAACGCCCTGGGGCCAATCAGCGCTCCGATTCCGGTCAAGAGCAACAACCCCAGCAAATACCCAGACGCCACAGAACGCAATCTCCACTTCCGGGCAATGAAGGCAGTAGGCGGTGGTCGCCAGCGAACCCGTGCGCAGCGTGATCAATAGTTCGGTCCATCGGCCGCCCTGGTTACAGCCGCGTTGAAATCTCTGCGCAGAGTAGCTGGCGCAGTAGAGGCCGAACGGTCGCAGCAAACGATTCAGCTTTCTGTTACCGATTGCACTGTGGTGGGGCGTGCGCACCCAAAAGTAACAACTACACCCTCAATGTAACGCTCCTGCATACAACATCGACGATGTGCGAACGCCTCTCCAGGCCCTAACGGCCGGGGTTCTCGGCTTTTTAAATTTTAACTTCTGCAAGTTGGCCCTTCGGTTGCATATGCTTGTATGTACAAGTAAATATGAGTATGCAAGAGTACCGTTGGTGCACCGCTTCGATTCACAGCCAGTGTGCGCCTGATCTGCCAGATTCATATTCCGCCTGTTCGACACAGGCACCGTCAGCCCAGTGCCTGGGCCGGATTGATCATCGAGGATTGTTACGTGACTACTGACAACAAAACCCCAGCCCAGCAATGGACCAAACGCCGTGACGTGGAAATCCGCGCTTCTCGTGGCACGCAACTGACCGCCAAGAGTTGGCTGACCGAAGCGCCGCTGCGGATGTTGATGAACAACCTGGACCCGGAAGTCGCCGAAAATCCCAATGAGCTGGTGGTCTACGGCGGTATCGGTCGCGCGGCGCGTAACTGGGAGTGCTACGACAAGATCGTCGAGAGCCTGACCAACCTGAACGAAGATGAGACCCTGCTGGTGCAATCCGGCAAGCCGGTGGGCGTGTTCAAGACCCACAGCAACGCCCCGCGTGTGCTGATCGCCAACTCCAACCTGGTGCCGCACTGGGCCAGTTGGGAACACTTCAACGAACTGGACGCCAAGGGCCTGGCCATGTACGGCCAGATGACCGCCGGCAGCTGGATCTACATCGGCAGCCAGGGCATCGTCCAGGGGACTTACGAAACCTTCGTCGAAGCCGGTCGCCAACACTATGACGGCAACCTGAAAGGCCGCTGGGTACTGACCGCAGGCCTGGGCGGGATGGGCGGCGCGCAACCTCTGGCTGCAACCCTGGCCGGCGCTTGCTCGCTGAACATCGAGTGCCAGCAGAGCCGCATCGATTTCCGCCTGAAAACCCGTTACGTCGACGAGCAGGCCACCGATCTGGACGACGCTCTGGCGCGCATCGCCAAGTACACCGCCGAAGGCAAGGCGATTTCCATTGCGCTGTGTGGCAACGCCGCTGAAATTCTCCCGGAAATGGTCCGCCGTGGCGTGCGCCCGGACATGGTCACCGACCAGACCAGCGCCCACGACCCGCTCAACGGCTACCTGCCAAAAGGCTGGACCTGGGAGCAGTACCGCGACCGCGCCGTCACCGAACCGGCCGCTGTGGTCAAGGCCGCCAAGCAGTCGATGGCTGAGCACGTCGAAGCCATGCTGGCGTTCCAGAAGCAAGGCATTCCGACCTTCGACTACGGCAACAACATCCGTCAGATGGCCAAGGAAGAAGGCGTGAGCAACGCGTTCGACTTCCCCGGCTTCGTACCGGCCTACATCCGCCCGCTGTTCTGCCGTGGCATCGGCCCGTTCCGTTGGGCAGCGCTGTCGGGCAACCCGGAAGACATCTACAAGACCGACGCCAAGGTCAAGGAACTGATTCCGGACGACGCGCACCTGCACAACTGGCTGGACATGGCTCGCGAGCGCATCAGCTTCCAGGGTCTGCCGGCGCGTATTTGCTGGGTCGGTCTGGGTCAGCGCGCCAAGCTGGGTCTGGCGTTCAACGAAATGGTCCGTCGTGGCGAGCTGTCGGCGCCGGTGGTGATCGGTCGTGACCACCTGGATTCCGGCTCGGTCGCAAGTCCCAACCGCGAAACCGAATCGATGCAGGACGGCTCCGACGCTGTGTCCGATTGGCCACTGCTCAACGCCCTGCTCAACACTGCCAGCGGCGCGACCTGGGTTTCGTTGCACCACGGCGGCGGCGTTGGCATGGGCTTCTCGCAGCACTCGGGCATGGTGATCGTCTGTGACGGTACCGACGAAGCCGCCGAGCGCATTGCCCGCGTCCTGCACAACGACCCGGCGACCGGCGTCATGCGCCACGCCGACGCCGGTTACCAGATCGCCATCGACTGCGCCAAAGAGCAGGGTCTGAACCTGCCGATGATCGACTGATGCGCAAAACACTGTAGGAGCGACCGGGTGGCGATCCACCTTGCCCGCGATGACGTCGGTACGCCTGACGTCTTCGGTGAATGACACACCGCAATCGCGGGCAAGCGCGCTCCTACAAGCGTTCGGCAGCACAAGTACGCATACCAACACTCGCTTTAGGGGAATGTTTGAGATGGCTGTTCCAGATGATCGTGTTGCAAGTTCGTCCGTGATCGAAAGGCGTTCGATCGATTACATCCCTGACGCGGAAAGACATGGCCGTCTGTTCAGTCAATTCACCCTGTGGCTGGGTGCCAACCTGCAGATCACCGCGATCGTCACCGGGGCGCTGGCCGTGGTGCTGGGCGGCGATGTGTTCTGGTCGCTGATCGGCCTGTTCGTCGGGCAACTGCTGGGCGGTGGTGTCATGGCGCTGCACGCCGCGCAAGGACCGAAACTCGGTCTGCCGCAGATGATCTCCAGCCGGGTGCAATTCGGTGTCTATGGGGCCGTGATCCCGCTGGTGCTGGTGTGCCTGATGTACATCGGTTTTTCTGCCAGCGGTTCATTGCTCGCAGGCCAGGCCGTCGCGCAACTGATTCAGGTGCCGGACTGGCAAGGCATCGTGCTGTTCGCCGCCGCCATCGTCGTCCTGACCATCTTCGGCTACCGGGTCATCCACATGATCGGCCGGGTCGCCAGCATCATCGGCGTGATCGCCTTCATCTACCTGTTCGGCGCGTTGCTGGCAGGTAACGATGTCGGCGCGCTGCTGGGCAACAAGCACTTTTCGCTGAGCAGTTTCCTGCTGGCGATCTCTCTGTCCGCCTCGTGGCAGATTGCGTTCGGCCCGTATGTCGCGGATTACTCGCGCTACCTGCCGCGCAGCACTTCGGCGAGCAAGACGTTCTGGGCCGTGGGCCTGGGTTCGGTGATCGGCGCGCAGGCGTCGATGGTGTTCGGTGTGTTCGCGGCAGCATTGGCGGGCAAGAACTTCGCCCACCATGAGGTCTCTTACATCGTCGGTCTGGGCGGCACGGGTGCCGTCGCGGCGGCGCTGTATTTCAGCATTGCGTTCGGCAAAGTGACCATCACCACGCTCAATGCGTACGGCAGCTTCATGTCGATCGCCACCATCGTCAGCGGCTTTCGTGGCAATCGGCACATCTCCAGCGCCCTGCGCCTGACCTACATCTTCGCCATGGTCGGCGTTGCTACCGCGCTGGCCCTGTTGGGCAAGGACTCGTTCCTCAAGGATTTCTCGGCGTTCATCCTGTTCCTGCTGGCGTTCTTCACGCCGTGGAGCGCGATCAATCTGGTGGATTTCTACTGCATCACCAAAGAGCGCTATGACATTCCAGCCCTGTCCAACCCGGACGGTCGTTACGGCCGCTGGAACTGGATCGGGATAAGTATCTACGTCATTGGGGTGCTGATTCAGATGCCGTTCATCTCCACCCATTTCTATACCGGCCCGTTGGTCGCGAGCCTCGATGATACGGATATCTCGTGGATCATCGGTCTGGTGGTGCCTGCCGCGCTGTATTACGTGGCGGCCAAAAAATGGCCCGGCAACATTGCTGATCGCATGATCCTGCCGACCGAGCACCAGACGACTCAATCAAGCCAGCCGGCAAGCCACAACGCGATTCCCAAAAACACGGCGGTGAACTGACTGTCCGCCATGCACATCTGTTAGAGCTGGAGTGAAGCGGGACGGGGCCACCAAGCGCCTCGCCCAGAGGCTGGATGCCGCCTGATTTCGTTATTGCCGCAGTCCAATTCAAGAACAGGAGCGTCCCACAGTGATTAAAAAGAAGACCCTGCTATCCACATTGCTGACCGCAGGCGTGCTCGCCAGCGGCGCGACTCAGGCAGCGGGGTGGTGTGAGTCCGGCAAGCCGGTGAAATTCGCCGGTCTAAACTGGGAAAGCGCGATGCTGCTGACCGACGTGCTGCAAGTCGTGCTGAACAAGGGTTATGGCTGTGAAGTGGACAGTCTGCCCGGTAACTCCATCACCATGGAAAACGCCTTGGGCACCAACGATATTCAAGTCTTCGCCGAGGAATGGGTAGGCCGCAGTGAAGTGTGGAACAAGGCTGAAGCCGCCGGCAAAGTCGTCGGTGTCGGCGCGCCGGTCAAAGGCGCCGTGGAAGGCTGGTACGTGCCGCGCTACGTCATTGAAGGCGATGCGAAGCGCAAGTTGGAAGCCAAGGCCCCGGACCTGAAATCGATTGCCGATCTGGGCAAATACGCCGCCGTGTTCAAGGATGCCGAAGAGCCTGAAAAAGGCCGTTTCTACAACTGCCCGGCGGGCTGGACCTGCGAGCTGGAAAACAGCGAGATGCTGAAAAGCTACGGCCTGGAAGACAAATTCACCAACTTCCGTCCAGGCACTGGCCCTGCGCTGGATGCGGCGATTCTGTCGAGCTACAAGCGTGGCGAGCCGATCCTGGCGTATTACTGGTCACCGACGCCGCTGATGGGCCAGGTGGACATGGTGCGCCTGGAAGAGAAAGCCGGCGTGAACAAGACCATCGAGATCAAGGTTGGCCTGTCCAAGACCTTCCACGAGCAGGCACCTGAGCTGGTGGCTGTGATGGAAAAGGTCAACATCCCGATCGACCTGCTGAACCAGAACCTGGCGCGCATGACCAAGGACCGCATCGAATCGCCAAAACTGGCGAGGATCTTCCTCAAGGAACATCCTGAGGTCTGGCATCAGTGGGTCAGCGAAGACGCTGCCGGGAAGGTAGAGGCTTCGTTGTAAGGCTGAGAGCTTACGACCTGTAGGAACGCGCTTGCCCGCGAGACGTCGGCACACCAGACATCATGGTTGACTGACGCAACGCAATCGCGGGCAAGCGCGCTCCTACAGGAAGCGCTGCACCCGACAACGGGCCCGCACCACCTGATAGATCGAGACAAGCATATGTTCCCCGAAAGCTTCACGTTCTCCATCGCCGACTGGGTCAATGACTGGGTCGACAAACTGGTCACCAACTACGGCGACGTGTTCCGGCATATCTCCGACACGCTGCTGTGGGCCATCGTCAAACTCGAAGGCCTGCTTCGCATCGCGCCGTGGTGGGTATTGCTGGCCATCGTCGGCATCATCGCCTGGCACGCCACCCGCAAGATCACCACCACGGCGGTCATCATCGGCCTGCTGTTCCTGGTCGGAGCTGTCGGGCTGTGGGACAAGCTGATGCAGACCCTGGCGCTGATGCTGGTCGCCACCGTCATATCGGTGATCATCGGCGTGCCGCTGGGCATTCTGTCGGCGCGCAGCAATCGCCTGCGCTCGGTGCTGATGCCGCTACTCGACATCATGCAGACCATGCCCAGCTTCGTGTACCTCATTCCCGTGCTGATGCTTTTCGGCCTGGGCAAGGTTCCGGCGATTTTCGCTACGGTGATCTACGCCGCGCCGCCGCTGATTCGTCTGACTGACCTGGGTATTCGTCAGGTCGACGGCGAAGTCATGGAAGCGATCAACGCGTTCGGCGCCAACCGCTGGCAGCAGTTATTCGGCGTGCAGCTACCGCTGGCCCTGCCGAGCATCATGGCGGGTATCAACCAGACCACCATGATGGCGCTGTCGATGGTAGTGATCGCCTCGATGATCGGCGCCCGTGGCCTGGGCGAAGACGTGCTGGTGGGGATTCAGACCCTCAACGTCGGTCGCGGCCTGGAGGCGGGTCTGGCGATTGTCATCCTGGCGGTGGTGATCGACCGCATTACGCAGGCCTATGGCCGCCCACGGCATGAGGTGAGCAAATGATGAGCACCGAGCACAACAAGATCGTCGTGAAGAATGTGTACAAGATTTTCGGCAGCCGCGCCAAGGATGCGCTGGCGATGGTCCAGCAGAATCAGAGCAAGGATCAGGTGCTGGCCCAGACCGGCTGTGTGGTCGGGGTGAACGACCTGTCGCTGTCCATCGGCAGCGGCGAGATTTTCGTGATCATGGGCCTGTCGGGTTCCGGCAAATCGACACTGGTGCGCCACTTCAATCGTCTGATCGACCCTACCAGCGGCGAGATTCTGGTGGATGGCGAGAACATCCTGACCTACGACATGCAAGCGCTGCGCAACTTCCGCCGGCACAAGATCAGCATGGTGTTCCAGAGCTTCGGCCTGCTGCCGCACAAGACGGTGATCGACAACGTCGCCTACGGCCTGACCATTCGTGGCGAGAGCAAGGCGCAATGCGCCGAGCGCGCGCAACACTGGATTACCACGGTGGGCCTGAAGGGTTATGAGAAGAAGTACCCGCATCAGTTATCCGGCGGCATGCGTCAGCGTGTAGGTTTGGCCCGCGCATTGGCGGCCGACACCGACATCATCCTGACGGACGAAGCCTTCAGCGCCCTCGACCCGCTGATCCGCGCCGAAATGCAGGATCAGTTGCTGGAACTGCAATCGAGCCTCAAGAAGACCATCGTCTTCATCACCCACGACCTCGATGAAGCCGTGCGCATTGGCAACCGCATTGCCATTCTCAAGGATGGCCGGTTGATCCAGGTCGGTACTCCGAAAGAAATCCTCTACTCGCCCGCCGACGAATACGTTGATCGTTTCGTCCAGCGGCGGGTGGCGACCATTTAAGGCAGGTGGTAGTCATGTCGCGAGCAGATCAGATCATCATCGGCGAGTCACAGGTTACCTGGCAGGACATCACTGCCGTAGCCCGTCACGGGGCAACCCTGTCGCTGTCGGACAGCGCCTGGGCGCGCATCGACAATGCGCAGGCCATCGTGCAGAGCATCGTCACCAGCGGCGAACGCGCCTATGGCGTGAACACCGGCCTGGGCGCGCTGTGCAATGTTTCGCTGCAGGGCGAGCAACTGAGCCGCCTGTCGCGCAACACCCTGCTCAGCCACGCCTGCGGTGTCGGCCCGGCGCTGCCGGACGAGCAGACCCGCGCGATCATCTGCGCCGCGATCATCAACTACAGCCAGGGCAAATCCGGGATTCACCGTCAGGTGGTGCAGGCGCTGCTGGCGCTGCTCAACCGCCGCATCACACCACAAGTGCCCTCGCAGGGTTCGGTGGGTTATCTGACGCACATGGCGCACATCGGCGTGGCGCTGCTGGGCGTCGGCCAGGTCAGCTATCGCGGGCAGGTGGTGTCGGCGTTGCAGGCGCTGAGCGAGGAAGGTCTGTCGCCGGTCGAACTGGGCGCCAAAGACGGGCTGTGTCTGGTCAACGGTACGCCGTGCATGACCGGCCTGAGCTGTCTGGCCATCGCCGACGTCAACCGTCTGATGCAATGGGCGGACGTGATCAGCGCCATGACCTTCGAAGGCCTGCGCGGCCAACTGGACGCGTTCGATGAAACCATCATCGCGCTCAAACCGCACCCCGGTATGCAGCAAGTCGGCAAGAATCTGCGCGGCTTGCTGGCGGGCAGTGAAGTGCTCGCCAACAGTCAGGGCATTCGCACTCAGGACGCCTTGAGTATCCGTTCCATTCCGCAGGTCCACGGAGCCACTCGCGACCAACTGGCTCATGCAACGCGGCAGATCGAAACCGAGCTCAACTCGGCCACCGACAACCCGTTGCTGCTGGGAACCCCCGACGCCTATCGCGTGGTGTCCCAAGCCAACCCGCACGGTCAGTCCGTGGCGATGGCGGCAGATCTGTTGGCGATCGCCATGGCCGAACTGGGTTCGATTGCCGAGCGACGCCTGGATCGGCTGATCAACCCGACGGTCAGTGGCTTGCCGGCGTTTCTGGTCAGCCAGCCGGGGGTCAACTCCGGGATGATGATCGTGCAGTACGTCGCAGCTTCTCTGTGCGCGGAAAACCGCCAACTGGCGCAACCGGCGGTCATCGACAACTACGTGACGTCGGGTCTGCAGGAGGATCATCTGAGCATGGGCACCAGCGCTGCCTTGAAGCTGCACAAGGTGCTGGAAAACGTCACGCAGATCCTCGCCATCGAGTACCTGCTGGCTGCTCAGGCGTTCGAATTCTTCAAGGGCCCGCGCTTTGGCATCGGCACCGAGGCCGCGTGGCGCCTGTTGCGCGAGCGCGTCCCGGCCTATGACGAAGATCGCTGGCTGGCCCCGGACATCGCCAGCAGCGTGACCCTGCTCAAGAACGAAGAGTCACTGGAAACCGTATTTCAGGTCTGTCGCGATTACGCGTCGGCCAACATCAGCAACAGTCGCAGCTCAAGCGCCACAAACGCCGGACAGGCAGGAGCCAGTTCAGAGCCGACCGAAATCAACGAAGGAGTAGCAGCATCGTGATCGACACCCAAAAGGCAACCCCGCTGAACCTGATCCCCGGCCAGCTGACCCTGGCGCAACTGCGCGCGATCTATCAGCAACCCGTGACCTTGACGCTGGATGCCAGCGCCGATCAGCAGATCGACAACAGCGTGGCCTGCGTCGAGCAGATCCTGGCCGAGAACCGCACGGCCTACGGCATCAACACCGGTTTCGGCCTGCTGGCGTCGACCCGCATCGCCAGCGCCGACCTGGAAAACCTGCAGCGCTCGCTGGTGTTGTCCCACGCAGCGGGCGTCGGCCAGCCGCTCAGCGATGCTCTGGTGCGCCTGATCATGGTGCTCAAGGTCAACAGCCTGAGCCGCGGTTTCTCAGGCATCCGTCGTCAGGTCATCGATGCGCTGACCACCCTGATCAACGCCGAAGTCTATCCACACATCCCGCTCAAGGGCTCGGTGGGCGCATCCGGTGACCTCGCGCCACTGGCGCACATGTCGCTGGTGCTGCTGGGCGAAGGCAAGGCGCGTTACAAAGGCCAATGGCTGAATGCCGTTGAAGCGTTGGCGGTCGCCGGTCTCACGCCGCTGACCCTCGCTGCGAAGGAAGGTCTGGCGCTGCTCAACGGCACTCAGGTGTCAACCGCTTATGCGCTGCGCGGCCTGTTCGAAGCCGAGGACCTGTTCGCCGGCGCCCTGAGCTGCGGCGCGCTGACGGTTGAAGCTGTGCTGGGTTCGCGTGCGCCATTCGATCCGCGCATTCATGCCGCACGCGGCCAACGCGGACAGATCGATTCGGCTGCGGCCTACCGCGATCTGCTGGGCGACGGCAGCCAGGTATCCGAATCCCATCGCGACTGCGACAAGGTGCAGGACCCCTACTCTCTGCGTTGCCAACCGCAAGTCATGGGCGCCTGCCTGACCCAGCTGCGTCAGGCCGCCGAAGTGCTGGCGATCGAATCCAACGCAGTGTCCGACAACCCGCTGGTGTTCGCGGCCGAAGGCGAAGTGATTTCCGGCGGCAACTTCCACGCCGAGCCGGTGGCCATGGCTGCCGACAACATTGCCCTGGCCATCGCTGAAATCGGCTCGCTGAGCGAACGTCGCATCTCGCTGATGATGGACAAGCACATGTCGCAGCTGCCGCCGTTTCTGGTGGCCAATGGCGGGGTGAACTCCGGTTTCATGATCGCCCAGGTGACTGCCGCGGCATTGGCCAGCGAAAACAAGGCGCTGGCCCATCCGCACAGCGTCGACAGCCTGCCGACCTCCGCCAACCAGGAGGACCATGTGTCGATGGCACCGGCGGCTGGCAAGCGGTTGTGGGAAATGGCGGAAAACACTCGTGGCGTGCTGGCTGTAGAATGGCTGGCTGCGTGTCAGGGTCTGGACCTGCGCAATGGTCTGAAGACCTCGAAAAAACTGGAAATTGCGCGCACTACCCTGCGCGGCAAGGTCCCGTTCTACGAAAAAGACCGCTTCTTCGCCCCTGACATCGAGGCCGCCACCGAGCTGCTGGCATCCAACTGCCTGAGCGAACTGGTGTCTGCTGACCTGCTGCCGAGCTTCTGATGGGGCAGGCCAGGAGGGCCTGTCATTGGAATGACCGGGTATACGCAACTGCATATGCAGGAGGGCGCTTGCCCGCGAAAGCGGTGTGTCATGCAATGGATTGGTGAATGACCCACTGCAATTCGCGGGCAAGCGCGCTCCTACAGACCGGCGGCGCCCCCTCATTTCACAGCAAAAGAAAGACTAGGAAAGCGTGAGATGAAACCGCAAAACGCAACACATTTGAAACGCGGGCTCAGCGCCCGTCACATTCGCTTCATGGCGCTGGGTTCGGCGATTGGCACTGGGCTGTTCTACGGCTCGGCGTCGGCGATAAAACTGGCAGGGCCCGCAGTGCTGCTGGTCTACCTGATCGCGGGCGCTGCGGTGTACATGGTCATGCGCGCCCTGGGCGAGATGGCCGTGCGCAATCCGGTGGCCGGGTCTTTCAGTGAATACGCCAGCACGTATCTGGGCCCAATGGCCGGTTTCGTGCTCGGCTGGACCTACGCATTCGAGATGATCATCGTCTGCCTGGCCGACGTCACGGCGTTCGGGATTTACATGGGTTTCTGGTTCCCCGACGTACCCCGCTGGATCTGGGTGCTCGGCATCGTATTCGTGATTGGCGCGCTCAATCTGTGCAGCGTCAAAGTATTTGGTGAGACCGAATTCTGGCTGTCGCTGCTTAAGGTCGGCGCAATCATCGCGATGATCCTCGCAGGCTTCGGCATCCTGCTGTTCGGCATCGGCTCGACCTCAGGCGAGAGTGTCAGCCACGTCAGCAATCTATGGACGCAGGGCGGCTTCATGCCCAACGGCGTCGGCGGTATGGTCGCTGCATTGGCCGTGGTGATGTTCGCGTTTGGCGGCATCGAAATCATTGGTGTGGCCGCCGGTGAAGCGCGCAATCCGGAGCGCGTGATCCCCCGGGCGATCAACGCCGTGCCGCTGCGTATTCTGCTGTTTTACGTGCTGACGCTGTTCGTGCTGATGTCGCTGTATCCGTGGCAGGACATCGGCAATCAGGGCAGTCCGTTCGTCCAGATTTTCGACAAGCTGGGGATTTCCTCGGCAGCGATCATCCTCAACATTGTGGTGATATCGGCGGCCGTCTCGGCGATCAACAGCGACATTTTCGGCGCTGGCCGCATGATGTATGGCCTGGCGAAACAGGGGCAGGCGCCCAAAGCGTTCGCGCAGTTGTCAGCCAACGGCGTGCCGTGGATGACCGTGCTGGTGATGGGCGTTGCCCTGCTGTCTGGTGTGGTTCTGAACTACCTGATTCCGGAAAACGTGTTCCTGTTGATCGCCTCCATCGCCACCTTCGCCACGGTCTGGGTCTGGCTGATGATTCTGGTTACACAGATCGCCATGCGCCGCTCCATGAGCGCTGAAGACATCGCGCAACTCAAATTCCCGGTGCCGTTCTGGCCGGTCGCGCCCGTTGCCGCGACAGCGTTCATGGTGTTCGTGTTTGCGGTGCTGGGGTACTTCCCGGATACGCGGCCGGCGCTGGTGGTCGGCGCGGTATGGATCGCGCTGCTGGTGATTGCGTATCGGGTTTGGGTAACGCCAAGGCAGGATTTGCAGCTATCCACTCAGGCTCGGGACAAGCCGCAGATCTGAGGTTCAGCACATGACCTGTGGGAGTGAGCTTGCTCACGAATACCGAGTTCCCGCCATTGAAAACTGTGGCGGATGTAGTGACTCCTTCTTGAACAAGCTGACTCCCGCAGGTCTAGCGTTGGCTGCGAGATCGCGCCGCGCCAGGACAATGTGGGCCCCACAGGATTTAATTTTGCACTCTGGAGGTACTGATGAAAACGCTCTGGCATAACTGTCATGCAGCAAGCATGGCAAACGGCACCTACTCGACCATCGAGGACGCCGCCATCGTGACCGAAGGAGCGCACATCGCCTGGATGGGCCCGCTTGGCGAGCTGCCGGATCAGGGCGAGCTGAACCGGGTTGACCTGAACGGCGCCTGGGTCACGCCGGGCCTGATCGACTGCCACACCCACACAGTGTTCGGCGGCAATCGCAGCGGCGAATTCGAGCAGCGTCTGCAAGGCGTCAGCTATGCCGAGATCGCAGCGGCTGGTGGCGGTATCGCCAGCACCGTGCGGGCCACACGCGCAGCCAGTGAAGATCAGTTGTACGCCAGCGCCGAGCGCCGTCTGCAGCATTTGCTCAAGGATGGCGTGACCACGGTCGAGATCAAATCCGGCTACGGGCTGGATCTGGCCAGCGAGCGCAAGATTCTGCGGGTGATTCGCCAACTCGGCGAAACGCTGCCGGTCACCGTGCGCAGCACCTGCCTTGCCGCCCACGCCTTGCCGCCGGAATACAAGGACCGCGCCGATGACTATATCGCCCATATCTGTAGCGAAATGCTGCCTGCGTTGGCGGCGGAAAATCTGGTGGACGCGGTCGATGCATTCTGCGAATACCTGGCGTTTTCCCCGGCGCAGGTCGAACAAGTGTTCATCACCGCAGGTCAGCTGGGGCTGCCGGTGAAGCTGCACGCCGAACAACTGTCGTCACTGCATGGTTCGAGCTTGGCAGCGCGTTATCAGGCGCTGTCCGCCGACCACCTGGAATTCATGACCGAAGAAGACGCCATCGCCATGGCCGCTTCCGGCACCGTCGCGGTGCTGCTGCCGGGCGCGTTCTACTTCCTGCGCGAAACCCAGCTGCCGCCGATGGAGGCCCTGCGCAAACACGGGGTGAAAATCGCTATCGCCACCGACCTCAACCCTGGCACCTCGCCGGGCCTGTCGTTGCGCTTGATGCTGAACATGGCCTGCACATTGTTCCGCATGACGCCCGAAGAAGCCCTGGCCGGCGCCACCCTGCATGCTGCGCAGGCGCTGGGAATGGCAGATACCCATGGCTCGCTGGAGGTCGGCAAGGTCGCCGATTTCGTCGCGTGGGACATCGAACGGCCCGCAGACCTGGCCTACTGGCTGGGTGGAGATCTGGATAAACGCGTCGTGCGTCACGGCGTCGAGAGTCGTTTCTAATCAGGAGAACACCGTGGACAAGGTTCTGAGTTTCACTCGCGGTCGCGTACCGCTGCTGATCAGCATGCCGCACCCAGGTTTGAATCTGACGCCCGTAGTGCGTGAGGGGCTGGTGGACGAAGCGGTGAGCCTACCGGATACCGACTGGCACATCCCGCGCCTCTACGACTTCGCGCACGATCTGGGCGCCAGTGTGCTGGCGGCCGAGTATTCGCGTTTCGTCATCGACCTCAATCGCCCGTCCGACGACAAACCGCTTTACGCCGGTGCGACCACCGGCCTGTACCCGTCGACGCTGTTTGAAGGCGATCCGCTGTTCAAGGAAGGTCAGGAACCGACCAAGGATGAACGCGCGACTTATCTGAAGCAGATCTGGATGCCCTACCACGACACGCTGCGTAACGAGCTTGAGCGCCTGCGTGACGAGTTCGGCTATGCCCTGCTGTTCGACGCGCACTCGATTCGCGGGCACATTCCACATCTGTTCGACGGTCGCCTGCCGGACTTCAACCTCGGCACCTTTAACGGCGCCAGCTGCGACGCTGAGCTGGAAAAACGCGTCGAAGCGGTCTGCGCGGGCGCGAAAAACTACAGCCATGTGCTCAACGGGCGCTTCAAGGGCGGCCACATCACTCGCCATTACGGCAAACCGGCCGAGAACATCCACGCCATTCAGCTGGAACTCGCGCAGAGCACCTACATGGAAGAATTCGTGCCGTTTCACTACCGCCCAGATCTCGCCGATCCAACGCGTGTGGTGTTGAAGCAATTGCTCGAAGGGATGATCGCCTGGGGGCGGGAGAAGTACGGGAGGTAATTTATCTGAGCAGCTGTTGTATGAGCGCGCTTGCCCGCGATTGCGGAGTGTCAGACGGCACAGGTGCCACAGACATATCGCTATCGCGGGCAAGCGCGCTCCTACAAGAAAAACTTCGCGCTCTCACTTTCTCAACAATCGCAACCCGTTGAACACCACCAGCAAACTCACCCCCATATCCGCAAACACCGCCATCCACATGGTCGCCACGCCCGCAAATGTCACGATCAAAAAGATCACCTTGATCACCAGTGCCAGTGCGATGTTTTGCTTGAGCACCGCAGCGGTGTCGCGGGACAGGCGGATGAACGCCGGGATCTTGCGCAGATCGTCATCCATCAGCGCCACATCGGCGGTTTCGATAGCCGTGTCAGTCCCCGCTGCGGCCATGGCGAAACCGATCTCGGCCCGGGCCAGCGCCGGCGCATCGTTGATGCCATCACCGACCATCCCGACCCGATGATTCTGCGCGTACAGGTCCTCAATGGCCTGCAGTTTGTCAGTCGGTAACAGGTTGCCCTGAGCCTGGTCGATGCCTACCTGAGCGGCGATGGCCTTGGCGGTATGCGGGTTATCACCGGTGAGCATCACGGTTTTCACGCCCAGCGCATGCAGCTGCGCTATGGCTTCGCGGCTGCTGTCCTTCACCGTATCGGCGACGGCAAACAGTGCCCGCGGCGCGGTATCGTCGAACAGCAGCACCACCGTTTTGCCTTGGGTTTCCAGCACCTCAAGACGCGCCTCAAGCTCAGGCGAACACAGCCCGGACTCATGCACCAGACGATGATTGCCCAAGTGATACAGGCGTCCGTCAACTTCACCTTTCACGCCCCGCCCGCCCAGCGCTTCGAACGCATCAACCTGCAACTGGCCGTCCTTGCCGAAATCAGTGGCAATCGCTTGAGAAACCGGATGATCGGAACGTCCGGCAAGGCTTGCTGAGATGGCCAGGGCTTTCTCGCCAAACGACTCGTCGAGCAATACGTAATCGGTCTGCACCGGTTTGCCGTGGGTGATGGTCCCGGTCTTGTCCAGCGCCAGATAATCGAGCTTGTGGCCCATCTCCAGATAGACGCCGCCCTTGACCAGAATCCCCTTGCGCGCCGCAGCCGCCAGGCCACTGACAATGCTCACCGGTGTCGAAATCACCAAGGCACATGGGCACGCCACCACCAGCAATACCAGCGCGCGATAGATCCAGTCGAACCAGACGGCGCCCATGAACAGCGGAGGAATGATCGCCACCCCCAATGCCAGCGCGAACACCGCCGGGGTGTAGATTTTCGAGAAGCTGTCGACGAAGCGCTGCGTCGGTGCCCGCGCGCCTTGTGCCGCTTCAACCGCGTGAATGATCCGCGCCAGCGTCGAATTGTTCGCAGCGGCGGTGACCTTGTATTCCAGCGAGCCAGCCTGGTTGATGGTCCCGGCGAAGACCTTGTCGCCCACGGTTTTCTCCACCGGCAGGCTCTCACCGGTGATCGGCGCCTGATCGATGCTGGATTGCCCCGACACCACTTCGCCGTCCAGGCCGATACGCTCACCCGGCTTGACCCGGACGACGCTGCCCAACGCGATGTCCTTGACCTCGACTTCAAGCCACTGGCCGTCCTGCTGCACGGTGGCCGTTTCCGGCGTCAGCTGCATCAAGCCGCCAATGGCGTTGCGCGCGCGGTCCAGAGATTTGGCCTCGATCAGCTCAGCCACGGTGAACAGGAACATCACCATCGCCGCTTCCGGCCATTGCCCGATCAGCACCGCGCCAGTGACCGCAATGCTCATCAGGGCATTGATGTTCAGGTTGAAGTTCTTGAGCGCGATCCAGCCCTTTTTGTAGGTGGTCAGGCCGCCACTGAAGATCGCGACCAGTGCGATGATCGCCACCACCCAAGTGGGTGCGGCGTTGGTGAAATGGACGACCTCAGCCGCCACGGCAGCGACGCCGGACAACGCCAGTGGCCACCAGGGCTTCTTCGCCGAAGGCAACGAAGCGGTTTGCTGATCGGCGCCCGCTTCGATTACATCGGCCTGCATTCCCAGCGAGCCGATGGCCTCGCGGATCGGATCGGTCGACGGCAGCTCATGCCAGACGCCCAACACGCGATTGATCAGGTTGAATTCGAGCTTCTGAATGCCGGACATCTTGCCCAGCTTGTTCTGGATCAGGGTCTGCTCGGTCGGACAGTCCATCGCCTCGATACGGAAACTGCTGAACTGGGCGTTGTCGGTCGAACCGCTACCCACGCTTACGACCGCTGGAGCGCTTTCATGGGAACAGCAGGAATGAGCATGGTGCTCGTGCTTGCCCACGGGGGTGAATTTTACAGCGCCTTGGTCGTGCGCGGCGTGCGCGTGCGAAGAATGGTCATGACCTGCGTGATCGTGCTCATCGTGGTCGTGTCCGCTGTGGTCGTGGGGCGAATGTTTGTGTACAGAGTCACTCATCATGGAGTCTCTTGGTGTGCGTGTTGCTAAGTGAACACCCTGTAGCCACTATAGGGTCAAGCCTAAAAACGGGATCGATGACATGAATGCGTATTTCAAGATCGGTGAGCTGGCCAAACTGACCGACTGCCCGGTCGAAACTATCCGCTACTACGAACGCGAAGGTCTGCTCGCCGAGCCCGCCCGCAGCGAGGGCAACTATCGGCTGTACACTCAGGAGCACGTCGAGCGCCTGACCTTCATCCGCAACTGCCGCAGCCTGGACATGACCCTGGACGAAATCCGCAGTCTGTTGGCCTTGCGCGACAGCCCGCAGGATCAGTGTGAAAGCGTCAACGCGCTGATCGACGAGCATATCCAGCACGTCAGCGCGCGTATCTTCAGCCTCCAGGCGCTACAGGATCAGCTCATCGACCTGCGCCAGCGCTGCAGCGAAGGTGCGCCGGATCATTGCGGGATTCTGGACCGGCTGAAAGTGAGTGGCAGCGTCGTGGCGGCGGATGTCGAGCATTCGCATGTGGGCAGAAGCCACGGGCATTGATTGGCGGTCCTGGACCTGGATCGATCGTGAATACACGAACCTGCAGGAACGCGCTTGCCCGCGGTTGCGATGTGTCAGGCGGCCTACGTGCCACAGACATATCGCAATCGCGGGCAAGCGCGCTCCTACAAATGTTGGCGTTTAAGCGTGATGAATGCGCTCCACCGCCTCGGTCACACCAGCGCCGTACTCCGGATCAGCCAGTGTGCAGTGCTTGATGTGCAGCTGGATGACCGGAGCCGACACGCCGCGCAGGGCGCGAGCGGTGTTGTCGAACAGCGACTGTTTCTCTTTCGGGCTCATCTTGCGGAACAGGTTGCCCGGCTGCGAGAAGTAGTCGTCGTCCACGCGATGGTTCCAGTGACCCGCCGCGCCTTCGATCGACAGCGGTGGCTCTCTGAAATCCGGCTGCTCCTGGAACGCGCCCTTGGTGTTGGGCTCGTACGAAGTCATGCCGCCGCGGTTGCCATCGATGCGCATCAAGCCGTCGCGGTGGTAGCTGTTCACGTGCAGCGCGGCCTTGGGCGAATTCACTGGAATCTGGTGGTGGTTGACGCTCAGACGGTAGCGCTGGGCATCACCGTAGGAGAACAGGCGACCTTGCAGCATCTTGTCCGGCGAGAAGCTGATGCCGGGCACCACGTTGGACGGCGTGAAGGCTGCCTGCTCCACATCGGCGAAGTTGTTCTCCGGGTTGCGGTTGAGCTCGAATACACCCACTTCAATCAGCGGATAGTCGCCTTTCGGCCAGACCTTGGTCAGGTCGAACGGGTTGATGTGATAAGCGCCCGCTTCTTTCTCCGGCATGATCTGCACGAACAGTTTCCAGCGCGGGAAGTTGCCGCTCTCGATGCTCTCGTACAGGTCGCGGTGATGCGATTCGCGGTCCCGGCCGACCAGATCCTGGGCTTCAGCGTCGGTCAGGTTGGCGATGCCCTGCTGCGAGACGAAATGGAACTTGACCCAGAAACGCTGGTGCTGCGCGTTGAGGAAGCTGTAAGTGTGGCTGCCGAAACCGTGCATCTCGCGGTAGCTGCGCGGGATGCCCCGCTCACTCATGACCACAGTCACTTGGTGGAAGGCTTCCGGCAGTTGAGTCCAGAAATCCCAATTGTTTTCCGCGCTGCGCATGCCAGTGCGAGGATCGCGTTTCACGGCATGGTTGAGGTCTGGAAATTTCATCGGGTCGCGCAGGAAGAATACCGGGGTGTTGTTGCCAACCAGGTCCCAGTTGCCTTCTTCGGTGTAGAACTTCAGGGCGAAACCGCGGATGTCGCGCTCTGCGTCGGCTGCGCCACGCTCACCTGCCACTGTCGAGAAGCGGGCGAACATTTCAGTCTGCTTACCGACTTGCGAAAAGATTTTCGCGCGAGTGAATTGGGTGATGTCGTGGGTGACTGTGAAGGTACCGAATGCGCCCGAACCCTTGGCATGCATGCGGCGCTCGGGAATGACTTCGCGATCGAAGTGGGCGAGTTTTTCCAGAAACCAGACGTCCTGCAGCAGCGCTGGGCCGTGTGGGCCTGCGGTCTGGATGTTTTGGTTATCGACTACGGGGGCGCCGAATGCGGTGGTCAGTTTGTTGCTCATGCGCGTAACTCCACGGGTGGTCTCTGTTACGGGCCACCTCCGGTGAAGGCAGCCGTCGTCTGTTCGATGTGGAGAACGATAAGGAAAACCCGGCACATAAGCTCATTAGGAGTGTGCACAGGGTGAATAGAGGAATTTAATTGCTTATCAATTATTCGATAGCCAGCGACGATCAATCAGACATAAAAGCACTGTAGGAGCGCGCTTGCCTGCGATCGGGCTGTCAGGCGACATATTCGTCACAGACAAAACCCTTTCGCAGGCAAGCGCGCTCCTACAGGTGGGCTTACGTTAAATCTGGTTGCGGTGGTACCCGTGCGGCACACCGCCCTTGGACAGCACCCACTGCCACAGCTGAATATCCCGCGCCCGGAATGCGCCAGCGCAAGACAACAGGTAATAACGCCACATCCGGTAGAAACGCTCGCCCAATTTTGACTCGAACTCCGGCCAGGCCTTCATGAAGTTGTCGTGCCAGGCCATCAGGGTCTTGTCATAGTCGGCACCAAAGTTGTGCAAATCTTCAACGACAAACAACCCGTCCATGGCATCGCCCATCTGCCCAATGGAAGGAAGATCACCATTGGGGAATATATATTTGTCGATCCAGGGATCAGGATAAGAGTTGCGCTGGTTCTTGCCGATGGTGTGCAACAGGAACAACCCGCCAGGCTTCAAACAGCGATGGGCCAGTTCCATGTATTCGCGATGGTTCTTACGGCCTACGTGTTCGAACATGCCCACGCTGGCAATGGCGTCGAACTGCTCATCCAATTCGCGGTAATCCTGGAAGCGGAACTCCAGCGGCAGATCCTTGTAACGCTCTTTGGCCCACGCGATCTGCTCTTTGGAAATACTCACACCCACCGCTTCGACGCCATAGTGCTCGGCGGCATAGCTCATGAAACTGCCCCAGCCGCAGCCGATGTCCAAGACGCGCATACCCGGTTTGAGCTGCAGTTTGCGACAGATCAAATCGAGCTTGGCCGCTTGCGCCTCTTCAAGGTTGGTCGCGTTTTCCCAATACCCGCAGGTATAGGTCATGCGCGAGTCGAGCATCTTCGAGTAGAAGTCATTGCCCAAGTCGTAATGCACTTCGCCAACGGTCTTGGAGCGCTTGATGTTCTGCCGGTTCATGAACTTGGCCATGAGCGCGTAGAACACCAGCCTTAAAGGCTTCACTTCTTCGGTCATGCCAGTCTTCAGCAGGCGGTAGAAAAATTCGTCCAGATGCTCGCTGTCCCACTGGCCATCCATGTACGCCTCGCCCAGGCCCAGATTTCCCTGCGCGAATGCTCGTTCGATAACGCCAGGTCCGTTGAACCGAATATCCGAAGGGGCCGATCCGTTAATCTGGATTCCGGCTTCGTTGAGCATGCGTGCGGCAGTACGGTAAAGGCCTGAGCTCTGGTTTGAATAGGTGTCAGTGCTGAAGTTCGTCGTGGTCATGGAGGGTGATTCCAAACGCGTTGTCAGGCTGAAGACTTATCGGTAGACGCCGACTATAGAACAAACAAACCCCAGAGTTAACTCAATACGGGCAATGGGTAGATTGAAAATATCTATCAAATCAATTTTGTTTACGGCTGTGCAAAACAGTTATTACACAACTGCAACAATAGAAACTTTCCGCGAAAACTTCGACCTTGGAAACTTTGGATTTAACCAGTTAGAACAAAGTAGTTTTGTGAGGTTTTATATGTTGCCGTAATGAGTTCAGCGTGCCGGAAAGCACTCGGGGGAGCTTCACCGAGTCCTGCAGCTGCAGGCCTTGCGGGCGGTGGCGTTGTAGAAGACGCTAACGCCGGCAAGCCGTGCTGCTACAGAGCGATTGGCACGGATTTCCTTACACCGCCACAGGCGCCTTGATGCTCGGATCGGCGTCGTAACCCACGATTTCGAAGTCTTCGAAACGGTAGTCGTAAATGCTGTTCGGGCGACGATTGATCTTTAATTGAGGCAGCTTTTTCGGCGTGCGGGTCAATTGGGTAGCGATCTGCTCTTCGTGGTTCGAATAGGCGTGGGTATCGCCAAGGCTGACGATGATCTCATGGGGGATCAGATCGCATTGCTGCGCGAGCATGTGCGTCAGCAGCGCCAGTGCGGCGATATTGTACGGCAGCCCCAGAAAGACGTCGGAACTGCGGATGTACAACTGCATCGACAGCTTGCCGTCGGCCACGAACGCCTGATAGAGCAAGTGGCAGACCGCCAGCGCCTGGCGTCCGGCCTTGACGTTCTCTTGCGGCGAAAGCTTTTCGTCCGGCAGGTATTCGGTGTTCCAGCCGTGGAACAGAATGCGGCGGCTGTTGGGGTTGTTCTTCAGGCAGTCGACCATATAGTCGATCTGGTTGATCTTGCCGCCATCCTTGGTCGGCCAGCCGGTCCACTGCGCACCGTAGACCGGCCCCAGGTCACCATCTTCGGTGGCCCACTCATCCCAGATGGTCACGCCGTTCTCGTTGAGCCATTTGGTATTGGTGTTACCGCTGAGCATCCAGATCAGCTCATTGGCGATGCTCTTGAAGTGCAGCTTCTTGGTGGTCAGCAGCGGGAAGCCATCGGCCAGGTTGTGGCGGATCTGGCGACCGAACACGGCCGTGGTGCCAGTGCCGGTGCGATCGCCCTTGCGCGTCCCGTTGGCGATGACGTCCTGTAAAAGCTCAAGATATTGCTTCATGCCCTAAGGCCCTCTGTACTGGTGAATCGGCCGGCCCCGCAGGGCCGGCGATTCAGAATCAAACGGCTGCCTTGTTCGCAGCAGGCGCACGGTGGTAGGCCAGCCAGATCAATACCAGACCGCCAATGATCATCGGCAAGCTGAGGATCTGACCCATCGTGACCCAACCCCAGGCCAGATAACCCAGTTGAGCATCCGGCACACGGACGAACTCCACGACGAAGCGGAAGATGCCGTAGAACAGCGCGAACATGCCGGAAACCGCCATGGTCGGACGCGGCTTGCGCGAGAAGAAATAGAGAATCAGGAACAGTGCCACACCTTCCAGCGCGAACTGATAAAGCTGCGACGGGTGACGCGGCAGTTGCGCCGGGTCGCTGTACGGCGGGAACACCATGGCCCAAGGCAGATCGGTCGGCTTGCCCCACAACTCACCGTTGATGAAGTTGCCGATGCGCCCCGCGCCGAGACCGATCGGCACCATCGGGGCAATAAAATCCATTAGTTGGAAGAACGACTTGCCGTTGCGTTTACCGAACCAGTAAGTGGCGACCATCACGCCGATGAATCCACCGTGGAACGCCATGCCGCCCTTCCACACTTCGAAAATCAGCAGCGGGTTGGCGATGTAGTTCGGCAGATCATAGAACAGCACGTAGCCCAGCCGCCCGCCGACGATCACACCCATCGCGACCCAGAAGATCATGTCCGAGAGTTTTTCTTTGGTCCACGTCGGGTCAAAGCGATTCAAACGACGGGATGCGAGATACCACGCACTGCCGATACCGACCAGATACATCAGGCCGTACCAGTGAATTTGCAGCGGACCGATGGCCACAGCTACCGGGTCAATCTGCGGGTAAGGCAGCATTGCGACTCCTTAAATGGACGCTCATAGAGCGACGAATCAAATCAGAAAACTTGTACCGACGACCACCAGCAAGAGCGCGAACAGTCGTTTCAGCATCCTGGGCGACAGTTTATGCGCCAGCTTTGCGCCGAACCGGGCGAAGAACATGCTGGTCAGCGCGATACCGATCAACGCCGGCAGGTACACGAAACCGAGACTATGCGGGGGCAATAACGGATCGTGCCACCCAAGAATCATGAAACTTATGGCACTGGCCACCGCGATGGGAAAGCCGCAGGCCGACGACGTGGCGACCGCCTGCTGCATGGTCAGACTGCGCCAGGTCAGAAATGGCACCGTGAGCGATCCACCGCCGATACCGAAAATCGCCGATGCCCAGCCGATCACCACACCGGCGGCGGTCAGGCCAGCCTTGCCCGGCACGCTGCCACTGGCCTTGGGCCTGAGGTCCAGCGCCATCTGGATGGCCACCAGAATCGCGAACACCCCGATGATTTTCTGCAGATTCGGCCCGGCGATATAGCTGGCGGTCAGCGAACCGAACCCTGCGCCGATCAGAATGCCCAGCGTCATCCAACCGAACACCGCCCAGCGCACGGCCCCCATGCGGTGATGGGCCCGAACCGACTGGATCGAGGTGAAGACGATGGTCGCCAACGATGTGCCGACGGCCAGATGAGTCAGGACCGAACTGTCGAAGCCTTGCAAGGTGAAGCTGAACACCAGCACCGGAACGATGATGATGCCGCCGCCCACGCCAAACAGGCCGGCCAGCACACCCGCGCAGGCGCCCAGGGCCAGGTAGAGCAGAAATTCCATGGGAGTCTCCGAAAACAGTGCGGCAGTTTACCGGAGCAGACGCCCGCGCTCTAGCAGCGATGGATGTCCGGCAGTTCTGTGCGTACAGTGACAAAAAAAGGAGGCCTGCATGTGCCTGATCGTCTTCGCCTGGCGCCCTGCACACCCGCAGCCGCTGATCCTGGCGGCTAATCGTGATGAATTCTATGCCCGTCCGACGTTGCCCCTGGCGCAGTGGGAAGAAGCGCCGCATATCTACGCCGGACGCGATCTGGAAGCGGGCGGGACATGGCTGGGCATCACTGCCGACGGACGCTTTGCCGCGCTGACCAACATCCGCGACCCGGGTCAGCCATTGGGGCGTCGTTCGCGGGGCGAATTGGTTGCGCGTTTTTTGAGCGGTTCGCTGTCGATCGACGACTACCTGCGCGAAGTCGCCGGACGCTCGGCGGAGTACGCCGGCTTCAATCTGCTGGTGGGTAATCGCGAACAACTGCACTTTCTCAACGCGGCCAATTCGGTGCCTCAACGGCTGAAGGCTGGCGTTTATGGGGTGTCCAACGCAGGGCTAGATACGCCCTGGCCCAAGTTATTGAAGGCAAAAGCGGCGCTGTCCGGTCAGCTGGATGAGCCCGATCCTCAGGCGTTGTTGCAATTTCTTGCAGATCCCGAAGCCGCGGCTGACGCGGAGCTGCCCAATACCGGCGTGGGGCTGGCGACTGAGAAATTGCTGTCCAGCGTATTCATCGCCAGCCCCAATTATGGAACGCGAGCGAGCACGGTGTTGATCGTCAATGCGGATGGCAGCCGCAGATTGATCGAGCGCAGTTTCGGGCCGTACGGCGGCAGATTGGGTGAGGTAGCAGTAGAGATTTAACTGATTTACGGGCCCCATGTAGGAGCGCGCTTGGCCGCGATTGCATTTTGCCTGTCAACGAATATCGCTAACACACCGCAATCGTGGGCAAGCGCGCGCCTAAGGGTGCGACCTGACGGATCAATGCCCCTTCACTGAAGTCGGATTGATCATCCGCGACAACCCAAGATTCCTCAGCGCCAGTTGCAGCGAGCTGCTAATGACTTGCGGGTTGTCGTTCTTCATCAGCTGGGCCAGCAATTCCTTGGCCTTGCTCAGATTGATCTGACGCAACATCCACTTCACTTTCGGCAGGTTGGTGGCGTTCATGGACAGGCTGTCGTAACCCATTGCCATCAACAGCACCGCCGCCGCCGGGTCGCCCGCCATCTCGCCGCAAATGCTGACCGGCTTGCCCTCGGCGTGAGCGTCGCGCACGACATTTTGCAGCGCTTGCAGCACTGCGGGGTGCAAATAGTCATAGAGATCGGCGACACGTGGGTTGTTACGGTCGACCGCCAGCAGATATTGAGTCAGGTCATTGGAACCGACCGACAGGAAGTCCACCTGGCGCGCCAATTCACGGGTCTGATAGACCGCCGCCGGCACTTCGATCATCACGCCCACGGGCGGCATCGGCACATCAGTGCCTTCGTCACGAACTTCGCCCCAGGCACGATGGATCAGGTGCAAGGCTTCTTCGGTCTCATGGGTGCCGGAGATCATTGGCAGCAGAATCCGCAGGTTGTTCAGGCCTTCGCTGGCCTTGAGCATTGCGCGGGTCTGCACCAGGAAGATTTCCGGGTGGTCGAGGGTCACGCGGATGCCGCGCCAGCCCAGGAACGGGTTGTCTTCCTTGATCGGGAAGTACGACAGCGCCTTGTCGCCGCCGATGTCCAGCGTGCGCATGGTCACAGGCAGCGGATGGAAGGCGGCCAGTTGTTCGCGGTAAATCGCCAGCTGTTCCTTCTCGCTTGGGAAGCGCTGCTGGATCATGAACGGGACTTCAGTCCGGTATAAACCCACCCCTTCGGCGCCGCGCTGCTGAGCTCGGGCCACGTCGGCCAGCAAACCGGTGTTGACCCACAGCGGCATGCGGTGGCCGTCCAGCGTCACGCACGGCAACTCGCGCAAGGCGTCGAGGCCCTGAGACAGCTGGCGCTCTTCCTCGACCACCACCGAGTACTGCTTGCGCAGTGCCTCGCTGGGGTTGGTGAAGACTTCGCCGTGGTAGCCGTCGACGATCAGCTCAATGCCGTCGACCTTGGAATACGGCAGATCCACCGCGCCCATGACCGTTGGGATGCCCATCGCCCGGGCCAGAATCGCCACGTGGGAGTTGCCAGAACCGAGAACCGACACCAGGCCCACGAGCTTGCCTTCCGGCACTTCGCCGAGCATGGCGGGAGTGAGCTCTTCACTGACCAGAATGGTGTTATCGGGATAGACCAGCGTCTGCTGACGGGCCTCTTGCAGATACGCCAGCAGCCGACGCCCCAGATCCTTCACATCCGATGCACGTTCGCGCAGGTAGGCGTCGTCCATCAGTTCAAAGCGGCTGACGTGCTGATTGACCACCGAACGCAGCGCGCCCTGTGCCCACTGGCCGGTCTTGATGACGTTGGTGACTTCACTGCCCAGCGATGCATCGTCGAGCATCATCAGGTAAACGTCGAATAACGCGCGCTCTTCGGGGCGCAATTGTGTCGCCAACTTCGCCGAAAGCGTACGCATATCGCTACGAACGCCCTCGAGGGCGTTCTTGAAAAGTTTAAGCTCGGCGTTGATGTCCGTGACGGCCTTGTCCGGCACCACTTCCAGATCGGCCGGCGGCAACATGACCAGCGCCGTACCGACCGCAGCCCCAGGCGAGCCGGCCACACCGACGAAGCGCGCTTCCTGGATACCCTTGCCCTGACGCCCCAGACCGCGAATCGAGCCTGTGGCTTCAGCATGGGCGATAACCCCGGCGAGCTGTGCGCTCATGGTCACGAGGAAGGCTTCTTCCCCTTCGTCGAACTGACGACGCTCTTTTTGCTGGATCACCAATACCCCGACCACCCGTCGATGGTGAATGATCGGCGCGCCGAGAAAAGACGCGTAGCGTTCCTCGCCGGTTTCGGCAAAGTAGCGATAACGAGGGTGATCGGCGGCGTTTTCCAGGTTCAGCGGCTCTTCGCGCGTGCCGACCAGGCCGACCAGACCTTCATTGGGGGCCATGCTGACCTTGCCGATAGAGCGCTTGTTCAAGCCCTCGGTGGCCATCAGCACGAAACGATTGGATTCGGGATCGAGCAAATAGACCGAGCAGACCTGGCTGCTCATGGCCTCTTTGACGCGTAACACAATAATCCCCAACGCCGCCTTGAGATCCTTGGCGGAGTTTACTTCCTGGACGATCTTGCGCAGCGTATTGAGCATGGCTCGGGGTCGAACTCCGTGTCAGTCGCGCGCCAACAGGCGCGGGGCAAGCTCTTTGAGTGCGCGGCGATACACTTCGCGCTTGAATGTCACCACCTGGCCCAACGGATACCAATAGCTGACCCAGCGCCAGCCATCGAACTCCGGTTTACCGGTCAAATCCATCCGCACCCGCTGCTCGTTGGAGATCAGGCGCAGGAGAAACCATTTTTGCTTCTGGCCGATGCACAGCGGCTGGCTGTGGGTACGGACCAAGCGTTGCGGCAGACGATAACGCAACCAGCCTCGGGTGCAGGCAAGAATTTCAACATCGTGCCGTTCCAGCCCGACTTCTTCATTCAATTCACGATAGAGCGCGTCTTCCGGCGTTTCCTGAGGGTTGATTCCCCCTTGCGGAAACTGCCAGGCATCTTGATTGATACGGCGAGCCCATAAGACCTGGCCAGCATCATTTGTCAGAATTATCCCGACATTAGGGCGGAAACCATCGGGGTCGATCACGGCTACAACCTCGCAAACGCATGTCGCCGCATTGTTCCACAAAGATCGTGAAGGCAGCAACGAGGCGCAGGCAGCTTATCGCGACAACTGCATTAATAGATGCGATCTCTTGATGAAACCTCGTATTCTTGTGCTCTTTTTTCAGCCATTTCAGCGAGTAACCCCATGCGCCTGGCCTTATTCGACCTCGACAACACGCTCCTGGGGGGTGACAGCGATCACGCCTGGGGCGACTACCTGTGCGAACGCGGCATCCTTGATGGTGCTGCCTATAAGGCGCGTAACGACGCTTTTTATCAGGACTATCTGGCAGGCACTCTGAACCTGACCGACTACCTGAATTTCAGCCTGGAAATCCTGGGGCGCACCGAGACTGCGCAACTCGACGAGTGGCACCGCGATTTCATGCGCGACTGCATCGAACCGCTGATCCTGCCCAAAGCCATGGCGCTGATTGCCAAGCATCGCGACGCGGGCGACAAACTGGTGGTCATCACCGCAACCAACCGTTTCGTGACCGCGCCCGTGGTTGCACGGCTGGGTATCGAAACACTGTTGGCGACAGAATGCGAGATCATCGAGGGCCGTTACACCGGTCGCACCACGGACGTGCCGTGCTTCCGCGAAGGCAAGGTCACCCGCTTGAATCGCTGGATCGAAGAGAACGGCTTCCATCTGGAGGACAGCTATTTCTACAGTGACTCGATGAACGACCTGCCGCTGCTGGAGCAGGTGGCCAACCCGGTGGCCGTCGACCCGGACGAAAAACTGCGCGCCGAAGCGACCCGTCGTGGCTGGCCGGTGATTTCGTTACGCGATTGAAAAAGCGTCGCAGGCAAGGTCGACGACTGCCGGGCGCGACTGGTCGCGATGATTTGATGACCGGCGCTGCTCAGCGCCTCGAGCAGGTGACATCCGACAAACCCCGTCCTACCAGAAGTACCTTCATTGCGTTCCTTGGGTCAGGTTCGGCTTTGCCGTATCGGCCTTAAACCGGCTTGGCGCCCATCAAGCCCGCTATCGCCACAAAACAGACGGCACTGAACACCGCCAGCGCGAGGGTGAGTTTCGGATTGCCCACGATCACCGGTCGACGGAGCCGATTGACCCGCACCGCCAGCCAAGCCCAGCTCAGGGCGCCGAAGGTGTAGAGAACGCTGGCCGCCAACAGCCAGGTTTGGCCAAGGGGCCAGCCCGCGTAATGCACCAGCCACCAACCGCTGATCGGCAGGGTCAGCAGGCACAGGCCCATCAGCAGCCAGACGAACACCCAAGGCTTCTGCATCGCGCGGTTCTGCACCGCCAGATCCCCGGCCCTGCGCCCGCGAACGATCCAGACCGCTAGTGCCACGCCGCAGATGAACAGCAGCGCGGTGGTGACCATGTGCAGGATTTTAAGGGCAGCGAAGTGTTCCATTGCGGTTCATTCCTTTATATAAGCCGTGTTTTGAGCTTAGTCTCGTCCAGGAAGTTGCGTTGGCTTCCAGTCTCGCCCCTGCCCGAAGGACAGGGGGGATTTGCGCGATCTCTGGCCAGAATCACAAGCGTGAATCGTGCAACGACGGGCAATACCAAGATTCACCGAGTCAGCCCAGGAAGAGTCTGTACGCCGGGTTATTCGTCTCATCCCAATAGGGATACCCAATCTCCGCCAGCGCCTGCGGCACCAGATGCCGCTCATCCTCCGGCACCACCAACCCTGCCACAACCCGCCCATCCGCTGCGCCATGATTACGGTAATGAA
>NZ_NKHL01000109.1:0-7644 GCF_002934685.1 Pseudomonas bohemica
AAGCAGCAGGACGCCGAACAGAAGCTTGCCGCGCTCGACAAAACCGCCACCGAACAGAAGGACAAGGCCAATGCTGAAAACGAATCTCTGCGCCGCGCTGTGGCTGATGGCACTCGCCGGCTGCGCATCGCAGGCACCTGTTCAACTGGTTCCGGTAGCAGCAACGTGTCCAAAACCACCAGCACCGCCAGCGTGGGTAATGCAGGCACCGTCGAACTCGCTGCGTCTGTTGGATCAACTATTTACGATATCCGAGCCGGAATCATCGCCGATCAAGCAGCCCTGAAAGCAGCGCAGGCCTACATCAGGGACGTGTGCCAGTGACCTACATTCCCGGTCGCAAAAATTAGCATGGCCTCATTTGATGTGGGAAAACACGTAATGGGGTGGCCTGCTGGTGGTGTGCTAGTGGGCCTTAATCTACCTTCGAATTACCTAAAGCCCTTATTATTCAAGGCTCAGACCCCGGGCCTAAGTGGTGTGCAAGGTGGCCTGCTCGGAGGTCTCCGAGCCATCGAGTGGCGGCGTTTGTAAGGTTATATTCGATAAATACCAGAAATAGTCGCGCTAATCATATTGACGATGGCTAGAGCCTTATCTATGTCGTCAATACTCCACTCAAAGGTATGAATGTTGTGGGGGCAATGTGCTATCTTCGGTCAAGTTCAACTGGCCTAAACGGCGTGTTGTTTCCCGACGGCAACCGCCAGTCAGCCCGCCAGTATCTGGTATCGCGTCATCCTGCAGAGGCTAGTTATCGTGACTGTTGTTGCCCCTACCGTTCCTCTGGTCGTTGATCTTGACGGCACTTTATTGCGCACTGATTTATTGTACGAAACGGGAATGGCTTTTGTGCGCCAGCACCCTTTCGGATTTTTCAAAGCACTGGGCTGGCTGCTCAAAGGCAAAGCGCCATTGAAGCAAGGCCTGGCCGAGGCAACTGATATCGATGTCACCGTTCTACCCTATGAGCCAGTGGTTATTCAACTGATCAAAACTGAGCGCAGTAAAGGCCGTACTATAATCCTTGCGACTGCTAGCCACTGTTCGTTAGCCGAACGCATTGCCAAACACCTGCAATTGTTCGATCAGGTATGGGCTTCCGATGGAAAAAAAAATCTCTCTTCCGATCGGAAGCGTGATTTGCTGGTAGAGCAGTATGGGGAGCAGGGTTTTGATTACTTGGGTAATTCCCATGATGACATTGCCGTTTGGTGTTCGGCCCGGCAGGCCCACATAGTCAACCCCGATGCAGGCGTTGAGAATCTTGCGCGGGCCCAGGGGAATGTGGTACAGGTGATCCGCTTGAACCGGTGGAGGCTTCACGACTGGTCCAAGGCATTGCGGTTTCATCAGTGGGTGAAGAATGCATTGATCTTCATTCCGCTACTGGCGTCTCATCAAATTATGAACGTCGGGCTACTGTGGCAGGATACTTTGGCGTTCCTGTTCTTTGGGTTATGCGCGTCGAGCGTCTATTTGCTCAACGATTTGCTCGACTTGGCTGATGATCGTCATCACCAATTAAAACGTCATCGACCCTTTGCGGCAGGTCGACTGCCGCTGAAGACCGGAATACTTGTTTTTCCGTTATTTTTGATTGGCTCTTATGCCGGAGCGCTGCTATGGCTGCCATGGGAATTCGCAGCAGTGCTTGCGGTTTATTATGCTCTAACATTGGCTTACTCTCTGTCCTTAAAGCGCAAGATGGCGATTGATGTCGTCGCTTTGGCGCTACTTTATACCCTGCGTATCATCGCTGGCGCTGCAGCAACGTCTTTGGCATTGACCTTCTGGATGCTGGCCTTTTCAATGTTCATGTTTCTCAGTCTGGCACTGGTCAAGCGGTATGCTGAATTGAATGAGGCTCGTCAAAAAGGGCATACGGAAAAAACTAAGGGTAGAGGTTACTACCCAGCGGATTTGGAGATGATTTCTTCTCTGGGGGCAGCCTCAGGCTATCTCTCGGTGATGGTGTTGGCGTTGTACATCCATGACTATGCGACCAGCGAGCGTTATGCCCATCCGCAGGTCATCTGGCTAGCATGTCCCATGTTACTGTTCTGGATTACTCGAGTCTGGCTGCTCACTCATCAAGGCCAGATGCATGACGATCCAGTGGTGTTCGCCATCAAAGATAAGGTTAGTCTCGTCTTGGCCGTTATGTTCGGCCTAGTATTCTGGGTGGCCGCGTAATGGATCCACTGCTGTCCTGGGGCCGCTACCCCCGCGTTCCGCAAATCGCGCATGCCTGTAGATGGCGAGGTCAGGCCTTGGACTCTCTCCAGGATATCGTTCACTTCCATGGCAGCACGCTTCCATTCGGCAACGGTCGCAGTTACGGAGACAGTTGTCTCGCAAGCAGTAATCAGGTACTGGATCTTCGCTTGCTGGACAGAATCATCCATGTCGACTGGCAGCACGGTCGAGTAGTAGCTGAGGCGGGCACAACCCTAGGAGAAATTCTGTCGATATCCATACCAAACGGCTGGTTCCTCTCGGTCACGCCCGGAACGCAATTTGCGACCATTGGAGGGGCGATTGCCAACGATGTCCATGGCAAAAATCATCATTTACGTGGCACCTTCGGAAATCATCTTCTACGCTTTGGCCTGCAACGCCACGACCAGCCGATGCTGTGCTGCTCGCGAACCGAAAATGCGGATTATTTCGCCGCGACCATTGGGGGACTGGGGCTGACTGGGGTTGTTACTTGGGCTGAAATTCAGCTTATGCCAATTCAAGCCAGCGGAATAGATAGTACCGCCACGCGTTTCGGCAATTTGGCAGAGTTTTTCACCTTGTCGGCCGAGCATGACCACAAGCATGAGTACAGTGTGGCGTGGGTCGATTGCTTGGCAACAGCTCGTCAGGCCGGGCGCGGCGTTTTTATAGTAGGCGATCATACTAAGTACGGCCCGCTGGAGGTGGATAGGCGTACAAAACTGCGCGTACCGGCGACACCTCCGTTTTCCTTGGTCAACAACTGGTCCTTACGGGCGTTCAACGTTGCATACTGGCACAAGCATTCCGACCGGCCAAGAAATCAGATCGGCAGCTACGACTCCTTCTTTTACCCTCTGGATCGGTTTGTGAATTGGAACCGCGTCTATGGAAGAAAAGGTTTCCAGCAGTATCAGTGTGTGATTCCAAGCGGGGTAGCTGAAGTCGCAATCCAAGAATTATTGGCACGTATTGCAGCATCAGGTCAGGGATCGTTCCTTGCCGTATTAAAACGGTGCGGTAACAGCGCCTCGCCAGGTCTGCTTTCGTTTCCTTTGCCAGGTGTGTCACTCGCGCTGGATTTTCCTCAAAAACACGCTCTGCATCCCTTATTTGAGCGGCTCGACGATATTGTCAGAGAAGCTGGCGGCCGGCTGTACCCAGCGAAGGATGCCCATATGAGCGGTAGTGACTTCCGCCGCGCATACCCGGCATGGGAGCGAATCGAGGCCCTGCGCGATCCTATTTTGATGTCCCGATTTTGGAAACGAGTGACTACATGAAGCGAATTTTGATTGTTGGCGCCTCCTCCGCTATCGCCATGGCCTGTGCACGCATATGGGCAAACCAAGGCGACGAGTTATTCCTGGTTGCCCGCGACGTCGAAAAGCTAGACCAGACGGCTGAAGATCTGCGGGCGCGGGGCGCCAAAGCAGTGACATCGCATTGCATGGATGCCACTGATATTGCTGCACATGCGTTGATGCTGGAAAAAGCTCTAACTGCGATGCGGCAGATCGACATCGTCCTAATTGCCCACGGCTCTTTGCCGTGTCAAAAGGATTGCGAGCAGAATGTCGAGGTCGCTCTGCGCGAGATCGCCAACAATGGTACTTCTGTTATTGCACTGCTAACTTTGTTGGCTAACCAGTTGGAAGAGCAGCGTTGTGGTTCCTTGGCGGCAATTTCTTCGGTAGCGGGTGATAGAGGACGCCCCTCGAACTACGTTTATGGGGCCGCGAAAGCGGCAGTGTCGACATTCTGTGAAGGGCTGCGCCCTAGGATGTACAAGGTCGGCGTTCATGTCTTGGATATCAAGCCGGGCTTGGTCGCCACGCCCATGACGCAGGGTCTAACACTGCCGAAAGCGTTAGTTTCCACCCCTGAAAAAGTCGCGAAGCTTATCGTCAGGGGTATTGAGAACAAACGCGCGACAATTTACACGCCGGGTTTTTGGGGAATCATCATGTTGATCATTCGCAGCATTCCTCAGACTTTATTTAAAAGACTCAACTTTTAAATGGGTAGTAATTTCAGCTCAGGCGCGCAAACCTCGCCTGTGGATGTAGGGTATCGGAAATCGACACCAAAGCTCGGGCAACTTGGTCGCCGCGAGAAAAATTTCGATTGAAACGACACGCCAGCCTTCGAATCATTTCGATTCGTCCTCTGGAAGTCCAGCGCATCACGCTTTTTTTGGGGGGGGGGTATGAAGCTAGCTGTCATTTATACCATATTTGCGATCATTGCAACTGTAGCCAACCTAGGGGCACAAGAGCTTGCAATCTATATCTACACGGGGGGCTACAGCGTTTTAGTTGCCGTGAGTTTAGGTACCGGGGTAGGTCTGTTGGTGAAGTATGTCTTCGATAAACGCTACATATTCAGCTTTCAGGCTGTGAATGCTGCACAAGATAGCCGTACATTTTTTTTGTATACGCTTATGGGCCTAGCTACGACGGTGGTTTTTTGGGGTTTAGAACTTGGTTTTAATCATATTTTTCATACGAAAGAAATGCGCTACGTTGGTGGTATTGTTGGATTGATGATTGGATATATATCGAAATATCAGTTGGATAAACGATTTGTTTTTCGAGATCGGGTGTGATGCTTTTGTTGGTACTCCTCTTGACCATGGGCACGTGGAAAGCAGATTAGGGCTTATCCATTATAATAATATGTTCTAGGCTGTGGCGTCAGCTTAGGTGTTTAGAGAGGCGAAATTTATGATGGTAGGCCGTCGCGGTTATTTTGCACTATTTTTGCTTGCAACAGGGTTGGTGAATTTAGTTTTGTGCTACTTAGCGCAGGACAGTTTCATTGCATGGGTATTCAATGCGGATGCACTCTATCTTCCATCAATATTCCAGAATATACTTGCCAGCAATGGGGCTTTTTCCGATTGGTACCTGACGCCTGCACCCTATCTTTTTCCTGATTATCCGATGTTTCTCCTTTCGTACTGGTTGGGCTCGGGGGCAGGCATACGCCTAACCATATTTTCGCTAATTCAGACTTTGTTGACGTTCGGTGCAATCTGGATGATATCTGCCCATGTAGCCAGACAGCGTGCCGTACTGATTGCAGCCGCTGCGACAACCCTATTACTATATCTGGCGATACATTCGGGCCAGCCGTTCGTTTTCATGTTGGTAAGTGCGTTTCACTACGGTGCCTTTTTAGTCTCAATGGTTTTTGTAGGCATATGGTTATTGCACCAAAAATTAGAATTGCCTCCAATGGTGCTCGCCGGAGTGGGGGCATTGGTCTTCATTACCTCGCTATCCGATAGCATATTTATCGTTCAGACAATTGCTCCATTTATCACGACAACTTTTCTCTTTTTAATAGTCGATAAAAGCTTCACCTGGAAAAAGCTCGTTCCTTTGACAGCGCTAGTCGTGGTTAGCCTATTAGGCTTGTCTTTCACCAGCTTTATAACCGATCATCGGGCCCCGTTTAAAATGGTGATTGGCATTACGGAATTGTCCTCCAATTTCGATAGTGTAGTTGGATTCTGGCGCACGATAGTTTGCGATAATCCAATTTACGGTATATTGCAGGTGGCGTACGTAGGTATCGTCGTTCACAGTTGTTGTAGTGCGCTAAGAAAATACAGTGTTGACGGACTACCTCGCCCATTGATATGGATTGTAATATTTAGCGCTCTTGCTACATGTGCCACACTGGCTGTCGTTGTGTTACTTACTAATATGCCTTTCACTAGTAGATATTTTATTCCGGCTTTTACATGGCCGATCATAGCAGTTCTGCTTTACCTAGATTACTGGTTTGGGAGGCGGCTTGGGAGTGTAATAATACTGATTTCTCTCATCGCAATGGTTCTTCTAAGTTTTGGGACCTATCGCTTAATAAAAGCTAACGGGCTCCCTTATCCATATTATCCCAGCACATTGAGTTGTATTGACGGGGTGCTTGAGAAAAACCGTGTGTTCAACGGTATTGCGCAGTATTGGGATGCAAAATATATTCAGTATTTCAGCCGCTTGAGTTTGAACCTTGCCCAGTATTCTCGCACGCTTGAGCCCTTTCGGTGGATTACCTCGGAAAAATATTTCAGAAGTAGATACGATTTCGCAATTGTTTCCGATCATACCGATCCGTCAATAAAGCTTTCAGTAGATATGATTAAACGTTTGAATGGTGAACCTACGATTGTCGCAACCTGCGATGACAAGACGATATATATTTACGGAAAAGATAAGATGCAGGTTCAGAAACTTTCCGAAACTGGGAGCAGCTATAGATGGCAAGGTTGTGAACTGCTCACCATTATTGGTAGAAAGACCGATCAATGCGAAATGGAAAAAAACGAAGTGCATGCCAGTGGTTATTTGACCTATGGTCCTTATGAGCCATTATTCGCAGGCCGATATGCCGCTGAGATTACATATTCCAGCAAGGCGAAAACAACTGAGACAGTTGGGGGGTGGGACGTCGTATTTGCTCTTCCCGATATGGTTGTGTTGAACAATGGTCCGCTTGTCGGCACAGATGGGGTAGTCGTCAAAATTAAGACGGAATTTGTGGTGGGCGAAAAGTACAATATGGAGAAAATCCAAGTTCGGACGCTCGCTCTGACTGAAATGGATCTTAAGGTGATCGATATAAAAATATATCGCCTATTATAATTCATGATGGCTCACTGATGGTTTGAGAGTGGCTCGATGCGTCTTCAAACATTCGTTACTGGCGCTTCTTAAAGTGCCAGTAGGTGAAGATGTTGGCGCTGATTGAAAACTGACCCACCGGGGTCAGTTTTCGGTCAGCGGCAACACGGAAGAAAGAACTGGCTGTTTAGCGACACGCCCAAGGGCGCGACGGCCAGTGCTCAACTTTACAGCCTGGTCGAGACTGCCAAAGCCAACGGTCAAGAGCCTTATGCGTGGCTGCGCCACGCACTGGAACGCCTGCCGGCGGCCTCATCAGTTGAAGACTACGAAGCGCTGCTACCGTGGAACTGCTCGCCGGTATCACCTAGCTAAGCGCACCACCCATCATGAAGCTGGTGGGGTTTATGGAGCGCTTACTGTTTATCTGTACCACTATCAATATCAGTGGGGTAAGCGATGGGGTCACGCGTCCGTCTGCTGGAATGGCATTTTCGATGGAAGATCCAAAGGGACGTCGTCACATGCCGTTCTTGCCTGGCATCGCAAAATGAGGCGCAAAGGAATGAGGCGTTTCAGCACATAGCGGATTGCCGCGACATGCATCAAGACGATTTTCCATGGCAACAGCTTATGAGTGCTTGCCAGGACTGGGCCTGAGTGGTGTGCAAGGCGGCTTGCTCAAGGCGAGCTCCGTTATCTGGATTCCGTTAGGGAAAATCTGAAAAAGACTTCCTGATTTGGCAGAATCCCCGGACACCAATCGCCGAGCTTTTCGATGATGAAGCAA
>NZ_NKHL01000109.1:7654-149954 GCF_002934685.1 Pseudomonas bohemica
CTCTGGCAGGCCAACGCATACGGGAAGGTGATCGCCACCAACGAATCCAGTTACCAAGCCGACCGGACGCTGATCGCCAATGCTGCCTCAGCCCAGGCCCGCGATGCCCTGGCCAAACAGCAGGAGGCAGAATCTCGGGCCGCTGCCAGCGATGCCAAATACACGAAGGAGAAGGCTGATGATCTTGCGAAGAACGAATCTCTGCGCCGTGCTGTGGCTGATGGCACTCGCCGGCTGCGCATCGCCGGCACCTGCTCAACTGGTTCCGGTAGCAGCAACGTGTCCAAGACCACCAGCACCGCCAGCGTGGGTGATGCAGGCACCGTCGAACTCCCTGCAGCAGTTGGACGATCTGTTCTCGATATCCGAGCCGGAATCATCGCCGACCAAGCAGCCCTGAAGGCGGCACAGGCGTATATCCGGGATGTGTGTCAACGAATGTGATCCGCTCTTGCTTATCGATTGCCGACTCATTACCGGACCAACGGTACGCTAACAACTGAACGCTAACCTCAGGTGTTGCTCAATGTATAAGGTAAATCATTGCCTCATCATGCAGGTTAAGCACATGAGCAGCTCAGATAGGTTGTTGAGATGGCATTCTTTGTGGCGTTTGGATGGCCCCCAGGTTTATTGCAGGATCTGCGACTCGAAGCGGCATGAGTCTGAGGCAGCGTTGCCCTTCGAGCACAGCCGGAAGTGCGGGTACGAACGCTATGACGCATTTCCCTGGCAAGACCTCAACCGTATCTCAAAAGGTTTTTCAGTCCAAAATGGTTAAGCCACGACGCCGGTAGTGTTCAGTGCCTATCGTGAGGCCCCGCTTGTCGTGGCGCCTGCCAAACATTATGGATGACTGCCAAGTTCCATAACCTGGCTGTTCGCCTCAATCCTTTTGTGCGCTTCCTCCCGCTGAACCTTGTGAATTTGTTCAAGTTGATCGCGGCAGCTTTCCAGGCCCCTGATTCGATTGCCCATCAGTGCGTTTTCGCACAGGCAGTCGGACAGTCGCGCTTCGGTCTCTTTAAGTTTGGCCCGAAGGCTGTTGCGCTCGATCGCCAGTTCATTGTGCATGTCGATTAGCTTGTCCTGGTTCTTCCTGTGCCGGACCAATTCGGTTTGGAGGTCGTGGCACTCCTCCTCGAGCAGGTGAACGTATCGGCGCATAATTTCTTCCGGCGTCGGGTTACCCGGCCAGTTCTCAGCGTCGTAATCAATGGTCATGGGTGAATCTCTGATCGTGTTTGGATCCACAATAATCGAGGCGTTGAGAAAAATGCCAGCCGGGCTGACGAGTTGCAGTTGGGGATTGGTGGAGCGGTCGGCAGAACGCCAGGGGAAAGAGCTCAGCAAGGGAGAGGGGATAGAGATCGGCAGCACGCCCTGAAGAGGGCTAGCCGTCGAGATCCGTCGAGGGATATTCCCCACTGAGAATATGCGCAAGTGCGGTTGATCGCTGGATGAGTGACTGCATATTGATTCTCGCTTCCGCTGCCATGTCACTTCGTCCCAACTGCTCGGAAACCTCCGCGAGTTCGTTGATCGCCGCGGCGATCTCAATCTGGCATTGGACCAGGTTCGAAAGAGCTTCAGTGTACGCGTCCCTCATCGTGAACCTCCTTCGCCCTGGCGCGTTGCCAATGCCTCAAGAGTGGCTGAAATTATCCCCAATAAGCAACCATGAAAGACCGATTTTATTGGGGTTTTATCGCGCGTAAATCACCGGATGAAAATCAGTTATTATTGAGTATAACCTTTTGATAAATATTGAGAATATAGATAAAGCTGTCGTGTCCTCGGCCATTACCTGTTGGTAATCGGCGACATACTGCCGGGCTTCCTGAATATCGCTGAGCGTGCCGTCGAGTATGCTCTTGCCGATGACCTCTTCGCGCTTGGCCGAGAATGCGGTGAGGTAGCTCTCGTTGCACATCTGCAGCAGCCCGGCGCGATCGCGCACATAGATCGGATGGGGGGTGCCGTTGACCAGCGCACTCATGAATTCGAACTGATCGTTCAAGGCGCGCTCGGCCCGTTCGCGTTGCTTGATCTGGCGGCGCATCCACGCATTCCATGCCAGAGAACCCAGCAGTAAGAGGCCCGCGCCAATGACGATCTGATAGACCAGCAATTGATAGTCTTTCCAGGCACCTCGGCCGGAGGGCATGTAAGTGCGCCAGCGATTGTTGATCACCGACAGGTCTTCCGGCGCGATGCTTGACAGCGCCTTGTCGATGATGCCGCTCAGCTCGGTGGCATTGCGCGAGGTGGCCATGGCGATGCGCGCGGGCTCGCGGCCCACCGTGACGCGCATTTGCAAGGCGTCGTTCAGGCCGCGCGAGGATATGAAATAACTCGCGCTGAACAGTGAGGTCACCGCGCCCTCAACGCGACCGTGGGCCAGCAGGTCCAGGGCCTTGGCCGGGTTGTCGACCTCCACCGGGTAAATTCGCGGGTGGGCCTGCTGCAGATATTCCAGCACCGGGCTGCCCAGGGTGAGGGCGACGCGTTTGCCTTCCAGCTGATCGAGGTTGGAAGGACTGGAGGTTTCCTTGCGGGTGACCAGTACGAAGGCGTTGTCCATGTAGGGGCGGCTGAAGTTGAAGCGGTTTTGCCGCTCGTCACTGGGCACCATGGCGCCGATCAGGTCGGCCTGACCCTGAGAAAGGCGACTCATCATGTCGCGCATGCTCGGGGCATGGCTGACTTCGAAACGCAGCCCGGTGCGCAGCTTTATCAGATCCAGCAGATCGGCGGTGACTCCGCGGAAATTGCCGCTGGCGTCGAAAAAGGTCAGGGGGGCGTAGGCGTCATTGATGACCACCCGGACCGTGGGATGCTGGGCGATCCAGCGTTCCTCGCGCTGGGTCAGCTGCAGTTTCTGATCGGTGAGCAGCAGATCGGCGCCTGCGCCCCAGCGCTTGGATATGGAAAGCCGCTCCTCGATGGGAATGCCCTTTAGGATCAGGTTGATCACATCCAGCAACGAAGTGTTGTCGGCCTTTACGGCAAAGCTGAAACCGTTGGGTTCGTGCTTGCCGAAGTTGGCCATTTGTACGTTGTTCAGATAGCCCTTGTTGATCACGTAATGGGTGGAAATGGCATCGCCCAGAAACACGTCCGCCTGATTGAAGGCGACGGCGTTGATCGCGCTCTGAAACGAGGGAAAGGTCTGCAGGCTGGCCTTCGGATACAGAGCGCTGATCTCGTTGGGCGGCAGGTAGTGATAAACCATGCTCAGGCGCAGACCGTTGAGGCCGTCGGTCAAACCGCGGGTTTCCCCGGTTCGGGTGACCAGGACCGGCTGGTCCACCGCGTAGGGCGACGACAGCTTGATGTCGGATCTGGTTGCCTCATAGCCATTGGCGCTGCCCAGAATGTCGACTTCGCCGCTGAGCAGAGCCTCGATCGCCTCGTCCCGGGACTCATAGCGCAGGACCCTGATCGGCAGATCCAGCGCCCGCGCCAGAATGCCCGCGTAATCTGCCGTGAAACCCTCGTAGTCGCGCCCTGTGGGAGTCATGTCAAAAGGTGGGTAGTCCGGGGCGGAGGTGCCCAGAATCAATTCGCGCTTGTTGCGCACCCATTGCCACTGCGCCCGATCCAGCGTGACATCCATGTGTGCCGGATTGGCACGACTCAGCAGGGTGTAGCGTTCGGCCACTGCCGAATGGGCCTGGGCACTGATACTCAGACACGCAACTACGATCACTATCCAATAGTCCTTTAACCCCTTCGGCATCCTATCTCTCACACTAGCGAGTTGCGTTTTGCCATCTCTATAAGTTCTACCAGAGTTTTGGCTTTGAGTTTCTGCATTAAACGGGTTTTGTAAGTGCTCACCGTCTTGTTGCTGAGAAACATGCCCTTGGCAATTTCCTTGTTTGTTCGCCCTTGAGCAAATAACTGGAGGACCATCAATTCGCGATCATTGACCAGTTTGAAACGTTCAAGTTCGTTCGGGTCGCCATCGCCGGTCGATACCCCGAGTGCCTGGCTTGGGAAATAATTGTAGCCGGAGAGTACGGCTTTCACCGAGCTGACCAGTTCACTGAGGTCTTCCTGCTTGCACACATAGCCGGCTGCACCCGATTGCATGCAGCGTATTGCAAATAAACTTGGCGCCTGCGCAGTCAGTACCAGAATCTTGGCTGGAAGGTTCATCGCATTGAACCGCGCCAGCACCTCCAGGCCGTCCAGCTTGGGAATGCTGATGTCGAGGATGATCAGGTCCGGCATGCATTCGCGGACCATTTGCATTGCATCCACACCGTTATCGGTCTCCCCGACGATCTCATAATTTTCGTTCTCCAGCAGCATCCGGATGGCGAGGCGAATGACAGGATGATCATCGATGATAAAAACTGTGTTCATAATTCAATCCATAACGAGCAGCGAAGAAAGCGCGCACCTTATCTCAGATGCTGGAAGGCGCGCATGAACAGAAAGGGCTCACAGCCCTATATAGGAAAGTTCCTACAAAAATTAGCGTATTACCGTACGTCAATAGCCAGGTAGCCCGAAAATGTTTAAAGAATTCGAGATTTTCCAATACGCGAAAAGTTATCAGGAAACGAGTGTTTATTGCGATTCGGAATGATCCTACATTGATGTCAGGAACCGGCTACATAACTAAACCTGTTATGTTTTTGATACAGCGCTGGCCGCCCTTAAATCGAACATTTCCGCAATATGACAATACAATTCGTTATTGGGTTGGTAGCGGTGCAAGCGCGAGTGAGATGTTTCGAGGACGTCAGCGGTCACTGGGCGCAGAAGAAACAAGCCGCAATAATTCAAGCGTGTTCAAGGGCTTGATCAGGCAACCGAGCAAGGGGAGGCCGTTCTTGATCGCCTCGTTTTCGATGTCGAGCAGTTGCGAGGGCTCAAGGCCGCTGAGCATCACGGCATGACGGATCAGGCCCTGGCGAGCGGCGATGTCGATCAGTTCGACGCCGCTCATGTCGGGCAGGCGCTGGTCGCATAGCAGCAGATCGTAGGGTTCGGCACTGCGTTCGAGTGCTGCGATGGCGTCGCCGGCGTTTAGGGCGGGTGTCAGAAAATACAGGCCGTGGTTGTTGAGCAGGATTTGCAGCGAGATGAGCTGAAACGGGTGATCCTCTACCAGCAGAATTCGAAGATTGTGTTTGGACATCGGGCTTTCCTGACGAAGCGATGGGCTCGCATCGAGGCGCGGGCACAGGGCGGGGCGCTCGATTGGAGCATGCATGGGTGAGGTGCTATGGCGGGTGAGGGAATGAGTCGCCTGCGTTCACGGGCTGGCGGATTATTCGGCAGAGGTCAGGGAGCGGCGATAGGGTGTTTCCGGGGTCTGCGTGGGAAGTTTCCGAAGATTTGGTTTTCTTTTCCTTTGTGCATGAAAAGAAAAGCCCGATCTCCACTAGGATTTCGGGCTTTTGCCAGTAGCCTGAGCGGTATCGGCTAGCTGATTTCGCTGAGCGGGATACTCATTGGATGGGGCTTGAACGACCGGTCATCTCGCGCGCCATCTCGCTGGCATAGCTGTCGGTCATGCCCGCGATGGAGTCGATGACTCGCAGAAACGACGTGTGCAACGGCCATGTTGGGTCGGGCGCGTTGTTGCCGAGCAGATCAAGAATGCGCCGGCTCTTGAACGACGGCGTGTGCCCGCCGTACTGTTCCAGCGCCGCGCCGCAGAAAGCGTTGAGCAGGATCTCCAGGGTGGTGTAGGCGCCGATCTCGTGCAGGGTCTTGCGCTTGTCCTGGAAGATTTTCTTGCGCGCCATGTCCTTGGCGTTGAGCACGCAGCGTTTGGCCGGGCCATGCATGTGTTCCACCAGGTCACCCTGCAGCGTCCCGGCCAGCAGGGCGTCCTGCTGCTCGACGAAGGCGCGGGCGGCAGCATTGGTCAGGTGCTCTATAGCCTTGCCGCGCAGGATCGCCAGCTTGCGTCGGCGCGAGTCGTCGGGACCGAGCTGACGGTAAGTCTCCGGGAGGTCGTCGCCCACCAGTCCCAACAGCAGGGATTCGACTTCCGGATAGCTAAGCAGCTCCATTTCCAACCCGTCTTCGAGGTCGATCAATGCGTAGCAGATGTCGTCGGCGGCTTCCATCAGGTACACCAAGGGATGCCGCGCCCAGCGTTGCTCTTCCAGCTGTGGCAGGCCCAGCTTGCTGGCGATCTGTTCGAGGATCGCCAGCTCACTCTGGTAGCAGCCGAACTTGTGTTTCTTGTAGCCCAGCGAATCGGCATGGCGCGCGGTCCACGGGTACTTCAGGTAAGTGCCGAGGGTGGCGTAGGTCAGGCGCGTGCCGCCTTCGAACTGGTGATATTCCAGTTGGGTCAGCACGCGAAAGCCCTGGGCGTTGCCTTCGAAGTTGAGGAAGTCATCGCGTTCGACGTCACTCATGGCATCGAGCCAGCCGCGGCCCGCCGCCTGTTTGAACCAGTTGCGGATCGCGTCTTCGCCAGAATGGCCGAAAGGTGGGTTGCCGATGTCGTGCGCCAGGCAGGCCGATTGCACGACCATCCCCAGATCACTCGGCTCGCACCAGTCGGGCAGGGCGCTGCGCAGGGTTTCGCCGACGCGCATGCCCAGTGAACGTCCGACGCAGCTGACTTCCAGCGAGTGGGTCAGCCGCGTGTGGATGTGATCGTTGCTGGTCACCGGGTGGACTTGGGTCTTGCGTCCGAGGCGGCGGAAGGCACCGGAAAATATGATGCGGTCATGGTCCTTGTGGAACGGACTGCGCCCCAGTTCTTCAGGGCTGTGCAAGGTCTTGCCGAGGCGCTCGCGGGTGAGCAGGGTCTGCCAATCCAAGGCCGGTACTCCATCGAGTGATTACCGGCCTAGCTTCCCGGTTCGTTCAGCGGGCTGCAAGCAGAAGATCGCGGCACTGACGAATCAAAAGCCTGCTGCATCGACGTCAATCAGCAGCAGGCGTTGACCGTTATCGAAGAACTGTCCGGCAGTCAGGCAATACTGGTTGCTCGTGGCGTCGCGGTAGGTATTGGACAGGGTCAGGCGGCGCTCATGCCAGCCCTCGGCAAGCAGATGATAGAAGTAGGGGCGCCATGACCAGTTGTGCCCCATGTAGCGGGTGTCGGCGATCCAAACACCGTCGCGCAACTCCAGATTCGGCGTGAGTTGCGTGCCATGTCGGTCGCACTGATAGAAGCGCAGCAGCCAGGGATAGTCCTGCACATCCGGGAGGTTTTCCAGTGGCGCGTCACCCTCGGCCCATGCCTGGAGCCGCTGCATAAGCTGGCTGAGCTGTTTGCGCAGGTTCATCCAGCGCTCGCGGTCCACCACCTTTTGCATCACGTAGCGATCACGCAATTCGGCGAAGCGTTCGACGAAAGCGTCGGCGAGGAAGAAGTCTTCCTCGGCCTGAGCGAAGAGAAAGCCTTGAACGTAGCGAGAACCGCATTCGAGCGCGAAATTCAGTTCTGCCTCGGTTTCGACGCCTTCGGCAATGATCCAGCAGCCGGTTTTTTCTGCCATCTGTGCCAGGGCCCTGACCACATCACTGCTGGGGCCACCACGGGCTGCGGCCTGGAACAGACGCATGTCGAGTTTGAGGATGTCCGGCTGCAACGCCAGTACGCGGTCAAGCTGGGAATAACCGGCGCCAAAATCGTCGATGGCGATGCGAGCGCCGGCCTCACGGTAGCGCGCCACCACTTCGCTCAGGCGCTGGCTGTCGCCGCCCAGTTCGGTGATCTCGAAAACGATTCGTTGCGCAGGAATGCCGTGCTGCTGCAGCTGCATAAGGCTGGGCAGCGGCTGGCCCGGGCGCATGCGACTGATCCAGCGCGGGGAAATATTCAGGCTCAGAAACCAATCGTTCGGCACTTCATGCAACCGCCCCAAGGCGTCATCGCGAATCAGTCTATCCAGCCGGCGGAGCTCTGCCGCAGGTCTTCGCGGATCGGCGAACAGAGGACCTACCGATTGCAGGCGGCCGTCTTCCTGACGCAGACGTCCCAGTGCTTCGACCCCTGCAATACGGCCCGTGGCGGTATCGATGAACGGCTGAAAGCAAGCTAGCGGTTGCCCATCGATCACATGGCCTCCTTAGGGGTTATTGGCTTTGTTGTTCAGACGAACGCCGCAGCTTCGTCCCCCGTGAATCAGGGGACAAAGATGCGGACGGGGTTTGTTTGCAAGAATGCAGCCAAATGGCCAGCTCAGGGGCGTCGACCGGAACTCTGGATAATGAGCCTGATGATCGGCATGAGACTGGCGCTCAGTTTGATCAGCCGCGTGACGCGGCCGGTGCGTTTGCTGCGCGCGCCTTTACCCGTGAGGAAGCCCAGCAGCGATACCGCTCCGACACCCCACAACGGCGCATGCTTGATGCCCAGCGAGCCGGGCAGGTTATGGGCCATGCCGCGCATTCGATGCAGAGGTCGCATCAATTGCGTCGATTCGTGACGGATCTCCTGACGATGCATTTCCATGCGCAAGCGGATCAGCGCCTTGCGCAATTCGCGACGATTATGAGTCTGCGGCGAATCAGGGGTACTCATGGCATCAGTCGCTCGCGGTCGTTGGCCAGTTCTTCCAGGGTGGAATGAAACGGCGAAGATTCATCGAATATCGCGGCCCTCAAGCGCATCGCGCAGAACAGTGCGGCGAGTGTATAGAAGACGCAAAGGCCGATGATGCCGGCGAGGCGATAGCTGTCCCACACCAGAATCAGCAGCAGCGCCGACAGCCCGATCAGCAGCAGCAACGCGAACACCAGCGCCAGCCCTGCAAACAACAGCAGACTGACGGTGCGCGCTTTCTGTTCCTGCAGCTCAATGCCGAACAGCTCGATATGACTGTGCAGCAAGCCCAGAAACGCTGCCCCCAAACGGCGAGGCGAGGAAGTGTTGTCGGTCTCGGTAGGACCTGTCCCTGGTGTCATAACGATCAGCGCCTGGTAGCCAGCAGACCCAGCAGGAAGCCGACACCGGCAGCGATGCCTACTGACTGCCACGGATTGGCCTGTACATATTCTTCGGTCGCAACCACTGCTTCCTTACTGCGCTCGCGCAAAGTGGCTTCGGCCACGGCCAGTGTCTCACGTGCACGCACCAGGCTTTCATTGATCTGGTCGCGCAGCTCGTCAGCCTGTTCCCCGGCCAGAGAGGCCGTGTGTGCCAGCAGCTTTTCCGTGTCGGCAACCAGTGTCTGGAAATCTGACATCAAAATGTCCTGGGCGTTCTCTGCTGTAGGGCGAGCCATAGTCTTCTCCGTGTGGGTGGCGATATTGGCTTTCGAGTATGGCCTATTCCTGAAGGTTCATTCCAATTGCCGCAAGTTGCGATCTCACCGGCTGGTACAGCTTTTGCTTCTCGCTGGTGCGCCAGGGAGGCGGGGTGCTCCAATGCGGAGCGCATCTGTCGGCAAAACGCCGAGACATTGACCCAAAACCATAAAATCGACAAAAACGCCTTGGCGTGCAATTTTTCTGTCTGCTGGCGTGCGCCAAATCGGTTCGCGCTGACTTCGCGTTGCGCCAGTTTGGTGCCATATGTGCGGTCGGGACGGAAGGTTGTTCTGCCTTGGTGCTTTTCATCACTTGCAGGCCTGCCCCTCGATGGAAAATGTGCAAAGTGCGGTGGACACCCTGATCCACAGCTCCAACACCCTGTTTATCCTGATCGGCGCGGTCATGGTCCTGGCCATGCACGCCGGTTTTGCCTTTCTGGAAGTCGGCACGGTCCGGCAGAAGAATCAGGTCAACGCGTTATCGAAAATTCTCAGTGACTTTGCCGTATCGACCCTGGCGTATTTCTTCGTGGGCTACTGGATTTCCTATGGCGTCAGCTTCCTGCAGCCTGCCAGCGTGTTGGCGACCGATCACGGTTATGGGCTGGTGAAGTTCTTCTTTCTGCTGACCTTCGCCGCGGCCATTCCCGCGATCATCTCCGGCGGCATTGCCGAGCGCGCACGCTTCGCACCACAGTTATGCGCGACGGTCTTGATCGTGGCGTTCGTTTATCCGTTCTTCGAGGGCATGGTGTGGAACGGCAACTTCGGCCTGCAGGCCTGGTTGCTGAAGACTTTCGGCGCCAGCTTTCATGATTTCGCAGGCTCAGTGGTGGTTCATGCCATGGGTGGCTGGTTGGCGCTGGCTGCGGTGACGCTGCTCGGCGCCCGCAACGGCCGGTATCGCGACGGCAAGCTGATGGCCTATCCGCCGTCGAGCATTCCGTTTCTGGCATTGGGCTCGTGGATTCTCATCGTCGGCTGGTTCGGTTTCAACGTCATGAGCGCGCAGACTCTGGACGGCGTCAGCGGGCTGGTCGCGGTCAACTCATTGATGGCGATGGTCGGCGGCACGGTCGCGGCGCTGATTGTCGGGCGCAACGACCCAGGCTTCCTGCACAACGGTCCGCTGGCCGGGCTGGTCGCGGTGTGCGCTGGCTCCGACCTGATGCATCCGGTGGGCGCACTGATCACCGGGATCATCGCCGGTGCGCTATTCGTCTGGTGCTTCACTGCGGCGCAGGTGCGCTGGAAGATCGACGATGTGCTGGGCGTCTGGCCGCTACATGGCCTGTGTGGGGTCTGGGGTGGCGTGGCCTGCGGCATCTTCGGCCAGACCCGTTGGGGCGGCATCGGCGGCGTCAGTCTCATCAGTCAGTTGATCGGCAGTGCCTTGGGCGTGCTGATCGCGCTGGCCGGGGGCTTGCTGGTGTATGGCGTGATCAAATTGTGCCTGGGATTGAGGCTCAGCCAGGAGCAGGAGTACTACGGCGCGGACCTGTCGATTCACAAGATTGGCGCCGTCAGTCACGACTGATGCATGAGGTAAGCGCTTGGCTATGCTTACCCCCGAGCGCGTGGGCATGGCCGGATGCAGCGCTAACCATTTCTGATTTTTCGCATTCCTGAAGAGGGGGTCTGGCGCAGGGGCGTGCCGGTGCCGGGCGTGGTCCTGTTTCACAGGACCACCGTGGAGCGCAGCACCGGCGCTTCCTGTTCAAACGCGTTTCGCTTTCGAGCAGCCGGTGCTCGATCGAGGCAGCGACTACTCCAGACGACGCGTCCGTCTCGACGGGATTTCGGGCCGAGCCTAAACTGGCCATCCAGCTTCTGAATTTCTGTATGCAGAGGGCCAGAACATGCCACCGGAATGCCAACTGTTCGGAACACCGGGGTGTCATTTGTGCGAGGCCGCCGAGGCCGAGTTGATGCCCCTGGTGGAGCATGGCCTGTTGGTCGAATTGGTGGATATCGCTGAGAGCGAAGCGTTGGATGACGCTTACGGCTTGCGCATCCCGGTGTTGCGACGCACCGACACCGGTGCCGAACTGGACTGGCCGTTCGACACCGGGCAGGTGGTGGTGTTCTTGCGCGATCAGGTCAGTGGCTGAGCAGCAAGGCTCCGCTCAGCGACCCGGTCAGAGATACTGAGTGTCGACGACCATCGCTTTGGCGACCGCTTCTTTCTGCGCTTCGCTCATGCCATCCCAGACATGGACTTTGGCGTAGTAGCCAAGACCGGCAACGATATACAGGCTCAGGGTGAAGACGATGAACACCGACATGAATGTCCAGCGCCCTACATCGTTTTCCTCGTCGGAGAAGGATTGCGAGTAGCCTTCTTCGCTTTCAGAGGTGCCGGTGGAAAGGCGTTTGATCCATTGGAACAGTTGAACCAGCATGTGCATAACCTCAAAGTTGAAATACAAAATCTGTCGTGGGCAGTGCAGGACACCGGGGTGTCTCGAGTCTTCAGTGCCGACGTTGCAAGTCCGGCGTTCGCGCTTGGAGGCGCTGAACAAACGCTGAAAACGAAAAAAGCCCGTCGAGGACGGGCTTTCTTTTTATGAGTTCAGGTCTGACAGGCGTTTTCGAGTTCGATCATGACGGTGATCATGTGGATTCGGTTTCGCGCCTGCTTGCCGATTTGGAAACATTTTAGAACAAATCATTTTCCGCTTCTACCGCTGTCATGTAGATGTCTGACAACTGGTATGTCTTGAGGCTGCGACAAATCGTCGCGCGCGGTTGCAACGCTCGCGCAGGGCGAGTCGCATAATTTGCCAGGGCCAGGTGATAATGCCGGGCATGTCGTGTCCGCCACCCCCGATCCTGAGTTGCCCCATGTCCGAATCCTTTTTCATCCCCGCCGCGCATCAGGCCAGCACCCTTTATCTGCCGCCGGGTCCGTGGCTCACGGTGCTCGATTGCCTGTGTGAGCGATTCAGTGCGATCAGCCGGGAGCAGTGGCTTGACCGGATCGCCCGCGGTCGGGTGCTCGATGCCCAGGGCCAGCCTATCGCTCTGGATCTTGCGTATCGCGAGGGATTGCGCATTCATTATTTTCGCGAAGTGCCTAATGAGACGCCAATCCCGGTGCAGGAGCAGGTCCTGTACGCGGACGAACATCTGGTGGTCGCCGACAAACCGCACTTTCTGCCGGTGACACCTGCCGGGGAATATGTCGAGCAGACCCTGTTGCGGCGGCTGATTCGCACTTTGGACAACCCCGATCTGGTGCCGCTGCATCGCATAGATCGTCATACCGCAGGCCTGGTGTTGTTCTCCGCCAACAAGCAGAGCCGTTCGGCGTATCAAGCGCTGTTCCCGACCCGACGCATCGACAAGCGTTACCAAGCCATTGCCCGCGCGCTGCCTGAGCTTGAGTTTCCCAGGGTGCATAAAAGCCGGTTGGTGGATGGCGAGCCGTTCTTTCGCATGCAGGAGGGGCAAGGGCAGAGCAACACCGAGACGCGAATCGAGGTGTGCGAGCGCAATGGGGATCTGTCGCGCTACGGCTTGTATCCGGTGACCGGCAAGAAGCATCAGTTGCGGGTGCACATGGCTGCGTTGGGCGCGGGTATCTGCAACGACCCGTTTTACCCGGAGGTCATCAAGGACGCCGTGGATGATTACGACAAGCCCCTGAAACTGCTTGCACAGGGATTGCGTTTCGTCGATCCGGTCACCGGTGAAGAGCGGTTTTTCGAAAGCCGGATCAAGCTGGATTGGTAACTCCGGGTTCGCCACCGCAGTGTCAGCGATGTACGTTAATCTACGCCTTCAACCCAATCCCAAGAGCCCTCATGAACGAAGATCGACTCCCGTCACCTGATGCCCCGCCGATCCAGCCGGCCCAGCGTCGCGAGATGATCATTCGCCGGTTGCGGCGCGAGCAGACCCTGAGCGTGTTGCAGCTCACCGAAATCTTCAATTGCTCGCACATGACCGTACGCCGCGACATCGCGCTGCTGGAGCAGGAAGGTCTGGTGTTCTCGGTGCCTGGTGGCGTGCGCCTGGCCAGTCAGATGGTCAACGAGCCGTCCCATCACAGTCGGGTGATCCTCGAGCCGGAACAGAAGCGGCGCATGGCGGTGATCGCCGCGCAGTACCTCAAGCCGGGAATGGTGGTGTACCTCGATGCGGGCACGACGACCCTGTGCCTGGTGCCGCACATCATCGAGCTTGGCGCAATCACCGTGGTCACCAATGACTTCAGCATCCTCATGGCGCTGTCTGAGGCGCGGCACGTGAAGGTGATTCATACCGGCGGGGAGCTCGATCACGACAACATCACCGGTATCGGCACGTTGGCGGCGGACACGTTGCGCAATCTCGCTACCGATATCGCGTTTATCTCCAGCAGCTCCTGGGATCTGCAGCGCGGCATCACCACGCCGTCGGAGGCCAAGGTCGAGGTGAAGAAGGCCGCTATCGCCGGTGCCTCGCAAGTGGTGTTGATGGCGACCAGTTCCAAGTACGGCACCTTCGGCATGTACCGCGTGGCCGGTCTTGAACGTTTCGATCCGATCATCTCCGACGACGCCCTCACCCCGGATTCCGCTGCGGGTATTCGCCGATCCGGCATTGAACTGATTCTTGCCTGACGGTCCCTACACGCCGGCCATTGAGAAGGTCAGCGGCTGCCATCCATCGCCGTGCTGACCTGCATCCAGGCAAAGCGTCCGCCGCGAATCATCAGCACCTGGTCCTGAGGAATTTCCAGTAGCGGCACCTCAACGTCCGGCACCTGAGTCAACAACGCCAGGCAGCTGCGCAGCACGCCGGCGTGAGCCACCAGCACCGTGTCCCGTCGCAATGAATCGAGCAGGCTGCCCACTCGCTCGAAGACATGAGGGTAGTTCTCGCCGCCCAACGGAATGAAATTCAGCGGATCGGCCTGACGCGCTGCGAAACGCTCGGGCTGACGCTCGGCAATCTGCTGCCAGTCCAGGCCTTCCCATTCTCCGAAATGAATTTCCACCAGACGCTCGTCGGTTCGGTAATTCCCGGCGTCGAGCGCAAGTTGCTGACGAACGATTTCCATGGTCTGCCGCGTACGCCCCAGAGGACTGGCGATGAAGTCAGTCTGTGAGGCATCCGGCAGCAGCCATTTCAGGCAGGTCCCCGACACCACAGCCTGGCCCTGACCGACGCTGTTCAGCGGAATATCGCGGCGCCCCTGCAGCAGGCGTCTGGCATTCCAGTCGGTCTCGCCGTGGCGAATGAGATAGAGGGTGGGAGAGGTCTGGTCGCGGTTATCCATCAAAAATCCCGAGTGTGAAAAGTAATAGCAATCTTGTTAAATATTAACGCATAATGCTTGACATTGTTAAAAAATAACAACTAATGTTGTCCTGTCACGCCACACGCTTGATGACACAACCGCGTTGCTCATGACAGAGCGCAAAGGCCGACGGCCTGCCGAGGACGTTCGCGCGCTTTGCCTGTCCCAATAAAAATAACGGAGGCAGCTTCATGTCTACACTCGACGGCACCCTGGTTGGCGGTTCTGCCAGCCCCAATGTTGATTCGGTAGCGCAAACCGCCGCGCAACCCACAGCGCATCAGCTCAGGCAGCGCCGCCGGGCCTCGGTGGGCAGCCTGATCGGTACTACCATCGAGTGGTACGAGTATTACATCTACGGGGCCACCGCCGCGTTGGTGTTCCCATTGTTATTTTTTCCCACCCATGATCGGCTCGTTTCGCTGATGCTGTCGTTCGCCTCCTTTGCCATCGCTTTCGCGATTCGTCCGATCGGCGCTGCAGTGTTCGGCCACTTCGGCGACCGGGTAGGGCGCAAGACCACGCTGATCGTGACCCTGGTCATGACCGGCCTGGCGACCTTTCTCATCGGCTTGCTGCCCAGCTACGAAAGCATCGGACTGTGGGCCCCGGCGATTCTGATCCTGCTGCGTCTGATCCAGGGATTCGGTGTCGGCGGCGAGTGGGGCGGCGCGGCCTTGATGTCGCTGGAATGGGGCGATCAGAAGAAACGCGGCGCGGCCGGTGCCTGGCCGCAGCTGGGTACGTCCATCGGCCTGATCCTGTCGACATCGGCGGTAATGGGCTCGAGCTATTTCACTGGCGAGCATTTCCTTGAGTGGGGCTGGCGCATTCCGTTCCTGCTGTCGGGGGTTCTGGTGGTGGTGGGCTTGTTCGTGCGTCTGTCCATCGAGGAAACCCCGTCGTTCGCGGCGAAGAAACAGAGCCAGCAGATCGAAAAAAGTCCGCTCAAATTCGTGGTCAAGCACCACTGGCGCGAGATCGTCAAAGTGGCGTTCCTGCGCATGTCCGAGCAGATGCCGTTCTACATCTTCACTGCGTTCATTCTCGATTACGCGACCCAGACCGCACACGTCTCGCGCACCTTCGTGCTGCTCGGGACCCTGGCGGCCGCGGTACTCGACCTGATCCTGCTGCCGATCTTTTCCAACCTGGCTGATCGTGTGGGGCGGCGCACCATGTATTACACCGGTTGCGCGGTGCTGATTCTCATGGCGTTCCCGTATTTCTGGGTGCTGAACTCCGGTAACGAGACCTGGATCTTCATCGCCATCACGCTTTCGCTGGTGCCTCACGCCATCCAGTACGGCGCACAGGCGTCGCTGATTTCGGAACAGTTTCCGGTGCACGTTCGCTACACCGGCGCGGGGGTTGGTTATCAGATGTCCTCGCTGGTGGCAGGCGGTCCGGCGCCGCTGATCGCTTCGTTCCTGTTGGTCAGTTTTGGTTCCGGGTATGCGGTAGCCGCGTACCTGGCGTTGGGTGGCGTGGTTGCCGCGCTGGCCCTTTCGAGTCTCAAGGACCGCAGCGATCAGCACCTTTGATCGGCGAGTCTTTCATTTATAGCTTGGGTATTGAGTTGGGAGTTAGGTCATGACCATCAAGAAAATTGCGGTTGTCGGTTCCGGTTACATGGGCGGAGGTATCGCTCAGGTTCTGGCTTTGGGCGGTGCGCAGGTGGTGTTGGGCGATGTGTCCGGCAGTGTCGCCAGGGACAATCTGGAGCGTTTGCTCAAGCAGGGCAAAGCGTTCGCCGAAGCCGGGTTGTTTCCGGAAGATGCCCATGAGCGTCTGACCGCCAACCTGAGCGCCGCCGGTTCCATCGAGGAGGCGGTCGAGGGCGTGGATTACGTTACCGAAGCGGTGTTCGAATCCCTGGAGGTCAAGCGCGACGTGCTGGGGCGTGTGTCGGCGGCCTGCGCGGCTGAGACCATCATTGGCACCAATACCTCGGCGATTCCGATTGGTGAACTGGCCAAGTTCGTCAGTCATCCGGAGCGGTTTATGGGTGTGCACTGGATGAATCCGGCGCCGTTCATTCCCAGCGTGGAACTGATTGCCAGCGAGCACACCTTGCCTGCCCATGTCGATACGCTGGAAGCGCTGATCCGTAAGGTGGGAAAAGTGCCGGCGCGGGTGGCCGATACCCCCGGTTTCGTCGCCAACCGTCTGCAGTTCGCCCTTTATAAAGAGGCGGTGATGGTGGTGGAGGAAGGGTTGGCGACGCCGGAACAGGTCGATCTGGTGGTGAGCAATGCCTTTGGTTTTCGCCTGGCATTGTTCGGCCCGTTTGCCATTGGCGACATGGCCGGGCTGGACGTGTATGCCTCGTCCTACAAGACCCTGGCGGGTACGTATGGCGAGCGACTGGCGGCGCCGAAAGCCTTGCAGGATCTGGTGGACGGCGGCAATTACGGACTGAAAGCCGGGCATGGCTTTCTGGACATCGACCCCGCGAAACGCGCTGAATTGCTGGCCTATCGCGACAAAGCCTATGCCGCGTTGAGCAAGCTACGCGCTGAACTGGGTCCGGCCCCGGGTTTAGTGAGCTGAGTTCGACAGTATTGGATTCGATCATCGGCCAACAACGGTTGCGCTCGTAAGCGCGTGCCGGCGTGGTAGGAATACACTCGCCACGCATGGTCGGCAATCGCTGGGCGCGCACCGGCAGGCTTTTTCCGATAGTCATGCATTGACCCGAGGAAACCGTCCAGGGACAAGGCCGCTACATCGTGCCGGTAAACGATGGCAGCGCCTTCATGGCCGCCGGGTTGGCAGGGGGGATCTGGCTTGCGGTCTACATGGCCAGCCACTCTGGTGCTGGGCCGTACGAATTGCTCATGGAAGGTGGCGATTGACCCGGATTGGGCAATGGCTCAAGCAGCAAGTTGGGTTAAGATCAGTGCGCGGCGAATCCTGCCGGCGGTGACGAACACGTTGCTCACTCATCTTCCATGCGGCGACCGTTATGCCCGAAACCTCCCCGTTTGCCCAAGACATCGCCTCGGTTGCGAAGATCGACGCCGTTCCGATCATCCTGAGCATGGTCAAACACGTGACTGGCATGCGCTTCGCTGCTATCGCTCGGGTCACGGACCAGCGCTGGGTCGCGTGCGCAGTCGATGACTCGATCAATTTCGGCCTCGAGCCCGGCGGCGAACTGGTGCTGGAGTCGACTATCTGCCACGAAATCCGGCAGAGCCACCAGCCCGTGCTGTTCACCCATGCCAGCGAGCACCCGTTTTATTCGCTGCATCACACCCCCCGCACCTACCAACTGGAAAGCTACGCCTCGATTCCCATCGTCAAGGCCAATGGCGAGTTTTTCGGGACTCTTTGCGCCATCGACACCGTGCCCGCGCACCTCGATGAAAATGCCGTGCTCAAGACGCTGACCCTGTTCGCCCAGTTGATTGCCATGCATCTGGACCTGCGCCAGGACCTGGAGAAATCCGAAAAAGCATTGGCCGACGCCACTGAAGCGGGGCGTCTGCGTGAGCAATTCATCGCGGTGCTGGGCCATGACCTGCGCACACCGCTCAGCGCGATTCGCATGAGCGCCGATCTGCTCGAAACCCGGCTCCACGACAAGCGCGAGCGCGGTCTGGCCAGCGCCATTCGCAAGAGTTCGCAGCGCATGGGAGCGCTGATCGAAGACGTGCTGGATTTCGCTCGTGGCAAGCTGGGCGGCGGGATTCCGGTGCGGCGCACGGTGGTCGATGACCTGCAAGGCGTCTTCATCTCGGTGGTGGCGGAGATCTGTGCCTCTGAGCCAGAGGTGCAGATCCATCAGAACATGGCCATTCCATCGGGCATTTATTGCGATCCGGCGCGGGTGGGCCAGTTGCTCTCGAATTTATTGGGCAATGCGGTGAAGCACGGATCTCGGGAATGCCCGGTCGAGGTCACGGCGTATATGGATGACAGCGAGTTCGTGCTTTCGGTCACCAACCAGGGTGCCTGTATTCCCGAGGCATTGATGCCGTTGTTGTTTCAGCCATTCAAGCGTTCCGAAGGGGGAGCCAGAGAAGAGGGGCTTGGCCTGGGATTGTATATCGCCGCGCAGATCATGAATGGCCATCGCGGCACGCTTTCTGTCAGTTCATCGACCGAACAAGGCACCTGCTTCGTTGCGCGTTTTCCGGCAAGACTGGAGTAATACGCGCCGACGGGGTGCGGGTTCGTTCCGCGGATGCATTAAACGTCTGCCGTTTATATTTTTTTCACATGAATGTGCCTATAGTGGCCACCCTTGTTGGGGAGTAGCCTGCTCTGGAGCCTTGGTTCAGAGCGTTCGCGTCAACATTCTCGGCTGCATGCCGTGGTGCGAACACTTTCGGGTTGGCGAGACCGACGGTGCATCCATACCCAAAGTCGGGCGTGTGGTTGCGTCGTTGACTCATAGCCCGACTGGACGTCACCGTGAACCCTATTTCCCTTATCTTCCTCGCCCTGGCTATGTCCACCGACGCTTTCGCAGCGGCCATCGGCAAGGGGTCGAGCCTGCGCAAGCCGCGTCTGACCGAGGCGTTGCGCACCGGTTTGATTTTCGGCGCTATCGAAGCCATTACCCCCATCGTCGGCTGGGCCATCGGTCAGGTTGCGACCCGATTCGTCGAAAGCTGGGACCACTGGATAGCGTTCGTGCTGTTGCTGGTGCTCGGGCTGCACATGATCTACAACGGCGTCAAGCACGACGACGAAGCAGAAGAGAAGCCTGACCAGCACTCGTTTCTGATTCTCGCCGTCACCGCGTTCGCCACCAGCATCGATGCGCTGGCGGTGGGTGTCGGGCTGGCCTTCGTCGACGTGAACATCCTCGTTGCCGCTGCGGCGATCGGCATTGCCACCACGGTTATGGTCACCCTTGGCGTGATGCTCGGACGGGTATTGGGCACGGTGGTCGGCAAACGCGCCGAGATTGTTGGCGGCATTGTGTTGATAATGGTCGGCGCAACCATCCTTTATGAGCATCTGTCGGCAGTCTGATTCAATGAATAAATCACTCGAAATTCCCACCCTCATACCTGTGAACCCCACCCGCCCGCCCAAGCGACTGTTCACGCTGATGCTGGTCGTGCTGGGCCTGCTGGTTCTCGCGGCGGCGGGCTTTTTTGCCTGGCAAAGCTTTTACCCGGTGCAGGCCACCGACGGCTGGCGGTATCAGGTCCTGCACAAGGACGTGCCCAAGGCTGCGGGGGTATTGTCCGCCAGCGATGGCTCACTTGTGGTCAGTCAGGAGCTGCGGGACGGCATGGGCAGCATCGTGCGCATCATGCCGAACGGTAAGCGGGTGACGCTCGTAGAGGGGCTGTCCAAGCCTGATGGCATGATCTCGGCGCGCGGTGGCTGGGTGTTCAGTCAGGAAGTCGAGGGCGCGATGGTCAACTTCTTCAAGAACGGAGAGGTAACCGCGCTATTCAAGGGCGCGGATGTGCAGGGGCTATGGAACGAGGGTGATGACCTGTACGCCATCGAGGATCGTAAGGGCGATGGCCGACTGCTGCGATACCACTGGGGCGATGGCACGCTGACGGTGCTGCGCGAGGGGCTTTCCGAAACCGAGTCCATCACCCGCTGCACCGATGGCCGCATGCTCTACACCGAAAAGGAGAAGGGCGTGGTGCATCAACTGACCGAGGACGGCAGTGATCCGGTGGTGCTGAGCGACCTCAACCAGCCGACGTTCCTGATGTGCGACCGGCGCGGCCTGTGGATCAGCGAAGACGCCACTCACCGCGCACGGCTGCTGTTGATCGATCCTCAGGGCAAGCGTCAGACCATTCTCTCGTTTCTCAAGGCTCCCCAATCCATCGTACCCACTGCCCGCGGGACTTACCTGCTGGCCGAAGGCGGACGCGATCGTATTCTGGAGCTGGTGCCAGGGCAGGGCGCTCACTGAGGTGGCAGGCAGTCAGCGTTGTTCGACTATCGCCTCCGGTGAGGCGATGTTGCTGCTGTCCGAACGACCAGGGCCAGGCTGAAGTGGCATTGAGCCTTCTGGAACGCGCTTCGCCTGCCGCGCTTGCGCACGCACCACCAGCCAGATTCCGATGGCGGAAATGGCCATCCCGGACGCCATTTGCCAGGACAGCGGCTCATCGAACATGGCCCAGGCCCACAGCATGGTCAGGGGCGGGCTGAGGTACAGAACGCTGGCGACCCGTGTGGCGCTGGCACGACGCAGGCAGATCCAGTACAGACCGTAGCCGCCGATGGTCGACAGACCTACGGTCCACAGCACACTAAGCGCAAAGCCCATGTTGGGGATGGGCAGCAGACTGCCGCGCGTGCCTTCGATGGCGGCAAAGGCAAAGCTGGAAACGAAGCATTGAAGCCACAGGCTGGACAGCAGGCCCATGGGCTCTGACGTGCCCGCGCGTTTTTGCCAAAGGGTCGCCACCGCGAGCGACAGCATGCCTGCCAGCGGAAGTCCGTACGCCCACAACGGCGCGTTGCCCCAGACCAGAGCGCCGTGAGTCACCCACACCACACCTATCAGGCCGATGACCAACCCCGCCCAGACCTGTCGAACCAGCCGCTCGCCGAGCACCACCGCTGCCAGCACTGCCATGCCCAGCGGCAGCAAGTCCGCGAACAGCGCCGCCAGCCCTGCCGGGACGCCCAGCGCGATACCCTGGGTGACCCCCGCCAGGTAGCCGCCCATGGCCAGCAGGCCAATCCCGGCATTTTTCAGCAAGACGCCAAAGGGTGTCTGACGCAGTTGCCTGGTGACGAACGGAAGCAGGACGAGGCTGACAACGATGCAGCGCCAGAACACCACCAGCAGTGCCGGGGCGTAGTCGATGGAGAGACGTGCGCCAATGAAGCCCGAGCTCCAGGTCAGTAGCAGCGCGGCCTCGAGCAACGGCAGCGCAAGTGTCTGACGCCAATGGGAGCGTGTCGGTGTGTTTTTTGAGATCGAAGTAGGCTGGTTCATTTCCACAGGCTACGGAATCGGCGTAGTCTAATAAATCAAAATAATATGCAGCAGTTATTCACAAAGGTTAAAGCATGACAGCAATCCTCGACATCGATCTGGTTCGCACCTTTCATGCCGTTGCGCGTATCGGCAAGTTCAGTGCTGCCGCCGAACAGTTGCATAAAAGCCCGGCGGCGGTAAGCGTGCATATCCAGCGTCTCGAGACGGTGGCGGGCGGTCGGCTGCTGAACCGCGATAACCAATCGGTCTCCCTGACTGCGCTGGGCAAGCGCCTTCTGGTGTCGACCGCCGAGCTGCTGCGCGCCCATGACCAGGCGTTGGCTGACTTGCACGGCACTGACCTGGCGGGGCGAATAACCCTCGGTGTACCCGACGAGTACGCGCTTCACGTCATCAAGGAGATTCTGCCGACGTTCACGGCAGCCTGGCCGAATGTCGTGCTGGAACTCAGGACCGCGCCCAGTTATGCGCTGAGAGACCAAGTACAGCGCGGCAAACTGCAGACCGCCGTCATTGCTCAAAGCAAAGGGTATTCAGGGGCAGAAACACAGGTGCTGGTCGCCACGACCCCTGTGTGGGTAGGGCCGATCAATGTCAGCCTGGCGTCGCTCGATCCGCTGCCGTTGGCGGTTCACGCTGCCCAGTGCCCTTATCGCCAGGCAATGAACGAATCGCTCAAGGACGCTGGCCGCCGCTCCCGCATCGTGCTCGAAAGCCCCTCCAATCAAGCGGTCAAGGCATGCGTGGAAGCAGGACTGGCAATCAGCCTGATCGACCGCGCCAAGGTCACCGAACAGATGCAGATCCTTGACGGCCTGCCGGTCATTGCCGAGCACGAGGTGGTGTTCCTGCGCAGTCAATCTTCGCAGGGGGACGAGGCTGTCGATCTGCTTTCTCGGGCAATGCAGCAGTATTTCCGGATCTAGCCGTACATTGAAAGCGCGTGGAACATATCTGTAGCTGCGGCTTGCCAGCGGTGCCCGCGGGGGATCGCTGCCGTCGGCGAGCCGTGCTGCTAAAACTCGACCAGTGTTTGTCGTGGTTTTCGACGCCGTCAGACGCTTCCCTCGCTCTCCACCACCAGAATCCGCGCCACACCGAGGGGGTGAGCGACATGGGCGGTGCCGACCGAAGCGTAAAACACGTCGCCGGTTTCCAGGATCGTCGACTGCTCGAGGCCATCTGCCTTGTAGTGCATTTCCACACGACCATCCAACACCGCGAAAACTTCCTGGCCGTCGTTCACATGCCAATTGTACGGCTGGTCGGTCCAGTGCAGGCGTGTGGTGATACCGTTCATGTTGGCGATGTCCAACGCGGCCCAGGGACGCTCGCCGGTAAACGATTTACTGCGGATGATCTTCACGCGGTTTCCTTCAGTCAATGAATCGATCAGTCAGTCAATCCAGGCGACGGCACAGGTAGGCCTGGGTCTGGTACGGAAACTCTATGGTCTGGCGGCCGCGCAGGGCGGGGTGGGTCTGAATCAGTTCGCGCAGTTGCCCGGTGACGACAGCCTTGCCGGCCTCCGGCAGCGCCGCGATGAAGCTCACCGACAGGAACCGGTTCATGATCACGGTCTCGGCAGTGCCGCAATGGCTGTAGTTGAAGCAGGTCGGTTCAGGCTGCGCGAAATACGGTCCGTTGAATGGCAGACGCCAGTTGCCGGTGTGAAAGCGCGGCGTGTCACCTTCGTACGGGGTGATGATCCGGGTGATGTCGGCGACCCAGTCCACCGATTCGTCGCGCACGTTCCAGATCAGACCCAACCGACCCCCGGGCTTGAGCACACGATGAATTTCGGCCAGTGCAGCTTCATTGGCAAACCAGTGGAAGGCTTGAGCACAGACCACTGCGTCGGCGCTGGCATCGGCCAGGGGCAGGGATTCGGCAGTGCCGTGGACAATGGTTGTATCGGGAAGACTCTTGGCGAACTCCTGGCGCATGGGCTGCAGCGGTTCGACGGCAGTCAGGTGATCGGTCAGCGGTTTGAGCAGTCGGGTGAATTTGCCAGTTCCGGCGCCCAGATCCACCACCGCCGACTGCGCGTCGATGCCCAGCGTATACCTGAGCCAGGTACTCAGTTCATCCGGATAATCCGGCCTTCCCTGGGTGTATGTGCCCGCTTGCGTTGAAAACCCCACCTGAGCTGCTTTGTGAACGACTGGCATGGTCGGCAATCCTCTTCGTGGAAAAGTGGCCGGCGCATTATGTGGCAAATGGCAAGCGCGCATCAGCCGATTCTCGGGTTCTCGATTAATTCCGATCGCTCGTCAATCCACTGTCGCTCAATGGAATTGCACTGCAGCGCGGGTGCTCACGTCCTGGGCGAAGTAGCCGGACGCATGGGCGGCGAAGTCACAGTGGCCGGCGTGCCTTCTGTCGTGCGCTCTTTTCTGCCGCAGGTCTTGCGCGAATTTCACGAATGCTATCTGCGCATCGTCATCGGCGTGACGGACGAGGGCGCAAGCGAAGTGCTGTCCAGCGTGGTGTGCAACGAAGCCGATTTGGGCCTGAACAATATCGGCGTGCAGCAAGCCAGCATTGAATGCCAGCCGGGGCTCAGAGAGCCGCTCCTGCCGGAAGGCTCTCATTCGCGTGTAGGCAACAACCGTCGACCACCTGGCCCGTTTCAGCCCTCCTTGATGAAATCCACAAACGCCCTTAACGGCGACGGCACGTATCGGCGGCCGGGGTAATAAAGAAACGGGCCGCTGAATGTCTGCCACCAGTCTTCCAGCACCGGCTCCAGCGCGCCGCTTTCCAGGTGCGGGCCCAGCCAGTCTTCGAACAGAAAAACCACGCCCAGGCCGTCGACGGCGGTTTGCACGGCGAGGTCGACGGCGCCGGCGATATTGACGACCAACGGGCCGGTCGGGTCGACGCGGACGATTTCGCCGTCCTTTTCGTACTCCCACAACGGCATCGAGCCGCTGGGGAATTTGCCCCGCAGACAGTCGTGGTCGAGCAGGTCCCGTGGGTGTTGCGGGCGGCCTCTGGCGTTGAGGTAGGCGGGCGCGGCGGCAGTGGCGAAGCGTTGGAAGCGCGGGCCGATGGGTACGGCGATCATGTCTTGTTCCAGGCGTTCGTCGTAGCGAATCCCGGCGTCGCAGCCCGCCGCCAGCATGTCGACGAAGCTCTCTTCGACGATGACTTCCAGGCGGATATCGGGATGTGCCTGCAGGAACGGGGTGACGATTGCTGGCAACACCAGCCGCGCGGCACTGGCGGGGACGTTGAGTTTGAGTGTGCCGGAGGGGCGATCGCGAAAATCGTTGACCACGTCCAGCGCCGACTCCACTTCGCCGAGCGCAGGCACGATGCGCTCCATCAGCCGCGTGCCTGCTTCAGTGGGCACCACGCTGCGGGTGGTGCGGTTGAGCAGCCGCACGCCAAGGCCCGACTCGATACGCCGCACGGCGTCACTCAGGCTCGACGTCGATTTGCCGCTCGCCCTCGCACCTTCGCGAAAGCCACCGGCCTTGACTACGGCCACGAAAGCCATCAAATCCTGAATATCCGCTGCCATTACCCGCCACCATTGTCCGATAAGCCGTACAGCCCGTGCCGATTGCACCCGATTATCGATCGGTGGGTCAACGCCTATAGTGGTTGGACTCACCTTGATAGAGGCAAATGACATGAGCGACGCCAGCAAAGCAGGTACTTTCCAGATCGGCGACCGGACCGTGAACCGCATGGGTTACGGCGCGATGCAATTGGCGGGGCCAGGGGTGTTCGGGCCGCCCAAAGACCCGAAAGCAGCGCTTGCCGTGTTGCGTGAAGCGTTGGCGCTGGGCGTAAATCACATCGACACGTCCGACTTCTACGGCCCTCACGTCACCAACCAGTTGATCCGTGAGGCGCTGCATCCTTATGCCGATGATCTGACGATCGTCACCAAAGTCGGCGCCAAACGTGGTGACGACGCGTCGTGGAACCCGGCACAAAGTCCGGCCGAACTGGTTCAGGCGGTGCACGACAACTTGCGCAATCTGGGCCTGGAGGTGCTGGACGTGGTCAATTTTCGCGCATGGGGCAATATGCATGCGCCGGACGAAGCCTCCATCGCCGAGCAATTCACGGCGCTGGCCGAGCTGCAACAGCAAGGGCTGATTCGGCATCTGGGCCTCTCCAACGTCAGCGCGGTACAGGTCAAGGAAGCGCAAGCCATTGCCCAGGTGGTCTGCGTGCAGAACCATTACAACCTGTCCCATCGCGACGACGAACAACTGATCGCGCAACTGAGCGAGCAGGGCATCGCCTACGTGCCGTTCTTTCCACTGGGCGGTTTTACGCCTTTGCAGTCGGATGTGCTGGCCAGTGTCACCCAGCGCCTGCAGGCGTCGCAGCTGAATGTAGCATTGGCCTGGCTGCTGCAGCGCTCGCCGAATATCCTGCTGATTCCGGGTACGTCTTCCGTAGCGCACCTGCGGGAGAACCTGACAGCCAGTGAGCTGAAGATCGCGCCGGAACTGTTGGCCGAGCTGGATGCAGTCGCCTGAGCATCGGCAGGACAGCGACGTTTTGGGTGCCAGGCATGCTCGCTTTCTTCGGCCCGAACGAAACCCCGTGCGCAGGGCGCACAGGGTCTCGCGCGTAACGGGTTAGCGGTGGGAGAACATCGGTTGGCCGGCGTGTTCCAGATCGGCCACCAGAATCGAGCCGGTGGATGAGTCGGTGATGAACAACTGCCGGTTGCCCTCGCCACCGAACGCCAGATTGGTCAGGGTGCGACCTTCAGTGCAGCTGCGAATCCGGTACAGCGGCACGGCATGGGGATCGAACACCCACACGCAGCCATTGCCAGCGTCGCAGACATACAGGTTGCCTTGGGCGTCCAACGCCATGCCGTCGGCACCGCTGACACCTCCGGCCATGGCCGTGAAAATCCCCACTTTGCTGGTGCCGCCGTCACGCTGAATCGGCAGGCGCCAGACCGCGTTGCCACGGGTCATCGCCACGAACAGCGCGTTCTGCGCCAGGTCCATCACCAGCCCGTTGGGGCTCGGGCCGTTATCGATCAGGCGCGTCAGACTCTCTTTTTCCAGATCGTAGGCGTACACGCGGCCGGTCGGGTCTTGCTGGCCGGTTTGCCCCTGATCGGTGAAATACAGCTTACCCCCGGCATCGAAGAACAGGTCATTGACCCCTTTGAAGCCCTCGCTGCGGCTGTGGGTGAGGAAGGGCGTCACTGCGCCGGTTTCAGGGTCCAGGGTGAGGATTCCCTGCTTGTAATCGGCAATGAAGATCCGGCCGTCACGATGAATTTTCAGGCCGTTGGGCCAGCCATCGTATTCGGCGATCAGTGTCCAGTTACCTTGTGGATCGATGCGCAGGACCCGGCCGTAGGGAATGTCGGTGACGTAGAGATTGCCAACCAGATCGAAGGAGGGCCCTTCGAGAAAGCTCTTGACCCGTTGTCCGGGCTTGTTGGCGCGTACCCAATCGGAGTTTCCGTCTCTCCAGAATGGCTCCGGCAATGTGGTGAACACGCGGGTCGGCAGGTCGCGAGGCGGGGCATACAAACTCACAGGATCAACTCCTACGGGACGAACAGGGAAAGCACCGATCTTGAATGTGCCGAAGCCGTTTCGCTATGTTGTTATTGTTCTGTCAGACAGAACGGTGTGTTTTCTAATAGAACAAATGTCGACTTTATCTTTTCGACTGTCAACCCGTTGTTAGCAGCAGACTACTCACCAGAAGCCTACCAAAGTCGATGCCTTCGGTTCCGAAGCCGGCCCGTGCCGCGGGTGCCATTCCACGCATTGACATACCGACTGTGTACGCTCATGATTATTTCAGAACATCGTTCTGCTAGATGGAACAGCCGCAATCTAATTCCCGGAGACCCGGTGATGAACCATAAAAACAACATCGACATCCTTATCAGTGAGGTCGGGCCCCGTGATGGGCTGCAAAGCGTCGGCGCTACCATGCCGACAGCCCTGAAGCTCAAGTGGCTGACCGCTCTGGCCGATGCCGGGCTGAGGGAGATCGAGGTCGGCTCTTTCGTGTCGCCCAAGCTATTGCCGCAGATGGCGGATGCGGCCGAGCTGGTCACCCATCTGCGCCAACGCCCGCAGGTGTTCGTCACCGCGCTGGTGCCGAATCTCAAGGGCGCCGAAGCGGCATTCAACGCTGGGGTGCAGAAGATCACCCTGCCGATTTCCGTCAGCGAGCCGCACTCGCTGGCCAACATTCGCAAGACCCATCAACAGGTGTACGACGAAGTGCGTTCGGTCATCGCCCTGCGCAATGAGCGTTTTGCCCATGTGGAAGTCGAGGCCGGGCTGTCCACGGTGTTTGGCTGCACGATTCAGGGCGAAGTGCCGGAGGACGACGTGATCCGCATGGCCTTGACCATGGCGGAACTGGGCGTCGATGAAGTCGGGCTGGCCGATACCGTCGGCTATGCCAATCCCGCTCAGGTCCGTCGTCTGTTTACCCGCTTGCGCAACGAAATCGGTGGCAAGGCGGGCAGCGCGCATTTTCACAACACCCGCGGCCAGGGGCTGGCGAACGTGGTGGCAGCACTGGACGTCGGTGTCACCACCATCGATGCCTCTCAAGGCGGCATTGGCGGCTGCCCTTACGCGCCCGGCGCTTCGGGCAATATCGTCACCGAAGATTTGGTCTACTTGCTCGAATCCATGGGCCTGCGCACCGGCGTCGATATCGACAAACTGGTCGCCGCGCGCCAATGGCTGATGCAGGGGCTGCCGGGCGAGCCTTTATATGGCTTCATCCCCGACGCGGGCGTGGGCAAGAATTTCCACTATGCCGGAGGCGCCCGATGAGCCTGCTCAACGACAAACTTCAGGCCTTGCCGCTGACTGGCGTGCGCGTGATCGAGTTCGTGCACATGGTCATGGGCCCGACCTGCGGTCTGGTGCTCGCGGACCTGGGCGCTGAAGTGATCAAAGTCGAGCCGACCCCCGAAGGCGACAACACCCGGCGCCTGACCGGTTCCGGGGCTGGCTATTGGATGACCTACAACCGCAACAAGAAAAGCTTCGCGGTCGACATCAAGACCGAGGAAGGCATGGCAGCGGTGCGTAAGCTGATTGAAAGCGCCGACGTGGTCACCGAGAACTTCCGCCCCGGCGCCATGGAAAAGCTCGGCCTGGGCTACGAGGACGTGAAGGCGATCAAACCCGACATCATCTACAGCTCCATGAAAGGTTTTCTCCCCGGTCCTTACGAACACCGCACCGCGCTGGATGAAGTGGTACAGATGATGACCGGTCTGGCCTACATGACCGGCCCCGAAGGCCGACCGTTGCGCGCTGGAGCTTCGGTCAACGATGTGATGGGCGGCATGTTCAGCGCCATCTCGATCCTGGCCGCGCTGTGGCAACGCAAGCATACCGGGGAAGGGCAGTTCGTGCAGACCGGGCTGTTCGAGAACTCGGCGTTTCTGGTCGGCCAGCACATGATGCAAATGGCGACCACCGGCAAGCCTGCCGCGCCGATGCCCAGCCGGCTCTCTGCGTGGGCCATCTATGACGTGTTCGACACCCGTGATGACGAGCAAGTGTTCGTGGGCGTGGTCAGCGACAGCCAGTGGCTCAATTTCTGTCGCAGTTTTGGATTCGATGCCTTGGGGTGCGACCCGGAGCTTGCGAAAAACACCCAGCGTGTCCAGGCGCGGGCGAAGATTCTGCCCACGGTCAAGGAGCGTATGGCGCAGATGACCAAGCAGGAAGTCATGACCCTGTGCGAACAGGCCGGGCTGCCGTTTTCGCCGATCCAGCGACCGCAGGATCTGTTCGAAGACCGCCACCTGAACGAGTCCGGCGGGCTGGCGCATCTTGCGCTGGAAAGCGGCGAACAGGTGAAGGTGCCGATGCTGCCGTTCGAGATGAATGGGCGCCGTTTCGATACCCGGCTCAACGTACCGCAGCTGGGCAGTCACTCTGCCGAGCTGCTTGAGCAGATGGGTTACGCAGCGGGTGATATCGAGGCGCTGCGCGGGCGTGGCATCGTCCGCTGAAACGCCCCCTGGAACGGACTCCCGAGTAAAGTCGCTGGCGGACATTCCGGCCGCCAGCCTTATAAAAACAATGTTGAGGAAACCGGTCATGGCTATTGTCACGACACCCCCGCACAGCAGCACCAACAGCAGCGTGCAACCACTGAATGCCGAGCAGACCCGCGTCTTGCACAAAGCTGCCTGGCGCCTGATTCCCTTGCTGGCCCTGGCGTACTTTTTCAACTATCTGGACCGCACCAGCGTTGGCTATGCCGCGTTGCAGATGACCGAGCAACTGGGCCTGACCGCGACGCAGTTCGGCCTGGGTGCAGGCATCATGTTCTTCGGCTATTGCCTGTGCGAAGTGCCGAGCAACCTGGCGATGTACCGCTTCGGCGCGCGTCTGTGGATGGCACGGATCATGATCACCTGGGGCCTGGCTGCCGCCGCGACGGCGATGATCGTCGGGCCGTACAGCTTTTATGCGGTGCGTCTGGTGCTCGGCATCGCCGAGGCGGGCTTCTTCCCAGGGGTGATCTTCTTCCTGACCCTGTGGTTTCCGGCGCAGTACCGCACGCGGGTGCTGGCCTGGTTTACCGTCGCCACGCCGATTTCTTTTCTGGTCGGCGGCCCGCTATCGATCTGGCTGTTGCAGATGCATGGCCTGTTGGGGCTGGCCGGCTGGCAATGGATGTTCCTGATCGAAGGCGTGCCGGCCTGCATTCTCGGGTTCATCACCCTCAAGGTGCTGACCAATCACCCCGCCGAGGCTAAATGGCTGACGGCCGCCGAGCGTGACGTGCTGACCGGCCTGCTGGCTGAAGAACAGAGCAAGGGCCAGCACAACCACGGCTTCAAGGCCGCGCTGAAAGACCCGCGGGTGTGGATTCTCAGTTCGATCACTTTCAGCTTCACCCTGGGCTCCTACGGCATCGGCATCTGGTTACCGCAGATGCTCAAGGCCCACGGCGTGGAAGTGAGCATGATTGGTTGGGTCGCCGCGATTCCTTACTTCTTCTCCACGGTAGGTCTGCTGATCTGGGCCAAACACGTCGATCGCACTGGCAAGGGCATTTTCAACCTGACGCTGGCGATGTTGCTGGCCGGGTTCGCGTTGCTGTTCGCCCTGAAGATGGATGCGCTGATCCCGGCACTGGCGGGCATCACCTTGGCGTTGGTGGGGACCATCGCGGGCAAGACCATCTTCTTCACGCTTCCGGGCAAGTTCCTGCGCGGTCAAGCGGCGGCGGGCGGCATCGCCCTGATCAACGCCATCGGGGCTTTCGGCGGGTTCGTCGGGCCGTATCTGATGGGCTTTTTGAAGGACTACACCGGCTCCTTCACCGCCGGCCTCATGGCCATGGGCTGCATCATGTTCGTGGCCGCGGCGATGGTGGTTTCGCTGCGGTTTTTCCTGCGCGAAGAGTGAGGGCCAGGCAGTTTTTTTCGATAGGGATCGAGCACCTCTGATATTGTCTTGCGGGCGGGCAGGGTGGCCTTAAAGCCATCCTTCGCCCGCCAGCGATAAATCGACAATGAGTGTCTATGAATACCGAATCCGAAAAGAACCTTCCCGACCAGGCCGCTAATGCAGAGGGTGGGGTAGCGGCAGTCGACCGCGCATTCGCCATCCTGTCGGCCTTCAATATCGATCAGGACTCCCTGACCCTGGCGGAAATCGCCCGGCGTACGGGGCTGTACAAAAGCACGATCCTGCGCTTGATCGCCTCTTTGGAAAAGGCCGGTTTCGTTCGTCGCCTCAGCGATGGTCGTTACTCGGTGGGGCCCGAGCCTTTGCGGCTGTCACAGCTGTACCAGACCTCGTTCCGCCTTCGCGACGTGATTCATCCCTTGCTGGAGTCGATCACCGAGGAAAGCGGCGAAACCTCTTCCTTTTATGTGCTGGAAAACGGCAGCCGCGTAGTGCTGTTTCGGGTCGAACCCAAGCGCGCGGTTCGTGTTTCGGTCCTGGAAGGCGCGCGCTTTACCCTGCAGACTGGCGCATCGGGCAAGGTCCTTCGTGCGTTTTCGCGCAATGCCGATCCTTCGTTGACCGAGGTTCGCGAGCGCTTCTGGGCTTGTTCGTTCGGTGAGCGCGATCCTGAGACCACCGCTGTGTCGGTGCCTGTGTTTTCCATGGGCCATGAACTCAAGGGCGCACTGACCTTGTCGGGGCCGTCTGATCGACTGGTGAAGGAACACATCGAGCATGCTGCCTCGATTCTATTGCGCAACGCAGCCATCGCCACCAGTGCGCTGGGCGGCAGCGATGGGGAGTTGCGAGAGGCGTTGAAGCGGCTGAACCCCTGACGTTCGACACACTTGGAGCCACTTTTGCGGCGGCTGCAAACGTCGTCAGCCGGGAACGGATTCCCGGCTGAACGCATCGACTTCCCGCACCAGGCCCTTGGCCGCCAGCATCACCAGTTCACCGCCTTTTTCCGGAGTGGCCAAGGCCGGGTCCGAACCCATGCGCCCGTCGGGGAAACGTGCGCGAAAATCGCGGGCCTCCCGAATCGGACCTGTCGGGGCGATTTGTGGCGAGTAGGGCGCGGATTTGATCGCATCGGGATACGCCCACTGAGTCACGGCGATTTCTGACGGCGTGGCATGGGAGCCGTGGCCGGTCGGGAATTGCTCGTGGGCCAGCCTGCCGACGCCTTCCAGATCCCACCAGTTGCACAGCTTCAGCGCAAAACCCGCTGGACGACGGGCAAAGCTGGCTTCGGCGTACAACTCCGAGAAGGCCGCTTCGATCGAGGCAATATTCCCGCCGTGGCCGTTGAGGAACAGGATCTTTTCGAAGCCGTGGCCGGCCAATGAGCGTACCCAGTCGCCGATGGCGGCGATGAAGGTTGAAGGGCGCAGGGAAATGGTGCCGGGAAAGCCCAAGTGGTGCTGCGCCATGCCGATATTGAAGGTCGGGGCGATCAGGATGTCTGCGCTTTTCTGTGCTTGATGCGCGATGATTTGCGGGCACATCCAGTCGGTGCCCAAGAGGCCGGTCGGACCGTGCTGTTCGTTGGAACCGATGGGCACGACGATGGTACGGCTGCGGGTCAGAAACGCTTCGATCTCCAGCCACGTCGACGAATGTAAAAGCATGGGAAATCCTCTCTCAGGCGGGCTCGTTTTGGGGGGTCAACGGCGGGGTGCGCGGCGGCACCTTGCGCTTGCTGCCCGTCGATTCAAACGCCGACGCCAGGCGCAGCAGCGTCGAGTCGTCATAGGCGCGACCGGCGAAAGTCAGTCCCACCGGCATGCCGATGTCCGGCATCACGCCCATCGGCACGGTGACCGTCGGCACGCCCAGATGGCGAATGGCGAGGTTGCCGTTGGCGACCCACACGCCGTTGCTCCAGGCGATGTCTGCCGACTGAGGGTCAACATCCGAATTGGCAGGCGCAACGTCCGCCACCGTCGGGAACAAGACCGCATCCAGCCGCAACCCATCCATCCATTCTTCCAGGTCGATGCGCCGGGTTTTCTCCAGGCCGCGCAGGCCATCGGCCAGGGTCTCGATCTGGTCCCAGGGCCTGATGCCGCGCTCGGCCATGCGCACGTATTCGTCCATGCCCGCGGCCAGATCGCCTTCGCGATTGGGCAGGGTGCCGGGGTCGTGAGGGAAGATTTTCGGTCCGTCTACATCAACCAGTCGGTTTAACTTGGGGTCGCCGTTGGCGCGCAGGAAATCATCGAACGCCCAGGCGGTCAGGTCCCACAACTCGTGGTGCAGGAACTCTCTGGAAACGATGCCGCGGTTGTACACGGTCGGTGTGCCGGGGCGATCGCCTTCGCAGTTGGACACCAGCGGGAAGTCGACTTCGATGACCTCGGCGCCGGCCGCTTCCAGCGCCTTGCGTGCTTGCTGCCACAGGCCGATCACCGATGGACGGGTGTTGATGCGTTGCCCTGTCGGGCCGCCGATGCCGGGAGCGTCGCTGGTGCCTGCTTCAGGGTCGGCATTGATGTACATGCGTGGCACGCCGAGACGTTTGCCTGCCAGCGCGTCGGCTTTCACCGCCAAGTCAGCGTAGGAGGCCGGGCGCACGGAAGCGACGCTCGGGATCGGCACCCAGGGCTGCAGCCGCCAGAGATCGCCACGGGTGTCAGGGTCTTCGGCGACCACCACGTCGAGCACTTCGAGCAGGTCGGCCATGGTTCGCGCGAATGGCACGACCACGTCCATGGTCGGGGTCAGCGGCCAGTTGCCCCGCACCGAGATCACCCCGCGCGACGGCGTGTAGGCACACAGCCCGTTGTTGGACGCCGGCCCGCGGCCGCTGGACCAGGTCTCTTCGGCCAGGCCGAATGCGGCGAAGCTGGCAGCGGTTGCCGTGCCTGCGCCGTTCGAAGAGCCGGAGGCAAAAGGCGCGGTGAGGAATTGCGCGTTATACGGGCTTTGCGCGCGACCGTAGACGCCGCGCTGCATGCCCCCGTTGGCCATCGGCGGCATGTTGGTCTTGCCCAGGCAGATCGCGCCGGCCGCGCGCAGGCGCTCGATAGTGAACGCGTCGCGATAGGCGACCAGATCGGCGAAAGCCGGGCTGCCCGACGCCGCGGTCAGGCCCTTGACCAGGTAGCTGTCCTTGGCGGTGTAAGGGATGCCGTCGAGCGGGCCGAGGGTCTGGCCGTTCGCGCGGCGTGCATCGGCAGCCTGGGCTTCTTTCAGCGCATCAGGGTTGAGCACGACAACCGCGTTGAGCGCTGTGTCGGTTTCAGGGCCGTCGTAGGCGTCGATTCGGGCCAGATAGGCTTGCACCAGTTCCACCGAAGTGGTCTGGCCTGACTCCAGCGCGGCGCGCAACTGGGCGATGGAGACTTCAGTGACTTCGATCATAGGGTCACTGCCAGTGCTCTGGAATGAAGGGAACGGGATGTTTCGAATGGACTTTTCATTGTGCTTTCCGTTTCGTTGCGTGCTTTCGGGCAAAGCCGGAGCAGTGTACGGGTAGTGCGGGTGCTGTATTTAACACCAAGTACAGCGGCGCAGGCAGGGGGGATCGTGGCGATCTCTCGGAACGTCCACGAACGGTACGCGGTCTCGAACTCAACATCGTCCAGCCTCTACCGCAGGTGATCGTTGACCGTTACTCTCTGCCGAGCGAATTCAGGTGACGAGGCGAACGTTGAGCGAAAGACGAGAGTTCAGTGGCGGCATGAAGGGCAAGAACCTTCGTTACCTGGACGATGATAAGAAAACGCCAGGTGCGACCACCCGCGCCGGATTCCTGTTGCTCGAGCATTTCTCCCTGCCGGCGTTCACCCAGGTGCTGGACACCCTCGTCACCGGTAACCTGCTGCGCCCGAAACTGTTTTCGTCGCGCACGTTCGGGCTGCAGGAAGGCGAGGTCGTCAGTGATCTGGGGCTGGTCATTCGCCCCGACGCTCGGCTTGATGCCACGGCGCTGAAAGACCTCGACCTGCTGGTGATCTGCGGCGGCTATCGCACGGAACTCAAGGCCGACGACGCGCTGATCCATCTGCTGGTCAGCGCTTGCGAGCAGGGACTGACATTGGCCGGACTTTGGAATGGCGCGTGGTTTCTCGGTGCGGCCGGTTTGCTCGAAGGCTATCGGTGCGCGATCCATCCCGAGCATCGTCCGGTGCTGGCGGAGATTTCCAGAGTCACTCATGTCACCAGCGAGCCGTTCGTGGTGGACCGCGACCGGCTCACCGCTTCCAGCCCGTCCGGGGCCTTTCATATGGCGCTGGAGTGGATCAAGGCGCTGCACGACAAGGCGCTGGTGGAGGGCATCGAAGACATCCTGTCATTCGAAGAGTCACGCTATCGACGTATAAAACCCAGCCGGCACATCTCGATGAGTGCGCCGCTCAGGGAAGTCGTCAAACTGATGGACGCCAACCTCGAAGAGCCGCTGGAAATGGAACAGTTGGCGGTTTACGCCGGGCGCTCTCGGCGGCAGATCGAGCGTCTGTTCAAGGAGCAACTGGGGACTACGCCGCAGCGCTACTACCTCGAGCTACGCATCACTGAAGCCAGGCGTCTGCTGCAGCACACCGAGCTGTCCCAGGTGGAAGTGCTGGTGGCGTGCGGATTCGTTTCGCCGAGTCATTTCAGCAAATGCTACAGCTCGTACTTCGGCTACCGGCCATCGAGGGAAAGACGCCTGGTGAGGTGAACGGCGGACGACGTACGGCTGGCTCAGGCCAGAGGCCAATAAGTGCTCAAAGGCGGCGTCCGCCCTGTCACCGGGTCGGTTTCAGGAAACGGCAGCTTCGCCATACGCTCGACCATCGCCTCAGTTGGCGCTTCACGGCAGATGTCCCAGTTCTGACCTGGCGGGTAGCCGCCGACCACCAGAAAATCTTCGCTGGCCCACAGGCGGCAATGGCCGGTGCCGGTGGGCAGCAACACCACATCGCCCTTGTTGACCGTTACCTCATGGCCATTCGGTCCGCCCAGCATCAGCCGGGCACTGCCCGCCGCGAAGCCGAGTACTTCATGGGCCGTGGAGTGGTAATGGTGATAATCGAACACGCCGTCACGCCAGGCCGGTTTCCAGCCGTTGCGGGTGAACAGCGCCTCCATTGCCGATGCCACATCGCCCTCGGTGATCACGTCGGTGTAATGCAGTACCGGCAGGCGCGGGTTGTTCGGCACCCAGTCGTTGCGTTGCAGCAAAAGTGTTTTCGGTGCTTGCATGGTTTTCGCCCAGGCAAAACCGGTCGGCAGCGCTAGCGAACCTGCGCCGAGGACCAGTGCCCCTTTGATGAAGTTGCGTCTGTCGAAGGTCGTCATGAGCATTTCTCCCGTTTCAGCTGACCTGCTCACGCCCATCGGCGTTCCATGAAACATGCACGCCTGATGCAACACGGCTTGCCGGCGGCGGATTGGCGAGCGCCACGGCCGGAAGGCCTGTGCCAGACGCACGCATTCGCAGCGCCAGCCAGCCTGGAAGGGAACCCTTGAGCCCACGGCGCGGTCGGTTGATTCGTGCCTGAAGATCAAATGTCATTTGTGACACGTGAACTGTTCGGCGTTGGGAGACAGGGCAATACTTCGCAAGACTTTGAAAAATCAAACTTTGAAAATTCAGCAAGGCCCACGGATGGCCGCCGCGAGGTTCCAATAATGATTGCAATGCATCGATTTGCACTGCTGATGACCGCTGCCATGTTGCTCAGCGCCTGTGGAGATACTTCCAAGTTGCCGTTCCAGGCGGGCATTGGTCCCAAGCCACAGTTGCCTGAGCCGACCAGTTCGTTGATTCCGACGCTGAAAGTGTCCAAGGCCGTGGGCTGGAGTGGCAGCGACACGCCCAAGGCGCCCGACGGTTTCAAGGTGCAGGCGCTGGCCGATAACCTGCAGCACCCGCGCTGGCTGTACAAGCTGCCGAACGGTGATGTGCTGGTGGCCGAAAGCAACACGCCACCCAAGCCTGAAGGCTCGACCGATGGCGGCACCGGCCTGATGGCCTGGGCCAAGCGCACCGCTTCGGGCATCGTCATGGGCCGCGCGGGGGCCGAAGCGCCTAGCGCCAATCGCATCACCCTGCTGCGTGACGCCGACGGCGATGGCAAGGCCGAAGTGCACAAGGTGTTCATCAGTGGCCTGACCTCGCCCTACGGCATGGTCCTGGTGGGCAACGAGCTGTTCATCGCCAACGCCGATGCCGTGGTCAAAGTGCCGTACACCGAAGGCCAGACCGAAATCACCGCGACCCCGGTTAAGGTCACCGACCTGCCGGCGGGCATCAACCATCACTGGACCAAGAACATCATCGCCAACAGCGACGGCAGCAAGCTCTACGTGACAGTCGGCTCCAACAGCAACGTCGGCGAGAACGGTATCGAGGCTGAAGAGGGCCGCGCGGCGATCTGGGAAGTCGATGCCAGGACCGGCCAGAAACGCCTGTTCGCCAGCGGCTTGCGCAATCCCAACGGGCTGATCTGGAAGCCGGGCAGCACTGAGCTGTGGACCGTGGTCAACGAGCGTGACGAAATCGGCAGCGATCTGGTGCCCGACTACCTGACTTCGGTGAAAGACGGCGCCTTCTACGGCTGGCCGTGGAGCTATTACGGCAACCACGTCGATGCTCGCGTGCAGCCGCCGCGCCCGGACATGGTGGCCAAGGCCATCGCCCCGGACTATGCGCTGGGCACTCACGTTGCGCCGCTGGGCCTGACTTACTCCAACGCTCGCGGCATGCCGGATAGCTTCGCAAACGGCGTGTTCGTCGGCGAGCACGGCTCGTGGAACCGCAATCCGCAAGCCGGCTATAAAGTCGTGTTCATTGGTTTCCAGAACGGCCAGCCGTCAGGCATGCCGATCGATTTTCTCACTGGGTTCCTGAATGCCGATGGTGAAGCGCAAGGGCGTCCGGTGGGCGTGATCCTCGATCAGCAAGGCTCGCTACTGGTAGCGGACGATGTGGGCAACAAGGTCTGGCGGGTCAGCCGCAACAAATAGCCGCTGATGGAAGCAGCGCGGCTTGCCGGCGGGGGCTTCTTTGAGATTGCTACCGCCGGCAAGCCGAACTGCTACAGGGGCCTGGGCGCAGGCGCCAATCTGCGTGTTGGACGGCGGAGCCACCTGTGGTGTACTTCGCCGGATGATCTGCATATTCAGGCTCTGCACACGTAAGCTGTGCACACTTATTCAGTCCCCGGACGGCCCGATGAATGCTTCTACCCGTTCCCACAGCCACGTCATCGGCATGTGGTTGATGGTCGGCGTGACCTTTATCTTCGCCAGCCACGATGCACTCTCCAAAACCCTGATCCTTGCGCTTCCCGTGATATTCGTGGCCTGGGCGCGTTATCTGATCCACACCCTGCTGGTCACCAGCGTGATCCTTCGGGAAAAGCGCAAAGACGCCTTCCACACCACGCGTCCCTGGCTGCACCTGCTGCGGGCGGTGTTCCTGCTGGGCGACAGCCTGACGTTTCTGTTCGGCCTGACCCATGTGCCGTTGGCCGAGTCCACGGCGCTGGTGTTTCTGGCACCGGCCTTCGTGACGATCCTCTCGCCGTTGCTGTTCGGCATCAGGGCAGACCGTTTGCAGTGGCTGTCGGTTGTCATCGGGTTTGTCGGCGTATTGGTGGTGATCAACCCGGGCGGTGATGGATTTTCGCTGTGGATGCTGTTCCCGCTGGCGTGTGCCTTCTGCTTTGCGGTTTATCAGATGCTCACGCAACTGGCCGGTGAGTTGGACAGCCCGTCGGTGTGCAGCTTTTATGTAGGTGTGTTCAGCACCGCGTTGCTGAGCCTCGCGGTGCCGTTTTTCTGGGCTGCGCCAAGCCCGTCGCAGTGGCTTATGTTGCTGGTGCTGGGCAGCCTGGGGTTGTCGGCCCATTTCCTGATCGCCAAGTCGTATCGCTACGCGTCGTCGTCGGTGCTCGCGCCATTGGGCTACCTGCAGATCGTCTTCGCCACCGGCTATGGTGTGGTGTTTTTCGACAGCTATCCCGGGTTGTCCTCAGCGTTCGGCATGGCACTGATCTGCGTGAGCGGGCTGCTGGTGTACGCCAAACGCACATCGGCGGTGGTCACCAACTGAGCCGAGGCGCGGGCTGGGTGTCGGTCAGCGGGAGAATTTGCGCGCGCCCGCCACGCACAGGATGACTGCAACCGTCACCACGATCATGCCGAGGCTGACTCGCTCGTGCAGCAGGGTCGCCGCCAGCGCCAGGCCGAAAAACGGCTGCAGCAGTTGAAGCTGACCCACCGCTGCAATCCCGCCTTGCACGAGCCCGCGATACCAGAAGATGAAGCCAATCAGCATGCTGAACAACGAGACGTAGCCCAGGCTGATCCACACGGCCAGGCTGATGTGCGCGACGGAAGACGGCGCGGTGAGCCAGGTCAGGGCCAACATGACCGGCAATGAAAGCACCAGCGCCCAGCAGATCACCTGCCAGCCGCCCAGGCTCCTTGAAAGCCTGGCACCTTCGGCATAACCCAGCCCGCAGACCAGAATCGCCAACAGCATCAGCAGATCGCCTGCCGGTGAAGCGGTGAGGCCCTGAGACACGGCAAAGCCGACCACCAACGAACTGCCGAGCACCGAGAACAGCCAGAACACCGGCCTCGGCCGTTCGCCGCCGCGCATGACCGCAAACACGGCGGTCGCCAGCGGCAACAGGACAACGAAGACGATGGAATGCGCGGACGTCACATACTGCAACGCCAACGCCGTAAGCAGCGGAAAGCCCACCACCACCCCCAGCGCGACGATGCACAACGGCAGCAGTTGATGCCTGGCCGGGCGCGTTTGCTTGAGCAGCAACAACATGCACAACGCCACCGCACCGGCAATCGACGCACGGGCGACGGTCAGGAACACCGGGGCAAATTCCTGAACGGCGATGCGCGTCGCCGGCAGCGAGCCGCTGAAGATCACCACACCGATCAGCCCGTTAAGCCAGCCGCGGGAGGTCTGGTTCGTACTGCGAGGTTGCAGGTGCGATGCGTGTTCCATGATGGCAGGCTCGATTGAGGCAGTGGTTAATTGGCAGGGTGCAGGGTTATTGCGGCAAGCCCGACCGGTTGCAGTCATCGAATCCTAGGGCGCAGAATCAGCACAATCAAAAAATTGTCATGGATACATCGCCAGTGCCCCGCGCCCGCTACAAGACCATCGTCGATGCCTTTGCCAGTGGTATCGCCTCTGGCGCGTTGCCCCCGGGCACGCGTTTGCCCACGCACCGCCAACTTGCCGAACAGCAAGGATTGGCACTGGCGACGGCGTCCCGGGTCTATGCCGAGCTTGAGGCGATGGGGCTGATCAGCGGAGAAACGGGCAGGGGCACCTTCGTGCGGGAAATCGCGCTGCCGCTCAGTCATGGCGTCGATCAACAAGCGGCAGCAGTGGGTGTGCTGGACCTGAATTTCAATTACCCGGCATTGCCTGGCCAGGCCGAGTTGCTGCGCAGTGGTTTGCGGCAATTGGCGCTTTCGGGGGATCTGGAGGCGCTGTTGCGGTATCAGCCCCATGCCGGGCGAGCCCATGAGCGCGCCTGCATCGCCCGGCATCTGGCGGATCGCGGGCTTGAAGCAGATGCCGAGCACGTGCTGATCGTCAGCGGTGCTCAGCATGGCCTGGCCGCGACCGTCATGGGCCTGCTCAAACCGGGGGATGTGGTCGCGGTCGATGCGCTGACGTATTCGGGGTTCAAGGTGCTCGCCGATGCTCACCGGCTGGAACTGGTGCCCATTGCGCTGAACGAAACCGGTCCTGATCTCGACGCTCTGGAAAAGCTTTGCCGCAAGCGCCGGCTCAAGGCGGTGTATGCCATGCCGACCTTGCACAACCCCATGGGCTGGGTAATGGACCTGCCGTGGCGTGAGCGGTTGGTGCGCATTGCGCGTGAACATCAGCTGCTGCTGATCGAAGACGCGGCCTACGCCTTTCTGGCTGACGCGCCGCCTGTTCCGTTGCGGGCGCTGGCACCGGAGCTGACGGTTTATGTGTCTGGCTTCTCGAAAAACGTCGCCACCGGATTGCGCGTCGGTTTCGTGGTCGCGCCCTTGAACTGGGTGCCTGCTCTGGAGCGAACGATCAGGGCCACCACCTGGAACACGCCGGGTGTCATGACCGCGCTGGTGTGTGGCTGGATCGAGGACGGCACCGTCGCGCGGCTTGAAGCTGAAAAACGCCAGGACGCGATGCAGCGACAGGCGATGGCGAGAAAGGCACTTGCCGGGCTTACCGTCATCGGTCATCCGGCCTCGTATTTTCTGTGGTTGCCGTTGCCCGAAGAGGTGCGAGCCGATCAAGTGGCCGTAGCACTGTTGGCAATGAATGTCGCTGTTTCCACCGCTGAAGCGTTTGCCATTTCCAGCCCTGTTCCTCATGCGATTCGCCTGGCCCTGGGGTCGGTTGAAATGGATGCGCTACAACTGGCGCTGCATAAAGTTCGCCAAATAATCGGCAACTTTGCCTTCTGAGTTAGTGTGGATAAGCATATTGAAAAGTTGCTTTATTCAGGAAAACGTAAAGGACTCTCTCAGTGCGCATACCATTCGTGAAATCGATAGTGAACATCACGGATTGCGAGTTCTTTTTTTCCATTAAACGAGCACGATAGCGTCATACCGCACTGGCTTTAGAAGGACACCGCGATGAGAATTTCAACCCTGCTGACTCTTGTCGCTGCCTTGGCCGGCAATATCGCCTTCAATGCTCCCGTCTATGCCGTAACGTCATCTACAACTGCGGCGGTCGATGAACAGTCCTGCCACTTCATGCCCGTTGCTGACAGCGGCGTTGCCCTCAGACATTCGCAGTCGGTGGGTGTGCTTTACAGCGAAAACACCGTCAGCACGCTCCAATATCTTGAGCACTACCACTCGGTTGCGTTGAACGGCGTGAAGAACGGGGCGCTGGATTCCAGAATTCGCGAAGCGTTCGTCAACAGTTCCGATCCTAAACTGGCGATCGACTGGCTCAAGGCGTCGATTGCCAAGGAATTCGCTTCCGTCACTGTGTACGACAATCTGGATGCATTGATGCAGGCGCGGCCTGACGTGGTGGTCACGCTCGACACTTACAACCAGCTCGTCACCCAACGCAACAGCAAGGTCGAGGCACGCTTTATCGCCACGTTCTACGACTCGAACCTGCAATACATCGGCAAGGCCGAAGGCCTGGGTGCAAAAGAGCTGAGCTCGGTGTGGGTCCACGACAAAGCCGCCCCGGAAATCGCCGCGCAGATCGATCAACAGCGTGATTTGCAAATCCATGCGCTGAAGCAGTTCGATGCCTCGCTCAAGGCGCTGGTGACCTCGGGTGCAGTGGCGCAGGTTGCGGGGAATTGATTGATACGCTGATCAAGTCCCTGTAGCAGTCCGGTTGCGTCAGACTCGGCTAAACGAGCACAAAAAAACCCGCTGCCACCTGACAGGCGCCAGCGGGTTCTTTGTGCGTGGTCGTCTACTGGCTGTCGGACTCTTGTTGACCGCATAAGGGTGCCCTTGAGCGGCACCGCGCCCATGCCGGTATTCAGCGCTTCGCCACCGCTTGAACTATCCTCCCCACCACGCGCCCAAAATCCCAAAGGCTTGAAGCCGCAGCGACATGACAAGGAACCACCCATGGCCGAACCAGAAATCCTCAACCTGTACCGCGCCTACATCGACTGTCTCAATCGTCAGGACTGGCCTGCGCTGGGCCGTTTTGTCGATCAGAATGTGCATTACAACGGTGAGCGCATCGGGCTGTCCGGTTACCGGGAAATGCTGGAAAACGATTTTCGCGCCATCCCCGATCTGCAATTCGTCATCGACCTGCTGATGGCCGATCCGCCACGCATTGCCGCCCGGCTGTGCTTCGATTGCACACCGTTAGGGGAATTGTTCGGGTTTGCGGTCAATGGCCAGCGCGTCAGCTTCACCGAGAACGTCTTCTATGAATTCAGCGACGGGCGCATCCGCAACGTGTATTCGGTGATCGACAAAGCGACTGTCCAAGCGCAGCTGACTCACGCGTCGCAGAATGACCGCTAGCCCCTGCATACACGGACAGTTACGATAGCCATTGGCAATCATCGGTCGTCGTCGGCGCGCTTGGTTGCCCGGTCCAGAGCGAGTCGCTGCGTTCGTTGAAGCATTCAGGTGCCTGCATGTTTAAACCCACACTTGCCAGCTGGGCCGCTACCCGTCGCAGCCGCCAGTTGATCCTGCGCCTCCTTCCGGCAATCTGCGCGTTGCTGTTGCTGATTGGTCTGAGCGGTTACCTGTTGGTGCAGAACGCCCTGAATCAGGATCGCGACGTGCAGCAGCGCTCACGCACGTTCATTTCTCGCACGCTGGAACAAGTGCGCAATGAAGTGGGGCGCAATATCATCAACTACGCCAAGTGGGGCGAGGCGTATCGTCATCTGCACATGACTGTCGACAAGGTCTGGGCGGACGAGCAGCGCAATGTCGGCGCGGTGCCCTACGAACTCTACGGCTACAACGGCGTGCTGGTGATCGACGCGCAGAATCGGACCCGTTACGCGGTGATCGATGGCAAGCCGTCGATGATGCAGGCCAGTGACTGGCTCGACGGCGATCTGGACGCACTGATTGCCGATGTACGATTGTCCACCCATGAAAACGACGGGCTGGTGCGCGTGTTCAAGGTCGGCGGCGTGCCTGCGCTGTTGGCGGCCGCGACCATCAGCCCCGTGTCGGACCCGATGATCGAACCGGTTCCCGGCCCCATGTCGGTGATGATGTTCGTCTCGGTCCTTGACCCCGCCAAGTTGACCCATTTGAGTGAGACCTACGGCTTGCCGACCATCGCGGTTTCCCAGGGGCCGAAGGACGGTTACGATCAGATGCCGCTACTGGACTCTGACATTCAGCTGGCCTGGATGCCACCGAAACCAGGCATGGATCTGCTGCGCGAGACCTTGCCGCTGTTTATCTCCGGGGTGCTGGCGCTCGCTTTGGTGCTGGCGATGTTGGTGCGCTACGCGTTGACGTCAGCCCGCCAGATCGATGCCCAGTTCGAGGCGTTGCATAGCAGCCAGCTGGAATTGAGTGGCAGCGAGCAACGTTTTCGCCAGCTTTCACTGCATGATGCGTTGACGGGCCTGCCTAACCGTCTGCGCCTTTATCAGTTTCTCGCCGAGCATCTGGACCGGTCGGTCAGCTCGCCATTGACCTTGCTGAGCCTGGATCTGGACCGCTTCAAGCCGATCAACGATGCCTTGGGACATGCCATCGGTGACCGCGTACTGCAGGAGGTCGGCCGTCGCTTGAGCGCGCATGTTCGGCCGGGCGGGATGGTTGCGCGTCTGGGCGGCGATGAATTCATCGTGGTGCTGGCAGGGGAATTCGGGGAGGGTGATCCCGCCGAATTCTGCGCGATGCTGGTGGAGGACCTGTGTCGGCCGTTCGAGGTGGATGGGCAAACCGTGTTCATCGGCACCAGCATCGGTATCGCCCAGGCACCGACCCACGCGCAAACGGCTGGCGATCTGCTGCGCATGGGCGACATCGCGCTGTACCAGGCCAAGGCGGCCGGGCGCAATACCTGGTGTTTCTATGCCGACAGCATGAGGACCCAATTGCTGGCCCGTCGGCAGCTTGAGCAGGAGCTGCGTGAAGCGTTGCTCAGCGATCAGTTGCGCCTGCACTATCAGCCGCGTTATGCCACGGTCAGCGGCGCACTGCGCAGCTTCGAGGCGCTGGTGCGCTGGCAGCATCCGGAGCGCGGGCTGCTGCCGCCGGACACCTTCATCACCCTGGCCGAAGATACCGGGCTGATCCAGCCTTTGGGCCGTTGGGTGCTCGATACCGCGTGCCGGGAAGCCATGACCTGGCCGGACGGCATCGGCCTTTCGGTCAATCTGTCGCCCGGCCAGTTGGCGGAGAACGAAGACATCGTCGCCGTGGTTGCCGCAGCCCTGCAAGACAGCGGTCTGCCCGCCAGCCGTCTGGAACTGGAAATCACCGAGCGCGTGTTGCTGGACCACGCGCATGCGGCCCCGGCCACGCTCACCGCCTTGAGGGCGCTGGGTGTGCGATTGAGTTTGGATGATTTCGGCACCGGTTTTTCGTCGCTGGGGTATCTGCGCAAGTACCCGCTGGACGGCATCAAGATCGACCGCAGTTTCATCTCCCACATGACCGAGCGCGGCAACGATCAGGCCATCGTCGAGGCAATGATCGATCTGGGGCGTTCACTGGGCATGACCGTGACCGCCGAAGGCGTGGAAACCCTGGAACAACTGGAGTGCCTGCAACGCCATCCCTGTGATGAAGTTCAGGGGTTTCACTTCAGCAAAGCGCTCCCCGCGGATCAGTTGGGGCTGCTGTTTGCCAGGGCGGCACCGCGTTCGACCCCCTGAAAACGCGGGCCGGCATTCGGCGCACGCCGGACGATTGAAATGTGGTTGAGTCGCCCCAAGGTAACCGCATACCCTGAACCGCTCACCATCACCCCCCGGTCTGAACATAGCCCGCAGCCCGGTCTGCGGCCCTTCATGGTTCACCGTCAGTGACTCACTCTAGAGGTTTGTTTGATGACTAAAGCAGCGTACGTTCCTCCCAAGGTCTGGAAAAACGAAGCCGATTCCGGCGGCCAGTTCTCGAAGATCAACCGCCCCGTCGCAGGCCCGACCCATGAGAAAACGCTGCCGGTCGGCAAGCACCCGCTGCAACTCTATTCGCTGGCCACTCCCAACGGCGTGAAGGTCACCATCATGCTCGAAGAGCTGCTTGCGCTGGGCAAGACAGAGGCCGAGTACGATGCCTGGCTGATTCGCATCGGCGAGGGCGAGCAATTCTCCAGTGGCTTCGTCGAGATCAACCCCAACTCCAAGATTCCCGCGTTGCTCGATCGCAGCGTCGAACCGCCCGTGCGCGTGTTCGAGTCCGGTTCGATCCTGCTGTACCTTGCGGAAAAGTTCGGCGCCTTGCTGCCGACCGATCCGGCGGGGCGCACTGAGACCCTGAACTGGCTGTTCTGGCAGATGGGGGCGGCGCCGTACCTGGGTGGCGGCTTCGGGCACTTCTACGTGTATGCGCCGGAGAAGATCGAGTACGCCATCAACCGCTTCACCATGGAAGCCAAGCGGCAGCTGGATGTGCTGGACCGTCGCCTGGCCGAGAGTCCTTATCTGGGCGGCGAGGCGTACAGCATCGCCGACATCGCGGTGTGGTCGTGGTATGGCCAACTGGTACGCGGCACGGTGTATTCGGCGGCTGAATTCCTGGCTGCCCAGGAGTACACCCACGTGCAACGCTGGGCTGAAACCATCGCCAACCGGCCCGCGGTGGTACGCGGCCTGCGGGTCAACCGGACTTGGGGCGAAGAGAGTGAACAGGTGCCGGAACGGCATTCGGCGGCGGATCTGGACTGACGCTTGCGAGCAACCCAATGAGCTGTAGCAGTCCGGCCCGCCGGCGGTGACGGCGTGGAAAACGCCATCGCCGACAAGCCGGACTGCCGTCGTTTTCAGTAGGTCCAGGTCAGCGACGCGGTCAGGTTGCGCGGGGCGCCGTAGTTGGCACTCGTCGCGCTGTTATAAAGCGACATCAGGTATTTGCGATCGGTGACGTTGTTCAGGTTGAGCGACGTGCTCCAGTGCGGGTCGATGTCGTAGCTGGTCATCAGGTCCACCAGCGCATAGGCGTTTTGCCGGATGGCGCTGTTGGCATCGTTCTCGACCGGTCCCTGCCAGGTCACACGCGTGCCGACTTTCGCGTTCGGCATGCCCGGCAGGCGATAAGTCGCCATACCGCGCAAGCTGTGGGTCGGCACGTACTTGCGGGCCCGATCGCCGTTGTCATCGTCGATGCGCACATAGGTGTAGCCCGCGAGCAGGTCCAGACCCGGCAAGGCTTCACCTGAGGCCTGCAGTTCGATGCCGTGGCTCTTATAGTCCAGCGCGTCGTAAACGCTTCGGCCGCCGACAAAATCCACGTACTCGGAAACGTTTTCCTGCTTGGTCTTGAACGCGGCCGCCGTCAGGTTCAGACCACTGTCCAGGCTGCCCTTGATGCCGATTTCCTCGCTGGTGCCTTCCAGCGGATCGAGCATCCGGCCGTCCACGCCCACTTTGTATTGCGGGCTGTAGATCTGGGTCCAACTGCCATACACGCTCCACTGATCGTTGAGGTCGTACACCAGGCCGGTGTAAGGCGTGACCTTGCCGTGTTCGCGGGTATGGTGATCGACCCCGTAATCCAGCCCCTTGCCATCGGCGCTGAGCATCCGCGCGCCGACGATCCAGTGCAGGTCATCCATCAGGCTGAAGCGCGCACCGGCGTACAGGCTTTTCTGCGTATCGCTGAAATTCTGGTTATTGGTGTCGAAGGTGTAATCCAGCGATGGGCGCACCAGGGAGCCGGCCAATGCGCCGGAAAAACTGACGTTGTAATAGCCGTCGGCGTCGGCGTCGATGTCGTGCTCGTTGGCCTTCAAGTGCGTGCGGCCATAGTTGGCACCGATGGTCAGCTCGTGATCGCGGCCAAACAGGGTGAAGGGGCCGGACAGTTGCGCCTCGCCGATCAGCTGGTCGGTTTTGCTGGTGATGTGGGTGGCATAGGCGAGTGCGTCGTCGCCGGTGACGCTGTCGATGTAGAACATGTCCGTGTCCTGGTACTGGCGAATGCCGGTCACCGACAGCTTGCTGCTCCAGCCATTGCCGAAGTCGTGCTTGAGCTCGGCAAAGGTGCGTTGGGTATGCACGTTCCAGTAGGTCCACGGCTGGCCGACGTTGGCGCTGCGGCCGCTGTAATGGATAGGGTTGCCATCCGAATCGGACAGCGGCAAGTTGCCCCAGCTGCTGGCGTTGGAGTCGCTGTTGTGCTGGGAGAAACCGACGGTCAGGGTGTCGGCATCGGAGAGGTCGAAGTCCAGCAGGCCCGCGGCCACGTTGATCTCATGGCTGTAGCGGTCCAGGTAGGAATTGCCCTTGTCGTGGGCATAGATGAAACGCCCGCGCACATTGCCGCTGTCGGTCAGCGGGCCAGAGACGTCGACGTCCACTCGACGGTTGTCCCAGGATCCGACGCTGGTGCCGATTTTTGCCTGCCAATCCCTGGTCGGACGTTTGCGCACGAAGTTGACGGTGGCTGATGGATTGCCGGTGCCGCTCATCAAACCGTTGGCCCCGTGCAACACGTCGATCTGCTCGTACTCGGCCAGATCCTGGTCGCCCACCAGCAAGTCGCCGGTGAAGGGCATGCCCATGCCGTCGTATTCGAAGGTGTTGATGTCAAATCCGCGCGAGGTGAACTCGGTGCGATCGGTCTCGATCTGCTCGACCGTCACCGACGGCGCCGCGCGCAGGGCCTGTTTAACGCTGTTCATCCTGAAGTCGTCGATCTGGTCGCGCGTCACGGTGGTGACTGCCTGTGGCGTTTCCTTGTCCGACAGCCCCAGCCGCGTGGTGCTGGTAGCGGTTTTGCCCTGATAGCCCTGACTCTGATCGTCGGCTTGTGCGCCATTGCTCTGGATCTGTGTGGAGGGAAGGGTGATTTCATCAGCCGCATGGGCGACAGACAGAACGCTGCAAGTACCAGCGAGCAACAGACTGGCAGGGAGGCGGGCTTTCAAGGTTCGTTTCCTGGTCAATGAGCAAAAATGATTGTTAATGGAAATGCTAATGAGAAATATACACAATTGGTAACGAAGTTTTTACAGATTTTTTACATCTTGCAAAGCGGTCTTCACGAGGACGCGCACGTTCACGGCACAACGCGAGTACGAAAAGTCACTGAGGCCCGTGAGATGTTCGTAAGAGGGGTGATCGCGTCCTTATCCAAATCCAAGACCCTGGAAATTCCGACAGATTGCCTGGAGGCCGCACGGATATTGTCTAGGCTCGGATTTGATGGGTAATGAATACCCAGCAGTTCAGACAGGAGTTTCAATATGCGTAAGTTGATTTCGTCAGTTGCCGTCACCCTTTTACTCACCGGTTCGGCCATATCGCTGGCATTTGCCGAGGGTGAGGTAGGCGAGGGCGTACGGCACGACAATCGAGAGCTGGACAAGGGCGTCGAGCACGATGCCAGTGAAGTCGACAAGGGCGTCAAGCACGACGCCAGTGAAGTGGACAAAGGGCTCAAGCACGATGACGACGAGCGGCACAAGGCCGACAAGCATGTCGACAAGGAAGCCAAGAAACACCTCTGATACCCGCCAGGCAGGACCCCGACTGCAATCGACTCATAAGGAACGTGATATGCGATTTTTTACCCTCTGCCTATTGACCGCTCTCGCATTGAGCAACGCTGCCTTCGCCAAGGACGATCATCACGAATGTGAAGAGGCTCTGGGCAAACTCAAAGCCACCACGGATGCTGATTACACCGCCTCCGGGCATCACGAACATCAACAGGCCAAAGCCGCCCATGAATCCGGTGACTACAAGAAGTGCGCCGATCAGGCGAACAAGGCACTTACACATCTGAAGCAGAAGTGACCCATCAGATAATGGTGAACCCATGAAGAAGCTTACGTTGGCGATCCTGTTCGTGCTGTGTGCCGGATGCCAGTATTTCAGCTATCAGGACGATAACTGCACCAATGACCCGGATCAGCCCGCCTGTGATGGCAGCCATCCGGTCGAGGGCCACCGCAAGTAACCCCCCCATACCAAGGAGCGAACCAGCCCTGCTGTCAGCCAACGGCAAAACGTTAAAGCGTTGCCGTTGACTGATGGCGGCCAGCGGCCGGAAAGCGCAAGACTTCCGGCGTGAAACCCGGATAATGGCCGCCAATTCGTTTTTCGCTTCTGGTAATCCCTCCATGGAAATCAAGGTCAACTTTCTCGACAATCTACGACTTGAAGCCAAGTTCGACGACTTCACGGTGATCGCCGATCAGCCCATCCGCTACAAAGGCGATGGCTCGGCGCCGGGACCGTTCGATTACTTTCTGGCTTCGTCGGCCTTGTGTGCGGCCTACTTCGTGAAGCTGTACTGCCAGACGCGCAACATCCCCACTGACAACATTCGTCTTTCGCAAAACAACATCGTCGACCCGGAAAATCGCTACAACCAGATCTTCAAGATCCAGGTCGAATTGCCCGCCGATATCTGCGAAAAGGATCGCCTGGGCATCCTGCGTTCCATCGACCGTTGCACGGTGAAGAAGGTGGTGCAGGCCGGGCCTGAGTTCGTGATCGAGGAAGTCGAGAATCTGGACGCCGATGCTCAGGCCTTGCTGATGCCTGCGTCCACGGTCGAGGGGGCGAGCACCTACATCGCGGGCAAGGATCTGCCGCTGGAAGAGACCATCGCCAACATGTCGGGCGTTTTGGCGCGGCTGGGCATGAAGATCGAAATCGCCTCGTGGCGCAATATCGTGCCGAACGTGTGGTCGCTGCACATTCGCGACGCCCATTCGCCGATGTGCTTCACCAATGGCAAGGGCGCGACCAAGGAAGGCGCGCTGGCCTCGGCATTGGGCGAATTCATCGAGCGCCTGAACTGCAACTTCTTTTACAACGATCAGTTCTGGGGCGAAGACATCGCCAACGCCGAGTTCGTGCATTACCCCAACGAGCGCTGGTTCCAGCCCGGGGCCAACGACGCGCTGCCGAGCGAGATTCTCGACGAGTACTGCCTGAAGATTTACAACCGCGACGGCGAACTGCGTGGCTCGCACCTGTACGACACCAATTCCGGCAACACCCAGCGAGGTATCGTTTGTTTACCGTTCGTGCGTCAGTCGGACGGCGAGACGGTGTACTTCCCGTCCAACCTGATCGAAAACCTGTACCTGAGCAACGGTATGAGCGCGGGTAACACCCTGGCCGAAGCCCAAGTGCAATGCCTATCGGAAATCTTCGAGCGTGCGGTCAAACGCGAAATTCTCGAAGGCGAACTCGCTCTGCCGGATGTGCCGCAAGAGGTGATCGCCAAGTACCCCGGCATTCTCGCCGGCATTCAGGGGCTGGAAGAGCAGGGCTTCCCGGTACTGGTCAAGGATGCGTCGCTGGGCGGTGAATTCCCGGTGATGTGCGTCACCCTGATGAACCCGCGCACCGGCGGCGTGTTCGCATCCTTCGGCGCGCACCCAAGCTTCGAAGTGGCGCTTGAGCGCAGCCTTACCGAGCTGCTGCAAGGCCGCAGTTTCGAGGGCCTGAACGATTTGCCGCAGCCAACCTTCGAAGGCCACGCCGTCACCGAGCCGAACAACTTCGTCGAACACTTCATCGATTCAAGCGGTGTGGTGTCGTGGCGGTTCTTCAGTGCCAGGGCCGATTACGAATTCGTCGAGTGGGACTTCTCAAGCGAAGGCGCCTTCAGTGGAAAAGAAAGGGCCAATGCCGAAGAGGCTGCGGCGCTGTTCGGCATTCTCGAAGACATGGGCAAGGAAGCCTACATGGCCGTCTACGAAGACCTAGGCGCGACGGCCTGTCGCATTCTGGTCCCGGACTATTCGGAGATCTACCCGATCGAGGATCTGATTTGGGACAACACCAACAAAGCGCTGCTGTTCCGTGCCGATATTCTCAATCTGCATAACCTGAGCAAAGTCGGCCTGCGTACGCTGGCCCAGCGCCTGGAAGACAGCGAGCTGGATGACTACACAGACATCACCACGCTGATCGGCATCGAGTTCGACGACAACACCGCGTGGGGGCAGTTGACGATCCTGGAGCTGAAACTGCTGATCTATCTGGCCTTGCAGAAGTTCGAAAAGGCCAAGGATCTGGTGGAAGCGTTCCTGCAGTACAACGACAACACCGTCGAGCGCGGCCTGTTCTACCAGGCTGTGAACGTGGTGCTGGAAATGCAACTGGACGAAGATCTGCAACTGGCCGACTACGAAGTGAATTTTCGTCGGATGTTCGGCAACGAGCGCATGGACGCGGCGATCGGTTCGGTGGACGGCAGCGTGCGCTTCCACGGCCTGACGCCGACCAGCATGAAGCTGGAGGGGCTGGACCGGCACCTGCGTTTGATCGACAGCTACAAGAAGCTGCACACGGCACGTGCCCAGGCAGCGGGGTTGTCGCGATAACGGCTGACCCCACAGGTTTTCTGCAAGCACCGATGCTGTAGTGCGCGCTTGCGCTGGAATGAGTCGATCAGACCCTGCACGGATCGACTGTTCTGCCGGATCGCGGGCAATCGCGCCTCTGCAAAGCGCCGGCTGGAAACAGCCGGTTCAGAGGAGGCGAACGAATCGACGTTCGCTGCCGGTCGGGCTTTCGTCCGAGGTGGCGCGGGCGAACCCGCAGCGGTCGAGCACCTTCGCCGACCCGATATTCTCTTCGTACACATAGGCAATCAACTGCGTCAGCCCCCAGCGCTCGCGTGCCTGTTGAATGAGGTGCCTGAGGGCAAGCGTCGCCAATCCCCGTCCACCGGCGTCTCGAGCGACGCGATAGCCGACTTCCGCCGCTTGCGGCGGGGTGTGGATGTTCTTCAGGTTGGCTCTGCCCACGATCCTTGCGCTGGCATCTTCGATGATGAATGGGTGCCAGGTGCCCGCCGCCAAGCCGGACAGATAGTCTTCGATATGCTCGCTGACACCTTGCACGGAGTAGAACCCAGGATCCCGGGCTTCGATGTGGGATTCGAACCACTCGCGATTTTCGATCTCGAATGCCAGCAGCGCTTCGGCGTCGACCTCTGTCAGTTCACGAATGTGGAAGGATGGTTCTGGATGAGGCATCGGCATGGGCATGGGCACGGGTCCTTGTGATGGACCGCCGATGATGCCGCTTGCTGGCTTGCAGAGCAATCAAACCGCTGCAGCGCCCATTGGCCTCTGAGCACGTTTGAAGCGGTCACATGTATGTGCGGCAGTGGCAGGCCTCGACGGTCAACTGCCACTCATCCGTGACGCCTTTCAGCTTCTCAGATCGGTATTCTTGTCGCCGCAGGGGACTTTTTCTTTCTCGACGGGACGGAATTCGCCTTTCACTTCCAGCTCCCCAAAATGCTGGCCCAGCTTTTGTTCTATATCGCCAACGGCCGAGGTGTCATTCAGGTCTTTTACCACCAGCCACAGGCGCGGCAGGTTGTGAAAATAGGCTTCGTCGATCGTCACGTCCTGGGTCAGCTCCCGGTCCGCACGCCAGAGGCATTCGCGTTGCGTTCTCTCAGGATCCTGTGGCCATGTCTCGGAAGTGGTGAGCCAGATTTCATAGAAATCCTTCAGTTCATCTCTTCCCATTTTTTCCAGTTTTTCCAGCGGAACGAAAGTATTCACGGTGTCACCTGTCAAGCGAGTGGATTTCAAGGCGCGGTGTCTTGCCCACGCCTGGCCCCTGCTTCAGCACTGTCGCAGAGGCGTACCTCTATAGGGCCAGCAAGCGCCGGGGGAGTTCCATCAAAGGAGTGGTGTCATTTGCGACGGCAGCACGATACGGACCTCAAGCTTGCCGCGTTGCCGGTTTGTAAGGTTCAGGCTGCCGCCCCGTTCCAGCACAAGCGCCGGCGTGGCAGGCAGGTCATGCCCCAACTGCCCGTGGGCACCGACAACATCACTCAGGACCGAGTCGGTCAACGATGCGTAGCGACTGTCAGCCTTCGGTGACCGGATGATCGCGGCCGCCGACAAGCCCGACGGCTACAGGAGCGGCTCAGTCGCGGACCTACGGTTTAGCAGCTTCAAATAGCTCGAGCAGATCCCGGACTGTGCTTTCAAGGTACTTGCCTGCCCGGTAGTCCGGCTTGACCGCATCGCCGCCTGCGACAACCTCCTGCGGGCGTTCGACAAAGCGTCCGACTACCTCGAAGCGATCATCGAGTACCAGCACGAACGGGATCGAGATGCGATCCAGCCCTAGGCGCTCTTTCAGCTCGTTTTCGGCGCGCCCCTTGCTGATGATCGCTACATCGATGTTGGGCTGCCTGCGTTGTAGATCATCCAAAACCGTGACGTTGATCTGGCAATCCGGACACCACATCTCGCCCGCAACCAACAGATGGAAGCGACGTTCCATGGCTTTCAAGCGTTGTTGCGAAGAGGGACTGATGGCACTGGCGCTTGCCAGTTTTTGCTGGATGTCGCGAACGGCAGCGATTTGCGCAGGCAGGCCGTGGCTGACGAAGGATTCAAAATCCTCACCGTGGGTGAAGAGTTCCTGGTAGGAGGTCATGGCGGTTTCTCACGTATGAAATCCGATGCGGCATCCCGGCAGAAATACCGGGCAGGGCCAGCACTATCGATAAGTCTGTTTGTGCAGGGCGGTATTGGCCCGATCATAACTGCGCGACGGCATGAATGGTCGAACATCGTCGTTGCCTCAGACGTCTGCGACACGTACGCGGTTCATGACTGAGCCTTTCCGGCAGCCTCTGTGTGGTTGTCCCGAGACGTGCGCACATGATCGATCGACAACGCCGGGATCATGCGATCACCCATGCCCGAGAGGTCGGGTTAAGCCGATCTCGAGTGAGGCCATCGATGGTGTTATTTGCGCCCCTTCGGCTTCACCACCTTCAACCGTGCGATCGCCAGGTTGTGCAGGTACTGCCTCACCGCGTCGTGATGCTCTGCGCTGACGTGATAGCAGTCCAGCAAACCGAGTAGATACCCCTCGGCCATTGCATGGTAGCGAGAGACGCCTTCTTTGGTGTCGCTGGTTTGCAGCTTGGCAATCAGATCGTCGATGCGGGCGCGATTCTCATGGGAGAACCAGCCTTCCTGAGGCGGCGATCCGGTTTCATCCGATAGCGTTGCGTCACGACTCATTGGGACCTCCAGGCAGGGACCGGGCTGTCGCAAGATAGCATTTGAGCGTAACGGCAACATCAGAAAGACGGGTCGCCCAACCCCCGGTTGGGCGACCTTTTCACTCAGCCCTTGTGGTGGCTGACGGCGAGGCTGTAGACGTCTGGATCAAGGCCTTCGAAGCGGGCTTTCAATTGCAGAGCAAGGTACAGCGAGTAGTGCCGCGACTGATGCAGGTTGCCCCCGTGGAACCACAGGTTGTCCTGCTGCGTAGGCTTCCACATGTTGCGCAGTTCGCCCTCATACGGGCCTGGATCCTTGGTCGTGCCGGAGCCCAGGCCCCAGCAGCGACCGACCTTGTCGGCGACGTCCTGGGAAATCAGCTTCGCGGCCCAGCCGTTCATCGAGCCATAGCCGGTGGCGTAGACGATCAGATCGGCCGGCAGGCGGCTGCCATCGTTGAGGACCACGGCATCCGTCTCGATACGCTCGACGCCCAGTCCCGGCGCGCTCTTGAGCTTGATGGTGCCGTTGGCGATCAGCTCCGACGCGCCGACGTCGATGTAGTAGCCAGACCCACGACGCACGTATTTCATGAACAGGCCGGAATCGTCATCGCCGAAATCGAGCATGAAGCCAGCGTTTTCCAAACGCTGGTAAAAGTCTTTGTCCCGCTCCTTGATCGCCGCAAAGACCGGTTGATGAAAGCTCGGCATGACTTTGTAGGGGATCGAGGCGAACAGCATGTCGGCTTTGTCTGTAGTCAGTCCCGACGCCAGGGCATCTTCTGAATAGAGGCCGCCGAACACCAGATCCATCAGGCTGTCGGAGCGCACGATATGGGTGCTGGAACGCTGGACCATGGTCACCTCGGCGCCGTTCTCGACGAGGTCAGCGCAGATATCGTGAGCCGAGTTGTTGGCGCCGATAACCACTGCGCGCTTTCCGCGCCAGGCATCGCCACCGGGATGGCGACTGGAGTGGCGCTGCTGCCCGCGGAACGCTTCGGCCCCAGGGTAACTCGGCACATTGGCGACGCCGGACATACCGGTGGCAAGGATCAGCTGGGTAGGCTGCAACGTCAGTCGCTCGCCATCGCGCTGTACCTCGACTGTCCACTTGCCGGCCTGTTCGTCGAAGCTTGCGCTCACGCATTCGGTGCGCGGCCAGTAATTGAGCTCCATGACTTTGGTGTACATCTCAAGCCAGTCGCCAATCTGGTCTTTGGGCGTGAACACCGGCCAGTGATCGGGGAAGGGCAGGTACGGCATATGGTCGTACCAGACCGGGTCGTGCAGGCACAGTGACTTGTAGCGCCCGCGCCACTGATCGCCAGGGCGCTCGGCCTTGTCGACGATCAGGGTCGGCACGCCCAAGCGCTTGAGTCGCGCGGCGAGGCCCAGGCCGCCCTGGCCACCGCCGACGATCAGGCAGTAGGGTTGGGTGGTAATGCCCAGCGAGGCTTCTTCATCGCGACGACGCTCCAGCCAGTTGCGCTTGTCGGCGTGGCCGTGACCGTGATTGGCGCCCATCGGACGTCGGCGGCCAGTGGGTTCTTCATGGCCTTTGAGTTCGCGCATGGCGGTCAGCAGGGTCCAACACAGGCCGTCCTTCAGGCGCACATAGCCTTTGCCCCGAGCAACATCCGTTTCCAGGCTGACCCAGCCTTCGAGTACGCCGTCCGTCAGCGTCGCCTCACCCTCCAGCTTCCACTGCTCGGGACGCGTGAGGTCGAGGCGTGCTTCGAGCATGGCGCGGATGGCGGGCTTGCCTTCGACAGTCACCAGGTTCCAGCTGAAAAGCAGCAAGTCTCGCCAATAACATTCTTCGGCAAACAGTTCGAGCACGCCGTCCAGATCGCGCTGGACAAGGCGCTGGTTGAGATTTTCAACCCATGTCGAGAGCTGGGAAGTGGGTGTCTGGACTGGCGTTTCCATAGCGATGTTCATGAGGGTTTCTCCCGGTCTTGTTGTTTTTGTACCGCGTTGATCAGAGCAAGGGCCGGGCCACCTCCGGCAAAGCCCCGTTGCAGAGCCTCTGAAGCTGGCAGGAACCGGTAGCGATGGAGCGAATGCATGTCACGAATTCGAGATTGGGCAGGTGACACAGTGTCACTCGACGCAGCAGGCGCCTGCCTCTTTCCTGGTCTAAGCTGCGCACGGAACAGTCTCCTAATCGTCGCGGAGAACAATAACAATGACGCCCACGCTGCTCAGCGCTCACGCGCAACAAGTACTGCAAGCCGTGCAAGGCCCTCATGTCAGTGCCGGACCGACCGCGGATCTCGCCGTCACGCGCTCCTGGCGCCGTTGCCTGGATCAGCACCGGCTCGACCCCGCCAGCCACCGCGCGCCGGATGTGGTTGAACAGCCACGCTTGCAGGATCACCGTGCGCCGCTGGAGCACATCCTCGGCGTGGCCCACTGGCAGATGAACAGTCTGCATCAACAGATTGGCCGTGATGGCCACGTCGTGCTGCTCACCGATGCCCGCGGGGTGGCAATCGACAGCGTGTTTAACGACGCCGAACAAGCCGAATTCCAGCGCGCCGGGCTGTGGCTCGGTTCGGTATGGAGCGAGGAAAACGAGGGCACCAATGGTGTCGGGACCTGCCTGGTCGAGCAGCGTCAGGTGACCATTCGCCGTGATGAGCACTTCCGGGGCAAGCACGTGGGCCTGACCTGTTCGGCCAGCCCGATATTCGATTCGAAAGGGCAATTGCTTGCGGTGCTCAACCTCTCCTCGGTGCGGGAGGAGCACAGTCTTCAACAGCACTTTCAGGCCATGGCGCTGACCCACCTGTCCGCCAGGCTGATCGAAAGCTGTTTTTTCCTGGGCGATGACCCCCATCGTTATTTGTTGCGCTTGCATCCCCAGGCGGGGTTCGTGGGGTTGTTGGGTGAAGGTCTGCTCAGTTTCGATGAGAATGCGCGCATCTGTTCGGTCAATCAGGCGGCGCTGGATTTGCTGGGCCTGGGCCGCGAGCAACTGGTTGGGCGGGCACTTACGAAGGTGCTGGAAACACCCGTTGAACGCCTGATCAGTCAAGTCAGCGCGCAGCCGAGTGTCTGTTGGCCCGTGCGGCTGCTGGATGGACGCCTGTTCTACGGGCAGTTGCGCGAACCCTTACGCAAAGCGCCATCAATCACGCCCACGCCGTCCAGGATCAGCGACACGCGTGTGTGCCTTGAAGACCCTCGCCTGCAACGCGGCTTCGCTCGGGCGCTGCGTGTTCTGGAAGCCGACGTTCCGGTGTTTTTGCAGGGCGAAACGGGTACTGGCAAAGAAGCCTTCGCGACGGCGCTGCATCGCGCCAGCTCGCGGGCGAACCAACCGTTCGTGGCCATCAATTGCGCAGCCATTCCCGAATCACTGATTGAAAGCGAACTGTTCGGCTATCGGGGTGGCAGTTTCACCGGCGCACGCAAGGACGGCATGGTCGGCAAACTGGAACAGGCCCACGGCGGCATTCTGTTTCTCGATGAGATCGCCGACATGCCACTGGCTTTGCAGACTCGCTTGCTGCGCGTGTTGGAGGAACGCCAGGTGGTGCCCCTTGGCGGTGCACCGGAGCGTGCGCTGGATGTGCGCGTGATCAGTGCCAGTCACCAGGATCTACAGGCTTGCGTGGCCGAAGGTCGCTTGCGTGAAGATCTGTTTTACCGCATCGGTGGGTTCGCCGTGCAGCTCCCGCCATTGCGCGAGCGCTCTGACAAAGGCAGCGTACTCGACTTGCTGTTGCGCAATGAGGCAAAGAGCAAAAAGGTGCGGTTGCAGGCCGGGGTCAGGGAGCATTTGCTGGCGCACGCCTGGCCCGGCAATGTGCGACAGCTGCGCACCTGCCTGCGTACGCTGGTTGCATTGGCGTGGGAGGGGCTGATCACGCTGGAGGATGTGGCGGAGTTGCTGCCGCTGGAGCCTGTCACCGCGACCGATAACCCGCTCGGAATGTCCGAGCGGCATACGTTGCTCGACTTGATCGAGTCAGAACACTGGCATGTCGCCCGCGTGGCGGCCCGACTCGGCATCAGCCGCAACACGCTGTATCGCAAATTGCGCCATCACGGTATTTCACGACCCGGTTGAACAGAGCGAGACCTCGCCGAGTCTGTCTGCACGCGGTTGAGCCACAGCTCGACGCTGTCGATGTATCAACGTCGAAATCCGTATTGTCTGGAGGGCGAAGGCGTCTGCCCCGTCCTGATCAGAGCGCAATGTCAGTGTTGCTCTCATCAGCCTTACTGGCGGAGTAGCGCCCCGGCGGCATGCCGACGTGGCGGGTGAAGGCGACGCCGAAGGAGCTGACCGAGCTATAGCCCACGCGTTCTGCGATTTCGGTGATGGCCAGCTCTCGCTGACGCAGCATCTGCTTGGCCAGAGCCATGCGCCAGGTCAGCAGGTATTCCATGGGTGGCAGACCGACGGCGCGGCCGAACCCTTCGAAAAACGCCGAACGTGACATGCCCGCCGCGCTGGCCAACTGGGCGACACTCCACGAGGCGGCGGGTTGTTCGTGAATCCGGCGCAGGGCCAGCGACAACTTGGGGTCTGACAAGCCGCGCAACAGGCCTGGCGATGCCGGTGTGGAACCGGTCGAGCGCAATGCCTCGATCAGCAGCACTTCGAGCAGTCGCGCCAGGACGATCTCCCGGGCGGGGCGTTTGGTCCGGGACTCATCGCCGACCAGTTGCACCAGCGTCGCCAGCCTCCGCTCGCCGCGTACGTGAACCCATCGCGGCAACAGCGGCACCAGCAGCGCTGCGTCTGCCGAGCCGAACACGCAATGACCGACCAACATGCGCACATCCACTGCCGCCTCGGGATCGCCGACCCGTGCGCCACCGGGCATGGGCACGATCGAGGTGTTGGTCGCTTCGCCCTGGCGGGGCGGCTCACGGTCCAGGCTCGAGGTGGCGAAGGCCTGGGCGGCAGGGATCAGCACGAAGTCACCTTCGTTCAAGGTGATCGTATCGCTGTAGTTCGGGCCGTCGATGGTCAGCCGGCAGGAACCTTCAAGCACGACAAAGTAGAACGGCCGGCCGGTTTCAGCGCGCCGCACCGCCCAGGGCGCTGAAGCAACCACCAGTTTGGAAAAGGGCGCAGTCGGCTGAAGCAACCCCACGACCTCTGCCAATGGGTCGACCATGTCGGACTCTCTCGACAAAAAACAGGACGTTGGAGTGTAGTTCGTCTGGTGTCCGCGATCTATGGTGCAGCGGTCATTCATTTGCTGGAGTTTTTAGATGGCTAACACTTCCACTGTATTGATCACCGGATGCTCATCGGGCTTCGGGCTGGAAACGGCTCAGCTGTTCCTCGACAAAGGCTGGAACGTGATCGCGACCATGCGCACCCCCCGTGCAGAATTGCTGCCGCGTTCGGAAAATCTGCGCTTGCTGGCGCTCGACGTTTCCGATGCTCAGAGTATCAAGCGCTGCTTCGAAGCCGCAGGGCCTATCGACGCGCTGGTCAATAACGCTGGGGTCGGCTTGCTCGCGCCGCTGGAAGGCACGGCGCTGAGCGGGGCTCGTGAAGTCTTCGAAACCAATACCCTCGGCACCATCGCCACGACCCAGGCCGTATTGCCGCAGTTTCGCGAGCAGCGGGCGGGTGTGATTGTGAACGTGACGTCCACCGTGACCCTGAAACCCCTGCCGCTGCTGTCGGTCTACACCGCCAGCAAGGCCGCGGTGAACGCCTTCACCGAGTCGCTGGCTTTGGAGCTGGAACCGTTCAACGTGCGGGTGCGTCTGGTCCTGCCGGGGCGTGCGCCGGGCACCCGCTTTGGCGATAACGCACGCCGCCTGATGGGGGAGAGCATTCCTGACGCGTATGTGGAATTCAGGGAGCGAGTGTTCGAAGCGGTGCGTGATACCCATTCGCCGGTGACCCATGCGCTGGACGTCGCCGAAGCGGTATGGCAGGCCGTGACCGATCCTGCCGCGCCGATGCGCATTCCGGCGGGTGCCGACGCGGTGGCGCTCAGCGATGCGCTCGCACAGGCCTGAGGCAAATGGCACAGTTCCTGTGCGGCGCACCTTTCCGGGGAGAGCGCCCTGGCACGTGCGCTACCGCAATGACCCGGCCCACCAGTGGTTTCGCACTTGCTGGGGGAAACCGGGTCGCAGATCAGCGCATGAGCGCCGAGCGAATCAGGCGTTCTCGTTGCCCGGTCGGGTGAACGAATAGCGGTCGATGTCCCGACGCAGCTGCCAACCCTGGTTGATCCAGTAGCGGGCAGCGGCGTCATTGGTCTTGATCACGTCGAGATGGCACTTGCCGATGCCCAGCGCTTCAAGGCTGCCAAGGCAGCGCTGCACCAGCGTATTGGCGATGCCCTGGCGGCGGTATTCAGGCAGTACCAGCAAGTGCTGCAGGTAGCCGCGCCTGCCATCGTGGCCACACATCACGCAGCCGCACAGACCGTCGTCGGTCTCTGCAACGAAGCTCATGCCGGCGTTTCGCTCAAGGTATCGGGCAGTCGATTCGCGAGAGTCGGCATCGCGCAGGGAGATACCTGGCGTGTTGCTCATCAATGCGAGGACCGCATCGTAATCGTCCATTGTCATCACACGGATATTGATCATCGCTCGCCTGTCGTCAGTGGGATGCCGCAGATTAGCAGAGCGGATCGCAACGCGTGTGACCACCGCGCCAGAGCCTCGGAAGGATTAGCAGAGTGTCTATCACTTGGTAACGCTTGGCTATTCGACCTCCGGCGCAAGGCGACTACCAAAGGGCAGTACAAGGTTTCGGCCGAGAAGCTGCTGGTCGACAAGGCGCAACTGCTGACCCTCATCGCGCCGGAAATGACGGTGCTGCTCGGCAAACAGCGCCTCCCGAGCGGAGGCGTCGTGTAGGTGGACGTTCGACATTCCACGCGGGAATGCGCCTATGAAAATCGTGAATTTCCTTTAGTCCCTGAGTTCTCGTAGCGTGTGATCTCCCTGAATATGGAGATCACCCCGTGAACGATGCCCGCTTGCGCCTGTATGTCGACGCTCAATTCACCAGCCCCTACGCCATGTCCGCATTTGTGGTGCTTCGCGAGAAGGGCATCGAATTCGAACTGATCGCGGTGGATCTGGAGACGGGAGAAAACCGCACCTCGGACTATGCCAGTCTGTCCCTTACTCAACGGGTACCGACGCTGGTCCACGGTGATTTTTCCTTGTCCGAATCCTCGGCCATTACCGAGTATCTGGAGGACAGCTTTCCCGACGTCCCGGTCTATCCCAAAGGCGTGCGGCAACGCGCCAAAACGCGGCAGATTCAGGCCTGGCTGCGCAGCGATCTGGCGGCCGTGCGTCAAGAGCGTTCGACGCTGGTGGTGTTCTACGGCCAGAAAGCCCCGCCGTTGAACGCCGTTGCCGAGGTCGCGGTGCAGAAACTCATCGACGCCGCCCAGACGCTCCTTGCCGACGGCCGCGAGCATCTGTTCGGTCAATGGTCGATTGCCGATGTGGACCTTGCGCTGATGCTCAACCGCCTGATCCTCAACGGCGATACCGTGCCTGCGCTGTTGGCGCATTACGCCGAGCGTCAATGGCAGCGGCCGAGTGTTCAGGAGTGGGTGAATTTCCAGCGGCCGGAGCTGTAGCCGAACAACGGGAAAAGACGTTCTATCCTCATCTGATCCGCTTTTTTCTCCAATACCTGGCCCTGTATTGAAACAGTCATCCTCCCCACAATGATCGCCATTCCCAGTCCCGCTCCGAACTGTTCGAGTTCATGCCTGGGAGTGGTTTGCACCTGTATCGTTGACATTCTGAGGAGGCCCTTATGGCCCGGATGACGATTTTCCTGTTGGGGTTTCTGGCGTTGACCATCACCATCGGCATGTTGGCAACCATCCCTCCGAGCTAATGACGCCGAGTCCACCCGTTTCCCTCTCTTCAAATCTTCGCCACGCTGGCCCTGTGCTTGGGGGCGTTGATGGCACTGATTTTTAGCAATCAGTTTGACCCCGACGATATCCATCTGACGAATACAGATCTTCTTGAACTGTTACTGGACGAGTTGTCGATGCCTGACGGTCAGTCGAAGCTGAGCCCTTACTCTCCGGTGCTGGTCAATGTCTTGCGTCAGTATCTTGCGGCGTGTCTATCCCGGGAATCATCCGATATCGATATCCAGCCGTTTCAGGCGTGAGGCTAGCGTCGTTGGCTTCACCCCAAGCAGTTGCGCGGCACCTCCCTTGCCGAACAGCTTGCCTTTGGCGGCCTTGAGCGCAGCCTGCAGGTTGCTGCGCTCAAGCTCATGCATCTGCGCTTCGGTAAGGAAACCGTCCCCCGGCATCGTGGCATCGCGGGGGAGGTCGAGGGGTTTGGCTTCGTCCGGCAGGTCGAGGTTCAGATCAGCCCCGGTGGAGGTGATCAGGCCGCGTTCAATGACGTTTTGCAGTTCACGGATGTTGCCCGGCCAGGAGTAATTCTGCAGCCGTTCGATGTCGCTGTTGCGCAGGCGTCGGCCGGGCATGTTCAGGCGTTTGCCGACTTGCTTGAGAAAGTGCGCGGCCAGCGGCGCGATGTCCATCGGACGGTCGCGCAGGGCAGGGGACTGGATCGGGAAGACATTCAACCGAAAGTACAGGTCCTCACGAAAGTGTCTGGCTCCGACTTCCTGGCGCAGATCGCGATTGGTCGCGGCGATGATTCGCACATCGACCTTGCGCGTGCGCTCTTCACCCACTCGCTCGAATTGCCCCTCCTGCAATACCCGCAGCAGCTTGCTTTGCAGCTCCAGCGGGATTTCGCCGATCTCGTCGAGAAACAGCGTGCCGCCATCGGCCAGCTCGAAACGCCCGACACGGTCGCGGACGGCGCCGGTGAAAGCACCGCGAATGTGCCCGAAGAATTCACTCTCGAACAACTCGGTGGGAATCGCCGCGCAATTGACGCGGATCAGCGGATGCGCACTGCGGCGGCTGGCCTGATGAATGGCGCGGGCGATCAGCTCCTTACCGGTGCCGGATTCGCCATTGATCAACACGCTGGCATCGGTGGGCGCGACCACGTCGATCTGCTTGATGATTTTCAGAATCGGCGCGCTCTGACCAACGATCTCGCGGAAGTTGTGTTCGATGTGAATCTCTTCCTGCAAATACGCGTTCTGATCTTCCAGCCTTTGCTTGAGCAGCTTGAGTTCATCCAGCGCGGTTTGCAGCTGGGTTTCGGTGCTGCGCCGTTCGGTGATGTCGCGGAATACCACCACGGCGCCTGCGATGCGCCCGTCGGAGATCACCGGCGTGCTGGTGAACTCCACTGGAAAGCAGCTGCCATCGCGACGCCAGAACACTTCCTGCCGACCCTCATGCACCACACCATCATGCACCGCCTTGTAGATCGGGCAGTCCTCCACCGGGTAATGGCTGCCGTCTTCGTGGCTGTGGTGGTGAATACGGTGGATGTTCTTGCCGATCATGTCCTTGACTTCCCAGCCGAGCATCCGCGCGCCTGCCGGGTTGACGAAAGTCGCCAAACCTTCGCTGTCGATGGCGTAGATGCCGTCACCCACCGAGCTGAGCAGCAACTGATTGTCGCGCTCGGACTCCTGAAACAGGTTGAGGATGTTGCGCCACTCGATCAGCCCGCCGCGCATCGTGCGTTCGGTGTGCGCCTGATCCTGCTGATACTTCTGCTGGCTGGCTTCGCGCATGACCAGGATTAGCTGCGCACTGCCTTTGATCTGCAGGGTGGTGGCGGAAATCTCCAGCTCGATGCGCTCACCGGTCTTGATATTGCAGCTCAGGTCCGTGCTCCAGCCGCGTCCTTTGTCCATCACCGCCTGAGTGAAGACGATCAGGTCCGCCAGCTGATGACCGAACAGCTTACTCACCGGCAGAGCCAGCAACTCCTGGCGCGGATAGCCGAGTAGCGTGCAGGCAGCGATGTTGAGGTCGCCGAAGTGGTCGGAGAAGGGGTCGAGCAGGGCGATGGCTTCGGCGCAGTGTTCGAAGACCATGTGCCGCGATGAATAGGCGAGGTCGGCCCAGCCGATCAGTGAGTCAGTTTCGCTCATGATTACGAAATCTCGTGATGTAGCGCTACGAATATTCGTATTTCTACGGGAAAGCGTGATTTCCCGAAAGCATCAGAAAGTCGGCGAAAAACCGGATCAGTGCGAGAACTTGCGCAAATTCAATCGCTTAATGGTCCGCCGCTGATGCGTTTATTTTCTGGCACGCCGTTCGCTCTGGTCCTTGTGTTACCCCGGTGGTCGATCGAGACCACCGACAACACCTGAACGAACGGAGCGACGACATGCCAAGCGTAGATATCAACCACTATCAAGACGGCGACTTCCTGGTCAATTACGAAGAGAAGGTCTTCGAGGACGTCAAAGCCGAGCCGGGGGAAAAAGCCCTGCTGACCTTCCATACCATCGCGTTCGAAGGGTCCATCGGCCTGGTCAACATGCTTCAGGCCAAGCGCCTGCTGCGCAAGGGCTTCGAGACCAAGGTGCTGCTCTACGGCCCTGGTGTGCAGCTGGGTGTGCAGCGCGGCTTCCCGACCCTGGGCGCCGAAGCCTTTCCGGGGCATCTGGCGGTGAATAACCAGATCAAGGCATTCATGGCCGAAGGCGGTGAAGTGTATGCCTGCCGTTTTGCCCTGCAGGCCCTGTATGGCCAGACCGAAAAAGCCCTGATCGAAGGTATCCGCCCGATCAATCCGTTGGACGTGATGGACCTGCGTCTGCTGATGCGGCGTGAGGGCGCGATGATCATTGATACCTGGACGGCTTGATCGGATTGATCGTGCCCACGCTCTGCGTGGGCACGGTCAGCAACGATCAAAGGCAGTGACGCATTGCAGCACTTCACCGAACCGCCTCATCAGGACACGCCCGCCATGACCACCATCCGCGCCGCCGCCGTTCAGTTCAGCCCCGTGCTGTACTCCCGCGAATCCACCGTCGCCAAGCTGTGCCACACCTTGCTCGCGCTCGGCCGGGAAGGTGTGCAATTTGCGGTTTTTCCCGAAACCGTGGTGCCGTACTATCCCTACTTCTCCTTCGTCCAGCCGCCGTACGCGATGGGCAAGGAACACCTGCAACTGCTGGAACAATCGGTCACGGTGCCTTCCGACGTCACCCGGCAGATCGGCGAGGCCTGTCGTGAGGCGGGCATCGTCGCGTCCATCGGCGTCAACGAGCGCGACGGCGGCACGATCTATAACGCACAGCTGCTGTTCGATGCCGACGGCACGCTGATTCAGCACCGCCGCAAGATCACCCCGACCTACCACGAGCGCATGGTCTGGGGGCAAGGCGACGGCTCCGGCCTGCGTGCCGTTGACAGCGCGGTGGGTCGCATCGGCTCGCTGGCCTGCTGGGAGCACTACAACCCTCTCGCTCGCTATGCCTTGATGGCCGATGACGAACAGATTCACGTGGCGATGTTCCCCGGGTCGCTGGTGGGTGACATCTTCGCCGAGCAGATCGAAGTCACCATCCGCCATCACGCCCTGGAATCCGGCTGCTTCGTGGTCAACGCCACCGCCTGGCTGGACGCCGATCAGCAAGGCCAGATCATGCAGGACACCGGCTGCGGCCTCGGGCCGATCTCCGGCGGTTGCTTCACCGCCATCGTCACGCCGGAAGGCAGATTGCTCGGCGAGCCGCTGCGTCAGGGCGAGGGTTGGCTGATTGCCGATCTGGATTTGAAACTTATCGACAAGCGCAAACGAATGATGGATTCGGTAGGGCATTACAGCCGCCCGGAGCTGCTCAGCCTGCTGATCGATCGCACCCCCACCGCCAAGGTCCACGAACGCAGCGCGCATCCGATGATGGCTGTCCGCGAGGAGCTCGATCATGCAGACCAATGAACTGCTCGCCGAACTTCAATGCCACGGCGTGCGCTGGCCGGCTGCGCAAAACGGCCTGTCGCGCCAGGGCGGCGCCGGGCCATCGGACCACAAGGCGCTGACCTTCGGCGATCGAACCATGATGGTGCCGATCCTCAATCAGGCCTCGCAGACCTCGCCGTATCAGGCCGAACCCAGCGCCGACGGCAGTCTGGCGCTGATCTTTCGCGAAGGCTTGCAGGTCGGTCAGGTGAGTATGCCGGGGGTGCCGAACTTCTACAGCCGCAGTACCGCCGAGGGTATTCCGTACTGGAAGATCGCCACACTGCACAGCGCCGATGTGCTGGCGACCACTGTGTTGCAGCACTGCATCCGCTTCAACGACCGCAGCACCTCTTGCCAGTTCTGCGCCATTGGCCAGTCCCTGGCAGCTGGCAAGACCATCGCCCGCAAACGTCCATGGCAGCTCGCGGAAGTCGCCAAGGCCGCAGTGGAACTCGATGGCGTGAAACACATGGTGATGACCACCGGCACCCCACAAACCCCGGATCGTGGCGCGGCGATTCTCTGTGAGTCAGCCACGGCCGTGACCGCCGCTGTCGATCTGCCGATCCAGGCCCAATGCGAGCCGCCGGATGACGACGTCTGGTTCGAAAGGCTGGCGCAGAGCGGCGTGGTCTCGCTGGGCATGCACCTTGAGGCAGTCACCGAGGAGGTGCGCCAACGCATCATGCCGGGCAAGGCCGAAGTGCCTCTGAGCCGTTATTTCGACGCTTTCGAGGCAGCGGTGAAGGTGTTCGGTCGCGGTCAGGTGAGCACCTACATCCTGGCCGGGCTGGGCGACAGCGAATGGGCGATTACCGAGATGAGCGAGCGCCTGAGCGCAATGGGCGTTTACCCGTTCGTGGTGCCGTTCGTGCCCATCGACGGCACGCCCCTGGCCCATCACCCCAAACCCGACAGCGCGATGATGGCCCGGCTGTATCCGCAGGTCGGCGCCAGTCTGCGTCGTCACGGATTGCACTCGGAAAACATCAGCGCAGGCTGCGCGAAATGCGGCGCTTGCTCGGCGCTGAAGAATCATGAGTAACCCCTTGGTTTCACGGGAGACGGATCATGCAGAACCTGGCCTTTGCCCTCGTCGACGGCACTTTCGAACCCTTTCGCGCCGGTGAGCTGGTGATCAAGCCGGCCACGGAAAACTGGGAGAAACAGGCGTACTTCGCCTTGCGCCGCTCGGTGTTTTCAGAGGAACAACAGCTGCTGCCCCAGGACAGGGACAGCCGCGATTTTCAGGCTATCGCCATTGTTGCGCTGGCGGGCAGCTGTGGCATGGTCGATCAGGTGGTCGGCGCCGTGCGCATTTACCAAGTGGAACCCGGGCTGTGGTTCGGCGGCCGTTTGTGCGTGGCCCAGGCCTATCGTCGGCACAGCATGATCGGCAAGGCGTTGGTCAACGAGGCGGTTTCGCGAGCCAGGGAATTGGGCTGCACGGTCTTTCGCGCGACGGTGCAGGCGCCCAACGAGGCGTATTTTCATGGCCTGCACTGGCGAACCCTGGAGCATCTCGAGCTACTCGGTCAGCCCCACTGCCTGATGCAGGCGGACCTGGCGTGTTATCCGCTGATGCCGCGTCAAGTTTCCTTGCGCGCACTGAAGAAGGGAACTCGCCATGACTGACTCCGTGGATCTGGACGCACTGCTGAACACCCTGCGCAACACCCCGGCGATGCTGTCCAAGCAGTCGATTCAGCAGCCCGCGCGGGCAATAGGCGCCGCCCCTCGACAGCCGGAAAGACAACTGACCCGCGCCGAGTTGTACGCCTTGCCCGGCGACGATACGGCGGCGATAGCCTGCGGTGATCATTTTCAGCTGCTGGCCATCGAAGGCATGTTGCCGGGTTTTGTCAAAGCCGCGCCTTGGTTTGCCGGGTGGTCGGCGGTGATGGCCAATGTCAGCGACATCACCGCGATGGGCGGGCGCGCGACTGCCGTGGTCAACGCCTATTGGCATCACGACGCCGCCGCCGCCCAGGAAATCCTCGCTGGAATACGTGCCGCCTGCGAAGCCTACGGGCTGATGCTCGCGGGCGGGCATACCAGTCTGGCTGCGCACAACCCCACTGCGTTGGCAGTAGCGATCACCGGGATTGCCAACCGCCTGCTGTCGACCCTGCACGTGAGGCCGGGGCAGATCATCGCCATGGCAGTGGATCTGGAAGGCTATTGGCATGCCGACAGCACCTACTGGAAGGCCTTCGAAGGTGTGCCTGCCGAGCGCCTGCGCAGCAAGCTCGAAGTGCTGCCGCGCCTGGCCGAAGCCCAGTTGCTGCACGTGGCCAAGGACATCAGCAATGCCGGGGTGCTGGGCAGTCTGCTGATGCTGCTGGAAACCACCGGCTGCGGCGGCGATATCGATCTGCGGCAGTTGCCGTGTCCCGCCGATGCTGAGGCTGATTTTGACTGGGCGCGCTGGCTGCAGGTCTTCCCCAGCTACGGCTTTCTCATGACCCTGGACGAGGCCAACTGGTCCAACGTACAGGCCGCGTTCGCCTTCGAAGGGTTGCGTTGCGAGCGTATCGGCCGGGTCACCGACAGTGCCGAACTCAGCGTTCAGCATGGCTCGCAGCGTCGCACCTTTTGGAACTTCAACGAGCAGCCGTTCACCGGGTTCAGCTACCCCCATCTCGACCTTTCCCCTTTGTCCGTACACAAGGAGCACTGACATGCCCGCCGTCAATTTCCGCATTCGCTGGCCCAACGGCAAGGAAGCCGCCGGTTACTCGCCTTCCACCGTGATCTACGAGCATCTGCAGGAAGGCAAGAGCTACCCGCTGGCCGAATTTCTGCAACGCATTGAAGGGGGGCTGAACAACGCTTCCGAGCGGGTGAAACAGGTGAAGGGTTTCTATTGCAGCTCGGCGATGGACACGCTCAGCATGCTCAAGGGTCAGGCACATTCTCAGGAGGGGGGGCAGGTGGAAGTCCTCAGCATGAGAACCGAAGGCGGTGGCCGGGTGACCGGGGCCGGGTGGAGTTCTTTTTAAGCCCCGATGCCCGTGCACCACGGTAGGAGCGCGCTTGCCCGCGATGAGCGATCACGCGTTATGCCTGGCGCGCCGCAACGTCTGAATCGCCAGCGCGGGCGCACCTACCTCTATTAATTCCAAACCTCATGCGCACTCTGGAGACCACGACCATGCCGAGCTCAATCACCCCCATCAAGACTCCCCACCACAGCGTCATCATCGTCGGTGGCGGGCAGGCCGGATTGTCCGCCAGTTATTACTTGCAACAGCAGGGTGTCGACCATCTGGTGCTGGAAAAACACAGCCTGACCCACACCTGGCGCAATCAGCGCTGGGATGCGTTCAGTCTGGTCACGCCGAACTGGCAATGCGCACTGCCGGGCTATCGCTACATCGAAGAACACGGCGGCACCGATCCCCACGGTTTCATGAAGAAGGATGAAATCAACGCCTACCTGGCGGGCTTCGTCAAAGCCGTGAATGCGCCAGTGCGTGAGGGCGTGACGGTCACACGCGTGATGCCACGCGCAGCGGGTGGCTTTGACGTACACACCTCCCAGGGTGACTTCACTGCCGATCAGGTGATCTGTGCCTCCGGCGGCTATCACACGCCGATCATCCCGCGTCTGGCCGAGCGTCTGCCGGCCCGCATCACCCAGCTTCACTCCGAGCAATACCGCAACCCTCAGGCCTTGCCCGAAGGCAACGTGCTGGTGGTCGGCTCCGGGCAGTCTGGTGCGCAGATTGCCGAGGACCTTCACCTGGCCGGGCGCAAGGTGTTTCTGGCAGTGGGAGACGCCCCGCGTTGCGCACGCTTTTATCGCGGCAAGGACGTGGTCGACTGGCTGGCAAAGATGGGCTATTACCAGATCGGCGTCGACACCCATCCGCTGCGTGAGGGGGTGCGCGACAACACCAACCATTACGTCACCGGGCGCGATGGCGGGCGCGATATCGACCTGCGCAGATTTGCCCTGGAAGGCATGCAATTGTTCGGTCGCCTGGAAGGGCTACACGGCGATGCGTTGCAGTTCGCAGACAACCTGAGCGCCAGCCTGGACAGCGCCGACGCGGTCTACAACCGCATCAATGGCTCCATCGACAAATACATCGCCGAACAGGGCATCGACGCGCCGATCGGCGAGCGTTACGAACCGGTTTGGGCGCCGGGGCAAGAGCGGCGTGAGCTGAACCTGCTGGAGCAGGGCATTACCAGCATCATCTGGTGCATTGGCTTTACCCCGGATTTCACCTGGGTCGACGCACCGGTATTCAACGGTCGCGGACATCCCGGCCATGTGCGCGGGGTGACGCCGCAGCAAGGGTTGTATTTTCTCGGGCTGCCGTGGTTGTACACCTGGGGGTCCGGGCGGTTTTCCGGCGTGGCGCGGGATGCGGAGTATGTGGTGGAGCATATTGTCGGAGCGGCGGCGGGCCAGAAGGTGGCGGCTCGATAGACGCAATTCAACGGAGGAACGCGCTTGCCGGGGATGGCGTACATTCGTACGCCGCAATGCTGTCTGACGGATCGCAATCGTGGGCAAGCGCGCCCCTACACTGATCCGCGTCTGGCGCTCAATTGCGGCGTCACAAAATATGCACATTTGCCACTCATCCGAGAACCTCGCCCTCTACTCTTGACGATCATCTGTAACGGAATGATACTTCGATCAGATTCATATAGATGACTATATAAATACACCTGCGAAGCGCCGCCATGAACCGTCTGTCCAGTGATGTTCGCCTGCCGCTTTACCAACGCTTGCGTGACCAATTGGCTGAGCAGATCGCCAATAACCGCTGGCGTCCGGGTGAAGCCATTCCCACCGAAGCCGCCTTGTCCAGTGAGTACTGCCTATCCACCGGCACTGTGCGCAAGGCCATCGACATGTTGGTCAACGAGAACATTCTCGAGCGCCAGCAGGGGCGCGGCACATTCATTCGCCGTCCACAGTTTCAGTCTTCGTTGTTCCGTTTTTTCCGCTTCCAGAGTATTTCGGGCGAACGTCAGGTGCCCGAGAGCCGCATCCTGTCCATCGAACCGGTGAGCGCGCCATCCGCTGTTTCCCAGGCGCTGGGTCTGCCGCTGGATGCCCCGGTGATTCGTCTGATCCGTTTGCGTCTGCTCGATGCCCAGCCGGTACTCGCCGAAGAAATCTGGCTGCCGCAGGTGCAATTCCAGACGCTGCTGGAAACCGATCTCAGCCGCCATGGCCCGTTGCTCTATCCGATTTACGAACAGCTGTGCGGTCAGGTCGTCGCCTATGCCGAAGAGACGCTCACGGCCGAAGCGGTCAGCGACGTGCACGGCCGTCTGTTGCAGGTTCCACCGGGCAGCCCGGTGGTGGTGATCGAGCGTCTGGCGCGCAATTACGCAGGTCAACCGTTGGAATGGCGACGCTCGCGCGGGCATGCGAGCCATTTCCGCTACAGCGTCGACATCCGATAACCCCGCAACGTTGTAGCAGGGCGCTTGCCTGCGATGGCGCGGTGTCAGTCGACATATTCGTCGCAGAACCGCCTCAATCGCAGGCAAGTGCGCTCCTGCAGGAATTTGCAAAAAGCCTGTCATCGAGAACGGGCTCGACAATAACTGCCGCTTCACCTACATAAGGACAAGAACCATGTTCAACTGGTATCGCCAAGTCACTCCTCGGGAGCGCAAAACGTTCTGGGCCTGCTTCGGCGGATGGTCGCTGGATGCTCTTGAAGTCCAGATGTTCGGTCTGGCCATTCCGGCACTGATCGCTGCCTTCGCCTTGAGCAAGGGCGACGCGGGCCTGATCAGCGGTGTCACTCTGATCACCTCGGCGCTGGGTGGCTGGGTCGGCGGCACGCTGTCGGACCGTTACGGTCGCGTGCGCACCCTGCAATGGATGATCCTCTGGTTCTCCTTCTTCACCTTCCTTTCCGCCTTTGTCACTGGCTTCAACACGCTGCTGGTGGTCAAGGCCCTGCAAGGCTTCGGCATCGGTGGCGAGTGGGCCGCCGGGGCAGTGCTGATGGCCGAAACCATCAACCCCAAATACCGCGGCAAGGTCATGGGCACCGTGCAAAGCGCCTGGGCCGTGGGCTGGGGTGTGGCGGTAGGGGTGTTCGCGTTGATCTACTCGTTCGTGCCTACAGATATTGCCTGGCGCGTGATGTTCCTGGTCGGTCTGCTGCCGGCGCTGCTGATCATTTGGGTGCGGCGCAACGTCGAGGAGCCGGACAGCTTCCAGCGCCTGCAGAAAGATAACGCCATCGCGCAAAGTTTCTTCAAATCACTGGCCGGTATTTTCCGTCCCGACTTGATTCGCGTAACCCTGCTCGGCGGCCTGCTGGGCCTGGGCGCTCACGGCGGCTACCACGCGGTGATGACCTGGCTGCCGACCTTCCTCAAGACCGAACGCAACCTGTCGGTGCTCAACTCCGGTGGTTACCTTGCGGTGATCATCGTCGCCTTCTGGTGTGGCTGCGTGGCGAGTGGGTTCCTCATCGACCGCATCGGCCGTCGCATGAACATCGTGCTGTTCGCCCTGTGCTGTGTCATCACCGTGCAGTGCTATGTGTTCCTTCCGCTGACCAACACCGAAATGCTGTTCCTGGGTTTCCCGCTGGGCTTCTTCGCCGCCGGCATTCCGGCCAGCCTCGGCGCGCTGTTCAACGAGCTGTACCCGGCTGAGGTGCGCGGGGCAGGGGTAGGCTTCTGCTACAACTTCGGCCGTGTGCTGTCCTCGGTATTCCCATTCCTGGTGGGCCACATGAGCGAGTCGATGTCGCTGGGCTCGGCCATCGGTATCGATGCCGGTATCGCCTACGGCGTCGCCGTGATCGCCGCGCTGTGTCTGCCGGAAACCCGGGGTCGTAGCCTGGAAGACAGCGCCGCCGCCGCGCAAGGTTCGGCTTCGCGCAACGAAGCCGCCAGCGCCTGATGTTCTTTCCTGTGCGGTGCCCGGGCCTCAAAGCCGGGCGTCGCGCATTTCCTTCGATAGATGAGACCCATGTCCGATACCTTCCCCGCGTCGATTCTTGGCATCGACGGCCACGCACATGTATTCAGCAGGGAGCTGGATCTGACATCGGCAAGACGCTATTCGCCCGACTACGACGCCACCCTGGCGACGTATCAACATACTCTGCAAGGCCACGGTCTGAGCCATGGCGTGCTGGTACAGCCGAGCTTTCTCGGCACTGATAACAGCTATCTGCTCGATGCACTGAGGCAGGCACCCGCCCAATTGCGCGGTGTCGTGGTGGTCGAACGCGACATCGACCGTGCGGCGCTGGACGAGATGGATCGTCTGGGCGTGGTCGGCATTCGTTTGAATCTGATGGGCAAGGCGCTGCCGGACTTTTCCGAGCCGCAGTGGAAAGTCCTGTTCGGTCATATCGCCGAGCTGGACTGGCACGTGGAGCTGCATCGCCACGTGGCGGATATTCCGGCGCTGGTCCGTGGGCTGCTGCCGTTTGGCGTGAAGATCGTGATCGATCATTTCGGCCGGCCCGACGCGCGACTGGGGCTGGATCAGCCGGGCTTTGGCGACATGCTTGAACTGGGCCTGAGCGGTCAGGTGTGGCTGAAAGTGTCGGGCATCTACCGCCTGGAAGGCACTGACCAGCAAAACCTCGATTTCGCCGGCGCCGCGCTGCCCTTGCTGGTGCAGAGTTTCGGACCGCGGCGCCTGGTCTGGGGCAGCGACTGGCCCCATACGCAGCACGAGGAAAAGGTCAGCTACGCAACGGTGGTCGAGCAATTGCAGGCTCTCGGGTGCACGCCTCAGCAGACGCGTTCGCTGCTGATCGAAGCGCCGCAGGTATTGTTTGATTTTTCGGTGGTTGAGGCCTGACGGGTACCCACATGAACCTGTAGGAGCGTGCCTGCCCGCGATATCGGTATGCCTGTGACGCGTGTACCGCCCAACACTCCGCTATCGCCGGCAAGCGCGCTGCTGCAGTGATTTACCTCGTCGGATCAACCGGATTTCCACCCCCCACCCAACGCCGCCGCCAACCCGACGCTGGCCTGCAACCGGCTGGTGTCCACCACCTGCAATCGCCGTTGCGCCTGCAACGCAGTGGTCTGGGCGGTGACCACGTCCAGGTAATTCACAGCGCCCGCTTCATAGCTGCTGGTGGCCATGCGCTCGGCACTTTGCGCGGCGTCGACGGCGGCTTGCTGGTCTTGAGATTCCTGCTGCAAATCGCGCAGTTGGCCGAGATTGTCTTCCACCTCGCGCACGGCTTTGAGCACCTGGCTGTGGTACTGCGCGGCGGCTTCCTCGAATTCGGCCCTGGCCTGGCGTTCGTTGGCGCTGCGCCGTCCGCCGTCGAAGATCGGCAGGTTGACCAGCGGCCCCAGCGCCCAGTAACGATTGGCTGCCGCCAGCAGATTACCGTTGCCCTGAGTTTGCCCGCCGAGCAGCCCGGTCAGGCTGAAGTCGGGATACCAGGCGGCCTTTGCCACGCCGATATTGGCGTTGGCGGCGAACACCCGACGTTCGGCTGCGGCAATGTCGGGCCGCTGTTGCAGCAGGCTGCCGGGCAGGGCTTGCGGGATGTTCGGAAGCTTCAGCGGCTCAGCGTCATGGACCAGGGCGAAGTCGCTGGGCAGCACACCCACCAGCTCGGCGATGGCGTGCTCGCTGAGGTCGCTCTGGGCTTTCACATCGTCCAGTTGCGCCTGGGCTTCGGCCAGCTGGCTCTGGGCGCGGGTCAGGTCCAGTTCCGAGGCGATCTTGCCTTCGTAGCGATCACGGGTCAGTTGCAGGGCCTCGGTGTAATCGTCCAGCGAACGCTTGAGTATCCGGGCCTGCGCGTCGAGCCCTCTGGCCTGCACATAAAGCGTTGCCAACTGGCGCTGCAGGCTCAGGCGCGCCACCGCCAGATCATCCGCCGAAGCCTGGGCCTGTGCGTCACCGGCGGCGACCTGATTGCGTATCCTGCCCCATAGATCCGGGTCGAAATTCAGGCTGAAACCGGCGGTGTCGCTGTTGTACACCGAGGGCTGGGTGTCGCCGCGCAAGGGCCTGCGATCCGATTGGCGCTGACGCAACGGGGCGACGCTGGCGTTCACCTGTGGGAACAGCCCGGCATGCAGCTGGCTGGCGTAGGCCTGCGAGGCATCGTAATGGGCGAGGGCGGCGGCCAAATCGGGGTTGGCGTTCAGCAGTTGCAGTTGCAGGTCATTGAGTTGCTTGTCCTCAAACACCTGCCACCACTGCGCCTGCAGCTGGTCTGCCGGCTGAGCGGGGTGCCAGGGCCCAGCATCCTCTTTGTAATGCTCCGGCAGCGGGACGCTTGGCGTGTGATAGGTCGGCGCCAGCGAGCAACCCTGCAGCGTCAGGGCGCCGGCCATAACCAGCGCCAGGGCCAGACCTTCAAGCCTTGGGCGCATGCTCACCTCCGGCGTCGGCCAGTTGCACGGCATCGTTCTCGCGCAGAGCGTCGGGCGGGTTGTCGATCACTTTGTTCGAAGCTTGCAATCCTTGATCGATCACCAGCCGGTCACCCAGATCCATGGCGATATGAATATTGCGCAGGTGCACATGACCGGCAGTGTCCATGGTCGCCACCTGCGTGCCTTTGGCGCGGAAGATGAGCGCGCTGGCCGGGATGCTCACGCCATGGTTACCCGCTGCGACCGGCAACGTGGCATCTGCATAGTCGCCCGGGAGCAGGGCGCCGTCCGGGTTGTCGGCGACGAATTGTGCCAACAGTGTTCCAGAGCGCGGATCGACCGCCGTGGAGTCACCCATGAGCGTGGCCTTGTAGACCTGCGCGGGATGCTCGGGCACTGTCAGTTGCACCTCCATGCCGGGGTGGATGACGCTGGCGTAGTTCTGCGGCACCGGCACGTACAGGCGCAGGCGATGGGTGTCGGCCATGCTGAACAGCGGTGTGCCGCCACCGTCGTCGGCCTTGATCAACTGACCGATGTCGGTGTTGCGCGCGGTGATGGTCCCGCTGAACGGCGCGCGAATGATCTTGTACGCGGCAAGGTCGGTCAGGCGCTGATAATCCGCCGCGGCGGCTTGCACATCGGCCCTGGCGGCGGTGGCGGCTGAGACTTTTTCGTCCACTTCCTGCTGCGACACCGAATGCGTCGCCAGCAGATGCTGCCAGCGTTGCGCGGTGGTTTCGGCGATGCGCGCGTTGGCCTGCTGTTGGGCCAGATGCGCGCGCGTCTGCGCCAGTTGTTGATCCAGCTCCGGGCTGTCGATATGCGCAAGCACCTGCCCGGCTTGCACCTGTGTGCCGATATCGACGGTCCAGTCTTTGAGGTAACCGCTGACCCGGGCATTGATCGAGGCCTTGCTCCAGGCATCGAGGCGGGCGGGCAACTGCAAGGTATCGCCTTGGGCGTTCTGTGACGGCGAAACCACGGTGACCACCGGCACTGACTGGCTTTCGGTCCAAGTGGCGACGGCGTGGTCATGGCGGGTACGCGCGGCCAGACCGTTGGCGACCAGCAGCGCCGCCAGGGTCAGACCGCCGATGCCGGTGAGCATCAGGCGTTTGCGCGAAGGAGCGTTTTCAGACGACATGGCGTGTTTCTCCATCAAGAGCGCTGGTGGCATGCGGGTTTAGAGAGCGGGGTTGCGAATGGCGATGCACGAGGCTGAAAACCACCGGGACGAACAGCAGCGTGGCGGTGGTGGCGAGGATGAGCCCGCCGATAACGGCGCGGCCCAGCGGCGCGTTCTGTTCCTGGGAAATCGCCAGCGGCAGCATGCCGATGATCATCGCCAGGGCGGTCATGCACACCGGGCGGAAACGGGTGTAACCGGCTTCCAGCGCAGCGAGCAGGGCATCGCCATGTTCGGCCAGGCGCTCGCGGCAGAAGCTCACCACCAGGATCGAGTTGGCGGTGGCGACCCCCATGCACAGGATCGCCCCGGTCAGCGCCGGCACCGACAACGACGTGTCGCTGAGGAACAGCATCCAGACGATCCCGGCCAATGCCGCTGGTAATGCCGTAATAATGACAAAAGGATCGATCCACGACTGGAAGTTGACCACGATCAGCAAATAGATCAGCACCACTGCACCGAGCAGACCCAGGCTCAAACCGCTGAAGGCTTCATGCAGGGCATCGATCTGGCCATGCAGGCTGACCACCGCGCCTTTGGGACGCAGGTGAGCCGTGTCGTCGATGACCTTCTGCACGTCCTTCGCCACACCGCCGAGGTCGCGCCCTTGCACATTGGCGTACAGGTCAAGCGTCGGCTGGATGTTGTAGTGGGTGACCACGGCCGGGCTGTCGACCCGCTTGATGGTCGCCAGCCCGCCGAGGATCTGCGACTGACCATCGCTACCGGTGATCGGCAAGGCTTCAAGGGTGGGCAGGCTGTCCAGGCGGTATTGCGGAGTGGCCGCGACCACCGAATAGGACACGCCGTTCTTCGGATTCAGCCAGTACGTCGGTGCCACTTGCGAGGTTCCGGCCAGTGACGCGCCGAGGCTGGTGGTCACGTCTTTTTCGGTGATCCCCAGCTGCTTGGCACGCAGGCGATCGACGTTCACTTGCAGCGACGGATACCCGGTGGACTGCTGGATACGCAGATCGGCGATGCCGGGAATATGCTGCAGCCGGCGTTGCAGTTCCAGCGCATAGGCGCGGTTGGCTTCGCCACTTGGCCCGGAGATTTTCAGGTCCAGCGGAGCGGGGGCGCCGAAGTTGAGGATCTGGCTGCTGATGTCCGCCGGCATGAAGGCGAACTGGCTGCCAGGGAAGCTTTGCGGCAGGGCTTCACGCAGACGTTTGACGTAGTCAGCGGTCGGCGCATGGCCCGGATTGAGCGTGACCTGAATGTCGCCATCCTGTGGGCCGATGGTGCCACTGCTGCTGTAGGCCATGTCGATGCCGCTGAGCGGGATGCCGATATTGTCGATCACCGTGTCCAGCTCCTCGGCCGGGATGATCTGGCGAATGCGTTGTTCGATGCGGTCGAAAGCAGCGGCGCTTTCTTCGATCCGCGTGCCCAGTGGCAGGCGCACGTGCATCGACAGCGCACCGGCGTCGGTGGCCGGGAAGAAATCTTCACCCAGGCTCGGCACCAGGGCGAAACTGGCCAACACGCAGGCGAGGAAGCCCAGCAAAAATGCCTTGCGGCGTTTCAGCGCCAGCCCCAGCAAACCGTGATAGACATCGCGGATTGCCGAGAAGCGCTGTTCGAAACCTTGCTGCAAGCCCAGTGCAGCGCGCAGAAACACGTTGCGCTGACGCTCGTGCCGATCGCCTTCGTGATGGTTGATGAAGGCATCTTCCGGGTGATGACCGGGGCCGGACTCCAGCACATGGGGCTTGAGCAGAAACATCGCTAATGTCGGCACCAGGGTGCGCGACAGCAGGAACGAGCTGCCCATGGCGAAGATCACCGCCAGGGCCATCGGCCGGAACAGATAACCGGCGATGCCTTGCAGCATGAACATCGGCACGAACACGATGCAGATGCACAGCAGCGAGACGAACGCGGGGCCGACGATCTGTCGCGCGCCGTCCATGATCGCGTCCTTGACCGCCTTGCCTTGCTCCAGGTGCCAGTTGATGTTCTCGATGGTGACCGTGGCGTCGTCCACCAGAATCCCCACCGCCAGCGCCAGCCCGCCGAGGGTCATGACGTTGAGTGTCTGGCCACTGATGGAGAGCAGGGCGATGGCCGACAACACGGCCAGCGGTATCGAGGCGGCGATGATCACGGTCGAACGCCAACTGCCGAGAAACAGCAGAATCATCACGCTGGTCAGCAAGGCGGCGATGATGCCTTCCCGCGCCACGCTGCCGACCGATTCCTTGACGAACACCGAGGCATCACCGAGTAACGAGGTTTTAAGCTCCGGCGGCAGCGTTTCGTTGATCAGCGGCAGCATGTTGCGGATGTCGTCGACGATCGACAGGGTCGAAATATTGCCGTTCTTCAACGCTGGCATCAGCACCGCGCGGCGGCCATCGACGCGCACGATGTTGGTCTGCGGCGGCGAGCCGTCACGCACGTGCGCCACTTGGCCGATGGTGATCAGGGCGCCGTCGATGGTCTTGATCGGCAGGTCGTTGAGCTCGTCGATGGCTTGCGGGCTGTTGTTGAGCAGCACGGTGTATTCGTCCGTGCCCATCTTCGCCGTGCCCACCGGGATGATCTGATTGCCTGTGGCCAGCGCGTTGCCAACGTCCTGAGCGGAAAGGCCTTTGGCGGCCAGCGCCTGGGGATCGAGGTCAAGGGTGATCTGCCGCTGCTTGCCGCCCATTGGCGTCGGCATCGCCAGGCCCGGCACGGCGCTGAGCGGCAGACGAATGCTGTTCTGCACCAGGTCGCGAATCCGCGCTTCCGAGAGGCTCGGGCTGGAGAACGCCATTTGCAGGATCGGCACCGTCGAAGCGCTGTAGTTGAGGATCAGCGGCGGAGTGATACCGGCTGGCATCTGCTTGAGCACGGTTTGTGAAACTGCCGTCACCTGGGCGTTGGCGGTGCGGATGTCCACTCCCGGCTGGAAGAAGATCTTGACGATCCCCATGCCCGGCAACGACTGCGATTCGATGTGCTCGATGTCATTGACCGTGGTGCTGAGCGAGCGCTCGTAGGTGTAGATCACCCGACCGGCCATCGCATCCGGAGACAGGCCAGCGTACTGCCAGACCACCGCGACCACCGGAATGCCGATGTCGGGAAACACGTCAGTGGGTGTCTTGACGGCCGCCATCGGCCCGACAATACAGATGAATATCGCCAACACGATGAACGTGTACGGCTTGAGCAATGCAGTCCTGACCAGCCCGAGCATGCCGGAAACCTCCCATTTCGAATCTGCGCAGTCTTGGGGCAAGTACCTAACAGGCAGCTTTCGGCCGGATGAACAAATCGTTAGTCCGGTGCACAAGGAGCTTTCATGGGGGGTTCATTTGTTGTTCATGCGACGGGCGCGCAGCCTTCTTCCATCGAAATTCACCCTGCGCTACAGGGACTTTTTCAACTGTCGAAGGTATATGTCATGAACGCAAAATCAGTGTTACTCGTGCCCATGTTGGGGCTGGTGGCGGTTCTTTCTGCCTGTGCCGGTCCGATGCCCAAGGCTGATTCGAGCAAGGCATGGATTGGTTTGCAGGAGGAGCCATCCGGGGTGTTGATGGCAGAGGATGTGGATGGCAAGCGTCTGAATGACGGGCGTTATTTCGATGTGAAGCCGGGGGCGCACAAGCTTGATGTGGACCTGATCGTCGAGCGTGGGGGCGACGATGGCCAGATGAACTGCGAGACCGGCATCAGCTTCAGCCAGTTCAAGGCGGGCGAGCGTTACACGCTGGTCGAGTCGAGTCTGGGTGAGGAGTATCGGCTGAAGCTCGAGGATGCTCATGGGCATCAGATTGGGCATAGCAAGGATTTCAACTGCATGCCGGGGTGATTCGATTGCGCACCCAAGTCGCGTTCTCCGGCGTCCTGCCTACCGTGCCCTGTAGCGGTCCGGCTTGCCAGCGGTGGCGTAGCTGAGATTGATCGTTCCCATGCTCTGCGTGGGAATGCCTCCGGGGACGCTCTGCGTCCATTGACGTGGAGCATCGGTCACGCCGAGCGTGGGAACGATCGATTCGTCAGAACGAGCTTGCCCAGGACGCTTTGTGGCTTCACCCCAACGCCAATACCTGTCGACACTCCAGCACCAGGCTCGCGCCCCCGGAAGGGCTGCTGCCGATGCGCAATTTGAAGCCGTGCAGGTTGACGATCGCCGCGACGATGGACAGTCCCAGACCGAAGCCGCTCTGCTGGTTGCCGGTTTCGCTGCGGTAGAAGCGTTTGAATACGGCTTGACGCTCGGCGTCGGGGATGCCGGGGCCGGTGTCCTGGACTTCGATGAAGGTGGTGTCGCCTTCGGCGCGGGCGATCATCAGGACCTGGCCGCCCGCTGGGGTGAATTTGATCGAATTGCTCAGCAGGTTCGACAGCGCTTCGAATAACAGGGCGCGGTCGCCCACCAACCGCGGCAGGTTCTCGGCAATTTTCAGCTGCAGCGAAACGCCGCCTTCTTCGGCCAGGGGCAGGTAAAAATCGTGCAGCTCCTGCAGCAGCGGCAATGGATCGAGCTGGCCGAACGCTGAGCGGCGCTGATGATCTTCCAGTTCGGAAATCCGTAGCAGACCACGGAAACGCGCCATCAAGGTATCGGCATCGGCGATCACCTGCGCCATCTGTTCGCCTTGGGGTGAGTCTTCCGGGGACTGTTGCTGAATACGATAAAGCTGCGCGCGCAGGCGGGTCAGCGGGGTGCGCAGGTCGTGGGCGATGTTGTCGCAGACGCCCTTGACTTCGTTCATCAGCCGCTCGATGCGGTCAAGCATGGCGTTGACGATATCGGCGAGCATGTCCAGCTCATCGCGGCGATCGGAGACCGGCAAGCGTCGGGTCAGATCGCCGGTGACGATGGCCTCGGCGCTGGCCTGAATCGCGCCGATGCGTTTGAGCGGCCGGCGTCGCAGCAGATGCCAGCCCGCGGCGCCAGGGATGATGGTCAACGAGACTCCCCACAACAAGGCGCGCAGTATCAGGGTGGTCACGGCAAACAGCGAACCGTTGTCGCGCACCAGGATCAGCCAGCGGTTATCGAGGGTATGGATCGCCACCGCATCGCAGCTGGCGCGGGGCAGATCGGGGTCGTCGGAGTCAATGCAGGTGTCCAGTTCCTGGATTTCGCCGGTCAGCTTGAGGCCGTCCGGAATTTCGTGAACCGGCCCGCTGATCGGTTTCAGGTCGTTGTCGAACAGACCGTAGGCGTCAACGGTGCGGATATCGAACTTGTCGCTGGTGCGCAAGGCATCGTCCAGCTGTGCGCCCTGGAAGCGCGAAAACAGCTGCTGGCGCTGCATCAGCGAATGGCGGGCGAGGGTGTTGAGGTAGCTGGTGACTTCCCAGTACAGCACCCCCATGAGGATGCTGCTCCAGGCCACGAACAGGAAACTGTAAAGCGCCAGCAGACGGCTGCTGGAGGAGCGCCAGCCCTTAGACGGGTTCGGCAATGACATAACCTGAGCCTCGAACGGTACGTATCAGCGGCGTCAGGGTAGGGGGATCGATTTTCTTGCGCAAGCGACCGATGTGCACGTCGATGAGGTTGGTGCCGGGGTCGAAGTGGTAACCCCAGACTTCCTCGAAGATCATCATGCGGGTGATGATCTGGCCGCTGTTGCGCATCAAGAATTCCAGCAGCTTGTATTCGGTGGGCAGCAGGTTCAACGGTTGACCGGCGCGGGTGGCCTCGCGGGTGATCAGGTTCAGTTCCAGATCGGCGACCTTGAGCATGGTTTCGGCCTGGGTGACCGGGTTGCTGCGGCGCAGCAAGACCTCGACCCGGGCGGCCATTTCGTCGGAGGCGAAGGGCTTGGAGAGGTAGTCATCGCCCCCGGCACGCAGGCCGCGAACGCGTTCGTCGACGTCGGACAGGGCGCTGATCATCAAAATCGGGGTGGCGATTCCCAAGGCACGCATGGTGGTGACAATCGCCAGACCATCGACCTCGGGCAACATGCGATCCAGGGTAATGAGGTCGTAATCGCCGCTGACGGCACGCACCAGACCTTCGCGACCATTGTCGACCCAGTCCACATGCAGGCCATGGCTGCTTAATTCGGCGACGATTTCCTTGGCTGTGACGGCATCGTCTTCGATTGTCAGAATTCGGGTCATTGGATTGCCTGAACCACGTGGTGACTGAAGGCTGTATTTTGCCTTTAAACGTGGAGGGTATTTCTTAAAAATAATTTAAGAAGGTCAGGGCGCCTTGCTTTAGGGGCAGATACCTGACCTACGAGGGTTCAGGCGCGCTTGGATTCCATATCGCGATCCTTGTCAGCCTGCGGTCCTTTCTTCGCTCCATCTTTTTTCTGCGTGTCATCTTTCTTCGGCGCGCTGCTCTCACTGCGAATCTGCGCATGGCTGATCAGCGCGAAGATAAAGCTGCCGCCGATGATGTTGCCGGCCAGGGTCGGCCCGGCGAACCGCAGCCAGAACTCGCTCCACGACAGCTCGCCGGCGAACACCAGATACGACACCTCCGCCGAGCCGACCACGATGTGGGTGAAGTCCCCCAGCGCCATCAGGTAGGTGATCATCAGAATGATCCACATCTTGGCGTTTTCCATGGACGGGATCATCCACACCATGGTCGCGATCATCCAGCCAGACACGATGCCCTTGGCAAACATCTGGCTGGTGCCGTTTTCCATGACCTTGCGCCCGATTTCGAGAAAGGCCTCGTCGGTCTTGGTGTCGAAGATCGGTAAATGCAGCATGACGTAGGCCACCAGCAGCGTGCCGCACAGATTGCCTACCAGCACCACGGTCCACAGTCGCAGAAGCCGTACGAAGTTGTTCAGGGTCGGTTTGCTCATCACCGGCAGCACCGCCGTCAGGGTGTTTTCGGTAAACAGTTGCTGGCGCGCCAGAATCACCGCCAGAAAGCCCGCGCTGTAGCCGACGCTGGCGATCACCTTGAATGCCTCGCCGTCGGGCAGCCGGGAGTTGAGCAGACCCATCGCCATCAGCGACAGGCCCATGGTCAGCCCCGCAGCCAATGCCGACCAGAACAGCGCAGCGACATTGCGTTCCAGTTCCTGATCGCCCTGCATGCGGATCGTCTCGTGCAGCACGGCGGCACGGGGTGGTTGATTCTCATCGATGTCACGTTCTTCCTCGGCCGTCAGGCCTGGGGTCTTGCCGTCTTTTTCAGTGTCCATGGTTTTCCTTTGGCTTTTCTGGGTTGGACGGTCAGGTTTTTTGCTCTTGTCTGCTGCGCCGTGCTGATGGTTGAGACACAATCCGGTTCCCGTCGTTCGCCTACGCGCGAGCGCCTTTTCACTGCCCTGGGAGACCCCGCCGTGACCCTTCAAATCCGTGACGCCACCCGCGCCGATGCCGCTGTGATACTGGGCTTCATTACCGAGCTTGCGATCTATGAAAAAGCCGAGCATGAGGTCAAGGCCAGCGTCGCCGACATCGAGCGCAGCCTGTTCGACGAGGCGTCACCGGCCAAGGCGCTGATCTGCCTGCTGGACGATCAGCCCATTGGCTTTGCCGTGTATTTCCTCAGTTATTCAACCTGGCAGGGCCGCAAAGGCCTGTATCTGGAAGACCTGTTCGTCTCGGCCAGCCAGCGTGGTATCGGCGCGGGCAAACAGCTGCTGCGCCACTTGGCGAAAATCGCCCACGACACCGGTTGCGGGCGGTTCGAGTGGAGCGTGCTGGACTGGAACCAGCCGGCGATCGATTTCTACAAGTCGATCGGCGCCGAGCCGCAGGATGAGTGGGTGCGGTATCGGATGGCGGGGGAAGGGTTGAAGCGATTTGCGTTGGGGCAGGACTAACGCCGACTTGCAGGTCAACTGTGGGAGTGAGCAAGCTCACTCCCACAGGTTTTCGCTGACAGGGCTATCGCGTGAAGACGGCAGATATACGGCGTTCAGACCGTCAGTTCAGCGCTGTCGATCCGCACCACACCCGCCGCCTGAAAATCCGTCCATGCCTTTTCCAGCGACCCACCCATATCGATCGCCTTGCACGCATCGGCGATCACCCAGGTATTGAAGCCTGCCGCCCGTGCATCCAGCGCCGACCAGGCCACGCAGAAATCCAGCGCCAGACCGACCACGAATACGCTGTCGATACCACGCTCCTTCAGATAACCCGACAGGCCGGTGTGGGTCGTGCGGTCAGCCTCGACGAACGCCGAGTAGCTGTCGATCCCGGCATTGCAACCCTTGCGCAGAATCAATTGCGCATGAGGAACATGCAGATCGCCATGCAACTGCGCGCCATGGGTGCCCTGAATGCAGTGGTCCGGCCATAGCGTCTGTGGGCCGTAGGGCAGGATGATGCTGTCGAATGGATCACGTCCGGCGTGGCTTGACGCGAAGGAAATATGCTCGGCGGGGTGCCAGTCCTGGGTGATCACCACGTTACGAAACTGCGCGCCGAGGCGATTGATCACAGGCACCAGCGCATCGCCTTCGGTCACCGCCAGCGCACCGCCGGGCATGAAGTCGTATTGCATGTCGATGACCAGCAGCGCGGAGCGCGGGTCGGACGGGAGTCGGGAAAGGGGCGCGGTCATCAGGCAAACACTCGAATTGGCGCACCCGCGTGCCAAGCCTGAATATCCTCGATCATCTGACTGAAGAACATCCTGTAGTTGTTCTCCGTGACATAGCCCACATGGGGCGTCGCCAGCAGATTCGGCAGGCTGCGGAACGGATGATCGGCGGGCAACGGCTCGACGCTGTACACGTCAAGTGCTGCACCGGCGATCCTTTTCTGCTTGAGCACATCGACCAGCGCACCTTCATCGACGATTGGACCGCGGGCAGTGTTGACCAGATACGCCGTCGGCTTCATCCGGTTCAGCGAATCGGCGTCCACCAACCCGCGAGTGCGCTCGCTGAGCACCAGATTGATCGAGACGATGTCCGACTGTTCGAACAGTGTCTGCTTGCTGACATAGGTCACGCCATGTTCAGCAGCGCGTTCGGCGGTGAGGTTTTCGCTCCAGGCGATGACCTTCATGTCGAAGGCCTGGGCATAGCGGGCGACCTTCTGGCCTATGCTGCCCAGGCCGACGATGCCCAGCGTCCTGCCATACAGATCGCTGCCGATCCCGACCTGCCAGTTGCCGGCGCGCAGAGAATTGGCTTCGTCGACGATGTTGCGCGTGACGCCCATGATCAGCGCCCAGGTCAGCTCGGGCGCGGCATATTTGTAGCTTTCGGTGCCGACCACGGTAATGCCCAAACGCGCAGCAGCCTTGAGATCCAGGGCGGCATTGCGCATGCCGCCGGTCACCAGCAACTTGAGGTTGGGCAGTTGGCTGAGCAGGGCGTCGTCGAAGATCGTGCGTTCACGCATCACGCAGATCACGTTGAAGTCTTTCAGGCGAGCGATCATCGTCGCGGTGTCAGCGGGGTAGTCATGCAGGAAGCTGACGTTGCCAATCGGCTCGAGGACAGTCCAGTCCGCCACATCCTGGGCAACGGACTGCCAGTCATCGAGTACGGCAATTCTCAGCGCAGAACCCTGAGTCATTCGGTTAGGCCTCGTTCAAAGGAGCACGGTGGATGGCGTTAACAGTACGCCCGACGCATCTTGAGTGGAACCCGGTGGTCGCCGCAGAACGAACAGCGACGACCACGGCTTTTCAGTTAAACAAGCCCGCTGCGATATTGATCGAGAATCCCAATATCGAGGTATTGAACAGAAAGCCGATCAGCGACTGCGCCAGCACGACCTTGCGCAAATCCCGAGTAGCGACCCCGACATCGGACGTCTGCACCGCGACGCTGATGGTGAAGGAGAAGTACAGGAAATCCCAGTAATCGGGATTCTCCTCGCCTTCAGCAAAACGCAGGGGTGCGTCTTTGCCTTTCCAGGTGTAGAAAAGGCGCGCGTAATGCAGGCTGAACACAACGCCGATCAAGAGCCAGGAGCCGACGATGGTGAAGCCGGTGAAAGCGTAATGCAGCGCCTTTTCGCTGGCACTCATGTCCTTGATGCCAGCCAGTTCCAGGACGATCGCCGCAAGGCTGGCGATGGCCGCGACGCACACGACCACCAGGACCAGTCCGGCATTCTCGTCCTCGATTTCAGCCACGCGCCTGACGTCTTCGGCACTGGACTTGAACGTGCGCTGCATGATCATCGCCATGTAAATCCAGCCGGCGACGTTCCAGCCGATCAGGCATTTGCTGATAACGGTGATGTCTGGCGCGATGAAGGCAGAGGCGATGCCCGCCATGAAGCCCAAAGCGGTGGCGACGGTGAGGCGAGGGTGGGTCTGGGTGAGATGGGGCATGAGGGGGCTTCACGGCAGCGAGATGGACAAACCATAGCATGCGGTGATCAGGAAGACGGGTGAAGAAAAACGGCGCGCAAGGGGTTACGCGCCGGTCGCCATATGGCAGTTAACGTGGATCGGTTTCCAGCAGGCTTATCGGACGAGGCTCTCCAGCGCCCAGGGCTCGTCAGCGAACCAGGCAGGGCTGCTTGTTGTTGAAGGTCCAGTTCGGCACCAGGAACTGCATCGCTACGCTGTCGTCACGGGCACCCAGGCCCATGCCTTTGTACAGTTCGTGCGCCTTGGCCACCTGGTCCATGTCGATCTCGACACCCAGGCCCGGCTTCTTCGGAACCTGCACATTGCCGCCGACGATTTGCAGCGGCGCTTTGGTCAGGCGCTGGCCGTCCTGCCAGATCCAGTGGGTGTCGATCGCGGTGATGTTGCCCGGCGCGGCCGCTGCGGCATGCGTGAACATCGCCAGCGAGATGTCGAAGTGGTTGTTGGAATGTGAGCCCCAGGTCAGGCCCCACTCATTGCACATCTGCGCGACCCGCACCGACCCTTGCATGGTCCAGAAGTGCGGATCGGCCAGCGGGATATCCACCGATTGCAGCTGGATCGCGTGGCCCATTTCACGCCAGTCGGTGGCGATCATATTGGTCGCCGTGCGCAGCCCGGTCGCGCGGCGGAATTCAGCCATGACTTCGCGGCCCGAGTAACCATTTTCCGCGCCACAGGGGTCTTCGGCGTAAGCCAAAACCTTGTGCTGATCACGGCACAGGCGGATCGCTTCTTTCAGCGACCAGGCGCCGTTGGGGTCCAGGGTGATGCGCGCCTTCGGGAAACGTTCGGCCAACGCGGTGACCGCTTCGATTTCGGCATCGCCGCTGAGCACGCCGCCCTTGAGCTTGAAGTCTTCGAAACCGTATTGCGCGAACGCCGCTTCGGCCAGACGCACCACGGCTTCCGGGCTCAGGGCTTCTTCGTGACGCACGCGGAACCACTGGTTGTCGGCATCATTTTCGGTGCGGTACGGCAGGTTGGTTTTCTTCTGATCGCCGACGTAAAACAGGTAACCGAGCATCTTCACTTCGTCGCGCTGCTGCCCTTCGCCGAGTAGGGCCGCGACCGGCACTTGCAAATGCTGACCGAGCAGATCGAGCACGGCGGCTTCGATGCCGGTGACCGCATGAATAGTGATGCGCAGGTCGAATGTCTGCAGGCCGCGACCGCCCGAATCACGCTCGGCGAAGGTGCGGCGCACGTCGTTGAGGATCTTCTGGTGGTGGCCGATGGTGCTGCCGACCACCAGCGAGCGTGCATCTTCCAGGGTTTGACGAATCTTCTCGCCACCGGGGATTTCGCCGACACCCGTGTGGCCAGCGTTGTCCCTGAGGATCACGATATTGCGGGTGAAGTACGGGCCGTGCGCCCCGCTCAGGTTGAGCAGCATGTCGTCATGGCCTGCGACCGGGATGACTTGCATCTCGGTGATGACGGGAGTGCTGCTGGAATTCTGTGTGGTCATGGCTAAATCCTTGGGTTTGCGTGGCGCCTGGCACGGCGCTGTGAAAACGGGTTTCAGGCTTTCAGGTCAAAGGGCATCAGGAATGGCTGGGCGTGGCGTCGACCTCCGACACCGGCATGGCCCCAGGCTTTGGCGTGGTGCGCACGGTGAAGACCAGAATCGCGGCGATGATCGAGGTCGCGGTCAAACCGTACAGACCGCCCTGAATCGAGCCGGTCTGCTGTTCGAGAATGCCGAAGGTGGTCGGCGCGACGAAGCCGCCGAGGTTGCCCACCGAGTTGATCAGGGCGATCACCCCTGCTGCGATGCGCGCATCCAGATAGCCTTGGGGAATCGGCCAGAACAGCGATGAAGCCGATTTGAAACCCATCGCTGCGAAACAGATGGCGACGAACGCGAACACCGGGCCACCGGTGGTGGACATGAACATTCCCGCGGCGGCGATCAACAGCGCCGCAGCCACCCAGGCTTGCTGATGCTTCCACTTGGCCGACAGCGCGGCGAAGCCGTACATGCAGACAATGGCGATGAACCACGGGATCGAGTTGTACAGGCCGACCTGGAAGTCGCTCAGATCGCCCATCTTCTTGATGATGCTCGGCAGCCAGAAAGTCGCGGCGTAGATCGTCAGCTGGATGAAGAAGTACATCACGCAGAACAGGATGATCTGCGGGTCCTTGAGCAGCTTGCCAGTGGACAGTTTCACCGGGTTCGCCGCTTCACGGGCGCGCTGTTCGGCGTCGATGGTGTTGACCAGCGCGTCCTTCTCGGCCGCAGTCAGCCACTTGGCGTCATGGGGTTTGGAGTCCAGCCAGAACCAGACGAAGAAGCACAGGCCCACCGAGAGCATGCCTTCGATGAGGTACATCCACTGCCAGCCGTGCAACCCCAGCCCTTCGATTTGCAGGAGCATGCCGGAGAGGGGGCCGCAGATCAGCGAAGCAAAGGCCGAACCGCTGAGAAAGATGGCAATGGCCTTGCCGCGTTCGACCCCTGGCAACCAGCGGGTGAAGTAATAGATCACGCCCGGAAAGAAACCGGCTTCGGCCACACCCAGCAAAAAACGCAGGATATAGAAGTGGGTTTCGGTCTGGATGAACGCCATGCCAGCCGCCACCAAGCCCCAGGTCAGCATGATCCGGGTCAGCCAGATGCGCGCGCCGACTTTCTGCAGGAGGATGTTGGAGGGTACTTCGAACAGCGCATAAGCAATGAAGAACAGGCCAGCGCCAAAGCCGTAGGCGGCAGCGCCGATGCCCAGGTCATGTTCCATGTGACTCCGTACGAAGCCGATGTTGACCCGGTCGATGTAGTTGACGATGAACATGACGACGAATAGCGGCAGGATATGACGTTTGACTTTGGAAACCGCCGACTGCAAGACGGAGTCGGTCGCGTCATCCACTCGTGAAGAGGGTGTGTTCACTCTGATTAACTCCCACTGATTATTTTTATGCGGGTTGTCGCTTATCCATGTAACAAGGTGTGTGCGCCTTGTTGTTAGTCATCATACAAGTAAGGAGGATCTCCGCAAGCGGTTTTACAGGGGTTGTGGGAATTATTTCAGCGCAGTACTCTAGCTTGTCTGACAAGTTGGATGAGTGCTGCCGAGACCTGCGTATTCTGGCTTTACGCGGGTTTCGGGCAGGCACCAAGGCCGGTTTAATTCAGCCAGGCGAGCTTGTCCTGCATTGTCTCTGCAAAAAAATACAAGTGTGGCTGGGTCAAGGTCCGGTCATTTCAACGCAACTGTTCGGACAACCCGCCCATGCAAACGCCTACTCCTACGATCCCCAAGCGCCGACAGCACAACCTGGCGACCGATCTGGTCACCGACCTGAGCCAACGGATTCTCATGGGGTCCATCGCGCCCGGTGAGAAGCTGCCTTCGGAAAGCGAAATCGTCCGTCAACACGGGGTAAGCCGCACGGTGGTGCGTGAGGCGATTTCCAAGTTGCAGGCGTCCGGGCTGGTGGAGACCCATCAGGGCAAGGGCACATTCGTGTTGCAACGCTCGGAACACAGCGGCCTGCACCTGAATGTCGAGACAGCCTTCAGCGTGCGCCACATCATCGAACTGCGCATGGGCCTCGAAATCCAGGCCGTGGCCCTGGCGGCACAGCGACGCACCCCGGCGCAACTGGCGGCGATGCGTGTCGCGCTTGATGATTACCAAGACCTGCTGGCCAAGGAAGACAGCTGCGTAGAGGCCGACCGGCGCTTCCATCTGCTGATCGCCGAGGCGACCGGCAATCCGTATTTTTTCGAGATTCTGCACAACCTGGGCAACGCAGTGATTCCCCGAAGCCGCATCGCTTCGGCTGAAAGGGCGGGTGCGAGCCTGACCCATCACGCCTATCTGGCGAATCTGGAGCACGAAGCGATTCTCGCCGCGATCCGACGCCAGGACCCGGACGCGGCGAGGGCGGCGATGTGGACGCATTTGAGCAACAGTCGCGAGCGGCTGGCGCCCGTGGAGTGAGCGTGTCTTCGCAGGTCACTGCGGCGTGCGCAAAACCCCCACCATCACCCCCATCTGCCAATCGAAATACGGATTGAACGTCAGCCGCGCGAACACCTTGCCTGGCTCGCGGTGCCCCCAGTCCGAATACCACACCGGCTCGCCACTCAGGCACTTGTGCATGTCTTCCGCTGTTTGGCCGTTCCAGCAAATGCGCTGGTTGCCGTCCCTGCCATACAGGCGGTTATTGGGCGAGAACATCAGGCCCATGTGGGAGAACTGGGCGATGCGGTATTCCGGCAGGTAGTCGTTGCGCACCAGCACCCGCGACGTCTTGGCGGCCGGCGCCGGTTCGTCGCCGTACCAGATCAGGCGGCTGTCCGGATGGCTGAAACGTGTATTGAAATTTTCCAATACATAGGCGGTATCGAGCACCGAGTCATGCTGGGTGATGGCGACGAATACCGGCTTGCCATAGGGCCGGTCGTTGATATGGCTCTGCGCCGACAGCGCGCTGCGATAGAACTGGGCAAAGCCGTTGGTGGGCACATTGAGATAGCGCACCGGCGTCTGCATCGGACGCACGCCATCCTCGGGTTTGGCCAGCCACGGTCGAAACCAGCCGATGTACTGTGTCACCCAAGCGTAGGTGTTGGACGGACGAAAGGCTGGAGAAAACAGCACCAATCCGGCGATTTCTGGATGTTCATAGGCGTAGTCCAGTACCAGATTGGCTCCGGTCGAGAAGCCGACCAGATACACCGTCGGCACCTCGCGTTGCAACACCCGGGTCTGCTCGCGCACCACTTGTTGCCACTGTTTGAGCGTGACAGCGAGCATGTCCGCGGGCTTGCTGCCATGGCCGGGCAGCAGCACCGTGCGCACCAGAAACCCCTCATCCGCCAGCTTCTGCCCGACATCGTTGAACGACCACGGCGAATCCTCTAGCCCGTGCACCAGCAAAATCCCGCGCTTGGGTACGCCAGCGGGACGCCACTCATGGGGCGCATTCCACTCAAGCTCGGCGGCGTGGTCATCGGTCTGAAAGGCGCGGTTCTGCTGCATCCAGGCAAGGGTCTGCTGGCGATACTCGGCAAAACTCGTCTGCCCCAGCGGCACATCACTGGAGGCGCAGGCTTGCACGTCAGGAAGGGCAGGAGCAGGGCGAGGCGGTGTAGGGGCAAGTGCGCTTTCTCTCGGCATTCTTCAGGGGACGCAGGGCACTGTGCCATGCCGCTGGCGCCTTGGGTATCCGTGTCTGCCGATTGTCATGCAGGAACTGGCGGCGAAAATCAGGCAGACTCCCACCACCCATAAAAACAATTCGTGATGTGTATGAACCTTCAACCGCTTCGCTCACCGGACATGCCCCATGTTTGCCCTTGATCACGCGCTGGCCCAAGACATCGTCGATCGGGCGATGGCGATTCTGCCGTGCAACGTCAATGTGATGGATTACCTGGGCATCATCATTGGCAGCGGCGAGGCAGAGCGTCTCTATACCCGGCATGAGGGGGCGCAACTGGTGCTGGCCAACAGTCGCGTCGTGGAGATCGATTCGCATACCGCCAAGCAGCTCGATGGCGTGCGACCTGGGGTGAATCTGCCGTTGATGCTGGATCGCAAACTGGTCGGGGTCCTGGGCATCACGGGCGAGCCGGATCAGGTCAGGGTGTATGCGGAGCTGGTGAAGATGACCGCCGAAATGCTGATGGAGCATCGCAGGCAGCAGGCCGACCAGCAGTGGCGGCATCAGCGCAGTGAGGATCTGCTGTCGCGTCTGTTGCTGGGTGACAGCGTCGGGCATTTGCTCGATGAGGCCGAGCAGCTGGGGTTGCAGCCGCAGTTGCCGCGGCAGGCGGTGTTGATCGAGCTTCCAGCCGACGCTGATTACGCCGGGCACATTGCCGCGTGGCTCAACGGACGCTATGCCAATAGCTGGTGCGTGTCGTGCGAGCCGAGTCTGGTCTACTGGTGCCGCGCCGCTGGCAAGGAGCGCGACGATGCCTTGCTGCTGGAGCAGTTCGATGAGCAAGGCTGGCCGGCGTCGCGCATGGCGACGGTCGAGCCTTCCTCGGACCTGGCCTCGTTGCGCGAGGCCTGCTCAGCAGCGCGGGATCTGCTCGATTACGCTCGCCACATCCAGCCGCAACAGCGTTTGCTGCGCCTGGCGAGTCATCGTCTGGAGGTGCTGTTCTGGCGCAATCGCCACGACTGGCTGGCCGAGGGCGTGGCCGAACCGGTGATGCGCCTGCAGGGTAACGGCCAGCTGCTTGACACCCTGCGCGCGTGGTTCGACTACAGCGGTGAAAGCCAGGCCTGCGCCGATGCCCTCGGGATACATCGCAACAGCTTGCGTTATCGGCTGGAGAAGATTGCCGAGGTCAGCGGCTGTGATCCGTATCGGACTGATGATCTGCTGAAGTTGTATCTGGGGATGCAGATGGTGCCGCGATCTCAGTAAGGCCTGGAGCTATCCCGGAGGGTGATGACAACGACGCCGAAAGTCGCAGTCCGGCCTACTTACGGTAGCAGGCCGAACTGCGACTTTCGGCGTCGTTCCCAAGCGACACAACACGCTACAAATCCATCGGCTCAACCACCTTGACCCGCCCGCGCAGCCGTTTGGCGCGGTACAGCGCCTTGTCCACCGAGCGCAGCAGGGCTTCGAAATCCTCCCGGCTATTCATGGCCGAGGTTTGCGCCAGCCCTGCACTGAAATCGATTAGAAACGGCAGATTTGATTCTCCAGCCGCATGAACCAGGGCATCGCGCAGGTATTTGAGGAAGGCCTGGGCCTGGTGCACATCGGTGCCGGGGAACACCAGCAGAAATTCCTCGCCGCCCCAGCGCACGAACACCTCCTCCTTGCGCATGAGCCGGGTCACGGTACTGGCGAAGGACAGGCACGGTTGCAGCAGCGCTGTCACCAGGCATCGCCAGAGTTCTCAAGAAAGTAGTGGCTATATAGCGTCATATTCGCCAGAGCCTGTGGCTGGTCATCGGTGACGCTTAAGACGGTATAGAAAACAACCGGCCGATCGTCGACGTTCCGGCATTTTTTGTTCGGATGACCAATGCTGGCGTCTGCAGCATTGTGCGAAGGTCAGGCGGAAAATCCCGGCAGTCGTGAGAAGATCGCGACCATCGACAAGGAGAACAACATGAAAATCGTCATCGCCCCGGATTCGTTCAAGGACAGCCTCAGCGCGCAAGGTGTGGCCCAGGCGGTCGCCAGCGGCCTGCGCGAGGTCTGGCCCGACGCGCAGTTGGTCGAATGCCCGATGGCCGACGGCGGCGAGGGTACCATCGAAGCAGTGCTGGCGGCGTGTGGCGGGCAGTGGATGACCACCGATGTCAGCGGCCCGCTGGGGCAGCCGATCCAGGCGCAATGGGGCTGGCTGGCCGACACCCGCACCGCGATCATCGAAATGGCCATGGCCAGCGGGTTGCAGATGCTGACCCTGGCCCAGCGCGACGCCACCGTCACCACTACATACGGCACCGGCCAGTTGATCGCCGCTGCCCTGGATGCCGGCGCGCAACGAGTGATCCTCGCCATCGGTGGCAGCGCCACCAATGATGCCGGCACCGGGATGCTCACGGCGTTGGGCGCGCGTTTTCTCGATGCTGACGATCAACCCCTGCCCCCCGGCGGCCTGGCCTTGCGCAAGCTGGCGCGCATCGAACTGGGATCACTGGACCCGCGCTTGAAGGATGTGCAGTTCGAAGTCGCGGCAGATGTCAATAATCCGCTGTGCGGGCCCAACGGGGCTTCGCATATCTTCGGCCCGCAAAAGGGCGCGTCTGCCGAGCAAGTGCTGGCGCTGGATGCAGCATTGGGGCATTTCGCCGAGCAGTCTGCCCAGGTACTGGGCAAGGATGAAAGTGAACATCCAGGCAGTGGCGCAGCAGGTGGCATGGGTTTCGCTGCCAAGGCCTACCTCAATGCATCGTTTCGTCCTGGCGTCGATGTCGTCGGGGACCTGACCGGGCTGGCTGAAGCACTGGAGCACGCCGACCTGGTGATCACCGGGGAAGGGCGGTTCGATGCCCAGACGTTGCGCGGCAAGACGCCCTTTGGCGTGGCGAAGCTCGCTCAGCGCCGGCACGTGCCGGTCATCGTGCTGGCCGGGACCCTGGGTGACGGCTATGCCGATCTCTACGCGCATGGCATCAGCGCTGCATTCGCCTTGACCAGCGGGCCGATGACCCTGGAGCAGGCCTGTGACAATGCCGCGACCTTGCTGCACGATCGGGCACGGGATCTGGCGCGGGTGTGGCAACTGGCGGCGCGATAGGAAGGGTTTGGGCCGGCGCTCAGGCTGTCTTGAGCTGCAGTGCCGGAATCGGCTTGCGCATCAACGTACCCACCAGCAGCGCTGCGAACAGACCAACCAGACCCGCTACCCACAGCACCGACGCGAATCCTGTCACGAACGCCTGCTGCGCCAGCGGCTCGACCACGACTCGAGCGCTGGCGTCCAGCGATTGCAGGGCAGCGCTCATGTCACCGGCCACCACTCGCGAGGCGATGTATTGCGCCTGATCGAGCCACTCCGGGGCGACGCTTCGCAGGTTCAGGTCCAGCGCGTTCAATGTGTGACTGGCGAGCAGCGCGCCGTAAACCCCGACCGCGAGCATGATCGCGCTGAAGCGCATGGTGGTGCTCATCCCCGACGCCATGCCGGTGCGTTCACGAGGCACGCAGGCCATGATGTTCTTTTGCGTATCGCCGTTGAGCAGCCCGGCACCGGCGCCCGTGATCGCCATGGCCAGGGCAAAGGTCGGATAGCCGCCCATGGACGTCGCCCAGGCACACAGCAGATTACCCAAGCTCACCAGCGTCAGCCCCAGCGCCATCATCGCGGCTGGCGACAGCCTGCGCGACAGCCGCGGCCCGAGACGCGGACACAGCAGCATGGTGATGGCGAACGGCAGCATACCCAGCCCCGAGCCGATCGCGGTGAAGCCCAGACCGTTCTGTAGATAGAACGGCAACAGCGTCATCATCACCTGAGCGCAACCGGCATAGGCGAATATCCCCAGCAGCGCACCGATGAAGCGAGCGTGTTTGAACAGGCGCATATCCACCATCGGCCGACGCTGCAACCGCTCGGCGACCACGAACAGCCCCAGCAGCAACCCACCGCCCGTTAGTCTGGCGAAGGTCAACGGGTTGTCCCAGCCGATGCGGTTGGCTTCTATCAGGCCCCATATCAGGCTCGACAGGCTGGCGCTGAAAAACAGGCTGCCCAGCGGATCCAGACGCGCCGACTGTTCATTGCGCGATTCGCTGATGTGGCGCGTGACCATCGCCAGCAGCATCAGGCCCACCGGCAGATTGAGGTAAAAAATCCAGCGCCAGCCGACCAGTTCGGCGATCAGGCCGCCAACGGTGGGTGCGGCGGTCATGGCCACCCCCATGCAAGCGCCCCAGAAGGCCCAGGCCTTGGCCCGCTCCGCTTCGTCGTGGAAGACATGGCCTATGGTCGCCAGCGCGGAGGTCAGCAGCAGCGCCGCCCCTACGCCTTTGATGGCCCGGGCGACATCAAGAAACATAATGTCGGATGCCGCGCCACAGCCCAGCGACGCGAGAATGAACAGCGCCAGCCCCGTCAGCAGCATCTTCTTGCGCCCGAAACGATCCGCCAGGCTGCCCGCGGGCAACAGCAGCGCGGCGAACGCCAGCATGTAGGCGCTGACCACCCATTCGATGTCGGCGAACCCTGCACCCAGATCCCGGGCAATGCTCGGCAGGGTAACGGCGACAATGTTGGTGTCGAGCACGATCAGCGAGCACGCGCCGGAAGCGGTGAGCAAGGTCATGCGGGGGCTGGGGGACGGCATCGCGTGGGCTCCGGCGTGTTAGGTAACGGCTAACGCAAGGTTGTATCGCTACCAGGCTTTGTGAGGTGGGCGTCACGACAGTTCTATAGCAGTCCGGGCGCGCCGGTAGTGGTGTTCCCCGGGGCGCTGCCGCCGCGAGCCGGACTGCTGCAGACATTTCGACAAGGCGCAGCATATCGCCGCATGGCTTATGCTTCGTTACCTGCCCAACGCAACTTCATTACCTATCAGGTAACGCACCATGGAAATTCGTCACTTTCGCTATTTTCTCGCTGTCGCCAGGCACCGGCACTTCACCCGCGCCGCCGAGCAACTGGGCATCGCACCGCCGACCCTGACGCGGCAGATTCAGGATCTCGAAAGCGCGCTGGGCACGCGGTTGTTCGTGCGGGAACAGCGGGAAGTTCGCCTGACCGACGCCGGCCGTGCCTTGCAGATCGAAGCGGAACTGGCAGTACGTCAATTTGAAACCGCACAGTACAACGTGCAGCGCGCCGGACGGGGCGAGGCAGGGAAGATCGAGTTGGGATACGTGGCGTCGGCGGTGTTTTCCGGCGTGTTGCAGCGTCAGGTCGGTGAATTCCGCCAGCGCCATCCCGATGTCGATTTCACCATCACCGAATACCTGATGCCGGCGTTGCCGCGCATGATCGAAGAGGGGCGTCTGGACGTAGGCTTCATTCGCTCACCGATGAACCTGCCGGAGTCGGTCAGCGCCGTGAAGCTGTTGACCGAAGGCTTTGCCCTGGCGCTGCCGGACAGCTCCTGGCTGTGTAAGCTCAAAGCTATCAATGCCGTGCACCTGCAAAACGAGACCTTCATCCTGCCCGAGCAGATTTCCGGCACCCTCGAAGTCGCCGCCCGAGGCGGATTTGCCCCAACCCTCGGGCCGCAGCCCGGCGGTCTGGTCTCGGTCATTGCGCTGGTGAGCCTGGGGCAGGGCGTTGCAGTGGTGCCGGAGTCAGTGGTCGAGCATATCAAGCTGCCCAACGTGCTTTACCGACGCATCGACGATTGCCAGCCCACCTCGTACCTGTCGCTGGTCCACCGCCGCTACGAGAAGGCTCCGGCAGTCACGCGCTTCCTTGAGCACGTGAGAGCATCGCGGGAAACATGATCAGTCCTTGGCAGCCTCTTCGGCTTCCTCGTCCGTGCGATCGGACGCGAACAGTTCAGCCAGCTCGGTTCGGGCTTCCAGTGCGCTTTGCATCACTTTCGCGGCGTCGTCGTAGATCAGGTGCTGGCGATTGAGCACCTGTTCATCGTGGCGCTTGAAGCGATCGATCCGCGCCGCCGCCTGCGCTTCGCTCAAGCCCAGGCCGATCAGCGTGCGTCGGGTCATCTCCAGACTGGAATAGAACGTTTCCCGCACGGCCTGCGCGTCCAGGTCCATCAGGCGATGCACATGTTGCCGGTTACGTGCGCGAGCGATGATCTTCAGGTGCGGGTACAGCTTGCGCACCAGTTCCGCGGTCTTGATGTTGGTGTCCGGGTCATCGGTGGCAATCACGAAGTATTCAGCCTGATCGACCTTGGCGGCACGCAGGATCTCCGGACGCAACGGGTCGCCATAGAACACCGGCACGTTGCCAAAGCTGCGGGTGAATTCGATGGTCTCGACCGACGTGTCCAGGGCGATGAACGGGATGTTTTGTGCGCGCAGGATACGCGCCACGATCTGCCCCATGCGGCCCATTCCGGCGATGACCACGCGCGGGTTGTCGGAGTCGATGTCCTTGTATTCGGCGGGCACTTCTCGGGTCACCGGCTTGGACTTGAGCCAGCGCGACATCAGCAGCAGCAGCAGCAGCGGGGTCAGGGCCATCGACAGGGTGATGGTCAGCACCAGCGTGTCATACAGGCTGGCATCGAACAGGCCCTGATCGCGGCCGATCTTGAACACCACGAAGGCGAACTCACCTCCCGCGGCCAGCACCAGACCCAGGCGCAACGCGCTCTGTTTGCCAAGACCGCCAGCCAGGCGCCCGACGAAGAACAGCAGCGGCAACTTCAAGCCGATCAGCAGCAGCGTCAGGGCCAATATCGTGATCGGCGAGCTGAACAGCAGGCCGATATTGGCGCCCATGCCGACGCTGATGAAAAACAGGCCCAGCAGCAGCCCCTTGAACGGCTCGATCTGCGCTTCCAGTTCGTGGCGATATTCCGAGTCCGCGAGCAGCAGGCCGGCGAGAAACGCCCCCAACGCCATCGACACGCCCACCAGATCCATCAGCCACGCGGTGCCGATCACGACCAACAACGCGGTGGCGGTGGAAACCTCCTGCAGCTTGGTCTTGGCGACGACACGAAACACCGGGCGCAGCAGATAGCGACCGCCGACGACCACTACAGCGATCCCGCCCAGCACCTGCAGACCATGGCGCAGTGAGTCGCTGGACGAGGCGTCATGAGTGCCGCCGGCGAGCATTGGAACCAACGCGATCAGCGGAATCGCCGCAATGTCTTGAAACAGAAGAATGGCGAATGCCAGACGACCGTGTGGCGCGTTGAGCTCTTTGCGCTCGGCCAGGCTTTGCAGACCGAACGCCGTGGACGACAGCGCCAGCCCCAGGCCGAGCACCACCGCGCTGTTCAGCGGCTGACCGAAGCCGAGCAGGGCGACCGTGCCAATCACAAGCCCGGTGAGCAGGACTTGGGCCAGGCCGACACCGAACACCGATTTGCGCATGACCCACAGGCGTTTGGGAGACAGCTCAAGGCCGATGATGAACAGCAGCAGGACCACGCCCAGCTCGGAAATGTGCGCCACGCTCTGTGGGTTGCCGATCAGGCCCAGGCCGGAAGGGCCAATGATCACGCCCGCGATCAGATAACCGATCACCGCACCCAGTTGCAGGCGCTTGGCCAGGGGAACGGTCAGAACGGCGGCGAGCAGAAACACGACTGCGGCCTGCAACAGGCTGCCTTCATGGGGCATTGGGGACTCCTTTCAGCGACAGGGAAATTTCGTACACGAAATGTAAAGTGCGCGTATTAAACCACGGCAAAGTGACAGGGTTCAGCGACCGAGGCGCTTCGTCGCAGGCCGGCGGGGCCGTTCGGGGTGCGATGGCGGCCAGGACGGCGTAAGATGTCGGTCGCGTTTGCGCCGCGCAAATGATCTGCCCCGTTTTCAGGAACCCCGCAATGACCAACAAACAGCGTCTGATTTATTCGATCATCATCGCCCTGAGCGTGCTGGCCATCATGCTCGGCCTGTCGCACTTGCAGAACATTGGCGTACTCGACGAGAAGACTTTCCAGTACGTGGCCATCTTCGTGGCCGTGGTAGTGGTGGTGCTGAACGGCGTGCTGCGGCGCAAGGTCAAGCGCTGATCGTTGGGCATGCACCCTTAGCAGTCCGGCTTGCTGGCGGTAGCGATCCTTATGACGCTACTCTCGGCAAACCGCATTGCCACAGCAGGCAAGCTATCGGCGGGACGTCGTTACAAAACTTCGGCTGAACTATTTTTTCCCTCGTGAACTCCAAAAAATCGCAAGTCATAAAGCCCGCATAGGGAAATGGAGTTTGAAAATGATCAAGACACTTACCGCTGCCGTTCTCGCCACCGCCGCTCTGGCTGCCGCCCCGTTCGCTCTGGCGGACAAGCCCGGGGCAGGCTGGATCACCATCGAGAAGGCGATCGAAAAAGCGAAGTCGGCCGGTTACACCCAGATTTACAAGATCGAGGCCGATGACAACGGTTACTGGGAAGGCGAGGGCCGCAAGGCTGACAGCCTGACCTACGAATTCCGCATCGACGGCACCTCCGGCAACATCCTTCGCGATCAGAAAGACTGATCCGAAAGGGCGCAGCACTCGTAGTTGCCCCTCCATGGGAGCGCCACTTGGCGGCTCCCATTTCTTTATCCTCGCTTTACTCATCTCGACGAATCCGACAACCTTGCCTTCCTTTTTTATGTCAGCGGGAAGCGACACATGAGCGTGCGGATCGAATTCAAGCACAACCCCAGCGAAGACGAACGTCTGCAGATCCTCGCGCCGTTGCGGGCTTATAACGCAGCCAAGGCGGGCGACGGTCTGTCTGAAAAGTTCGCGTTCTTCGTCCGCGATGAAGCCACCGATGCTGTGCTTGGCGGGCTGCACGGGCGCATCCTCTATCGCTGGCTGTTCATCGAACTGCTGGTGGTGCCGGAGCAGGCTCGCGGGCAGCGAATGGGCGGCCAGTTGATGGAGATGGCCGAGGATTTCGCCCGGGAAAGAAGCTGCGTCGGGATTTGGCTCGACACCTTTGATTTCCAGGCCCCGGACTTCTATCGCAAGCACGGTTATCAGGCGTTCGGCCATCTGGAAGACTATCCGTCAGGTCATAAGCGCCTCTTCTTCCAGAAACGTCTGGACTGACTGCATCGGCGGCCTCGTTTTTGCCGAGGCGGCGATGAATTAGCCGAAGCGTGCCGGGCTGTAGGGCGCCGGGTCGGTAAAGGTTGGCGCGCGGGTCATCATTTCCGCCAACAAACGCCCCGTCACAGGCCCCAGCGTCAGGCCATGGTGGGCATGGCCAAAGTTGAACCACAGCCCCTCGTGATTGCCAGCCGGGCCAATGACCGGGCGCATGTCCGGCAGACATGGCCTGCGCCCCAGCCACGGCTCTACGTCCAGGCGTTCACCCAGCGGATATAGCTTGCGAGCGATGGTTTCACAGCGGCGTAGCTGGATTTCGTTGGGTGGCGCGTCACTGGCGGCGAACTCGACGCCGGTGGTCAGGCGGATGCCCCGTGCCATGGGCGCCAGGACGAACCCCGCTTGTGCGTCGATCACCGAATGCTGCAGCTGCGCGCCCGACTGCGAGGCGTAATGCATGTGGTAGCCGCGCTTGATCGCCAGCGGAATGCGGTAGCCCAGCTTCGCGAAGACATCACCGGACTGAGGCCCCATGGCGATCACCACCTGCTCCGAACGGACAGATTCCTCCTTGCTCTGCACCTCCCAGTGTCCGCTCTGTTGACGTAAGGTGCAGGCGTCGCCCTTGAGCAGCAGGCCGCCCCGTTGCACGAACAAGGCCGCATAGCCGCGCACCAGTGCACCGGGATCGGTCACACTTTTCGGATCGAGCCAATGGATGCCGCCGATCACACCACTGAGATCGGGCTCACGTTCGCGCAGTTGGTCTGCATCCAGAATCTGGTAATGCAAGCCGCATTGGTCATAGGTTCTGGCATCGGCGACGGCCAGATCGAATTCCTGCTGATCACGATAAAACTCGATCCAGCCTTTGGCGCGGATCAACCCGGTCATGCCCGAGGCCTCGGCCAGCAGGTCATGCTCGGTGACGCAACGTTCGATCAAAGGCTGCATGGCACGGCTGGCGCGGGCCAGGTTCTGCGGCGAGGACTGACGCCAGTATTCCAGGAGCCATGGCGCCAGTTGGGGGAGAAACGTCGGGCTGAAACGCATCGACGACTGTCGATTGAGGCTGTAGCGCAATAACCGTCGCCACTCGCGAGGGAAGGCGTAGGGGATGATGCTGGAGCGCTCGATCAGCCCGGCGTTGCCATGGCTTGTGCCACGGCCGGGTTCGTCGCGATCGAGCAGGACGACGCTATGGCCTGCGGCTTGCAAGTGCAGTGCGGAACAAACGCCGACGATTCCGGCGCCGAGGACGAGGGTCTGGCATTCCATGGGTCGATCCTTAATCGGCTGTAAGCGAAGGCTAAGCGAGAAGCAGACGCGCAGTTTACCCGTTTGCCGGCGCACAGTACCCTCAGGTTTTGCTCAGGTTCTGTTCGGCTTCCACTTCCAATAATCACATCGGAGCTTCAGATGTCTTCACCCCGTGACCCTGTCGATACCCAAGCGATTTCATTCAGCGATCTGACCGAACTGCTGCGCCAGATATTCCTGCGCCACGGCACGTCGGCAGAGGTTGCGGCAGTGCTGGCGCAAAACTGCGCCAGCGCCGAGCGCGACGGCTCGCACAGTCACGGCATCTTTCGCATCAACGGTTACCTGTCGTCGCTGGCTGCGGGCTGGGTGGATGGTCAGGCAGTGCCGAAGGTCGAGGATGTGGGGGCAGGCTTCGTGCGAGTGGACGCCGGTGGCGGTTTTGCCCAACCTGCGATGCAGGCGGCCAAAGCGCTGCTGATCGACAAAGTGCGTACGGCGGGCATTGCGATCCTGGCGATTCGCAACTCTCACCATTTCGCAGCGCTTTGGCCAGATGTCGAGCCGTTCGCTCAGCAAGGGCTGGTGGCGCTGAGCGTGGTCAACAGCATGACGTGCGTTGTTCCTCACGATGCGCAGAACCCCCTGTTCGGGACCAACCCGATCGCCTTTGCAGCGCCACGGACCGGCGGCCAGCCGATCGTCTTCGATATGGCGACCAGCGCCATTGCCCATGGCGATGTGCAGATTGCCGCCAGGGAAGGGCGGATGTTACCCCCCGGCATGGGCGTAGACCGCGCCGGGCAGCCGACTGAAGATCCAAAGGCGATTCTTGAAGGTGGGGCGCTTCTGCCGTTCGGTGGTTATAAAGGCTCGGCACTCTCGATGATGGTCGAGTTGCTTTCGGCGGCCATCACGGGGGGCAACTTCTCGTTCGAGTTCGACATGTCCAGCAAACCCGGGGCGCAGACGCCGTGGACCGGTCAGACCATCATCGTCATCGATCCCGACAAGGGCAGCGGACAGGCTTTCGCTCAGCGCAGCGAAGAGTTGGTCAGGCAGATGCATGGCGTCGGTCAGCAGCGCATGCCGGGGGATCGTCGTTATCAGCAGCGGGAAAAGTCCTTGCGCGAAGGAATTGTGCTCTCGAGGGAAAATCTGTTGCGGCTTCAAGGGCTTGCCAGCGTTTAGCAATACATTTCGATGACGCCGGTCGTTGTGCGCAGCGACCGCTCGTCGAATCAAGCCTTGCGTTTGGCGGCTCTTGAAAATACTGTATGTTTAAACAGTATTCAGTGAAGAGGGATCGACCATGCAAACCAATCAAGCCGAAACCACCCTGGCTTTCACCGCACCAACTGCCGAGACATCGTTCAGCAGCGTCTGGGGCAATGAAATGCAACGCGAGGACTTCCTTGCACTGGCGGCAGGCGTTCGTCAGTTCAGCATCGGTCTTGAAGGCGTCGCCTTCGTGGCGGGCTCACGACCTTGTGCTGTCGAGCAGGGACAGTTTGCTGCTGATTAATCCGCAGGCACGCATCGTGCTGGCGTTAGTGACGCAAGGGCAAGGACTCAGCGGTCGTAAGTCACTGGCACCGTGACGGGAACAACCTCATTGTTCGCGATGTTGTCAGCTTCGGGCTGGCGCCTCTTGCCCGCCCTGATCAGGCTGACCGCGATCAGCGTTCCTACCAGCGACAGGGCACACCAGCCCAGCAAAAATGTAATCACGTCTGGTTCTCCGAACTGCAAAAATCGGGTTGCCATGCAAAATGACAAGCTGTCCATCCGAGTTATCGGCCGGGTTCTACGATTCCTTAGGCCGAAAAAGCGCGCAGCTTGAACAAATGTCGGGCGGTTCGCAACTCCCTTCGACTGACGGGGTCTTGCATTAAACATAGTCAATCTCGAGGCTCGCGTTTATGAAAGATCTTGGTTCACGCCTGAAGGAAGAACGCAAAAGCCTGGGCCTCTCGCAACAGGAGTTCGGTGCGATCGGCGGGGTTGAAGCCAATGCCCAAGGCAAATATGAAAGCGGAGAGCGCATTCCTCGTTCGGACTATCTCGCAGCGTTGGGCAAAAAGGGTGTGGACATCCTTTACGTGCTGTCTGGCAAGCGAACGCCGATGGCCGCCGAATCTCTCAATGATGCGGAGCGGGCAATCATTACCCATTACCGTGCCCTGAGCGAAGACGATCGAGAGGCAATTTCGCAGTTGGCTACTTCATTGTCGGAGTGTGCGATGGACGCAGCGGCCCAGGCCCCGGCGTGAGAACCGATCCCTCCCAGTAAACATGATGCCTTGCGAATGAATATATGAAACGTATATGCTTTGTATATTCAAAGCGAGGTAAGTCATGGGATTGGTCAAGATTTCCGAACAGATGCACGCCAACATTCGCGCCGCCAGCGCCGCGTTGAGTCGATCCATCAATGCCCAGGCTGAGCACTGGATGCGAGTCGGTATGCTCGCCGAGCTTAACCCCGGCCTGAATTACGCTGATATCTGCCAACTGCTGATTCGCGCCGAAGCCGGCGGTGATGCGCTGTTGGGTGAGCAGTCCGACCAACCTGCCAGTCATGAGCCTCACGTCAAGGCGGTGTCGAAATGAGCGTCAGTATCAAGAGCGAAGCCGATCTGGTTGGATTGCGCGTGGCCGGGCGCCTGGCAGCAGATGTTCTGGCGATGATCGCGCAGCACGTCAAGCCAGGCGTTAGTACCGAGGCGCTGGATGACATCTGCAATGACTACATCGTCAATGAACTGAAGGTCATCCCGGCCAACGTCGGTTATCACGGCTTCACCAAGACCACCTGCATTTCGCCCAACACCGTGGTCTGCCACGGCATCCCGTCTCCGGATGACATTCTCAAAGAGGGCGATATCGTCAACATCGATGTCGCGGTCATCAAGGATGGCTGGTATGGGGATACCAGCCGCATGTATTACGTCGGTGAGGTCAGTCCTCTGGCGCGGCGTCTGGTTGAAACCACTTACGAAGCGACACTGGCCGGGATTCGTGTGGTACGTCCGGGCGCAACGCTTGGCGATATCGGTAACGCGATCCAGACGGTGGCTCATCGTGAAGGTTTCAGTGTTGTGCGTGAGTACTGTGGTCATGGCATTGGCCGTAAATATCACGAAGAGCCACAGGTGTTGCATTACGGGGCGGCGGGGAAGGGGTTGAAGCTCAGGGCGGGGATGGTGTTTACCATCGAGCCGATGATCAACGCCGGCAAGCCTGGCACACACGTGCTGGATGACGGGTGGACGGTGTTGACGCGGGATCAGTCGCTGTCGGCGCAGTGGGAGCACATGGTGGCAGTCACGGATGATGGGTTCGAGTTGTTGACACCGTGGCCGGACGGTACCGGTGATTATCCGAAGCTGTGAAGAGGTCACGGCTGGACTAATAAAGTCACAATTGTTCAAGTGACGAAAAGCTGACTTAACTTGTAGGCTTCTTCTCGTTCCCCTGTAGTGCTGCTGCTTGACCGGCTCATGGATGATCAGGCATGCAGCACTTGGGGAGAACACCGGAATTATTTACGGCGCGCTACTCATTGCGCGCCGCTTTCGTTTGACCCGCACTCAATTCGCTGCCAGATCAGAGCTGCTTGGCCGCCACGACGCCTGCTGAACTCAGCTTCACAGGATACTTAAGCGACCGCTCGCCTTTGGCCGGGTTGTCCACGCATCCGTCATGAATGAGCCCGGCCTTTTGCAAATGCTCGAGGGTATCGGCCACCGCGTGCTCCCCTCGATAATTATCCAGGACCTCTTTACCCAGACCGGCCGGATGAGCGTGCAATAGCCGTGTCAGGACTTCGTTTTTAAGCGCGTTATCGATAGTCATATTTACTCCGCTTTGCTGGTTCATGAGCGCTGCTTGTAAATACCGACCACTCGATCTTCGGTTTGTTTGGAGATTTATCGCCTCAGGTGCGTTTCCACTGAACCTGAGTCACGCCCAGCCCCTCGGCATAAAGCATGGCCAGACGCACAGGACCTGCCGCGACACTCCCATCCAGATTCCCCACGCCAGCGTGCAATGTCGCAAAATGCAGCGCCTCGCTTTCACACAGATGATTTGCATGGTGGCAAAAGTGCCGGGGTTCGCCTCGGAAACGGTAATGAATTTCAAAATCCCTGGAATCATTCATCGTCATTGGCCTGCTGGCGTGATGCACGCCGGTCTGAAATTTGAGTACTTCCTTATGTACCTGACAGAGTGACCGCCCGATGCATCGGCGGTGCTGTCACTTCATTTCGAGATCGATACAGGCTGGTCAGTCCTTGCTGGCCCTGGATCGTAATGCGGGTTCTCTGCCTGAGATGATGGGTAGCCGGCGGTGATCGCTATGGGCTACCGACAGCCAGAGAATTGCACTGTTTTATGGCCTTTTGAAGCCTCTGCCGATAAGCGGCCATGTGCCACATCTGTTTAGAGGGTTCTCCTCCTGCGAAGCGGTGTACTGGGCTTGACTGCCCGTCTTTTGGAAGGATGACGCAATATCTTAAATCCCTTGGATGCCCCCTCTGCGACTCAAGCGCGTCAGGCAGAAAAAAGGCAATTTGATGGCCCGCAAAGGTAATAATTTCTGAAAAAATCCTTTTCTTTCAAATAATTCCGGGACAGGCGTATGCGAAATATGGGTTTGGGCGTGGCGGCGGTTGTTTTGATGGTGACGGCAATCCCTGCGCAGGCCCGAAACATCAGCAAAAACGATCTGCAAGTCTGCAAGTGGGGAGCAGCAATGGCAGCTAATGCCCAGCAATCCAAGCTTTCGGGGACGACGTTGTACAGCGCACGCCAAAAACTGCAGGCACGAAAATTTTCTCAGCCGTGGATGCGCAAGATGGCCATCGGGATCACTGATCAGACCTACAAGAGCCCGTCGCGTCTGAAGCCGGCCGCGATAAAGCAGACTTATTACGACGGCTGCATCCAACACGACCTGGCGCGTAATAAGTAGAAGGGCCTCCGGGAATACGCCTGGCGTTCAGGCGCATTCCGAGGATATTTTCGCATACCTCAGCGGCAGTTTCCTGCCAAGTGATAGTGCTGTGCTTCGGCCGCCGCAGCGGTATCGAATTCGACTCGATTCTTTTCCGCAACTGCGTTGTACGACGGGCAGCCCGGGCGATGGTAGACCATGGTTTTTTTATTGCCACGAATCGCTACGGTCAGGTTATCTGCCTTCGCCGAAGGCGCCGTCGCTGGCTTCATCGGATTGGGCTGGATAGTTTTTGCGGGAACCGTCGTCGCAACAGAACCGCCAGCACCAAAGCTGGCACTGAGAAAGATCGGCGCATGGTCCGACACGCTGTCACGACCTTGCGCGTGGGTTACGCCCAGGTATTTTGGATAGTTGAATACCTGGACGTTATTGACCTTTATCGTCGAGTTCTTGCTGACGAAGATGTTGTCGTAGAGGTTGGCAAACTTGCCATCGGTGCTCGACAGCGTGCTGGCTCCGTTGAGCACTAACGGCTTGGCGCTGGCGTCCAGATTGCCCCAGGCCGGCGAATTCGGCGGTGTATTGAAGTCGCCCATCAGCATGATCTGATTATTGCCCGGGTATGTGTCTTTCAGCCACGTCCAGTAACTGGACAGCGCTGTGATTTCCGAAGCGCGGTCCGCGTGACTTTTGCCGTACAGGATGTGCACCGTGGCAACGACAAAAGTGCTGCCATTCCTGAGTGACTTGAAGCGGGCAGAGTACGGTTCGCGTTCGAAAGTGTCGCCGCGATCCAGATAAGTGACGGCGCCGTCTTCGTAGGCCACGACATCATCACGCCAAACGAAACCGTACATTTCCTTGTAGGACGACCGACCTACAGCATGGGACGCCATTGCGCTCCAGTGTTTGCCGGTCTGCCGAGTCAGCTCCTTGGCCAGCGCTTGCAGGGCGTCTTCGTTCATGAGTTCTTGCACGGCGAGAAAGTCGACCTTCTGCGCGACTTTGGCAATGCCCTGAAAATCCTTGTTCGGTCGCACGCTCAGGTGCTCCAGATTCCAGGTACCGATATTGACGTCAGCGGATGCGTGTTGCAGGAAAGACAGAGCCAACAGGCATGAAACGAAAAATCTAAGCATTGAATTCCAACTACGGGCTGATTGAAGCGAAGCGAGATTGCAATGTGTCTCGCCGGTGTGGCAGGTTTCATGGCCCGGTGACAGCCGGGCGCAGAAACCAGGTGAGGGATAATCAGTCTTCTTTGGGGACAGTCCAGAAAATCTGTACCCCGCCATCGTCGCGCCACGCCAGGGTCACGTTGTCGTTCTCGGCGATTTCCTCGAGCAACTGACTCCAGTCATCCTCCAGCTCATCCACGAGGCGGAAAATCAGCGCAGAGCGGGATTTTTGCGCGGTCGGAGAGTTAATGACTTTTTGAATGCGCGTGGCCAGGTGTTCATACGAAGCGGGGGCTGTAGCGGCGTTGGTAGGCACGAAAGTGATCCCTTGTTTTTGCTGTATGTGCATACAGTATTTGAGTGTGGGATGTTTCGCAATACTGGGAAGGGCGGATCTACGGCGGGGCTCAAGTCGTTGACTGTTCCGACTCGTCTTGGCGCAACGAACCAAAATGAATTACGTCGATCTGATTCAACTGTTGGCGAATCAGTTCGCGACGATCGAAAAAATAGAGGAATAGCCATGAATATCAGAGGGTTGGGGCTCGGCGTCACTTTGGCGTGTTGCGTAATGCTGGCCGGATGCTCGACAGCGACGGTGGTTACCCTGCAAAACGGTACGCAATACCTCACCAAGGATGCGCCAAAAACCAAAAGCAAGGATGGATTTTATGAGTTCGAGGACATTTCGGGTAAAACCATAAGGGTGCGCGCTGACGAAGTTGCGACGGTTAAGAAGGAGGATTGAAGAGGGACCTCTACGACCGGGTTCATCATTCTTACTCTACAGCCTGTCGTTTTAGCTTCACCGCCTGACTACGCGTGATGTCATACAGCTGGCATCTTAGCGCAGCCCGGCGGTGACATTGCATTGAAGACAGATTTAAGTGCCTGCTGGCGCACATCTCGGCGCTCAGGCCTGGAGAAGATCGGCAGTTCCGATCAGTCAATTGGCTGTAGGGCAATTCTGAAGCAGTCAGTTACGCATTCAGGGTTGTTGACAAAAGTCTCTGCGATTCTCATAGTTTCGCTCACGCAAACGTTTGCGATTCGCCTGGTTAATCGCCTAAGGTCGCAAACGGTGCCGATAAAATAATCATAATGTCGGAGTGATTACATGAAGCTGCCATTCGCTGCACGCTTTCTTGCTGTTGCCATGCTCACCGCCAGTGCGGTAACGCTGCCTCTTTCTTCTGCCTACGCTGACGACGCGAAAAAACCTACCGTCGCTTTGGTGATGAAGTCCCTGGCCAACGAATTCTTCCTGACCATGGAAGACGGCGCCAAGCAATACCAGAAAGAACATTCCACTGACTTCGATTTGATCTCCAACGGTATCAAGAACGAGTCCGATACTGCCGCGCAGATCGATATCGTCAACCAGATGATCGTGAAAAAGGTCGATGCGCTGGTCATCGCACCTGCCGACTCGAAAGCGTTGGCCTCGGTGATCAAGAAGGCCATGGATGCCGGTATCAAGGTCGTGAACATCGACAACCAGCTTGATGCCGACGTGCTCAAGAGCAAGGGCATGGAAGTGCCTTTCGTAGGTCCGAACAATCGCAAGGGCGCCAAGCTGGTGGGTGATTATCTGGCCAAGCAACTGACTGCCGGTGATCAGGTCGGGATTATCGAAGGAGTGCCAACCACCACCAACGCACAGCAACGCACGGCCGGCTTCAAGGATGCGATGGACGCTGCACAGATGAAGATTGTCTCCACCCAATCGGGTAACTGGGAAATCGACAAGGGCAACGCTGTTGCGTCGGCCATGCTCAACGAGTACCCGAACCTGAAAGCGCTGCTGGCCGGTAACGACAGCATGGCACTGGGCGCGGTCTCGGCCGTACGCGCCGCAGGCAAGGCGGGCAAGGTGCAAGTCGTGGGTTATGACAACATCAACGCCATCAAGCCGATGCTCAAGGATGGTCGCGTCCTGGCGACCGCTGACCAGTTCGCTGCCCGTCAGGCCGTGTTCGGCATCGATACCGCGCTGAAGATGATCAAAGGCGAGAAGCTCGACATCAAGGATGGCGTGATCGAGACCCCGGTCGAGCTGATCACCAAGCCGCAATAAGCCTGACCCTTCAAACACCCGTAAATACCGCCGGCCCGCATTCCGGGCTGGCGTGTGGAGAGCGTTATGTCAGCGTCTGCTCAGGCCGCTGTTCTATCTGTCAGTGGTATCGGCAAAACCTACGCCCAACCTGTTCTCGGTGACATTGATCTGACGCTGATGCGCGGTGAAGTGTTGGCGCTGACCGGAGAGAACGGCGCAGGTAAAAGTACCCTGTCAAAAATCATCGGCGGACTGGTGACACCCACCACCGGCCAGATGCAGTTTCAAGGGCAGTCTTACACTCCAGCGAGTCGAACCCAGGCTGAAAAGCTTGGCGTGCGCATGGTCATGCAAGAACTCAATCTGCTGCCGACCCTGTCGGTCGCCGAAAACCTGTTCCTCGACAACTTGCCCAGCCGGGCCGGTTTCATCACTCGCAAGAAGCTGCGCGAAGATTCCATCAAGGCCATGGCTCAGGTAGGGCTGGAAGCCATTGACCCCGACACCCTTGTCGGTGAGCTGGGTATAGGCCACCAGCAAATGGTCGAGATCGCCCGCAACCTGATCGGCGATTGCCACGTGCTGATTCTCGATGAGCCGACGGCCATGCTGACGGCTCGTGAAGTGGAGATGCTGTTCGAGCAGATTACCCGTCTGCAGGATCGTGGCGTATCCATCATTTATATCTCCCATCGTCTGGAAGAACTGGCCCGCGTCGCGCAACGCATTGCCGTGCTGCGTGATGGCAAGCTGGTGTGTGTCGATGCGATGGCCAATTACAACAGCGAGCAACTGGTGACCCTGATGGTGGGTCGCGAGCTGGGGGAGCACATTGATCTTGGCGAGCGCCGGATTGGTGACGTCGCGTTGTCGGTGAAAGGGTTGAGTCGCTCCGACAAGGTCCGTGAGGTGTCCTTTGACGTACGTGCCGGCGAGATCTTCGGCATTTCCGGTCTGATCGGCGCCGGTCGCACTGAATTGCTGCGCCTGATCTACGGTGCCGACGCTGCCGACCACGGTACGATTTCGGTCGGCCAGCCGTTACAGAGGGTTCGCATCGGCTCGCCGGTGGATGCAGTCGGTCACGGTATCGCCCTGATCACCGAAGATCGCAAGGGCGAGGGCCTCCTGCTGTCGCAGTCGATCAGCGCCAACATTGCTCTCGGCAATATGGAAGCGATCTCCAATGCTGGCGTGGTCAATGGCACTGCCGAAATGTCGCTGGCCAGGCGTCAGGTGGATGCCATGCGGATTCGCAGTTCCAGCCCGACGCAATTGGTGTCTGAGCTGTCTGGCGGCAACCAGCAGAAGGTCGTCATCGGGCGCTGGCTGGAGCGCGGCTGTCAGGTGATGCTGTTCGACGAACCAACCCGTGGCATCGACGTCGGCGCCAAATTCGATATCTATGCGCTACTGGGCGAATTGACCCGCCAGGGCCGGGCGCTGGTGGTGGTGTCCAGTGATCTGCGCGAACTGATGCTGATCTGTGATCGCATTGGCGTGCTCTCTGCCGGGCGCCTGATCGACACCTTCGAACGTGACAGCTGGACGCAGGACGAATTGCTTGCCGCCGCCTTCGCGGGCTATCAAAAACGTGATGCGCTGCTCTCCGAAGCGGCGCCCAGGAACGACTGATGAAAACCTCGACTACTCCTGTCGCGCTGCCGTCCCCTGGCAAGCGCAGCGGCAATTACTTCGGCCTCGGGACCTACCTGGGCCTGGCAGGCGCCTTACTGGCGATGATCGTGCTGTTTTCGCTGCTCAGCGATCACTTCCTGTCCTATGAAACCTTCAGCACCCTGGCCAACCAGATCCCGGACCTGATGGTGCTGGCGGTGGGCATGACCTTCATTCTGATCATCGGCGGCATCGATCTGTCGGTGGGTTCGGTACTGGCGCTGGCGGCTTCTGCGGTCAGTGTCGCCATGCTCGGTTGGGGCTGGGGCGTGCTGCCCTCGGCGTTGCTGGGCATGGCCTGTGCCACCGCTGCAGGCACATTGACCGGTTCGATCACGGTGGCCTGGCGCATTCCTTCATTCATCGTTTCGCTGGGTGTGCTGGAGATGGCGCGCGGCGTGGCCTATCAACTGACCGATTCGCGGACGGCATACATCGGCGATTCCTACGCCTGGCTGTCCAACCCGTTTGCCTTTGGCATCTCGCCTTCGTTCGTCATTGCGCTGATCGTGATCTTCGCCGCACAAGCAGTGCTCACCCGTACCGTGTTTGGCCGTTACCTGATCGGCATCGGCACTAATGAAGAGGCCGTGCGTCTGGCCGGGGTCAATCCGAAGCCCTACAAGATCCTGGTGTTTTCTCTGATGGGGTTGCTGGCAGGCGTTGCTGCGCTGTTCCAGATTTCGCGCCTCGAAGCGGCAGACCCTAACGCAGGCTCGGGCCTTGAACTGCAGGTCATCGCAGCCGTCGTGATCGGCGGCACCAGCCTGATGGGCGGCCGTGGTTCGGTGATCAGTACCTTTTTCGGTGTCCTGATCATTTCCGTTCTGGCCGCCGGCCTTGCGCAGATTGGCGCTACGGAACCGACCAAACGCATCATCACTGGCGCGGTGATCGTCGTGGCGGTGGTGCTCGACACCTATCGCAGCAATCGCGCACGGCGGCGCGGCTAAGATGGCGACCATAAAAGACGTGGCTGCGATAGCAGGTATTTCCTACACCACCGTGTCCCACGTTCTGAATAGAACTCGGCCTGTGAGTGACGAAGTGCGCAAAAAAGTCGAGGCCGCGATTGCGCAGCTCGATTACGTGCCCAGCGCAGTGGCGCGCTCGCTGAAGGCCAAGTCGACCGCGACCATCGGCCTGTTGATTCCTAACGGCATCAACCCTTATTTCGCCGAGCTGGCCAGGGGCATCGAGGACTACTGCGAGCGCAACGGTTTCTGCGTGATCCTCTGCAACTCCGACGACAATCTTGAAAAGCAACGCAATTACCTGCGGGTTTTGCTGGAAAAACGCGTGGATGGTCTGATCGTGTCGTCAGTGGGCGGAGGCGACAGTCTGGTGGACAGTTTGTCGGCCGTGCGCACGCCGATGGTGATCGTAGACCGCGATCTGGAAAACATCAGCGCCGATCTGGTGCGTATCGACCACGAGCTGGGCGCTTATCTGGCTACGTCACATTTGCTGGAACTGGGCCATCGCCATATCGCCTGTATCTGCGGACCGGCCCAGACCAGCGTTGCGCGCATGCGCCTGGCCGGTTATCGCCGAGCGATGCAGCAAGCGGCCATCAACGTCCCTGACACCTGGATATTAGAAAGCGATTTCACAGGTCCCAGCGGTCATCAGGCGGCGGGCAAGCTGCTGGACGGTGACCGCCCGACCGCGATTTTCGCTGCCAACGACATGGTCGGCATCGGTGTGTTGCGAGCCGCTGCGGAGCGTAACGTGCGTGTGCCGACCGATCTTTCGGTGATCGGCTTTGACGATATCCAAATGAGCCAGTATGTGTATCCGGCGCTGACCACGGTCGGGCAATCGATTCTGCAATTGGGAGAGCGTGCGGCAGAAGTGTTACTGCGGCGGATTTCGACCCGTGGCGACAGCCCGGTGCAGCAGTTGATCGTCGCGCCGAGTATCGTGTTGCGTGAATCCACGGCGCCGCCAACCAATGCGTTCAACGAGTTTCGCTGAACCGGGCCGAGAAGGTCCGGATTGAAGAGTACAGACGTCATGCAAGCAAAAGTAGTGATAGTGGGCAGCCTCAACATGGATCTGGTCACGCGGGCGCCGCGTTTGCCGCGCGCGGGAGAAACCCTGGCCGGACAATCGTTCGTCACCGTTCCGGGTGGCAAGGGGGCCAATCAGGCCGTCGCTGCAGCACGGCTTGGCGCGCGCGTGGCCATGATCGGTTGCGTGGGTGAAGACGCATACGGGGAACAATTGCGCGCTGCGCTGCTGGCCGAAGGCATCGATTGCCAGGCCGTGACCAGCATTACTGGCGAGTCCACCGGCGTGGCGCTGATCGTCGTCGACGACAGTAGCCAGAACGCAATCGTCATCGTCGCCGGGGGCAATGGCCGCGTCACGTCGGGAGTGGTGGAACGCTTCGATGAGCTGTTGAGTGGCGCCGACGTGATCATCTGCCAGCTGGAAGTGCCGATGGCCGCCGTCGGTCACGTGCTCAAGCGTGGTCACGAGCTGGGCAAGACGGTGATCCTCAACCCTGCGCCCGCCAGCGAACCGTTGCCGGCGCAATGGTATGCGTGGATCGATTACCTGATCCCCAACGAGAGCGAAGCCAGTGCATTGACTGGTCTGCCGGTCGACAGCGTAGCCACCGCCGATGCTGCCGCCACCGCGCTGCTGGCATCGGGCGTCAGCAAAGTCATCGTCACGCTGGGCGAGCATGGGGCGCTGTTCGCAACTCGGGCCCATTCTCAGCATTTCCCTGCGCCCAGGGTGAAACCCATCGATACCACCGCGGCGGGTGACACCTTCGTCGGTGGCTTCGCGGCGGCTCTGGCTGACGGGAAGTCCGAGTCCGATGCCATACGTTTCGGCCAAGTCGCTGCGGCGCTGTCCGTCACACGTTCCGGCGCTCAGCCTTCCATTCCAACCTTCGATGAAGTTCAGAGCTACCAGCCATGAAAAAAACTCCGCTGCTCAATATCGCCTTGTCACGTGTCGTCGCCTCTCTGGGACATGGCGACGTGCTGATGATCGTCGATGCCGGCATGCCGGTCCCGCAGGGCGTTGAGCTCATTGACCTTGCTGTTACTCACGGTATTCCCGACTTCGTCAGTGTGCTCAATACGGTGTTGGCGGAGATGCAGGTCGAAAGCCACGTCATCGCTGATGAAATGCGCGACAAACAGCCTCCGGCCCTGACTGTGCTCGAAGAACTCAACGCCGGCGGCCGTCTGGGCGAACAGCGCCTGGTCAGTCATGAGTCCTTGAAGCAATTGAGTCGCAGCGCCCGGGCGATCGTCCGGACCGGGGAGTGCCAGCCCTACACCAATATCGCCCTGGTCGCGGGCGTAGTCTTCTGACCCCACGGAACATGTACCACCTCTACGAAACAGGGAGTTTCCAATGCAAGCAAGCCGTCACTTTGTCGTTCAACTGATCCGGAGCGTTGCACTGTTGGCCATCTTCTCCACTACGGCAGCGCAGGCTGCCGAAAAGCGTGATCTGATCATCGACACCGACCCTGGGGCGGACGACGTGGTGGCGCTGCTTTTGGCGCTTGCGTCCCCACAGGAGTTGAACGTATTGGCCATCACCACCGTGGCGGGGAACGTGCGGATCGACAAAACCTCGCGCAACGCGCGCCTTGCCCGTGAGTGGGCAGGGCGGGAAGACGTGCCCGTTTACGCCGGAGCCGGCAGGCCTCTGGTTCGCATGCCCATCTACGCTGAAAACATCCACGGCAAGGAAGGTCTGCCGGGTGTGCAGGTGCACGAGCCGAAGAAAGCCCTGGCCGCAGGCAACGCGGTACAGTACCTGATCGACACCTTGAGCAACGCCTCCCCGCACAGCATCACCATCGCCATGCTCGGGCCCCAGACGAACCTGGCCCTGGCGCTCATTCAGGCGCCGGAAATCACTCAGGGCATCAAGGAAGTGGTGGTCATGGGCGGTGCGCATTTCAATGGGGGCAATATCACGCCAGTTGCTGAGTTCAATCTCTATGCCGACCCGGACGCCGCCAGAGTGGTGCTCGCCAGCGGCGTCAAGCTGACCTACGTGCCACTTGATGTGACGCACAGGATCCTCACCAGCGATCAACGGATCAAGCAAATCGAGGCCCTGAACAACCAGGCGGGCAAACTGGTCAGCGGCATTCTCAATGAGTATGTCAAGGCTGACATGGTCCATTACGGTTTGCCGGGTGGCCCGGTTCACGATGCCAGCGTGATTGCCTGGCTGCTGAAACCAGAACTGTTCAGCGGCAAATCGATCAACGTCGTGATCGACAACCGGGAGGGTCCCGGTTTTGGCCAGACCATCGCCGACTGGTATGACACGCTGGGGCAACCGAAAAACGTGTTCTGGGTCGAGAACGGTGACGCCCAGGGGTTCTTCGACCTGCTGACTCAGCGGCTCTCGCGACTGAAGTAGACGTTGATCACGCGTTGCTCAACGCGCCAGTCGAGTAACGCAGGAACATCTGGTTCATGAAGTTCTGCGCGCCTTCGGTGCCCAGTTCCTTGACCAGCAGATCGATCGCGATGATCGCCAGTTCCTCAGGGCTGCCCGGGCTGTGAGCACATTGTCCCTGCGGCCACTTGGCCCTGATGTCAGCATCGATAAGCACGATTGCCATGGTGTAGCGTCCCTCTGTGAAATGTCCGGTTGCCGCCGTCAATACCCGTGCTTGGGCATGCGAGCAGACCGTGCAGTAAAGCATTTTGTTGGCTTTTGTGCACTGCGACTTAGGCATTAAGGGGCTCCAGGGCGGCGAAGAGTGGATACAATGCCAAATGTTTTGTCACGATTTTTTCGCAATGAGCGCCACGGGCTCGGGCAGACTTCGGCGCTTGTCTGCGTCGTTGGTTGTCAGCTTTGCGGGCGTTGCCTGCGAAACCAAGCGTTTACTGCGCTGTCGCAGAGGTTCTGGTTCACGTTAAACGTAAGGAGGTTGTATGCCCTGGAAATACGCATCATCGGGTTTGATTCTGGCCGCGGTTCTGCTGGCGGGTTGCAGCAGCACTTCCGAGTCTTCGCAGCCAGCCGAAGGGCCGGTGGCTTCCGATTCCGGCTACTCCCGTTGTGATGCTGCCGCTGCACAGTTTGCAGTTGGTAAGCCGGCTTCCGCAGCGCTGCTGGAGCAGGCACGCGTCAAATCAGGCGCGCAGACCGCCAGGGTGCTTGGGCCCAATGACATGGTGACGCTGGAATACCGGTCCGATCGCCTGAATCTCAATACCGATCCGGCAGCCATGGTCAATCGCGTCAATTGCGGCTGACCGGTTTCATGCAGGCATAAAAAACCCCGTCGGTGACGAGGTTTTTTTCAGCACGCTCGGATTACTCCGCGCGAACCTGAGCGGCTTGCATGCCCTTTTGGCCTTTCTCAGCTACGAAAGAGACAGTCTGGCCTTCTTTCAGGCTTTTGAAACCGTCGGATTCGATAGCTTTGAAGTGTACGAACAGGTCGTCACCGCCACCCTGTGGAGTGATAAAGCCGAAGCCTTTTTCATCGTTGAACCATTTTACGGTGCCGGTTTGGCGATTAGACATGGTGTATCTCCAGAAACATAATTTTCAGTAGTGCTGTGCTGCTCAGGCCAACTGGGCACACGAGGGCTATCATAGTCGAATTGTGTGAATGCTGGACTTTTTCGGTAAGAACTTTGCGCCAGTGCCGCAAATATATACGGCTATACTCGTTGCGAATCGGCCCGTTTGCGCCTCTCTATCGTTCCTGAAAAATGTCCCTGGCATGGTTGAAGCCCGCAGAATACGCGGGCTTCGGTCATCGTTGCGCGGCCACGCATATCTGTTGCCGTTATGCTTGAGCAGCGGAATGTAAATTTTTTATTTTTTGCCTTTGAGACAGTTTTCCGCCACCGCGTTTTGCAGGCGAGAGGTCATTTCGGTACTCGGAGGCGTCGTTTTGTCATTCAACGAGGCAATTTCCTTATCCGAGAAATTCTTGTCGATCTGCTGTGCACCACATTCGCAATGGGCTTTTACGGCAGCAGCATCCATCTTTGGATTATTTTGGGTCGCCGCCGCAGCGCATTCGTTCATATAGGTTGACTTGGTCTGCGCATCCATCGCCGCATGAGCGCTGATCGGGAGAGCCAGCGCCAACGGTGCGAGGAGGGCGGAGACACGTAGAAGCTTCATGGTGGTTTCCTTCTTGTCTAATGGGCCCACGGATCGAGGGGCCCTGAACGGAGGTCTCGGATTATCTGACGGCAGTGAGATGTCGCAGTTCAGTGCCAGACAATCCCTACGCCGATTGTCGGCAGCTTTATTCACAATCCGTTGCCTGGCCCTGACGTAGAGCGGGTGGGCTGTGCTAGGATGCGCGTCCTGCAGATTCGCTCGCGTCTCGCGGGTCAGGCCTCGCTCGATGCAGGTCTGTCGATTTCGTACATTCCAGTCACTCTGGTTCGGTCAATGGTTGGCCCTCGGGCTCCTGCCACTGTGAGGCAGGTACACCGCCGAATCGCGTACTGGCTCTATCCCAACCCACGTGACCTTTGGTAGGGGTCACCACTAGGAGAGGAGGCGCCATGCCAACTATTACTCTTCCCGACGGCAGTCAACGTTCTTTCGATCACCCGGTTTCCGTAGCCGAAGTCGCCGCTTCCATCGGTGCAGGTCTAGCCAAGGCCACCGTTGCTGGCAAGGTCAACGGTCAACTGGTCGATGCCAGCGACATCATCGATGCCGACGCGAGCCTGCAAATCATCACCCCTAAAGATCAGGAAGGCGTGGAGATCATTCGTCACTCCTGCGCGCACCTGGTCGGTCATGCCGTCAAGCAGCTGTATCCGACCGCCAAGATGGTCATCGGTCCGGTCATCGACGATGGCTTCTATTACGATATCGCCTACGAGCGTCCATTTACTCCGGACGATCTGGCGGCAATCGAGCAGCGCATGCAGCAGCTGATCGAAAAAGATTACGACGTCATCAAGAAAGTCACCCCGCGCGCCGAAGTGATCGAAGTGTTCAAGGCTCGGGGCGAGGACTACAAACTGCGTCTGGTCGAGGACATGCCTGATGAAAAGGCCATGGGTCTCTACTATCACGAAGAATATGTCGACATGTGCCGTGGTCCGCATGTGCCGAACACTCGCTTCCTGAAGTCGTTCAAGTTGACCAAGCTGTCCGGTGCCTACTGGCGCGGCGATGCCAAGAACGAGCAGCTGCAGCGCGTGTACGGAACTGCCTGGGCTGACAAGAAACAGCTGGCGGCGTACATCCAGCGCATCGAAGAAGCCGAAAAGCGCGATCACCGCAAGATCGGCAAGCGTCTGGGCCTGTTCCATACTCAGGAAGAAGCGCCGGGCATGGTGTTCTGGCATCCCAATGGCTGGACCCTGTATCAGGTTCTCGAGCAGTACATGCGCAAGACTCAGCGCGAAAACGGCTATCTGGAAATCAAGACTCCACAAGTGGTCGACCGCTCCCTGTGGGAGAAGTCTGGACACTGGGCCAACTACGCCGAAAACATGTTCACTACCGAGTCTGAAAGCCGTGACTACGCCATCAAGCCGATGAACTGCCCTTGCCACGTGCAGGTGTTCAATCAGGGCTTGAAAAGCTACCGCGAGCTGCCGATGCGTCTCGCCGAGTTCGGGGCCTGCCACCGCAACGAACCGTCGGGTGCCTTGCACGGCATCATGCGTGTGCGTGCGTTCACTCAGGACGATGCCCATATCTTCTGCACTGAAGAGCAGATGCAGGCCGAATCCGCTGCGTTCATCAAGCTGACCATGGACGTCTATGCCGACTTCGGCTTCAAGGACATCGAAATGAAGCTCTCCACTCGCCCTGAAAAGCGTGTGGGTTCCGATGATTTGTGGGACCGCGCAGAATCTGCACTTGCGGCCGCACTGGACAGCGCTGGCCTGCCGTATGACCTGCAGCCGGGCGAGGGTGCGTTCTACGGTCCGAAAATCGAATTTTCTCTGAAGGATTGCTTGGGTCGTGTGTGGCAATGCGGTACATTGCAGCTCGATTTCAACCTGCCAATCCGTCTGGGCGCCGAATTCGTTTCGGAAGACAACGGACGCAAGCATCCGGTCATGCTGCACCGTGCGATTCTCGGTTCCTTCGAGCGTTTCATCGGAATTCTGATCGAGCACTACGAAGGTGCATTCCCTGCGTGGCTGGCTCCAACTCAAGCAGTGATCATGAATATCACTGATAAACAGGCAGATTTTGCCCTTGAGGTGGAAAAAACACTGGCTGAAAGCGGGTTTCGTGCCAAGTCCGACTTGAGAAATGAAAAGATCGGCTTTAAAATCCGCGAGCATACTTTGCTCAAGGTTCCTTATCTCCTCGTTATCGGAGATCGGGAGGTTGAAACGCAAACTGTCGCTGTGCGTACCCGTGAAGGTGCAGACCTTGGCTCGATGCCGGTCGCTCAATTCTCGGAGTTCCTCGCACAAGCGGTTTCCCGGCGTGGTCGCCAAGATTCGGAGTAATTATTATTAAGCGTGAAATGAGACAAGATAAACGAGCTGCACCGAAGGCCCCGATCAACGAGAATATCTCAGCACGCGAGGTTCGGTTAATTGGCGCTGACGGCGAGCAGGTTGGCATCGTCTCGATTGATGAAGCGCTTCGTATAGCTGAAGAAGCAAAGCTTGATCTGGTGGAGATTTCTGCCGACGCAGTACCACCTGTCTGTCGCGTGATGGACTACGGCAAATCGATCTTTGAGAAGAAGAAGCAGATTGCTGCGGCGAAGAAAAACCAGAAGCAAATTCAGGTTAAAGAAATCAAGTTTCGTCCAGGGACGGAGGAAGGGGATTACCAGGTAAAACTACGCAACCTGGTACGTTTCCTGAGTGACGGGGACAGGGCCAAGGTGTCGTTGAGATTCCGCGGTCGTGAGATGGCCCACCAGGAGCTGGGTATGGAGCTGTTGAAGCGGGTTGAGGCTGACCTGCTCGAATACGGCGCCGTCGAACAGCATCCTAAGATGGAAGGACGCCAGCTGATCATGGTCATCGCCCCGAAAAAGAAGAAATAACCACCAGGGCACGGCAGGCCTTGCGGTTATGTTTATCAACTGAATGCGGAGTATCCGAACATGCCAAAGATGAAGACTAAAAGTGGTGCAGCTAAGCGGTTTCTGAAAACCGCGAATGGCATCAAGCACAAACACGCTTTCAAGAGCCACATCCTGACCAAAATGTCGACCAAGCGTAAGCGTCAACTGCGCGGAAGCAGCCTGCTGCATCCGTCCGACGTGGCAAAAGTCGAGCGCATGCTGCGCCTTCGTTAATTTTGATCAAGAATAGAGGAAGTAACTCATGGCTCGTGTAAAGCGTGGCGTCATTGCCCGTAAGCGTCACAAAAAAATTCTGAAACTTGCTAAAGGCTACTACGGTGCGCGTTCACGCGTATTCCGTGTTGCCAAGCAAGCGGTAATCAAGGCAGGCCAATATGCCTACCGTGACCGTCGTCAGAAAAAACGTCAGTTCCGCGCTCTGTGGATCGCTCGTATCAACGCTGGTGCGCGTATCAACGGTCTGTCCTACAGCCGTTTCATCGCTGGCCTGAAAAAAGCATCGATCGAGATCGACCGCAAGGTTCTGGCTGATCTGGCAGTGAACGAAAAAGCGGCGTTTGCTGCGATTGTCGAGAAAGCTAAAGCCACTCTGGCCTAAGTCCCCGGCAATCACCGGACCCCGATCGGGGTTCGGTGTTAAACGTCATAGATAGGGGAAGAGCCTTGTAAGCTCTTCCCCTATTTCGTATCTGGAGTCTGTACATGGAAAACCTGGACGCGCTGGTCTCTCAAGCACTTGAGGCTGTGCATAGCGCCGAAGATATCAATGCCCTGGAGCAAATCCGGGTTCACTACCTCGGCAAGAAGGGCGAATTGACTCAGGTGATGAAGACCCTGGGGAATTTGCCGGCTGAAGAGCGTCCGCAGGTCGGCGCCCTGATCAACGTTGCCAAGGAGCGTGTCACAGAGGTTCTCAATGCGCGCAAGGCGTCGTTCGAGGAAGCGGATCTTGCCGCCAAACTCGCCGCGGAGTCGATTGACGTGACCCTGCCTGGCCGCGGACAGACCACTGGCGGTCTGCACCCTGTCACCCGGACTCTGGAGCGTATCGAACAGTTTTTCACCCGCATCGGCTACGGCATCGCCGAAGGCCCAGAGGTGGAAGACGACTATCACAACTTCGAAGCACTCAACATCCCAGGTCATCACCCGGCCCGGTCGATGCACGACACCTTCTACTTCAACGCCAACATGTTGTTGCGCACCCATACCTCCCCGGTACAGGTCCGCACCATGGAATCGAACAAGCCGCCCATCCGCATCGTCTGCCCAGGCCGTGTGTACCGTAGCGACTCCGATATCACTCACTCTCCGATGTTCCATCAGGTCGAAGGTCTGCTGGTCGACCGCGATATCAACTTTGCCGACCTGAAAGGCACCATCGAGGAGTTTCTGCGCGTGTTCTTTGAAAAAGAACTGGCAGTGCGTTTCCGTCCTTCGTATTTCCCGTTCACCGAGCCATCCGCTGAAGTCGACATGGAATGCGTGATGTGCAGCGGTAAAGGCTGCCGTGTCTGCAAGCAGACCGGCTGGCTGGAAGTCATGGGTTGCGGCATGGTTCATCCGAACGTGCTGCGCATGTCCGGTATCGATCCGGAAGAGTTTCAGGGCTTTGCCTTCGGCATGGGTGCAGAACGTCTGGCCATGCTGCGTTACGGCGTTAATGACTTGCGCCTGTTCTTTGACAACGACTTGCGGTTCCTCGCGCAATTTCGCTAGGTAGCCCGTAACGAACTTTTTAGGAGAGCAGGATGAAATTCAGTGAACAATGGTTGCGCGGCTGGGTAAGCCCGCAAGTATCCCGTGACGAGTTGGTAGCTCGCCTGTCGATGGCTGGCCTGGAGGTTGACAGCGTAACCCCTGCAGCTGGCGCTTTCAGCGGCGTCGTAGTCGGCGAAGTGCTGAGTACCGAACAGCACCCGGATGCTGACAAGCTGCGTGTATGTCAGGTCAGCAATGGCTCGGAGACTTTTCAGGTCGTCTGCGGCGCGCCGAACGTGCGCCCTGGGCTGAAAATCCCATTCGCCATGATCGGCGCAGAGTTGCCAGGCGACTTCAAGATCAAAAAGGCCAAGCTGCGCGGCGTTGAATCCAACGGTATGCTGTGTTCGCAGGCCGAACTGCAGGTAGGCGAGGGCAATGACGGCTTGATGGAACTGCCGACCGACGCACCGGTGGGCAAGGACTTTCGGGCCTATCTGGAGCTGGATGACGCCAGCATTGAAGTCGACCTGACGCCGAACCGCGGCGACTGCTTGTCTGTCGCAGGTCTGGCCCGTGAAGTCGGCGCACTGTACGACGCCAAGGTCACCCGTCCACAGGTGGCTCAGGTTCCGGCCGTTCACGATGAAGTGCGCCCGATTGAAGTGCTGGCTCCGGCCGCCTGCCCGCGCTATCTGGGTCGTGTCATCCGTAACGTGGACCTGTCGCGTCCGACTCCACTCTGGATGGTCGAACGCCTGCGTCGCTCCGAAGTCCGCAGCATCGACGCCGCTGTAGACATCACTAACTACGTGATGCTCGAGTTGGGGCAGCCGCTGCACGCATTCGATCTTGCCGAAATCAATGGCGGCATCCGCGTGCGCATGGCCGAAGAGGGCGAGAAGCTGGTTTTGCTGGACGGTCAGGAAGTCAGTCTACGCGCCGACACCCTGGTCATCGCTGACCACCAGCGTGCCTTGGCCATCGCGGGCGTGATGGGCGGCGAGCACAGTGGCGTAAACACCGCGACCACGCGTGACATCTTCCTTGAAAGCGCTTTTTTCGATCAGATCGCGGTGGCTGGCAAGGCGCGTTCCTACGGGCTGCACACCGATGCTTCGCATCGTTACGAGCGCGGCGTCGACTGGCAATTGGCACGTGAAGCCATGGAGCGCGCTACCGGCTTGCTGCTGGAGATCACTGGTGGCGAAGCCGGGCCGATCATCGAGACGGTCAGCGAGCAACATCTGCCATCCATCGCACCGATTGTTCTGCGCGCTGAGCGGATCGAGCAAATGCTGGGCATGCAGATGGATCCGGCCGAAATCGAGCGCCTGCTCTCGGCGCTGGGCCTGAACGTGTCCTCGGAGACGCCTGGCCAATGGCGCGTAAACGTCCCGAGTCATCGCTTCGATATCACCCTTGAAGTCGATCTGATCGAAGAGCTGGCGCGCCTATACGGTTACAACCGCCTGCCGGTTCGCTATCCGCAAGCTCGCCTGGCACCCCAGGCCCGCGCTGAAGCTCAGGGCGATCTGCCTGCGCTGCGCCGCTTGCTGGTTGCCCGAGGCTATCAGGAGGCGATTACCTACAGCTTCATCGATCAGAAGTGGTTTGAACTGTTCAATCCGGGCGTAGAACCACTATTGCTGGCCAATCCTATTTCCGCTGACATGGCGGCGATGCGCTCGTCGCTGTGGCCAGGCCTGGTGAAGGCTCTGCAACACAACCTTAACCGTCAGCAGGATCGTGTACGACTGTTCGAAAGCGGCCTGCGTTTCATCGGCCAACTGGAAAGTTTGAAGCAAGAACCTATGCTGGCAGGCGTCATCTGCGGCAGTCGTTTGCCTGAGGGGTGGGCGCAAGGGCGCGATGCAGTGGACTTCTTCGACGTCAAGGCTGACGTGGAAGCGGTACTTGGCTTTGCTGGTGCTCTGGATGATTTCCGTTTCGTACCCGGCAAGCATCCAGCCCTGCATCCTGGCCAGACTGCCCGTATCGAACGTGATGGTTGTGAAGTCGGCTATATCGGCGCTTTGCATCCGGAGCTTTCCAAAATCTTGGGCCTGGACCGTCCGGTATTCGTTTTCGAGCTGGTCCTGGCGGATGTCGCCAAGGGCCGGTTGCCGAAATTCCACGAGTTGTCCCGCTTCCCCGAGGTCCGTCGCGACCTTGCGCTGCTGGCGGATCGCAACGTCGCGGCCTCGGCGTTGCTGGACATTGTTCGTGAAAATGCAGGGGAATGGTTAACGGACCTCAGGCTATTTGATGTTTATCAGGGTAAAGGCATTGATCCGCATAGAAAAAGCCTTGCAGTTGGCTTGACCTGGCAACATCCATCGCGCACTCTTACTGACGATGAGGTAAACGCTTCGACGCAGCAAATTCTCACCTCGCTAGAGGAAAGGTTAAACGCCACGTTAAGGAAGTAGCGTATGGGGGCTCTGACGAAAGCTGAGATGGCCGAACGTCTGTACGAAGAGCTAGGCCTGAATAAACGAGAAGCCAAGGAACTGGTTGAGCTGTTCTTTGAGGAAATCAGGCACGCTCTGGAAGATAACGAGCAGGTCAAATTGTCCGGATTCGGAAACTTTGACCTGCGAGATAAACGTCAGCGACCGGGTCGAAATCCCAAGACCGGGGAAGAAATTCCGATTACGGCTCGCCGTGTGGTCACCTTTCGCCCAGGGCAGAAACTGAAGGCCCGAGTTGAGGCTTATGCTGGAACCAAGTCATAACGACGAGCTACCGCCTATTCCCGGCAAACGCTACTTCACCATTGGTGAAGTGAGCGAGCTCTGTGCGGTAAAACCGCACGTTCTGCGTTATTGGGAGCAGGAGTTCCCTCAACTCAACCCAGTCAAGCGCCGCGGAAACCGTCGGTATTATCAGCGACAGGACGTGCTGATGATCCGGCAGATCCGCGCGTTGCTGTATGACCAAGGTTTCACGATTGGCGGTGCGCGCTTGCGCATGTCCAGCGACGAGGTCAAAGACGATTCTCTGCAATACAAGCAGTTGATCAAGCAGATGATTGTCGAATTGGAAGACGTTCTGGTTGTGCTGCGCACGTAACTCAATCGATCAAAATACTTCCATCATTCAAAAGCTTAGGGTATATTTCTCGACGCTTTTGTAAGAAGCCCAAAAGATTCACGCCTAGTCGGGGCGTAGCGCAGTCCGGTAGCGCACTAGCATGGGGTGCTAGGGGTCGAGTGTTCGAATCACTCCGTCCCGACCATATTTTGTAAAGGGAATCAGCCACTTACGGGTTTGATTCCCTTTTTCATTTCTGGCCTGCGCAAAACCCGCGCAAAACTGGCGCAAAACTATCCGGCGATTTCGCTGATGTCGAGGTCGGGTATGGCCTCTGACCAAACCACTTCCGCGTGATCTTTCTGATAGTTTTTGGTCATCTCCTCACTGGCGTGGCCAGCGATCTTCTGCCCGTCCTTTCCGGCTTTCTTGTACAGGTGCAGCGACATTGCCCTGACTTCATGGAAGCCCGGCATCTCTTCTTCCTTCCATCCCTTGTAACAATCCGCCGTCTCTCGCGCTTCCTTGAACGCCCTGGTCAGATACCGCTCCTCAATCTTCGTCCAGTGCTCTTTCGTCTCGGCCTGCTTCTGCTTCTTGCGGTCGGGTCGCCGGTGAACGAGGAAGGGCGAAACGATATTGTCGCGGCATCTGCTAATAACTCGTTGCAATTCGTCAGTGACTTTGAACCGGATCCAGGCAGCATCGCTGGCCTTGGCTGTCTTCTGCTGGATCACGTACAGATATCCATCCCGCTGATCCTCGAACTTCATAGCGAGGATATCGGTGCGGCGCTGGGCGGTGATTAGCGCTAAGTCGATAGCGTTCTGAAGCCAAGCGGGCGACTTCTCCCTAATAGCTTTCAGGCCCTCGATCGTATGTCGTTTTCGAGCTTTCTTCTCGATTCTGCTGATGGTGTTGGCAGCCGGATTGTCCGGACACAGACCCTTGGCGGCGGCGTGGTTGAATATGTCGATTAGTAGCGCTCGGCACTGATTCGCAGTTCGCGGCGTCAGTTCGTCCAGCATTTCCGCGATCATGCGAATAGTTATCTGATCAACCGCCTTGCCATGGAAATGCTTGCGAAATCGCCGGAAGTGCACCGCATACAGTCCTAGCGTGCCGGGTGCCAGCTCGCGCGGCGGCAGAACCTTTTCCTCGTAATGAGTCAGAAAAGCAGTGAACAGCTCGGCGGATTCCCCCAGCACAGTCCCTACAAGGTCGCTCCCCTGCATGAATGCCAAATTCAGCTGCTTTGCCGCATCTACCGCCTTCATCCGGTCGGTGCCGAACTGGAACCACTTCCCATCAGTCGGGCGGCGATACCGGTATGTACCGCGCCTGTCGTCCAGGTAAAGGTTTTGCGGCAAGCCTTTATTCGACTTATTGCGCGGCCGTGGGACCATCATGCAGCTCCTTTCAATACCATCGCTACGAGTTCGTTTCCGGCCGAGTTGTTGAACGCGGCCCAGTCGATATACCAGAGTTTCCCGATTTGTTCGCCAGGCAGGATGCCGTTGCGGATGTAGTTGCGTATAGCCTGCGGGCAGGGTGGTGTGCCGTTTTCACCCCAACGCCGACGCTGGAACTCGCTGATCTTAATCAGTTCGCGCTTCATATTGGCTACCTCCGTCCGGGGTCTATGCGGGCTTAAACCCGATCTTTGTTGCCAATCATTTGGCGCGGCTTTGGCTCTGGGTCTACGTCAATGAAGCCGCTGCCGCGAAAATCACCATCAGTGGCGCGGGCCATGTCGATTTCGAGCTTCGCCGATTGGTTGACTTCGCTGGCTACCATAGCGACTGCTTTGGCCTGATCAGCAGATACGCTGCCGCTAAGCACGCCTTCCATAGTTCTCCCGAGGATGTCTCGAAGATCATTCAGATTTTTCATTCTCTGCCTCTATTTTTCTAAGTTTCGCAATAAAGCGGCCAAGATCTTGCGCCGACCTTTGATAATCGAGCGGGTATCGGGCAATCGTATTTCTCGACATTCGCTCGCTGGTAGTCAGAAGCTCCAGGTTGTCGAGGCTCACGTTTGATGGGTTTCCGTCCTTCAGCCTGATCACCATGCCGTTTGGTATTTTCCCGTGAGCTTGCTCCCAAGCGGCACGGCTGGACGGCACCCAATCGACGTGCGTGTCACCGGTATCGGATATCTTGCGCATGAGCCGGTTGCCATGCATTTGGTCAGTGCCCACCGGGGCGCGATGGGGGTTTCGTATCCCGGACAGACGCCGGTTCTTCATGTGGCGACTGTGCTTTGTATGCCTTTCCGCGATATCGGGACTATCAAGCCTGCGAAGGCCAAGAAGAGAGGCCTTGGCTCTGATGGCGGCATCGGTTCTGCCTAGGGCGGCGCAGATCGTGCTCATGGGCTGATCGGCGTATGCCGACTTCAACGTATCGATATCTTCTGAGGTCCACGCTTTCCTCATGGCATGATCTCCTCGCCGTACACCGGCAGGCATGTGGATAGATGGGGAAGGGGTTGTTCAGTCGATCTGGTAGTAGACGTAACAGTCCACGCCCTGATCCTTGAGTGATTTGTGCATTGCCTGCACGCCAGCGGTGTGACGGTTGCCAATTCCAGGCCATGGGGTGTAGAGGTGAATGCCTTGCCGGTGATAGCCGTGCGCCTTCTGCACATAACCTGGAAGGCCCTTCACTGAAGTTGCGCGCATACCGGGGATTGGAATAACCACTCGGTCAAGGTTCGCACTGCCGCCGTCGTCGGCACATGCGGCCGCCGCTGCTTTGCCGGCTTCGATGGCAATGGCAATCTTTGGGCCGAGCGCTGCGAGCTCTGCTTTGGTCATGGTCGGGCCCTCCATTTGAACGTAATCGGCTCAGGCGGAAAAAACAGGTGCCGCATGTTGGCGACGTTCACGATATCGGTGTCCGCAGGAAAGACCTCCAACGCATCCTTGTTGCCTCGCCCGCATTCGCGCTTCAACTGCATCAGCTCGTCCCACGTGACTTGGTCCACCCAACTGTCACCGTTGTGAAGGGCCCGGCACACGCTCATGCGCTGGAAGTCGTGGGGCTCTATGTAGATCTGGACTAGGAAACCGCGCGATCGCCACACCTCTATCAGATCCGGAGCGCCAAAATTCGGCCATTGCTCACGCGGCAGTTGGCGAAGGGTGGCTGGCTGCTTGGCGCTTTCTTTGGCAAGGATTCGCCGTTGGTTGCGATCTGGTTTTATGGACACGACAAAGCTCCTTCGCCGCATACGCAGCAGGCAATAGGGATAGGGTGGGGGTGAAGGGGTGTTATGGGTTCAGGCGGGCGAATTCGTCGAGGCAGGCGTTCCACTCGCAATCCAAGTCGCTCAGGTAAACCCTCCCAGCGGCTGACAACTCCCTGCGTTCCGGCAACACAACCGGGCGTTGCGGGTGGCAGTAAAGGGGCGTGTTGACCGCCTTGGCTGCCTCAGATGGCGTGTTCCAGTACAGCGTCATGCCGTGAATTTTCACTTGGTAAACGACCGGCTCATCCCCCACTGCGCGGGCATCCTCGGCGGGGGCGACGAAAAGTGGCTCAGGATCGTAATGCCCCTCGGCCAAATCTTCTTCTGTAAAATCAGCCTCAAAGGCATCGCGCTCACGCTTTGCTTCTTCGTAGGTTTTGAAAAAGCACGTTTCACCGCTGATCGGAACCCACCATGCAAAAGGTTTTTTATCACTCATCGCCTTCACCCTTCGCGGCTGGCGCGCTGCGACCTAGCCAGTTCCCAATTTTTCGCATCAGCTTGAACTCTTCAGGGCTTCTGCCAACGCCGTCATCGAACAGCTCCAGCACCTCTTCGAGCATCGCCGAAGCGTTCCGAGCATCGGATTCGGCGTTGTAAAGAGGATCGTTGAATACGGCATTCGCGGCTGGCGCGGGTTGGTGGGCATCTACACCGGGGCGCATTGCATTGCTGTCGCCAACGATTGCTCGAAACCAGTTGAGCATGGCGGCACCCGTGCTTATCGTGTGGTGACGGGCCTTTTCCTCGTCGCCTGACATCTGAGCCGTCATGGCTTTCTGGGCAAGATAACCGATTAGCCAGAACCAGTCGGCTGGGGCTTTGCCAGCGTCGTGATCTGTACCCCAACGGCCAATCTGATGCCCCGCTTCAAGACGCACGCCTTCAAACCAGTCGTCAGTGTGTGGCGTGTTCAGTAACTCCCGCGCCTTGGTCAGTTCGGATTGCAGGTCAACATTATCGCTGGCAATTTGCTTCAAAGTCCCGGTTAGATAGCTAACCTCGGCCTTGAGGGCGTCACGCTCGGCGGTCAGGCGGGTAACGTAAGCCTTGACTAGCTCTGCACGTGGCTCCGCCCAGGCGTGCCAGCTATTCCCGTTCTCTGCGGCCTCTGCGCAAAGCTGATCAATAGCCGTGAAAACTTCCACATCGCCAGCAGGCGGCACAGTTGTGGCGGCGAGCATGGCCTTGTAGCCCGCGCCGATGAATCCTTGCTCGCGGCTATCGACACTGGCAGCTGCGTACATTTCCGGCGTCGGCTCAACCGGCACAAGCTTCCACTCACCGCTCACGGCGGCGTTCTTCGTTTCTTCAGGCATAGCGATATCCCTGTAACCCATACAGGTTACTTTTCGAGATGTAACCGATAGAGGTTACGGAGGAGGTTAGGCGGCGGGCACGTGCTTCAACGTGACAGTGACCGGTCCATTGCGGTTATCGCCGGTCATCTGCCCGTCAAGCTCTTCAATCTGTTGGAGGCTCAGGTTGCGCCACTTGGCGATGAATGCATCACCTTTGAGAATCCCGGTCGGCGAACCACGACAGGTTGACCCGTAGCTGTAGGCATGCGCGTCGAGCCATTTCTGTGCGGAAAAGAGCGCTTGGAAGTCACCGACTTCGCTGAACGTTTTCGTGAACATGCTGATCCTCGCCAGTGGCGTGATTCAAAGTTGGGAATGGGTAACTCAGGCCGCGGGCGGCGCGTCGTGAAAGACATCCATCTGCGCGGCGCCATCCAGCCAGGCGGCCTCGATACGAGCTCGTGCCATGGCTGCGTAATCAGGGTTCAGCTCGCAGATGATCGACCGGCGGCCTTCCTGCATCGAAACCAGCGACGTAGTACCGGCACCGCCGAACGGGTCCAGCACAACGCCGCCGCGCGGCGCGCCGGCGAGAATGCAAGGTCTTATCAGGTCGGGCGGGAAGGTGGCGAAGTGCGCACCTTTGAAACTGTGCGTGGCCACCGTCCATACAGAGCGCTTGTTGCGCGTCAGCAGATCCCAACTGCTCGGCTCGCGGTCTGGGCGGTGCGTGCCTTTGTTCTGGCCGGGTATGGCCTGCTCGCGCTTCGATCCTTCGCGCTGAAAGCTGTCACGGTTACTTCTGGCTGACCCTTCCTTGTGGAACGCACCATGTCCGCCTTGGCCTGTTGAGGTGTCCCAGCCGGCCGGCACCGTAACTCGCGGCTTCGGTACCGCATCAAACCCGTGACCGAAGCCCACGCCTGATGGTGTCGGTCCGTACACCGCTGGTTCCCGGATCGCCTGCATGTCGCAGTGGTACCGGCGCGACTTGCTGAGCAGGAACAGGTACTCATAAGCTTTCGTGCAGCGATCCCGCGTCGACTCTGGCATTGGGTTCGGCTTGTGCCAGATGATGTCCTGACGCAGATACCAGCCGTCATCCTGCAGCGCGAACGCCAGGCGCCAAGGCATGCCCATCAAGTCCTTTGCCTTAAACCCATCCGGCGGGGTGCGACGATGGCCTCGCCGCACAGCCCCGCGAGTTGCTATCGACACCACGTCGTGTTTGCCGGCAGAACCCCCTTCGGCGTAGCCGCCGGCGACTGACGCGTAGCTATCACCCATATTCACCCACACAGTGCCGTCGTCGCGAAGTACTCGACGCACTTCGCGGAACACCGCGACTAGCCGGGCGATGAACTCGGCGGGCGTTTCTTCCAGGCCGATCTGGCCCTCGACACCGTAGTCGCGCAGGCCGAAGTAGGGCGGGCTGGTCACGCAGGTGTGTACTGACTTGTCCGGCAGCGTTCGCATCATCTCGATGCAGTCGCCGACCAGTATCTGGTGTTGCTGGCTCATGGTTCGATTCCATGCGAAAGCCTCCGAAAGTTCGGTGGCGAATAGGTTGGTGGTGTTGTTTATTACGGATCACGCGTCGTAAAGTGACGGCTTATCGGCTGCCAGGGTGGCGAGGACGATGTTTTCAGATGTCTCTTGGTTTGGCACTGTCATCCTGTACGGGATTATTTACTGGCCGATCTCCTTGGTGCTTTCGATTTGTCTGATTATCTGGGGGGCCTGCATCAAGAGCAGAGGGTGGAGCGCCATACTTTGGCTAGCTGCTATTTTTCCTGGGTTATTGGGGCTTGGAACTCTGTTCAGCGGTTTTTGATTCGACTGAGTTAGGGGAGGGTAGAGAGGCCGGCATGTTGTAAGTGGCGCGGTCGCGGCGTAACTATGCTTCGAAGTGGACTCCCAGGGACGCGATATATGTCAACCATGCGTCGTCGGCCCGGCGGCCACTTAACTTGTTAGGGCTTACACAATGACCCTTCGATCTTGCTCCATTGTAGCGTTGGTCCTGTCAGTGCTTGCACCTATTGCTTATGTCTCATATTTTTCTTGGAGTTTCGATCGGTGGGTCAAAGCGCATGATGGCGGTGTATGCGGTATGCCGTTACTTGGCGCGTTCGGGATCGGGCTGCTGACGATGAGCACTCTCTCCCTGATTGCCACCGGTTTTGGCGTTGCATCATTTCTCCGCATGCCAGCCCCCAGACCACGCCGACGCCTCGTAGAGTTGTTCTTTCTGGCGCTTCCGTTCCTGCTGTCCTCATCCGTCATTGCTACGGCCTTACTGTGGGGATAACAACTCATCAAGCTAAACCCACGTCGCCAATTACCTTCTTTCAGGGGCTAGGAGGGCGTGGGTAAAGTCAAGCCGTCTGCGCTGGGCGACGAGTCTGGTGATGCGCTTCATGGATGGCAGACCTCAATCAGCCGATACCGGGCGCCCGTGTAAGGCTTCGCGATCAGGCGTAGCCCAGGCATGGCGTACACAGCCCATGCCTGCTTGCTGCATCCGGCCATCATCGTGGCGTATTTGATAACGCTGATCGGGTCGTTTGATTCGCGGACGTGCATCAGGCCGACGCCTTTATGTTACGCAGCTCGCGCGGCATAGCTGGGAAGTCGATGGCATAGTCCCGAATGAGGCGGCGCAAGTAGCAAGTGCTGATGCCCATGTGTTTGGCCGCCTGGTTGCGACTGACGCCGATATCTCTGAGCGCCTTAATTCGCACGACGTTTTTGGCGTCCTCGATCACATTGCTTGTGTTGTGAACCAGGTTCTCCGCAGGATTGGTCGCCGATTCCTGAAACTCGAAACCGTGGGCTTTCGCCAGGGTGTACAGCTTCTTGCGGCTGACGCCCGTCGCTTTGGCGACTTCACCCTGGGTCATGATTTTCGCCATGTCCCGGATCTGGTCGGGATCAACCAGCGGCGCGGTTTTCACTGTTTTGGCCTGCGCCTCTTCGATGTCCGGGACGATTCGCAGGCGCTGCACCGTTTCTTTCTTGCTGCGCCGGGCTGGAACCGGCTTGCGGTCGGGTGATTCCACCGGCGCGGGTGCGGTGCGGTATCTGTAAGGCCGGGGCGCTGAGCGTGGCCCCGGCAGCTCGGACACCTGACCACCACGGCGCAGGAAGTCAGCCATTGCAGCAGCAAGTCGGCCTGACTCGACCTGCCTTTCCTGAACGGTGCTGAGGTTGAGGCTGATCATGCCGCCACCTGCTGCAGGACAACCCCATCCATGCTGAATGCTTCGCCATGGATGTGGACGAGGTCGTCGAGTGCGTCCCAGTTGACTGTGAGCACCGAGATCGGCGCCCGACCTTCATAGACAGCCTTTACCAGCGCCTCCAGATCGGTCACCTGGGCTTCGAGTTTCATCGGCTTCGGCGGCACTTTTGCGGCCGGGGCAACCGAGGTGACGCGCTGTACAGGCTGCTCGACCTGCTTAGGCGCTGGCGCCGGGGCCTTGGCTTTGGCCTCTGCTGCTGCGCGGTCTTCTGCTTCACGTTGCAACCGCCGAGCTTCCTCCTGGCGTATCTGCTCGCGCTGTGCTTCGAGCCGGGCCTCTTCAGCCTTCTGGTGGTCGCTGATGCGAACCTTGATCAGCGGCACGAGGTCTTCGTTCTCCTTCATCACGAGCTGCTGAACGTCGTTAAAAAGGAAGGTGTAGTCCGCAGCGAGTTCGACCAGACTGTTCAGGTTGGCGCGCATCCTGTCGCCGATCTGGCTCGCGTCGATCTTCGCCCGGGCAAGTTCGCTGTCAGCCGCATCGCGCAGGCTGGCAATCGTCTTCTTGCCCTTGATGGCACCGGCGAAGTCAGCATCGACTTTCGGCATACGTGCTTTGCCGCCGAGCGTGTTGTTGATCTGGTCGATGTGAGTCTGCAGCGACTTCGCCGCGGTCATCACGATGTCTTCGCGGATGGCTACCTTTCTTGCCGAGACCAGTTTGTTGAGTTCCAGCCGTTTGGCGCGCGCTTCGCTGCTGATCTCGTCGATCGCGCGGAAGAGGGCGTCGATGCTTTCGGTCTGGCTCAGCGCATGCTGCTTTGCCGCCGCCAGGCGATCTTCGACCTCACCGCACCACTTCACGTTTTTTTCGGCGTCGGCAAAGTGCTGGTCGGTCTGCAGGTCAGTGTTGATGGATGCGAACATGGCCAGCGAGTGAGCCTTGAACTGCTCCAGGTTGCTGGCGGTGACCATGCCCGTGACTTCGATGCGCAGTGCAGGCAGAGCGTCAGGGGTTTTGCCGACGACCTCCGCAACCGCCTCGACTGGCTCGTAAGCTTCCAGGTCAGCTTCGAACTGCTTCCAGCCAGCGACGAGCTTCGCGGCACGGCCGGGCACCGGGAAGTAGTCCATCGACACGAAATTCTGCTCGGTGCCGTCGGAGCAAACAAAGATCACTTTTTCGGCGCCGGAGACCAGCAATTGCTGCTCAAGCTGCCAGTAATAGTGGGCGTCCAGGTCACCGGCGCGCACATCGGCGGCGAGCTGTTCGTTCCACATTTTGTGTTCGAACAGGATCTCACCGAGCATGGTGCAGCCATCGAGGGAGGCGAGCAGGTTGCCTTCGGTACCGACAACCGGGAATAGGTCTTCGCCGATGCGCTCTTCCAGAATTGGCCGTGCTCGGGCTTCCGATTCGTGGCCTTTGTCGAACAGGTATTTCTGCACCCACCACGAAATATCCCGATCAAGACCGGTCTTCTTAGCGTGGAGCAGTTCGGTGCGTTTCATCTGCTTCGAGGCGCCCATCATCGCTGGCGCTTCCGAGGCTGTGTGGTAGTTGGCGCGCAGCGCATGCCACTCGGGAGATCCTTGTTCTACTTTATGGACTTTCATTCTGCTTCACCCTCAATTGGTGCCATCCGATTGATTCGATCAATTTGGGCATCGGTCAGCGTGTATTTGGTTTGTAGGAAGCTGATCAAGGATCCCGGCGTTGCCTTCCCCTCATCGACACCTGCCTGCCACGCAGGGATCTTTTCCTCGAACTTGTCTTGGTCGAATGCCTTTTTCGCTTCCGGCTCTTGCTTGGCGGCAGGCTGCGGGCTGATGTCCCGAACAGTCTCCATCGCCTTGCCCTCCATTTCTTCCGCCGTCGGAGCGGAGCCGACTTCCGGGAATGCCTTGCGTAGCGCCTGAGCCTCTGCGCACTTCGCGATCTGTCCACGCGGTCGCTTGGCCCACATGGTGTTAGGCGCGCCCGAATCCCCCTTCTCGGCATAGTTCTCAAGCCAATACTCGGTTGCGGTGAAATGGCAGATTTGGCCATCGACCAACTTGTCCACCGTCACTCGGCACCACTCTGGATACTCAATGCTGGTCTGTATGAACGTTTTCTGCCGCTTGCCAGTAGGGCCGTCGACCCACACTTCCTTTTGAAATTCCAAGGCGCGGGTGGGGCCATATTCAGGCTCGCTGACGCCGGCGTATTGCCCAGTGCGAGAAGCGTTGATTCGGTACAGTCCGATGCCCGGCATCACGACATCGCGATTTGCCTTGATGTCATTGCCGTATTGATCTTTCTGTCCAGTCGAGACCTTCATCGGAACGATGTGGACTGGCTTCTGCATTGGATCAAGGCCGGTGGCCTGGCAGTAACCGATCACCATCTTGATCGAGGCGTCTGCCGCACCCGGGTAAAGACTGCTGCGAAGGACATCGATCAACTCTTGTTCATCCAGCGCCAGTGACGGCACGGATTCTTGGCGTTGCATTACTGCAGACATGACTATCTCCCGCGCCATCCGTGTGCCGGGGCGCTGCGATTGAATGGGGTAGGGGTTAATGAGTGATGCTGTCTGCGAGGGAAAGCGCGAGCATCAGTAGGGTGAAGGCGGCGAGTACCGGGAACGAACCGCGCCAGAAGATGAGGCGGCGCCGGCGCTGGTTGGCGTTCATGGGCAAGGCCTCGGCTTTGGCATGGGACGACGTTTCAACCAGTCAGCCTTGATCGGATGCTCAAGCTCAGACACCAGCATGTCGCGGCGCAACTGGATTACACCGCGCACTTGAACCCGTTGCTGAACGTCCTCGATCTGCTCGTCTATCAGGGATGGAACGAGTGGTGTGGTCATTGGGCATTCTCCAGCTTGATATTCTCTCCCACCCACTTGCGCATCCGGACCCAGCGCTGCTCGGGAGTCTCTGCCAAGTAAGAGCCTTCGTCGTTCATGAAAACGATTTCGGCGGCCATAGCTGGAGCTATACCGAATGCTTCGGCGACTTCCTCTCGATCATCGGGGTCAAGCCCTTCCATGTTTATGCCGCGCTTCGCACCTAGAACCCCGATCGTGCAGAACTCGCCCTGTGCTTGGAGCTCATGAGCAATCAACCGCTTAACCGGCATTTCGTCCAAGGAGTCCGCAAGCTGATTTAGAAAGGCCTGTCCTCGCTTACCCCGCAATGCCGACTCAACTGCGCCGCGCCAACAGATCAAGTCCCAACCGCCGCAATCGTCTGTATATCCGCTTCTGCTCATGCCGCCTCCTTGCGCTTCTCACATAGCCTGTGAAGTCGAGCGCTGTAGTAATGGAAGTCTTCTTCGTCAATCAGGCCAGTGTTTCTCGCCCGAGTGATCTGGTTTTCGGCAATCGCCTCGAAATAAGGCGATGCGCCCGGTAACTCCAAGTCATCCAGCGACCGTCCGAGAAGGGCGTGAATGCTCATAGCTCGTCATCCTCGGCCTGGGCGATCAGCGCATCCTTCGCGAACGGTCGCAGCAGTGATTCGGCAATCACACCGCGCATCCCGTATGGATGGTCGCTGTAGCCGATCAGCACCTCGGCGACTGATTTGGTGGGGGCGCCCGCAAGGCCAAGCAGTACCGCTTCGCCAAGCGCGTCACACTGAACGACATGATCGGCGAGTCGGTTGTTGACGTGCATGTCTACGGCACGCCGGAAGTCTGCTTGCGTTACCGCCTGCGCAGCATGCATCCGGCGCTTGAACTTCACATCGTTGCCCTGGATCAGCTGCTCAATCGAGTCAGTCACCCATTCCTCAATCGCCCGTTCGTGGCTGTCATCCACCACCGGAGGCGTCGTTTTCCAATCGTCGTAGTTGCGTAGTGCATATCCCATGATCGCCTCCTGGGCGCTGATTGACCGCATTGGTCGGAGTCCAGACGCGGGTGACCAACCTCTGCGCGCCGTGTGAGCGCAGATCTGGAATCCGCCGATGCGGTCAGGTGGGGTTAGCTGGGCAGATCAGACCAACCTTGAACGGGGTTGGTGAAGTATTCGCCGTAGTTCGGGATGTAGTCGTTTTCCGAATCTGGACCGCGCTCATACAACTCGCACAGAGGGGTGAAATGCCCTGCCTGCCTGTGTTGTGGCGTTTGGAAAATACCAAGGCAGTAGCGAAACTCTTCAACGGTGAAATCCTCATATCCGGTCGGATAACCCATGAAGTATGTTGAGACCCGAATTCGATTTCCGGCCTTCATGTTCAATCTCCTTGCTGATTAACCAAACACACACGACTGCTGCATCGAGAACGCGTTAGCGCCGATGGGCAGCGGGGATGGAGCAGTTGTTTTGTGTTCGGGAGGGTGTAAGAGGGGTGTTACGCGGTGGCTTTGGCGATGGCAGCGCGTGCGGCTAACACCTTGTCGTCGTGAGTGCTGCCACTGTTACCGGGATCTTCGTAGGCAAGCAGCAGGCCGTCCAGAGCGCCGAGCAATTCAGTGCGCTGAGCATCAGCGGCTGCCAATTTCCTCGACAGCCAACGAATCCGATCCTTGACCGCCGTCATCCATACAATAGGCGGGTGATAATCAGGGTCCTGCGCCATGACCTTGGCTACATCGAAAGGCGCGTCGTAGTTCATGAAGGCGCCGTTAGCCAGCTCATCATCGGTGTACTTGCCCAGCGCCAACTGCGACCGCTCACCGTCGTAGCGACCTGCGTGCGGGTCTTTCTCACCATTGACTCGCCACGTTGCGGCAGGCGTTGACTCACTCATCGCAATCTCCTATTGCTCGCTCACTGGGAAGGCAGTGGCTACCTGTTGAATGGGGGTGATGCAGATGTCAGGACTGGCGAACCGTTCCTGATCCCGGCGTTATTCACCTCGTCGCGCTCTCAGCTGTAGGCCGCGATCAGGTATCCGGGGAAGAATTGGCGTTTCCCGCTTACTGCGGTTCATCTGCATCGGGGTGTGATCTATCCAGAGGTGCGGTCTCTTCAACAGTCCGCCGTTCAACTCGCAACGCTACAAAAGCTCACCACCAGGGGCTGCTTGATCGCTGGCTTCATCCTCGCCCCACTGTGGAGCCTTGAGATAGATCACACTCCGATACAGCCTCTTTCGAGGTGATCGGGAAGGTCTCCAACCTTCTGACGGGGTCTCTGATTATTTAAATTGCCGTAGGCCCGTGAAGCGGCAATTTCGTTGAGGCTTGCGCCATCCCGCTGCGCACTCTGGGAATGCGCAGAAGGATGATTCAACCGACCGCCTTGGCTGTCGCAATCTCATCGTGGAGGGCTGCGATGTCGGCTTCACAAGCGACGAGAGCCTCACGCTCAATCTTGTTCAGCCGCGCCAAAGCCATTTCGGAAAGCCTGGGGAACTCCCGCCGAATCACGGCTTCCATCGAGGTGTTAAAAGCATCCGGCGATTTGTGGTAGTTGGTCGCCCCGGCGTATGCCTGACCGCCGTATTCGGCCGTGAAACTGACCTTCACCAACTCATATGGCCTTCTGGATTGCGAGTCGATCTTGTCCTTGTTCGCCAGCCAGTCGGCGGCGTTCTTGGTGTTGAACTTTGTTTGCTGGTAGTGCTTGTAGCTTTCCATCGTCTTGCCTCCGTTAATCAAAAGCAAACCACCATCAGCCCAAAGCCGAGGGCTTACATCGTAAGGCTTGCTGCCAGTAACCCCCATGATGGAGGTGGGTATTGGATTGTCATGGTGGTGCTCCGGGTTATCGCCAGCCGTCACGCTCGAGCCAGTCGTTTATAGACTTGGCGGCAGGCGGGCCTAAGTGCATACAGGTGAAGGCGAAAGATACGCACAGCGTTGGCAGTGTCAGGACAAACCACCACGAGCCAAGCGCCGCTACGTATGCGGCAGCTGACACGATGAAAACCGTCAGCGGCACGGCGACTTTCTTCTGTTTCGATGTGATCTTCATAGTGCATATCCAGTGGATTTTCCGAATGCCGCACGGGGTATGCGCGGCATTTGTGAAACTCACTGTTCGGCTGAATCTTGTTCAAGCCAAGCAATCTTCGGCGCCTCTTTGCGAAGCGCGTAATACTCGACCTGAACCTTTGCGCTGTTGATCATCTTGCCGCCTAGGTTAGCCAGTTCAGAAGCGTCTGCCGCTTTCATCTCGCCTGCCTGAAGCTGGCGAAATACTTCAGATAAACTTTTGCGCAGCTCTTCAGCATTTTTCATTTGAAATCTCCTTTATAAGTCGTTTCAACCTTATCAATTCACGCCTTGCTTCAATAAGTTCTTGCGGCACATCACTAGACTTTAAAATCTTTGAGTACATGGTTATTCGGTATGCAACTAGATAATCCGGTATGCGCTCAGACAACGCCCTGTTCTTATCGGAGATTTTTTCTTTATTGTTTTTCCGATACTTAGCACTTCTAGCTGTGTATCTTTCTCTATTTGCTTTTGCATGATCAGATTTCTTTTTGGATATTGACTCTGCATTTTCTGCGCAGTAGCGTTTTTGGTAAGCGGAAATATGAGCCTTGTTTGCAGCTCTCCACGCAGCTTTGCAGGCAGCGATCTTGTCTTTATTGTTAATCCTGTAAGCAGCTTTTATCTCGCGCTTGCATTGCCTGCACTGGAGCAGCCTGCGGTAAAACTGGTCGCCTGGCTTTTTCATTCCGCATCTTGAGCAGGTCTTGGAGGATTCATCCAAAATAGTCATTTTCATCGCCCTATTTTTGACTTCCCTGATACCCCTGTCTCCAAGGGCATCGAGGAAATCTGTACCCGGCCTCGCTACTGGCGACAGGCCGGGGTATTGCGTCAGCGGTGTTGGCCCGTTGCCCGCTGCTGATGGCAGAGAAGGCCGTTCATGTTCGTTAGTTGGGCGGTGAGCTTCCTCACCAAGGCGTCAATCAGCATCTGTTCGCCTTGAGTCACAGGTCCCTACAACATGCACGCTGCAGCTCGTTTGCCCGACTGAATGGGGCAGGGTGCATGAGGTCCGGCGCCCCTCAATGCCGAAGCTCGGGGCGCTAATTCGATACGGTGTTACTGGCCTCCGTTACACGCCACGGTGGGCTGGGCGAATACTTGTTCGGGAACCCTTAGGGTTCAGCAAGTCGGCCACGCTCTTCGCTGCCGACACTCTTTTGATCTAGGACCCTTCTACGCTGCGGGCCACGGGGCGAGGCTTCCCCTGTACCGAACTTAAAGGTGTTCGGCTCGCTACCTGTCTTGCTGCTTTGCGGCCGGTGTTGATCCGGCAAGGTGTGTCGCTAAAGAGCACAGGCCCTGTTCAGGCCCTGGCGCAGTGTTTGTCGCTGCGATGGGTGAACAATACCGGCGGTATTTTATGAGGTCAATACCTCCGGTCATGTATTTTTTATAGCGCGTAAAAAAGCCCGCAGGGAGGCGGGCAAAGAGGCGTTCGTTTCTCAGTCTTCTTTCGGTACCACCCAAGACACCAGCACTGAGCCTTCGCCACGATGCTCTAGGGTTACGTAGTCGGCTTCATCGATGTCTATCAGGAGCTGTTCCCAGTCCTCTGTCAGCTCGTCCGGAGATTTATAGATAAACGCCCGCTTCGAGGCTTGGGCGCTCGTTGAGTTGATGATCCGCTGGACGCGCGTCGCGAGACGATCATACGAACTGGGATTCGGTTTTTCAGGCGGCTTAAATTTCGGCATCGTTGCGGCTCCATAACTGCTCATGCATACAGTATTTGTCTGCTGATGAATGGCCAACCGGGGCGGGGCAGTCTTGTACTCTTTCTCGAAGCAAGCACAAAGAACCTGCTCAGGCGGCGGGCTACGGTGCACTACGTTATTGGTTCGGGTTCATCAACCTGCCGATGCAACTGCCGATCAACTTGCGGTTCGCCTCCACCGCATCCAGTGACTCCCGTACCGACTGCGCTACGACCGGGCTATCCTGCTCATCTATCCAAGTGGCAATGGTTATGAGGGCGTCAGAAATTGCGTGCTGGTTACTCAGCATGGCGTGCAGCAATGTTGCTCTGATGTCGTCGTTCATCGATTCACCTGAAGCGTGAGAGTTTTATGGGGCACCGACGGCGAAATTCCGATGCGAAGCGAAGGCTATGAGCCGCGAAATTTTCAGAGATGCGGTAAATAGTTAAAATTCCGACGTTCTTGCAAAAAGGAGATAAACGGCTTGCAGCGGCGCCGGGAGCGCAACACCAGCAATCAACGGCGGGCTGCGGTGCAGGTCGTTACGAAAGG
>NZ_NKHL01000022.1 GCF_002934685.1 Pseudomonas bohemica
CGAAGCATTTGAGCGCGCTGAAAACGAGCCATTTCGCCATTAGCGGCCTGAGAAGCGCCTACAGGGCCCCATAGCGCTGACCCGGCCGGATAGTAGCGCCTGTGGCATCGTGATCAATGCAGGCGTTTACGGCACATCAGCTGTGCCATTTTTGCCGTGTCGGGGCGTTCGATAATGCCTTTTTCGGTCACGATGGCGTCGATAAGGTCGGCAGGCGTCACGTCGAATACCGGATTGAAAGCGTTGACGTCGGCCCCCAGCCTGCGTCCACCCACTTCCAGCAGCTCGCTTTCGTCGCGCTCTTCGATGGGAATGTCTTCGCCACTGGCCAGGTTCATGTCGATGGTCGAACTCGGCGCGACCACCATGAAACGTACGCCATGGTGCATCGCTGCGACTGCCAACTGGTAAGTGCCGATCTTGTTCGCGACGTCACCGTTGGCGGTGATGCGGTCGGCTCCTACGATGATCCAGGTGATGCCTTTGGTTTTCATCAGGTGCGCAGCCGCTGAGTCAGCCGTCACGGTCACCGGAATGCCTTCATTGGCCAAC
>NZ_NKHL01000044.1 GCF_002934685.1 Pseudomonas bohemica
GTTCGTAACGCTTTGCCATGCGGGCCTCCAGCCAATCATGGCGGCAATTCTACCCTGCCGACTTTTCGTACAAAACCTAAATAGTCGGGGACGCTCGCGCAATGGATTGTCTCGGAAGGGAAGCAAAGGCGGTTCCATGGGGGAACGCGCTGGAAAGCTTGGCCAGCTGTTAAAACGATGCTACCGGGATAATATTGACCCGGTTAACCTGGACGACAAGGTGTTTCGTGACTACATAACCGAAATTAGGGAAGAGCCGGCAGATTATAACCCAGCTCAGAGCAAGAAATCTCAAAATAGCGTGATTGCCACTGGCAAGGTCTGGCTCGACTTTCTTGTTTTTATTGGCACCTTTTACCGAAAAAAGAACCACGTGTCAGAAACTGGTGCTATACATGCTCGTGAGGAAACTTATTATATAAGAGTGCGTGGGGGTAAAAAAATCGCCAAGACCTACCTCTGGCATTACTCCTTTGGCAAACCACGCCGTGAACATGATCGAGATCCCGTCACTAGTGAGCAGATTCAGACGCTCAGGGCTGCCAACCGCAGAGACAGAGCTTCAGATTTCGTGAAGGCGCGGCGACTCGTCATGATTGAACTCTTTACCGATCTTGGCCCAAGACGGCGCGAGCTTACCAACCTCAAAGTGCAGGATGTGCGCGATGCACTAAGGCTTGAAAATCCGGTATTGAGGCTCGATACGCTCAAACGCGAAGAGGGTGCGCAGCGATTTGTACCCATTTTAGCTCAAACCCTTCGCAAGCTAGACCAGTTTATTGATGGCCCGCGACGCAAAACGATGCGCCAAGCCTTCAAAGGTGGCATGGATCACGGCTATTTTTTCGTAAGTTCCCGGACTGGCAAACCCGTTTCTGACACGCTTTTTTCAAACGAAATTCTTAGACTTCGAAAGCTTGCGGGTATTCCATTGCAAGTTTGTCCGCATATGTTTCGTCACGCCATGATTACTCGTCTCTTCACTCAGTTCATCGCACGACATGAGCTGAACAATTCAGATGATTTCCGCCGCGCGCTTCTGGACACTGAGACCTTCAAAGCCGAGATTGTGCAATGGACTGGCCATTTGGATCATACGTCAGTTGAACGTTACATTCACTTGGCATTCAGAGATTTATCCAGCTACACCGAAACCCTTTCCTCGGTACATCTAACTATCGCCATGGACAAGTACTTTGCACTCGAAAATGATCTCAAACAGCAGCTGAAAGAGGGTCTACCAATCAACGAATACATCGAACAGATGAATGAGCTGGAGGAGCTGTACAAACGGGACGCGGAGAGCGCCAAGAAGCGCACCACTGCGCTCAACACTCCGCAATGAGAGGGCTACAGCTCCCGCACTAATGATCGGCCCAGCAGAACTCCCCTTTGCTAGTCTGCGGCAACACTCCTAGCCATGTTGATCATGGAAGGCGGACGTGCGCCGGGGTTGTCCGCCGCATCGATTGACCTTGCAGCCCGCCAAGTCGAAAATGAACAGCAAGCTGTTAACAATTTTGCGACCCTCCATAGAGCAGGCATGGTGAAAAAAGAAAGCGATAGCTCTGAAAAGAATGCCAACTCGGTGTATGCGCTCCGGGATCTGCTGGGCGCCATCGCCGAAAATCCACAAAGGTTCTCAGGCGACCAAGACCTGTTGAAAGCGCTCAAGAGTCAAGGAGCTCTAGCTAAGCTCCAGTATCGCTTCGAGTACGCGGGCGTCATGGCCAACAAAGAAGCGATGAGCACTAACACCCTCAAGACCTATGCCGAAAAATTACTGCCTGGCGGATTTCAGGTTTTAGATGAGTTGCGTTTGAATGCAATCACTGCACTGGCCTCTACCCTCGAGCAAGGTAAGCCTTCAAACAAGCGCACCAAGTACGGTCTGTTGCAACGAACCGAGGAGCATGAGGAACAAATCGCTCAGATGGAGAGAATAAATTTCGCCTTGCTGCAAGGCTTAATGTCTGCGATGCAAGCCCTAAGAAACCTTGAAACAGCTCAAAATCTATCCTCAGCTCAGGTGGAGGCCAAAGAGGTGATTCGAGTATTGAACTCAATCGTAGGCATGAATCCTCCGCCATTTGGCGAACTCCGGACACCCTCTCCGGAAGCATCGGCCTCTAGTACATGATGAAAAGACAAAGCAGCAAGCAGCTTTTTACCTCGGTACGAGGGCTCACGCTGTTCAGCCACTTTGAAAAGGATCGCCCGGTAACAAGAGACTTCTCCGGCTTACCGTTTATGAGGTGGCCTGACGGTTCACCTTGCTCTCCTGCGAATCTTTACATGTTGTCGCTGCTTGAGCGGCCCGGGAGGCAAGGCAGCGGCTTGTCGAGATCAGGAAGCAAAGGAGGAAGCTTCGGTAACATTGCCTCCCGGATTACCCCCCTCATTCGCTTTTGCTTCAACAAAGGGGTCGGTTTCTTTGATCTCAATGATAGGTTGGTAACAGCGTTCGTTGACACGGTTCGTTTAGAGAAAGAGGTCGATCAGGATGATGCCAGGCGGCGCTCGGATAATCGTGTCCACAGCATTGTCAGGGCTAGCCTGGAGTTCCTGGAGTTTATTCATAGCTTTCGTGATGGGCGCCCTCTCAATTCACCACTTCCAGAAAACACTGAGATTACACTCGCCCAAACCAATCCACACTCTCACCTGTCCGGCGTGCGCAAATTGAAGGAGCTAGCACAGGGCCTTAAATCGAAGCCTCCAAACGAACGTGCGCCGATCGCCCAAGACGATATTCAGAAGCTCAAAGCCGCGATCCAAACCGACGCTACGTCCGAGCATGTGAAGCAGCGTCGCCTGTTGTTGATTTCAATTCTTGAGCACACCGGTGCGAAAAGGAGTGAGGTCGCGAATATCAAAGTCAAAGATATCGTGGCAGCGCTTCACGACGCCCACCCCGCCCTGCCGCTGCGGAGCAAAGCGTCGGATCAGAGCAATGGTCGTACTGTTCCTGTCCCGCTAGGGCTGATCAGAGATGCCAACTCATATGTTAAAACTGCGCGCGCGCACGCTGTACGCAATCGTAAAAATCGGGATCATGGCATTTTGCTGGTCAATGACGTAACCGGAGAGGCTCTTCAACCTGAGTCTGTTGGCAACGACTTGCTCGCGCTCAAACGGCATGCAGGACTGGAGACCCAAGCTAACTCTGCGATGTTCAGACACGCATTCATCCTCAATCTATTCCACCAGGCGATCAAGCAGCACCACATTCTCAGCCCGTCTGATTTTCGAGATGCTTTTGCAGCCAATGGAACCCTTTGCGTGAAAATCATGAATTTGACGGGGCACCAAAGTCCGGCCTCACTTGATCGCTACATTGACCTCGCATTTGATGCCATGGGTAGTACCCCACTGAGCGCCGCAGAAGCTCGAACACAGCGCATCTACAAAACTTATGAGCACGCCTCCGACCGGCTACGCGAACGACTACGCCTAGGCCTTTCACAGGACGACTACGCGGTTGAGCTGGAGGCTCTTCGTGAGCGGCGCTTATCCGATCTGAGCGATGAGCATCCCGAGGATTTAGAAGTCGAGGAAGTGCACGACGACTTCGCCTGAGAAGTCTGATCGTTCAAAAAGCGCGGCTCGGCATTGGGCTAGCGCCTCAGCTCCCTCGGGTTGGGCTCGGAGAGATCACTTCTCCGAACGTTGCTCGCAAGACATCACAATCCTAGATCGTGCTCCAGCATCAATGCGCTTAGCTCATCACCAGCGTGGCCATCCTCGACCAGGATTCGCACTAGCGACCAACTAAAGTCGCTCCATTGAACGCATACTTTTGCATCATCCGGCTCAGCGCCCGACCTTAGGGCTACCACCTCACGCAAGGCACTGCGCAAAGCTTTTAAAGGTTCTGCGCCACCTGAGCGGACAAACAGTGGAGGGCTTTTGCTAACCCAAGTTAGTGCCTGAGTACAAAAAAGCTCATCAAGCTTTTTGCCTTCAAATGTCACGAGGAAATGAGCATGGAGTACCTCACGGCTGTAATGCTGAGACGCAAGCCACCAGACCTTGTCAGCCTGACTAATCGAGAGTCCACTGATCACAGCGCCTACCTGACACAGATGGCTGATCCCGCGTAGGGTTAGCAACGTACCGAGGTTTTCAATAACGTCAGTTTTGGTCAAATCGTGAGCCATATAGTTCCTAGACAAGGTTTAGCGGGGTGAGCCTTCTCTGCTGAGCAGCTTAGAGTGAGTACGATCGACAAGGTTAACCGCTGCATCGAAAAGATGGTAAGCACGCGTCCGGCATCACACCCTGTCCGATGCGCGCGCCCACCATGGGATAGCTAGCTCGCCAGCAGTAAGAAGAGCAAGTGGTCAACCGCACCACACCGCCAGGGAAGCGATGACAATGTGGGCCGGCCTCGAAAAAGGCCGGCAATCCCAGACCGCCAGCAACACCCCTCCCTCAAAGGGTTGAGGCATCTGTCGTCAAGAAAGCCTCTGAGACGCTATTCAGTATCCCGAGCCGACCATGAACCTCACCCACGCCACCCTCGTCCTGCTTTTGGCCGCAAAGATCCACGGCACGGATGCGGGCGTCAGGGCCGCAGCAAAGAACGTGGTCAAAAAGCTGCCCCGCAGCCAGCGCGACCTTATCTACCTCGTCGTCGAAAGCAAGCGGCCACTCGAAATGGTCTGACAAATTGCGTTCAACCTCTGATTCAACAATGTCCTCTTCACGCAGGGCGACCTCTGCGTGACCACCTGTTGCCAATTACATGTAGCCGCCACCCACTTCACCAGTCGATAGACACTCCTCAATGTATAGGCATGTCTCAAACGCTGCATTCAACCCGAGCCCCACGGTTCAGCCACCGCTGGTGACGAGCTGCACTTCCATCCGCGTCGCACGATTCTGACCTGTAAAAAAAATAGGACTTTTTCACTCCCTAGAAGTCTGTCCCTACATGGCGGCCTTGAGCCACCTCCTTGGCCTTTTTACTCCATACACGAGCCAGCGTGAATGCGCCTGTGATTCACCCAGTCAACAGTCTCTGAAATGGATACTAGGTAAGAGTTTTATACGGTGTGTAGCGGTAAGGGTTGAGCAACTTTTCATGAATGTACGCAGCAGCGGCACCCAGACCATTCAGTTCAAAGATGACGTCGTACGGGCTCGTCAGCACGCCCGCAGGCTGGCTGAGAGTTGCGATATGCGCCTGATCGACTCGACGAAATTGGTCACAGCCGTCAGCGAATTGGCCCGCAACACTATCGTCTGTGGCAAGGGTGGGGACATGGGCTGGCAGATCGTCGAAGACGGTAGGGGACGAGTAGTGCGAAGGCCGAGACTGGGACGGCTGAGATGGCTCCACCGGTTCTGATTGAGGTTGAACAGATGAGGTTCCATCAACTACCACCGGCGAAGAGATGGCTGCGCCCCCTCCGTAACCGTGAGGAGATGTTAGGGTGCCAGGCTTGCCGGTGTACGGATGGATATTCCCAAGGGTGCTCCAATTATTGCTGAAGTCGCCATCGGGCGCCGATCGATAATGTGGCGCGACGTAGGTTCCATTAGCCCGCGTATAACCGCTGACATGCACCGCTGTGTTGCCGCTGACCGAAAACTGACCCATTAACGGCTGTTCTGCCGACTGAAAACTGACCCAGGTGTTCAACTGCTTCTG
>NZ_NKHL01000050.1 GCF_002934685.1 Pseudomonas bohemica
AATGCGGGGGCGGGGCAGAGAGGGAAGCCCGGCGCTGGGTCGGGCTGATCAGGGTTTGCAGCGCATCAGAAACTGTCGGATGGAAGCAGCAAGTCGATGAAGAAAAGGACCCCGAAACAATCTAGAAAACTGCGTTTCAAGTGCGTCTTGCAGCTCCTCAGACCGCATGCTGATCATCTCAAGGATCTCCGAGTCCGTACCTTGTTGGGAGAATCTGTTTGTTTCAAAGTTATCAAGAGTCATAGACTGCTTGAATCTGATGAACAGCCGCCTCGATTCGTCGCTCTCAATGCCGAGATGTCTGATCCTGGAGCTTAGGCGAGTAATCCGCTTGGTGATTTCTCGCTCGCCTTCTGCAGATCTCGAATCTGCCGAGTGATACTTGACTGCCTCATCCTCGAGGCTAGTTATTTCTTCGATAGCCTCCGAAAGAGAGGATCTTACCTCCTTCCTCTCTTCTCTGTTGTTGTTCTGCCAGTTGACGACTATCCATCCCAATACCACCGTCATCAGAGTAAACAGACTAGTGTACTTGGCGAGCAGGTCCAAGGCTGTCCCTTATGTAGGATTGGATTTCGTTGATAAGCGAGGAGTCCTTAGAGATCAATCTGATGCGTGTCAAAACCCGATCGGCAGGGAAACCGAGACGCACCAACCCACCAAACGCCTCCTCCAGAAAAGACGACCCGTAGCCGCGCGCTCCATCAAGGTCAATGGTGATCACTTCGTCCGAGTTCAGCGCGGGGGTGAGATACATATCCCTAAAAAGCTCGCCACTGTAGGGGCCGTCGTCTCTGTAGCGCCCCGCAGGAAATTTCGTGAAATCCCTTGCTAGACTTATGGTTTTCATGGTTCAAGCCTCGGCGGCAGTGGCATCTGCCAGTAAATTACGGTACCCATGATCGAGTCTGAAAAGTCTCCAGACGATTTCTTGCCTGCTTTCATAGAATACCATCCTTTGTTACTCAAGATTATGGCCTTTCCGCCTTTGCATGAGCTTATCGTCTGGATAATTTGTCTCAATCCTTTCCCGCGGTGCTGTTTTTTGGTGCGGGTCTGGCTCTCCCGGACGGCTCCCTCAATTTGACGCCCTTGGGTCATGTTCCGCATTAGGCGCCAAAGCCGCTGCCTTGTGCGAGGCAAAGAAGCGGGGATGCCAACACCTAGATCACAAAATACAACGGAAAGTTTCCCGTCCTTTTCTTGGGAGAACATCCACCAAGGACGATAGTCAGCGGGTGTCGTAATACCGTCGCCGCGCTGGTCGATATAGGCGTGCTGATGGGCGTTGGTCATGGCTTCCGTGATGCCCGTATAAAGCTCAGATTGGAGAGAGTCAGTGATCCTCCCATCGTAGTAGCCCATTATTTCGTCATACTTTTCTCCAACGGCCCCTTGTCCTCTCGCGCTCCTCCAGTTCACGACGTCCCCATCCAGGCATTCAGTTTTGTTTTTCGTCTTGAGGAGCCGCGACAAGCCTATCTGTTGATGGACTTGTGCAGCTTTATTGCTCCTTGGCAGCGACCCTCTGATCATCAACGATTTCGTGCTTTCGATTAGACGGGAAAGCTCTGCGAAAAATAGAATTGCGCCTCCAGAACCAAACTTTCTGGTGTCTGAAAAGTCGATCCATATCCGCCTAGACCCTTCATTCACCAGTCTCCGTACCTTTTCAATAAATATCAGCGTACGCCCACGAGGGCCGGCCTCATAAATATCAAAGTGGGGAGGCGATCGGACTACGCTGAAGCGCGGCGGGGGGTGTCCATCCTTATTGATTCTCTTACCTTGTACCTTGGATAGCTCATCCAGCGCGCGGCGCCGGAACAAAAAAACAGCGCTTCTCCTAAGCCTTTTCAACGACGGTTCCTTCCTGAGCGTGTGATTGACAGATATGTTTTATGCCGATACAAATCGGCTCTCCATTGCTTGGCTGCAAATCGAGCTCACCCGACCACTCCGTACGCACTTCCTAGCCACATCCCATCACCCCAGCACCGACCTCGGCCACTTGGCGTCTACTACCTTGGGGAGGGTCACAGATCGCCGCCCCGCCAGATAACCCGCCCAATAATCCGATGCTCATTCACGTCGCTGCGCGAAAGCTGCAGATCGCCGTAGTTTTCCTTATCCTCGTTATCGCTCCGGATGATCCAACTGCTCAGGGCTCCCTTGATCAGCCGTTTCACGATCGCGCCGCGTTCTGTGCTTGTCAGAACGAACACATGCCCATCAGCGGGCTCGATCTTCGACTTGTCCACCAGCAGCACATCATGGTCGTTGATCGTCGGCCACATGCTTTCACCCTCGGCGTAGATCACCAGCAAGTTCTCGGGCTTGGCGCCTTTAGTGCGGAGCCAGTCACGTTTAAAGGCGAGTGTCGCTACTTTTTCGACGTGAGGGTTTTCATGGCCCAGTCCGGCAGCAGCCTTGGCACTGTATTGGGGAATGTGTGCGTACTTGTCTTCGACCGCTTCCGCATCGCCTCCTCCGGGGAAGGGGGTGTTTGCGGCTGTTCTTGGGTGTGCGCTTGTTGAATGCTTTGGCTCAGCCGGAGCGCTCAACCCCATTTCTTCGATCTGGCGCGCCAGTGTGGGACTGATCTCCTCGATCTTCACGTCTAGCATTTTCGCAAATACTGCTACAGCTTTGAGGCTGAGCGCTGTTCGGCGATTCATGAAATGGCTGATTGCCCCCTGCGTTACGCCGTCGCCCAAGCCATCAGCAAGCTTTTCCTGGGTGAGCTTTAAGGTCGCACGCTTTTTCTGAAAGATTTCCTTCAGGCGGTCGCTATCGTCCAGTTGCCAATCGGCAAGCGGCAGTCTTCGAGAGTCTTTAGTCATCCACAAATCATAATACCTGCGGTATTCGCGCAACCAATATCGCCGGTATTGACTATCAACAATACCGGCGGTCATACTGATGGCGAGTTAACACGTTGAGGACGCCGCTATGCGCCGTATCCCGCTTTCAGAATTCGCAAAAGAACACGGCCATACGAAGGCTGCGCAAATGCTCGGCTGCACCCAAGGCGCCTTGAGCAAAGCCATCCGTGTGGGCCGTGATGTCGTCGTGACCTTTAACGAAGACGGGAGCCTGTCTGCTCAGGAGCAGCGCCCGTTTCCGTCCCAAAAATCTGCCGCCTAACCACTTCATCAGCCACACAGGAGTTACAGCCATGGCCTACGACAAGCCAAAAGAGCACCGCCGCGACAAGCGCCACAAGGTCAGCCTCAACAGCACGCTGGAAAAGATCACCGCGCGATCTGCGATCCGGGCTGAAAAACAGCACGGAACATTCCTCTACCTGCTTGTTGAGTGGGCCGTTGAAAACGGCGCAATCGAAGCACTGCTGAAGGACCGGAACGAGTCTAGCGCGGCCTAGTGGGCCAAAGGAGGGTCAAGTGCTCGAATACGAACGCCTGAGCCCTGCCACGCAAAAAAAGGTGGACGGGCTCATTGCTGCAAACGGCTGGACCTTTGAAAGGGCGATGGAAGAAATCGTCATCGAGGGGATTGCCATGGGCGGACTTACATCTGCCGGACGACCAAAAGCGAAGTTGGTGGACATCAACGGACCACCGAAAGGACTGGGCCAAAAAGGTCCCACATCCGACCCGAATTAGCCCCGACAAAAACTCTGGGCAAAAAAAAGCCGGGGTAGTGACCCGGCCTTTTGAACAACTTAGTGAGGCAAATAATGCGTACTCAGCACATAAATGTCAACACACCATCAATACACGCCGCGCCACGTTTCGTTATCTCTGAAAACGTGGCGCGGATTTCTGTTTTGTGCGGCGTGAGAATCAAGCAGGACGATGAAGGCCGTTACTGCCTCAACGATCTGCACAAAGCAGCAGTGGCTGATGGCGCCAACAAGCGTACCAAAGAGCCAGGCAAGTTCATGGCGACCGAATCGTTCGCCGAAATGGTCACCGAATTAACTACCCAGAATCCGGGTAGTTTGCCGGTAGTGACTATTGAGGGTCGAAATGGGGGCACCTACGTTGCTCGCGAGTTGATCTATGCCTACGCCATGTGGGTGAACGCTCGCTTTCACCTTCATGTCATCCGCACCTTTGACTCTGTGGTTACCGGCCAGCTTGAGGCTGTCGAGGCTCGCCATTCTCGCGAACGCGCTCGTCTCGAAGCTCCAGCCCTGACTGACGCCATCAAGCATGGCCGTCTGGCAGCTGGGAAGGAGATCAAGCACTACCACTTCAGCAACGAGTTCGACCTGATCAACCGCATCGCTCTGGGCATGCCATCCAAGGCATATCGCGCTGCGCACTGTATCGGTCCGACCGAAGCTATTCGCGACCACCTCACCCCGTGCGAAATCAAGTGCATCGAGCACCTGCAGCGCGTCAACGCATCGCTGATTGACGTTGGCATGGACTACGAATCCCGCAAAGAGAAGCTCAGCCAGATCTATATCCAGCGTCACAGCCGGGCCCTTCTTTCCGAAATCAAGCGCCTGGAGTTCTGATCATGGCACGCGCACGCAATATCAAACCCGGACTGTTCAGCAACGAGCTGATAGCCGAACTCCCTGCATTTGACCGCCTCCTGTTCATAGGACTGTGGTGCTTAGCAGACCGAGAGGGGCGCCTGGAAGATCGCCCTAAACGAATCAAGATGGAGTTGTTCCCCTGCGATACCTATGACGTCGATCAGGGGCTTGCCAGTCTGGCAGAGGCTAAGTTCATCACGCGTTACAGCGTGGACGGTTTCAGCGCCATCGAGATTGACAACTTCCAGAAGCACCAGCGCCCTCATGGGACTGAAAAGGACAGCACCATCCCTGATGTTGACGGCTTTCTGACTGTTCACGAACGCAAGGCTAACGGTGTCGTAACGGGTGTCTCACGCAAGGTTAACGTTAAAGATGTAGCAAATAACGTTAAGGAACAGTTAGAGCCTGTTAATCCACCGTTAGATAACGCCCTGATTCACCGATTCTCTGATTCACCGATTCCTGAAGAACATCAACACCACTCTCTCAACGCGGGCGAGGGCGATCCGGCTTCAGGGGCTGTGGTTGCGGAAACCTACGAAGGCTTTGGCGACCTTGAGGACACCCCCGAGGAACAGCCGGAGCAACCTGTCGACCCAAAGGCCCCAGTGGAGATGACGCTGGACTGGAAGCCTGACGCCAAGCTCCTGAAGACCTACTGCGTGCATTTCGGCGTATCGCCTGACCTGTTCACCCATGAAGCCACTGCATCGTTCACGGCTCACCACGAATCCACTGGTGGGCTGAACACCCAGGCCAAGTGGGTTTCGATGCTGGTGGGCTGGGTGAAGTCCGACCGAGCGAAGGCGAGCAATGTTCGCCAGTTCCCTGCTCGACGGCACAGCGCCGAGCCAGATTTCGACAGCACTGCCTGGGCTGACAATCTCGTGGTGAACCCGTGAAAGCCGCCTCGCAGCTCCTCGCGAAGATGAGCAATTTGCCGCCGGTGGTTGTGACAGAGCCGGTCGTTGTCTCGCTCGAGACCGCCGAAGTCGTGAACGATCTGTTCCGCCGGTTGCGGGGAATCTTCCCTGCATGGCGCCAAGCCTGGCCATCGACTGAAGCGCTCGACGCCGCCAAGGCCGAATGGATCAAGGAGTTCGCCGACGAGGGCATCCGCACCCTGGAGCAGATCGAGTTCGGCATCCAGAAGTGCCGCAAGCTCAAGAAACCATTCGCGCCGAGCGTTGGTGAGTTCATCGCCATGTGCATACCAGGGCCTGAAGACTTCGGCATGCCCCTCGCCGCTGACGCGTGGCTCGAAGCGCTGATGGGCACCTACAGCCATGACGGCGTGAAGATCGCAGCCGAGGCCACGGGCCTGTTCGATCTACGCGGCTCGAAGCAGGAGAACAAGGGACTGCGCGAGCGCTTTGATCGCAACTACATGATCGTCTTGCGTCGTGCCCAGGCCGGCCAGCGCCTCGACGGAAAGATCCTGACCGGCATCGGCCACGACCGCCAGAAAACAGCACTGGAACTGGCCGATGAGCTGGCCGAACAGGAAACCCAAAATCGCATCGCCAAGCAAGGCATCCCCGCTGACGGCAAGTCGGCGCGAGAGCTGCTGATGGCGAAATTCGGCAAGAGGACTTCGTGATGGAAGTACATCGTTATTTCTGGCCTGCGATTCAGGGGGCGTTGATCGCATTGTTGTTTCTGGCCGTATGCGTGGGCTTCGGCTGGCTGATTGCCCCCGATCCATCGCTGGCGCAGATCTGCGCAAGAAGCACGGAGCGGGGCTCATCCGCCTGGGTGGCGTGTGTCGACAAATTGATTCAGGAGCGTAAGTGATGTGCATCTGGTTTGAAGTTACCCCACTCCACGGAAACCCCGCTGAAGTCGAGACATCGACTGAGCTGGCCGCCATTGTCGGTTGCGATGAAAGCGATCTGCCAACACACAGCGGCCTGCCAATGGAAAACGAGTGCCTGTGCGACCTCGACATTGAGGCCTTCGAAGCGAAGTTCAACTACCGGCATGACGGCGGTGAAACCACCTTCGATAACTACCTGATCGAGAAGGAAAGCAACGTTCGCGTGATCCAGGGGTGCGTATGAACACCCACATCGAACGAACAGGCCGCGCGCTGAATGTGCTGTGGGATCACTTCCGTACCTGGGAGCTTTTCGCCACCGGCACGCCCGCGCCAATCCTTGACCGTTGGTACATCGCGACCAAAACCAAGGCCCTGATCAAGCACGACCAGATTATGCGGGGTGGTGTATGAGCGAATTCGTTGAAGTAAAGACCGCCGAACTGACAGGCGCGGCGCTGGATTGGGCGGTGGCGAAGGTTGAAGAGGTTGAAGGTCTTGTCCTCCGTAATGGCCGACCATCTTTCGTTCAGGAATTCGACCCTGAACTTTCATGCCGCGAATCTTCCATCTCTGAATGGAAATGCTGGATTTGGTATCAGCCGTCCGAAGATTGGAGAGACGGTGGGCCGCTAATCGAGAAGCACCGGGTCGGTTTCGCTATTTACCCCGAGCACTATTTTGCTGCAACCGGCCTGAATGATTCATCAGGGACGGGCGATGGCCCAACCCACCTCATCGCCGCCTGCCGCGCCATCGTCGCCTCTGTTCTGGGTGAGACCGTAAGCGTGCCGAAGGAGCTGGTATGAGCTTTTCAAAGAACTGCCGGTGTATCTCCTGTGATGCGCTGCGAGCTGATGCACCTTTCGGGGCGCGCTTCGAGAATAGCTTCGAAAGGCGCCGGTTCTGTGAAAGCTGCGGTCAGTCCGATGGTTTCTATGACTCGGTTGAGCGTTGGGTATCGACGGCGAGCGATTGGAAACCATGGACTTGGATGAATGGCTACTGGGAGAAGGTGACCCCATGACCAACACCATCTGGATCTGCATAGCCCTTATCACCCTGGTAGCCGCATACGGCGTGCATCACAAAGTTCAGCGGGTCACTGCGCCTGCGAATCTGCAGGAGGTTTTCCGATGAGCATCGAGAAAATGCGGGAAGAGTTTGAATCTGCTTGGCGCCTTCGCTACCCCGATCATGGGGAGTTTGCTTTCAAACGTAGCCACATCGAGCCTGAAAGCTATGTTGCCACCCGGTTAAAAGACGCTTGGTGGGCATGGCAAGCCTCCCGCGCCGCTCTGGTGATTGAACTGCCATATGTGCATGGATTGCTGTCAGCGAACGAAGCGGCAAGTGATCAGGATTATTACCTAGACCAAGCCAAAATCGAGATGCAGCAACAGTGCAAGAAGGCCATCGATGTTGCCGCTGACCGAAAACTGACCCATTAACGGCTGTTCTGCCGACTGAAAACTGACCCAGG
>NZ_NKHL01000114.1:0-26565 GCF_002934685.1 Pseudomonas bohemica
TGATCAAAGCGCTGGATATGGCTTACGAGCAGCGTGGCAGGCCTTCGGATCTGCTATTCCACTCGGACCAGGGATCGCAATATGCAAGCCGACTCTTTCGCCAGCGGTTGTGGCGATACCGCATGCGCCAGAGCATGAGTCGACGAGGAAACTGCTGGGATAACGCACCAATGGAGCGCGTATTTCGCAGCTTGAAAACAGAATGGATACCGACCGTGGGCTATCGAACTGCGCAGGAAGCACAGCGCGATATCAGCCATTTTTTGATGCATCGCTACAACTGGATTAGGCCTCATCAATTCAACGATGGGTTGGCTCCAGCGAGGGCCGAGGAAAAAACTTAACGTCGTGTCCGGGATTAGTTGACCACTACAGTACTTGAAATCGCCGGATTGGGTAAGCTTGCCGCGCCCAGCAGGCGGCGGCTTGTATCCCGTGGTGTATCCCGGAAAATATTGAACGCGAAAAACCCCAGCAAATACAGTAGGATGCTTTCTGGGTTCAATTGACTGTGTACCACCAAGTACCTCAACAAAGCCCGCCTCGTGCGGGCTTTGTTGTTTCTGACGTTCCATTAAGCTTTGCCCTTCAGTGCCACACCGCGCCACGCCTAAGCCAATATTCCTGAAGGCGTAGCAAGCCGGATCGGCATCTTTAGGTAGGTGAGCAAGAGCGTTTTTAGTGCTCTGCTCTTGGCGGGCATCAAGGTCTCAGGGCTTGTCTTTGTCCGTCTCATACTGCTGATAGGCGCTGTCGACAAGCTTGCGCAATGCCTTGCCGATCGCGGCGTAGTCATACTCGTTGAGATTGGCGAGGGAGATGCGCCCGCCTGGCTTCTTGGTCCCGAATCCGCTGGCGGGCAGCATGACGATCCCGGTTTCGTCGGCGATGCGAAACAGTAGGGTATTGGGGTCGATATTGTCGTGAACCCAATGCGCAAATTCGGCGCCGTAAAGCCCTTCGGCAATCTGTTCAAAGTCGAGCAATGTGTAGTATTCCACCTCGAATTCGTCCACCGGAATCGCCACCCCCAACTCGCGGTAGAGCGCGTGATGACGTTGGCGAATCAGCTTTTTCAGCACCTGTTTGTAGCTGTCGGTGCTGTCGATCAGGACAAATAACGAGAACAACACCATCTGCACTTGCTGCGGTGTGGATAAACCTGCGGTGTGATTGAGCGCCACGGAGCGACTGTCGGCCACCAGCCTGTCGATGAACTTCAGTTTCGATGTGTCTGGCACCAGCGTCTGATAGCGCTGGCTGAGCGCTGCAGTCTTGGCTTCGTCGAATGCCGCAATCTGCTGGTCAAGAATATTGTCCTTGTGCAGGGCGATGACGCCCAGGCGCCACCCCGTGCAACCGAAATACTTGGAGAACGAATAAACCAGAGCGGTATTGCGCGGGCACGTTGCAAACAACGAGGTGAAGTTGTCGGCGAATGTGCCGTACACGTCATCGGTAATAATGAACAGATCCGGGCGCTTTTGCTCCACCAGGTCAGCGATGTAGGCCAAGCTTTTATCGTCGATACGCACCGATGGCGGATTGCTCGGGTTGACGACGAAGAACACCTTGATCGCCGGGTCCAGCAGCTTGTCGAGCTCCGCCTGTGGGTATTGCCAGGCCAAGTCCGGGGAGGCGTCGATATGCACCACTTCCAGCCCGTAATCATCCAGCACCGGGATCTCGAAATAAGGCGTGAACGTAGGCATGCCGATAGCGACCTTGTCGCCGGCACGAATGATCTTGTTTTCCTTCAGGCTATTGAAGATATACGTCATGGCTGCCGTGCCACCTTCGACGGCAAAAATATCGAAGTCATCGCGCGAGACGCTGCCGCCGATCATTTCCTTGACCAGATATTCGCGGACCACCTTTTCGCTGATGCTCAACATGCGTGGCGGTACCGGGTAATTGCAGCCCAGAATGCCCTCGACCATTTCATGGAGAAACGCCGGACCATCGAGCCCCAACTGATCGCGGACATAGCTGGCGATTTTCATCAGCAGGTCCACGCCTGGCTGCGTGGCATTGTCGGCCAGGAACCGGTCAAGGCGCGCTTCTATACCCCGCACCTTGGGCAGGCCGCCGATCCCGTTGCCCAGGAATGAAAACGACAATTCGGCTTCCCGGTTGGCAAAAAGTCCCAGTTGGCAAAACGCCTGACGCGGCAACGTGGCGAGAAAGTTGGGGTTGCCGCGACCGGCATTGAGCATCAGACGATTTTCCTGGCTGCTCGCGACCTTGATCAGTTCATCTTTGAGTTCAAAGGGGCTCAGGGACGCGTATTGGCTGTAATCAGTGGTCATGTGGAATGGCTCCTGTGACGTGAGGCCATCGCCCCACGTAATGCATGAGGGAAATATCAGGAAAGAATGACGATCAACACCATCCCCCAGATGGTCAGCAAGGTGTTACCCACTGCATAGGTCACCGTGTAGCCCAAGGCGGGAACGTTGCTTTTGGCGGTCTCGCAGATCATGCCCAACGCGGCAGTCGTGGTTCGCGAACCTGCACAGCAGCCCAGTACCAGAGCGGGATGGAAGCGAAAGACGTAACGTGCGATGAACATGCCAAGGATTAGGGGCACTGAGGTGGCGAAGATCCCCCACATGAACAGGCTCACGCCCAGAGTCTGTAGACCGTGCACGAATCCGGGTGCCGCATTGATGCCGACCACGGCGATAAACACGTTCAAGCCGACCGAGTTCATGAACCATACGGTGGGCTCGGGAATCCTGCCGAACGTCGGGTGAATCGAGCGCAACCAACCAAAGACCAGACCGGCGATCAGCGCGCCGCCTGCCGTGGAAAGCGTGATGGGCACGCCATGAACGGTAAAAACCGCCGCACCAATCAACGCCCCGATGAAAATTGCCATGCCTATGAAGGCTACATCGGCCATGTTGCTTTTGCGGTCAGGCTGACCCAGTTCCTTGGCCGCTGCAGTGGTGTCGGAGGTCAGGCCAGCCAGGGTGATGATGTCACCGCGGTGAATGACCGTCTTGGGCAGCACGGGCAGTTCGGCGGCAATCGCGCCACGCTTGATCTGCCGAATGAACACACCGTGTGCTGCTGGCAAATGTGATAACTGCTCAAGCGTCTGGCCGTCATAGCGTTTGTTAGTGACGAAAATGTCGACCCCTTCGGCCGGCACCGCCAGCAGCTCAGGGTCATCGACTTCGGCCTCCGAATGCCCCAGCAGTGCGAGAATGTCAGCGTTTTGTCCACCAACCGCCAAAATATCTCCCGCCATGAGGGTGGTACTGGAAGTTAGCGGCTCGATCTTGCCATCGCGTCGCAGCCGTTCGATGAATACGCGTTTGCCGTGGGAGTGGGATTCCGCTTGCTTGAGAGTGAGCCCCACGAACACGCTGTGCTCCGGCACCTTGTAGGCCCGCAATACATAGCGGTGCCAGGCCGTACCTTCGCTGGCGATGTCCTGATGCCCGCCCATGCTCGTTTCGTAATCCTTGCACGCCTTCACCAGATCGATGCGCAGCAGCTTGGGGCCCAGCAAAGCCAGAATCAGCGCCGAACCGACCGTACCGAAGATGTACGTCACGGCATAGGCAACCGGCATTGCATCGAGTTGCTGACGCGCCTGCTCAGCATCCAGGCCCAACCGATTGATAGCGTCGGTCGCCAGCCCCATGGAAGCTGAGATCGTCTGCGAACCAGCGAACATCCCGGCTGTCGAGCCCAACCCGTACCCGGCGATCCAGGTCGCCAGTATCGGCGCGGCCAGACACAGCACGCACATCACCACAGCGAACAGCGCTTGAGGCAGACCGTCCTTGGCGATGCCGCGAACGAACTGCGGGCCTACGCCGTAACCGACCGCGAACAGGAACATGAGGAAAAACGTGCTTTTGACGTTGGGGGAAATGACGATTCCCGCTTGGCCGATAAGCAATGACGCAATCAAGGTAGAGGTCACGGCCCCAAGGCTGAACCCTCTGAAGGTCTTGCCGCCGAACCAGAATCCCAGCCCTAATGACAGGAATATAGCCATCTCCGGATAGGCACGCAGAGTACTTTGGAGCCAGTTCACGTTGCTTTCCTTACGCTAAGTGCAATGAACGATAGGCTGCCGAAGCGCCACCGCGGGGCGCTCGGTACAGCCGTTAGGGAGAGGGTTAGAGACTTTCAGCGTCAGCGGACGCCACGGCGCCGTGGTTGAAGGTAGGTCCGGCCTCCGAGTGAGGCACCGGGTTTTTCTGCAAGAACGCGACTGCTTTGCGCAGGTCATCGAGCAACAGGCCGATCAGGTCCCGGCTGACGCCATGCCGCACCAGGACGCGCTGCACGACGACATCCTGCCGATCAGAAGGAAGCGGATAGGAGGCGATTTGCCAACCACGCATGCGCACGCGCTCGGACAGGTCATAGAGCGTGAAGCCGTGCTCAATACCGTCCTTGAGTTTGTAGCAAACCGCCGGCAGGCCGCCGTGGCCGTCGTAAACCAGTTCCAGCGGGCCGATCCTGGCGATCTCTGTCGCCAGCCATTGGGCGGTGTCCGAACACGCCTGCTGTATACGGGTATAGCCTTCACGCCCCAAGCGCAGGAAGTTGTAGTACTGGGCGATGATCTCACCGCCAGGTCGGCTGAAATTCAGGGCGAACGTGGCCATGTTGCCGCCCAGGTAATCCACATAAAAGATCAGTTCCTCAGGCAAGTCGTCCTTTGCGCGCCAGATGATCCAGCCCACGCCAAGCGGCGCCAGACCGTATTTGTGGCCGGAGGCATTGATCGACTTGACCCGCTCAATACTGAAGTCCCAGCTGAGGTCCTGCTGAATGAAGGGTGCGATGAAGCCGCCGCTCGCGGCATCGACATGAATGGGAATATCCAGTCCAAGTTCACGCTGCAGGCTGTCCAGTTCACGCGCCAGCGCAGCAACAGGTTCATAGATGCCGGTGAAGGTCACGCCGAGGGTGGCGACCACGCCGATGGTGTTTTCATCGCAGAATTCGCGCAGGTCTTCGGGGCGCAAGCCCAGCGCGCCGTCACGCAGGGGCACCTCACGAATTTCCACATCAAAGTAACGGGCGAATTTCTTCCAGCAGATCTGCACCGGGCCGCAGACAAAATTGGGTTTATCGGCTGGCAGGCCCGCCGCTTCACGGCGCTTCTTCCAGCTCCACTTCAAGGCCAGGCCGCCCAGCATGGCCGCCTCACTGGAGCCTGTGGTGGAACAGCCGACGGTTTGCCAGGACTTCGGCGCATGCCATAAATCGGCGATGATATGCACGCAGCGGTTTTCGATCTCGGCCGTCTGCGGGTATTCGTCCTTGTCGATCATGTTCTTGTCGAGGGCGTCTGCCATCAACTGTTGAACCTCAGGCTCCACCCACGTAGTGCAGAAGGTCGCAAGATTCTGCCGCGAGTTACCGTCGAGCAACAATTCGTCGCGCACCAGATTGTAGGCGGCGGACGATGCTGTGGAATGGTCGGGCAGGCGGTATTTGGGCAGGCGGCGCTCAGAGGCACCACTTGAGTAGACGTCTTCGATGGCGGGATCACGGGTTTCTACGGTTTGATGCAAAGCCATGACATAACTCCATGAACAGAAACGGAGCCGGAACAACAGACAGTCGATATGCCTGAAATCGGCGGCATCCAATCTGACCCACCCACCGCAGCCGGACAATCTCGTCACGCGCCATAGCCTTGGCGTCCGGTGCCAGCGAATGCCACAAATGCGAGCAGCACTTTGACGCGAGGACCTGCACGCCTCGATAATCATTCGCCAGGCCGCGCGTCTACAGAGCGACTTACAAGGACTCTACATGCCTACGGTGATACCTTCCCTTGCACACTTCATGATCGATGCGTTGAGATCCACAGGGCTGGACATCGACCGATTTTGCCAAGCTGTCGGCCTTCAGGTGCACGATCTGGACGTGGATGAGGCGTGGATCCCGAGGGTGAAGCTTTATCGCCTCTATAAGCTGGCGGCTGACCTGTCACACGACCCTGACATTGGCCTGCGATCCACCACGCAGACCGGGCCAGGCATCTTCGATGTCGTGGGCTATGTGATGATGTCCAGCGACACGTTGCAGACCGCTCTGGAACGACTGGTGCACTTTGTGGCGCTGCTGGACACCTCCATCGCCATCTCTCTGCATGCCGAAGGGGATCAGCACCGGCTGGGTTGCCACTTTCTCGACGGCTACAAAGTGCCGCGCCAGTACGGCGACGCCAGTGTCGCCATGATGTTCGGTCTGTGCCGGATGCTGGTGGGCCCTTCGCTGCAATTGCGCGGCATCGGCCTCATGCACGCGGCGCCCCCGGACATCTCGGTGTATGAGCACACGTTCCACTGTTCTGCGCTGTTCGGTGAGCACTGCTATTCGATCCTGCTGGACAACGCCGATCTGGACAAACCTCTGGCCTCGGCCAATAAGCAACTGGCGCCGCTGCACCAACTGGTCGCCGAAATGCACCTCTCGACCCGCCGCTACTTCTCGGTGCCCGGCGAGGTGCGCAAGATGATTCTTGAGTCGTTGAGCGAAGGCATTCCGCCCATCGAAGAGCTGGCAAAGAAGATGTGCGTGAGCAAACGCACGCTGCAACGGCTGTTACAGCAAGCGGGCCATCCCTATAAAGGACTGGTCAACGACGTTCGCCGGAGCCAGACAGAGTTTTACCTGGGTAATACCCAATGCACCTTGCAGGAGGCTGCTTATCGAGTCGGTTTTCGCGAACTGAGCAGTTTTTATCGTGCGTGTCATCAGTGGTTCGGGATGCCCCCTGCCCGGTATCGGTTAAAGCTGCAGACGAACGCCATCACGCCGGGTGAGGTGACGTCACCGGTGCCCGTAGCTGAAGCCTGCTCAACGACTGAATGCAAATGACTTCGGGCATAAGAACAACGGCTGCATCCCCGATCCCGAGCTCGCGTCCGATGTGGGCAGCCCCGATTATCCGCGCTATCGCTCGCCCCCGTGACAATCGCTTCGTGGTCCAATAGATTACCCCCCCTCGAAACGCGCCGAACTTTTCGCGTCTCAACCCAGTTAACGAAGTAATGGATGTTCAATGTCTGATTCCCATACCGACGTAGCAGTGCCTGCCCTCTCCTCCAAGCAGGCTTACGAAGACGCCATCAATCTTTCACAGCATGTGCCGCAGGCGAAAACCATCAGCGAAATGGTCCTCGACGCCTTTCAAAGCGCCAAGGAAAGCGATCAGATTCGTGAACTGCGCGTCGCCATTCGTCAGGCTCACGACCGCTTCGACGATGATCAGGCCTACGAGTTGATGGGTCAGCTCAAGCAGTTGAAAGACGCCGAAGCCGCCGACATGGCCGCGCTGGAAGACCTGAGCACGAAATTCTCGATCAGCCGGATTCTGTCCAGCTACAAGGACGATCCAAGCTTTCAAGAGTTGGTCTACAGCCTGGCATTGAAAGTGTTGAACCAGACGCATCAGGCCGTCAGCAACCCGGGCGGCGGCAAGAGCAAGGCTACGCGAGCGAAGAAGGAGGCGGAGGTTTTCATCATCAGCAAGGACGGCGCCAGCGTTACCCTGCCATTGCGCACGCCACGCTCGAAAGCCAACGCGGACCGCGAAGCCTTCGAATTCCTCGGTTTCTCGTTCGTCGGTGAGGGCGACGAGGCCGAGTTGCAGCGCGAGGTCTTTGTCGATAAGGAAGGCAACGAACAGCCTGCCACGCGCAAGAATATCGTTATGGCGATTCAGCAGCAGAGTGCGTTTGACGGGTATGTAGCGGTTCAGCAGTAAGGCCCTGGCCAGTAGCGAGCTGAGAGTTATTCACAATGACTCTCAGCGTTCTTTCGCCGCTTCGTGGACATCTCGACTCTCTCGCTTTCCAACTACAAGGACGATACCAGAGAAACGTGTTGATCATCGGCTGACGACCGGAACCTGATACACCACCCTGCTGGGACCAAGCTGCGACAACTAAGCTGCCTATGTGGTTATCCAGTACGACCTTAGACTTATTTACCTTGCCCACCATTGGTATCGATAAACGGCAATATTCCTCGCAACTGACAAAACCATTCTTATCTGGATTGATATTGTTGATGATCGTCCGTATCTCCTCATTACTAGGCTTCTAGAGAAGCTTCAATGCTTCACTGAATTCTGACAGCGATATTCGCCGTCACCATTTCGTCAAGTTTTAATATGCGAGAGGTATTGCTTGGATCGGCTACAAGCATAATAAAGGCTGAGAATTATCGGTCAGGACGATAATTCTCAGCATTTCTTCTGCTGCGGCATTAGCTAACTTTCAAGCTACCAGGCAGCGCGCTTGTTAATCGCCCTGACTTATTTCTCTCTCATAATCATTGAGAAATTCTTGATAGCTGATCACGCCATCTCCGTCAGGGTCAGCCAACTTAATGCGCTCCTCGATTTGCTGTTCGTTAAACCAAGTGCGCATCACTGAAGAAAATTCTTCGTGTGTTAACGTTCCGTTGTTGTCCGAATCTCTGGTTTCGAAGCCTTTTTTCGCTCTTTCAAGTTGATCATGAGTAAGCTTGGTCATGTTGGAAACTCCCTGTTCCTGGTAATTTCGAAATCCCAGACTTATGGCTGGAAAGAAAAATATCGAACTAATTGCTCCTCCTGTCTACTGTCAGTTCTGACAGTAGACAGGAGGAGCAAATTGGAGTTAGCGCGCCGAACGCTCCAGCACTTTGCCAATGGTCTGATCCCCAATCACCAGAAAATGCCCGCCCGCCACATGGTGAAGCGTGCGTAGATCATCATGCCCCTGGAAATGCCAATGGCCGTCGGAGAACACGCGCTCGTCAGCCCAGGCTGCCATGACCTCGCCGATGAACAAGTCATATTGATTCTGATTATGCGGCTCGGGCAGCAGGCGGCATTCCAGCCACGCCGCACAACCTTCCAGCAAAGGCGCTTCGACGACTTCGCCCGCGAAGGTTTGCAGACCGTAAGCCTTGAACTTGTCCACACCCTTTTCCTTGGAGATCTCCAGCCCCGAGGTCGAGCCGACCGTCTGGACGATATCGACTTGGGAGACCGTCGGCACGTTGATAACAAATGTCCCGGAGTCCTCCAGTAATTGACGCGTCCACACTGATTTGTCGAGCACTACCGTGACCTTCGGTGGCTGGAAGTCCAGCGGCATCGCCCACGCCGCCGCCATGATATTGCGGTGACCGTCATGCGCCGCGCTGACCAAAACGGTCGGACCATGGTTGAGCAGGCGGTAGCATTTGGCGAGTGGCACCGAACGGCGATGTGTGGCGGACATGTCGAAAATCCTGAAAAAGAGGGGAGTGGTCAGGGAAATTACAGGGTTTGTCGTCGCAGGAAAACGCAGCCAACTTGATCATCGCCAAATGGTTGCAAGCCTGAACCGGCACAAATAGCCCTTCCCTCCCGCCTGAAAAAGGTGATGTAATAATATAACAAGCATTTCAGGCGTCCCTCCTCGTGAAATCCGTTCTCCGACCTACCCCGAATATCGCAAGCTCCGCGCTCGCTCAGTCTGCAGGCAGTCGGGTGCTGGCCTCATTGGTTTTACTCACGCTGCTGTGGGCCGGCATTGCGTGGGCGGTAGCGATTCCATGAGCGCGGCAATCAATCTGCATGACCTGACCGTCACTTACGAGCGGCGCCCTGCCGTGCATCACGTCACCGGGCGCTTTGCAGCAGGCAGTCTGACGGCGATTGTCGGGCCGAACGGTGCAGGCAAATCGACGCTGATCAAAGCCATTGCCGGCACGCTGAAGCCTGCGCTCGGACGCGTTGATCGCGGCACGCTTGCCACGCGGCACATCGGCTATTTGCCCCAGGCAGCGGAAATCGACCGCAGCTTCCCACTCAGCGTCGCCGACACGGTGATGATGGGCGCCTGGCGCAGCATCGGGGCCTTTCGCGGGGTCAGGCGCAAGCATGCCGAACAGGCGCAAGAGGCACTGCTGGCGGTGGGATTGGAAGGCTTCGAGCAACGCAGCATCAGTTCGCTGTCCTCTGGACAGTTTCAACGGGTGCTGTTCGCGCGGCTTTTGTTGCAGGACGCTTCGGTGATTCTGCTGGACGAGCCCTTTACCGCCATCGACGCCCGCACCACACGCGACCTGCTCAACCTGATCGGCAGTTGGCACGACCAGGGCCGCACAGTGATTGCAGTGCTGCACGACATCGAGCAAGTGCGTCAGCATTTCCCCAGCACTTTATTGCTGGCCCGGGAAACCATTGCCTGGGGTAACACCGCCGACATCCTTCACGCCGACAACCTGCGCCGCGCCAAGAACATGGCCGAACACTGGAGCCCGGATGCGCAGCCGTGCGAAATAGATGAGGAGTCGATGCTGTGACGCTTTATACCTTGTTGATTCAGCCCTTCGTCGACTTCGGCTTCATGCGCCGCGCCCTGGCGGCGTGCCTTGCGCTGGGCATCGGCTCAGGCCCCGTCGGCGTTTTGTTGATGTTGCGTCGCATGAGTCTGGTGGGCGACGCCATGAGCCACGCCGTTCTGCCCGGCGCTGCGGTGGGTTTTCTGTTCGCGGGTCTGTCGTTGCCGGCAATGGGGTTTGGCGGCTTGATCGCCGGGCTTGCCGTGGCCCTTTTGTCCGGGCTGGTGAGCCGCTTTACCACACTGCGAGAGGACGCCAGCTTTGCCAGCTTCTACCTGACATCGCTGGCGGCAGGCGTGCTCATCGTCTCGTTGCACGGCTCCAACGTCGATCTGCTGCACGTGTTGTTCGGCACCATCCTGGCCATCGACGATCAGGCGATCTTCATGGTTGGCGCCATCGCCTCCTTCACGGTGGTGCTGCTGGCGCTGATTTATCGCCCGTTGATTCTGGAGTGCTTCGACCCCGGATTCCTGCGTGCCGTCGGCGGGCGCGGATCGCTGTATCACGTGCTGTTTCTGCTGCTCGTCGTGCTCAATCTGGTGGCCGGATTCCAGGCCCTCGGCACGCTGATGGCGGTGGGCATGATGATGCTGCCCGCCACCGTCGCACGTTTCTGGTCGACTTCTCTGACCGGCATGATCGTGATTTCCACTGTGGTCGCGACGCTGTCGGGCTTCATCGGCCTGATCGTTTCCTACCACGCCAGCGTCGCCTCGGGTCCGGCCATTGTCCTGACCGCCAGCGCCTTTTACCTGTTCTCACTGTTCTTTGGACGCAGCGGCTTCCTGCGCCGTCTGTTCCCGAGGGTTCACCTGTCCGGCTGATCGTTCGCTTACCTTAAGGAAAACATCATGAAACGTTTGACGCTTCTGACCGCCGCACTGGCGTTGTCGGGCCTGGCCAACTTCGCCCAGGCAAAAACCCTGGAAACCGTTGCATCGTTCACCGTCATCGCCGACATGGTGCATAACGTCGGCGGCGATCACGTGCATGTCACCTCGCTGATCGGCCCCAATGGCGACCCGCACGTGTACGAACCAACGCCCAACGACGCGCAGGCTTTGAAGAAAGCCGACGTGGTGTTCATCAGCGGTTTGCACCTTGAAGGCTGGCTTGACCGCCTGATCACCGCATCGGGCTACAAGGGTGAACCGGTGGTGCTGTCCAGCGGAGTCATGACCCGCAGCATGGAAGAGGACGGCGAAAAGATTACCGATCCCCACGCCTGGAACAGCGCGGTAAACGGCGTCGTCTACGTCAGAAATATCATCAAGGCGCTACAAAAAGCCGACCCGGACCACGCCGCCGACTATAAGGCCAACGGTGAGCAATACATCGCTCAACTGCAGGACATGGACGCCTACGCTCGTGAGCAAATAGCTGCGATTCCCGCCGCGCGGCGCAAGGTGCTGACATCCCACGACGCCTTCGGCTATTTCGCAGACGCATACGGCGTGACCTTCCTGTCGCCGCTGGGCTTTTCCACCGAGACCGAAGCATCGGCTGCTGACGTTGGCAAGCTGATCACGCTGATCAGACAGGAACAGGTCAGCGCCTACTTCTTCGAAAACTCCAGCGACCCACGTCTGGTGCAGCAAATCGCCAATGCCAGCGGCGCGCATCCAGGCGGTGAGCTGTATGTGGAATCGCTGTCGCCTGCCAACGGCCCTGCCGCGACCTACGTGAAGATGTTTCGGTACAACGTGGACAAGATGACGGCTGCGATGAAGGGCAAGTAGGCGCTCTGGTCGGTCAAGGGCCCGAGCGCGTTGGTCCGTAGAAGATTGCGTGGCATCGCAGCCTTGATAATCAGCTCCGGCTTCAATCACAGCGGGTGAACAGTCGCTCGCTCATGAAATCGACAAATACCCGGACCTTCGGTGAAAGTTGCCGGCTGGACGGCCACACCAAACTCAACTTGTTCGGCGGGTCAATGTAGTGCGGCAGTACCTCCACCAAGCGCCCGTCGGCCAGCGCGTCGCGCGCCAGAAAATCAGGTATGCCACCGATCCCGAGCCCTTGCAGGGTCATAGCCTTGACCGCATCCATGCTGTTGCAGACAAAAAGGCTCTTGATCCGCAGCTCGGGGTGGTCGGGCTGTTGCACCATATGCCAGTCGCGCATCTTGCCGGTGCCTGAAAAACGAAAACGGATTGCCAGATGATTATCCAGATCGTGTAGGCATTCAGGCGTGCCGTGCTGCTGCAAGTAAGTGGGCGAAGCGCACAGCACGACCCTGGCCGAGGGCAGCGGGCGAGACATCAATCTCGAGTCAGGCAGGTCCCCGCCACGAATCGCAACGTCTACCCCCTCTTCGATCAGATCGACCATGCGATCACTGAAATCCACATCCAGCTCAATCTCGGGATAACACTCAATGAATTTCGGCACGAAAGGCAACAGCGCGTGATACATCACCATCGGTGCCGTGATTTTCAAACGCCCACGCGGGCATTCGGTGCTACGCACCAAGGTCGCCTGAGCGTCGTCCAGATCGTCGAGAATCCGGCGGCAGCGCTCCTGAAACAGCCGGCCTTCGTCAGTGAGGCGGATGCTGCGAGTCGATCGCTGAAACAGGCGAACGCCCAACTGCGCTTCCAGGCGCGCCACGCCTTTGCCTACCGCGGAAGCGGACAGCCCGAGCGTGCGGGCTGCAGCGGCAAAACTGCCCAACTCAGCTGTGCGTACAAAGGGCATCAGGCCGCTCAGTCGATCCATGATTCAATCCTCAAAACGTCTGATTCGATCATTTTTTTCCGTTATGTCCGGAATATTTGCCGTTTTTAGCATGATTGCGGCCGCTCTATCATCCTCGCTAGCCATGCGGACCTTGAAACCCGCGTAACAGACGACTCGAGGTAACTTTCCCATGACCATGCTCTCCGGGGCCGATGCAGCGCAGAAGACCTGGGTCTTGCTGGCGGTGTGCATTGCCGCTATCACCATGCCCTTGAATTTCACCGCTGCCGCTGTGGCCTTGCCTGCCATTGGGCGTACCTATGGCGCGGATCCGCTGGCTCTGAACTGGGTCACCAATGCTTTCATGCTGACCTTTGGAAGTTGTCTGATGCTGGGCGGCGCATTGGCCGATAGTTACGGCCGCAAGCGGCTCTTTCTGGCAGGTGTCAGCGGCTTCGCAGTGCTGTCAGCCGGGCTAACGCTGGCGCCGTCGTTGCTGTGGTTCGATCTATTGCGGGCCGCGCAGGGCATTGCAGCTGCGGCGGCACTTTCGGGTGGGATGTCGGCGCTGGCGCAAGAGTTCGAAGGCCATGAGCGCATGCGCGCATTCAGCTTCGTCGGTAGCAGTTTCGGCATCGGATTGGCGTTTGGCCCAATCGCTTCAGGCCTGATGATCAAGGCATTCGGCTGGTCGACGATCTTTCTGATGATCACGGCGCTGGCGGGCATTTCCACTGTTGCAGGGCTGCGATTCATGCGTGAATCGCGCAACCGGCAGGCAGCCGGAATCGACTGGCCCGGCGCGCTGAGCTTTACCTGGGCGCTGACCGTGTTCACTGACGCAATGCTGCAAGCGCCGCACAGCGGCTGGAGCGATCCCTGGGTCGTTGCGCTCCTGATCTGTGCGCTGCTGTCGTTCATGGGATTCGTGTTCATCGAGCGCCGTGTGGCCCAGCCGATGCTCGACTTGTCGCTGTTTCGCTACCCGCGCTTCGTCGGTGTGCAGCTACTCGCTGCCGCTCCCGCCTATGCGTTTGTGGTCTTGCTGGTGTTGTTGCCGATCCGCTTCGTGGGGATCGACGGCATGAGCGAGATCAACGCCGGTCGCCTGATGATTGCGCTTTCCGCGCCATTGCTGGTACTGCCCGTCGTCGCCGGCGCGCTCACTCGCTGGCTCTCCCCTTCAACCATTTGCGGCATCGGGCTGCTGGTTTCTGCGGCCGGACTGTTCTGGCTGAGCCACGTGCCTGCCGCAAGCACGACGATTGAGTTTGCCTGGCCGATGCTGGTCATTGGGGTGGGCATCAGCCTGCCGTGGGGGCTGATGGACGGGCTGGCAGTCAGTGTCGTGCCCAAGGAGCGCGCAGGGATGGCCACCGGGATTTTCAGCACTACCCGCGTGGCTGGTGAGGGTGTTGCGGTTGCGGTGGTCACGGCCCTGCTCTCTGCGCTGACGTCCCAGCACTTGTCGGATGCATTGCCTCAGGCTGCGGCTATGACCAGCAATGCCGCGCAGCATTTGGTCACGGGCGACTTGAGCGGCGCGGCCTCGATTCTGCCCAGCGTCGCGCGAGCGCTACTGGTGACTGGCTACCGCGAGGCATTCAGCACTCTGCTGCTGATCCTGACCACCATCACGCTAGCCACGGCAGCAGTGGTTTTTCTGTTTCTCGACCGGGGCACGCCGGGGGACGACGACCTGGCAGGCAGCGAACAGCCCGTTCAGGCTTGATCAAAATGTCCGCTCAAGAACCGGGCGCGTAGCGGCAGGTCAATCTTGTATGCTGGCCCCATCGTCAGCCTGCATTGAAAGGAGATTCGATGACCGCCCTCTGCTTCGCGCCCTTCCAGGATCTGGCCGACAAGCTGATCCCTCATACCGTCGCCGAACGGGCTGATGGCTCTCACGACATCTCGCACCTGCATCGGGTCTGGAGCAACGTATGCACCATTCGCAACAAAGAAGGCGGCGATCAGCAGATCCTGTTGGCGGCGACCTTGTTGCACGACTGTGTATCGGTTGAAAAGAACTCACCGTTCCGCTCCAGCGCGTCGCGCCTGGCAGCCGCCAAAGCCGTGGAGCTGCTGGCCGAGATGGGTTGGGACGAAGAACGCATCCAGGCCGTCGCCCATGCCATCGAGTCCCATAGCTACTCGGCAAACATCGCCCCGACCACCCTTGAAGCAAAAATCCTCCAGGACGCCGACCGCCTCGACGCCATCGGCATGATCGGTATCGCCCGGCTGTTCTACGTCTCCGGACGCATGGGTAGCCACCTCTACGAGCCAACCGACCCGCACGCCCGAAACCGCCCGCTGGACGACAAACGCTATGCGGTCGATCACTTCAAAACCAAGATCTTCAGCCTAGCCGAGGGTTTTCAGACTACTACCGGGAAACAAATGGCGCAGGTCAGGCACGAACGGGTCGAGCGGTTTTTGCGGGAGTTCATGGATGAGATTGGTGGCTGACGTGCTGCTCAAGAAGGCTGTCGATACGCCATTCGCCGCCTCAAAACAAATCTGAAATACATCGCCTCGATGTCATAAAGACATCATGGAACCTCTCTATAACCAAGTCTCCGGTGTCTTCGTCGATGAGATTTGTGCTGTGAAAAGGTTAATCCGTGGTGTGTTCCGTCCTTCATCCAGGCCAGCTTTGTTACGCCGCTTCCGGATTGCTCAGCGACTGGTGTTGTGTTTTAGCGTGACTGCGTTGCTGCTGGTAGCGCTTGGGGTGTTCTGCCTGTTGCAGATGCAGCGCATCCGCGATCAGGGCGAGGCGGTGCAGAGTGGCTCGCTGCCGAGTATTGCCATGGCCGACGCCATCGCCATTGATCTGATCAAGCTGCGCGGCGAAAGCGCTCGGCTGATTGCCAATGCCGATGATCCTGGCGCAGTGGTCACCAGCAAAATCAACGTCGAGCAGTTGAAGAATGAAGTCGAAAAAGGTTTCAGCGACTATCTCGCACACGCGACTGACAGCACCGAGCGCGACTCGATCAAGGCGCTTGAAGACGAGTATAGCGCCTTCATGCCGGGGCTGCACGACGAAATCGGCATGATCGAACAGCGCAAACTCGACGACGCACGGATGCTGCTCAATACCACACTGAGCATGCAGGGCGACTTGATGGACATGCAGGTACAGTTGCTGCGTGAACTGAACAAGCAGAGCGCCGTCGCCGCGGTGGATGGTGCGGGCAGCCGATTTCAGCAGACGCGCATCATCGCCATCAGCGCCATTGTGGTTGCGCTGGTCCTGACGCTGCTGCTGGCGTGGCGTTTGAGCGTGAGTATCATTGGTCCGCTGCGCCAGTCTCTGCAGATCGCCAGCACCATCGCCGAGGGAAATTTGAGTCCGCAGGCGATTCCCGAGGGCAAAGATGAGACCGCCCAGCTTCTGAAGATGCTGGGCCAAATGCGCAGCAACCTGCACGGCACCATCGACCAGATCTATGCCGCAGCCAGTCAGCTGAGTCAGTCGGTGCAGGAAATGAGCGCGATTGCCGAAGCCAGCGCGAAGAATCTGCAATTGCAGAACGATGAAATCGAACAGGCCGCTGTAGCCGTTAACCAGATGAGTCAGGCGGCGGTGGAAGTGGCTGACAACGCCAGCAACACCTCTACCGAATCGAAAGCCTCGAACCAAGCTGCCGCCGAAGGGCGTATGCGCCTGAGTGGGACCATCGATTCGATCAAGGAGCTAACCGACAGCGTCCTCGACTCTTCGCATCAGGCCGACGGTCTGGCCGAACGCACGTTGAGTATCAGCAAAATCCTTGAAGTGATTCGCGCCATCGCCAACCAGACCAACCTGCTGGCTTTGAACGCGGCCATTGAAGCAGCACGGGCGGGCGAAGCAGGTCGTGGCTTTGCGGTAGTCGCCGACGAGGTTCGCTCGCTGGCACAACGCACCAGCGCCTCGACCACCGAGATCGAAAGCCTGATCAACGATGTTCAGAAGAGTACTCAGGACACCGCCGAGACTCTGCGCGTCACAGCGGCGCAGGCCAGTCAGACCCTGGAGCAAGCGGCGGCGACCAGCCAGGCGTTGACGGTGATCATCAGCTCGACCTCCACCATCAGCGATCGCAACATATTGATCGCCAGCGCCGCCGAGCAACAGGCACAGGTGGCCAACGAGGTGGACCGCAATCTGAGCAGCATTCGCACTCTGTCGACGCAATCGGCGTCCGGCGCCCAACAAACCACTGTGGCGAGCAACGCGCTGGCGATGCTGGCGACGGATCTGAATTCGATGGTGCAGAGGTTTGTGCTTTAACCGCCGCCTTTGGCTGCACGGCTTGCCCGCGGCGGGCCCTGTTGATTCGCCACCGTCTGTAGCCGTGCGCCACAAGAGCGAAAATATATCTCGCGACGCATTTAAAACTCATGCCGATGTGTTTCATTATTGAAACACACCACTCCAGGCGGGTGCCCACGCCAACAAGGACACGAGCATGAAGAAAACCGCTGCACTGAGCATTGCCTTCACCGCCCTGACGACCAGCTTCAGCCTACTCGCCCATGCAGACGTCGACGTTAGCCTGGGCAGTAAGGAGCGCGTCACTCGTCTGTTTGCTTATCCCAACAACTGCAACGTCATCTGCTTTCGCAACTGGACGCTGGAGCAAACCGTCGAGCATTACCTGACCCAGAGTGTTCAGCGCGACGGTTATGCCAGCGCCACGGTCAGTGTGGTCGACGACAACGATCAGCTTCATGCAAGGATCAGTGGCGTGCCCGACGGCTATGACCAACCGCTGACAGCCCTGCTGAATGCAGGTGATCTGGCCTATACCGGGGCTGAAAAACTCAACGTCGACGGGAAGTTTGCCTACAACTGGTATCTATTCCTGCCGCTGGGCATGGCCCTGGAAAATCGCAAGAGTGTCCAGCTTCTGCATTTCCCGCCGGATTACTCGCTGACCCAGGCGCAGGATTACCTGCGTTCGGCCACTTCCGATCGCTGGGCCGAACTGCTGACTGACAATGGCATTCCGGCCGATCAGACACCGGCTTACCAGACCATCATCGACATCGCACCCATCGCCGCCCCGTCCAACGCGGGCAATGATCTGGAAGGCGTTTACAGCTACTTCAACGATTACCAGACCACGATGGTCAAGCAGGTCAGCCAGCGTCCGGATGGCACCTCACTGCCCATGGTGGCGTTCGGCGCGCCTGTGCGCAGTTGGCTGAAAGAGCAATACAAGGTCGAGGTGCCGGTGCTGGGCCTGGCCACAATCAGCCCTGCCAGCGGGCAAAGCGTGTCGGTCATCGGCTCCAACCACCCGAGCTACATCTGGTACGCGGCGGACAAGAGCAATTATGGCGGCGACGAAACCAAGGCCGACGAAGCAGGTTTGAAGGTCATGGGGCAGGACCTGAGCGCGGCGTGCTGGCAGGCGGGCATGGGGCAGAAATCGGGCACTGACGCCGCGGTCTTGCTCAAGCAATGCACGACCAACTGGCAGGTCACCAACAAGGTCGAGACTTGCAAGCTGTTCTATACATCGGTGCGCAAGCTCCAGCCCGATGCGGCAGCCGCCAAATGCCGGACCGGCTCGGTCGGGAGGCAGCTCGATCAGCTGCGCAGGCCGTTGCCTGAGATGAAGCAAGCGAAACTCTGACGCTGTATGAGCGCTCTGGCTCGCGATTGCTGAGTGTCAGTCACCAGAGACGTGGGGAATGTAACGCCTCTGGCAAGCAAGCGCGCTCCTACAACTCGATCGTTTTCGCGTTTGGATCACGTTCACGCCCGCTCGATCACTCCCCCAACGGACGCAACCGATATTGCGGCGGCAACTGTTCGAAACCGCTGATCGTGGTGTTCAGACTCTTCCAGCGCCCGTCCTTGATGCCGTAGATGCAGCCGTGGATCGACAGCTTCTGCCCGCGATGCCAGGCGTTCTGCACGATGCTGGTGTGCCCGACGTTCGCCACTTGCTGAATCACGTTCAGCTCGCACAGTCGATCGACCTGCTCTTCTTCGGTCGGCAGTTTGCTGAGCAGTTCGCGATTCTCGTAATAGAGGTCCCGAATGGTCCTCAGCCAGCCGTCGATCAGCCCGAACTGGCGATCCTGCATCGAAGCGCGTACGCCGCCGCAGCCATAGTGGCCGGTGACCAGAATGTGTTTGACCTTGAGCACATCGACGGCGTACTGAATCACCGACAGGCAGTTCAGATCAGTGTGCAGCACGACGTTGGCCACGTTGCGGTGGACGAACAGATCGCCCGGCAACATGCCGACGATCTCATTGGCGGGGACACGAGCGTCCGAACAACCGATCCAGAGGTATTCAGGCGTTTGCTGACGGGCCAGTTTGGCGAAGAACTCGGGGTCTTCTTCCTTGATGGCTGCTGCCCAACGTTCGTTGTTATCGATCAGATCTTGTAATTCGTTCATTGGTTGATGCCTCGGAAATGATGCCCAGCTATGACTGGCTTTCGACGCTTCGGGTCACGCCGTTTTGCCACGACCGGTCGAGAACCGGAGTGAATCTTCGCCGCAGCCTCCGGTCCACCCAACTATGACCGCTCACAATGAGGATTTGCCATGAACGATCCACGCCGCCCTTTCGGTGCCACCCAGCCCGAACCCATCGACGATAATGAAGACCGCATGGGTTCGATGGAAGAGCTCAATTTTAATGACAATAACGAACCCAGCGGGCGAATCGGGGACACCATCCCGGCAGACGAGCTGGAAAACTACATTCCCGACGAACGTGTGCGTGAGGCTGGGATGACCGGCGCGTCAACTGACGATCACAACCCGACCGACGACGACATGAGTCCAGAAACCCTGATTGACGAAGATGGCGCGCGGTCTGCCCGTGAGGCGGGCGAAGGCGGTCCCGCTGACTCCGATCTGAGCGTGGTCGATGAGGACGATATTGGCGGGGGCAACGGGCTGGATGAAGAGGAAATGTCGATTCTCGATCCACTGGATGGCAAGCCTGGGGTTTGAGCCCCGCGCATACGGTTATCAGGCGATAGGGTTTAGGCCCCCTGAGGGAATGAGCTTGCTCACGAAGACTCACGTTCAGACGCAGCAGATGCCAGCATCTGCACCGCGGCTTTCGTGACCAAGCTCACTTCCGCAGAGCATATCCAGCTTCCTGAACCAGTTATTCAACCAACGTGCACGCCATTACCAGCGCATCCTCGCGGCCACCCACAGCCGGGTAATAATCGCGACGGCGGCCGACTTCGTTGAAACCGTAGCGCTCATACAGACGATATGCCGACTGATTACTGGCTCGCAGCTCGAGAAAACATTCGCGACCGTTCAGCTCATAAGCGCGCTTCATCAGCTTGTCCAGCAGCAACAGCCCCAGACCGCGGCCTTGGCTTTCCGGCTTGACCGTGATGTTAAGCAAGTGCGCCTCATCGATGATCACGTTGACCACGCCATGACCGACTTGCTGATTGCCTTCGAACATCAGCCAGATTTCGTAGGACTTCAGGCCATCGAGAAAAATACCGCGAGTCCAAGGATGGCTGAACGCTGCGTACTCAATCTTCAGTACTGCGTCCAGATCAGCCTCGGTCATACGGCGAAACGTTACGGCATTACTCATTTGTGCTCTTCCAACGTCCCATCAGTTGACGCATGGCGCGCCAGACATCGGCCTTGCGCTGAGGTTCGTCCATCAATAATTCCAGACCCGGCAGCGCCCAGGCCGGACCCAGGCCTTCGACCTGGAATTCCAGATTGTAGGATTCGGCGTCAACTTCACCGGCAAAACGCAACGCGGGCAGCCCGACCAGCCATAGGCAGGTGCAAGGCGCTTCTTCGGTGCGCGCATAGAGAAAGCCCTGAACGAAATCGCGCGCGGCTTCCGGCCCCTGATCCATTTGCCCGCGCACCAGCAACGGCCAACGCACTGGCTCGCCGATGATCTGCGGGCTGTCGGGAAGACCCGCCGCACGCAGCATGTCCTTGAGCAACAGGTAGGAAGGATCGCGACTCTGGAACGGCTCGCCAGTCGCCAGTTCAACCAACAGCAGGCAACTGCCCGCACGCAGCAATTGCAGGGCAAATCGCGGGGGCGGTACGACGGGCGCCTTCGCCACTTGCGCAACGGAATCGTCGTCGACAGGCTTGGCAACCGGTTTGGCCATGGAGGAAGGACGTGGTATCTCGATCTTCGGTCGTTCTACCACTCGGGCGACTGGCGCCGGGCCGACAGCCGCCTCGCTGCGCGTCTGCACGGGGGCAGGCGCATGCGGTGTTTCCTCGACCTCGTCCTCGAACACCGGCAACGGCGCAAGCAGTTCCGGACGCGAAGGCGCGGCAAAGGGCAGTTCGGTGCGCGGCAGCCAGCTGACCACCTGCATGGCGGTCAGATAAGCGCGGCGGCGGGGCTCATTGAGCAAGGGACAGCCACCTGTGGATAAAGTCAGGAGTGGGATTCTACAGGCCTTCGACGATTCACGCCGCAGTTGATCGACTGAGGATGAAAACCAGGCGCTTCGATGCAGTACAATTGCCGCTTTTATTTGCCAACCAGCGGCCATCCGATGATCGAACCTAAGCGCGTCCTGCGCGCCCTTGCCGAACACTGGGCGCTCCTTGAGCCACTGTGCGAGCACTTCGACCAGGGCACCCTGAGCCTGAGCGAACTGCGCCTGCAACTGGCCGCCCAGCAACTGGAAAGCACACCCCAGGACATCACCAACCTGCTGGACGTGTGGATTCGTCTCGACATCCTGGTTCCCGTGGCGAAAAGCCCGAACCGTTTCGAGCTGAACGCGCAGATTCACGACTTCCTGTCGTATCTGCGCCGCGAGCACCGGCTGGGCCTGTGTCTGGAAATCGAGGCCTACCTGCGCCATCTGGAGCGACTCGCCGGCTATATCCAGGAAGCCTTCGAAGCCCGCGATGCCAACGACCTTGCCCGGCAATTGCGCCTGCTCGACATGCGCGTACGCGATGTGCTGAAAAAGCTTGCCAACGACGAACAGGCGCTGGTCTCCGTGGCCGAACGCGCCAAGACCAGCGATCGGCAGATCCCTCTGCGTCAGCGCTATGCCGAAGTGCTGGCGACCTGGGACGAATATGTCGAACCAATGATTCAGCTGGTGAATGCCGACGGCGCCTTCGAGCAAGGGGTGCGCAAGGTCGAGAATGTGCTGCTGCGCATGCTCACCGATCAGCAGCGTCTGGGGCATCTGGTCGACGACGACATGCTGCTGCGCACCCACGCACGCATCCTCGAAATGCAGACCAGCGCCCAGCTGACCCTGCGTCACGCGCGCGAATTGCTGCTGCCGCTGCGCGAAGAAGCCCGTCGTCACAATGCCGTGACCCGCGGCGCCGCGCTGGCGCTGTCGGCCATTCGCCGCAGGGGCATCGACGCTGTGCCCCAGGCAGCGATGCCGATGTTCACCCGTCCGCAAAGCACCTTTCTCGGCAGTGCCAACCAGGTCGAGGCTTATGTCTATGCCCTGGCGCGCTTCGAGCCAAAACCGGCGCGCTTCCCCAAGGCCAATCTCACCCGCAAGGGCGAGCCTGCTCAGGCGCCGCGCACGGTCAAGGAAATGGTCGAACGTTGCGAAGAAGCCCTGCCGATGCCGGATCTGATGGTCTGGCTGCTCGAACAGGAGCCGACCGGCGCAACCGACGAATTGCTGTACTGGTTCTCGCGCCTGTCGCGGGAAAAACGCTTCAAGCGCGAGCGGCTTGAACGCCGCGAATACCTGACCCTGGAGCACCGCGTCAGCCTGCGCTCCTTCGCCCTGCTCTCGAGCAAAGACGCCACCCCAGAGAATTCCGAGGGCACCGCCCATGCATCTTGATCTATCCGAACTGTCCCAGCTCGCGCCGATCTTCCGCGAGCTGTTCAAGGGTTACCACGTCAGCCGCCGCGATCCTGAGCTATATGCGCAACTGTCCAACTTTCAGGATCAGTACCGCACGCTGTTCAAGGCGCTGGGTTTCGAGCTGATTTGCGACACCCGTGGCTTTTATTACTTCGTGCCTGATCTGGCGGCCGCACAGGTCAACAAGACTGCGCAGCGCTTGGCCCTGTTCACGTTCATTCTCGTCGAGCATCTGGCCGATCAGGGCCGCGATCCGGTCGCCGTGCTCGATGGCGGTAGCCTGGGCCGCGACGAACTTCCTTCGCTGTTGGAAAAATACCGCGACCTGTTCCTGCAGGCCGAAGTACAGACCCAGGAAGAGCTGGAAGAAAAGATCATGCGTCGCATGACCCAGCTTGGCTTTGCCTCCGAAGAGGTGGGGATCTACCGCTTCCTGCCACCGATGCATCGCTTCCTTGATGTCTGCCTGTCGGTTCAGCAGGATCGCGATCTGGCTGCCAGCTTGCACAGTGACCTGCCGTTGCCGACTCCGGTGCTGATCGATGACGACAGCGACGAAAAGCTGCTGCAGACCGACGATCCGCTCGACCTCGCAGAGTTTGACGAAACAGAAGAAACCGAAGAGCAGGCCCTGGCCCGCGCAATCGCCGACGAACAGGAGCTTGACGCATGAGCCAGGAACGCTACGGCATTCGCCGCTTCGCCCTGCTAAACACCGCCGGTTACAGCCTCGGGCTGTTTCCACTGGAACACCCGCTGTCGGTCTACGGTGCAAACAACCTGGGCAAAAGTGCCTCGATCAACGCGCTGCAATTCCCGATTCTGGCGCGCATGTCGGATATGAGTTTCGGCAAGTACAGCCTCGATCAGTCGCGCCGCTTCTACTTTGCCTCGGACACCAGCTATATCCTCGTTGAGGTGGCATTGCCCCACGGCCCTCACGTCATCGGCGTGGTTGGTCGCGGTCCGGGCGGTGGCTTCGGTCACCAGTTCTTTGCCTATGCCGGCAAGCTGGATCTGGCGCACTACCAGAAGAACGACACCTGTCTGCGTCAGAAAGAGCTGTTCACCAATCTGGAAAGCCAGGGCCTGAAAGCCTACGAACTCAAGCCAGACGAGCTACGCCGCCTGCTGGTCGGCGGACATACGTCGATTCCGCTGGATCTGACGCTTATTCCGCTGCGCTCGACCAGCGAACAGAGCCTGAAGACCTTCCGCGCGCTGTTCATCAACCTGCTGCACATGCGCGAAATCACGGCCGCCAAACTCAAGCAGCTGTTCCTCGATGCCTTCGAGCACAGCCTGCGCTCGGGTAGCGTCGATTACATTGCCGCGTGCGAAGAAGCCTTCCGCGATGTCCGTCGCATGGAACAGGACTACAACGCACTGGTTCTCGCCGGGCCTCTGGTCGAAGCTTTAGCCAACGGTGTCAAGCAACGGGACATCCTGCGCGGCAAGTTGCATCGCCTCTCGCCGCTGCTCGACTCGCTGCTTGGCACTTGGCAGGATTATTCCAGCGCGCGCAAGGAAGAGCTGGTCATCCAGGCCGAGCACTATCGCGGTGAACAGGACGCGTTGCAGAACGACCAACGCGGTGGTACTCAGGAGCTGATGCGCCTGGAACGTGAGATCAACAACATCCAGCGCTGGATCGGCGAACTGGCCGTGCTGAAGAACCGCTTCGCATTGGTTGACGACGTACGCGTTCTCGAGCAGCAATTGCTGGCGGCCAAGGATGCTCACGACGAACTGGCCGGGGCTCTGGCTCAGTCTCGTCAGTTCAGCGCCGAGGATCTGGATGAGCGTCTGCGTGATCTGGAAAAACGCCTGAAGTCGGTCAAACAGCAGCTGGATCACGCCGACAACAACAGCTATGCCCGCCTGCGCGAAGAGTTCTCGCAACCGGACGTCGAGCGTCTGATGCGTCTGTTCAACAGCGCGCTGTTCAGCCTGCCATTGGGCGAGCAAGGGATTGCGCTGGATGACGGCGACGCCTGGGTCAAATCTCTGGAAGCGATTCTGGACGGCTTCAAGGGCGAGCGCTTCGAAGTGCCGGGACTGTCGATCAACCTCTCGCACATCGAACCGCCTGCGTTGCAGGCCCTGGCCGACCGTGCGGCTCTGCGTGATCAGAAAGAGCGTCTGGAAAAAGAACTCAAGCAGCTGAAAACCCAACAAGCTGTCGCGGCTGACCGGGCAGCGAGCAAGACCCAGACCGAGGCGCTGTATCAGCAAGTGCTGGATGCGCAGAAAGCCCTGGAAGATTTCCGTCGCACTCAGACTCTGAGCGCCGAAGAAGCCGAAAAACTTGAGCAACTTGCGCAGATGGAAGCGGCGCAGGATGAACTCAAGCGCTCCAGCGATGCCTTCACCGAGCGCGTCCAGCAACTGTCGGCGAAACTGCAGTTGGTCGGTCGTCAGATCGGTGATCTGGAATCCAAGCAACGCACATTGGATGACGCGCTGCGTCGCCGACAGCTGCTGCCTGCGGACCTGCCATTCGGCACGCCGTTCATGGAGCCGGTAGACGATTCATTGGATAACCTGCTGCCGCTGCTCAACGACTATCAGGACAGCTGGCAGGGTTTGCTGCGCTGCGATGGTCAGATCGAAGCGCTGTATGCCCAGGTACGTCTTAAAGGCGTCGCCAAGTTCGACAGCGAAGACGATATGGAGCGCCGTCTGCAACTGCTCATCAACGCATACGCACACCGCACCGACGAGGCCCTGACGCTGGGCAAAGCCCGGCGTGCGGCAGTCACCGATATTGCACGTACCCTGCGCAACATCCGCAGCGACTACGACAGCCTTGAACATCAGTTGGCCTTGTTCAACCGCGAAATCAACCGTCGTCAGGTTTCCAACCTGGAAAGCTTCCGCATTGTTCTTGCACCGAACAAAGAAGCGCTCAAGCACATCGATCAAATCATCCACAGCGCCGGTCAGTACGAAGAAGGCGAAACACTGTCAGTGTTCGATCTGAGCCAGAGCGCAGAGCAGGACAACAAGAACGAAGAGGCCAAGGAGTATCTGGCACGGCTTGTAGCTGCGAACCACAACCAGTTGGGTCTCAAAGACCTGTTTGAGTTGGCGTTCGAGATCACCAAGGTCAACGGCCAGCCGGTGATCCACACCGATATCGATGGTGCGGCGTCCAACGGTACGACCATGACCATCAAGGCGCTGACCAACATGTACCTGCTGCTGCACTTGATGGATCGCGACCAGGCCGGTCGTGTTCGTCTGCCCTACTACCTGGACGAGGCGGCAGACATCGACGAGCGCAACCAGGCCGCTCTGCTGGAAACGAGCTTGCAACTGGGCTTCGTACCAATCCTGGCAAGCGTCAAGCCTCAGGTATCGGCGCACGTCGCGATCGACCTTGAAGGCGGCAGCGGCCCTGCTGGCATCTACATCGACGAGGCTGACTGGAAGTACATTCGTCGTCGTGATGAAGTGAGCACAGTGAAGGCAGTTGAAGTGGCGGAGGAAGCTACTGAATAAGCTGGATTAAGCGGTAACAGAGAGCCCTGCAGCGATGCGGGGCTTTTTTGTGGGCGCTGTTTCTGCTGACGCCTTACGGCGGCGGAAGGCGGATTGGTCTTTTCCGCGCCCAAAAACAAAACCCCATCTGCTTTCGCAAACGGGGTTCTGAAATTCAATCTTGACGATGACCTAC
>NZ_NKHL01000114.1:26575-39631 GCF_002934685.1 Pseudomonas bohemica
TTTTCACCGATTAGTGATGGGTCAGTGTGGCATCGGCCACTGGGTCAATTCGGCGCCAGCGCCAACACGCTGGCCAAGCACTGCTTAATTGGACATATGCCGATATTGAGATAGATCAGCCCTGCGTTGGCACATGGGTCGATTCGGCATAGGCCTCAACAGTTCAGGTGCTTCGCGGTCACAGCAATCCAGGACGAAGGTCACGCTCAGTTTGGCGCCGTCCTCGTATCGAAACTCAAAGCCGTCCGACCATTAACGCGTATCGCTGGTTTGCACCGCAATACGGCCTTCCTGTCGACGCGGCACGCCGGGTTGTTTGATCCGGCGCTCAAGCAGCAGTGTGATCACGCATCACCCGGTATACCCGCTTCACGTTGATCGTGGGTCGCAACTGGGTTTCACGCTCGCGACGCAGCAATCCCCAGCCCCTACAGTAGCCATAGCTGGGCAGCTCGCTGACTTGCTGCCTGATCTCGGCGACCAATTCCGTGTCGTTCACGAGCCGACATCGCCGTACCTTGGGCGATACCGATTGCTTGAGTCGAACCGTTAATTGCGAGCGCGCCACACCGAGACATTCGCTGACCAGCTTCACTGGTCGTCCCCCGGCAACAAGGGTGAGTGCGCAATCCATTATCGCGACCGGGCAATCTCCACGGCCTCTTTGTTAGTCATAAAGATAACCGTTTACCTATCCCTTGTCGTAAGGGGGATACGGTTTCCTGTCTTTCATGGGGCTCGTTCATTGACCACTGCAGACCTCTCTGCGCTCAAGGCCAGACGATAATTTCCCCTTCAATACCCATCTCCATCGGCGCTTAAGCCTTAAAAAGGTTGCTCACCATGATTCATAGGTATAAATTATTTTTTACACAGGTGAATTTTATGTTTTCTCAGACGTTCCAACAAGAACAACGGAGACGTGATGGATTTCCAACTCAACGAGGATCAGCTCGCTATTCGCGATTCGATCCACCGAATTTGCAAGGATTTTGGTGATGAATACTGGCTTGAACGCGACTCTGATGGCCGATTTCCCCATGAGCTTTACCGTGCGCTCGCAGGTCAGGGTTGGCTGGGCATTGCTATGGAGCCCAAATATGGCGGCGCAGGTCTGGGGATTTTCGAAGCCGCTTTGATGATGCAGACCATAAGCGGGTCGGGCGCAGGACTCTCGGGTGCGTCGGCTGTACACATGAATATTTTCGGTTTGAACCCGGTGCAGGTTTTCGGTAGCGAGGAGCAGAAGCAGCGATTTTTACCCGCATTGATTGAGGGCAAGGAGAAGGCTTGCTTTGCGGTAACAGAACCCAACACGGGCCTGGATACCACTAACCTCAAAACTTTCGCCCGTAAGGTGCCCGGCGGCTATGTGCTGGACGGTCGCAAAATCTGGATCTCTACCGCTCAAGTCGCCGATCGCATGTTGATTATCGCCAGGACAACTCCGCGCGATCAGGTCAGCAAACCCACTCAAGGGCTCTCGTTGTTTTACACCCGTCTCGACCGCGAGAAGGTAGAGGTACGCGAGATCGAGAAAATGGGTCGTAAGTCAGTGGACTCAAACATGCTGTTCATCGACGGGTTAGAGGTGCCTGAAGCGGATCTTATCGGCGAAGAAGGCAAAGGGTTCGAATACTTGTTACACGGCCTCAATCCTGAACGCATCCTGATTGCCGCAGAGGCCGTAGGGCTAGGTCAGGCAGCCTTGGCACGTGCTGTGGAATACGCGCGGGATCGCGTGGTTTTCGGACGCCCGATTGGGCAGAACCAAGGCATACAACACCCTTTGGCCCAAGCCTGGATGACGCTAGAAGCTGCGCAGTTGATGGTTTACAAGGCTGCCAGCCTATACGACGCCGGCCAGCCCTGCGGCGCCGAAGCAAATACGGCGAAATACCTCGCCGCTGAAGCCTGCAGCCAGGCCTGTCAAACAGCGGTAGCGACGCTCGGCGGAATGGGGTTCGCGAAGGAATATCACGTCGAGCGTTATCTGCGAGAAAGTTGGATTCCACGTCTCGCCCCTGTGAGCCCTCAGTTGATCATGTGTCATATCGCCGAAAAGGTTCTAGGTCTGCCCAAATCTTACTAGCGCCATCCCGGCTTCAGTGCCGGCTCTTACAAGAACAATAAGAGGTCATGCCAATGAGCTTACAAGCAAGCTTGAGCGCCCTATCCGGGCTCAAAATAGTTGACCTATCGAAGGTGCTGGGAGGCCCATATTGCACCCAAATACTGGGCGATCATGGTGCGCAAGTTATCAAGATCGAACCACCTTCAGGCGACGAAACACGGGGCTGGGGCGTGACCATTCGTGAACGCACGTCCGCCTACTTTATGGGTGTGAACAGGAACAAGCTGGGCGTCAGCTTGAACCTTGGAGATGCAGCGGATCGCCAGCAGTTGTTCAGGCTTCTTGAGGATGCCGACGTTCTGGTGGAGAACTATAAGCCCGGCACGCTAGAGCGCTGGGGCTTGAACTATGAGGCGTTAAAACTACGGTTTCCCCGGCTGATCCACTGCCGTATTTCAGGGTACGGCGATCAAGGCCCATACTCCGGCATGCCTGGCTACGACGCCGCCATTCAAGCGATGAGTGGACTGATGAGCATCAATGGCGAACAGAACGGGGAGTCGCTCAGGGTTGGCGTACCCATCGTAGACATGGTCACGGGCATGAATGCGACCCTCGGCATCCTCATGGCCCTTCACGAACGTGAGCGCAGTGGTGAGGGGCAGTTCGTGGAGGCCGCGTTGTTCGATTGCGCACTGTCCATCCTGCATCCTCATTCGGCCAATTATCTCTACGCCGGACATACGCCCCGGCGCAGTGGCAACGCCCACCCCAACATCACCCCTTACGACAAGTTCGCCACGGCAACAGGTGACATTTTTCTGGCCGTTGGAAACGATGCGCAATTTTCCACTCTTTGCCATTGGCTCGGGCTACCGACACTAATCGACGATCCGCGCTTCTCCAGCAACCAGTTGCGCAATGAGCACCGCGAGACGCTGCGCCAAGCCTTGAGTCCAAAGCTATTGGAGCACGACGGCGAAAAACTGTGCGAGCAATTGATCCACCAAGGTGTGCCTTGCGGGCCAGTGCTCGATATTCCGCAGGCACTCGCCCTACCTCAAGTCGCGGCCCGTGAAATGCTGGTCAAGATTGGCCAAGACTACAGCGGCATCGCTTCCCCGATTCGTCTGAGTCGCACACCAGCTACCTATCGTCTGCAACCTCCGCTGTTGAACGAGCACTGCGCCGAAGTCTTGCGCTCAAATACCGACTGATTCCCTGGGCAAGGCTCGATATTGGCGTCGCGCCCGTTAGAAGCCGGGAGTCAGGAGCTGCCTTGATGGGGCAGTTCATTGGGTCGTTCGGCGAGGAAAATTAAATGCTCGCAACTATTGGCTTACTGGCCATCGCCAGTCTGTTTTTGCTGATCCTGACAAAGCGTCTTTCACCACTAGTGGCATTGATCATCGTGCCCGTCGTTGCATCGCTGCTGGCTGGCTTCGGTCTGAAGACTTCCGACTTCGTGATCAACGGCATCAAGAACATTGGCCCGGTGGCGGGGATGTTTATTTTCGCAATCATCTTTTTCGGTGTGATGACCGATGCTGGGTTGCTAGATCCGATCATCAAGCGGGTATTGAAAATCGTCGGAGGACGACCACGCTTCATCGTCATGGGCACCGCGCTACTGGCGCTGCTGATTCATCTGGATGGCTCCGGAGCCGTCACCTTTCTTGTAACCATTCCCGCAATGCTACCGCTCTATGAACGCTCGGGCATGGACAAGCGGGTACTTGCCTGTGCAGTGTCGCTCGCTGCCGGGGTGAATTTCCTGCCATGGGTAGGCCCTATGCTTCGAGCCTCGGCGGCACTGGGCATACCTACAACGGACATGTTTTACCCACTCATTCCGGTACAGGTGATTGGACTCATATTTGTGTTTTCTGTGTGTTACTGGCTCGGGGTTCGAGAAGAACGACGCCTGGGTAGTGCCGCTACAGGGATAGATGTATCAGGACAATTGCCGAGCATATCCACTGAGCAGCAAGCGCTGCGCCGCCCAGGACGCTTTATCGTGAATTGCGTGATCACGCTGGTCGTTCTAACCATCTTAGTAGCGGGTTGGGTTCCCCCAGTACTGATGTTCATGCTCGGTACCGTCGCTGCACTGCTGGTCAACTACCCCGACCTGAACCAACAACGCGCCCGGGTGGATGCGCATGCTAAGGCAGCATTGATGATGGCCAGCGTTTTACTGGCGGCCGGTGTGTTCACTGGAATCATGGGTGAGTCGGGGATGCTCAGAGCCATGGCCGAAACGCTGGTGCAGCATGTGCCGCGCGAGCATGCCGAGCATATGCCGCTGATACTTGGCCTGTTGTCGATGCCGCTGAGTTTGCTGTTCGACCCGGACTCATTCTATTTCGGCGTACTGCCGGTGTTGGCCAACAGCGCGCAGATGCTTGGCGTCCCACCGATTCAGATGGGTCAGGCCGCCCTCCTCGGTCAGATGACAACCGGGTTTCCGGTCAGTCCGCTGACCCCGGCCACATTCCTCATTGTGGGCCTGACTAAAATCGATCTGGCGGATCATCAGAAATTCACCATCCCTTTTTTGTTTGCAGCCAGCGTGATTATGACGCTCGCGGCGGCAGCCATCGGGGTATTCCCGTTCTAACCGACCATGCAGGAGCCTGAGCGCCGATTGAGCTGTTCAAGTGAGTCGCAGCCAATACGAATTGACGAATTATTGAGAAGCGGGAGACGAAGATGGGCACACATTCTTCAATCGTAGAACAACGGGGCTTGTACTTCGAAGAGCTGGAGATGGGAGTGCTTTACAGCCACGCACCGGGGCGGACGCTGGATGATGGCGACAGCACATTATTCTCAGGGTTGACCATGAACCCAGCGAGTATCCATTTCGATGCCCATGACAGCGCCGCCAATGAATTCGGCACACGTCTGATCAACAGCATGCTGACGCTTTCAACCTTAGTCGGTTTAAGCGTGGGACACCTGACGCAGAAAACCCTGATTGCGAATCTAGGCTTCACCGAGGTCAGCTTTCCCGCACCGGTTTTCTCCGGCGACACGCTCTACGCGAAGACAGAAGTCACCGCCAAACGCCTGTCAAACTCTCGGCCGAACGCCGGGATCGTCCTGCTGGAACACCGTGGGTACAACCAGAACGGTGTACTGGTTGCCATAGCACGACGTCACGCGCTAATGATGCGAAAGCCGGAGGTCGTATGAAAGCAATCCGCCTCGCAGAGGCCATCCTCTTTTGTCCAGGTGATCGCCCTGACCGCTTTGAAAAGGCACTGCGTCGTGCTGACAGAGTGATCCTCGATTTAGAAGACAGTATCGCGCCTCAGTCCAAGGAAGCAGCACGCCTGTCTGTCATTAATGCCCTGCCGGCGCTCCCTGAAGGGGTGATAGTACGCGTCAATGCATCCACTACCCACTGGCACGCAGAAGACATGCAAGCCTTGCGGCAATTACGTCAACAATGCGGCGTCGCGCCGCTGATCATGCTTCCGAAAGCCGAGGATATCCAACAGCTTAAGGCACTTGAAGACTTCGACGTCATCGCGCTTTGTGAGACCGCAAAAGGGGTAGTCAACGCGCAACAGTTCGCGAAGGCCGACAACTGCGTTGCCCTTTTCTGGGGAGGCGAAGACTTGATCGCCGATCTGGGCGGACGCAGCAGCCGTGCCCACAATGGTGGCTACTATCCCGTGGTCGAGCACGCACGCAGCATGGTACTTCTAGCCGCGGGCCAGTGCGGCAAGCCCGCCATCGATGCGGTTCACATCGATATAGCGGACTTGGATGGGTTGGCTCGGGAGTCCATCCAAGCGGCTGACGTAGGCTTTACCGCCAAAGCGTGCATCCACCCCACCCATGTCAGGATCATCCAGAACGCCTTCTGCCCTAGCCTTGCGCAACGCCAATGGGCTGAAAGGGTCGTCACGGCGATACAGGCTGCTGCAGGTGGGGTCGTGAACCTCGAGGGGCAAATGATTGACGAGCCGCTTCATAGACAGGCGCTGCGAGTGCTCCAGGCGCTTGACGCCAAGGCTTAAGACATCCCGTGCATTCCCGCATAAAGGGGTGTCCGGTTTCATTAGACCACTACAGTCCGGTTTCACTAAAACACTACACTGTCAACAGAAGCTCAATCAAGGGCTAGATCAGCAGTGATTGACTTGATGCATTTCATCAGAGGTGGGGGGAATTTATTCCAGCACTGAGTCATGCGTGGCAGAGGACCTGCGATCGAGACTGCGTACCATTCCCCGGCGAAACTGAACGCGGAAGAAAGCGCCGCTAGGTCATTAGAGCTCTCACCGATATTTTCACTCCAACCACGCTTGCATACTTGTGCCAGTGCGGCGAGGTAATCTTGCGCGGACGTGATGGTGCGATCAGTGAAGCACGGCATCTCCAAACCTTCGAATCGCTTGAGAACTTCTATTTCTGCTAGCTGCGCCAAAATTGCCTTGCCGATCGAGTTTGCATGCAAAGGCCGAAGTTCGCCGACCTCAGGGGAGTACCGAATGGGTTGCGATGAATGGAGAACATGCAGGTAGAGCACCTGGGAGCCTTGTAATTTTCCCAACACGACCGTTTCATCAACTTGTTGTTGAAGATCCTGCAAATGCTCACCGATGACATTGACTAACGAGTCGCCACTGTCGATCTGCACCGCGACAGAAAGTAAACGCTTTGTCGGATAGTACCCTCCCCGTTTGCGCAACTCATAAAGATAGCCGCGTTGCGACAGCGTTCTAATGAGTCCGAGGCAACTGGACATCGGAACGTCCAACAGGCGGGCCAGCTCCGTCAATGACATCGCGCGACGCTCGCGTGCGAAGACCTCCAGAAGGTCTAGAGTGCGAGCAACCAGTTTTACTTCCATGAGTGCTACCAACGTTGAGCCAAAGGCAGAGGGTATCTTCAAGGCCGCCAATTTCACAAGTGTATGCGTGCTACTAAAGTATTCACGAAGCGGGCTTGATGGATAGAGGATTGATTCACCCGATAAAACAAAGTGAACGTTGGCTTCCTCCTTCAAGAAGGCTTGCAGCTCCTCGCTAACCGGAAGCCCTCTTCCCTGCTCGTCGCGACACCAAATCTCGAAAGATATGCCGCAACGTTCAGCTATTTCAGCTTGCGTGAGAACCAGCCGCCTGTGTTCATTTTTGAGCCTAACGGCAATGGTCGGCATCGCTCGTTTTTCGTGGATTCAGTTGTGCTTGCCGTGGCCTGCCGTGGCCGGTCAGCTTCATGCCCGGTTGCTGGTCCACCAGCAGGAACTGCTGCTTGTCGCCCGCATTCAGCTCCGGGCAATCCAACGCTTGGAAGCTAGCATTGCCGAGCATCTTCGCGGCCAGATTTCGATCGCCCAACCGAGCGGCCAGCAATACTGCGGTAACAAAGCCGTGTTCAAAATCACTGAGGGGCGTGAGTGCTTTCATTCTGCATTTCACGGAAGTGAAAGTCTGCTCATAACCTCCTGCCAGCACCGGGCGATTTCCTCAGCCACAGGCCCTCGCATCGGTTTGACAGCAACAAAGTCCCGGACGGTGATGTGTTCAAGTAGCCATTCATCTGGCCAACCTGCCCATTCTCCGACCATAGACCTGAGATTGTGCTGGAGGAGGGGGAAGAGCTCGTTCAACAGAATGCTGTGCGCCTGCTCAGGCGTGTAACTGCTCTCCCGAATCGTCCGGGCCACAAGATCAAATGTCGTAGCGTTGACCTCTGTGTCCAAGAAGAACTCCGAGAGCACTTGCCAGAGCTTCAGCCGATCACCGTCAACCGCAGTCATCGAAGTCGCCCCTGCCGCGTTGTGCCTATGCCTGAAGGAATACCGCAGGCAGCAACAAGTAAAATAGTTCTTCAATGTTTTCATGTGTTTTCCCGGATTACTGCGCGGCCAGCCGCACGGCCAACCCATTTGCCATCCTGGTATACGTCCCAACGTTTCATTGTGTCGACTCCATTTACTAGATGTAGTGGCCGATCAGTTGCGCCGGCACACCAGATGTAGTGTCAGCGTCACTCCCTAGTGCTTTCATTGTGCTTGACATTTTACCGGCGCGCTGGCCAGGTCCTTCCTAACGATGGCGAAGGCGTCTTCGCCGGGTGATTATTTTCAAGTCTCGATCAGGTCACCGCCCAGGGTGCCAGTGGCGAAAGGGTCAGCATGATCGCCAGCACAGCTACCCGGTTTTTGTAGATTCTAAGCGCGTAGATACCAAAAGCCAGCCCAGGAACCGCTGGTACCCACGAAAAGATGATATAGGGCCACATGCCTTGATAGATGATAAGCCACCACCAGAACCATGCAGTCAAAAGCCCGAAAACCATCGACGCCACGCTTGATAATGTCCAGTCCGATTTGCGCAGCATATTCGACTCTTATGTGGTTAAAGCGACTCGTACTCGGTCTGATTGACAAGGTAGGTGTGAAAAGCCCTGTCGATCAAGGTCGGAACTGATAGGTTATCGAAGGAACACTGTGTGTGTGTGTGTGCCCGATGACGCTATCACTACAACGGGGCTGTTGGCGCTGATTGAAAACTGATCCAGCGGGGATGCGGCGAAAATGGCGACCCCGGAACGGGTGCACTGGTACAACCATCAGCGCCTACTGAGCTTAATCGGGTATATACCGCCTGCAGAGGCTAAGGCGAACTTCCACCAGCAACAAGCAGGTCAGGCCATGGCAGACTGACTTAAACGAAACGGCCTCCACGAAACCCGGTGCGATTCACATTGGGACTTCAGCAGTATCTGAAATGACACCGACTTGATTCATGAGGCTCTGTTTCTACTTGCCAATTCAACCAGTCGGCCTAAATTACGCTCACGACTTTTTACGAAAGAACTTTAGGCCCGGGTAGATTGCAATGCGTAAAAACTGCTGATCTGCCGCAGCGTCTCCGAGTGAAGGTAATAACGCGCCTATTCAGCCGGAAAATAGGATTCTACTTATTCGGTTCGAATAGTGGGACCACGCTGCCTATCGAAATTCAAGCCCCTCAAAATTGCGTGCGGCTTGATTCCGAAGCGAAGCAAATGGGGGCTTCGCCGCCGAACGCGCAAGCCCGCTCCCACATGGTTACGCGGCGGTCGTCAGACCTCTTTCACCACCACATCGGCAATCCGCAGGCTGAGTGCGGCGCCGGTGAGGGTCGGGTTCACGCACGATGCCGATGGCATCACGCTGGTCCCGGCGATGAACAGGTTCGGGTGATCGTGGGTGCGGCAGTCGCGGTCCACCACCGAGTCCTTCGGATCGTCGCCCATGATGGTGGTGCCCATGATGTGCTGGCGGTTCTGGAAACCCACGTCAGTGCTGAGGATGTCGGCATCGAGCAGCTTGGCGAATTGCTGGAAGTCTTCCAGGGCCTTGGCCTTGCCGGCGTGCCAGTATTCCGGGACGCTGTAGTAGATTTCCGGCACCGGCAGGCCGATGGCGTCGAACTTGGTCTTGCTCGGGGTCACGCGGTTTTCCGGCAGCGGCAGGGTTTCAAAGTCCACCGCCCAGTTCAGCGAGCGCGCCGATTGCAGCCGGATGCCCTCGTCGAGCTTGGAGCCCAGCACGCCCTTGGCAATTAGCCCGGAGGTGATCTGCGAGGTCGGCACGGTGTTGCGCACCTTGATCTTGTAGCTGGGGTAGTCCTTGCGGAACGCGCCGTCGCGGCTGTTGAGGTACACCAGCAGCTGGGTCGGGCCTTCACCGGGCCACATGTCTTCCTTGGTCATGACGTTCATGCTGATGCCGGTGTGGTCCATCAGGTTGCGCCCGACCTGGTCGGAAGAGTTGGCGATGCCGTTGGGGTACTTGTCGGAGGTCGACATCAGCAGCAGCTTCGGGGATTCGATGCCGTAGGCCGCCAGCACGAAGGTCTTGGCCGTGAGTTTGTGCTGGGACTTGTCCGGGCGCATGTACCAGATCGCGGTGATCTTGCCGTCGTCGCCAGACTCGATCTTGTACACCACCGAGTTGTCCAGCACCTTGGCGCCATGGCGCTCGGCCTCGTCGATGTGCATCGAGCCATCGTACTTGGCGGCGATCGGGCACACCGGATTGCAGTTGTTGTTGCCGGCGCACGGTGGGCGCTTGCCGTAGGGGCGCGTGGCACGGCCGTTGGGCTCGAGGATCGGGTTGTAGCCGCCCTTGGAGAGCATTTCTGAGAGGCGCTTGAACATGTAGCTCGGCTTCAGGCCTTCCATCGGGTACGGGATCGAACGCGGGGGCCAAGCCTTGCCGCCCTGCCCGCTTTCGTCCTGGCCATCGACGCCGGACACGCCCAGTTCGGTTTCGGCGCGGGCATAGAACGGCTCGAGCTCGTCATAGCTGATCGGCCAATCGCGGCCGCGACCGTACAGGGACTTGAGACGGAAGTCGTTGGGCAGCATGCGCCACAGCGATGAGCCGAAGTGCCAGGTGGTGCCACCGACCACGCGCAGGTATGAGGTGTTGTATTTGACCGGGCCGACCTGCTGCAGGTAATCGCCGTAAGTCGACGGCGCGTGGGGCAGGCTCGGGTAAGGCGAGCCGGCACCTTGCAGCTTGGCGTTGGCCAGCGACAGCTTGACCGGCGCGTTGCGGAAGGTCTCGACGATGTCGCGGCGATTCACCCGCGGGCCGGCTTCGAGGACGATCACCGACTTGTTGGCCTTGGCCAGCTCGGTGGCGATCAGCCCGCCCATGACGCCAGAACCGATGATCACGACATCGGCATCGAATTCAGCGCTGCTCATACACGGGTTTCCTGCTTGATGACGGGTTTGGGGCCCCAGGTCGCGGGGCCTCCACCGTAAGTAGGGATAATCAGAATGCCGTGGGTCGGCTGGTACATCATGGCCTGCGAGTACGCAATCAATTCCGCGTCCACGGGCTCGCCGACGATGCCCAGGTACCAGGCCGATATGATGCTGGTGGCGGTGGCCTTGAGCGAAGCATCGCTGGCTTGCGCCAGATATTCATCGACGTGCTTGTAGCCTTGGGCGGCGATCAACTGCTGAAGGGCGACGACGTTGGTAGAGAAGTTCGGCGCGCGCTTGTCCAGCGCCTGGTAGTAACGCGCCGCCAGCACCGAGTTGACCGGGCGGCTGACGAGGAACGACGACAGGGCAACGAAATCGGCATCGCTGGCGGCGGCAGCCATCACTGACTGCCAAGGCAAGGCCGCGCCCACTAGGGTAGCGAGGCCGAGGGTCACCGAGCCGCGCAGCAGGTTGCGGCGCGACAGCCCGCGCGGGGCGTCGTCTTGAATCAGGCTTTGCGTGTGGTTCATTGAAGTATCCATTGCTCAGGCCACCTTGCGCTGGCGGCGCACGATCAACCACAACCCCAGGGCGATCAGCAGGCACACGAGCACGATGGCCGGGATGGTGAATTTCGCCAGGGTCACCAGCGGTGACGGTGGGCCGCCTGCGCGGGTCTGGGCGACATCGGCGGAGCTGACCTTCAAGGCGCTGTTGCCGAACTGGCTCAGCACGTAGTTGCTTACGTCGGCGATCTGCTGGTCGTTCAGGCGATCGGTGAACAGCGCCTCCGGGCCGAACGCCGGCATGTCGATAGCCACGCCGTCGACCTCGCGATGTACACCGAAGACAATCGCTGCCACCAGGTTGTCGGCACGGGCCGTTGCGGTGTTGTGGAACAGCGAAGGGTACTGGCTGTTGCCTTGGCCGTTGGGCTGGTGGCAGTTGGCGCAGGTGCCGCTGAAGATGTGGAAGCCTGGGTCTTCAGGTTTGCTGCCGCGCAGGGTCAGCTCATTGGCCGAGGCCTGACCGAATTCATGGCGCGCCTTGGTCTCGCCGCTGCTGACCGGTCGGGTCTGTAGCAGGTAGGCAGCGATGGCCTTGAGGTCGGTATCGTCCAGATGTTGCAGGCTGTTCTCCACCGCTTCGGCCATGGGGCCGGCGGCCTGGGCCTTGCCCTCGGCGTGGCCGGTGCGCAGGTAGGCGACCAGTTCGTCGGTGGACCAGGCACCGATGCCGCTGACTTTGTCCGAGGTGATGTTGGGCGCATACCAGCCGCCCAGCGATCCGCCCGACAGCGCCCTGCCATTATCGGCGCCCATCAGCAGATTGCGCGGGGTGTGGCAGGTGTCGCAGTGGGCCAGGGCGTTGACCAGATAGTCGCCACGGTTGACCTCGGCCGACTTGCTCGCATCCGCCTTGAAGCGCTCGGCACTGTGGAACAGGGCGTTCCAGCCGATCATCGAGGCGCGCACGTTGAACGGGAAAGCCAAGGTGGTTTTCGGCGTGGTCGCGTCTACCGGTTGCACTTCGTGCATGAAGTAGTCGTAGAGCGCAGCGATGTCGCCATCGGTCATCTTCGCGTAGGAGGTGTACGGCATGGCCGGGTACAGATGGCTGCCATCGCCCGCCACGCCATCGCGCACCGCGCGGGCGAAATCTTCTTGGCTGTAGCCACCGATACCGGCGGTTTTCGAGGGCGTGATGTTGGTCGAGTAGATCACCCCCATCGGCGAGCTGAGCCCGTAGCCGCCCGCATAGGGCTTGCCGCCCGGTGCGGTGTGGCACGCCACGCAGTCCGCGGCCACGGCCACGCCTTTGCCTGGGGACGCGTCCGCGCCCAGCGGCTCGGCTTGAGCGGCGCTCACAGCGCACAGCATCAGGGTCAGAAAAGCGGCGACGGCACGCACGGTGCCCCTGCCCTTGAGAACATTCCTAGGCACGAGTTCGATCGTTGGCGACTGCATTCAGTACTCATCACAGGTTTAGATACCGCGCGACATCAGAGGCTCGCTCGAACGGCGAATTGCAGCAGTACGATGTCATACAAGACAAAATAATATTTCACACTCTTACATTTAGCAACAAGTTAACGGCAAAACGCCACTAACCTTTTTTCGACGAAATGGCTCTAGCTAGGAGCTTTGCAGATTCGTGCCCGGAGAGCACGAATGTTATCGCCAGAGCAGGATTGACCCAGTTGCCGAAACTTTACTGACCCAGGCTCCTAACTTGGGGAACATTACCAGTGC
>NZ_NKHL01000114.1:39641-195696 GCF_002934685.1 Pseudomonas bohemica
CACGATGGTGGGCAAAACACGCTGATAACGGGCGTCGATCACCTCATGCAACAGACTGGGCGTGAAATCCTTGCCCGGCTTTGGCGTGTGAAACCCCACCTCATCGATGACCAGCAGATCGACGCTTGCCAGCTCCGCGATCAGCTCTGACTTCGAAGGTCCGGCATTGCTGCGGAAACTGTCGGTCACGGCCTGGGTGATCGACTCGGCGGTAACGATCAGACCGGTTTTGCCCTCATGGCGTACAACGTGCTGGAGGATCGCGCAGGCCAAGTGTGTCTTGCCGCAACCGATCTCCCCCATCAGCATCAACGCGCGCCCATCCTTGGAATGCTTGTCGAACCCCTCGGCGTACTTGCGGCAGATGCTGAGCACGCGCTGCTTGGCTGGGTCTTCGCCGGTGAGGTAGCTGTCGAAGCTGCATGCGCGGAACCGAGGCGTGATGCCCGTCGCCAACAAGGCCGCGTTTAGGTCTTCAGCCATGTCTTCGGCGAGAGCTACGCGATATTCCTCGCTCTCCTTGGGCGTGTTGTTCAGGGCCTGCCAACGGCAAGCAGGACACATGCTGAATTTCCACGAACCATCGAACTGCTCGACAAGGCTGCGCTGGTACTGGTTGTGCCCCGCCACGCCGCAAGAGTGCATGCGGCTTTCGGCGAGCAGTGGCGCAGGGCTGAATTTAGAAACGGTCATCGGGGTACATCTCCTGCGTATGCGTTGGAACGGTCAGCACGGCACTACGCGACGCAGACGGAGGCGTTGGTGGTGGCTGTTCGGTGAGGTAGGGAATCCAGTGCTCGCCCTTGCCGAGAAACGTGGCGGGCTGCTTCACGTATTCGGTCCCCACCTTGCCGAGCGCTTCCTGCTCAATCTGGTAGTTGATGGCAGCGGTGATCAAGTCCTGCGCGGGCACTCCGGCCTTGATTCGAGCTCTCCAGTTCTTCCAGGCATCGGGCTTCGGTGATGCTCGGTGACGACGTGGGTATTCACGCCAGAACGCTTCGAAGTCATCCGAGTAAGCTTTCGCCGGTTGAGCCGGTTGCTCGTCGTCATGCTGATTGCCAGGTTGATCGCCGTCATCGTCTGCCGGTGATTCGCCAGAATCGCCAAGAGGCTTTTGATCTTCGTCCCCAATCAGAGAATCAGGAATCAGAGAATCAGAGAATCCGGCGATCTTGGCGATGCCATGACACTGACTAGGCTGGTGCTCTGCACTGCCTTGGTCAGTGCTTGCAACGCCCTCGGCTGGTTCAAGTTCCGGGGAAGGCAGTGTGCTGGCCTTTTCTCGGATGTGCGGAGTCTGGTGCTTGGCAAAGTTCAGCACCTGTATTGCACTAACCCCGGCACTGTCATAGCGGTGTATGAACCCGGCCTTGGCAAGGTCATGCAGCATGCCGTCGATGTCCATTTCCCCGTCGTAAGGGAATGCCTGGCCCTTGATTCGCTTTGGACGATCCTCAATTCGCCCCTCGCGGTCGGCCAGCATCCAGAGATAGATAAACAACAGCCGATGTCCGTGGCTTAGTTCGGCCAAGGTCTCGTTTTCCATGAGACCTGGCTTGATGTTTCTTGCACGGGCCATCAGATGTCGAGCTCCTGTGTCACGCGCTTGATGAACGCGTCATAGCTCTCGGTCATAGCCAAGCCCTGCAACTCCAGCGCATCGCGGTACGCTTTTGCTGAACCGTAGAGCACCCAGCGAGCGCGCTCAGGCAGGTTCTTGAACTGGGCGTAGCTCGGCCAAGGGCCGACGATCACCTGAGCTACAGGACGCATACCTGCAGGATGGGTTAGGTTCGTGGCTGTCATTGCAAAGTCTCCCCCGCAGGGCGGCAAGCACCGCCGACGGGTTCCCCCGTCAATCGCAAGACCAGTTCACGAATCACCGTCATGGTGTCGATCGAGCTGACGCGCGCCTCCTCAATATCCAGGGCATGCGGTGAGTCGTTGGCGATGGCTTCGTTCACCCGGCGGGCATACAACAGCCCTGCGCGGCCCAGGTCGATATCGCTCAGGCCGTTAAAGACTTCCGGTGGGTACGGTGCGCAGCCAGCTGCTACGCGTGGAATCCTCAAGACCGGCTCAGGCCCGCCCTCAAGCGCGTGCTTGCGCATCTGCATCCAGTGCTCAGCCGAAACCTCACTGGCACACGCCCCAGTCCTGCGTTCGAACAGGGTTTGCAGTGCCCAGAAGGCCTGCACAAGCTCCATGTAGGCTTCACCTTGAAACTTGATCTCCTCGCCCGCTTCAATGGACTCAGAAACAGACCCGACCATTTCAAAACAGAACAGCAGCAAAGACGCGTCTGAATGCTTCTTGAACTGATCCACGTCGATGGGCTCGGCCAAGTTCTGCGGAGGAAATTTGATGATGTTGCTCATTGCACACGCTCCAGACGCTCAACCAGCGTGCGCAGGCGACGCTTCAGCTTGGTGGTCAGCGCACGCTGGTCGTACCACCGCCCGTACGCGCCCTCGGTAAAGCGCACCACGCCCTGATAGGCCGGGTCTTCGAAATCGAACCGGGTACGCTCACCATTGCCCGGCCGACCATGGGCCTGGAAATAAGTGGCGTACATATCGCTAAGCTCACGTTTCAACGAGTTCCGCTTGATCTCTGCCAACTGGAAATCGATAGCGGCCTTGGCGATTAGCCCCATGAGTTCTTGATGATTGAGTGGTTTGCTCACAGGGGCTTCTCCGGATTGAATTTTTCGTAAAAGAAACGACCGTCCCAGGTCTGTTTCATGGGCAGCTTTTCCGCCATGTACAGGTCGAACAGCTTCACCGTGCCTTCCTCCAGCATCACCGGCGCGTACCGGATGAAGGATTTGATGCCCTCTCCCGCTACCGTCACCGGTTTCTCAGTCAGCCAGTGCCTGTCGCGGGCGATGGCATAGACGCGATATTTAGGCGAGCTGTCGGGCTTCCTCTCCGCGTTGAAGATCCACTTCAACTCCATGAGAAACGCGTTTATTTGCTGCGAGTTGACGCCGTTGAGGCGTTTGGCGAATTGCGTAGGCGTCTCGCCTGGCATAAAGAGGTGCTCAAGCGCCTCGATCTTCTTGGCCTGCTGCTGGTTTTCCAGCGCCAGCACTGTGTTCTGCTCCTCAAGGTCAGCGGCAAGGCGCATCGCCTCGGCGCGAGTCTGAGGAACTGCAAACGCTTGGGGGCGGAAATAGCGGTTAACAAGCTGGCGCTGAACATCCCAAGCAAGGTCGTCAGTCAGCGACTTCACGATCATTAGATAGCCGTGCTCTGTGAGAACGGTAAGCCCCCTGTTAGGAACATCAATTCCAAAAGTACGAAATCCGTTGGCCTCAGATTTGGGCACAACGTGGTAGTCCTGACCTTCGATGAACCGATGACGGTTCTCCGCGAGATTCCTTTTCGCCGTACCTTCGGGCCGATCGTGGATCTGGTCGATCATTGCGTACGTGACGACACGCTGACCGCGGTACTCAACGACGGGCAATTCGGTGTTGTGGATGGTGATCAGATTCATTGCCCACCCTCCGAACCAAAGGCGAGCCAATCTGTGCCCACGCTACAAGCCCGAGCAATTTCAGCCAGGTAGCTGGTGCGTTTGGTCCTTCCGAGCTCAAGTTGACTGATAGACGCCTGTTCAATACCCACTAGCTTTGCGAGTTCCGGCTGCGTCAGACCTGCTTGCTCGCGGGCGGCTAGGATTCGCTGACCAAGAGTCTTGCCATCGCCAGCTGCGCCACGAATTGCAACCTGCGCGTTTTGTGGCGCGGATTCGCTCAGTTCTTTGAATTCGGAGATGGCGCTATGCACACCGCTGAAGCCCGTGTCGCTCAGAAAGGCGGCGACTTGCGCCAGGTGCGCCGCGTACTTGCCGCGACCGTGGGTGTGATCAAGATGGATGGCGCACACGAGAGCTGTGAGCCAGTTGAGTTGATCAGTGGCAGTCATGAGCTGAAACTCTGCCTCAGCTGCCAGTTCTTGCATCGTTGGGAGTGGCTTGTTCACTTGCCACCCCCTTGATTCGGGATGTTCGCAAGCTTGTAGGTAGCAGCGGCGCCGGTTTCAGCCATCGTCAGGGTCGAGAGCGCGAGCGAATTCACCAGCCAGCCGGTGCTGAGCGCCAGCTCGTCAGTGAGCTCCTTGTGGGAGGCTGCATGCGCCAGCAATTCGCCGACAGCAGCAAGGCCGTGTCCGATGGCGATGCCGAAAGATTCGTCGGCGTTCTCGACCGCCTGCAATCCTTCAACTTGATCCGGCGTGAGCTTCGCGCCTGGCGCGGATGCGGCCGGATACTCCCGCTCAACGTCAATCAGTAGATGATTCCACATTGGAGAGCTCATTGGCGGATCTCCCCTTCGGCCTTTGGCTTCATGCCCCGCTGAACCGACCAAACAAGTGCGGTGACCGCTTCTGCGATGAACGCCAGGGTTTTCACGCCGTCGCAATAGGCAAGCTCGCCAAGGTTGAGGCTGTCGTGGATGTGATCGCAGATCTGGCCCAAGCCCGATGACAACGTCTTGGCGGTCTGGAGCGCATCTTCAATGTTGGTGCCGGCGGCAACGTTGAAAATCATGACCCCGCGATTGTCGATTGGCGTGTTGCCGAAATCGGTCTCTACGGTCACAAGTTGTTGCGTCGATGCGATACCGGTGGTATTTTCAGATTTCATTTTGATTTTCCTGAAGCAAAGTGAACCCCTGCACCCTGCGTCAACAGGGTGGCGACTTAATCGCTCAGCAAAGGCTGGGCTTTTTTGTGCCTGCGATTTGAGCCTTCAGATCGCGCAACACAAAAATTGATATGCAACCCCGGCCACGGGGCAGCACCTACCTACCCTGGACGGGTTGGTGGAATTAGCGTCTGAGGGCGCATATGTGATCTCCAAAAAATGTCGTTCATACGTAACAGTGCTCAGGCACTGCGCCCTCTAAGGAATAAAATTTTTTGTTAACTCAAAAAAGTGGTGTTTTGGCATGAACGACGCACAACATGTCATGTATGCCGCATGATTCGCGTCATTCAACCCGCGCATGCGCGGAAAAATAGTTTTCGCATGCGGAATTTGAGTGCCACGCAGCGCTCGACAGCGATGGTCCGTCAAAACAACCAGGACTTGTCTTTCTGGACCCTGCAAGACTGATGGCGAACTTGAAGTCATGGCTATACGTCTCGGGCACTGGACAAAATGCCAGCATCGTCAGCGGACTGATCAGCGGCTGGGTTTGGGCGTAGATTTGCGTTCAAGGCTGGAGACAGCTGTGAGATGGCTGGACATAACTCGACTGCTCGAAACGCTCCGGATGTCGCAAGCTGTATTCGGACGGCGCTTTCAAATGAAATGGCGTGCTTTCCCCGGAGCCATCCAGATACGGTGGTCTGGTCGACACCCACCGCCAGGGCAACAGCAACCTGAGTTCCAAAATGCTTTATGAGTCTTATGACGACGGGGTTCATAATCCAGACCTTTTATGAGATTTCCCCTAGGCTATCTCATGACGACACTCATTTGCAATACTAGGGGTATACGCATGAAGATATGGATATGAACTACAGTGAACGCTTAAAAGCTGCTCGCAAGCAGGCTGGACTCACCCAGATCGAACTCGCACGCATGGTGGGGATCGATCAAACATCGATTTCGAACTTGGAAAGGGGTCGCTCTCAAGGATCATCTCACACAGTTTCTATAGCCAACGCATGCGGCGTAAGCCCGATGTGGCTCGAGGCAGGAATCGGGGAGATGGTCGAGAATCACTCGCTCTCCCGTGCGCCGATTACCTACGGGCTTAAGGGCGGACCTCGAAATCGCTTGGATATGGCTACGCCGTTCGATGAGTCTGAGGTTTACCTATGGTTTATCGAGGAAAACTTCGATGCCCCCGGCGAAGTGCTCAATTCTGGACTGGCTTTGCCTGCGGGGATTTCAGTTTCCACGACCAAAAAAGCACGGATTGGATCGGAGATTCTCACGGGCCTGGGCATATCAGCGAGCGTTGCCTACTGCGTCGAAGTCAAAGGCAACTCTATGGAGCCTGTCATGCCTTCTGGCAGCACTGTCGCTATCAATACGACTATCCTCGACATTGAAGATGGAAGAATGTATGCAATTGCCCACGACGGACAGCTCCGGGTGAAGATATTGTTTAGGCTTCCGGGCCATGGCGTGCGGCTGCGCAGCTACAACCGTGAGGATCATGCTGATGAGGAGTACACGCTGAAGGAAGCGATAGAGGCGAAAATCAAAGTGCTCGGTAGAGTATTTTTCTACTCGGTGACTTTGTAGCTATCGCGGATCGTCGACGAGAAAGACCGGCCTAGCGCCGGTTTTTTTGTGCCTGGAATTTGAGCGGCATAAAAATATGACCATACCCCTTGACTTGAAATATGAGTTGAATCATATTTGCTCCATCGAAACCAGCACGGAGCTCAACCGAATGAACGCAGCAACCTCGATCACCGCTCACGGACTCGTCGGCCTCCTTGGCCGGGGCGCAGCTCCCCGCGAGCTTGAATGCTTGCTGGCTGTTGCTGGCGGTGCGACAGGCAAAGAGGCCGCACGGTCGCTTGGGATAACTGAAGATGCTGTCAAAAAGCGCCTGTTGTCATTGACGACGAAGCTGGGCGTGAATCGGCGCGCAGCATTGGTTACGAAGGCGTTCGCGCTGGGCCTGATCAGCTTCGCCGCTGTCGCAAACCCGAATCCTGAAGGTCACGAAAACATCGACCGTAACGACGGCGTTCTGATCGCGTAACGCCTGATCCAGCGGCGTGCGCCTTCTGCCGGGCGTAGTCCAGTGGATCAGCGATCGCTGAGCACTTAACCAGAAACTGATTTTTGCGAAAGCCAACAACGCGGCCGGGATTCGTTCGGCCTGAAATAAGGAAATTCCATGCTCATCCTCACCCGAAAAATCGGCGAAACCATCCGTATCGGCGACGACATCACCATCACGGTGTGCGGCGTCCAGCAGGGCCAGGTCCGCATCGGTGTATCAGCGCCGAAAGACGTCGCGGTCGACCGTTCCGAGATCCGCACTCGCAAGATCGAAAACCCACGTGTCGAGGTGGCCCATGCAACCAATTAATCGCATTACCCTGGTGCTGCGCGCAAAGGAAGGCGAAACGCTCGCCCCGCTCTTGCAGCATGTGTCCTTGGGTGCGCCTGTTGCCATCGGCACCGGCATTGCGGTCATTGCCGGCGCCAGCGACGAAGACCTGCAGGACCAATTGAAGGCTGCGCGAAACGTCTTCGGCCAACTGATCGCTACAGGGGATATAGGGGTTAACGAAGCGAGGAGTCTGCTCGCTTCGGTTGACAAAGACCGTGTCAACCAGATTTCCGAAACAGACGAAAACGTCAACCAACAACAAAGCGAACACCAAATTATTCCGGAGATTATTCCTGAGTCCGGTCTTGGCATTGAGCATCGTGCTGCGATGGCTTTGGATGCCGCCCGGTACCGCTGGCTGCGCGACGTTGCGTTCGACACTCCGCGTCAGGATCTTGCGCTGCGCGATCGGCACCAGAACCTGCTGATCGAGGCCGAGCTCGACGCCGAGATTGATCGCGCGATGCGCGCTTACCAGGGAAATGCCGAGCAGGAGACTGAGCCATGCGCGGACTGATCTTGATCCTGCTGGCGACCTTGGCCAGCCTCGCGCGCGCAGACCAGCCCCAGCAGGTGATTGACGTTCAGCACGATACGCACCGCCAGGTGACGTGCTGGATCATCGCGGGCACCGGGATCAGTTGCTTGCCCGACACCCAGCTCAAGCGCCAGCCAAATGTGACGCAGGATCACAATAGGGAATCACCAGCGCCAGCGAGCGCGCCAGCCCCGCGCCAGCATGTCGAGAGGATTCAGCTATGACCATCCTTCCTCAAGGTGCGCAGCTTCATCTGCGCTCCGAATTCGATAGCCTCGGTGATCGGCTGATCCGCTTTGGTCAGGCGCTGAAGGAGCCGGAAACGACTGTTGGCCAGCTCACTGCGCTAGCAAGCAGCTGCGGCATTGCCTTGAAGCTGCGCACGGTCGCCGAGTCCGGCGCGAGCACCGATCGTGAGTAGCAGGTCTCGCAAGGACGTGAAACGGTGGACCCCGGCCGAGGATGCGCTGGTTCGCCAGTTTTACAAGGACCGGAGCAACGAATTCATGCTTGCCCTGCTGCCAGGGCGCACGCTCCAAGCGATTTGTCAGCGAGCCGGAGGCATGGGGATCAGCAAGACCCACGAACACCGCAGCGCTGCATCCCGCAGGAGCTTCCTCGCACTGTGCGAGCGGCGAGGTGTAAAGCCAGGTACACAGCCACGCCCAGTAGGTTCCACGCACAAGAAAGGCCGTTACACGATGATCAAGATCGCCCAGCCGGACGTGTGGAAACCGCTGCACATCCACACGTGGGAGCAGGAGCACGGGCCGGTGCCGGAAGGAATGCAGGTATGGGCGAAGGACGGCAACCCGCGAAACGTAGCGCTGGAAAACCTGACGCTCAGCACCTTGGCCGAGATCCATTTGCGCACCAACTTCAACTATCGCGGCCTCCCCGATGAGGTGCTGGACATCCTGCACCTGCAGAACGAGATCCGCAAAACCATCAAGAGGAAACGCCGCAATGAAAAATAAGCTCTCCGATCTGCGCGATCACCTGTTCGTCGCGCTGGAAAACTTGGCCGAGGCCGAGGGTGAAGACCTGGAAAAGGCCGTCAAGAAAGCCGACGCGGTCAGCAACGTGGCCAAGGTCATCGTCGAGAGTGCGAAGGTCGAGGTGGATTACATGCGTCACGTTGGTGGACTGGTCGAAGGTAGCGCTTTTATCGAATCGAAACCTCCCCTCCCAAGCAAAGGTGCCTGACGCGTCAGGCTCGCTGCATACACAAAATCTGATGAGTCAGGACTGAGGTGAACATGCCCAAGATGACGCTCGAAGAATGGGCTGCTGATCAGTTTCGCACACCGCCTACCCAGAACACGCTGCGCAGATGGGCGCGAGAAGGTCGTATCGCGCCAGCTCCTGTGAAGCACGGGCGCAGCTACTATGTTGAAGCCGATGCCTATTACAGCGAACCAGAAAAGCCAGCCGAGCGAATCGCGGGCGGCAGCCTTATCAGTCGAATAGAGAAAGCACGCCATGGCACCAAGGCCGCGTAATCCAGGCTCCAAAGACCTTCCGCCCAACCTCTACAAGAAGAAGGACAGTCGGAGCGGGGTCACCTACTTTACATACCGTGATCCCGTGAGCGGTCGTGTCTTTGGGCTGGGCAAGGACAAGGAAGCGGCGATACGCGAGGCTATGGCTGCCAATTTCGCAGACACCGTGCGCCCGACGTTGACGGAACGGATAATCGAGACGAAGCAACCAGCGGCGCGGCCTTTCGGCGGATGGATCGAAGAGTACCGACTGATCTACAAAGAGCGCGGCCTGGCAGCATCGAGCGTGCGAACGGCCCTGATGCGACTGACCAGGCTCGATGCCGAATTCGGAAAGACCGACATACGCGATGTATCGACGATGGTGATCGCGAATTATCTCGGAGGCCTAGCCAAAGAAGGAAAGGCGCAGATGGCGCGCGCCATGCGATCGTTGCTGCGGGATGTGTTCATGGAGGCTATGGCGGCTGGCTGGACAGATGTGAACCCGGTCGAAGTGACTAAGGCCGCGAGGGTTACGATCAAGCGAGAACGGTTGACGCTCGATTTGTGGAAGGAAATTTACAAGGAGGCGAAACAACCATGGCTCAAGCGCGCCATGGAGCTGGCTGTGCTGACTGGGCAGCGCCGGGAGGATATCGCGAGCATGGTATTCAAGGACGAACATGACGGATACCTGCATGTGGTCCAGTCGAAAACCAAGGCACGCTTGAGGATCAGCACCAGCATCCGACTTGCATCGCTAGGCCTCGAACTCGGCGCAGTGATCAAGCAGTGCCGTGACCGCGTACTGTCACAGCACCTGGTGCATCATTCTCGCACGGTAAGCCGGGCAAAAGCCGGTTCCCCGATAATGCTCGACACGATCAGCAAGGAGTTTTCATCGGCGCGTAAAAGAGCCGCAGCTCGATTGGGTTTGGATTTGGGCAAGACACCGCCCACCTTCCACGAAATGCGGTCTCTTGCGGCCAGGCTTCACGCAGCAGAAGGGCGGGACCCACAAATGCTGCTTGGTCACCGCTCGGCAAGAATGACCGATCTGTACCGTGACAGTCGTGGCGCCGAATGGATCGATGTCGCATAATCCTGCGCAATTGTTTTGGAGGAGAATTGGGGGAGTTTTGGGGAGACCCGAACACCCCATATATATCAATGCCTTACGTCCTTTACGGTATCAAAGCCTGCGACACCATGAAAAAGGCCCGCACGTGGCTGGACGAAAAATCGGTGAACTACGATTTCCACGACTACAAGACGCTGGGCATCGACCGCGAACACCTGACCCAGTGGTGTATCGAGCACGGCTGGCAGACAGTGTTGAATCGCGCTGGCACGACCTTTCGCAAACTGGACGAGGTGCAAAAAGCCGATCTCGACCAGGACAAGGCGATCGAGCTGATGCTCGCCCAGCCGTCGATGATCAAGCGCCCTGTGCTGGATCTTGGCGGCAAGACCCTGATTGGCTTCAAACCCGAACTGTACGCAGCAGCTATCGCCTGATTGAGATAGCCCTTTAAAGAGGTATTTGCATGTCCACTTCCCTGTTCAGCCTGGCCTTCGGCGTCGGCACCCAAAATCGTCAAGGCACCTGGCTGGAAGTTTTCTACGCCCTGCCCCTGCTCAACCCGCCGGCTGAAATCGTTGACGCTGTCACGTCTGTCCTGGGTTATACCGGAGGCAATCAGGCGATCACGTTCAACACCGATCTGGCTTCGAAACTGGCCGACGCGCTCAAATCGGTAGACGCCGCGCAGGCCGCGCTGCTGACCCGCCTGGCCGAGAGCCACAAGCCGCTGGTCGCCACCATTCTGGCCGAAGACGCTACTTTGACTTCCACGCCTGAGGCGTACCTGAAGCTGCACCTGCTGTCCCATCGCCTTGTCAAGCCGCACGGCCTGAGCTTGGCAGGCGTATTCCCGCTGCTGCCGAACGTCGCCTGGACCAGCCAGGGCGCGATCGATCTCGCCGAACTGGGTGAGCGCCAGCTGGAAGCCCGTCTCAAGGGTCATCTGCTGGAAGTGTTCTCGGTGGACAAGTTCCCGAAAATGACCGACTACGTCGTGCCGGCTGGCGTGCGCATCGCTGACACTGCGCGCGTACGTCTGGGTGCCTACATCGGCGAAGGCACCACCGTCATGCACGAAGGCTTCGTCAACTTCAACGGCGGCACCGAAGGGCCGGGCATGATCGAAGGTCGTGTGTCGGCTGGCGTGTTCGTCGGCAAGGGCTCGGACCTGGGCGGCGGTTGCTCGACCATGGGCACGCTGTCCGGGGGTGGCAACATCGTGATCAAGGTCGGCGAGGGCTGCCTGATCGGCGCCAACGCCGGTGTTGGTTTCCCGCTCGGCGACCGAAACACCGTGGAAGCCGGTCTGTACATCACCGCGGGCACCAAAGTGGCGCTGCTGGATGACAAGAACGAGCTGGTCAAGGTGCTCAAGGCCCGTGATCTGGCCGGTCAGCCTGACCTGCTGTTCCGTCGCAACTCGCAAACCGGCGCCGTGGAGTGCAAATCCCACAAGTCGGCCATCGAGCTGAACGAAGCGCTGCACGCTCACAACTGATCGCGCTGTGCAAGGATTGGAGCCCTCGTCGGGCTCCAGTCTCATTAGAGAGTCTGAATGTCATGTCCCTCATTTCCCCTTGGCGCGCTGACTTCCCCGCACTCGATGCCCTTGAACGGGAAGGCCAGACCTATCTGGACAGCGCCGCCACCGCACAGAAACCTCAAGCCCTGATCGACGCGATGGCGCATTACTACGCCAATGGCGCAGCGAACGTGCATCGCGCGCAGCATCTTCCCGGTGCGAAGGCCACTCAGGCCTTCGAGGACTCCCGCCGCAAGGCTGGCGAATGGCTGAATGCCGGTTCATCCGGGCAAATCGTCTTCACCCACGGCGCCACCTCGGCGTTCAATCTGCTCGCCTATGGGCTGGAGCATCTGTTTCGGGCTGGTGACGAAATCGTTATCAGCGCCTTGGAGCACCACGCCAATCTGTTGCCTTGGCAGCAATTGGCCAGACGTCATGATCTGAAGCTGGTGGTGCTGCCGCTGACGGCTCAGGGTGTGATCGACGATGAAGCGGCTGCCGCTTTGATCACGTCGCGTACGCGCTTGCTGGCAGTCAGCCAATTGTCCAACGTGCTGGGCACCTGGCAACCTGTCGCGCAACTGGTGGCTTTGGCCAGAGCGCGAGGTGCGCTGACGGTCATCGACGCCGCGCAGGGCATCGTCCATGGTCGCCATGATGTACAGGCGCTGGGCTGCGACTTCTATGTATTTTCCAGCCACAAGCTCTATGGCCCGGATGGCGTCGGTGTGTTATTTGGTCGCCACGAAGCGCTGGCGCAACTGCACCACTGGCAGTTCGGCGGGGAAATGGTGCTTCAAGCGGGCTATCAGGATGCGACCTTCCGCCCTGCGCCATTGGGTTTCGAGGCCGGGACGCCGCCTGTTTCCGGAGTTATCGGTCTGGGCGCGACCCTCGACTATCTGAACGACATCAACCATGTCGCCGCTGCCGAGCATGAGGCCCGTCTGCACGAACTGCTGTGCGCGGGGTTGCTGCTGCGCGAAGGCGTGCGACTGGTGGGCGATCCGCAGGTGGCGCTGGCGAGTTTTGTGGTCGAGGATGTGCACAACGCCGATCTGGCGCATTTGCTGACTGAGCAAGGCATCGCTGTGCGGGCGGGTCATCACTGCGCTATCCCGTTGATCAGTAGCTTGGGGCTGTCGGGTGCGATCCGGGTGTCGTTGGCACTGTACAACGATTCCACAGATCTCGAGCGACTCTTCAATGCGCTGGATCAGGCGCTGGAGCTGCTGCGATGAGCTTGCCTCAAGAGGCACAAACCGCGCTCGACACCTTCAGCGCGTCGCTGAGCTGGGAGCAACGCGCGCGCCTGCTGATGCAATGGGGCGAACGACTGCCTGTGCTGGCCGACGATGAAAAAACCGACCAGCATCTGGTGCACGGCTGCGAGAGCAAGGTCTGGTTGCTGGCGGATGTGGTCGAGGGACACTGGCAGTTTCGTGCTGCCAGTGATGCCCGTTTGATTCGCGGGTTGGTGGCGCTGCTGCTGACGCGGGTCAATGGTTTGTCGGCGTCCGAATTGCAGCAGGTCGATCTGAGCGACTGGTTCAATCAGTTGGGTCTAAGCCGTCAGCTCTCCCCGTCACGCAGCAATGGGCTGAATGCCGTGTTGCAGAAGATGCGTCAGCTGGCCGGCTGAGCCGCTTCCTTCGCCTTGATCCGCTCTGCCGGGCGCCGCACGCCTGCCACGATTTTTTCCACCGCCTTGGTGGCTGCGACCATGCCGAAGGTCGCCGTGACCATCATCACCGCGCCGAAACCACCGGCGCAGTCCAGCTTCACGCCATCACCGACAAAGCTTTTCTGCAGACAGATGCTGCCATCCGGCTTGGGGTAGCGCAGTTGCTCGGTCGAGAACACGCAAGGCACGCTGTAGTGACGGGTCACGGTGCGGGAAAACCCGTAATCGCGGCGCAGGGTCGAGCGTACTTTTGAGGCCAACGGATCGTTGAAGGTGCGGTTCAGATCACAGACCTGAATCAATGTCGGATCGATCTGCCCGCCCGCGCCGCCGGTGGTGATGATCTGGATCTTGCGTCGTTTGCACCAGGCAATCAGCGCAGCCTTGGCGTTGACGCTGTCGATGCAGTCGAGCACGCAGTCGATGTTCGGCGTGATGTATTCGGCCATGGTCTCGCGGGTCACGAAATCGGCCACGGCGTGCACTACGCAATCCGGGTTGATCTCGCGCAGGCGCTCGGCCATGACTTCGACTTTCGCACGACCGACGGTGCTGGTCAGGGCATGCAACTGGCGGTTGCTGTTGCTGGCGCAGACGTCGTCCAGGTCAAACAGGGAAATCTCGCCCACACCGCAGCGGGCCATGGCTTCCGCCGCCCACGAACCGACGCCGCCGATGCCCACCACCGCCACATGGGCCGCGCGCAGGCGCTCCAGGCCTTCGATGCCGTACAGACGGGCGACGCCAGCAAACCGCGGATCTTCTGTGCTCATGACCAATACCCCAAAAAACCGGCGCGCATTATAGGCCGTGCTTGGAATTGGGACAGCTGCCTGTTGGGGGTGTTTGGTCTGAAAAGAGATATCGGCTTGCTCAGCCTGTAGGAGCGCTTGCCCGCGATTGCATTTATCCAGACGCTGCAGCCGTGCCTGACGGGTTGCAATCGCAGGCTAGCGCGCTGCTACAGACGCGGATCCTACGCACGACAGAGAAACGGATTACATTCCTCCACGAATAGAACTACATCCCTTAACGGTTGCCCAAGCTCGTGCTGGCTGACGTCTGTCAGCTCCCCCCGTTCCCGTCTAGGAACCTGAAGTAGCCATGCCATCGCGTAAATTTGGTCTCAATCTGGTTGTCGTTGTGGCGATCGCCGCGCTGTTCACTGGCTTCTGGGCGTTGATCAACCGCCCGGTGACCACTCCCAACTGGCCCGAACATATCTCTGGATTCTCCTATTCCCCTTTCCGCCTGGGTCAGAACCCACAGAAAGGCGTGTACCCGTCCGACGATGAAATGCGTCAGGACCTGGAGCTGATGAGTAAATCCACTGACAATATCCGTATCTATTCGGTGGATGGCAGCCTTCAGGACATTCCGAAACTGGCTGAGGAGTTCGGCTTGCGCGTGACTCTCGGGATCTGGATCAGCCCGGACCAGGAACGCAACGAGCGGGAAATCAATACAGCCATCGAACTGGCCAATAGCACCCGCAGCGTGGTGCGTGTGGTGGTCGGTAACGAGGCGTTGTACCGCGAAGAGATCACGCCCAAGGAGCTGATGGCCATTCTGGACCGCGTGCGCGCGGCGGTGAAAGTGCCGGTGACCACCTCTGAGCAATGGCACATCTGGAAGAAATACCCGGAGCTGGCCAAACACGTCGATCTGATCGCGGCGCACATTCTGCCCTACTGGGAATACATTCCTGTGGACAAGGCCGGGCAGTACGTTTTCGACCGTGCGCGGGAGCTCAAACACCTGTTCCCGAAAAAGTCTTTGCTGCTGTCTGAAGTCGGCTGGCCGAGTCACGGCCACATGCGCGGCGGCGCTGATGCGACCCAGGCCGATCAGGCGATTTACCTGCGCACCCTGGTCAACAAACTCAACCGCCAGGGCTTCAACTACTTCGTGATCGAAGCGTTCGACCAGCCGTGGAAGGCCAGCGATGAAGGCTCGGTCGGCGCGTATTGGGGGGTCTACAATGCGGCTCGCCAGCAGAAATTCAACTTCGAGGGCCCCGTGGTCGCGATCCCGCAATGGCGCGTACTGGCCATTGGTTCGGCGGTGCTTGCCATGCTCGCGCTGGCGCTGCTGCTGATCGACGGCTCGGCCCTGCGTCAGCGCGGTCGTACGTTCCTGACCTTCATCGCATTCCTGTGCGGCTCGGTGCTGGTGTGGATCGGCTACGACTACAGCCAGCAATACAGCACCTGGTTCAGCGTGCTTGTAGGGTTCTTGCTGGCACTCGGCGCTTTCGGGGTGTTCATCGTACTGCTCACAGAGGCTCATGAACTGGCCGAGGCGGTCTGGACGCACAAACGGCGTCGCGAATTCCTGCCTGTCGATGCGGATACCGCCTACCGACCAAAAGTCTCGGTGCACGTACCCTGCTACAACGAACCGCCGGAGATGGTGAAACAGACCCTCAATGCGCTGGCCGCACTGGATTACCCGGATTTCGAGGTGCTGCTGATCGACAACAACACCAAGGACCCGGCCGTGTGGGAGCCGGTCAAGGCCCATTGCGAGATGCTCGGTGAGCGCTTCAAGTTCTTCCACGTCGCTCCCCTGGCGGGTTTCAAGGGTGGCGCGCTGAACTACCTGATTCCGCACACCGCCGCGGACGCCGAAGTCATCGCGGTGATCGATTCGGATTACTGCGTCGACCGCAACTGGCTCAAGCACATGGTCCCGCACTTCGCCGATCCAAAGATCGCTGTGGTGCAGTCGCCGCAGGACTATCGCGACCAGCATGAAAGCGCGTTCAAAAAACTCTGCTATTCGGAATACAAAGGCTTCTTTCATATCGGCATGGTCACCCGCAACGACCGCGACGCGATCATTCAGCACGGCACCATGACCATGACGCGCCGCTCGGTCCTCGAAGAATTGGGCTGGGCCGACTGGTGTATCTGTGAGGACGCCGAGCTGGGCTTGCGGGTGTTCGAAAAAGGCTATTCCGCCGCCTATGCCCACAACAGTTATGGCAAGGGCCTGATGCCGGACACCTTCATCGACTTCAAGAAGCAGCGTTTCCGCTGGGCCTATGGCGCGATTCAGATCATCAAGCGTCACGCCGCAAGCCTGCTGCGAGGTAAGGACACCGAGCTGACGCGCGGCCAGCGCTATCACTTCCTCGCGGGCTGGCTGCCGTGGGTGGCCGATGGCATGAACATTTTCTTCACCGTGGGCGCCTTGTTGTGGTCTGCGGCGATGATCATTGTGCCCAATCGGGTCGATCCGCCGCTGCTGATTTTCGCGATTCCGCCGTTGGCGCTGTTCTTCTTCAAGGTCGGTAAGATCATTTTCCTTTACCGTCGCGCCGTGGGCGTGAACCTCACGGATGCGTTCTATGCCGCGCTGGCCGGGCTGGCGTTGTCGCACACCATCGCCAAAGCGGTGTTGTACGGTTTCTTCACCACCAGCATTCCGTTCTTCCGTACGCCGAAAAACGCCGACAGCCATGGCCTGTTGGTGGCGATCTCCGAGGCCCGCGAAGAGCTGTTCATCATGTTGCTGCTGTGGGGCGCGGCGCTGGGTATCTGCCTGGTGCAAGGCCTGCCGAGCAACGATGTGCGGTTCTGGGTGCTCATGCTGGTGGTGCAGTCGCTTCCGTATCTTGCCGCATTGATCATGGCGTTTCTTTCGTCGCTGCCTAAACCCAAGCCAGTGGAGGAACCCACCACGGCCTGAAACAATTGAGCGCTGCTCAAAACGGCGGCCTTCGGGTCGCCGTTTTGCTTTAAGATGTCTGCCGTTTTGTAGGAGCGCGCTTGCCCGCGAACAGGGTGTGTCAAGTTTGACTTAGCTGACGGGCACGCCGCAATCGCGGGCAAGGGCGCTCCTATAGGGTTACTACATTCAATTCCTCGGATCTTTCATGAAAGCCCCAGCCGACCTCTCGCCTACTCTGCAACTCGCCTGCGACTTGATCCGTCGGCCGTCTGTCACGCCGCTCGACGCCGATTGTCAGGCCGTGATGATGAAACGCCTGGGCGATACCGGTTTCGCGCTGGAGGCGATGCGTATCGAAGACGTCGACAATTTCTGGGCCACCCACGGTACCCAGGATGGCCCGGTGCTGTGCTTCGCCGGTCACACCGATGTGGTGCCGACCGGTCCGGTGAAGGCCTGGCAGAACGATCCTTTCGATGCATTGATCGATGAAAACGGCATGCTCTGCGGCCGTGGGGCGGCGGACATGAAAGGCAGCCTGGCGTCGATGATCATCGCCACCGAGCGCTTCGTCGCCGACTACCCGAATCACAAGGGCAAGGTCGCGTATCTGATCACCAGCGACGAGGAAGGGCCTGCCCATCACGGCACCAAGGCTGTGGTCGAGCGCCTGGCGGCGCGCAAAGAGCGTCTGGACTGGTGCATCGTCGGCGAGCCATCGAGCACCACGCTGGTGGGTGACGTGGTCAAGAACGGCCGTCGCGGCTCTCTGGGCGCTACCCTCACCGTCAAGGGCGTGCAGGGTCACGTCGCTTACCCGCACCTGGCGAAAAATCCGATTCACCTGGCGGCGCCTGCACTGACCGAACTGGCCGCCGAGCACTGGGATGAAGGCAACGCGTTCTTTCCGCCTACCAGCTTCCAGATCTCCAACCTGAACTCAGGCACTGGCGCCACCAACGTCGTTCCTGGCGAACTGACCGCGGTGTTCAACTTCCGTTTCTCCACCGAATCCACCGTCGAGGACCTGCAGAAGCGCGTCGCCGACATTCTCGACAAACACGGTCTGGACTGGCACGTGGAATGGGCGCTGTCGGGCCTGCCGTTCCTCACCGAGCCGGGCGCGTTGCTCGATGCGGTGTCGGCCAGCATCAAGAGCGTTACCGGCCGCGAAACCAAGGCATCCACCAGCGGCGGCACATCGGATGGGCGATTCATTGCCACCCTCGGTACGCAGGTGGTCGAACTGGGGCCGGTCAACGCCACGATCCATCAGGTCAACGAGCGAATTCTGGCCAGCGACCTCGACGTGCTGACCGAGATCTACTACCAAACGCTGGTCAAGTTGCTCGGCTGATGCTGACCTGCCCGATCTGCTCAGCCCCGCTCGATGCAGCGGACAACGGCGTGGTGTGCCTGGTCGGCCACCGCTTCGACCGCGCCCGCCAGGGGTATCTGAACCTGCTGCCGGTGCAGCACAAGAACAGCCGCGACCCCGGCGACAATCAGGCGATGGTCGAGGCGCGCCGGGATTTTCTCAATGCCGGGCATTATGCGCCGGTGGCAAAACGTCTGGCCGAGCTGGCCGCCGAACGTGCACCCGCTCACTGGCTGGACATCGGCTGCGGCGAGGGTTACTACACCGCTCAGATTGCCGATGCCCTGGAGGGCGCAGATGGCTATGCGCTGGATATCTCCCGCGAAGCGGTCAAGCGCGCCTGCAAACGCGACCCGAAACTGACCTGGTTGATCGCCAGCATGGCCCGCGTACCTCTGCCGGACGCGAGCATGCAGTTCATCGCCAGCGTCTTCAGCCCACTGGACTGGGACGAGGCCAAACGCCTGTTGTCGTCGGGCGGTGGCCTGATGCGTGTAGGACCGACCAACGAGCATCTGATGGAGTTGCGGCAACGCCTGTACGACGAAGTCCGCGACTATGCCGATGACAAGCATCTGGCGCTGGTCCCCGAAGGCATGAGTCTGCAACATAGCGAAACCCTTCGCTTCAAGCTGACTCTGGTGGATGGTCAGGCCCGGGCCAACCTGCTGGCCATGACGCCCCACGGCTGGCGCGCCAGTGCCGAGCGGCGGGCCAATGTCATCGACCAACCCGAGCCGTTCGAGGTAACCGTGTCCATGCGCTACGATTATTTCGTTCTGCAGTGACGGCCTGCCTGCCAAGTCAGAATGACCGAATGAATCCGCGAATGGATTTTCCAGAACAACCCAGAGGCATCCATGCGCCAACCCGATATCGAGATTTACCTGAAAGACGCCGACGTTGACCACAAGGCAATCACCACCTGGCTCACCGCCGACGTCGGCCCATGCAGCGAATGGGTCCAGAAAGGCCAGACCTGGAAATGCAAGGCCGGCGACATCCCGGTGACCTGGATTCCCAAGGCCGTTGGCAAATGGAACAGCCTGTGCCTGGACAGCGACAAGACGCCTTGGGACGACGACATCGCCTGCGCCCGCGCCGCCTTTGCTGCCCTGAATGTGGAAGTGCGCTGCGCGCCCGGGACGTGGGTCGAGGAAGAAAGCGAGGAAGACGCCGATCGCTGGATTCGCATCAGCGCCGATGGTGAGGAAGAGATTACCTGGCGTACTTCGTGAGTCAGCGCTTGTAGCGATCACCTGCCGACAATGCTCGATGTCAGATTCTTCTGACATCGAGCATTGTCGGCAGGCATGTCCCCTACTTACTAACCTTCGAACGGAACATTCATCACGCTATAGCGCCTGGTCCTCCTGTTGATAACTGAAAACATTGCCCGTAATTACATTGGGGGTCACCCTGACGATAGGGATGATCCTGAGAGTTTGTTCAAAAAAATCCCTCTGGATATTCTGTGCACCGACGAATCCGGGTGCACGCGTATTCGTCAAAAAATAGAAAAAGGCTTTGATTGAAAGATTGTTGGTATTTTGAGGCCAGACTTTCATAACGATTTCTTTTTGCTGCCAAGCGGTTAACTCGGCACTCGAATTCTCCCATGCCAACATACTCAGGCTAAATGAACCAGGGTCTGTGGCAAAGCTGCATTGATGTCGGTTTATCCACACTAACTGGGTACTTATGGAAATGGACCCGCCTCATATCCAATGTTGCTGCACCGCCCCCACCAAGCTGACCTGTATCGACCAAGGCGAGTTGCGTATTAAACCCTGAACTAGCGAAAGTTGAAAAAGCGGGGCGAACATCCGCGACGCATATACCAGATATCAGAGCGGTAAAGAGCATGAACTGCTTCAAGATTTTCATGTGCATCCCTCACATATTACCCAGCCTCTTTAAACCAGCTTATCCCGGCCCGAAAGTTTGTCTACTGTCGGAAATGACAGGTGATTGCTTATACAGCTTTCCTGTTTTTTGAAATCGTAAGTGAGTGTATTCAGAACGCCGGAGTGTCGTATTGCCTCTGGATTGGGCCCTGCTTGCAATCGATGAAGTCAGCCTCCCGGCAAAGCCGCGTTAGTCTGATACTGCTGCTATCAAGCAGTCGCCGACAACTATGCCGCCACCACGGCGGATAATTTCTGAATAGAGAATTAACTCCCCACTTTGCCCATCCCCGCCATATACGGCAAACTGGCCGCCTCGTGGGCCTGGCCCCTTTACGCAGAATTCGTATGACCCGCTCCCCGTTTCGTCGTCTCGTCTTTGGCACCGTGCGTCGCCTGCTGTATCTGTGGGTGCGTTCGGAAACGATCAATCAGTCGTCCTTCACCCTCAATCTCGACCGCAGCCGCCCGGTGTTCTACGCGCTGCAAAGCCCGTCGCTGAGCGACCTGGCCGTGCTTGATACCGAGTGCCGCAAAGCCGGTCTGCCGCGTCCTGTCCTGGCGGTTGCGGTGGGCAATCTGACAGAGCCTGCGGCGTTCTTCTACCTGACGCCGGCACCTGACTGGCTGGGACGGCAGGACAAACGCGGTGCGCCGCCCACACTGGAAAGGCTGGTGGGCGCAGTGACCCGCAATGCCACCGAGGATGCGCAGATCATCCCGGTCAGCGTGTTCTGGGGACAGTCGCCGGACAAGGAAGACAGCCCGTGGAAGCTGCTGTTTGCGGACAGCTGGGCGGTCACCGGGCGTCTGCGGCGTTTCATCACGATTCTGATTCTCGGACGCAAGACCCGCGTGCAGTTCTCCGCCCCGATTCATCTGCGTGAACTGGTCGACGAGAACAAAGGCTACGAGCGCACGGTGCGCATGGCTCAACGCCTGCTGCGCGTACATTTCCGCAACCTGAAGACCGCCACTATCGGACCGGACCTGTCACACCGACGCAATCTGGTGAAGGGCCTGATCGCCGATCCGCTGGTCAAACAGGCGATTCTCGACGAAGCCGCCCGAGAGAAGATTCCCGAGGCCAAGGCACGGGAAAAGGCCCTGCATTACGGCAACGAAATCGCTTCGGACTACACCTACACCGCCATCCGCTTTCTGGAAGTGGTGCTGAGCTGGTTCTGGAACAAGATCTACGACGGCATCAAGGTCAGCCATCTGGAGGGCGTGCAGAACGTCGCACAGGGCAACGAGATCATTTATGTACCCTGCCATCGCAGCCACATCGATTACCTGCTGCTGTCGTATCTGTTGTTCCGCAATGGCCTGACGCCGCCGCACATCGCCGCGGGTATCAACCTCAACATGCCGGTGATCGGTAGTCTGCTGCGCCGCGGCGGCGCGTTCTTCATGCGTCGCACCTTCAAGGGCAATCCGCTGTACACCGCGGTTTTCAACGAGTACCTGCACACCTTGTTCACCAAGGGTTTCCCGGTGGAATACTTCGTCGAGGGCGGGCGCTCGCGCACCGGACGCATGTTGCAGCCCAAGACGGGGATGCTGGCGATCACGATGCGCAGTTACCTGCGCAACTCGCGCACGCCGATCATTTTCGTGCCGGTCTACATCGGTTACGAGCGCGTACTGGAAGGCCGCACCTACCTGGGTGAATTGCGCGGGGCGGCGAAAAAGAAAGAATCGATCTTCGACATCTTCAAAGTCATCGGTGCGCTCAAACAGCGTTTCGGCCAGGTTTCGGTCAACTTCGGCGAGCCGATCAAGCTGGCCGACTTCCTCGATCACGAACAACCGAATTGGCGTACCCAGGATCTCGGCCCGGTGTTCAAGCCGGCCTGGCTTAACGAGACCACCCATCGGCTGGGTGAGCGTGTGGCCCGGCATCTTAACGAAGCCGCCGCGGTCAATCCGGTGAATCTGGTGGCGCTTGCGCTGCTGTCCACCAACAAACACGCGCTCGACGATCAGGCTCTGGCGCGGGTGCTGGACCTCTACCTGACCCTGCTGCGCAGCGTGCCGTACTCGCCGCATACCACTCTGCCGGAAGGCGATGGTCAGGCGTTGATCGAGCATGTCAAAGGCATGGATCTGCTTTCCGAGCAGAAAGATGCGCTGGGCAAGATCCTCTATCTGGACGAACAGAACGCCGTCCTGATGACCTATTACCGCAACAACGTGCTGCATATCCTCGCCTTGCCGTCGCTGCTGGCGAGTTTCTTCCAGAGTTCTTCACGCATGAGCCGCGAACAGGTGCTGCGTTACGCCCGTGCGCTGTACCCGTATCTGCAATCGGAATTGTTCATTCGCTGGTCCCTGGACGAGCTGGATGCCGTGATCGATCAATGGCTGGCAGCGTTCGTCGAACAGGGGCTGCTGCGCTTCGAGAACGATGTCTACCTGCGCCCCGCACCAAGCTCGCGGCACTTCGTGTTGCTGACGCTGTTGTCACGGGCCATCGCGCAGACCCTGCAACGCTTCTACATGGCGATTTCGCTGTTGCTCAACAGCGGCCAGCACACCCTGACCGCCGAGGAGCTGGAGGATCTGAGCACGATCATGGCCCAGCGCCTGTCCATCCTGCACGGCCTGAACGCCCCGGAATTCTTCGACAAGAGCCTGTTCCGCCACTTCATTCAGACGCTGCTGGACCAGGACGTGTTGCGCAAGGACGACGGCGGCAAGCTGGGCTATCACGCGTTATTGGGCGAGCTGGCCGAAGGTGCGGCCAAGCGGGTATTGCCGGCGGAAATTCGTTTGTCGATTCGTCAAGTGGCACTGCATCGCAGTGAAGAGGTCCTAGATGCTGGGCCGAGTGTCTGATCTCGGTGCCTCAACACGACAAGGAGAACCACTTGATGAAACACCTTCTGCTGACCCTGATGGCCACCCTTCTGGCCGCCTGTGCCGATGCTCCGGACAATCTGCCCGGCACCGTCGACGGCGAGGTCTTTTACGTGCAGCGCATGGCCCTGCCGCCTACCGCAACGTTGAAGGTCACACTGCAGGATGTGTCGCTGGCCGACGCCCCGGCGCAGACCCTCGCCAGCGAGAGCGGACCGATCAAGGGCCAGGCCCCGCTGCCATTTCATCTGACCTATGATCAGAAGCAGGTCAAACAGGGCCACACCTACACCGTCAGTGCGCGCATCGAAGTGGATGGCAAGCTGGTGCTGATCAGCACCGAACGCTACACCGTCGACCTGACACTGGAAGAAAAACCGCCGATCAAGATTCGTCTGAATCCGGCCACATAAAGCGTTTTCACCCGACTTTTCCTTATTTCCAAAAAAGGACGTTACCCCATGCTGCTTCGCTCCCTCTCGATCACGGGCTTGTGTGCCGCACTGCTGCTGTCGGCCAGTGCCTTCGCATTGTCCCTGGGTGATCTGTCGCAATCGGACGCGACCGGTGGCCTCAAGGACGCGCTGACCCAGGGCGCGCAGATCGCCGTCAAGCAACTGGGCGTGCCCGGTGGCTTCAGCAACAACAAGGACGTGCGCATCGAGCTGCCGGGCAAACTTGGCAAAGTGGCGAGCAAGATGAAGCAGTTCGGCATGGGCGCGCAGGTGGACCAGCTGGAAGCCAGCATGAACCAGGCAGCGGAAGCGGCCGTGCCCCAGGCGCAGGCGCTGCTGGTGGATGCGGTGAGGAAGATGAGCGTGTCTGACGCCAAGGGCATTCTCAGCGGCGGTAAGGACTCGGCCACGCAATACTTGGACAAGAGTAGCCGCGAGCAGATCCGCGCCAAATTCCTGCCGATCGTCAAACAGGCTACCGACAAGGTCGGGCTGGCGCAGAAGTACAACGCCTTCGCCGGGCAAGCCGCAACCCTGGGTGTGGTAGATGCGAAAGACTCGAACGTCGAAGGTTACGTAACACAGAAAGCCCTCGACGGCCTGTTTGAGATGATCGCCAAACAGGAAGAAAGCATTCGCGCCAACCCCGCGGCGGCGGCGACAAGCCTGGCGAAGAAGGTGTTCGGCGCGCTGTGATCGGACTTGCTGTTTCATCCCGGCGCAGCGACCGAAGCAGCCAACCTGATCGGCACCCGACCGGAGGCCGCTACGGCTTCAAAGCCTTTTTTGGATAGATGTCATACCGACTGGACTTGCCATCCAGCGCATAGCCCGGCTTCGCGCCTTCGATGCACGGCGCCTTGCGGGGGCGCTTGACCACCACCCGGTGGGTGGCCAGCGCCAGTGCGGCTTCGAGCAGCGCCGGGGCGTCCGTGTCGTCGCCCACCAATGGCCGGAACAGGCGCATTTCCTTCTTCACCAACGCGGTTTTCTCACGATGGGGGAACATCGGATCAAGGTAGATCACCTGCGGCGGATCGCCTTCCCAGCTGCGCAATAGTTCGATGGAATTGCCGGTCATCAGGCGCATCTGACCAATGATCCCACCTACGTCCAGATCCTGAGCACCGCGCGCCAACCCGTCTTCGAGCAGCGCCGCGATGATCGGCTGACGTTCGATCAGACTCATCTCGCAACCCAGACTCGCCAGCACGAACGCGTCCTTGCCCAACCCCGCCGTTGCGTCCAGCACGCGGGGACGAACGCCGGGCTGAACGCCCACCGCCTTGGCGATCATCTGCCCGCTGCCGCCGCCGAACAGACGCCGATGCGCCGCTTTGCCTTCAACGAAATCCACCCGCACAGGCCCCGGCACATCGTCGCCCAACTGCTGCAATTGCAGGCCTTCATCGCTCACTTGCAGGGCGAAATCGGCCTCGGGATCCTCTAGCGGCAAGTCCAGACGCTCGGCCCACCGCGCGGCTTTTTCCCGACCATCGGAAGTCAGGGTTTCGACCCGAATGCGGCTGCCCGCTTGCTCCTCACTCATTGTGTCCACGCGTTCTAATTTTCTTAATGATTGGCAACATCTGCCGATAACGAAAGTATTCGGCATTTTGCCAGACCCACGGCATGTACTGAGCGCTTATGTCAGACATTCAGCAAACATCCTCGATAGGTTATTTATCGTACGCAGGCGATTACAGCGTACTCAATAGCCAAACCCTGAGCGGCGTCACGCAGCTCTGGCAGGATGCATTTGCCCGTGCAATGGCCCAGCACGCAGACGACAACGCCAGCGACACGCCTGAGCATCCCGTTGCGGTTGCGACGGACAGCGTGACCGGCGAGCCCATCGCGGGGGCCAAGACCCTGGGCAAGATCGTCGAACAGCGTCAATGCCCGGTCGAAGACAAGGAAATCGTCCCGCCGGAACCGCTGTTCCTGCCTATCGCCGAATTCGAATGGGATCTGGCCGACAAGCCTGCCACGCCTTACAGCGCCAGCGAACTGATCGAGCAGCAGCGCAATCTGGAATTCGACAGCAACTGGGTACGCCCGACCGTGCTCAATCCTTACGACGACAGCGTCGATCCGGGCCCTGGCCCTCAACCTCGCCCTTTGTTCCTGCCGATTGCCGACTTCGAGTGGGACCTGGCCGACAAACCTGCCATGCCTTACAGCGCCGAAGACATGACCGAACAACAGCGCCACCTGGAGTTCGACATTGGCTGGGCGCGGCCGATCGTGTTGCAGAATTTGCGTATGGCCGCGTAACAGCTCTGTTGGTGGACCCAGTTTTATGGGGGTGGGTCTGTGACATATTTATGTCTGACGCGACGCATCGCGGGCAAGCACGCCCCTACAGGTCGGGCTCACTGCCCTGTCAGCGACACACCCGCCAATGCCCCATGTCCACGTGAAAATGGTTGCGGTGCGCTGCGTTGTAATCCGGGCCAAGCACAGTATTGAACTGCTTACACGCGCCATCCCTGACCAGCCTCAGAAACTTCCCGTTATCGCCTTCATCCTTCCAATTTGTGAGCACCGAAATCCGGCGTCCGTCTGCCAGACGAAACCCTGCGATATCCAGTGCATTGGCCGAGGCATGCTGACTCAGGCGTCCTTCGCTGCGGTTGTAGACGTTGCGGCAGGCAAAACTGCCAAGGTGATCGATTTGCGTGACCTTCTGCCCGAACACCTCTTGCGCAGCGGGTTGCAGGCCGTGGATATCAAACAGCGCGTAGGCGACCGCCAAGGGGCAACTGGAGAGAAAACTGCTGCTGAGCGCGACATCGCCACCCTGGATACGCAACGTGTTGCTCAATGGGCATTTGGCGTCTGCGTCGCTGTCGGCCTGATGGGCGTAACGCAGTGTCGAGGTGTGCAGCGCCTGGTCGCACAACGCAGGGTCATTCTGCAGGCGCCAGAGCTTGAACGGGGTCAGCAGATTCGGTTGTTCACGAACGTCCAGCGGCGCCCATGGGTTCCAGCGATCAGCTACCGGCAGCCAGCCGCGCCATACCGAGATGGCGAGGCCCGCGCAGATCAGCAGCAATAAAAAGAACAGGGTCGAACCGCGCATTGGGCCAAGGTTTCCGCAGTAAGGACAGAGGCGTCCTCGTAATCGACCTTACAACAGGCCGAGTTGCTCCACTTCTGGCCCACGCTCAGGCGCTGGCAATTTGGGCAATCCCGGCAGCAATGTCATCAGTCGTTGGTGGAAACGTCGCGCAAGGTCGGGGGCTTGAATATTGTCCGGGGTGTGCAGAAAAACGTAAGGGGTGCGCCCTTCCTCAATCCAGCCAGCGACTTTTTGCGCCCACTGCTCGATGAAACGGTCATTAGCCTCCAACTCCGGGCGGCCGATGAAGCGCACCTGAGGAAAGTCCGTGAGCGCTGCCGGACGCACCGGGACTTTCGGCTTCTTCGATTGCGCGAGCAAAACCGCAGGATCCCTGGACGTGCAGCTGAACAAAGGTCTGGAATCCAGGCAGATGCGCTCGACACCGCGGTCCAGCAGCAAACGATTGAGGATCCGCTCGCCCTCGCCCTTGTCGAAGAACCCCATGTTGCGCACCTCGACCGCCAGCGCCCGACCTTCCAGCGCGTCGATGAAAGTGGCCAGCTCGCCAACCCGGTTGGGTGTGAAACTTGCGGGCAGTTGTAGCCACAGCGGCTGAACACGGGCGCCCAGCGGAGCGAGTAATTGCAGAAAGTCTTCAGCGGCGGTCAGATGTTCGCGCAAGTCACCGGCGTGACTGATGTCGCCGGGAAACTTGGCGGTAAAACGGAAATGCTCGGGCATGACCTGCGCCCAACGCTGTACGGTCGTGTCCTTGGGGCGGGCGTAGAACGTAGTGTTGCCTTCCACGGCATTAAACACTTGGGTATACAACTCGAGCATGTCGCCCGGGCGGGCATCTTGCGGGTACAGCGACTGCCTCCAGGCGTTTTCACTCCAGGACGGACAACCGATGTAGTAAGGCGGGTCGGGAATATTCAAACGTGCAGATCAAGGCCTGAGACTTCCAGATCCCAATCGACGAACGTGGAAGTTGTCAGATAGCTGCTCAGGGCGTGGGCAACCCGGCTGCTCATGGCGCGCGGGAAGATGATGTCCTGCTGGCGAGCTGGCACGTTGGCCGTGCTGCCGGTCTGACGGCGAGCTGTTTGCGGAACGACCTCGACGACGTCATCGATCACCTCTTCGAAGGCGTCATCAATCGTCGCAGAGCCTTTGCGTGGCTTACGCGTGATTGGGTACGAGCGTGGTGAAGGACCGTTGATCCGCATCGATGCTTACTCGGCGTCTTATAGTGGCAATTTAATCTCGCGAATGCTCTCCTGGCAATCTCGCGAACGATAACTAGACCACAGTTATTGCCAAATGTTTGAAGCCACCGGGCAGAAAATGTTTATTTGTCGCCGAACGGTAGTAAATGCTGTGACCTGGGTCGCAAATGAAGCGTGCGGGCCGGGACACTTTCCAGTTATGCCCTGTAGCGGCACGGTCGGGGACGTTCCGTTTGCCAGCGGTAACGTCGTTGATATCGCCACCGCCGGTAAGCCGCGCTGCTCAGGTTTTGTGCCGCATGCGGATCAACGCGCTTTCGGGGTGGCCACTTTGTCCCGCAGATACACCGGTTGTGCATCATCGGCAGCGATCGCCTCGCCCCGGTGCCAGGCGAAGGTGCCCAAGGTCAACAGATCCTGAGCGTGGGGCAGCATCGTGGCATCCTGGCCGGACAGGCTGACCGCGATGCGATCCGCGTAGCCCCAACCCGTACCGGCACCGAACCACTGGCCCGAAGCATCATCCGGCAATGCGGCGTTTTCCGGCGGCATCACGGCCTCTGCGCCCACCAGTCGCATTTCGCCTGCGGTCTCGCAATAGCAACCCCAGTACACCTCGTCCATGCGCGCATCGATGGCGGCCGCCACTTGCGTAACCCCGTGTTCACGAAAGGCGCGCTGAGCCAGTACCGCTAGATTGGACACCGGCAATACCGGCCGATCCAGACCGAACGCCAAGCCCTGTACTACACCGATAGCGATACGCACCCCAGTGAACGCACCCGGGCCGCGACCGAATGCGATGGCATCCAGCGCCGACAGCTCGATGCCCGCCTCGGCCAGCAGATCCTTGATCATCGGCAGGAGCTTTTGCGCGTGCAGACGCGGGATCACCTCATAGTGAGTCAGTACTTTGCCGTCGTGCAGCAAGGCGACTGAGCAGGCTTCAGTGGCGGTGTCCAGGGCCAGCAAGGTTGTCATCGGGGTTTCCACGGTTGTGCGAAAGGCGAGTGAGGGTTGTACTGAAAAGTGCCGCATTATAAACAACAACGACCCGCAAGCGGGCCGTTGTTCACTGCGCCGAGAAGATCAGGCCAGTGCTGCGTTCACCTTGGCGGTGATGTCTTCCACGGAGCCGACGCCTTCGATACTGCGGAACTTCGGCTTGCCGTCTTCGGCTTGCAGCTTCTCGTAAAATTGCACCAGCGGCTTGGTCTGGGAGTGGTATACCGACAGGCGATGACGCACGGTTGCTTCAACGTCGTCTTTACGCTGCACCAGCGGCTCGCCGGTGACATCGTCCACACCGTCGACTTTCGGCGGGTTGAAGATGGTGTGATAAACGCGTCCCGAACCTTCATGCACACGACGGCCGGAAATGCGCTTGACGATCTCTTCGTCGTCAACCTTGATCTCGACCACGTAATCGATCGACAAGCCTGCATCCTTCAAGGCTTCAGCCTGAGGAATGGTGCGTGGAAAACCGTCGAACAGGCAGCCGTTTGCGCAGTCCGGCTGCGACAGGCGATCCTTGATCAGGTCGATGATCAAGTCATCGGAAACCAGACCGCCGCTGTCCATGACGCTTTTGGCTTTCAAACCCAGCTCGGTGCCAGCCTTGACCGCTGCGCGCAGCATGTCGCCGGTGGAGATTTGCGGAATGCCGAATTTTTGGGTGATGAACGTAGCCTGAGTACCTTTACCGGCTCCGGGAGCTCCCAGCAGAATCACGCGCATTGTTGTGCTCCTCAATTTTTATAGAGATTTCGTCGGATTCGCCTAAATGGGGCCAATCACCTAAAAAGATTTACTGACCCAACGGCCAAAGGCTGATCAAGATACACAGCCGATTCATGCCGCACAAGACGCCGAAAGTCGCAGCAACCCGCGAAAAACCCGCAGCTTGCCCAGGATCAATACTCTGGTATGACCCGGCGCAACTCCAGGGATGTGTATCAGTGCCGATCAGGCGCGCACCGCGGGATGAAGGCTTTTGCCCTCACCCGCGGGTGAAAAGTCTCGTCAGCCGGTGTTGCGCAAACCGGCGGCAATGCCTGCGACAGACACCAGCAGCGCCTGTACCAAAGGACTATCCAGACTGGCCTCCTGGCTGCGGGACCGGGCCAGCAATTCGGCCTGCAATAGATGAAGGGGGTCGAGGTAAGTATTGCGCAGGCTGATGAACTCCAGCGTCTCGGGACTATGGGCCAGCAGCTGCGACTGGCCGGTCAGGCCAAGCACCACCCGGCACGCCTGCGACAATAGGTCGCGCAAATGTGCACCTAAATGCAGCAGGTCCGGTTCTACCAGACGTTCGTCGTAGAGCTGCGCGATATCGCTGTCGGCTTTGGCCAAAACCATCTCCAGCATGTCGATGCGCGTGCGGAAGAATGGCCATTGTTCGCGCATCTGCCCCAGAAGCTCACCCTGCCCGCGTTCGAGGGCCTTGTTCAGCGCGTCTTCCCAGCCAAGCCAGGCAGGCAGCATCAGGCGTGTCTGGGTCCAGGCGAAGATCCACGGAATCGCCCGCAGGCTTTCGATGCCACCTTCACGGCGCTTGGCCGGGCGACTGCCCAGCGGCAACCGACCCAACTCCTGCTCTGGCGTGGCTTGGCGGAAGTATTCGACGAACTCGGGGTTGTCGCGAACCACCGTGCGGTAGGCGTTCACGCCATCGGCCGCCAGCTCATCCATCAGTTGCCGCCAGGCAGGTTGAGGCAGCGGTGGCGGTTGCAGGGTCGCCTCCAATACAGCAGCCAGATAGAGGTTGAGGTTTTGCTCGGCGATGTCTGGCAGACCGAACTTGAAGCGGATCATTTCGCCCTGTTCGGTGGTGCGGAAACGTCCGGCAACCGACCCCGGTGGCTGCGACAGAATCGCTGCGTGAGCAGGTCCGCCGCCGCGCCCGACGGTGCCGCCGCGACCGTGGAACAACAGGAGTTCGACTTGCTGGGCGCGGCAGATCTCTACCAGTTTTTCCTGAGCCCGATACTGCGCCCAGGCCGCCGCCGTGGTGCCGGCGTCCTTGGCCGAGTCGGAGTAACCGATCATGACTTCCTGCGGGCCGTGCAAACGCAGGCGATAGCCAGGAAGGCTGAGCAAGTGTTCGATCACCGGTCCAGCGTTATCCAGGTCGGCGAGGGTCTCGAACAGCGGCACGACGCGCATCGGCCGTTGCAATCCGGCCTCTTTGAGTAGCAGTTGCACCGCCAGCACGTCGGATGCCGCGCCCGCCATGGAGATCACGTAGGAACCCAGCGAGGCCGCCGGCGCAGAGGCTACTTCACGACAGGTCGCCAATACTTCGGCGGTGTCGGCAGCTGGTTTGAAATGCGAGGGCAAGAGCGGACGTTTATTGCTCAGCTCACGCAACAGAAACTCGATGCGCGCTTCTTCATCCCACTCGTTGTAGCGCCCAAGCCCCAGATAATCGGTGATCTCGGTCATCGCTGCGCTGTGGCGGGTGGAATCCTGACGCACATCGAGCTTGACCAGGAACAGGCCGAAGGTGACGGCACGACGCAGGCAGTCGAGCAGCGGGCCGTCGGCGATCACACCCATGCCGCACTCATGCAAAGACTGGAAACACAGCTGCAAGGGTTCCAGTAATTCGCGGTTACTGTTCAGCACGTCTTCCGGCGCAGGTTGCGTGACGCTCAGCGAGGCGTGGGCCCAATTGCGCGTGGCTCGCAGGCGCTCGCGCAGTTTTTTCAACACGTGGCGATAGGGCTCGGCGCTGTCGCCAGCCACCGCCAGCAGCGCAGGGCTGGCCTGCTGCATCGACAGCTCTGCGGCCAGCTGGTCGACATCGCGCAGGTAAAGGTCAGCTGCCATCCAGCGCGCCAGCAACAGCACTTCGCGGGTGACGGCGGCGGTGACGTTGGGGTTTCCGTCGCGGTCCCCACCCATCCACGAAGCAAAGCGAATCGGCGCGGCCTCAAGTGGCAAGTGCAGGCCGGTGGCGGTATGCAGCGCATGATCGGCCTTGCGCAGGTAGTTGGGGATCGCCTGCCACAGTGAGTTTTCGATGACCGCGAAGCCCCACTTCGCCTCATCCACCGGCGTGGGGCGAATGCGACGAATCTCCTCGGTGTGCCACGCCTCGGCGATCAGGCGCTGCAACCGCTCGGTGATCTGCTCACGCTCGTGGCGGTTCAGGTCGCGATGATCGAGCGCAGCCAGTTGCGCGGCGATGGCGTCGTATTTCTGGATCAGGGTGCGGCGCGCCACTTCAGTAGGATGCGCGGTCAGCACCAATTCGATTTCAAGCTTGCCCAGTTGCCGCGCCAGGGCTTCAGGTGACTGCCCCGATTGCTTCAAACGCTCAAGCAGCTCGGGCAACACCCGTGATTCGAAAGGCTGCGGCTTGCTATCGTCGCGTCTGTGAATCAGTTGATATTGCTCGGCGATGTTGGCCAGGTTGAGGAACTGGTTGAAGGCCCGCGCCACCGGCAGCAGCTCGTCTTCGCTCAGGCTTTCCAGGTTGGAACTCAGTTGCTCGGTGCTTTGGGTCGAGCCCTTGCGTCCGGCCTTGGCGCTCTTGCGGATACGCTCGATCTTTTCGAGAAAATCAGCCCCGTGCTGATTGCGAATGGTGTTGCCCAACAGCTCACCCAACAGGTGAACGTCCTCACGCAATCGTGCGTCGATATCAGCCATTCAGCCTTCTCCTTCAGCGTTTTGTTGTTCTGTCCTGAGTCAGTTCGGTGATCCGAAACTGAACGCCCTCGTAAGTTTTGCCTCTATCTATGTGTATAGAGCGACAAATTCATGCTCATAAGCAACCCTTTGCCTCACAACTGCCGGGAGCAAGCTAATCTCATCAGCGAGTCCCACAAGGGCTCGAAAACTCGCCTGTGCCCGCCATCATGCGGGTCGTTGAAGAGGTCTCTATGAAAATCCGTGAGCTCGCAGAACACTGGGAAGACTCCGCCAAAGGCCGCTTGACCAAGACCGGCTATGCGGTTCACCTGGATGTGGAAGCCGCGGCCCGATTGGCCGCAATCGCCGAAATGTATCCCAAGCGCTCTGCAGAGGAACTGCTCGGAGAGCTGATCGGCGCCGCTCTCGAAGAGTTGGAAGCCAGCTTTCCGTACATCAAGGGCCAGCATGTGGTCGCCACCGACGAAGAAGGTGATCCGCTGTATGAAGATGTAGGCCCGACTCCAAGATTCCTCGCCCTCTCGCGCCGTTATCTGCAGGATTTGTCCGAGCAGCAGGACAGCTCGCAGCATTGATAGCGACGTCGTTTTCAGAATTCCCAAAGTGCCGCGCCGCGCCGTGAATTCGGGGTCGGCGCGTCTTTTTTTGCGCCAATTTCCGGGCGCCAGAGTTACAAGACGCAACAAAAGGCCCGTACTTAAGAGCAAAAACGTCTGAACTATTCAAAACACGCGCAGGTCCGAGCAGTTAGCCATTACAGAAAAAAGCCGACAGGTGGCAGAGGAATTGACCCGGAGTCATTCCCCGCCCGGGCCAGCACTGAAATGGAAAAAACTAGTTTTCAGGAGTTTCAGAATGGAGTTGACCATCATGAATACCAGCACTGCCACCACCACGTTCAAAGGCCCGCGCGGGTTGAAACTGGCCGCGCTGGCCCTGGGCACCAGCCTCCTGCTCGCCGGTTGCGCGGGCAAGCCGCCAAGCGAGCAATACGCCGTGACTCAGTCTGCCGTGAACGCTGCAGTCAGCGCGGGCGGTACCGAGTACGCAGCGGTAGAGACGAAGTCGGCTCAGGACAAGTTCAAGCAAGCCGAACTTGCCATGCAGGAAAAGAAATACGATGAAGCTCGCAAGTACGCAGAGCAAGCTGAATGGGACGCTCGTGTAGCCGAGCGCAAGGCGCAGGCGGCGAAGGCACAGAAAGCAGTGCAGGACGCTCGTCAGGGCGTCAATGAACTGCGTGAAGAAGGGCTGCGCCAGGCACAGCCGGTCAGCCAGTAACCCTTCGCACTTCATGCATTGCCATTGATTTAAAGGACGAAACTATTATGCGTAAACAAGTATTGATCCCTGCCCTGCTGGCCCTGAGCGTTGGTCTGGCTGCCTGCTCCTCGCAACCGAACGTGAACCTGGAACAGGCCCGTACCAATTTTTCGGCGCTGCAAAGCAACCCGAAAGCCACCGAACTGGCGGCGCTGGAAACCAAGGACGCCAGCGATTGGCTGAACAAGGCGGACGCTGCCTATCGTGACAATGACGATCAGAAGAAAGTCGACCAACTGGCGTATCTGACCAATCAGCGCGTTGAGTTGGCCAAGCAGACCATCAACCTGAAGACCGCTGAAAACGATCTGAAAAACGCCGCGGCCCAACGTGCCCAAGCGCGTCTGGATGCCCGTGATGCGCAAATCAAGGCGCTGCAGAACAGCCTGAACGCCAAGCAGACCGAACGCGGTACGCTGGTGACCTTCGGTGATGTGCTGTTCGACCTGAACAAAGCTGAGCTGAAGTCTGCGGGTCTGGTCAATGTGAACAAGCTGGCGCAGTTCCTTCAGGAAAACCCTGACCGTAAGGTGATTGTAGAAGGCTACACCGACAGCACCGGTTCGGCGAGCTACAACCAGTCGCTGTCCGAGCGTCGCGCGGGTTCCGTGCGTCTGGCGCTGGTGAAAATGGGCGTCAGCCCCGATCGCGTCGTTTCCCAGGGTTATGGCAAGGAGTATCCGGTCGCTGATAACTCCAGCGCTTCGGGTCGTGCGATGAATCGTCGTGTAGAAGTGACCATTTCCAACGACAACCAGCCGGTCGCGCCGCGTTCTTCGATACAGTAATCCGGTTGTAGCAACACATTGAAAAGCCCTGCCTGTTGACGAACAGGCGGGGCTTTTTTGCGGGTGGGGTTCGGTTAACGCTCTACCCACATCTGGTTACCGGGTCTGCCGAGGCGTCTCCTGCCCCATGCACCGCACAGCCTGCTTGCGCTCATTGACCAGCACCCCGGTCAGCCCCTTCTGCTCGGTGTCGAACAACACCATTACCCCTTCGACGCACTGCGCAACCTGCGGCGCGGGCTCAAGTGCGACCTTGTAGTCCTGGCCGGGTATGGTCTTGAGCATCGTGAACTGACTCAACTCCAACGCATCCTCTGGCCTGGCAAAGTGCAGATAGCCGTAATACCACAAGACTCCCACCGTCCCGAAAATGCAGGCAATGCCAGTCAGCATCTGTGGGATGAGGTTACGTTCTTCGCTCATTGCGGGGTCTCTGTGGGCTGGGTTTGCGATGGCGCAGCGTTTTGGCTGCTCGTATCAGCATCGGGATAATTGGGGATTTCGGCCAGGCGCCGCAGACCGTTGAAGTGCAATGGATCGTCGAGATAACGAACCATCACTTCCCGCCAGGTCGGATCGGCGAAGGTCTGCACATGCGGGCCACGGGTCAGTTGCAAGACCCGTGGCGGCGGCGCAGCCTGATACAGGCTGATGCCGTTGTGCAGCGGCACCTGGGAATCGTCCAGGCTCTGAAACATTAGCATCGGCGTGCCCTTGAGCTGCGCGATGCCATTGATGGCACTGTCGGCGTCCGGGATCACCCAGGACAACGGTCGTTTGAACGGCCACGTCAGCCAGGAGGTGCCAAGGGTGTAACGGGCCACCTCGCGATAGCTGGCAGGCACGCCATCGAGCACCAGCGCCTTGACCCGCGAGCGCTGCTGAGGATGCTCTGCGAGATAATGCACGCCCAACGCGCCACCGATGCTTTGTCCCAACACCACCAGCGGCTTGCCCTGGACTTCAGCGGCTTTATTCAACCAGTCGAATGCGGCATCGATGTCCTGATAAATCGCTGGCAGGCTGGGCTCGCCCTCGGATCGGCCGTAGCCGCGGTAGTCGAGCAGCAACACTTGATAGCCCTGCTCCGGCAGCCACCAACTGCCGCCCAGATGCCAGGCCATGTTGCCGCCGTTGCCGTGCAGATGCAGCACCGTGCCCTTGACCGGCACGCCTTCTTTTACAGGTAAAAACCAGCCATTGAGCTTGGTGCCGTCGGCTGCGGTGAGGGTGATTTCCCGATAGGTCAGATGGGCTTTTTCCGGCGTCAGCGGGACGGCGCGTTCGGGGTAGAACAGCAGTTGGCTGCAGCCGGCGAGGCAAAGCAGGAAGGCCAGCGAGGTGAGCAGCTTCAAGCGCGAAATCCTTTGTTGTCAGTAAGGCGCCCTCAATTGTAGGAGCGCGCTTGCCCGCGTGTGCGGTGTGTCAGTTAGCGCAGTTATGTCTGGTGCGACGCAATCGCGGGCAAGCACCCTCCCACAACTCTCAGCGTCTATAAGATATTTGAGTAATCCGCCTCGATACGGTCCAGGCTCAGATGGTTGAGGAAGTTGGAGAAACACATCCATGCCGACAGCGCGTTCATGTCGCGGAACTGGTCGGGCAGGTATTTGGGCGGCACCACCAGACCTTCATCCACCAACTGACGCAAGGTGCGCATGTCTTCCAGCGTGGTCTTGCCGCAGAACAGTAAAGGCACCTGCTCAAGCTTGCCCTTTCTCACCGCCAGCTGGATGTAGTTGTAAACCATGATGAAGCCCTTGAGGTAGGACAAATCCTTGGTGAACGGCAGACCATCAGGCACCGAGCCACGGAAAACGCGACTGGCGTTGCCATAGCTTTCCGCCATGCCGAAGCCCTGTTCGCGGTAGAACTCGAAGACCTGGAGGAAATCCGCGCCCTCTTCGGCCATGTGAATGGCGCGGGTTCGGTTGGTGAGTTTGCGCAGACGGCTCGGGTAGGACGCAAAGCCGATCACCTCCATCAGTATCGCCAGGCCTTCCTGAGTGATGGTGGATGATGGCGGCCCTTTGGCGAGGAAGGTGCAGATCGGCTGGTTCAGCCCGTTGAGCGTCGTGCCTACATGCACCAGCCCTTCGTGAACTTCCAGCGCACGTACGTCGCGCTCGTTGAACATCGCATCGCTGCGAATTTTGATGTAATCGGCACCCGCTGCCGCGTCGGCGACGATACCGTCGGACTCGAACACGCGAATAGTTCCTTCCGCCTCGCCGAACGTGCGATGCAACCGGCTTTGCAGCATCGCGACAGCGTCCTTTGCGTTCAGCGTCTTGGGCTCATCCTTGAGGTCGCCGCGACCGGCGATGTTGTTCAAGTAGTCGGAGAGCATCAAGCCAAGGTCGGCCAGTGTCGGGTCACCGGCGTGAAACGCATCGGAGGCCGCGCCGTAGAGCTCCTGGGAGATCAGTCCGAAGTCCGGTGTGCCGCGCGCTTCGAGCATGCGGATGACCATCCGGTATTCCTTGCACATGCGACGCATGATCTGCCCGACCGGGTTGAACTGTCCAAGCTGCCGGGTGATGTCGCGTTCGATGTTCTGGAACTCGAGCTTGAGCGCCCCGGAGTCGAAACCCAGCGGGCGATTCTCGTAATACGCGCGGTCGACTTCAGGCAGTTGCTTGCCCTTGGCGGCAAGGAAACTCTTGCGAATGCTGTCGTCCCACTTCACCGCGTCGAGTACGCGGATCGGCGTCTGCGCCAACACGATGCGGTCGGACAGCGTGCGAATGGTCTGCTGGTATTCGTCCACCCAGTACCCCTTTGTTTGATCCGTTGCGCTATTTGGTCATACGCTGATATTGCGCCGCCTTGAGGAAGACGTCGGAATTGGCGGTGTCGTCCAGATAGGCAAACACCTTGTCCATGGAAGTGGTGATCAGCACGCCGTCGCCCTTCTCGGTTTCAATCGGCTGCCCTTCGAAAGTCTTTTGGTCCACCAGCTGTTGCATGCGCTCAAGATCCAGGTCGTAGATCACCAGCTCATCGGCGGCGTTTTCGTTGTCGATCAGGTCGAATCCGCCGATCACGTAATTGGCGCCGTACTTCTCCGGCAGCGCGGCCGAGACGTACCAGCGGCTGCCATGCCGGGACACGGTAAAGGTGTACTCGTCACGGTTCTTGCGATCACCCTTGCGATAGCTGACCGCCTTGTACTGGTCAGATGCGCCCGCACGGCTGATTTCCAGTTCCAGCGGCTCGCCCCAGGCGTTCTTGCTGGTCCAGGTGCCGAGCAGTTTCGGCGGCGCGGTGTCGCTGGTTGGAATCGGGTCCTTGAAAGTCACCAGACATCCGCTCAACAACGCGAACGACAAGGCGAGCAAGACGCTCCAGACTTTCATCGCTTCTCCTGAAGGTGATTCCTGAAATCAAACGTTCTCAGCCAGTGGCTTGGCAGTGCCCAGCACCAGATGCATTTGACGAGTAAGAATAGCGAGCATTTCCTTGTCTGCGTCGGGGCGCGGTCCTTCAAGCAGCCCCTGATATTCCATCCGCCCGATAATCCCCGTCAACACTTGTGCATCCACCTGCGGTTGGGTCGAGCCCATGACCTCGAGAAACTGGGCACTTCCCTGCAAAAGAATTTGCTGGTGCGCGGTAACCAGAGGCGCCAGACGCGGGTTGATCAGCGCTTCGAGACGGAATGCATGCTCGGCAATCAGCTGATCGCGGCGCGTCAGCAACTGGTGACGCACGTATTCCATGGTCATGCGCGCGATCTCGTCGGCCAGCCGCGCACGGGCCCCGACACTGCCGTCGTTGCGCGCGACCATTTCGCGCAGCAGGTCTTCGGTGTTGGTCCACCGTTTGGCCATATAGGCGGCGCTGCGTTCGACGTATTGCGCGAAGGCATCGGTGAGCAGGTCGTCGATGTCCTTGAAGTAGTAAGTAGTAGCCGACAACGGCACCTGCGCTTCGGCCGCCACCGCGCGATGCCGCACCGCCCGCACGCCGTCGCGAACGAGGATACGCATGGCAGCATCGAGGATTTGCTGGCGACGCTGTTCGCTGCCCTGCCGACTGGCCTTGCGGCCCTGGTACTGAACACTCTCTGCGACGGCGGTGGCCAGGCCGGCGGCTCCCTTTTGAGCGATCATGCGAGTCACGACAGGGTTTCCTTTTCTTGAACCATTTGAATCCGGGGTTATATCAGCTTACATGCGGATGTCTTCGCCGACATTATCGTGGGCAAGCACGCTCCTCAATCGCGGATATTTGTAGGAGCGCTTGCCCGAAATAGCATCAGTTCAGCCAACCGGGCAGCCACTGACCAGACAAAAAAAAGCCGCCCTGCTCAGGCGGCTTTTTGGGTAACGCTTAGGCTTGCGGCCGCATGTGCGGGAACAGGATCACGTCGCGGATCGACGGCGAGTTGGTCAGCAGCATCACCAGACGGTCGATACCGATGCCCTCGCCCGCTGTCGGCGGCATCCCATATTCCAGGGCGCGAACGAAGTCGGCGTCGTAATGCATGGCTTCGTCGTCACCTGCGTCCTTGTCGGCTACCTGGGCCATGAAACGCTCGGCCTGGTCTTCCGCGTCGTTCAGCTCGGAGTAGGCGTTAGCGATTTCACGACCACCGATGAACAGTTCGAAGCGGTCGGTGACGTTCGGATTTTCATCATTGCGACGGGCCAGCGGCGACACTTCGAACGGGTACTGAGTGATGAAGTGCGGCTGCTCCAGCTTATGCTCGACCAGTTCTTCGAAAATCATCACCTGCAGTTTGCCCAGACCTTCGAAGCCCAACACCTTGGCACCGGCTTTCCTGGCGATGGCGCGAGCCTTGTCGATGTCGTTCAAGTCGTCGGGAGTCAGCTCCGGGTTGTACTTGAGGATCGAATCGAACACCGACAGACGCACGAACGGCTCGCCGAAGTGGAACACCTTGTCGCCGTATGGCACGTCGGTGCTGCCCAGCACCAACTGAGCCAGTTCGCGGAACAGCTCTTCGGTCAGGTCCATGTTGTCTTCGTAGTCGGCGTACGCCTGGTAGAACTCCAACATGGTGAATTCAGGGTTATGACGAGTCGAGACGCCTTCGTTACGGAAGTTGCGGTTGATCTCGAAGACTTTTTCAAACCCGCCGACCACCAGCCGCTTGAGGTACAGCTCCGGCGCGATACGCAGGAACATGGGCAGGTCCAGGGCGTTGTGGTGGGTTTCGAACGGCTTGGCCGCCGCGCCGCCAGGAATGGTCTGCAGCATCGGCGTTTCGACTTCGAGGAAGTCGCGTTTCATCAGGAAACTGCGAATGTGGGCGATGACCTGCGAACGCACGCGGAAGGTGTCGCGCACGTCTTCGTTGACGATCAGGTCCACGTAGCGCTGACGATAGCGTTGTTCGGTGTCGGTCAGGCCGTGGTGTTTGTCTGGCAGAGGGCGCAGCGACTTGGTCAGCAGACGCACGCTGGTCATCTCGACGTACAGGTCACCCTTGCCGGAACGGGCCAGAGTACCTTCGGTGGCGATGATGTCACCCATGTCCCAGGTCTTGACCGCGGCCAGGGTTTCTTCGGACAGGGTCTTGCGGTTGACGTAGACCTGAATGCGACCGGTCATGTCCTGGATCACCATGAACGAGCCACGGTTGAGCATGATGCGACCTGCAACCTTGACCGGAATCGCCGCCTCAGCCAGTTCTTCCTTGGTCTTGTCCGCGTACTGCTTCTGCAGGTCGTTGCAGTAGTTTTCGCGGCGGAAGTCGTTGGGGAAGGCGTTGCCCTTGGCGCGCTCGGCAGCAAGCTTTTCCTTGCGCAGGGCGATCAGGGTGTTTTCTTCCTGTTGCTGGGCTTGCGGGTCGAGTTGTTGGTCGCTCATGTCTTTAGATTTTCCATCACGGTTTCGTTGCCCCTGGCCACCCGTAGTGTGCGGCGAGGGATCGCGGGCCACGTACGCTGTATCGCGCAGGCCCGCAACGGTGGTGTCTCGTTACAGCCCCTGCTTGAGGCTGGCGATCAGGTATTCGTCGAGGTCGCCGTCGAGCACCTTGTCGCAGTCGCTGCGTTCGACGCTGGTACGCAGGTCCTTGATGCGCGAGGCATCGAGCACGTACGAACGAATCTGGTGGCCCCAGCCGATATCGGACTTGGTGTCTTCCAGCGCCTGGGACGCCGCGTTGCGTTTCTGAACTTCCTGCTCGTATAACCTGGCCCGCAGCATTTTCATGGCGGTGTCCTTGTTCGCGTGCTGGGAACGTTCGTTCTGGCAGCTGACCACGGTGTTGGTCGGTACGTGAGTGATACGGACCGCCGAATCAGTGGTGTTGACGTGCTGACCACCGGCACCGGATGAACGATAGGTGTCGATACGCAGGTCTGCCGGGTTGATGTCGATTTCGATGTTGTCATCGATTTCCGGCGACACGAACACAGCCGAGAACGAGGTGTGACGGCGGTTGCCGGAGTCGAACGGGCTCTTGCGCACCAGACGGTGCACGCCGATCTCGGTACGCAGCCAGCCAAAGGCGTATTCGCCCTTGATGTGCACGGTCGCGCCCTTGATACCAGCGACTTCACCGGCGGACAGTTCCATGATGGTGGCGTCGAAACCGCGTTTGTCGGCCCAGCGCAGGTACATGCGCAGCAGGATGTTGGCCCAGTCCTGAGCCTCGGTGCCGCCGGAGCCGGCCTGGATGTCGAGGTAGGCGTTGTTGGCGTCCATGTCGCCGCTGAACATGCGGCGGAATTCGAGCTTTTCCAGAGACTCGCGCAGGCGGTCGATTTCGGTAACGACATCGGCGACAGCGCCTTCGTCATCTTCTTCGACAGCCATGTCCAGCAGGTCTTTGGCATCGGCCAGACCGGAGCTCATTTCGTCGAGGGTTTCGACAATCTGTGCCAGCAACGAACGCTCGCGGCCCAGTTCCTGGGCATATGACGGGTTGTTCCAGACGGCAGGATCTTCGAGTTCGCGGTTGACTTCGGTCAGACGATCACTTTTGTGATCGTAGTCAAAGATACCCCCGAATGGCTTCGGAGCGCTCGGACAGGTCCTTGATGCTGTTTAGGATCGGGTTGATTTCCATGGTGGGCAGCACTCGCAGGCGAAATTTACAAAGCCGACGAGTATACCTGAGCCGCTACGGGGATGGCAGCCCATTGGGCAGGGGTCAGATCGCACCAGCCGAATTACCCCACCACCACCTGATTGCGCCCATTGTGCTTGGCGGCATACAGCCCCTCGTCCGCCCTCTGGATCAACTGGCGGCTGTGGCTGCCCACCGCGGGCACCAGGGTTGCCAGACCGATGCTGACGGTAAGGCTGGAGCCTTCCTTGGGCGCGATGTGCGCAATGTTCATGCCGGCGATGGTCTGGCGCAATTTCTCTGCCAGCAGCCTTGCGCCGCCCGGCGAGGTGTTGGGCAACACCAGGGCGAACTCTTCACCGCCGTAACGCGCCGGCAGGTCGGAAGGACGGCTGCAACTGGAGCGTATGGCTTTGGCCACCTCACGCAGCGCTTCGTCGCCCTCAAGGTGACCGAAGTTGTCGTTGTAGGCCTTGAAATAGTCGACGTCGATCATCATCAGCGACATCTGCGTCTGCTCACGAATCGCCCGGCGCCATTCAAGCTCCAGGTACTCATCGAAGTGCCGACGGTTCGACAGCCCGGTCAGGCCGTCGGAGTTCATCAACCGCTGCAGCACCAGATTGGTGTCCAGCAATTGCTGCTGGCTGACGCGCAGGGCGCGATAGGCCTCGTCGCGCTGCAGCAGGGTCATGTAGGAACGCGAGTGGTAGCGAATACGCGCTACCAGTTCGATGTTGTCCGGCAGCTTGACCAGGTAATCGTTGGCACCGGCGGCGAACGCCGCGCTCTTGATCAGCGGGTCTTCCTTGGTCGACAGCACGATGATCGGGATGTCGCGGGTCACCGGATTGTTGCGGTACTCACGCACCAGCGTCAGACCGTCCAGACCAGGCATGACCAGATCCTGCAGGATCACGGTCGGCTTGATATTGATCGCCAGCGCGATGGCCTGACGCGGGTCGGCGCAGAAATGAAAGTCGATGTTTTCCTCGTTTGCCAGCCCCCGCCGGACTGCCTCGCCGATCATCGCCTGATCATCGACCAGCAACACCATGGCAGCGTTTTCGTCCGTGGCGTTTATTTTGTCCAGCCGCAAATCTTGCATTCAGGGTCTCCTGATCACAGCTGGGCTGTGAATTCACCTGGATAGGTCATTGTGTAAACGCCTCTTTCAAACGCGGCGCGATCGTGTCCAGCGGGCGAATCTCGATGGCGGCATCGATGGCAGCGGCCGCTTTGGGCATGCCATACACGGCAGAGCTTTGCTGGTCCTGAGCGATGGTCAGAAAGCCCCGCTGACGCATCAGCTTGAGCCCTTGAGCGCCATCACGGCCCATACCGGTCAACAGAACGCCTACTGCATCACCGCTCCAATAGCTGGCCACACTCTCGAAGAACACGTCGATGGACGGCCTGTATATCTCGTTCACAGGCTCCGCCGTATACGCCAGCGTGCCGTTTTTCAACAGGCGAATATGGTGATTGGTGCCCGCCAGCAGGACGGTGCCGCGTTCCGGCGGCTCACCGTCGCGAGCCAACCGCACCTGCAGCCCCGAAGAACTGCTCAACCATTGCGCCATACCGGCAGCGAACACCTGATCGACATGCTGCACGAGTACGATGGCCGCCGGAAAATCCTTCGGCAGGCCCTTGAGCAGCACTTCCAACGCCGCCGGGCCGCCCGCGGACGAACCGATGGCGACCAGTCCCTTGCGTTGCAAGGCCATGCCCAACGGAGCCGGGGTCGGGCGCTCCTGGCTGTCACGCTGGCCAATGAGCCAGCCTATATTAAGAATCTTGCGCAACAAGGGCGCGGCAGCCTCTTTGGGGTTGCCTGCACCAATGGCCGGAGTGTCGACGACGTCCAGCGCACCATGGCCCATTGCCTCGAACACACGGTGGACGTTCTGTTCGCGGTCAACGGTCACAATCACGATGGCGCACGGGGTGGCCGCCATGATATGTCGGGTCGCCTCCACGCCGTCCATCACCGGCATGATCAGATCCATCAAGATAAGGTCCGGCGTGAGTTCGGCACATCGCTGCACGGCCTCGGCGCCGTCACCGGCCACCCACACCACCTGGTGCGCAGGCTCGAAAGCCAGAGCACGACGCAGCGCTTCGACAGCCATGGGCATGTCGTTGACGATGGCGATCTTCATCCTGGCGCATCTCCTATCAATTCGACCACCGCGTCGAGCAACGCATCGTCATGGAAACTGGCCTTGGCCAGATAATAGTCGGCACCGGCATCAAGTCCCCGGCGCCGATCTTCTTCGCGATCCTTATAGGACACCACCATGACGGGCAATGACTGCAACCGGCTGTCACGACGCACCAACGTCACCAGTTCGATGCCATCCATGCGCGGCATGTCGATGTCGGTGATCAGTAAATCGAAGTCCTCGGAGCGCAATGCGTTCCAGCCGTCCATCCCGTCCACCGCCACCGTCACCTCATAGCCCCGACCGAGCAACAACTTTCGTTCAAGCTCGCGGACGGTCAGCGAGTCGTCGACCACCAGTACGCGCTTGCGAAGCTGGGTGTCGGCCTGGCGATTACGCCGGTCGATCCGCTCCAGGCGTCCGGTGTTGAGCAGTTTTTCCACCGACCTCAGCATGTCTTCGACGTCGATGATCAGCACGGCTGAGCCATCGTCCAGCAGCGCCCCGGCGGAAATATCCTGAACCTTGCCCAGACGCGGGTCCAGGGGCAGCACCACCAGCGTGCGCTCGCCAATGAAACGTTCCACCGCCACGCCATACACTGCGTCGCGCTCGCGAATCACCACCACTTTGAGCACGTCGGCGGCGCCCTGGCTGGGAGGGCGGTTAAGCAACTGGCTGGCCGCGACCAGGCCGACGTGCCGCTCCTCGTGCCAGAAATGCTGACGGCCTTCCAGTTGCACGATCTCGTCGACTTGCACGTCACGCATGCGCTCGATATGGGCCAGCGGGAACGCATAGGCTTCACCGCCCACCTCCACCACCAGACTGCGCACCACCGACAGCGTCAGCGGGACTTGCAGATGGAAGCGGCTGCCCTGCCCCGCACGTTGATCCAGTTCGACGCCGCCACGCAGCTGCCTGACCATGTGCTGCACCACATCCAGTCCAACGCCACGACCGGACACTTCAGTGACTTTGTCGCGCATGCTGAAACCGGGTAGGAACAGAAAGCTCAGCAGTTCCTCCTCGCTCAACTGCGCGGCAGTTTCTTCCGGCGAGAGCTTGCGATCGATGATGCTACGGCGTAGTCGCTCAAGGTCAACGCCGGCGCCGTCGTCGACCAGTTCCACCACCAGCAACCCGGCCTGGTGTGAGGCCTTGAGCTGAATCAGGCCCTCGACAGGTTTGCCGCTGGCCAGGCGTTGTTCGGGCGATTCGATGCCGTGATCCACCGCATTGCGCAACAAGTGCGTCAACGGCGCCTCGAGTTTTTCCAGTACGTCGCGATCGACCTGGGTTTTCTCGCCTTCGATTTCCAGGCGTACCTGTTTGCCCAGTGATCGTCCGAGGTCCCGCACCATCCGCGCCTGCCCAGCCAGCACGTCGGCGAACGGGCGCATGCGGCAGGCCAGTGCAGTGTCGTAGAGCAGTTGCGCACGCTGACTCGCCTGCCAGCCGAACTCGTCCAGATCCGAGGTCTGCTGAATCAACAGATGCTGCGCTTCACTGAGCAGGCGGCGGGCTTCTTCCAACGCCTTTTGCGCGTCCGGGTCGACGTTGGCGTCGAGCAGGGCTTCAAGGTTGTCCAACGCCCGGCTCGCCCCGCTCTGGGAGCGTTTGACCCGCTGCATCTCGGTCAGATAAGGCTTCAGACGCTGTGTCTCGACCAGAGATTTACTCGACAGGTCCAACAGATTGTTCAGACGCTCGGCGGTGACGCGCAGCACCCGTTCGCCACCTTCGGTCCCACGCCGCTCGACCCGGCGCCCGGTTATGGCCGAGGCGTCATCTTCGGTTTCAGCGGCGAGCGGGGCCGACTGAGCAGGAGCCGGTGTCGGCGGATCGACGGCCGCAGGTTGCTCGGGTGCAGGCGAATCGGTGATCAGCGGTGCGTGGGCGGACTGCACCGACTCCACCAGCGATTGCGCGTTGGCCAGCAGCAGGTCTTCCATCGACGGCGCAAGGTTCGGCGCGCGAGCGGCCGGGCGCGCGCCGGGGTTGACGAGGTCGTTCATCAGCGCAACGTAACCGTCCACCTCGCCCTGGGTCACGCTGTTCGGCCCCGGCGTGGCGATGCGCATGAGCATGTCGGTGCCCATCAGCAGCGCGTCGATGTGTTCGGGCAGCAGGCGCAGCCGGCCTTCCTGCGCTTCGACAAGACAGTCTTCCATGACGTGGGAAACGCTCACCCCGGCATTGACCCCGACGATCCGCGCCGCGCCCTTGAGCGAGTGGGCGGCGCGCATGCAGGCTTCCAGCTGATCGGCCTGGGTCGGGTTGCGTTCGAGGGCCAGCAGGCCGGCACTCAAGACCTGGGTCTGCGCTTCGGCTTCCAGGGTGAACAACTCAAACAGCGAGGCGTCGCGCATTTGATCGGGCGTCATGTCAGGCTCCGGTTCACTGCGGACAACAGTTGTTCTTCATCCAGCAGGCGCAGGCTGCGGTTTTTCCACTGCACCACGCCTCGGGTGAAGCGCGCGTTGGTGTTTTGTGCCGGGGCTGAAGCGGCGTCCAGCAGGCGCACTTCGATGGCGTGAATACCGTTGACTTCATCGACCGGCACCACCACCGGGCCATCCTCGGCGGAAACGATCAGCATGCGCGGCATGACCCTCGCGCTGTTAGCGGGCGCCATTGAACTGTCCAGTCCCAGCAGTTCGACGAACGACAGGCACGCCACCAGCGCGCCGCGCACGTTGGCGACACCCAATAACGCTCTGGAGCGCTGATGAGGCAAAGAATGAATGGTCTGCACCGGGGAAACTTCGACCAAACAGCGGGTTGGCAGGCCGAGCCATTCCTCGCCCAGGCGGAAAATCACGATGGAGCGGGTCTCGACGTCGCTGGCCAGTTCTTCGCTGGGCATCGACATGCGCTGTTCCTGCGCCAACGCATAGCGGTCCAACAATCGCGTGGCTGCTGCCGAGTACACCGAACAGTTGCGGCAATGGATGTGCTCGACCAGCAGCGGGCAGGACCGGTCGCCATGAATGCCGATACGGTTCCAGCAATCGTCGATGGCCTGGGCGTCGCTGCTGACCAATTCACTGTGTACGCCGGTCATCGATTACGTCCTTCTTTATTCACACCACGGGCAGCACGCTCCTGCAAGCGGCGAGCGCCAGCACTGTCGCCCTGTGCAGCCAGCAAGGCCGCCAGTTGGGCCAGTGCTTCGGGGTGCTGCGGTTGCAAGTACAGCGCCTTGCGGTAGGAGCCCTGAGCGCCCAGGACGTCGCCACCGACTTCGCTCAGCAGACCCAGCCAGTAGAACACCGAGGCCACTGGCTCGTAACGTTTCAGGTACTGCTCGCAGGCGATTTTGGCCTCGGCGCTTTTGCCTTCATTGGCCAGTTTTCGAATGCTGTCCAGCAGCGTCGCGGCCTCGCCTGTCGCGGTGACAGCCGGAGCCGGGCTGCGCATGATCGGCGGCATCGGGGCGAACGAACGCATGTTGCTTTTAACCGGCGCACTGACAGGCCGGCGAAGCGAAGCAGCAGGCCTGGCGCTGACCGACAGCGGTACAGCCGGCAATGGGGAAAGCGAGGGTGGAGCTGGCAGTACCGCGGGGAACGCACCCTCCTGCACTGCCCGATGACGAAAGGCGAACGACTGTGCAATGCCGATGGACGCCATGCCCATGCGCCCCAACAGACTGCCCTCGGCCGGGCCGATGAACAGCACGCCGTCGTCGTGGGTCATGCGCTTGAGGGCTTCGAAACCACACCGCTGGGTGTCGACGTCGAAATAGATCAGCAGGTTGCGGCAGAACACGAAGTCATAAGCCGACTGCGCCACGGGCAAGGTCGGGTCGAGCAGGTTCCCCGTCTGAAACCCCACACGCTCGCGAACCCGGTCTTCCAGGCGATAGCCGTCTTCGACCTGGCTGAAATAGCGCTCGCGAAAGCCAAGCTGATCGCCACGAAACGAGTTTTTGCCATACACCCCCCGACGCGCGCGCTGCAGCGACAGCGGGCTGATGTCCACCGCCTCTATCTTGAATTGCTGCGCTTGCAAGCCCGCGTCAAACAGCGCCATGGCAATCGAATAAGGCTCTTCACCGGTGGAGCACGGCAGGCTGAGGATGCGCAGCGGCCGCGCGCCATTGAGTTGCGTCAGACGCGCCGTCGCGAGTTTACCGAGGGTGACGAAGGATTCCGGGTAACGGAAGAACCAGGTCTCGGGCACGATCACCGCTTCAATCAGCGCCTGCTGTTCTTCGGCCAAACTCTGCAACAACTGCCAGTAGCCGTCGTGATCCGCCGCCTTGGTGATCATGCAACGCTGGCGCACCGCGCGCTCGATGATCGCCTCGCCCACCGATGCGACGTCGAGGCCGATACGGTTTTTGAGAAAGGCGAAGAAGCGCGCGTCCTTGCTCATGGCGCTGCCTCAAACTGTCCAAGGCTCAAAGGTTGCGCCGGGAACAGAAGCTCGCGGACCGCGTCGTTGAGCAGGTCCTGCACGTGAATCCATTGCAGCAAACCCAGCTCATCTTCGCGCACCGGCCCCAGGTACGGCGCCTGGCGGTTGTCCAGGCCGTATTCCTTGAACTCGTCCGCCGCGCATCGCAGGGTGTCGGTGGCCTGCTCCAGAATGAGCCCCAGCCACTGCGATGCGCGCTCGGCATCCGGTCGGTAATGCACCAGCACCAGACGCGTACTGGTGCGAGGCTGCGCAGGTTCGCCGAAGGTCAACGCACTCAGATCGATGACCGGCACCACCACACCGCGGTGGGCGAACACGCCAGCGACCCAGTGCGGGGTGCGGGCGATGGGTTTGAGTACCAGCCGAGGCAGCACTTCGGCGACCTCGGTCGCCTCCAGCGCATAGCGCTCCGCCCCGATGCGAAACAGCAGGAATAGCTTTTTGTTCGGCAGCGTGGCGGCACGACGTTTGGCTGAGGGCTCGATCATGGGCCTGACTCAGACCTTGAAACGCGAAACGCCGCCGCGCAGTCCCACCGCCACCTGGCTCAACTCGTCGATGGCAAAGCTGGCCTGACGCAGGGATTCGACGGTCTGGCTGCTGGCATCACCCAACTGCACCAGCGCCTGATTGATCTGTTCGGCGCCGGTGGCCTGAGCCTGCATGCCTTCGTTGACCATCAACACCCGCGGCGCCAGCGCCTGGACCTGATGAATGATCTGCGAAAGCTGCTCGCCGACCTGGGTCACCTCGAACATGCCGCGACGCACTTCCTCGGAGAACTTGTCCATCCCCATCACCCCGGCCGACACCGCGGACTGGATCTCGCGAACCATCTGCTCGATGTCATAGGTGGCCACGGCAGTCTGATCCGCCAGACGACGCACTTCGGTGGCGACCACGGCAAAACCACGACCGTATTCACCGGCCTTTTCAGCCTCGATGGCGGCGTTCAGCGACAACAGGTTGGTCTGATCGGCGACCTTGACGATGGTCACGACCACCTGATTGATGTTGCCGGCTTTCTCATTGAGGATCGCCAGTTTGGAGTTGACCAGATCGGCAGCGCCCATCACCGAATGCATGGTTTCTTCCATGCGCGCCAAGCCCTGCTGACCGGAGCCGGCGAGCACCGAAGCCTGGTCTGCAGCGGAGGTCACCTCGGTCATGGTGCGCACCAGATCACGAGAAGTGGCAGCGATCTCCCGCGAGGTCGCGCCGATTTCGGTGGTAGTGGCAGCGGTCTCGGTAGCAGTGGCCTGTTGCTGTTTGGACGTGGCGGCAATCTCGGTCACCGAGGTTGTGACCTGCACCGACGAACGCTGCGCCTGGGAAACCAGCGCCGCGAGTTCGGTGACCATGTCGTTGAAGCCGGTCTGAACCGAGCCGAATTCGTCGTTGCGATCCAGTGCCAGGCGGCTGCTCAGGTCGCCGGTGCGCATGGTTTCGAGAATCCGCACGATGCGATTCATCGGTGCCAGGATCGTGCGCATCAGCAGCAGCCCGCAGGCGGCGGCTGCCAGCACGGCGATGATCAGCGACAGTAACAAGGTGATCTTGGCGCTGGTAACCGCCGCCAGGATGTCGTCGGCGGCATGATCGGCAACGGCTTTGTTCGTGGTGCTCAGAGCATTGAGCACCTTTCGGGCTTCATACCACAGTGGCGTCAGCTGCTCGGCAAAAATGCGCTGAGCCAAGGCAAAGTTATCGCCCTGATACGCACTCAAAATGCTGTTGAGGACCAGACCGTACCGTTCCCTGAGTTGCAGAAACTCGGTGAAATCCTTGCGATCGGACTCTTCGAAAATGCTCTTCTGATAATTGTCGATCTGCGCCTGCAGCTTGTCTTCGAATTCTTTGTACTGATCTTCCTCGGCGTTGGTCAGGCTGCGCCCGACGCCTTCGGCGAGCAATTGCTGAGTACGCACATAACTTTCAACCCAGGCGCCACGTACGGTGCTGCTGTAAAAAATGGCCGGCAGTGCGTCGAGGCGAACTTCATCACCGCTCTTTTCGATGACCAGCAGGCGATTGAAAGCCATGGCAACCATCAGCAGCATGATGGCGATGATTACAGCGAAGCTCGCCAAGATACGTTGACGCAACGTCCAGTTCTTCACAGTCAGCCCTCAAGAGTTCAACACCGGCGACACCGGGTTCAAGAAGCGGACCGAAAGACGGCCCAACGCGAGCGGAGTATAGCTTAGTGACTTACCCATTAAGGGGACTGTTTCCGACGTAAAAAATGCGATAACGCACAGATTTTTCAGAAATATCTGACAGATTATCTGCGAATGGGCCGTTCGCTTGATCAGCGGGAATTTGAAGCACTGCGCGAACCGTAGAGGCCAGGGTAGGCCACCACTCCGACGGGGAATGTTGTACTGATAATCCAGCGTTCTGCGGCGAACATCGCCCTGTAGCAGACCGGCTTGCCAGCGGAGGCGTTTGCGAGATCGCCACTGCCCGCAAACCGGACGCCGACAAGAAAATATGAGGGCTCTTATTACTGCACTTGGCGCACATGCGCTTCCAGTTCTGCCTTGAGCCCCCTCGATCTTGAGTTGGCTGGCCAGATACATCTGGGCAGCGATTTACGGTGTGTGAGCCGAGGGCAGCCGGTTTGCAGGTTTGCTCCAGATGTTGCAGCGCAGACGGGGATAGCCGCAGGTGCCGCCGGGCCGGGCTACAGCACGTTCACCCGGGTCCATTTAATCGACTGCTGCTTAATCGAATGCTGCGTTCGGTATTTAGAATTTGTCGACAGCTGAATGTGGCACTAGGCTCTGGGGCTAACAGCGAAATCACTTTCCTGTAGCAGCACGGCTTAAAAAAACAACGACGAGTTTCAAGCTGCAAGCTTCAAGAGAAAAACAATAAGAACAGCTCCACCACGCGATCCTCCAGCGACAAGTAAATGGCACGAACGACCGCCACTTGCAGCTTGCGGCTCGCAACCTGGTTCCACCCCTGCCCAAAAACATCAATAACGAGGGAACCCCATGTCAGTGCAGAAGACCGCGCTCCTGAGCGCCGTAATCACCGCGTTGTTCGCCAGTGGCACCGTGCAGGCGGCCGAAACGCTCAAGGCCGTCGGCGACGGCGAGGGCCAGCTGGATATCGTGGCGTGGCCGGGCTACATCGAACGGGGCGAAAGCGACAAGGCTTATGATTGGGTCACTGGCTTCGAGAAGGAGACCGGTTGCAAGGTCAATGTCAAGACTGCAGCGACCTCCGACGAGATGGTCAGCCTGATGACCAAGGGCGGTTACGACCTGGTGACAGCGTCAGGCGACGCCTCGCTGCGACTGGTCGCAGGCAAGCGGGTGCAGCCGATCAACACCGATCTGATTCCCAACTGGAAGAGCCTCGATCCACGGCTGAAGGACGGCCCGTGGTACACCGTCAACAAGCAGACCTATGGCACGCCCTACCAGTGGGGCCCTAACGTGCTGATGTACAACACCAACGTGTTCAAGACTCCGCCGGTGAGTTGGAGCGTGGTGTTCGAGCCGCAGGACCTGCCGGATGGCAAGCCGAACAAAGGCCGCGTGCAGGCCTATGACGGGCCGATCTACATCGCCGACGCTGCGCTTTACCTGAAGACCGCCAAGCCGGAACTGAAAATCGAAGACCCGTATCAACTGACCGAAACCCAGTACAAGGCCGTGCTCGATCTGCTGCGCGCGCAACACCCGCTTGTGCACCGCTACTGGCATGACGCGACGGTGCAGATGAGCGATGTGAAAAACGAAGGCGTGGCGGCGTCGAGTTCATGGGGCTATATGGTCAACGGCCTGGTCGCCGACAAACAGCCAGTCGCCTCGACGATCCCGCAGGAAGGCGCTACCGGCTGGGCCGACACCACCATGCTGCATGCCGACGCCAAGCACCCGAACTGCGCTTACAAGTGGATGGACTGGTCGCTGCAGCCAAAAGTCCAGGGCGACGTCGCCGCCTGGTTCGGTTCCCTGCCAGTGGTGCCAGCGGCATGCAAGGCCAGTGATCTGCTGGGCGCAGAGGGTTGCGGCACCAACGGCTTCGACCTGTTCGACAAGATCGCCTTCTGGAAAACCCCGCAGGCCGAGGGCGGCAAGTATGTGCCGTACAGCCGGTGGACTCAGGATTACATCGCGATCATGGGCGGGCGTTAGTCCCGGGCACCCCGCATAACCTGTAGGAGCGCGCTTGCCCGTGATGGCGGTGAGTCATGCACCATCAATGTCACAGACAGACCGCATTCGCGGGCAAGCGCGCTCATACAGGAGGACGCATTCCTCCGTTCTGTAACAGTCTGGCTTGCCGGCGGTGACATTGCATGATCGTCCCCACGCTCTGCGTGGGAATGATCATCCTTCAGATGTACGCATTTGATACACCCGGCGCCCCGCTGCGACGGCGTTCGCTTTCTACTGAGGTTTCATCCATGACCCTTGCAGTTCAGTTCACCCACGTTTCCCGTCATTTCGGCGAAGTGATGGCCGTCGATCGGGTCTCCATTGATATCAAGGACGGCGAGTTCTTTTCCATGCTCGGCCCCTCGGGTTCGGGCAAGACCACCTGCCTGCGTCTGATCGCAGGCTTCGAACAACCCAGCGCCGGTTCGATTCGCATTCATGGCGAAGAAGCGGCGGGCACGCCGCCGTACCAGCGCGACGTCAATACTGTGTTTCAGGACTACGCTCTGTTCCCGCACATGAACGTACGCGACAACGTCGCTTATGGTCTGAAGGTCAAGGGCGTGGTCAAGAGCGAACGTCTGGCCCGCGCAGAAGAAGCCCTGAGCATGGTGGCCCTGGGCGGCTACGGCCATCGCAAGCCGGTGCAGTTGTCCGGCGGGCAGCGCCAGCGCGTGGCCTTGGCACGTGCATTGGTCAACCGCCCTCGCGTCTTGCTGCTCGACGAGCCTCTCGGCGCTCTCGACCTCAAGCTGCGCGAACAGATGCAGAGCGAGTTGAAAAAGCTGCAGCGCCAACTGGGCATCACCTTCATCTTCGTGACCCACGATCAGACCGAAGCGCTGTCGATGTCGGATCGGGTCGCGGTATTCAACAAGGGCCGCATCGAGCAGGTTGATACCCCACGCAATCTGTACATGAAACCTGCGACCAGCTTCGTTGCCGAATTCGTCGGCACCTCCAATGTGCTGCGTGGCGAACTGGCGCACCAGTTGAGCGGCAATGCAAGGGCGTTCTCCATTCGCCCCGAGCACATCCGCTTCGCCGAAGGCCCGGTGGCCAGTCACGAAATCGAAGTCAGCGGCCTGCTCTACGACATCCAGTACCAAGGCAGCGCCACTCGCTACGAGCTGAAGCTGGACACCGGCCAGACCCTCAGCGTGAGCCAGGCCAATACGCAATGGCTGGACACCAGCGCCCAGCACCAGACCGGCCAGCGCATCTGCGCACGCTGGGCGCGTGAGGCGATGATTCCATTACATGACGTTGCAACAGAAAGCGCCGCGAGCGAGGCCCATTGAGATGAGCCAGACACTCGCCCATTACGCACCGATGCACCGGCAATCGCCTCTGCGCCGCTTCGCCAATCTGCTTTATCGGCGGCCCAATCTTTACCTGTCGCTGCTGCTGATCCCGCCGCTGCTGTGGTTCGGGGCGATCTATCTCGGCTCGCTGCTGGGCCTGCTGTGGCAAGGGTTCTACACCTTCGACGATTTCAGCATGGCGGTGACCCCTGACCTGACCCTGGCCAACTTCGGCGCGCTGTTCAGTCCGTCGAACTTCGACGTGATTCAACGCACCCTGACCATGGCCATCGCGGTGTCCATCGCCAGCGCGATCGTCGCCTTTCCCGTCGCCTACTACATGGCGCGCTACACCACCGGCAAGACCAAGGCGTTCTTCTATATCGCGGTGATGATGCCGATGTGGGCCAGTTACATCGTCAAGGCCTACGCCTGGACGCTGCTGCTGGCCAAGGGCGGCGTTGCGCAATGGTTCGTTCAGCACCTGGGACTGGCGCCGGTGCTGCAGCTGATTCTGGGCATTCCCGGCGTAGGCGGCAGCACGTTGTCGACGTCGCATCTGGGGCGCTTCATGGTCTTCGTCTACATCTGGCTGCCGTTCATGATTCTGCCGATCCAGGCCTCGCTGGAGCGCCTGCCGCCGTCGTTGCTGCAAGCCTCGGCGGACCTGGGCGCCAAGCCCCGGCAGACGTTCATGCAGGTGATTCTGCCGCTGTCGGTACCCGGTATCGCAGCGGGTTCGATCTTTACCTTTTCATTGACCCTGGGCGACTTCATCGTGCCGCAACTGATCGGCCCGCCCGGCTACTTCATCGGCAGCATGGTCTACGCCCAGCAAGGCGCCATCGGCAACATGCCCATGGCCGCGGCGTTCACGCTGGTGCCCATTGTGCTGATCGCTATTTACCTGTCTATCGTCAAACGACTGGGGGCTTTCGATGCGCTCTAAGCCTGTCCCGAAACAAGGCGAACATGCGTCCTGGGGCCTGAAGCTTGCGGCCTGGGGCGGTCTGGTGTTCCTGCACTTCCCGATCCTGATCATCTTTGTCTACGCCTTCAACACCGAAGACGCGGCGTTCAGTTTTCCGCCTCAGGGTTTCACCTTGAAGTGGTTCAGCGTGGCGTTCGCGCGGCCTGACGTGCTGGAGTCGATCAAGCTGTCGCTGCAGATCGCCTGTGTCGCCACGCTGATCGCGCTGGTACTCGGTACGCTGGCGTCGGCAGCCTTGTATCGGCGCGATTTCTTCGGCAAGGACGGCATTTCGCTGATGCTGATTCTGCCCATCGCCCTGCCTGGCATCATCACCGGGCTGGCGCTGTTGTCGGCGTTCAAGACGCTGGGGATCGAGCCGGGGATGTTCACCATCATCGTCGGCCACGCGACCTTCTGTGTGGTGATCGTCTACAACAACGTCATCGCCCGCCTGCGCCGCACGTCCCACACTCTGATCGAGGCGTCGATGGACCTGGGAGCCGACGGCTGGCAGACCTTTCGCTACATCATCATGCCCAACCTCGGCTCGGCATTACTGGCGGGTGGGATGCTGGCATTCGCGTTGTCGTTCGACGAAATCATCGTCACCACCTTTACCGCAGGCCATGAACGCACCTTGCCGATCTGGCTGCTCAACCAGCTCAGTCGGCCTAGGGATGTGCCGGTGACCAACGTCGTCGCGATGCTGGTGATGATCGTGACGATGCTGCCGATTCTGGGCGCGTATTACTTGACCCGCGGCGGTGAGAGCGCGGCTGGTAGCGGGGTTAAGTAAATGACACCCCTTTTCAGGACACCCTGCCGGTCCTGTGGGAATGAGCTTGCTCACGAAGAGGCCGGTACGTCTGCAGTAGCCGATACTCCGTAATAGAAGTAGGGGCTTAAAGTCAGCCTTCGTGAGCAAGCTCACGCCCACAGAGGCTGCGTCCCATCAATTAACTGTCGGCAGACCTGCATGCCCCCACGGAACACACGCGGATCGAACATGAGGACAAATACGATGCAAACCAAACTGCTGATCAATGGCCATCTGGTGGCCGGTGAAGGTCCCGCGCAACCGGTATTCAACCCTGCACTGGGCCGGGTGCTGGTGCAGATCAACGAAGCCAGCGAAGGCCAGGTCGACACCGCCGTGCGCGCCGCCGATGCCGCTTTCGACAGTTGGTCGCAGACCGCGCCGAAAGACCGCTCGCTGTTGCTGCTGAAACTGGCCGATGCCATCGACGCCAATGCCGAAGAACTCGCCAAACTGGAATCGGACAACTGCGGCAAGCCCTATCACGCCGCGCTGAACGACGAGCTGCCGGCAATTGCCGATGTGTTCCGCTTCTTCGCCGGAGCGAGTCGCTGCATGGGCGGTTCGGCGGCGGGTGAGTACCTGCCAGGCCACACCTCGATGATTCGTCGCGACCCGGTCGGCGTCATTGCCTCCATCGCCCCGTGGAATTATCCGCTGATGATGGTCGCCTGGAAGATCGCCCCGGCCCTGGCCGCAGGCAACACCGTGGTGCTCAAGCCCTCGGAGCAAACTCCGCTGACCGCGCTGCGTCTGGTGGAACTGGCCAACGACATCTTCCCCGCTGGCGTACTGAACCTGGTCTTCGGCCGCGGCCAGACCGTCGGCAATCCGCTGGTGACCCATCCGAAAGTGCGCATGGTCTCGCTGACAGGTTCCATCGCCACCGGCTCGCACATCATTTCCAGCACCGCCGACAGCGTCAAGCGCATGCACATGGAGCTGGGCGGCAAGGCGCCGGTGATCATCTTCGACGACGCCGACATCGACGCCGCCGTCGAGGGCATTCGCACCTTCGGCTTCTACAACGCAGGTCAGGACTGCACCGCCGCCTGCCGCATCTATGCGCAGAAAGGCATTTACGAGCAGTTCGTGCAGAAACTCGGAGAGGCGGTCAGCACCCTCAAGGTCGGGTCGCAGGATGACCCTGAAACCGAACTTGGCCCGCTGATCACTGCTCAGCATCGCGATCGTGTGACAGGCTTCGTCGAGCGCGCCGTCGCTCAGTCCCATACCCGCCTGATCACTGGCGGCAAAGCCATCGACGGCGACGGTTTCTTCTTCCAGCCCACAGTCATCGCCGACGCCCAGCAGGACGATGAAATCGTGCGCCGTGAAGTGTTCGGACCCGTGGTGTCGGTGACCCGGTTTGAAGATGAAGCGCAGGTACTGGGTTGGGCCAATGACTCCGATTACGGCCTGGCCTCGTCGGTCTGGACCCAGGACGTCGGCCGCGCCCACCGCCTCTCGGCACGCCTGCAATACGGCTGCACCTGGGTGAACACGCACTTCATGCTCGTCAGCGAGATGCCCCACGGTGGCCAAAAATTGTCGGGCTACGGCAAAGACATGTCGATGTACGGCCTGGAGGACTACACCACCGTGCGGCATGTGATGTTCAAGCACTGAGGAGGGGGGCAAATATCCGTAGCAGCCCGGCTTGCCGGCAGCAGCGATTCCGCTGCCGCCGCTGGCAAGCCGTGCTGTTTTGTATGGGGGCGTGTCATGAAGAACACGGCCACATTGAGCAGCGATTAATCCCGCAAATCCGACTCATGAATCGGTTGATCGCGATGGGTGGCGCGTTGATATTGCGCAGGCCATACGGCCTGGCGTCCGCCCAGGTCGTCATCGGCATGCAGTGGCCAGTACGGGTCGCGCAACAGCTCCCGCGCCAGCAGGATCAAATCGGCCTGACCGGTGCGCAGAATGGTGTCGGCCTGATACGGTTCGGTGATCATGCCCACTGTCCCCGTTGCGATGCCCGACTCGCTGCGTACTCGCCCGGCGAATTCGGTCTGGTAGCCTGGCCCGACCGGGATTTCCGCATTGGCTGCCGTACCACCCGATGACACGTCCACCAGATCCACACCCAGGGTTTTCAGGCGCCTGGCCAGTTCGACAGTCTCATCGGGATTCCAGCCATCTTCCACCCAGTCGGTTGCCGACACGCGCACGAACAGCGGCAATTCCTGCGGCCAGACTTCGCGCACCGCCTTGGTGACCTCCAGCGTCAGGCGAATGCGGTTCTCGAACGAGCCACCGTATTGATCCTGCCGTTGGTTGCTCAATGGCGAGAGGAACTGATGCAGCAGATAACCGTGGGCCGCGTGGATTTCCACCACTTTGAAGCCCGCCGTCAACGCGCGTTTGGCCGCGGCGACAAAGGCCTGAATCACGCCATTGATCTGCCCCTCGTCTAACGCCGTTGGCAGTGTGTGTTTCGGATCGAAGGCAATCGTTGACGGCCCCCACGGCGTCCAGCCACCCTGATCCGCCGGGATGCTGCCCTGCTTGCCCAGCCACGGGCGCCAGGTGCTCGCCTTTCGCCCGGCATGGGCCAGCTGGATACCGGCCACGGCGCCCTGGGCGGTGATAAAGCGGGTGATACGTTGCAGGGGTTCGATCTGGTCATCGTTCCAGATGCCGAGGTCTTCCGGGGTGATGCGGCCGTCCTGAGTCACGGCGGCGGCCTCGGTGAAGATCAGCCCGGCGCCACCCACGGCTCGACTGCCCAGATGGACCAGGTGCCAGTCATTGGCTAATCCATCTTTACAGGAGTACTGACACATCGGCGAAACCACTATGCGATTACGCAGGGTCAGTTGGCGCAGGGTGTAGGGTTCAAGCAGCAGGCTCATGGGCACCTCTGAGGTCGAGTAGAAGGTTCCGTTTTGATGAACCTAGAGCCTAGTCGACAACCCAGCAGAGGTGGCGGTTCCTGCTGTCACGTGCCTCGACGCTCAGCGCGGCGAAATATGCGCCACCATCAGCTGCACGGTTTCATTGCCGCGAAACTCGTTCAGGTCAAGCTTGTAGGCCAGCTCGACCCAGCGAACGGTCGGGTTGGGCCACACATCTCGATCGACGCCAAAGGCGATGCCGTCGAGCTTCACCGTGCCGCATTCGGTCTTGAGCACCATCTTCAAGTGGCGCTCGCCGACCACGCGCTGCTCCACCAACTGAAACACCCCATGGAACAGCGGCTCCGGAAAGTGCTGCCCCCAAGGCCCGGCATTGCGCAGCGCCCGCGCCAGTTCCAGGTGAAACTCTTCGACGGCCAGTGTGCCATCGGACAGCAGGCGGCCGGTCAGGTCTTCTTCGGTGAGCTGGCGCCGCACCTGGGCATCGAACGCTTGCGCGAACGCCGGAAAATTCTCCGCCGGCAGCGACAGCCCGGCCGCCATCGCGTGGCCGCCGAACTTGCTGATCAGCTCGGGGTGCCTGGCCGCCACCGCATCCAGCGCATCGCGAATGTGGAAACCCGGCACCGAACGCGCCGAACCCTTCAACACGCCCTCCCCCGCACTGGCGAAGGCGATGGTCGGCCGGTGATAGCGCTCTTTCAGACGCGAGGCGAGAATGCCGATCACGCCCTGGTGCCATTCGGCTTCATACAGGCACAGACCGAACGGCATCGACTCGACGGGCAGATCCTTCAGTTGCGCCAACGCCTCGCGCTGCATGCCTTGCTCGATGGATTTGCGGTCCTGATTCAGCTCGTCCAGTTGCACGGCCATTTCCCGCGCCAGCGTCTCGTCATCGCACAGCAGGCATTCGATACCCAGGCTCATGTCATCCAGCCGCCCGGCAGCATTCAGGCGCGGACCGAGGATAAAACCAAGGTCGGTGGAGGTAATGCGCGACGGCTCACGACGAGCGACTTCCAGAATCGCGCGCAGACCGGGACGAGCGCGGCCGGCACGGATACGCATCAGGCCCTGATGCACCAGAATGCGGTTGTTGGCGTCCAGCGGCACCACGTCGGCAACGCTGCCCAGCGCTACCAGATCCAGCAATTCGCCGAGATTGGGCTGCGCGCGACCGTTGGCCTCGAACCAGCCGATATCGCGCAAACGCGCACGCAGGGCCATCAGCACGTAGAAGATCACGCCGACACCGGCCAGCGCCTTGCTCGGAAAGTTACAGCCCGGCTGGTTGGGGTTGACGATGGCGTCGGCGGCGGGCAGTTCGTGGCCCGGCAAGTGGTGATCGGTGACCAGTACCTGCAAACCCGCGGCCTTGGCGGCGGCTACGCCTTCGACACTGGAAATGCCGTTGTCGACGGTCAGCAGCAGGTCAGGCTGACGCTCGAGGGCGACCTTGACGATCTCCGGGGTCAGGCCATAGCCATACTCGAAGCGGTTCGGCACCAGATAATCAACGTGCGCGGCACCGAGCAAACGCAGGCCCAGCACCCCGACCGTACTGGCGGTGGCGCCGTCGGCATCGAAATCGCCGACGATCAGAATGCGTTGACCCTGCTGCAGCGCAGTGACCAGCAAGTCCACCGCTGCATCGATGCCCTTGAGCTGTTGATACGGGATCAAGCGTGCCAGGCCCTTGTCCAGCTCGTCCTGCGACAGCACCCCGCGAGCGGCGTACAAACGGGTCAACAGGGGCGGCAAATCGCCCAGAAAGGGCAAGGTGTCGGGCAACTGGCGTGATTCGATGCGCATGCGGGTTCCGCTGATGTGTTCGGTTGGAGCTGAGTCAGTCTTGCGCGGCGAGGCGTTGGCGATCAGCCGCGCTCACCGGCGAGCCACTGCAATTGCACTTCGTGCTGGCCACGATCGTCAGTCACGAAAATTGTGCCTTCGCTGATCATCACGTCCCACTTGATGACGCGGGGCATATCCTTGGCCAACGTCTCCAGCACTTCCTGGGGCACGGCGGCGATGTTGACGTTCTTCAGGTTCTTCACCGCCGGGATGACCTTGCCCTCCCATACGCGCAGGCTGCCGTAGGCCAGCAGACTAGTGCGCTCGGTGCGACGGGAGCACCAGGTCAGGCGATCGGCATCCGGCTGGCCGACTTCGATCCAGTGCAGAACGCGGTCATCCAGGCTTTTTTCCCACAGCGCCGGCTCGTCGACGTCCGACAGACCGCGGCCAAACGAAAGCTGCTCGTTGTACCAGAACGCGTAGGCCAGCAGGCGCACGGTCATGCGCTCTTCGGTTTCCGATGGATGGCGAGCGATGGTCTGTTTGACGTTTTCATAAACCCCGCGATCAAGGTCGGTGAGGTTCAGTTCGAATTTGTAGGTCGTGGACGGCTGGGCCATGAACGGGCTTCTAAAGACGGGAAAGGCGCCAAGTCTAACCGATGCGCACGAGTTGAACGACCGAACTCGATGATTGATCGGGCGCAGAGGCAATTTCAACGTGCGCGTCTTCGTCGCGGTGCTTTACTCATCGCAAGGTGACGAGTGTTAAACAAATGATTCACAACGCCGATACCTTAATTCGAGATCCTCTAGCATGAAGTTCACACAGCGGCGCGCTGCGAAATCAGACCCATACGGTCGTGGTTGTGGCGGCCTCAGCCAGTTTTTTCGGGATTTACATCGACGGATGGTCAATCGTTACTCGCGACTCCACATCATCAGGCTACTGGTCCTGCTCCTCACCTCGGCCTTGAGCACAATGCCGGGGGCCGCATATGCGAGGGAAACGCTTACCTGGCTGCTGCGCGACTTCCCACCGCTGACGATCTTCACCGGCCCGCAAACCGGCCAGGGCGCCATTGACCGACTAATGCCGGAACTGATCGCGCGAATGCCGGAATACGACCACCAGATCATGCACGTCAACCGCGCGCGCGGGACGCAGATGCTACAGGACCCGGATCTGTTCGCCTGCGACCCGACCCTGCTGTGGACGCCAGAGCGCGAGAAAACCATTCTGTTTTCGATTCCCACCTACGCCACGCCCGGCAACGGCGTGACCATCGAACGCAGCAACCACGGGATTTTCGCGCCCTTCCTCAGTCAGGACGGGCATCTGGACCTGGCCGCGCTGATGGCCAGTAACACGGTCAAGACCGGCATCGTCGCCGAGCGCAGTTACGGCCCGGTGATCGACAAGATCCTGCACAACACCACCCAGCCCGACAACCTGATCCTGCATTACGGCAACGCGGCGGTAGGCAGCATGTTGCAGATGGAGCGTCTGGATCGCTTCCAGGCGATCATCAGTTACTGGCCAGAGGCCCTCTATCACGCCCAGCAGCAAGGCATCCCGGTGGAGGAGCTGGAGTTTTTCCCGGTCAAGGACACCTCCAAGTACCAGTTCGCCCACATCGGCTGCTCGAAGACCGATAAAGGCCGCGAAGCCATCAGCATCATCAACCGCGAGATGCGTGTACTGCGCAGGACCAAACTGATTTCGTTTTATGCCGACTGGATGGTCAACAGGCAGGAATATCTGCGCGACGCCCGATCGTTTTTCGATGAGCCGCAGAAGTGAAAAATGCGAGGCAAAAAGAAACCCCGAGCAGCGGGGAGACTACTCGGGGTCAACCGTGGTCCATCTTGGACCCGTACGACAGGCAGCATAAACACCGGAGCACAATGCCTGCGCCTGCCGTAATGGATACGAGCCTACTTAACCAATAAGGTTCCCCGACACTCACACAAAACCGCGACCAACGGCAAACGCTGCTGCCTGAGCGGCATTGCGCATGGCGGCGATGACACAAGGCTCGATTCGCCCTTCGGCAACCATCAAATCGCGGTGAAGCCCGTCAACCACATCGGTCAGCTGGCGCTTGTCGCATAACTGAGCAGCGGAATAGACACGTTCGATCACGATCGCACCGGCTGCATTTCTCAACGTCACCAGACGCTCACCATTAACACCGGCAGCTCCCAGGCTTGCCTGATAAGGTGCCAGTGCTTCACTTAGCAATAAGCTGATATTTTCCATCCGGATCACCACTCAACAGTTTGAATGCAAAGGTGCTTATCAATGACCGTCGCCCACAGCGGAAAGTTCTTTTTGCAGCCAGTTTTCGCCGTGAACCAGGTATTGCTGCAGCCCGTCCTGGGAGCGTGCCTGCCGAATGTGACAGGCAGCGTTCAGTCTTGCTAAGCATCAGCCTGAGCGTGATGAGCGCTTTCGCGTCAGCCGAAGACTTGGACCATGGCAGATGAAATCTGGTTGCCATCGTCGTTCTGGATATGGCGATAGTCGCGGATGGCTTGGCGCACCGAATAGCGGCAAGGCGTGAGCCGCGCCACAGAAACGCTGGCCGGTACTGCAGAACCGACACGTTCTGCCCGACACGCTCTGTGTTGCTTGAAGGTGTTCATCGGTAACTTTCCGTTTCATGGACAAGGCGTGTGAGTCTGAGCCAGTGCCATCGCGAAACATTTAGAACGCGTCCGAATTTCATCCAGAGGAGGCGCCAGCATGGCAGCCGACGACAAAACGTTGCGCGTGATCCTGGCCGATGACCATCCGATCTTCCTGATCGGCCTGAAGGTGGTGATCGAGCAGCGCCCGCACGCCAGGGTGATTGCCCAGGCCAGTGCGCCGGATGAACTGCTGGAGGCCCTCAGGAATGGGCCGTGTGACCTGCTGATCACTGATTTCATGATGCCCGTTCAGGATCAGAACGATGGTTTGCGCCTGCTCGAGCGTATCCGCCGCGAGCACCCGGCGCTGCCGATCATCGTGGTAACCATGCTCAACAACGCCGGGTTGTTTCGCTCGATGCTCGCGCTGCACGTCGACGGGCTGCTGAGCAAGGCCAGCATGGCGGACGAACTGCCCGCCGCCATCGACCGCATAAGTAGCGGCAAGCCCTTCATCGCCGATTCCGTGCAGCGCATGTTGCTGGAAGCGACCGATCATGGCTCCGGCACGTTGGTCGCGCTGGAAGAACTGTCACCCCGCGAGCTGGAAGTCATCCGTCTGATCGCTGCGGGCAATGCGGTGGGCACCATCGCCGCGCACCTTCATCGCAGCAAGCAGACGGTCAGCGCGCAGAAGGTCAGTGCCATGCGCAAACTAGGGTTGGCGAACGACGCGGCGCTGTTCATCTACCTGCAGGAGCACGGTCTGGCTTGACCGCCCGGAACCCCAACACTCGCTCCGGGTGATGCTCCAGCTCGTCCAGCCAGTTGAGCAAATCGGCTTCGCTCATGGGTCGGGCGATGAAATAGCCCTGAATCGCCGGGCTCCCCAGCATCGACACCGCTTCATAGTCTTCACGCGTCTCGACGCCTTCGATCACCACGTTCAGGGCCATTTTCTGCGCCATGAACAACGCGCCGCCGACCACCGCCGATTTGCGTCTGTCGTCGGCCATGCCACGGACGAATTCCGCCGGTATTTTCAGCTCACTGAATGGCAACTCCAGAAGCCGCTGGATATTCGACGCGCCTGTTCCGAAGTCATCAATGGACAATCGGCAACCGGCCATGCGCAGCCTCAGCAGGTTCTCGAACTGCACCACAGCCATCTGCCGCGCCGATTGCTCGACCACTTCCAGAGTCAACATATGCGGCCGAACCGGGAAACGCTCCAGCAGCAACAGCAAGCGTGGTACGAAATCGGCCTGATCGAGCATCTGGGGGGGAATGTTCACAGCCACCGGCAATGCGCGACCACGGGCCAGCAACAACCGATAGGACAGGCTAAGCGCCAATTCAAGCATGTGCCAGGTAAGGTTCGGCATCAGCCCAGCCTGCTCCAGGCGCGGCAAGAATAGGCCCGGTGCCAGCAAGCCGAGGCTGGGATGCTGCCAGCGGGCCAGTAATTCAACCCCGCTCAGTTCGCCGTCCAGCCCTACTTTGGGCTGGAAGTAAGCGATCCACTCGGCGCCATAGTCGTGAGTGGCATCCAGCGGCGGCAACGCGGGCAGTTCCGAGGTCGTGCTCCGACTCGCACTCCCAGGCATCTCGACCAGCGCCAGCCACTCGCTCAGCAGTTCGCCAATGGCCGTCACCGAGGCCGGCTTCTGCAAAACGCCCAGCACGTTGATCCCTTGCTGCCGGGCCAATTGCGCCGCGCCGTCGAGTACCGACGCTTCGGCGCTGCTGAGAATGATCACCGCCTGTGCCAGGCTGGTCGCAGCGAGGTGCCCAATCAGCGAAAGACCATCATCGCCGTCCATCTGCAGGTCACAAATGGCGATGTCCACCGGACCTTGGCGCTCCAGCGCGCGCAGCGCCGTTTCAACGCTGATCGCCGTCAGGACCTCGAACACCTGATTGGCGTTGAGCATCTGATGCAACGCCATCAACTGGAACGGATCGTCTTCGAGTATCAGAACCTTGAGCGAACGCACGCTGAACCCTCTGCAGTCGAAGCCTGACTCGACTTCGGGATCCGCACTCTAAAGATCAGGCCAACTGCATTCCATAGGACACGTCTTAAAGCGTGGGCACCTCGTCCAGATGGGTTTCCAGCGCCAGGCTCAGCGCCTGCATCGAGGTGTCCAGCGCCTGCCATGCGCTGTTGACCCCATCTGGAGTTGCGCGCACATCGCTGTCCAGTTGCGCACAGGCCTTGGCCAATGGCACGGCATCGATCAGGCAGGCCACGCCCTTGAGCCGGTGGAGGCTGGCGCTCAAGGTTTTCCAGTCCCGCGCAACGATGGCAGGCTCAAGGACTTGCCGCTCCTGACGCAGGTTTTTCCACAGTTCGGCAAGCATTTTCTGGATTTGCGCTTCATTGGCCTGGGTCATGTGATGCAGGGCCTGAACGTCGAACTGTCGTGTGTCAGGCCCCACCGGGGTCACGACCTCTTCGAGCTTTTCAGCCAATTGCGCCAACGACACCGGTTTGATCAGCAAGGCGTCCATTCCCGCCTCTTCACAGCGGGCACGCTCCTCGTGCATGGCGTTGGCGGTATAGCCGATGATCGGACGCGCCACGCATTGCTCTAGCCGCTCGATGGCGCGCAACGTGCGGGTCAGTTCATAACCGTCCATGCCCGGCATGTTGCAGTCGGTGATCAGCGCATCGAAATAACCATTGCGCCAAGCCTCCAGCGCCGCCGCCCCGCTGTCGACGACTGTGACCTGATGCCCGAGCAGTTCCAATTGCCCGGTCAGCACCAGGCGATTGGCCGACAGATCATCGGCCACCAGAATGCGTAGCGCCGTCTCGGCTATCCTCGGTCGATCCGGCAGTGGCTGTGGTGTGACCGAAGTCTCTGCCGCGATCACCGGCAAGTCGAAAGTGACGTGAGTACCCTTGCCCGGCGCGCTGACAAGGGTGATCTGCCCATCCATCAACTCCACCAGTTGCTTACAGATGCTGAGCCCCAAACCGCTACCACCGAACTGCCCTGCGGTCTGCTCATCGGCCTGGGCGAATGGCTGAAACAGACGCGCCTGCTGCTCCGGGTTCATGCCAATGCCGGTGTCGACGACCTCGAAGCGCAGCCCCGGCGGGGTCTGGCCGCCGGGGCGAGTGCTGACATCAATCGTCACCGAGCCCTCGGCGGTGAACTTCAGTGCATTGCTGATCAGGTTGTGCAGGATTTGCCGCAGACGCATCGGATCTATCCAGTAAGCCTCTGCGACCCGCGGTCCAGTCTGCAGCGTGAATTGCAGGCCGCGCTCCTGCGCCTGTACCTCGAATAGCTGATAGACGCCGTCAAGCAGCGGCTGCAAGGTGGTGACCACCGTCGACAGTTGCAACTGTCCCGACTCGATCTTCGCCAGATCGAGGCTCTCACCGATCAGCTCCACCAGTTCCCTTGCCGAACGGTGGGCGACCTCCAGCCCTTCGGACGGCGTTTCGCCACGCATTCGTGTGCGTTCTCGTTCAAGCTCCAGCAAACCGACGATGGCCGCCATCGGCGTACGAATGTCGTGGCTCATGTTGGCCAGAAACGTGCTCTTGGCCCGATTCGCCTGTTCTGCCTGTTGCTGGGCTTGAGTCAGTTCATGCTCCAGCCGTTTGCGCTCAGTGATATCGACCCAGCCGCCAAGCAGCCCTTGCAGTTGACCGTCCGCGCTATAGAACGGCACGGTCCACTGCCAGGCTTCGATAGGACGACCGGAAAGCACCATGCTGCGGTCAGCAAAAACCGGCTCCTGCGTCTGCAGCAGAGAGATGTAATCGGCGTGCATGCGCTCGGCAATGTCCCGAGGAATGAGGTCGACGTCGATCAGACGCCGGCCGTTCATCTGCTCATAACTGATGCCGAAGCTTTCCTCGTAGCTGCGGTTGCACGAGACCAGCCGCCCCTGGAGATCGCGAACGTAGATAGGATTGGGAATGCCATCGAGCAATGCCCGCTTGAACGCCAACTGATCGCTGAGCTGCGCCTCGGCGCGCAGCCGGTGATTGATCTGCAACTTGAGGCGGCTGCTCCAGACAAGCGATACCAGCCCCACCAGGAGCGCCACCGTCATCAGCCAATAGACCCAGTCGGGAATACGTTGCAAGAACGTCGGTTGGGTCATCATGCCGCCCAGCCACTTCATGCGGATAGCCCGCATCTCTGCGACCGGAAACTCATCCAGTGCCTTGTTGAGAATGCTCAAGAGCTCGGGCTCGGTCTTGATCACGGCGAAACGGTCGGGCGACCATTTGCCCTCCACGCTGCGCCCGACCTTCAGTTCGCCTGGCGGATGCAGCCAGGCCCCCGCCTCGTTCTGAATGGTCGCTTCGGCCTGGCCCGTTTCCACCAATCGGCGAGCATCTGCGTAGGTCGGCACGAGCCGTATCTGCACGTTCGGATAGCGGGTGCGAATGAACTCCAGCAGCGCGTGGCGTGCCGGCATCGCGAGCACCTTTCCAGACATATCGGCCAGACTCACCGGTGCCTGATTATCCGCGCGGATCACGTAGACCCAATTGTTGCCGCCGTAGGCATAGCTGAAGTTCAGGAAGGCCCTGCGTTCAGGGGTTTCAGCAAGGGTGGTGTTCATATCGGCTGCCCCTGAAGCCAGGGTGTCCAGCGCCGCTTGTGTTGAAGGAATGACCTGATGCACGAACTTGAGCCCGGTCATGCGCGAAATGCGGTTGAGGATGTCGATATTCAGTCCGCGCCAATGGCCGCTCGCATCCTGGTAAATGTAGGGCGGATGCAGAGTAGAGGCGACCGTGACCTGAGAGTGTCGGCTTACCCACTGCCGCTCGTCCCCACTGAGCCGGATCCGCTGGCCCTCGACATCTGCGCCGAGGCCGACCGTCCAGCGCCCTTGAATTTCCCGGCTGACCGAATCATCCAGATCGCCCAGCGCCCGGTCCAGCAACGCCAGCAACCTCGCGTCATCCTCGCGCGTAGCAAAAGCGAAACCACCCGGGGGCAACAGGCTCTCGAACCTGATCTGCAGACCCAGATAAGGTCGAAGTGCATTGTAGGAGCGCGCGATCACTTCATTGCCGACGAAGGCGTCGACATCACCCTGCGCCAGGGCCTCCATCGCGCTGAACAGCGTCGGTGCCAATATGACTTCGCTGGCTGGATAGGCGCGATGCACGACGTCGGCATCGGCGTAGCCATCGAGCAAGGCGATGCGCTTGCCGGAAAGGGATGTCGAGAGACTCTGATCGTCACCGCGTCCCACCACGACCGAGCGGTCCGAGAGATAGTCGCGGGTGTACGCCAGTCCCGACATCCCCCGTTCGTAGCCACTGGCAGTGCTCAATAAATCGACTTCGCCCGAAAGCAATGCCGCGACCGCCTGCTCGCGCTTGGCAAATCCCGAGACGCGTACGGGGATGCCGAGCTTGGCGCTGATCAGGCTCAGATAATCGGCACTCAGGCCCTGATAGCGATTGCGATCGCTGGTGATGTCGATGGGTTCGTAATCGGAGATCGAAATGCCGACCCGAAGCCGTCTGTGCTCGTCCAGCCACTGACGATCAGCCCTGTCGAGCTGCAACGCCTCCTGGCTCAGAAACGGCGCGCCCAGAACGAACGGCAGATTTTCCGCCCCCTGGCCTGTTCGGTTCCAGACACACGCCAGCAGCACCATTGCGCACAGCATGTATCGAAGGATTCTGGTCTGGACGGGCATTCCTTGCGTGTCCATGTTCATGTTGTCTACCGCCACCTGTTTGTCCGCGAAAATCAGAAATATTGGGCAAGTGTGGCACGCGGGAACAAGAAGGCCCGCCGAAGGGCGGGCCTAAAGTTGTTACACGGCGATACTGTCAGAGGGGCTTGCCGCGATTACCGTGCTGGCTGACGAAGGCCTGCACGGCTTTCAGGTCGTTAGGCAGAACGGTGCAACGCTCGTCGCGCTCGAACAAATCAGACAAATGTGCAGGCAGTTCCAGCGCTTTTCCTACACCGGCCTTTTGCACGGCTTCCGGGAATTTGACCGGATGCGCGGTTCCCAGAATCACCATCGGGGTGTCCAGGCTGCGACGGCAGTCACGGGCCGCTTTCACGCCAATGGCGGTGTGTGGGTCAAGCACTTCACCGGTGCTGGCGAAAACTTCGGCGATGGTTTCGCAGGTCTGCTCGTCGCTCACCGCCAGGGAATCGAACAACTTGCGGGTTTCGGTCCAGCGGTCTTCTTCGACGCTGAAACCGCCGCCCTGCTTGAAGCTTTCCATAAGACCCGCGATTGCTGCGCCATTGCGACCGTGCATGTCAAACAGCAGACGCTCGAAGTTCGACGACACCATGATGTCCATGGACGGCGACAGCGTGGCGTGCAGGGTTTCCTTGACGTACTGGTTGCCGCTCATGAAGCGGTGCAGGATGTCGTTGCGGTTGGTCGCCACGATCAGTTGGCTGATCGGCAGGCCCATGTTGCGCGCCAGGTAACCGGCGAAAATGTCGCCGAAGTTGCCAGTCGGAACCGAGAACGCAACCGAACGCGCAGGACCGCCCAACTGCAATGCTGCATGGAAGTAGTAGACGATCTGGGCCATGATCCGCGCCCAGTTGATCGAGTTCACCGCCACCAGGCGCGTACCTTTCAGGAAGCTCTGGTCGGCGAAGCTGTTCTTGACCATTTCCTGGCAGTCATCGAAGTTGCCTTCGATGGCGATGTTATGGATGTTGTCACCGAAGATCGTGGTCATCTGACGGCGCTGAACATCCGATACACGATTGTTCGGGTGCAGGATGAAGATGTCGACGTTTTCGCAACGACGGCAGCCTTCGATAGCCGCCGAGCCGGTGTCACCGGACGTCGCGCCGACGATCACCACGCGCTCGCCGCGTTTCTCCAGCACGTAGTCCAGCAGGCGACCGAGCAGTTGCAGGGCAAAGTCCTTGAACGCCAGGGTCGGACCGTGGAACAGCTCCAAAACCCATTCGTTGCCGTTCAGCTGACGCAGCGGCGCGACGGCGCTGTGGGCGAACACGCCGTATGTTTCTTCGAGAATTTTCCTGAAGTCAGCGTCCGGAATGCTGCCGGTGACGAACGGGCGCATCACGCGAAACGCCAGCTCGTGATAAGGCAGGCCAGCCCAGGAAGCGATCTCTTCCTGAGTGAAACGTGGCAGGTTCTCGGGAACGTACAGGCCGCCATCGGTGGCGAGGCCGGCGAGCAGCACGTCTTCGAAATTCAGGGCCGGCGCCTGGCCGCGAGTACTGATATAACGCATTTTTCAAACCTTCGGTTCGAGCTGCGAGCTTCGAGCTACAAGCGACAAGTCAAAGCGATCCAGCTTTTGCCTGCCGCCCGCAGCGTGAAGCTCGCCGCGATGTGGTTTTGCTTTACTTGCAGCTTGCCGCTTGAGGCTCACCGCTGCTTTTAGTTCAGGTGTTCGACGCGAATGCGAACCACCGGCCCAGCCACGTCCTGCAAGGTTTCCAGTGCTTCGATGGCGTCGTTCATGCGTTGCTCGACCACGCGGTGGGTCAGCAGGATCATCGGCACCAGGCCGTCCTGCTCTTCGACTTCCTTCTGCATGATCGACTCGATGTTGATCCCGCGCTCGGACAGGATGCTCGCCACCTGGGCCAGCACGCCCGGGTGGTCCTTGGCCTGAATGCGCAGGTAGTAGGCACTCTCGCATTCCTGGATCGGCAGGATCGGGTGAGCCGACAGCGAGTCCGGCTGGAATGCCAGGTGCGGAACGCGGTTTTCCGGGTCGGTGGTCAGGGCGCGAACGACATCGACCAGGTCAGCGACGACCGAAGAAGCGGTCGGCTCCATGCCGGCACCAGCACCGTAGAACAGGGTCGAACCGGCCGCATCGCCGTTGACCATCACCGCGTTCATCACGCCGTTGACGTTGGCGATCAGACGATCCGACGGGATCAGGGTCGGGTGAACACGCAGTTCGATACCGGCCGATGTACTGCGCGCAACGCCCAGGTGCTTGATGCGATAGCCCAGCGCTTCGGCGTAGTTGACGTCGGCGGTGGTCAGTTTGGTAATGCCTTCTGTGTAGGCCTTGTCGAACTGCAGGGGAATACCGAACGCGATCGACGCCAGAATGGTCAGCTTGTGCGCAGCATCGATGCCTTCGACGTCGAAGGTCGGATCGGCTTCGGCATAGCCCAGCGCCTGCGCTTCGGCCAGCACGTCAGGGAAGGTACGGCCCTTTTCGCGCATTTCGGTCAGGATAAAGTTGCCAGTGCCATTGACGATGCCGGCGACCCAGTTGATGCGGTTGGCAGCCAGGCCTTCGCGAATCGCCTTGATCACCGGAATACCGCCGGCGACTGCAGCTTCGAAGGCCACGATGACGCCCTTCTCACGGGCCTTTGCGAAGATTTCGTTGCCGTGGACGGCGATCAGCGCCTTGTTGGCGGTGACCACGTGCTTGCCGTTTTCGATGGCGTTGAGCACCAGTTCGCGGGCGACGGTGTAGCCGCCGATCAGTTCGATAACGATGTCGATTTCAGGGTTGCTGGCCACCTCGAAAACGTCGGTGGTGGTCGGGGTACCGGTAATCTGGCAATTGGGGTTTGGTCTACGCACGGCAATTTGCGCCACTTCGATTCCACGCCCGGCACGGCGGGCAATTTCCTCGGCGTTACGCTTTAGCACATTGAAGGTACCGCCACCGACAGTACCCAGCCCACAGATGCCTACTTTGACCGGTTTCACTATGAACTCCCCATAAAACGGCCGACGCGAGGCCGGCCGTGAAAACAGCCGCAGTGGATGCGGCTCGCTATTGATGAAGCACCGACAGCGGCGGCGCTTCAACGCCCGTCGCAGACATGGCCGCGACGAGCAGAAATTACTTGGCGCTGAGTGCCAGTTTGGCAACTTGCGGCGCCGGCTGGTAGCCCGGAATCACCTGACCGTCCGCCAGAACGATGGCTGGCGTGCCGTTGACCCCGATCGCCTGGCCGATTTCGAACTGCTTGGTGACCGGGTTATCGCATTTTGGCGCCTTGATGTTCTTGCCATCGACCATGCGATCCATCGCGTCGCGACGATCCTTGGAACACCACACCGCCTGCAGCTGTTCGTCACCTGGCGAGCCCAGGCCCTGACGCGGGAAGGCCACATAACGCACTTCGATGCCGCGTTTGTTCAGCTCAGGCACTTCGCCGTGCAGCTTGTGGCAATACGGGCAGGTGGTATCGGTGAAGACTGTAATGTGCGATTTGGTTTCGCCAACCGCCGGATAGACCACCATTTCTGCCGTCGGGATGCCGTTGATGGTTTTCGAGATCGCCTGACGCTCGACCTTTTCGGTCAGGTTGACTGGCTTGCCGCCTTGAATCTGATAGAGGTTGCCCTGCATGACGAACTGGCCGTCCGCGCTGGCGTACAGCACGCGACCGCCCTTCAGATTGACTTCGTACAGACCATTGAGCGGGCTGCTGGAAATGCTCTCGACCGGAATTTCCAGGTTCAGCGACTCCAGGGTCTTGCGGATGGCCTTGTCGGACGCCTCGTCGGCGTGGGCGAACAGAGTGAAAGTGCTGGCCAGCGCTACCAGGGCAGCACCGATAAAACGAGTCACGCGCATGAAAACTCCTCGAGCGGTGGGCAGACGAGCGTGAATGAAACCGTCGGACACGAGCGTGCCGGGAGGTTTTCGACGCTCCAATCTGCGAAACCGGCAAAGCCTATCACATAAGGCTCGCGAGGCCGACGCCGACTGATGTAAGACTCGTCGTAAATTCCTGCCGCCGGATTACCCGCGCGGATGATGTTTCGCGTGCAGATCCTGTAGTCGGGCTCGGGCGATGTGGGTATAGATCTGCGTGGTGGACAAATCGCTGTGCCCCAGCAGCATCTGTACGACCCGAAGATCGGCGCCGTGGTTGAGCAGGTGAGTGGCAAAGGCGTGGCGCAAGGTGTGTGGCGACAGCGACTTGCCGATCCCGGCGACCTTGGCCTGAAGCTTGATGCGGTGCCAGAAGGTCTGGCGGGTCATCTGTTCGCCGCGCAGACTTGGGAAAAGCACATCGCTGGGGCGACCGTTGAGCAGCTCCTGACGCGCATCACGCATGTAGCGTTCGACCCAGACGATGGCCTCCTCGCCCATGGGAACCAACCGTTCCTTGCTGCCCTTGCCCATCACCCGCAACACACCCTGACGCAGGTTGACCTGCTCGAGGGTCAGACTGACCAGCTCTGTCACCCGCAGGCCGCAGGCATACAGCACCTCGAGCATGGCTCTGTCGCGCTGGCCGATGGCATCGCTTAGATCCGGCGCAGCCAGTAGCGCGTCGACGTCGGCCTCTGATAGGGATTTGGGCAGCGGCTTGCCCAGTTGTGGCATGTCGACCTGCAAGGTGGGATCGACCGTGATCAGCTTTTCGCGCAGCAAGTAGCGATAAAAGCCACGTACTCCGGAAAGGAATCGGGCAGAAGAACGCGCCTTGTAGCCGTTGTCTACCCGCCAGGCAAGATGATCGAAAATCACCCCGCGCTCGACGCTCATCAGCTCGATCCCCCGCTCCTGCAACCAGCCGTTGAACAACGCCAAGTCGCTGCGATACGAATCCCGGGTATTGTCCGACAGCCCCTTCTCCAGCCACAGGGCATCGAGGAAACGGTCAATCATGGGGTGGTCTAAAGCAGGCATGGAATCAGGCTTGAGCGGGGGAAAACGAGAGGCAGTCTTTCACATCCTTCGCAGCGATACAAAATCATCAGGAAGATGCCTGATCTGTGGGAGCGAGCTTGCTCAGGAAGACTGACTTCCTGGCACCCAGTTGTGGTGGGTGTTATGTCGTTCGTGAGCAAGCTCACTGCCACGGTGGAATGCGTGATCGGCGCGTGAGTAGCGGATAAATCTATAGTCGCGACAGCTCCGGAAACTTTTCTGCAGACAACAAAAAAGCAGCCCGCAGGCTGCTTTTTCTTGCATCGGAGACTGGGATTAAACCAGTTTTTCCTTGATGCGAGCTGCTTTACCAGACAGGTCACGCAGGTAGTACAGTTTGGCTTTGCGAACGTCACCGCGACGCTTCACAGCCATGCTGTCGATTTGCGGGCTGTAGGTCTGGAAAGTACGCTCAACGCCAACACCGTTGGAAATTTTACGAACAGTGAAAGCACTGTTCACACCACGGTTACGCTTGGCGATTACAACGCCTTCGAACGCCTGCAGACGCGAACGGTCGCCTTCCTTCACTTTCACCTGAACGACAATGGTGTCGCCCGGGGCAAAGGGAGGGATCTCTTTGGTCATCTGCTCTGCTTCGAGTGCAAGAATGATTTTGTTGGTCATGCTGTGCTCCTAAGGTAAATCAGTCGGATTTACCATCGATACGTTAACTATCGTCCCGCTCGCGGAGATATTCCGCCAGCAGCTTCTTCTCTTCTCCAGAAAGCGAGCGGCTTTCCAGAAGATCGGCGCGTCGTTCATAGGTCCGCCCAAGGGACTGCTGTAAACGCCAACGCCGGATGTGTGCGTGATTGCCACTTAGCAACACGTCGGGAACACGCTGATCCGCATACACCTCCGGTCGGGTGTAATGCGGGCAATCCAGCAGACCGTCCGTGAAGGAATCTTCCTCCGCGGAATCCACATGCCCTAAAGCTCCAGGCAGCAGTCGCGTAACCGCATCTATCAGGACCATGGCCGGCAATTCCCCGCCCGACAACACATAGTCACCAATCGACCACTCTTCATCGACATGAGTATCAATAAAACGCTCGTCGATGCCTTCATAACGACCGGCAATCAGGATAAGTGCTTCTTCCTGCGCCAGTTCGCGTACCGCAGACTGATCCAGCTTGCGGCCTTGTGGCGACAGGTAAATCACCTTCGCCGCATCCCCTGCCGCCTGCCTGGCCTGAACCAGAGCATCTTCCAGAGGCTTGATCTTCATCACCATGCCAGGGCCACCGCCAAACGGGCGATCGTCCACAGTGTGATGCCGATCCGTGGTGTAGTCCCGCGGATTCCAACAAGTGAGCTGCAACAACCCTTGTTTCACCGCACGGCTGGTGATGCCGTATTCGCTGATGGCGGAAAACATCTCGGGAAACAGACTGATGACCTCTATGCGCAGGCTAGCCATTGCTTAGAAATCCGCGTCCCAATCCACCTTCATCTCGCCTGCAACCAGATCGACGGCCAACACACATTGCTCCGTATAGGGCAACAAGCGTTCGCGATCATCCAGACTGCCTGCGCAGGGTTTGACCACCATTACATCGTTCGAGCCGGTTTCCAGAAGATGATCGATTTTCCCGAGCAACTGCCCAAGGTGATCGATGACCTTCAAACCCACGAGCTGGTACCAGTAGTATTCGCCGTCGGTCAGATCAGGAAGCATGTTGCGCGGCACGCAGATCTCATAACCAGCCAGAAGACGAGCTTCTTCGCGATCATCGAGACCCTTGAGCTTCGCGACCAGGAACTTGTCGTTCCCGCGCCCGCTGACCAGCTCAACCTGCTTCACATTGCCTTCGCGCTTGAGCGTCCAGGTTTTGTACTGCAACAGGTTTTCAGTCGGATCAGTAAAGGAATACACCTTCACTTCGCCGCGAACGCCATGAACAGAATAAATTTTGCCGATAACGATCAAGTCATCAGCAACAACTGGCGTCGCGTTCATATTGCTCAGGCCGCAGCCTTGGCAGATTCCTTCAACAACTGAGCAACGCGCTCAGAAGGTTGTGCACCAACGCTCAGCCAGTAGGCTACGCGCTCTTGGTTCACGGACAGACGGATTTCCTGACCACGGGCAACCGGGTTGAAGAAACCGATTTGTTCCTTGTGCGAACCGTCGCGTGGGTTACGGCTGTCGGTCACAGTCAGGTGGTAGAACGGGCGCTTTTTGGAGCCGCCAAGGGCAAGACGGATTGTTAGCATTGAACAAAGTTCCTGTAGTCGGTGCTGCAAATCTAAGATGCACAGCGGGCATGGGTGCCCGAAAGGCCGCATATTCTAAGGAATATCCGGAGTTTTGCAAATGACTTTTTCCGGCAGGAGCCGCAAGGCCATCAAGATTTGCCGAGGAGCCGTCAACATCGACGACTATTAAGCGCCTGCCAAAGCAGGCCAGTGGGAGGGTTTTCCCAAAGAAGGACGCGCGGAACGGGTCCCGCGCGCTGCAAATCACATCTTGGGCATGCCACCGCCGGGCAGCATTCCACCCATTCCGCGCATCATTTTGGCCATGCCGCCTTTGGTCGAGAACTTCTTCATCATCTTCTGCATCTGCTTGTGCTGCTTGATCAGACGCCCGATGTCCTGCACCTGGGTGCCGGAACCCATGGCGATACGGCGTTTGCGCGAACCGCTGATCAGCTCAGGGTCACGACGCTCGGCCGGGGTCATGGAGTTGATGATGGCTTCCATTTGCTTGAACTGCTTTTCAGCGGCGCTTTGTGCGTTACCCATCTGCGACAGGTTGACGCCACCAATGCTCGGCAGTTTGTCCATGAGGCCGCCAAGACCGCCCATGCTCTTCATCTGTTGCAGCTGATCGCGGAAGTCTTCGAGGTCGAAGCCCTTGCCTTTCTTCAGCTTCTTGGCCAGTTTGTCGGCCTTTTCCTTGTCGAGGGTCTGCTCGGCCTGTTCGATCAGGCTAAGCACGTCACCCATGCCGAGGATGCGCGAAGCGATACGGTCAGGGTGGAACGGCTCCAGCGCCTCGCTCTTCTCGCCCATACCGATGAACTTGATCGGCTTGCCGGTGATGGCACGGACCGACAATGCAGCACCGCCTCGGGCGTCGCCGTCGACCTTGGTCAGAATCACGCCGGTCAGTGGCAGCGCGTCGCCAAAGGCCTTGGCGGTGTTGGCGGCATCCTGACCGGTCATGGCGTCAACCACGAACAGGGTTTCAGCCGGCTTGACTGCCGCGTGCAGCGCCTGGATCTCGCCCATCATTTCGGCGTCGATATGCAGACGGCCGGCGGTGTCGAGGATCACGACGTCAATGAACTTGAGCTTGGCTTCTCTGATAGCTGCTTCTGCGATAGCCACTGGCTTCTGGCTGATATCGGACGGGAAGAACGTCACGCCGATGTCGTTGGCCAGGGTTTCCAGCTGCTTGATCGCTGCAGGACGGTAAACGTCCGCAGACACCACCATCACGCTTTTCTTTTTGCGCTCCTTGAGGAATTTCGCCAGCTTGCCCGCGGTGGTGGTCTTACCCGCACCCTGCAGACCCGCCATCAGGATGACCGCCGGCGGCGCGACGTTGAGGGTCAGCTCTTCGTTGGCCGCCCCCATCATCTCTTCTAGCTCGGCCTGGACGATCTTCACGAACGCCTGGCCCGGCGTCAGGCTGCGCGACACCTCGGTGCCAACGGCGCGCTCCTTGATGCGATTGACGAACTCCTTGACCACCGGCAAGGCGACGTCGGCTTCGAGCAGCGCCATACGCACTTCACGCAGAGTGTCCTTGATGTTGTCCTCGGTCAGCTTGGCTTTGCCGGTGACCTGGCGCAGCGTCTGCGAGAGACGATCTGTCAGATTTTCAAACATGCGTGATCCTTTGAGTTCGTGCGAACCCCGGTTGGTGCGGCGCTGTGCTGTATAAGGCCCCTATACGACGCGCAAAAAGCGCTACATATATAGAAGAGAACAGCGCTCGGCGAGCCTGTGGCTTGAGCAGGTCGCGGATTATAGCGAAGACTCCGCCGCACGGACACCATGACGTCTGCTTCTGTGGTCTTTCGTGCAATGTCGGTTCTATGCCAAACTCAGCGGCTTTCGGGCACGCCCAACAGGATCTATGTTCCCATTGTCACCGAGTTTGCTATTCAGCCTCGCCGCCGCCCTGCTTTACGCCGCTGCGACTCTCTATCAAGGCACTCGCCTGCGTCAGGGCAAGAAGGCCGATAAATGGCTGCTGTGCCTTATCGGCACTCTTGCTGTCACCTGCCAGGCCAGTGCGCTTTTCGGCCAACTGGTACGCCCGATCGGCCTGGGACTGGACTTCTTCAGTGCCGCCAGCCTGATCGCCGTCGCAGTGATCATCGTGACCATGCTGGCGTGTATTCGCATCCCGGTGGAAATCCTGCTGATCCTGCTGTTCCCGCTAGGGCTGTTGACGACCTTGATGGCGCAGTTCGCACCCAGCGGTACACTCCAGCCCATCCTCGGCGAACAGGGCCTGATCGGCCACATTCTGCTGTCGATCCTGGCATACGGCATGTTCACCATCGCAGTTTTTCAGGCCCTGTTGTTGCTATTGCAGAACCGACAGTTGAAGAACAAGCACCCCTCAGGACTGATCAAGAATTTCCCGCCGCTGCAAACCATGGAAAGCCTGCTGTTCGGTTTCCTGTGGGCCGGCTGGACGCTTTTGTCGATGTCGCTGATTTCCGGCTGGCTGTTCGTCGAAAACCTGTTCGCGCAGCATCTGGTGCACAAGACACTGCTGTCGATCCTCGCCTGGATCGTGTTCAGCGTCCTGTTATGGGGCCGCACCCGCCTGGGCTGGCGTGGACACAAGGCGATCCGCTGGACCCTGGGCGGCTTCCTGCTGTTGATGCTTGCCTACTTCGGCAGCAAGCTCGTACGCGAATACATCCTGCACATCTGACGGGCACTGATCATGGATAACCTGCCCACCGGCACGATGCTTGCGCTGCTCGCCCTGCTCACGCTGGGGTCCGCGCTGTTCACTGCGGTGGAAGCGGCCCATCACAACCTGCGCGCGGTGCACGTCAACCCGCGCTCTACCGAGCCGCCCAAGCCAGTGCTGGCGTTCAACCTCAACAGCCTGATTTTGGGCAATACGCTGCTCAAGGTCCTGATCACGGTTCTGGCAACGCTGCTGGCAATCGGTCAGTGGTACTACCATGGCCCGCTGATCGCCTGGATCGCCGTGGCCAGCGTATTGGTGACCGTCACTGAATTCATTCCGCGCAAACTCGCGTCCCGTCGGCCTGAAGCCATTGTGCTGCTGGGCAACAACGTGTTGCGCATCCCAATGCGTCTGCTACGGCCTTTGACCTGGGTCTATAAGAACGTCGCCAAGCTGCTGTTGCGCCCGTTCCTGTCCAAGCGTCGGCCGGATACCGCTGCCGATGACGATGATATGGGTCCGACGATCTATCAGGACAACGAAAGCCATTTCGGCCGCTCCCGAGTCATTTCCGGGATTCATGCACTGGACAGCATGACCGTCAACGACATCCTTGTGCCACGCAGTGAAGTGGACGGCATCAATCTGGACGATACCATCGAGGAAATCGTCGACAAGCTCATCATCTCGCGCCATACCCGCCTACCGGTGTATCACAACGACATCAACCAGGTTGAAGGGGTGCTCAACACGCGGATGATCAGTCACCTGTTGCCACGGGGACAACTGACCAAGCAAGCGCTGAAAGCGGCCTGCTATGAGCCATACTTCGTCCCGGAAAGCACCCCGCTGCAGCTGCAATTGTTGAACTTCCACAAGCAACAGCGACGACTGGGTGTGGTGGTCGATGAATATGGCGAGGTGCAGGGTATTGTCAGCCTGGAAGACATTCTCGAAGAGATCGTCGGCGAATTCGAAAGCGAGCAATCCCTGGACAACCCGCATATTCACCCGCAGCCGGACGGACGGCTGGTGGTCGAAGGCGCGGCCTCCATCCGCGACCTCAACAAGAGCCTGGGCTGGCACCTGCCTGCCGACGGCCCCAAGACCCTCAACGGTTTGATTACCGAGGCCCTGGAAACCATTCCCGACAGCTCGGTGTGCTTGAAGATCGGGCCGTATCGCCTGGAAACCCTGGAAACCGAAGACAATCGAGTGACCCGCGTGCTCATGTGGCAGAACACGCGGACCAAGGACGTCATTTAAAGAAGCATCGCGCGGTTTGAAACACTTGTTTCTGCGCTGACGCTCTTCCTATAATCGAGTCGCTTACCCAGCCCCGCCGCCCCCGCGTGCTATCCGCACAATGCGTGAGTCGGCCAGTCACTCAGCCTGACGTCTTCACGCGGTCCCCCTGGCATCCAGAGTGTGTAAAAACGGCGCGAGCGAAGGCAAGACAAGGCAAAAACAGGCGAAAAAGCAGTTAGCTCGCTAAAAGAGCATTTTTCGCCTGTTTTTAACGCAGAATTGCCAAGCGCAGCAGTTGTTACACAATCCGATCCGCTCTCATCCCGAGCATTGCCAGTCGCCTCGCCCGCATCCGGGCTAGTCTGTTCAGCGCTGTACCCAAAATAATTAACGATTGCCCCAGCACGCGCAGCACGTTTGCGTCTGCCGCTGACAGGCAAGATGACTGCCAGGGATACCCGCATGAGCACTACATCCACTTTCCCCTCGAGCGAAGAGCGCGAGGCACGTCCCGCCAACTCCGCAACCCGTGTCGCCACTGCGAGCTTTATCGGCACCGCCATCGAGTTTTACGACTTCTACGTCTACGCCACAGCCGCTGCGCTGGTGATCGGGCCGGTCTTCTTCCCCCAGACCTCCAGTACCGCACAAATGCTGTCGGCGTTTCTGACGTTCGGCATCGCCTTTCTTGCTCGACCGTTGGGTTCGGCGCTGTTCGGTCACTTCGGTGATCGTATTGGGCGCAAGTCAACGCTGGTCGCCTCGCTGCTGCTGATGGGCATCTGCACCACGCTGATCGGCGTGCTGCCGGGCTATGAAGCCATCGGCTCGTGGGCACCTATCCTGCTGTGCGTGCTGCGTTTCGGGCAAGGTCTTGGGCTGGGTGGTGAATGGGGCGGCGCGGCGCTGCTGGCTACCGAGAACGCGCCGAAGGGCAAACGCGCCTGGTTCGGTATGTTTCCGCAGCTTGGCCCATCGATCGGTTTCCTCGTGGCGAACGGCCTGTTTCTGACGCTGGCCATGACCTTGAGCGACGAGCAATTTCGTTCATGGGGTTGGCGCATTCCGTTCCTGCTCAGCGCTGTGCTGGTGGTGATCGGCCTCTACGTGCGGCTGAAGCTTGAGGAAACACCGATTTTCGCCAAGGCTATCGCCCGTCATGAACGTCTGAAAATGCCGATCGCCGAGCTGTTCGCGCAGTATTGGGCGCCGATGCTGCTGGGGGCGGCGTCGATGGTGGTGTGCTATGCGCTGTTCTACATATCGACCGTGTTTTCCCTGAGTTACGGAGTCAAAACCCTGGGCTACAGCCGCGAATCCTTCCTCGCCATGCTGTGCTTCGCGGTGCTGTTCATGGCGCTGGCGACTCCACTGTCGGCCTGGGCGAGCGATCGTTTCGGGCGCAAGCCGGTGCTGATCATCGGTGGCGTGCTGGCGATCCTGTCGGGCTTTCTGATGCAGCCGCTGCTGACCCACGGCACGACCTGGGCGGTGACGCTGTTTCTGTCTATCGAGCTGTTTCTCATGGGCGTGACGTTCGCGCCGATGGGCGCGATGTTGCCGGAGCTGTTTCCTACGCGCGTGCGGTATACCGGCGCGTCGGCGGCCTACAACATCGGCGGCATTGTCGGAGCTTCGGTGGCGCCATTCTTCGCCCAGCAACTGGTGGAAATGGGCGGCTTGAGCTGGGTCGGCGGGTATGTGTCAGCGGCCGCGTTGCTGAGCCTGATCGCGGTGCTGTGCTTGAAAGAAACGCGCAATGCGGATCTGGATACGATCGAGTAATGCGCGCTCCTACAGCGAGCGCGGAACACAATCAAAAACGGCGCCCCTGAGGGCGCCGTTTTTGTATCACGTGAAGGTGTTACAACTGTACCTTCACCGCCATCGAGGCGCGGGTGGCCTTGCGGCGCGCGGCTTCAATGGACTCGTCACGCGCCAGGGCCACGCCCATGCGACGCTGGCCGTTGACTTCCGGTTTGCCGAACAGACGCAGCGCGGTATCGGGCTCGCTCAGGGCCTGCTCCAGATTGGCGAACGCCGTCTGGGTCGACCGGCCTTCCACCAGAATCACCGCCGAGGCCGAAGGGCCGAACTGGCGGATCAATGGAATCGGCAGGCCCAGAATGGCGCGGGCGTGCAGCGCGAACTGCGACAGGTCCTGCGAGATCAGGGTCACCAGACCCGTATCATGCGGACGCGGCGACACTTCGCTGAACCACACCTGATCGCCTTTGATGAACAGCTCGACGCCAAACAGACCACGGCCGCCCAGCGCTTCGGTGACAGCCTTGGCCACACGCTCGGATTCGGCCAGCGCAACCGGGCTCATCGCCTGAGGCTGCCAGGATTCCTGATAGTCGCCCTTCTCCTGACGATGGCCGACCGGCGCACAGAAGGTGGTGCCGCCGACGTGACGCACGGTCAGCAGGGTGATTTCGTAGTCGAAATCAATGAAGCCTTCGATGATCACACGGCCTTTACCGGCACGCCCGCCTTCCTGCGCGTAATCCCACGCTTTCTGGATATCGCCTTCGGTCTTGAGCAGGCTCTGGCCCTTGCCCGACGAACTCATGACCGGCTTGACCACGCACGGGAAGCCCAGGTCTTCAACGGCCTTCCTGTAATCCTCGAAGGTGTCGGCGAAGTGGTAGGGAGAGGTCGGCAGGTCCAGTTCTTCAGCGGCCAGACGGCGAATGCCTTCGCGGTTCATGGTCAGCTGCGCGGCCCGCGCGGTCGGGATCACGGTAAAACCCTCGAACTCCAGCTCAACCAGTGTCGCAGTGGCGATGGCTTCGATTTCCGGGACGATGTAATGCGGCTTCTCGGCCTCGATAACGGCACGCAGTGCGGCGCCGTCGAGCATGTTGATCACATGGCTGCGGTGCGCGACCTGCATGGCCGGAGCGTTGGCGTAACGGTCGACGGCAATCACTTCAACGCCCAGGCGTTGCAGTTCGATCACCACCTCCTTGCCAAGCTCGCCGCAACCGCAGAGCAAAACGCGGGTCGCGGTCGGCGACAGTGGAGTTCCGATTTGAGTCATCTCAGGTCCTCGTGGAGCAGATATCGAGGGCAGCCCGTCATGTGCGAGCAACCGCAGGGGAGAAAGGCGCGCAATTTACCACGAAGGTCGGGAAATGGGGTGTAGCGGCGGACGGGCGATCCGATGATCGCCGCCGCACATCCTCCCAACACCGCAATACCTGCGCGGGGTGCGTGAAAACCTCAGCAGCTCAGTGACTGATTAAAAAATGACTGTAAATTGCGCCGCTACGTATATTCAAGGTCCGCACACCGGCCGATCTTTTTTTAGAATTTACGCAGGAACGGGCAATTCAATCTTTCGTCGAGGTTTTTACACAGCCTGCGTGGGAGACGTCGGAGGTTACGACGGCAGCGAATGCGGTGGGGCATCCAACATCGACGTACCTGTCCCTACGCCATTGCGGGGGCGCTCCTACAGGGAATGGCGCTAATCCCCACCCACCGAAAACATCAACCCGCCGACCCGCGCGCGTTCGCCGCAGAGCGCCAACACGGCGCGCCGCTCTTCGTTGCTCATGCGCACCCACCTGGTGATCTCCGCGACGGTGCGCTGGCAGCCAACGCAGATGTCGGCTTCATCCAGCGCGCAGATGCTCACGCAAGGCGAGCGCACGGGTTTTTCGTGGGTGGCGTGAGGCAGGATTTCATCTGTGTGGTCGGTGGGCATCAATCTTCCTGAGGCGCCAGATCCCGTGCGTAACGCTGCGCATTGTGAACGTAGTGAGCAGCGCTGGCTTCGAGCATTTTTTTCTGCGCGTCGGTCAGCTCACGCACGATCTTGCCCGGTGAGCCCATAACCAATGATCCATCGGGAATTACCTTGCCTTCAGCGATCAATGCATTGGCGCCGATGATGCAGTATTTGCCGATCTTTGCGCCGTTGAGGATCACCGAGTTGATGCCGATCAGCGTGTTGTCGCCTACGGTGCAGCCATGCAGCATGACGTTATGGCCGATGGTCACATTCTTGCCGATGGTCAGCGGCGAGCCCATGTCGGTGTGCATAACCGTGCCATCCTGCACGTTGCTGTTCTCGCCGATGTCGATCAGTTCGTTGTCGCCGCGCAGCACCGCGCCGAACCAGACGCTGGCATTGGCTTGCAAACGGACATTGCCGATCAATGTAGCGGTGGGGGCGATCCAGCTTTGCGGATGGGCTTCGACGCGGGCATTGCCCAGGCGGTATTTCATATTGTTTTCCTCATGGTCGGCTCTGCGGCCGCGGGTCGAGCGCGGGGCTCACTGATGTATGAAAAAGTGTTGATCAGGACTTCGATATCGCAACGGAAAACTTGGGCGGGTGGTGCAGGCTGATATTACTGTCGAACAAGACGTTCATCAGTTCGACAATCATGATCGCGGTCAGGCCCCAGATTTTGTACTCGCCAAAACGATAGCTCGGCACATACCAACTGCGCCCCTGGTGATCGATGCGGTGCGTGTGCTCGCGGACGTCCTGACGGAAAAATTCCAAAGGAACACTGAAGACGGCGGCGATCTCGCCATCGTTAGGCTTGTATTCGACGAAATCGGGAATGAAGCCGACGTAAGGTGTGACCTTGATGCCGTGCTTGGAAATCTGTGGGCTGAGCGGTCCGATGATCTCGACCAGGCCGGGCGGCAGACCGATTTCTTCCTCTGCCTCACGCAATGCGGTGAACACCAGATCGGGGTCATCCGGGTCCCTTCGCCCGCCGGGAAATGCCACTTCGCCACCGTGCGTGGAAAGGCCACTGGCGCGCAGGGTCAGTACCAGCTCCGGCTTGTCGCTGCGAGTAATGGGCACCAGCACTGCGGCCTCGGGAAAGCGTTGGTCCGTCTCCAGAGTGCCCGGCGTGTGGCCGCTTATACGGCGAAGTAACTCGTCCAGCATGAGGGTTCTCGATTTGTTGCCTGTCCGGCATGATGCACCAAAGTGTCGATGCGCCCAACCCCTTGCCCGCTAGTCGAAAGACGCCCCTTGCCGATCACCCGCGCCACACGCCAAGATAGCCGCTGACTTCAGGAACCCGATTCGATCATGAAATTCTGCAGCCATTGCGGCGAACAGCTCATCCAGCGCATTCCCGAGGGCGACAGCCGCCTGCGCTATGTGTGCGAGCACTGCCATACCATTCATTACCAGAACCCCAACATCGTCGCGGGCGTGCTGCCGGTCTGGGAGGGCAAGGTGCTGCTGTGCCGCCGCGCCATCGAACCGCGCCTGGGTTACTGGACGCTGCCAGCGGGCTTTATGGAAAACGGCGAGAGCGTCGACCAGGCCGCGCGTCGGGAAACCGTCGAGGAAGCCTGCGCGGTGCTGGAAGACCTGCACCTGTACGCGATGATCGACGTGCCGCACATCAGCCAGGTGCATATCTTCTACCGCGCCAACATGGCCAGCGCGGATTTCGCCGCGGGCGTTGAAAGCCTTGAGGTGAAGCTATTTGACGAAGTCGATATCCCATGGTCGGAGCTGGCGTTCAATACCGTCAGACGCACCCTTGAATACTATTTTGTAGACCGGCGGCATCAAGAATTCCCGGTGCATACCGATTGTCTTACCGTCGTGCCCCTCTCCAAACCACTTGATCAGATGACCACGCGCGATTGATGCGCAGGCTTCAGGGATACCGTTGAAAATGCGTTGGTTGCTCGCCGTCCTATGTCTGTCGTTCGTCCCGCTGTCGCAGGCCGCGTTCACTCAGACCATCGTGCCCAAGGGCAGTGAGCAGAAATTCGTCGACGGTAAGGTGGTGGATACCCAGGACATCAGCAACCGCATCATCGACAAGATCCTGATCCTCAAATCCGCGCATCAGCTGCAGTTGATGAGCAAGGGCGAAGCTTTGAAAACCTATCGAATCTCGCTGGGCAAGGCGCCAAGGGGACCGAAGCTGCAGGAAGGCGACCAGCGCACGCCAGAAGGTTTCTACTGGCTGGACTACCGCAAGACCAGCGATGCCTACAACCTGTCGCTGCACATTTCCTACCCCAACATCTCCGATTCGGCACGGGCCCGCCGCGAAGGCGTGAACCCCGGAAGCATGATCATGATCCACGGCACGCCGGTCGACGTGGATTACCCGGAGTGGTATTTCCAGACGCTGGACTGGACCAACGGCTGCATCGCCATGAAGAACAGCGACATTCGTGAGGTGTGGGATCTGGTCAAGGACGGCACGATGATCGAGATTCGGCCTTAGGCCTGAACCAGTTAGATACCAGTCATCCTTTCTTTCCCCAATCACCGCACACTGCCTCTGCCCGGAGGGCGTAGGAGCGTGGCTTACCCGCGATCTGGCGCGAAGCGGCAGTAGCGCCTACCTGGGCAACGTGTCTGACACGGCCAATGCGCCTGGTTTACTGCCGCTTCGCGCCAGATCGCGAGCAAGCTTGCTCCTACGGCCTCCCGGCCAGAATCGAAAGCAGCCTGCGTTCCAATCGATAAACCCAAGCCTCTCTCTCGTGCAACGTCACCATAGTGTGACCAAAAGCTCGCCCATCTGACACCAGCCCCATTGACGTGGTATGCAAGTGGTATTACTTTCAGCCAAATTCTCCGAAAAACAACCACCAACACTTCGGACCCCCTCATGAATTCGATTCTCGCTCTGCGTCCCGACGACAGCCAGCCGACGCCGCTGTACCTGCAACTGGCGCGCAAACTGGAAGCGGCTATCCATGCCGGACAGTGGAAGGCCGAGCAGGCGTTGCCATCCGAGCGCAGTCTCAGCGAAAGCCTGAATATTTCTCGGGTGACCGCACGTAAAGCGCTGGAGATTCTGCTGGAGCAGGGCCTGATTCGTCGCAGCCAGGGTTCGGGCACGTTTATCACTCCTCGCTTGGAGCAGCCGCTGTCACGCCTGTCCAGCTTCAGTGAAATGCTGCGATTGAAGGGCTTTACCCCCAGCTCCCAGTGGCTGGAGCGCGATATCGCCCTGCCAACCCACGAGGAACTGATCCGGCTGAGCCTGTCACCCACCGAAAAAATCACGCGGCTCAAGCGTTTGCGCAAGGCCGACGGCATCGTCATGGCGGTTGAATTCAGCGCCCTGCCCACCGCCTTGCTGCCCGAACCGGAAGCCATCGGCGATTCGCTCTACGCCCATCTCGACTCGATCGGGCGCCCGGTGGTGCGCGCCCTGCAACACATCCGCGCGATTAACGCATCCGCCGAAATGGCCGCGCTGGTCGGCATCGAAACCGGTACTGCCATGTTGCTGATGACCCGTATCGGCTATCTGGCCGACAACACGCCCATTGAGCTGACCGACACCTACTGCCGCGACGATTACTACGATTTCGTCGCAGAGCTGCGTCGGTAGAAACTTCATGGATAAGAAGCTTCGCCGGTAAGGCGCTTGGTAGATAAAAAGCTGCGCAGATAAGGCGCGCCCAACACAACGGAGCCCGCATGTCCGACTTCAACATCCTCACCCCCGACGGCTGGATTCGCGGCCAGTTGCAGCATCGCCACGGCCGGGTTACGAGCATTCGGGGCACCCCCTGCAACCCGCAGGACAACCGCCTGCCCTATCTGCTGCCCGGCTTTATTGACCTGCATGTCCACGGCGGCGGCGGCAGCGACATCATGGAAGGCGCCGACGGTTTCGCCACCATTGCCCGCACGCACCTACGTTTCGGTACGACCTCGCTGCTGGCCACCACCATGACAGCGCCTGCCGCCGAGATCCGGCAGATCCTTGAGCAACTGGGCGGGTATTGTCAGCGCCGGGCGTCAGACACCGCTCGCGTGCTCGGCGTGCATCTGGAAGGCCCCTACATCAATCCCGGAAAACTGGGCGCACAGCCCAACCATGCCCACGCCGCGTTGCTCGCCGAAGTTGAAGACTACCTGCAGCTCGCGCCGGTCAAGGTGATCACCATCGCCCCGGAAATTGCCGGTCATGTGGAGCTCATCAAAACCTTGTCATCCCGAGGCGTGCGCCTGCAGATCGGTCACACGCTAGGCAGTTACGAAGAAGGCGTCAAAGCCCTGGAAGCCGGCGCTACCAGCTTCACCCACCTGTACAACGCCATGAGCTCGCTGCATCACCGCGAGCCCGGCATCGTCGGTGCCGCGCTGGCCCATGCGCGATACGCCGAGTTGATTCCCGATCTGTTGCACGTGCATCCCGGCGCGATTCGCGTCGCCCTGCGCTCGATTCCCTGCCTGTACTGCGTGACGGACTCCACTGCCGCCACCGGCATGCCCGATGGTGAGTACAAGCTCGGCAGCCACACAGTCACCAAGTGCCTGGGCGGCGTGCGTCTGGCTGACGGCACGCTGGCTGGCAGCACGCTAACCATGGATCAGGCGCTGCGCAATCTGGTGAAGATCGGCCTGCCACTGGCCGAAGCCTCACAACGTCTGTCGCAATTTCCCGCGGATTATCTCGGCATCGACGAACGCGGTCGTCTGCAAGAAGGCAATTGGGCCGACGCGGTATATCTGGACCGCGACCTGAAACTCACCGCTGTCATGGTCGAAGGAGAGACCCTTGAACTCAAAAATGCTTGATGAGGCGCTCGCCTCTGCCGATGTGGTTCGGCGTCAGCTGGATGTGTTGGAACCGCGGTTGATCGACGTTGCACAGCGTCTGCGCAAGTCTGAACCGCAGGTGATTGTGTCGGTGGCCAGAGGCAGTTCCGATCACGCCGCCAGCTACTTTGCCTACCTGGCCATGCAGCTCACGGGGGTGCCGGTGGCGTCGCTACCGATGTCGGTGGTGACCCTGCACGGCTCTGCGATGCGAGTTCAAGGCCAGGCCGCTATTGGCTTTTCGCAGTCGGGCCAGAGCCCCGATCTGGTGGACAGCCTGCGCAAACTGCGCGAGTGCGGCGCGCTGAGCATCGCCATGGTCAACGCCGAAGACTCGCCCCTCGAACAGGCATGCGAATACACGTTGCCGCTGAGCGCCGGACCCGAACTGAGCGTCGCTGCCACCAAAAGCTTCATTGCCACATTGAGCGCCAGCGCGCGTCTGGTGGCGCACTGGCAGCGGGACGTTCAGCTGTTGCAGGCCGGTCAGACATTGCCAGAACGCCTGCACGAAGCCGCGCGCCAGGACTGGTCGGCGGCCATCGATGCGCTGCGCGACTGTCAGCGCCTGATGGTGATTGGTCGTGGCACCGGCTTTGCCATCGCTCAGGAAGCGGCGCTGAAGTTCAAGGAAACCTCGGCGATTCAGGCCGAAGCCTTCAGCAGCGCAGAAGTGCGGCACGGCCCGATGGCGCTGGTCGACGATCAATATCCATTGCTGATTTTCGCGACTCGCGGCGCCGAACAGGACAGCTTACTCACGCTGGCCGCCGACATGCGTCAACACGGTGCCAAGGTATTGCTGGCGGCCCCGGAAGACATTGCGCAACGTGATCTGACACTGACCCGCGCCGATCATCCGGCGCTCGATCCGATCCTCGCCGTCCAGAGTTTCTACGTGATGGCCGCTGGCCTGGCCGAGGCACGGGGAATGGACCCGGATCAGCCGCGACACCTGAGCAAAGTCACTAAAACCCGTTGATTCCGCGCCGCTTCGACCGACGCCTGCAAGGACAATGTCATGCATAAGAATAATCAAATGACGTTCAGCGCCCCGTTCAGCGGAGCGGTATTGGAACTGGCCACGATTCCCGACCTGGTATTCGCCGAGGGCGCGTTGGGTGACGGTCTAGCCATCGACCCGCTGGACGATGTGCTGCACGCGCCGTTCGCCGGGGTGGTCATCAATGTCGCGCGTACTCGCCACGCCGTAAACCTGCGAGCCGACAACGGCAGCGAATGGCTGCTGCATGTGGGCATCGACACCGTAGGCTTGGGTGGCGAGGGTTTTGAGGCGTTGGTAAAGGACGGTCAGAGGATAAAGGAAGGCCAGCCGTTGCTGCGCTTCGAGCTGGACAAGGTCGCACGTAACAGCCGCAGCCTGGTCAGCCCGCTGGTTCTGCTCAATGGCGACCGGTTCAGCCTGACGCCTGTCCGCGGCTATGGCTCAGTCAACGTCGGCGAGCTTCTGCTGACGGTCACAGCATTGACCCAGACCGCTGAAGACGCCCCAAGTACCGACGTGCGCGCCAGACAAGCCAGAGGCAGCATTCGTGTTGCCCACCATGGCGGCCTGCACGCCCGCCCCGCCGCGCTGGTACGTCAGACCGCTCGCCAGTTCGCCTGCCATGTCGAACTGCATTTCGCCGGCGCCCGCGCCTCGACCGACAGCGTCACCGGGCTGATGGGACTCGGCGTTGCCGAGCAAGACGAAGTGGAAGTGGTGTGTCTGGGCCACGACAGCGAGGTCGCGTTGCAGGCACTGCTCAAGGCGTTGTCGACACCCTCGCCGGACGAAAAACCGCCAGTGGCCGCTCTGCCGCTCCGTACCTCAACGCAGTCTGAAGCCGGGGTGTTGAGCGGCGTCATTGCTTCTCCCGGTCTGGTCAGCGGCCCGCTGTTCCGGCTCGACACCCTTGAGCTGGAAGAAGATTCAGGTGGACATCGCCCTGACGAGCAACGTCAGATTCTGAGCGAAGCGCTAGTGCAGGTACGTGCCGACATCGGCAGTTCTCTGGATCATGATCATCACGAACAGAGCGCGATCTTCGCCACTCACCTGGCAATGCTCGAAGACCCCGCGCTGCTCGACGCCGCCTATGATGCCATTGCTCAAGGTCACAGCGCGGCGCACGCCTGGAGCGAGGCGGTACTGGTTCAATGCACGGTGCTGGAGACACTCGGCAATGCGTTACTCGCCGAACGCGCCAACGATCTTCGCGACCTGCGTCAGCGCCTGCTGCTGACACTGCTTGGGGATGCCCGCAATGTCGAAGTTCCAGCCGGCGCGATCGTCGTCGCTCGCGAGCTGACACCCTCCGACCTGTTAATGCTGGCGCAATGCGCAATCGGCGGGATTTGCATGGCCGAAGGTGGCGCTACGTCTCACGTCGCCATTCTTGCCCGCAGCAAGGGCTTGCCTTGTCTGGTGGCGCTGGGCGCCGGTGTGCTCGATGTTGCAGCGGGCCAGGAAGTGGTGCTGGACGCCGACCACGCTCGTCTTGAACTCAAGCCCGACGCGGCACGCCTGCAAGAAATTCAGACCCTTCGCACGCAACGCTTCGAACAACGCCAACGTCAACAGCAACACGCGCATCTTCCCGCACAGACCCAGGACGGCGCGAGCGTCGATATCGCCGCCAACGTCGCCTCCCGAGGTGATGCCGAAAATGCACAACTCAACGGCGCGGACGGCGTGGGCCTGCTGCGCACCGAATTCCTCTTTGTCGACCGCAGCACCGCGCCAACCGAAGACGAACAGCTGTCGGCCTATCAAGCGGTGCTCGACGCGATGCCGGAAAAACCGGTGATCATCCGCACCATCGACGTCGGTGGCGACAAGCAACTCGAGTACCTGCCATTACCTGTCGAAGCCAACCCGGTGCTGGGGCTGCGGGGGATCCGTCTCGGTCAGGCGCGTCCCGAGCTGCTTGACCAGCAACTGCGCGCATTGCTGCGGGTCAAGCCTCTGGCGCGATGCCGCATTCTGTTGCCGATGATCACAAAAGTCGGCGAGTTGCTGGCGGTGCGGGCACGGATCGACGAGCTGGCTCAGGAAGCAGGCATCAGCGAACGCCCTGAACTGGGCGTGATGGTCGAAGTACCCTCCGCTGCCTTGTTGGCCGGACAACTGGCCGAGCACGCGGATTTTCTGTCCATCGGCACCAACGACCTGTCGCAATACACCCTGGCGATGGATCGCGACCATGCCGGACTTGCCGCGCGCGTTGACGCTCTGCATCCCGCACTGTTGCGGCTGATCGCCATGACTTGCAGCGCTGCCGAAAGCAAAGGCCGCTGGGTGGGCGTGTGCGGCGCGCTGGCGTCGGATCCTCTGGCGACAGCCGCTTTGATCGGGCTGGGTGTACGGGAATTGTCGGTGAGTCCGCCCCAGGTCGCTGAAATCAAGGCACAGGTGCGCGAACTGGACACCCGCCAATGTCAGGCCCTGGCTCAGCATCTGCTGGGGCTGAGCAGCGCCGAGGATGTACGCGCGGCCTGCAGCATCTTTCAGACACAAGCCCTGACACGCAGCGCTGTTGCTGTACAGAACGCCTGAGGCCCTGACCTCAAGAACAAGAAAACAACCAGAACCCCAAGGAGAGACGCCGTGTACCAACACTTCATCGAAGGGTTACAGCGACTGGGCCGGGCGTTGATGCTGCCCATCGCGATTCTGCCGATTGCAGGTCTCTTGCTGCGTCTGGGCGACACCGATCTGCTGGACGTCGCCATCATCCACTCGGCCGGTAACGCGATCTTCAGTAACCTGGCGCTGATCTTCGCCATCGGTATCGCCGTGGGTTTTGCCCGCGACAACAATGGCACCGCCGGGCTGGCGGGGGCGATTGGTTATCTGGTGATGACCTCGACGCTCAAGGTGCTCGACCCGCACATCGACATGGGTATGCTCGCCGGCATCATCGCCGGGCTGTTGGGCGGCGCGATGTATAACCGATTCAAGGAAATTGCCCTGCCGGAGTATCTGGCGTTCTTCGGCGGCCGACGATTCGTGCCGATCGTGACCGGGTTGTCGGCGGTGGTGCTGGGACTTTTGTTTGGCCTGATCTGGCCGCCGGTTCAGCAAGGCATTAATACGCTGGGCCAATTGATGCTGGAAAGCGGCAGCATCGGCGCGTTCTTCTTTGGCGTGATGAACCGCATCCTGATCATCACCGGGCTGCATCACATCCTGAATAACCTGGTGTGGTTCGTCTTCGGCAGCTTTACCGACCCGGAAACCGGGCGTGCGGTCACGGGCGATCTGGCGCGCTATTTCGCCGGTGATCCTCATGCGGGCCAATTCATGACCGGGATGTTCCCGATGATGATCTTCGGCCTGCCCGCTGCGTGTCTTGCGATGTACCGCAACGCGCTGCCGGAGCAACGCAAGCTGATCGGCGGGATTCTGCTGTCGATGGCGCTGACCTCGGCGCTGACGGGGGTGACCGAACCCATCGAGTTCGCCTTCATGTTCCTCGCGCCGATGCTGTATGTGCTGCACGCTCTGTTGACCGGGCTTTCCATGGCACTGGCGAACATGCTGAACATTCATTTGGGCTTCACCTTTTCCGGCGGCGCGATCGACATGGCACTGGGCTGGGGCAAGTCCACCAATGGCTGGCTGGTGTTCCCGCTGGGCCTGGCCTACGCGCTGGTTTATTACGTGGTGTTCGACCAATGCATAAAGCGCTTCAACCTCAGAACGCCCGGACGTGAGCAGGTCCCCGTCAGCATCTCCCACGTTGCGCAAAGTGACCGAGCAGGCGCGTACATTCAGGCATTGGGTGGCGCTGAAAACCTGCTGGGGATAGACGCTTGTACCACCCGGCTGCGTCTGCAACTGGCCGATCGCAGCAAGGCACTGGACGTTGAACTGAAGGCGCTGGGTGCGATGGCGGTGGTGCGTCCGGGTAATGCGGGGAGTTTGCAGGTGGTGGTCGGGCCAATGGCCGACGGGCTCGCAGATGAGCTGCGCAATGCCCTGCCCCATGCGGCAAAATCGCCTGTTGCCGCTGTTCAGACAGAGCCCGAAACCCGCCAACCTGTGGATGTCGCGCAAGCTGCGCAATGGTTCAAGGCGTTAGGTGGCAAGGGCATGGTGGACGTGGAGTGCGTGGCCATGACACGCCTGCGGGTGCAGCTCAAGGATGGGCAATCGCTGGCGGCCGTTCAGCTGGAAGCGTTGGGATCGCAAGGGGTTAGAAGCCTGGGCAACGGGGTATGGCACGTATTGGTCGGGGATGGCGCTCAGGGGTTGAGCGAGGCGTTGCGGGGTTTTATGGAGGTGAGGAAGACTTAAGCATCCTCTAGGATGCGCGCTTCCCGCGATTGCGATCTGTCGGTAACGCATTGGGTAACTGACACACCGCAATCGCGGGCAAGCGCGCTCCTACAAGATACATTGCAAGCTTAAAAATCCGCCAATTTCCAGACTTCATAAGCCGGTGTTTCGTAGGGGTGGCTGATCTTCAGCGCAGCAACCGCCTGCTTGATCAACTCATCGGCGACGACCAACTCGACCTTCCATTCCTCGACGTACTCGATCTCGCCCGCCTGCCCAATGAACGGCTGACTGCCGTCCAAAGGGCGAAACTGACCTTGGCCGAGCACCTGCCATGAGCAGCAGTCATAAGCGCCAATTCGCCCCGCACCGGTGGCGAACAATGCGCTCTTGACCTGCTCCACATGGCTGGCTGGAACGAAGAAGGCGAGCTTGTACATCCCGATCAGTTAACCCAAACCCGCGCATTGCGGAACATCCGCATCCAAGCGCCATCTTCAGCCCACTCATCCGGACGCCAGGAGTTGCCCACAGCGCGGAATACGCGCTCTGGGTGCGGCATCATGATGGTGACGCGACCGTCGCGGGTGGTCAGGCCGGTGATACCACGCGGCGAGCCGTTCGGGTTGGCCGGATAGGCCTCGGTGACCTTGCCGTGGTTGTCGACGAAGCGCATCGCCACGGTGCCGGACAGATCGCTTTCCAGCAGCGCCTCAGGCGATTTGAATTCCGCATGACCTTCGCCGTGAGCGATGGCAATCGGCATACGGGAGCCCGCCATGCCTTGCAGGAAGATCGACGCCGACTTCTGGATTTCGACCATCGCCACGCGCCCTTCGAACTGCTCGGAGCGGTTGCGCACGAAGTGCGGCCAGAATTCGCTGCCCGGAATCAGTTCGCTGAGGTTGGACATCATCTGGCAACCGTTGCAAACGCCGAGCGCGAAGCTGTCGGTACGCTGGAAGAAGCCCTGGAATGCGTCGCGGGCACGGCTGTTGAACAGCGCGGACTTGGCCCAGCCCTCACCGGCGCCAAGCACGTCGCCGTAGGAGAAGCCGCCGCAGGCGACCAGGCCTTTGAAGTCGTTCAGGTCCACACGACCGGCGAGGATGTCGCTCATGTGGACGTCAACCGAGGCGAAGCCGGCGCGGTCGAAGGCTGCTGCCATTTCCACCTGACCGTTCACGCCCTGCTCGCGCAGAACGGCGACCTGGGGCCGCACACCTTTCTTGATATAAGGCGCGGCGATGTCTTCGTTGACGTCATAGCCCAGCTTGACGCTCAGGCCCGGGTTGTCTTCTTCCAGCAGGGCGTCGAACTCCTGATCGGCGCAGTCGGCGTTGTCGCGCAGACGCTGGATCTGATAGCTCGTTTCGCTCCATTGACGTTGCAGCAGACGACGGTCGCCCTTGAACAGCGCTTCGCCGTTCAGGCTGATGGTCACTTCGCCGTTGTTGAGCGGCTGACCGATCACCGCCACGCAGTCTTCGCCCAGGCCCGCAGCGCTGAACTGTGCGAGGACGACCGGAGTCGCGTCCTGACGCACCTGAATCACCGCACCCAGCTCTTCGTTGAAGAGGATGGCCGCGATTTTTTCACGCTTGCCGGTCAGGGTGTCCAGTTCCAGGTTCAGGCCGCAATGACCGGCGAAGGCCATTTCCAGCACGGTGGTCATCAGGCCGCCGTCGGAACGGTCGTGGTAGGCCAGCAGATGGCCGTCGGCGTTGAGGCCCTGAATCACGGCGAAAAAAGCCTTCAGGTCTTCAGCGTCATCGACGTCCGGCGCGGCTTTGCCAAGCTTGCCGTGGGTCTGCGCGAGGATCGACGCACCCATGCGGTTCTGACCACGACCGAGGTCGATCAGGATCAGGTCGGTAATGCCCTTGTCCATGCGCAGCTGTGGGGTCAGGGTGCTGCGGATATCAGTGACCGGCGCGAAGCCGGTGACGATCAGCGACAGCGGCGAAGTGACGGTTTTTTCCGCGCCTTCATCGCTCCAGCGGGTCTTCATGGACATCGAGTCCTTGCCCACCGGAATGGTGATGCCCAGCTCAGGGCACAGCTCCATGCCCACCGCTTTCACGGTGTCGTACAGACGCGCGTCTTCACCTGGGTGACCGGCAGCGGACATCCAGTTGGCCGACAGTTTGATGTCGGAAATCTTCTCGATGCGTGAGGCCGCGATGTTGGTCAGGGTCTCGCCAATCGCCATGCGGCCGGACGCCGGTGCATCCAGCAGGGCCAGCGGCGTGCGCTCGCCCATGGCCATCGCTTCACCGGTGTAGACGTCGAAACTGGTGGCGGTCACGGCAACGTCAGCCACCGGAACTTGCCACGGGCCAACCATCTGATCGCGATTGACCAGACCGGTAATGCTGCGGTCGCCGATGGTAATCAGGAAGTTCTTGCTGGCAACGGCCGGGTGGTGCAGCACGCGCTGTACGCTTTCTTCCAGGTCCAGCGTGCTCGGGTCAAAATCGTCGCCAAGCTCCGCTTCGCGGCTGGCCGAACGGTGCATGCGCGGCGCCTTGCCCAGCAGCACTTCGAGCGGCATGTCCACGGGACTGTTGCCGAAGTGGCTGTCGGTGACGGTCAGTTGCGGCTCTTCGGTGGCTTCACCGACGACCGCGAACGGGCAGCGCTCACGTTCGCAGATGGCCTTGAAGCGCTCGAAATCAGGAGCGCTGACGGCCAGGACGTAACGTTCCTGCGACTCGTTGCTCCAGATTTCCAGCGGCGCCATGCCTGGCTCGTCGTTCGGCACGTTGCGCAGTTCGAAGCGACCGCCGCGGCCGCCATCGTTGACCAGTTCCGGGAAGGCGTTGGACAGCCCGCCCGCGCCGACGTCGTGGACGAAGGAGATCGGGTTCTTGTCACCCAACTGCCAGCAACGGTCGATGACCTCCTGGCAACGGCGTTCCATTTCAGGGTTTTCACGCTGAACCGAAGCGAAGTCCAGATCGGCAGAGCTGGTACCAGTGGCCATGGACGAGGCCGCGCCACCGCCCAGACCGATCAGCATGGCCGGGCCACCGAGCACGATCAGCTTGGCGCCGACGGTAATTTCGCCCTTCTGCACGTGCTCTTCACGGATATTGCCCATGCCGCCCGCCAGCATGATCGGCTTGTGGTATCCGCGGACTTCTTCGCCGTGAGGGGTATTGATGGATTGCTCGAACGTACGGAAATAGCCGGTCAGGGCCGGACGACCGAATTCATTGTTGAACGCCGCGCCGCCCAGCGGGCCCTCGATCATGATGTCCAACGGGGTAACGATGCGCTCGGGTTTGCCATAAGGCTTTTCCCAAGGCTGTTCGAAACCCGGAATGTTCAGGTTGGAAACAGTGAAGCCGGTCAGGCCCGCTTTCGGCTTGGCGCCACGGCCGGTTGCGCCTTCGTCGCGGATCTCGCCGCCGGAACCGGTGGATGCGCCCGGGAATGGAGCGATCGCCGTCGGGTGGTTGTGGGTCTCGACCTTCATCAGAATGTGCACCGGCTCCTGCACCGCGCCGTACTGACGGGTTTCAGGGTTCGGGAAGAAGCGGCCGGCGACGTTGCCGACGATCACCGAGGCGTTGTCCTTATAAGCAGAAAGAACGCCCTCGTTATGCATCTGATAGGTGTTCTTGATCATGCCGAACAGGCTTTTTTCCTGGCTCTGGCCGTCGATGTCCCAACTGGCGTTGAAGATCTTGTGACGGCAGTGTTCGGAGTTCGCCTGGGCGAACATCATCAATTCGATGTCGTGCGGGTTGCGCTTGAGGCCAATGAACGCATCGACCAGATAATCGATTTCGTCTTCGGCCAGGGCCAGGCCAAGCTCGACGTTGGCTTTTTCCAGCGCGGCACGACCGCCACCCAATACGTCGACAGCAGTAAGCGGCTTGGGCGTGGCGTGGCTGAACAGACCGGCGGCCTCTTCCAGCGCGCCCAGCACCAGCTGAGTCATGCGGTCGTGCAGGCTGTCGGCAATGAGCTGCGCGTCGGCGTCGCTAAACTGGCCTTCCACATAAAAGGCAATACCGCGCTCGATGCGTTGGATCCTGGTCAGGCTGCAGTTACGCGCGATATCGGTGGCCTTGCTCGACCACGGCGAAATGGTGCCGAAACGTGGCAACACCAGGAACAGACGACCGCGAGGCTCCTGAACCGGCACGCTCGGGCCGTATTTCAACAGTCGGGCAAGGACTTGCTGCTCGTCCTCGGTCAGGACGCCGGTAACCTCAGCGAAGTGGGCGAATTCAGCGTACAGGCCACTGACAGCCGGAACCTTATCGTTCAGCTGCTCAAGTAATTTCTTGTGGCGGAAGGCGGAAAGGGCGGGAGCACCACGCAGGATCAACATCGTCGGGACAGCCTCGGGAAGGGGGTGTGCTTTGAGGCCGTGCATTCTAGCCTAAACACGCCCTTTGAGCACCCGAAACGAAGGCCGCGACGCACCCGAATGTCGGTGCGAGATAGTTTCTTACAGTAAGAGGTAATAAAACCTCTTGCTCTATCAGACGCGACCCTCGCTGTCGAGATATGGCGGTTAGCGCGCTTTGCGTATACTGCACCGATGTTTTTCCCATCAGATTTCCGCCCACGCTGTGCCAAGTGGCTCATCGCAACCGGAATCTTCCTGCTGCTCAGCGCCTGTGTTGAAAAACCCAACACACTGGAACGAGTCAAGGAGGATGGTGTGCTGCGCGTCGTCACCCGCAACAGCCCGGCGACCTACTTCCAGGATCGCAACGGTGAAACCGGTTTCGAGTACGAGCTGGTCAAGCGTTTCGCCGACGATCTGGGCGTCGAACTGAAGATCGAGACGGCCGACAACCTCGACGATCTGTTCGACCAAATGAACAAACCCGGTGGCCCTGTACTGGCGGCAGCCGGTCTGGTCAGCACCGAAAACCGCGCCAAACAGGTGCGTTTTTCCCATTCGTATCTGGAAGTCACCCCGCAAGTCATCTATCGCAACGGCCAGTCCCGGCCTACCGATCCGGGCGATTTGGTCGGCAAGCGCATTCTCGTGCTCAAGGGCAGCAGCCACGCCGAGCAGTTAGCCGCGTTGAAGGTCAAATACCCCGGCATCAATTACGAAGAGTCGGATCAGGTCGAAGTTGTCGACCTGCTGCGCATGGTAGATGAGGGGCAGATCGACCTGACCCTGGTGGACTCCAACGAGCTGGCGATGAATCAGGTGTATTTCCCCAACGTGCGCGTGGCGTTCGACCTCGGCGATGGTCGTGACCAGCGTTGGGCCGTGGCTCCTGGCGATGACAACAGCCTGCTCAACGAGATCAACAGCTTCCTCGACAAAATGCAGAAGAACGGCATGCTGCAGCGGCTCAAGGACCGCTATTACGGGCATGTGGACGTTCTCGGCTATGTCGGCGCGTACACCTTCGCCCAGCATTTGCAGGAACGGCTGCCAAAGTACGAAAAGCACTTCCAGTCCGCCGCCAAGGAAGAACAGGTGGACTGGCGACTGCTGGCCGCCATCGGTTACCAAGAGTCGTTGTGGCAACCGGGTGTGACCTCCAAGACCGGCGTTCGCGGTCTGATGATGCTCACCCAGAGCACGGCTCAGGCGATGGGGGTTTCCAACCGGCTGGACGCCAAGCAGAGCATTCAGGGCGGCGCCAAGTACTTAGCCTACGTCAAGGATCAACTCGATGAGACGATCCAGGAGCCTGATCGCACATGGCTTGCGCTGGCTTCCTACAACATCGGCACCGGACATCTCGACGATGCCCGCAAGCTCGCGGAAAACGAAGGCCTGAACCCGAACAAGTGGCTGGACGTGAAGAAAATGCTGCCGCGTCTGTCGCAGAAGAAGTGGTACAGCAAAACGCGATACGGCTATGCGCGGGGTGGCGAGCCGGTCAGCTTCGTCGCCAACATCCGTCGTTATTACGACATCCTTACGTGGGTAACCCAGCCGCAGCTTGAGGGCAGCCAGGTAGCCGAGGGCGCGCTGCATGTGCCGGGTGTGGACAAGACCAAGCCGCCGGAAGACAAGGCGCCGCTGTAGCACCATTCTGTAGGAGCGCGCTCGCCCGCGATTGCGGAGGGTCTGTAACCCGATCCTACATCTGACACAAAGCATTAGCGGGCAAGCGCGCTCCTACAGGTCTTTCCTAGCCTTTAAGCCTGCGCATCCTGAAAAACTCACTCAACATCGTCCCGCACTCCTCTTCCAACACTCCGCCTTCGAACAGCACCCGATGATTGAGAAATGGCTGGGTGAAAAACTGGCCCTGACTCTGCACCACTCCCGCCTTGGGCTCGGTCGCACCATATACCACCCGACCGATACGCGAGTGCACGATCAATCCCGCGCACATGCTGCACGGCTCCAGCGTCACGTACAGCGTGCTGCCCGGCAGACGATAGTTGCTCAGCGCCTGGGCGGCCGCCCGAATGGCGACCATTTCGGCATGGGCACTGGGGTCGCTACCGCTGATGGGACAGTTGTAGCCACGGCCAATGATCACACCGTCATGAACCACCACAGCGCCCACAGGCACCTCGCCCAGCATCGCCCCTTCGGCGGCCAACGCCAGGGCTTCACGCATGAAATGCTGATCGCGGCTGCGATCAATGATTTGCGGCTGCCGCATTACGAAACCTCGATAGCTGCCATAAGACCAGTCTCCATGTGATCGATCACATGGCAGTGGAACATCCACACGCCGGGATTATCCGCTACCAGCGCGACGCGTGCGCGCTCGTTTCGGCCCAACAGATAGGTATCGGTGAAATACGGGATGACTTTCTGGCGGTTGGAAGCGATGACCTTGAAGCTCATGCCGTGCAAGTGAATGGGGTGCTGGTACTGCGTCATGTTCTTCAGTTCGAAGATGTAACTCTTGCCCTTTTCGAGCCTGGCGATAGGTCTTTCGGCGCAGGTTTTATCGGTGACATCCCAAGCCTGGCCGTTGATTTGCCACAGGCTTGGCGGCTTGCCGTTATCGACATTGACCGATACCGCGCCGGCCCACTCGAAATTGAAGTTGAGCTTATCGGCATTGGCCAGATCCGGCTCGGCCACCGGATTAGCGGGCAATTCCGGCGGCCAGTCACCGGACGCGTCGTGATTGGCAACCGAGCGAAACGTACCCAGTCGCACAGGACCATTGCGCAGCGAGATTTCTTCTCCAACCGGGGGCGCCTTGATCGCCAGACAAATCCGCATCCCTGGCCCCAGCCAGTAATCCTTGCCCAATGGACGCGGTTTGACCGGATTGCCATCCAACGCATAGATCATCGCTTGCGCGCCCAGGAGATTCAGGCGGTAGGTCACGGTGTTGTCGAGGTTGAGAATGCGCACGCGGGTGATCTGGCCGGCTGGCAATTCAACTGTCCCTTGCGGTACGCCATTGATCGTGGACAGCCGCCCAGCCGTACCCTCCCGAGCCGCCTCACGAGTCACACTGAACTCTGTGAACGCGCCCTGCTCATCCACATGCCAACTCTTCAAACTGACCACTCGTTCATGCAGGAAACCGGTGGGCTCACGCTCCTCGACAATCAACGGCCCGACCAGCCCGCGCCCCAGCTCTTCGCTACTGCTGACATGAGGGTGATACCAGTAGCTGCCAGCGTCGGGCACCCTGAAGCTATAGTCGAAGTACTCGCCGGGTTTGACCGGCAACTGCGATACATAAGGCACGCCGTCCATCTCCAGTGGCAGACGAATGCCATGCCAATGGATGGTGGTCTCCACCGGCAAATGATTGATGAAGCGCACCCGCAGCCATTTACCCTGGCGTACGCGCAATTCGGTTCCCGGCGCCGAACCACCGAAGGCCCAGGCGGGCGTCTGGTGGCCAGCGACCAGTTCAACATCCAGCGGCGCGGCAATCAGCTCGTAGTCGTGCCCTTCCCCCGGCCCCGACCTGCCCAGCCAGTATCGCGAAGCGCCGCCCGCGCCCAGCCCAACAACGGCTAGACCCGCCAGACCTCCGAGAATTTGTCGACGGGTAAAGGACATCTGCCAAGGCACCTTCGTGAAAGCCGGAAAAGAAGAACAAAGTGCTGAACGAGAGCATTTGCGAGGGGCGAATACGATACACCTGCGTTTGCGGAAAAATAAGCGAACACAGGGTGCGGTACATATTTAGTACCAATTGAGTGGTGCGAATGGGGAACCTCGGGACTCATTTATCAAGGACGACAATCATGCCTTCCATTACTGCGGACATTCCCGATCCAACTGCCGACAGAAAAACCCTTGAAGCCATCGCCAAGAAACTGGTGGCCAACTGTCCGGACCTGCGCGAATTGGCGCGCGGTGCCGCCCGTGAAATCCTGCGTCAGCACCGGCTCGACTGTCTGGAACCCGATGCCGTTTACTGGCATCGCTTCGACGTCACCGAAAGCAGTCCGCGAACCTTCAACGGCTGGCGGCACATAGACAAGCCGGTTACATCGTTGACCCTGCCGCAGCTGGTGATGCACCGCTTCAATGCAACTGATCAGGACAGTGCCGACTCCCTGCAAGCGATGAGCGGGTTCTATACCGCCGGCCCAGACGCCGAGGTCTTCGACGAAACCAACGAAGTTCGCCTGCTGCCGCAGACAGTGATGAACGCGTTCTGGGCGCTGGACTTCAAGAGCGAATTCACATCCAAGATGAACGCCTTCTGGCGAGATCGCGCGGACGATTTCAGGACACTGACCAAGGCAAATTTCATCGCCAGGGCCGTGGAGGATCGTCGCAGCGGCACCCTCAACGCCGAGCAATTCAAGGCGCTCATGGCGGCTGTGGGTCTGGATTCGAGTAAACCGATCTCCCTGGCGATGCTGCAATCCGAAGCCCCGCTCGGAGTCGGGGTCCGTGTCGCGAAACTGGACATTGCCGGGTATGAAGCCAGCGACATCCTGCGAATCGTCGAAGACAGCGGTCGGCAATTCCTCTACGTGCCCGGTGAAGTGGATGCCTTCCACGTTTTCGATACCCCGGACGAATTGCAATGGTGGCTGATGACCCATAGCAATGAGGTCCACAATCGAGCGCAGTTCATGTCACATTTCGCTCTGTGCACCCACTCGGAGGGTGATCAGCAGATCGGGCTGAATCATGCACTGGACCTGATGTTCAGCAACTGGGGCCCGCACGCTCATCCGGTGGTTAATCGGGACGATCACGCCATTGCCGGTGACCCCTTCACCCACCTGCGCGACGCCGCCCGGCTGCGCATGGAGGCCGATGCGCAATTCGCCCTGTACTCCAACAGCGAACTGCGCAAGCAACTGTGGCTCGGCTACCTGCGAGCATTTGGCCAGACCTTCGGTGCCCTGGCGGCGCTGGACTGGCCGATCGCGTTGGCAGCAGTGGGCGCGGGATTGGCCGACGTCGGTTTGAGCATCGACCAGGCGATACATGGCCACACCACTGCAGAGCGCAAAAACGGAGTGGTTGGCGCCATCCTCGGCGGCATCGATGTGCTGTTCGATGGTCTGTTTCTGATGCCGGACACGACGCCGGAGATTGCCGAAATGGCAGTGGAAAGTGAGCCGGTCGCCCTCTCTGACCCTGCGTTGGAAACACCCGCCGCTCCCTTATCCGCGGATCTGCAGCGTACGATGCCGGAGCTGACGTACATCGATGAATCAGCCAACCTGCTGGCGCCGTTCGAAACCAATGAAGTACGCGAGGACTATCCCGAGCCGCCTACCACAGGCCGGATGCGCAATGTGTACCAGACTGGCCACGGCACGACCCTTATCTTCATCGACGGCATCGGCTATCAGGTGCGCTATGTCAATGAGCTCAATAGCTGGGTCATTGTCGATCCGCAGAACCCCTTCTCGTTCCACCGCAACCTGCCTGTCCGCTTGAACGCGGACGGGAACTGGGAACCCATCAACCAGGGCCTGCGCGGTGGAGGCGGTGCCGTGCGCAAGTTGTCCGCACGAGGCAATACCGTAGCGCCTGTCAGCGCAGCGCCACCAAGTCCTTATGACATGCCTCAGGAACTGCGAGAACCGTTGCGCGCCCGGATCGAAAGCCCCAGTAACAAACCTTTCGACGGCGATTATGCTTCGCTCGATCCAGACAATCCGTTCGAGATTTTCTTCGCCACGCGCCGTCGCCTGCTCAGCGATGCAGATGCCTTTTATGCACATCTGCAAACCCCTGAGCGCCCGCCGATGCCCGTGATAGCCTCCGAATCGCCGCCCAAATTGGCGCTCAAGCAACTTTACGAGAACGCACCCGGCCTGGTGATCGGTGAAAGTCACAACTGCGTAGCCAGCAAACAATTTCTGATCGACAACATGGGGCAACTGGCCAGGCAAAATGTCAGGACGCTCTATATGGAGCATCTACTCACCGATTTGCATCAGGTCGATCTGGACGCCTTCGCCAAGACGGGGATCATGCCGCCCAAGCTCGAGGCGTACTTGCAGTATCTGGACTGGGGCCACCATACCGATACGACCGGGCGGTACACCTTCCTCAATCTGGTCAAAACGGCCAACAAGTATCGCCTACGCATACGCGCTATCGACTGCATGACCAGTTACCGGGTCGCCGGGATACCCGACCCCCACGGCACACTGCGCGAAAAAATGATGAACTACTTCGCCTTTACCGTCATCAACGCCGATCGGACCGCGCTAGGCGGCGGCAAATGGGTGGCGCTGGTAGGCAATGCACACGCGAACACCTTCAATCAGGTCGCCGGTGTGGCAGAACTCGAGGGTGTCATCGGCCTACGCATCATCGACGTCAATCCCGGCGAGGCAGCAGGTTTCGATCCGGACCCAGGAGAAGACATGAACAACGCGGTGGGCATACCCGCCGGGCGAGTCAAAAGTGACTTCAGGCTGCGGATGCCAGTTATCGGACGCAGAACACACCTCGTGGAAGCACCGGGCTTGCTGGACGCCCAGCTACGTCATCCGGGCGACTTCACCATTATGCAAACAGGCGACTCTCCCGAACTCATCCACCGCAACCGCGACGGCTTCCTCGCCTACACGCCCATCAGAAGGGATGGCGCCCAGCTCTATGTTCAACGCTCCGACTGGCCGATGGTAAGCGGCCGGCGCTTCGACAACCTCGTCGAACTGTCGGCGGCCCTGAAACTGACAGGATTAAAGTAGATCGCCCGAAACGACGAAGCCGAATGCGCCTTGTAAAGGCGACATCCGGCTTCGGACGGGAATGGCTGAAGTCTCGGTGAGGCTTCAACTGCGTTTCATGATCATTCCACTCAATTATCAATAGACGCTTTCATGCCAGTAATTTACAGGTTTTAAAGGCACCTCTAATTTTAAAACCATGAAAAATACCATGAGGATGAAGTTCCTCTCCGAGGGATTGTATCGCTTAGGAAAGTACGCCTTCCAAGGCACCGGCTTTGCCCTCCCCTTTTTTCGATTCCAGCACGCGGTAGGCGTGGCTGATATCGTGATCCAGATAGAGCATGTTGTCCTTCACCACGTCCCGGGCTTCACAGCGGGTCACCCCCCGTCGGTCATTTCTATCAGCACCGGCTCACCACCCCCCTTCGGCTACGGCCAGGAAGCAGCGAAGATGCCGAAGATCCATCGCTTGTTATCGCCAGAGCAGGATTGACCCAGTTGCCGAAACTTTACTGACCCAGGCTCCTAACTTGGGGAACATTACCAGTGCTGGAATTTTCACCGATCGGTGTTGGGTCAGTGTGGCATCGGCCACTGGGTCAATTCGGCGCCAGCGCCAACAGGCTATACAAGACTGAGCTGATTTACCGTCAGTCCTAGAAGAGTCGAGAAGCGGTTAAGATGGCGACCCTGGACTGGGTGCACTGGAACAACCATCAGCGCCTACTGAGGTCAATCGGGTATATACCGCCTGCAGAGGCTGAGGCAAACTTCCACCAGCAACAAGCAGGTCAGGCCATGGCAGCCTGACTTAAACGAAACGGCCTCCACGAAACCCAGGGCGATTCAGCCCCCTTCATGCCGGGCTCGGTAGTCAAGATCTGAGTATTTATCTCAATAACACGTTCAAATGGAAAGAAGATCAATTCCATTACATGTCAGCCAATTTCTGAAAGGTCTTCTTGTGCGTCCTAAGAACGAGCTTGGTTTCTGAACAAACGATCTGCCTACCCGAGTCGTCACCCAAGTCCAGCTTCTTGACGGCTTTAACTTTAGGCCTCTCTACTATGGATACGCCAGAGGTGTTCAGCCTGTGGTTAATGACTTTAGTACCCCAAACGGCTTGATCAATTTCTGCTCTCACGGTAGCACACTGAGAGGCAAGATTCACCGAGCTGTCGATAGCATCGTACGCCGCTTGCCGATTGGTATCAGTGTCGCGCCAGCGCCCAACTCAGCATCAGTCATTGATGACAGAAAAGGCGTCTGCAGCAGTAGTGCATCGATGCGTTCAATCACGCTCGCCTCAGGCGAACGCCGTAACGGCTCTCAAATCACATTCGTATCTGGATACGATCATTGAAAGGTCACTGTCCGGAGGGCGTCTGGTCGAACGAACTGTCAAAGGCAGTAAACTCCTCATCCGTCAGCTTGGCCTTGCACCCCACGTCGGCCAGCAGCGAACCAGCTTGCCCCCTGGCGGTTTCACCGTAGACATTCAAAATGTCTCGGATCTCGGCCTGAAAATGAGTTGGAACCAAGTAGACCGAAGGACCACACATCAAGCACCACCCAATTAATTGGGTCATTTCTGTGCAAGGCAGCACTCCACCTGGCAACGATAAGAAGGCACGATATGGTCAATTCAATCGGATCCCCTGCTTTACAACTGCAACCGATCCGGGATGCTCACGCGTCCAGCGCAGCCCAGGGCTCACAACCATCTCAAGCGCCGACACAGGTAAGGGAGATCACAGATCTTAGAGAACGCGCCAATGTCCATGGCTATATGCGGGAGATCTTCGCGCATCACGAGAAACGGGCCAGCCACGGAGCTGGAGCCGACGAGGTTCGGGCGGTTCATACGCATAACGCCCGCATCAGGGCGCTTGCCGACAGTCGTGCCGACAGGCTGTTGCGGGAGGGTGAGGATGAAGCAGCCATTCGCAAGACAATGGATAGCGCGCATCGTTTGGATCGTTACGCCACGACCGGAACTGCGCTCGTGGGTGGGTTGCCCTTCAGCGGGGTAGTGGCGGCTCAATTCGCCAAGCCGGAAATCGTCAGCAAGCCCACGCAGTACCTGTTCGGCGAGATAGAGAACGCTGTGACCAAGGCTGCAGCGGAGGGAGGCGTCGGAGGTATGGAAGCTCATTTCCCTGACGAGTTCTTCCAGCGGATATTTCAGGAAGCGAAGGACAACTCATTCTTCCTGAAAGCGCCCGTTGATAAATTACACGACGTCATGGTTGATTCATTCAATGAGAAACATCCTGGCAGGCTACAGGAAGCCATGGAAGACGCACGCCAGATTCAAACGTATCTCATGCGTGCGGTGGCGACAAACGTAACGTCCTTCGTGTTGACTGCCACCAACAATTCGCAACATGTCGAGACCTTCAACAAGTTTGCGGTGCCCCTTGGTAATTATGTGGCTGGTCTTGCTACGGCGCACCTCAAGCACAGCGCTCAGAATGGACGATACGAACGCGGCGAGGCGCTGCTGTTTGGGCTGAAGGATGCCGAGCCCAAGGCCAATTTCGATGAGGAAGAAGATTGGCTCAGTGTCTACAAGGCGGCGAAAACCGGCAACATACTGTCTGCCATCGGGCACGGTGGTGAGCGCTTGGGCAATATGTTGCTTGGCGCCACGTCCAATAGTCTTGACGCTTTCGGCAAGGCCCTCACCAGTGCCAACAGCATTGGGGGTGGATATATCGGACTTGGGGCAACCTTCGCAGCCCGCGGGGCCGCGCAGCAATACGCCACGAACCTGGTATCTGGTGCGGCGGTGAAGTCGGCGGTCGGTGGAACCGTCAATACCATCGGAACGGCGACCGCTTTCGGTATATGGGCCTTTGTTGCGTCGTTGTCGAGCAAGCTGTCAGATGAGGGCAAAGCATGGCTGAGCGACAACAAACATGCCGCTCCAAAGGCGGCTGTCAAGGATGGGGTCAACGCCACTCGCACCTATCTCAGTGAGCAAATCCAGAACGGCCTCAGCGGCGTGAACACTCTTCGCCAGCGCATTCGTCAGCCAAGGCCGCAACCTGATGACCTGGAAGCCCAAGTTGGTGGCAGCGCCACTGCAATGCGTAATTTAGGGGGGAACACTGCCGCAAACACCGCAGAGGGAGCCTGACTACTGTGGGACCGGCTAGGAACCCGCTGGCCTCGCATACTCCGCGGCGCGTGTATCAGGATACCGTGCACCTGCCGCGAGAAGTTTCCGTGAATCGCCCCGGGTTACGTGGAGGGTTATTCGAAGAACACTGAAGGAATTTCGCACCAAATATTTCCCCTTTCAGGGAGCAAATAGCTTGCACAGCGTGAGCCGTGTGTTGTCGCTAAATCTGAACTCCCGAAAGCCGTAACATCCTCTGAACTGCGAAGCACCCTCGATACCATGTCGGCATCAACCAATCGAACATGGTATCGGTATAACTGGCTGAAGATGCCTGCGCTGCGCACCACGACCAACGCCATTAATGACGTAGAAACCCACGTAAATATTTTATAATATTTACTTTAAAATCAAATGGTTAAGAATAAAACCTACTCCCACTCAATCGTCGCAGGCGGCTTGCTCGACACGTCATAAGTCACGCGGGAGATGCCTTCGATTTCGTTGATGATGCGGCCGCTGACGGTTTCCAGCAGTTCATAAGGCAGATGCGCCCACCGCGCGGTCATGAAGTCGATGGTTTCTACGGCGCGCAGTGCTACGACCCAGGCGTAACGACGGCCATCACCTACCACGCCAACCGATTTGACCGGCTGGAACACGACGAACGCCTGACTGACCTTGTGGTACCAGTCGGCTTTGCGCAGCTCTTCGATGAAGATGTGGTCGGCGCGACGCAGCAGGTCGGCGTACTCTTTCTTCACTTCGCCGAGGATACGAACGCCCAGGCCCGGACCTGGGAACGGGTGACGGTAGACCATGTCGTACGGCAGGCCCAGTTCCAGGCCCAGACGACGGACTTCGTCCTTGAACAGTTCGCGCAATGGCTCGACCAGTTTCAGGTTCATCTCTTCCGGCAGGCCGCCCACGTTGTGGTGCGACTTGATCACGTGAGCCTTGCCGCTTTTGGCGCCAGCGGACTCGATCACGTCAGGGTAGATGGTGCCCTGGGCCAGGTATTTGATGTTGTGCAGCTTGTTCGACTCAGCATCGAACACGTCGATGAAGGTGCGGCCGATGATTTTGCGCTTCTTCTCCGGGTCGCTTTCGCCGGCCAGGTTGTCGAGGAACTGAGCCTCGGCATTGGCGCGGATCACCTTGACGCCCATGTTCTCCGCGAACATGGCCATTACTTGCTCGCCTTCATGCAGACGCAGCAGACCATTGTCGACGAAGACGCAGGTCAACTGATCGCCGATAGCTTTGTGCAACAGGGCAGCAACCACCGAAGAGTCAACACCGCCGGACAAGCCCAGCAGCACGTTGTCGGTACCGACCTGGGCACGCACCTGAGCGATGGCGTCTTCAGCGATCTTCGACGGCGTCCACAACGCTTCACAGCCACAGATGTCGAGGATGAAGCGTGACAGGATGCGACCGCCCTGTTTGGTGTGGGTCACTTCCGGGTGGAACTGCACGCCGTAATAGCCGCGGGTGTCGTCGGCCATGCCGGCGATCGGGCAGCTAGGGGTACTGGCCAGGACGTGAAATTCGGCAGGCAATTTGGTGACCTTGTCGCCGTGGCTCATCCATACGTCCAGACCGAACAGGCCGTCGGCATCGATATGGTCTTCGATACCATCGAGCAGGCGGCTCTTGCCGACGACATCGACGCGGGCATAACCGAACTCACGCAACTCGGAACCTTCGACCTTGCCGCCCAACTGCTCGGCCATGGTTTGCATGCCGTAGCAGATACCGAAGACCGGAACGCCCAGGTCGAATACGGCCTGCGGACACCGTGGGCTGTCGGCGATGTGCACGGACTCGGGGCCACCGGCGAGGATGACGCCTTTTGGAGCGAATTCGCGAATCGCTTCGTCGTCCATGTCGAACGGGTGCAGCTCGCAATACACACCGATCTCACGTACGCGACGGGCGATCAGTTGGGTGTACTGGGAACCGAAGTCCAGGATAAGGATGCGGTGGGCGTGAATGTCGAGGGCCATGAGTCATTCTCGTCGAAAATCAGAAACAAGACGGGGCTGTGTGGAACAGCCCCGCTACAAAATTCTTGGGAAGCGCCTGGGCAATCAGGCGCTTTCCAGATCAACCTACGCGATAGTTCGGCGCTTCCTTGGTGATCTGCACGTCATGGACGTGGGATTCCGCCATGCCGGCGCCGGTGATGCGCACGAATTCAGGCTTGGTACGCATTTCCTGAATGTGGGCGCTGCCGGTGTAGCCCATTGAGGAACGCAGGCCACCCATCAACTGGTGAATGATGGCAGCCAGTGAGCCCTTGTAGGCAACGCGGCCTTCGATACCTTCCGGTACCAGTTTCTCGGCGCCTTCGGACGAGTCCTGGAAGTAGCGGTCCGAGGAGCCTTGCGCCTGGGACATGGCACCCAGTGAACCCATGCCACGGTAGGCCTTGTAAGAGCGCCCCTGGAACAGTTCGATTTCGCCTGGCGCCTCTTCGGTACCGGCGAACATCGAGCCCATCATCACGCAATAGGCACCCGCCACGATGGCCTTGGACAGGTCACCGGAGAAGCGAATGCCGCCGTCGGCGATCAGCGGAACGCCGCTGCCTTCCAGTGCCGAAGCTACGTTGGCGATGGCGCTGATCTGCGGCACGCCCACGCCAGCGACGATACGGGTGGTGCAGATGGAGCCAGGGCCGATACCGACCTTGACGCCGTCAGCGCCAGCTTCGACCAGTGCGCGTGCAGCAGCGCCGGTGGCGATGTTGCCGCCAATGACCTGCACGTCAGGGAAGTTCTGCTTGACCCAGCGAACGCGGTCGATCACACCTTTGGAGTGGCCGTGCGCGGTGTCGACGACGATGACGTCAACGCCCGCCGCGACCAGAGCATTGACGCGCTCGCCAGTGTCCTTGCCAGTGCCGACTGCAGCACCAACACGCAAACGACCTTGATCGTCCTTGCTGGCCAGCGGATAGGCCTTGGATTTCTCGATGTCCTTGACGGTCATCATGCCCTTGAGCGCGAACTTGTCGTCGACGATCAGGACTTTTTCCAGTCGGTGCTTGTGCAACAGATCGCGGACTTCGTACTTGTCGGCGCCTTCACGAACGGTGACCAGACGCTCTTTGGGCGTCATCACTTCACGTACAGGTACATCCAGACGGTTTTCGAAACGAACGTCGCGAGAGGTCACGATGCCAACGAGTTCACCGTCGTGCAGGACCGGAACGCCGGAAATGTTGTGTTGACGTGTAAGTTCGAACAGATCACGAACGGTGGCGTCAGCCTCGATGGTGATCGGATCCTTGACCACACCCGCTTCGAACTTCTTGACCTTGCGCACTTCGGCAGCCTGCTGCTCGATGGTCATGTTCTTGTGGATGATGCCGATGCCGCCTTCCTGAGCCATGGCGATGGCCAGACGGGCTTCGGTAACGGTGTCCATAGCGGCGGAAACGAGGGGGATGTTCAGTTCGATGCCACGGGTCAATCGGGTTTTCAGACTGACTTCGTTGGGAAGCACCTCGGAATAACCGGGCACAAGGAGAATGTCGTCGAATGTAAGGGCTTCTTGGCTGATACGCAGCATCGCTGGGCTCCCGAGCGGGAAAATGGAAGCGCGCCATTATACCCAGACAGACGCCCTTGCTCAATGTAAAGATCAGCCTATTTGCTAATCGAAATGATCGACCGTTCTATGGCAAGGTCCTGCTTTTATAGCCGGACTTTGACGACGGACACCGGGCGATCCAGACGTTCGGCGAACTCTTCCACGAAGCTTGCCTTGAAGCCGGCATCCAGCCAGTCGTTGAAGATGAATCCCAGGTTGGAAAAGCCGCATGGATCGAGAAAAAGGAAGCCATTGATGTCGTCTTCGTGGCGACATTCCGGGCAGATGAAGTTGTCGGTATGACCCGGCATCCACTCTTCCAGACTGTCGAACAGCGCTTCGCCGATCTCGCGGCGGCATTCGGGGCACCCGGCCTCCTCCTTGAAGCCTTGCTGCGGTGTATAGATGCAGCGCTTGAGCACGATTTCCAGGCCATTGACCGCTTGGCCATAAGGCAACGCATCAGGGTTTTCGACGAAGCGTCGGGCACCTGGAGCGATCGCGTAGGCCATACGATTGAAACTGCGCCCGCAGGTGGTCAGGTTTTGCTCGACCACGCCAAGCTTCACCAGCCAGCGCAGGATCGCCCGCGCCTTCGCCTCATGGGCCGGAAAGCTGGAGATTTGCGGGACGATGATGCTTTGCGTGTTCATGTCGGGCCTGTCTGACGCGTGATCGAGGGCGGCAGCTTAATACCACCGCCGACGAGGTCAAGTATCGCGTTCAGCCTGCCAAGTAGCGACCAATCAACGTGATGCCGCTGATCAGCACCATCCACGTTACTAGACGCACGAACGTTTCACGGGACAGACGCATGACCAGACGCCGACCAATCCACGAGCCGACGATCATCGCTGGTAGCAAGCAGACCGCCAACACCAGCAACGAGAGCTGCGCATAGACGCCGGTGATCACGAACAGGCTCAGCCGCACCATGGTGCTGCAACTGATGAGAGCGTTCTGCGTGGCGCGGGCCTGAGTCTTGTCGGTCAGGCGACCGTTGAGGTAGATCGCATATAAAAAGCCGCCGCTGCCGAACAGGGCGCCGAATAGCCCGCCCATGGTCCCCATCGGCACCGACCAGAGTGCCGACAGCTGCGTCGGGCGCACCTTCACCGCCAGGCTGTAGAGCGAATAGCCGACCAGGAACAGGCCCATCATTAACAGAAGGACATCGGACTTGAGGTTGAGCAGAAACAGCACACCCACCGTACAGCCGACCGCCATGCAGGGAATCATGCGCAGCAGCTCGCCTCGCACCACCGACTCCCGGGAAGGCAACAAGTGACTGAATGCAGCCAGGAAATCCAGCATGACCAGTAGCGGAATGATCCGTGACAAGGGCATGAAGTGGATCAGGATGGGGCCTGCGACCAAAGCGGTGCCGAAACCGGCAATGGCGAAGACCAGATAGGCCGCGATGACCCCGCCTTCGATGAACAGCCAGTCCATTGGGGTCAGCCCCAGCGAATCGACAACGCCCGACAATTCGGCGAGGGTGGTGAGCATTTTTCTTCCATGAATCGTTGAGTGGGGGGTGGAGAATACTGTAAGAGCACGCTTGCCCGCGATTGCGTTGTGCCAGTCACCAGACATTTGCCTGAATTTTCCCCCTCCCAGGCAAGCGCGCTCCTACAATGCCAATTGGCGCATCCGGCCGATCAACTGTGGTGACCCGTGCCCTAATGCCTTTATCATGCCCGCCATGATCAAAGACCCCTTCGCAAGACTCGGCCTTGACCGGGAAGTCCTCACTGTCAGCCAACTCAACGGCCGCGCCCGCGTGCTGCTGGAGGATGTGTTCTCCAACATCTGGGTCGAGGGCGAGATTTCCAACTTGTCGCGCCCGGCATCCGGCCACGTTTACTTCACGCTCAAGGACACCGGCGCTCAGGTGCGTTGCGCACTGTTTCGCAGCAACGCCGCGCGGGTACGCCAGGCGCTGAAGGACGGTCTGGCGGTCAAGGTGCGCGGTAAGGTCTCGCTGTTCGAAGGGCGTGGCGATTATCAGCTGATTCTCGACACCGTTGAGCCCGCCGGTGATGGCGCACTGCGTCTGGCCTTCGACGCGCTGAAAGACAAACTCAACGCCGAAGGTCTGTTCAGCGCCGAGCGCAAGGTGCCACTGCCGCTGCATCCACAGCGTATCGGCATCGTCAGTTCTCCCACCGGCGCGGTGATCCGCGACATCATCAGCGTGTTCCGCCGCCGCGCGCCGCAGGTCGAACTGACACTGATCCCGACTGCGGTGCAGGGCCGCGAAGCGATCAATCAGATCGTCCGCGCGCTGAAACTGGCCGACTCCCGCGGCTTCGACGCGTTGATTCTGGCCCGTGGCGGCGGCTCGCTGGAGGACCTGTGGTGTTTCAACGAAGAAGCGGTCGCCCGTGCCATCGATGCCTGCGTGACGCCTATCGTCAGCGCAGTCGGTCATGAAACCGACGTCTCTATCAGTGATTTCGTCGCCGACATCCGCGCGCCGACGCCGTCTGCGGCTGCCGAACTGCTGGCCCCTGATTCGAGTGACCTGCATCGTCGGGTTGAAAGCCTGCAACGTCGACTGATCAGCCGCATGCAGGATCGGCTGATGCGCGAGCAACTGCGGCTGGACGGCATTTCCCGTCGCTTGCGTCATCCAGGCGAACGTCTGCGCCAGCGCGCCCAGCGCCTGGACGATCTGGACATGCGCATGCGCCGGGCATTCGAACAGCAGATGCACAAGCGCCACGTGCGCATGACGCATCTTGAAAGCCGTCTGGCGGCACAACATCCCGGGCGCACCCTTGCGTTTCTGCGTCAGCGGCTGGATGTGCTGGCCGAGCGCCTGCCCCGTGCGATCAGGGAAAACCTCAAGACACGGCGCCTGCAGTTGCAGAGCCAGGTGCAGACCCTGAACGTGGTCAGCCCGCTTGCCACTCTCGGTCGCGGATATAGCATCATGCTGGACGAGCGCGGCAGAGCCATTCGTGCCGCCGAGCAGACGCACACCGGCCAGCGCCTGACGGCAAAGCTGGGCGACGGCGAGCTGCAAGTACGGGTCGAAGACAATCATCTGACACCCGTCACCCTTTCTCTTCTGGACTGATCGATGCTGCCTGTTATCTTCCGTTCTCTGGCCGGGGCCGCGCTGGCCATGTGTCTGGCGCTCCCGGCGCATGCCGACAGTTACATTTCACGCCTGCTGAACAAGCCCGTGCCCGGCGGTGTTGCGGTGGTGGACCTCGGCGTGGCCGCTCAGGCGCCGAAAGCCACTTTTCAGGGCAAACCGGTGCTGGTGGTCAAGGATCAGGACGCTCGCTGGCTGGCCGTTGTCGGCATCCCGTTGAGCGTCAAACCCGGCGCTTTGCAGCAGGTGAACAGTGGCGGTCGTAATTTGCCGTTCACGGTGGGCAGCAAGAAATACCCTGAGCAGCACATCACCCTGAAGAATCAGCGACAGGTCAACCCGAACCCCGACGACTTGAAGCGCATCGAGCAGGAGCTGGATGTGCAGGTGCGCGCCTATCGCAGCTTCAGCCCCGTCACGCCGAGCAACCTGTTGCTGGACAAACCAGTGGACGGCCCGCTTTCGAGCAAATTCGGCGTGCGCCGATTCTTCAACGGCGAAGAACGCAACCCTCATGCCGGCCTGGACTTCGCGGTTCCGGCAGGCACGCCGATCAAGTCGCCGGCTGCTGGCAAGGTCATCCTGATCGGTAACTACTTCTTCAACGGCAACACCGTGTTCGTCGACCACGGCCAAGGCTTTATCAGCATGTTCTGCCACATGTCGAAGATCGACGTGATAGTCGGCGACGCCGTGCCTCGCGGCGGTGTAGTGGGTCGCGTCGGTTCCACCGGCCGCGCCACAGGGCCGCATATGCACTGGAACGTCAGCTTGAACGATGCGCGGGTCGACCCGGCGATCTTCATCAATGCGTTTCAACCTTAAGATCCAATCCCAAGACGCGCTGCAAAACTCGCGGGAGTGAGCTTGCTCACGAAAGCGACATCACACTCACCAACGATGTTGAACATGCCCACGTATTCGTGAGCAAGCTCACCTCCGCACGAGATGCATTGCGGCTTACGAACGCGGCCAACAATAAATAGTCGCCAACCCCCGATCAGCCGCTAAAAAATCGCGAACAGCGGCGTGTTTCGAGTTCTTATCCCAATTTTTTCCAACTGCTTGCCAGCTTTCATCTCATTGTTTACGGTTGGAGGCATGAAAACCTCCCAAACCCTCATTTTGCTGCGTCAACATCGCTGCCTCAGTCTCGTCAGTGCACGACTGCCAGGCTAAATAGCGGTGCCTCGACCCTGTCTGTCTAAATTAATCGGCTGGCCGCCTTCTCTCGGCCCTGAGTACAAAAAAGGATTACTCCCATGTCCATGCTCAAAGATCCCTCGAAGAAGTACCGCGCATTTCCTGTCATCGACTTGCCTGACCGCGCCTGGCCTTCCAGGACCATTACCGAGGTGCCGATCTGGTGCAGTTCCGACCTGCGTGACGGTAACCAATCGCTGATCGAGCCTATGGATTCGGTCAAGAAACTGCGTTTCTGGAAAACCCTGGTTCAAGTGGGCGTCAAGGAGATCGAAGCGTCCTTCCCGGCCGCTTCCCAGACTGATTTCGACTTCGTCCGCACCCTGATCGAAGACGGTCACATCCCGGATGACACCACCATTCAGGTGCTGACCCAAGGCCGTGAAGACCTGATCGCGCGCACCTTCGAATCCCTGCGTGGCGCCAAGAAAGCCATCGTGCATCTTTATAACGCCACATCGCCGTCGTTCCGCCGCATCGTCTTCAATCAGGACAAGGACGGCATCAAGGCCATCGCGGTCAATGCCGCCAAGCTGTTCGTCAAATACGCAGCCCAGCAGCCAGAAACCCAATGGCAGTTCGAGTACTCGCCGGAAACTTTCAGCGCCACCGAGTTGGATTTTGCCAAGGAAGTCTGTGACGCCGTGGTCGAAGTCTGGAACGCTACGCCGCAGAACAAGGTGATCCTCAATCTGCCAGCGACCGTTGAAGTCGCCACGCCGAACATCTATGCCGACCAGATCGAGTGGTTCTGCCGCAATATCAACCGTCGCGACAGCGTGATCATCAGCCTGCACACCCACAACGACCGCGGCACAGGCGTTGCTGCGACCGAACTGGGGCTGATGGCCGGTGCCGATCGCGTCGAAGGCTGTCTGTTCGGCAACGGCGAGCGTACCGGTAACGTCGATCTGGTGACGGTTGCCCTCAATATGTACACCCAGGGTCTGAACCCGCAACTGAACTTCTCCGACATCGACGGCGTGCGCAAGGTTGTCGAAGAGTGCAACCAGATTCCGGTGCACCCGCGTCATCCGTACGTTGGCGATCTGGTCCATACCGCGTTCTCCGGCTCGCACCAGGACGCCATCCGCAAGGGCTTCACCCAGCAGAAAGAGGACGCGCTGTGGGAAGTGCCGTACCTGCCAATCGACCCGGCGGACATCGGCCGCAGCTACGAAGCGGTGATTCGCGTGAACAGCCAGTCCGGCAAGGGTGGCATCACCTATCTGCTGGAACAGGAATACGGCATCTCCCTGCCGCGTCGCATGCAGATCGAGTTCAGCCAGGTGGTTCAGGGCGAAACCGATCGTCTGGGCCTGGAAATGACCGCGCAGCAGATCTACTCCCTGTTCAAGACTGAATACCTGCAAGCCAATAAGCCTTATGCGCTGGTCAGCCATCGTCTGCAGGAAGAAAACGGTCACAGCGCGGTTGAAGTCGAAGTCACCGGCAAGGGTGACGGCGAAAGCAACCTGCACTGGAAAGGCCGCGGCAACGGTGCGTTGGAGGCCCTGGTGGCCGGTCTGCCGGTCAAGGCGGAAATCATGGACTATAACGAGCACGCCATCGGCGCAGGCACCACGGCCAAGGCTGCTGCCTACATTGAACTGCGCGTGAACGGTGATCGTGCAGTGCACGGTGTCGGCATCGACGAGAACATCACCACCGCCAGTTTCAAGGCGCTGTTCAGCGCGTTGAATCGCGCGCTGATCCAGGCCGAGTCTGCGGCACAGGCTGCCTGATCGGAGCAGGCTGAGAAGGTCACCGCCACAGTCGGTGTGGCGGCCCACCTCGGAATCGCACCGCAGCCGCAAAAAAGGCCCTGAAGCGAACGCTTCGGGGTCTTTTCACTTCTGGCCTTTTTAATCAGGCAGTGGTGCTGACGCTATCTTTCATCAGTTCGAGCAAGGCCGCCTGCTGAGCGTTCAACTGCGCCATGGTGCCAGCGATCTGCTGCTGGATAGCCATGACCTGCTGCGCCTTCTCCTGCTCGGGCGCGTTGCTATTCTGCGCTGCCGCCAGCTGTGCCTGCTGTTGCTGGAGGACCTTCTCGGTCTGCTTGATTTGCTCTTGCAGCTGCTTGATCGCCTGCTCCTGCGACGAGGTGGCCGCGTCATCTGCCTTGCCAGCGCCTGTGGCCTGAGGGTCTTTATAGACGTTTACCCGCAGATGCACATTGGTCGCGGTCGCGTCGTTCTTGGTGGGCTCGTCATTTTTGAACCCAGCTGAGATAACGCTTGAGTAGGCACTCAACGAACTCGTGTTGATAGTGGTCATCATGAACTCCCTGTTAGTGCACTTTGTATCGGCCTGCTTACAAAGAACTGAAGTTCACCAATCTGCGCGCGTGAAAATACCCCACGGCTGGGGCCATGGAGTATTTGCGGATCGGTTTGTCAGGCGGTGGTGTTGATGCTGCCCGACTGCTGCAACTGCACCAACGCCGCTTCCTGAGTAGCGAGGGTGGCGGAGGAGGAGGAAATCTGGGACTGAATGGCCATCGCCCGCTGGTTTTTTTCTTCGTCGGAGCCGCTGCCAGACTGAGCGGCCGCCAGTTGCTGCTGTTGTTCCTGCAACTGTTTTTGGGTTTCCTTGATTTGCTCTTCGAGCTTCTCGATCGCTTGTTCGCTTTCGCTGGAAGAACTGGAGCTGCCACCCGCGCCACCCGCGCCGCCTGCTGCACCGGCTTGTGTGGTGGAGGCGGTCGCGGCGGCTGCGGTGGTCGAGGTATCGCTGTCAGTGCTGTCGGTACTGGCGGTCGTGGTGGCGTCTTTCTTGACCGAGAGAGTGAAGCTGCTGGAGTAGGAAGCGAGTGAGGATGCGTTGATGGTGGTCATACCGATCTCCTGTTTTGGTACAACGCTATCGACCGCATCCCCTTCAAACTCTATGACTTTAGTGTATCTCGAATGTATCCGCGTCGAGATATGCCGGGAATTTCTGCCGGTATGCCGCCAGACTGTCAGCCGACAGACTGACGTGAAACACGCCATCGGCCTCGCCAATGTTCAGCAAACTCTCGCCCTGAAAATCCAGCACCTGGCTGTCGCCGGTGTAGGCGAAACCTTTGCCATCGGTGCCGATGCGGTTCACGGCTGCTACATAACACAGGTTTTCGATGGCACGCGCGGGCAGCAACCGGTTCCAGTGTAGACGTCGGGCCCCGGGCCAGTTGGCGGTATATAGCAGCAAATCAGTGTCTTGCGCGCCGCGGCTCCAGACCGGAAAACGCAGGTCGTAGCAAATCAGCGGCCGAATTCGCCAACCTTTGAGTTCGAACTGCACCTGACGCTCGCCAGGGCTGTAATGTTCATGTTCGCCGGCCATGCGGAACAGATGGCGCTTGTCATAGTGCAAAAGCTCGCCATCAGGGCGCGCCCACAGCAGGCGATTGCGATGACCGCCATCGGCGTCGCGAACGATCACGCTGCCCGTCACCACAGCGTCGAGGCGCCTGGCCTGATTCAGCAACCATTGCGAGGTGATACCGTTCTCGGGTTCGGCGAGCGTCTCGGAGTCCATAGAAAAGCCGGTGGTGAACATCTCCGGCAGGATCACCAGATCAGCGCCTTCGGCTTGAGAAAGCAGCTCTTCGAAGTGCGCATGGTTGGCCAGGCAGTCGTGCCAGACCAGCGTGGTTTGCACCAGGGCGATGTTCAGGTTTTGCAGTTGGCTCAGATCGCGCATAGTTTTTCCGCTGCCAGACGCAACGTCTCCTCACGCTTGGGAAAGCACAGGCGAATCAGACGCTGGCCCTCAGGTGGGTTTTGGTAGAAGACCGATGGCGGAATGCTCGCCACCCCGTGTTCACGGGTCATCCACAGCGACATCTCGACGTCATTCAAGTCTGGACGAATCTGCGAGTAATCGACCAGCTGGAAGTATGTCCCGGCAGCGCGCTTGAAGTTGAAGCGCGAGGACTCCAGGCGATCGCAAAAGAAGTCGCGCTTGGCTTGATAGAACGCAGGTAGCTCTTCGACATGCTCAGGGCACGCGGCCATGAAATCGGCCAGGGCCCATTGCAGCGGAGTGACGCCGCAGAAACCGACGAACTGGTGAATCTTGCGCATCTCGGCGGTCAAAGCGGGCGGCGCTACCAGGTAACCGGTTTTCCAGCCGGTCACGTGATAGGTCTTGCCGAACGAACTGACCACGAAGGCACGTTCGTACAGTTCTTCGTGAGCCAGAACGCTGGCATGCTTCACGCCGTCGAACACCAGATGCTCGTACACCTCGTCACTGACCAGATAGATATCGCGATCGCGGATCAATGCCGCCAGTTGGTCCAGTTCGTCGCGAGTGATCAGCGCACCGCTCGGATTGTGCGGGCTATTGATAATGATCATACGAGTCTTCGGACTCAGCGCAGCGCTGAGTTGCTCCCAGTCGATGGAGAACTCGCCATCCTTGAGCTGCACATGCACACAGCGCCCGCCCGCCAGCTCTACTGACGGCTCGTAACTATCGTAGCTGGGGTCGAAAACGATGACTTCGTCGCCTGCGCGCACCACGGTCTGGATCGCGCAGAAGATCGCATGGGTTGCGCCGGGGGTGATGGTGATTTCGCTGTCGACATTGACCTGACGACCATAGGAACGGGCGATCTTGGTAGCGACTTGCTGGCGCAGTACAGGCAGCCCGGCCATCGGCGCATATTGGTTAAAGCCATCCATGGTGCGACGGCAGAGGGCTTCGCGCAGCGCGTCAGGCCCATCGAAATCGGGAAAACCCTGAGAAAGATTGATCGCCCCGGTATCGGCTGCAAGCTGGGACATCACGGTAAAGATGGTGGTGCCAACGTTCGGCAATTTGCTGCTGATCATAGGGTTTTCCTGCTCCACACCCGGTTCCAGAACGGCACGGGGACCCGCAGAATAGCCCATCCTGAAAGCATAAAAAAAGGCGCCATTGGCACCTTTTCGAAGAAAGTCCGCTATCGAGTCAGCGTTTATCCTTGCGCTTTTTCTCGGCTTTCTTGTGGTGCGACATCAAGCGACGCTTCTTGTTGACCTGACGGTCGGTGAGCGTGTTCTTGTTGCCTTCGTACGGGTTGTCGCCACCCTTGAACTCAATGCGAATGGGCGTACCGACCAGCTTGAGTACGCGACGGTAGGTGTTCTCCAGGTAGCGCACGTACGACTTCGGTACTTTCTCGACCTGATTACCGTGGATCACGATCAGCGGCGGGTTCGCACCACCCAGGTGAGCATAACGCAGCTTGATCCGACGGCTGTTGACCATCGGCGGCTGGTGCTCGGTAACGGCGTCCTCGAGAATCTGCGTCAGACGGCTGGTCGGCCAGCGTGTCACGGCTGACTTGAACGAGTTCTGCACCGATTGATACAGGTTGCCAACGCCAGTGCCATGCAGTGCCGAGATGAAATGGATATCGGCGAAGTCGACGAAGAACAACCGGCGTTCCAGTTCGGTCTTCACGTAGTCGCGCTCGCTCGGCACCATGCCATCCCACTTGTTCAGTGCGATGACCAGCGCGCGGCCGGCCTCCAGGGCGAAGCCCAGCAGGTTCAGATCGTGGTCGACCACGCCTTCGCGGGCGTCCATCACGAAGATCACCACGTTCGCGTCTTTAATCGCCTGCAGGGTTTTGACCACAGAGAATTTTTCGACTTCTTCGTGGATCTTGCCGCGCTTTCGCACACCGGCGGTGTCGATCAGCGTGTACTTCTCGTCGTTGCGCTCGAACGGGATGTAGATGCTGTCGCGGGTAGTGCCGGGCTGATCGTAAACGATGACGCGGTCTTCACCGAGCATGCGGTTGACCAGTGTCGACTTGCCGACGTTCGGACGACCGATGATCGCGATCTTGATGCCGTCTTTTTCGCTCGGACCAGGAATGCGCTTGGCTTCTTCGCCTTCAGCGACGTCCTCCTCTTCGCCCTCTTCCACTTCATCAGCGTCTTTGGGGAATTCGCGCAGGGCGATTTCCAGCATCTGCGTGATGCCGCGACCGTGGGCACCGGCTACCGGAATGGCATCGCCCATACCCAGTGGCGCGAACTCGGCGCGCGCCATGTCAGGGTCGATGTTGTCGACCTTGTTGGCAACCACGTACGAGGTCTTGTTGCGCTTGCGCAGGTGCTCGCCAATCATCTGGTCGGCTGCGGTGAAACCGGCTTTGGCGTCTACCAGAAACAGCACGACATCGGCTTCTTCGATGGCCAGCAGCGACTGCTCGGCCATTTTTTCGTCCATGCCGTGTTCATCACCGGAAATGCCGCCGGTGTCGATCAGGATGTAGGTACGCCCTTGCCACTTGGCCTCACCGTATTGGCGATCACGGGTCAGACCGGACAAGTCGCCGACGATGGCGTCGCGAGTCCTGGTCAGGCGATTGAACAAGGTGGACTTGCCGACGTTCGGTCGACCCACCAGGGCGATTACGGGAACCATGCGGCTCTCCACTTCGTTATTTCAGAAAATACAAAAGCCGCTGCAAGGCAGCGGCCGGAGTTCGGAGCGGCACCCTAAGTGCCGCGAGCCCCGTCAGAGCGGGGCTGCCAGAGAATGCCATTGACAGGCTTTTCTCCAGCATAGACAGCCATCACTTGATCGTCAGGGCTTCCAGCTTGCCGCTGTTACCGAAGACGTAAATAGTGTTGCCCGACACCAGCGGGCGTGCACGCAAGCCATCACTGTCGATTTTTTCACGGCCAACGAAGTGACCGTCGACCTGGCTCAGCAGGTGGAGATAGCCTTCCATGTCGCCGACGGCTACGTAGCTGGAGAACACTTCAGGCGAACCGAGTTGACGGCGAGCCAGCGAGTCGTTGCTCCACAGCGCGGTGGACGAACGTTCATCGACGCCTTCCACGGTGCCATTGGCCAGGGAAACGTAGACGCTGCCGAAGCCCTGGGCCACGCCCGAATAGCTCGACGCATCACGCTGCCACAGCACACGGCCGCTCTGCAGCTCCAGGCCCGCAATACGGCCCTGATAGGTTGCAACGTACAGCGTGCTGCCGGACAACAGCAGACCGCCGTCGATGTCGACTACACGATCCAGCTCCGAGCGACCCTGTGGAATCGCTACGCGCTGTTCCCAGACCGGCACGCCGTTGGTGGTGTCCAGCGCCACGACCTTACCGGTCGACAGGCCAGCGAGGGCCAGTTGCGGGGTCACGATCGGCGCACCGGTGCCACGAAGGGTCAGTACCGCAGGACTGCTTTCGTAGATCCAGCGCTGGTTGCCGGTGGCGGCATCGTAACCGATAACCTTGTCGTCCTGGGTCTGGGCAACGACCACATCACCGTTGGTGGCTGGGGCGGACAGCACTTCGCTGGTCGCCTTGGCCTTCCATTTCTGCTCGCCGGTCGCTTCGTCCAGGACGATCACTTCGCCGCGCAGCGTGCCGACCATGACCAGACCGAAACCTACGCCGACAGCGCCGGAAACAGGCTGCTCGAGCTCTTTCTTCCAGACCACGTCGCCGTTGCCGCGATTGATCGCCATGACCAGACCGTTGGCGTCGGCGGCGTAGATATTCTCGCCGTCGATGGCTGGAACCAGCATGTTGTAGATGTCGCCCTGGCCATCACCGACCGAGCGGCTCCACAGCTTTTGCAGAACCACTTCCTCTTTGAAGTCGGTCAGCTCTGCCGGAGGCAATTCCTTTTTGCTGTTGCTGCTGCAACCCGCGGCCAGAATGGCCAGAGCCAGCAATGCTGCATGTTTCCAACGGATCACGTCACGCATCCCCTTTCGCCAGATCGTCGAGCTTCATTTGCAGACCGCCTACCGCCGATTGCTCGGACAGTGCAGCCTTGGCTTTCTTGTATGCAGCGTAAGCGTCATCGGTACGACCCAGCTGAACCAGCAGGTCACCGCGCAGCTCTTCACGAGCGGCTTCGAAAGACTTGTCGACCTGACCGTCGAGCAGCTTCAGCGCGTCTTCAGCCTTGTTCTGTGCCGCAAGCACGCGAGCCAGACGTTGACGTGCGATTTCGCCAAGCGTCGGGTTGACCGGCTTGTCGCTGACGGCTTTCAGCTCGTTTGCAGCGTCGTCCAGCTTACCGGTGTCGACCGCGACCTTGGCCACAAACAGACTGCCGTATTGCGCGTAGGCAGTGCCACCGAACTCGCTTTTCAGCTTGCCGGCGATCTCGGCCACTTGACCGGCATCCGCCTGGCCGCTTGGGGTCAGCGCCGTTTCCAGCAATTGCTGGTACAGGGCCGAAGCACCTTGTGCCTGACTGTTCTGATAGCGGTGCCAGAACTGCCATCCCAACACCACGATCACTGCGAGCAGACCGCCGGTGACCAGGGGCTTGCCGTTACGTTGCCACCAGTCCTTTACCGCTGCCAGCTGTTCATCATCAGTACTCGACACCCCATTACTCCTATTCGCGTCGCTCAATCGGCTTTCGAAGTGGCTGTGCTCGGCCTTGCTGCGTTGAAAACAGGGTCGCAATGCTCATTTAGGTGTCTAAACTCCGCTTGCTCGCCTGTTTTCGCCTTGCCTGACCTTCGCTCGCCGACCTCGATTAGATGCTTGTTCAATCCTGCACGATGCAGGTGGCCAGGTGCTCGGACAGAGCATCCCAGGCAATATTTTGTTGTTCGCCCTGACCGCGCAGAGGCTTGAAGCCCACTTCCTTGCGTGCCAGCTCTTCATCACCAAGAATCAGCGCATACAGCGCGCCGCTCTTGTCAGCCTTCTTGAACTGGCTCTTGAAACTGCCAGCTCCGGCGTTGACCTGCAGACGCAGGTTCGGCGCCTGATCGCGCAAACGCTCGGACAACGCCAGTGCGGCCAGCTCGGCTGGTTCACCGAAGGCGCAGACGTAGACGTCGATGGTGCGCGAAATTTCTTCCGGAACCTGCTCCAGGGTTTCCAGCAGCAGTACCAGACGCTCGATGCCCATGGCAAAACCGACGCCGGTGGTTGGCTTGCCGCCCATCTGCTCGACCAGACCATCGTAACGACCACCCGCGCAGACAGTGCCCTGAGCACCCAACTGATCGGTGACCCATTCGAAAACGGTCTTGCTGTAGTAATCCAGGCCGCGCACCAGTTTCGGGTTGATCACGTAAGGAATCCCGGCCGCATCCAGACGCGCTTTCAGGCCCTGGAAGTGAATCCGCGATTCTTCGTCCAGATAGTCCGCCAGCTTCGGCGCATCGACCAGCACAGCCTGGGTTTCAGGATGTTTGGTGTCGAGCACGCGCAGTGGGTTGGTTTTCAGGCGGCGCTGGCTGTCTTCGTCCAATTGCTCCAGGCGCGCCGACAGGTACTCGACCAGCGCCTCGCGGTAGCGGGCACGGGCTTCGCTAGTGCCGAGGCTGTTCAGTTCGAGCTTGACCGCATTGCGGATGCCCAGCAGACCCCACAGGCGCCAGGTCAGCACGATCAGCTCGGCGTCGATGTCCGGGCCGTCGAGGTTGAAGACTTCGCAGCCAATCTGGTGGAACTGGCGATAACGGCCTTTCTGCGGGCGTTCGTGGCGGAACATCGGGCCGATGTACCAGAGTTTCTGCACCTGACCACCACCGGTAATGCCGTGCTCCAGCACAGCGCGCACGCAGGCCGCCGTGCCTTCAGGGCGCAGGGTCAGCGAGTCGCCGTTGCGGTCGGCAAAGGTGTACATCTCTTTCTCGACGATGTCAGTAACTTCGCCGATCGAGCGTTTGAACAATTCGGTGAACTCGACGATGGGCATGCGGATCTGGCGATAACCGTAGTTATCCAGCAAACGCGATACGGTGCCCTCGAAATAGCGCCACAGCGGCGTCTGGTCCGGCAGGATGTCGTTCATGCCACGGATGGCTTGCAGAGACTTACTCACAAAAATTCCTTGGAAACTGGGTTAGCCGCGAACGATCAGCGCTGCGTCGGCCTGGACCTTTTCGGCCGCTTTCTCACGAATCAAGCGCTCGAGCTCATCCACGAGATTGTCATTGGTCAGCTTTTGCGACGGTTTCCCATCGATGTAGATCAGGTTCGGCGTGCCGCCGGTGAGGCCGACATGGGCCTCCTTGGCTTCGCCAGGACCGTTCACCACACAACCGATCACCGCGACGTCCAGCGGGACCAGCAGATCTTCAAGGCGCCCTTCCAACTCGTTCATGGTCTTGACCACATCGAAGTTCTGCCGCGAGCAGCTCGGGCAGGCGATGAAGTTGATGCCACGAGAACGCAGATGCAGCGACTTGAGGATGTCGTAACCGACTTTCACTTCTTCAACAGGATCGGCGGCCAGCGAGATACGAATGGTATCGCCAATTCCTTCGGCCAGCAGCATACCTAGGCCGACGGCCGATTTCACCGTGCCTGAACGCAAACCACCCGCTTCGGTGATGCCCAGGTGCAGCGGCTGGACGATTTGCCTGGCCAGCAAGCGGTAGGCTTCGACGGCCATGAACACATCCGAGGCCTTCACGCTGACCTTGAAATCCTGGAAATCCAGGCGATCGAGGTGCTCGACGTGGCGCAGGGCCGACTCCACCAAGGCTGCCGGGGTGGGTTCGCCGTATTTCTTCTGCAGGTCCTTTTCCAGGGAGCCGGCGTTGACGCCGATACGGATCGGGATGCCGCGATCACGGGCTGCGTCCACCACCGCGCGCACACGGTCTTCACGACCAATGTTACCCGGGTTGATGCGTAGGCAATCGACGCCCAGCTCGGCCACGCGCAACGCGATCTTGTAGTCGAAATGGATATCGGCGACCAGAGGCACCTTGACCAGCTGCTTGATGCGACCGAACGCCTCGGCGGCGTCCATGTCGGGCACGGAGACGCGAACGATGTCCACACCGGCCGCTTCCAGTCGGTTGATCTGCGCAACAGTGGCTGCGACATCGTTGGTGTCGCTATTGGTCATGCTCTGTACCGCGATCGGCGCATCACCGCCGACCGGCACGGAACCGACCCAGATTTTACGAGATTCGCGACGTTTGATCGGAGATTCGCCGTGCATGACTTATTGCCCCAGCTTCATGCGAGCCGTTTGGCCCGAAGTGAAAGGTGTGACGTCCACCGGCTGACCGTTGTAGCTGACCTGCGCGGCATGGGCCACGCCCAGGCGCACTGCCAGAGGCGGTTTGCCGCTGACATCGATGCTGTCACCCGCACGCTTGAGGCCGCTGGTCAGCACCTTGCCGTTGCTGTCGGTGACCTGGAACCAGCAATCGGCGGTGAATTGCATCTGCACCCGACCGAACCCTGCCGGAACCGGCGCGGCTTCAGCGGCAGCCGGGGTCTGTGCAGGCGCCGGTGCAGGGACGGCAGCCGTAGCCGGAGTGGTTGGCGTGGCATGAGCGGGCGCCGAAGGCGTTGCAGGCATGCCATGGCTCGGCGCAACGCCAGGCGTAGGCGCCGTGGTGACCGGCGCTGGGGTGGTGGGCGCAGCAGAGGTTGCCGGCGGTTGCGCGGAGGAGTCAGCGTTGTTCAATGGCAATGGCGCAGTGTTGCTCTGCCCCTCCGCGACAGCCTGATCTTCCGGCTCGTCCAGCGGATGAATCTGCGTGGTGCCGTCGGCGCTTTCGACTTCGACGTGCTCCATGCCCAGATTGGGCGGTTCCTTGCCGCGCAGGGTCGCCTGATCCTGCCACCAGACAAAGCCACCGCCGATCAATGCCACCAGCAGCAACAGGCTGACGATGCGCAGAATGTTATGCGACAGGCGCACGGGCTCTTCGATGCGACCCAGGGCATGCACGTCGCTGCCCTTGCCGTCGGTACCGGTGTACTGGTCGAACTGACTGACCAATGCGGTCTGATCCAGGCCCATGAGTTTCGCGTAGGCACGGATGTAGCCCCGGGCGAAGGTATGGCCCGGAAGCTTGTCAAAGTCCCCCGACTCCACATAACCCAGGGAAGTCACGGTGAGGTTCAGCCTCAAAGCCACATCTGGCAGCGACCAGTTTTTACTCTCGCGAGCCTGGCGCAACGTTTCGCCAGGGTTCGTACGAGTGGCTGCTACAACTTCGGGATGCGCCGCTTTCATCATTGCTCCGACAGGTATTGCTGATATTCCGGCGTACCGGGATAGAGTCTTTTTAGTTGCAGGCCATAACTGGCTGCCTTGTCGCGATCTTCATAAATCTTCGCCAGACGCGTGCCCAGCAACAGACTACGTGCATTCTGCTCGCTCAGCTGGATGAAACGGTCGTAATAGTCACGCGCCGGCACATAATGCCTGTCTTCGTAAGACAACTCAGCCATTTCCAGCAACGCACGCGGTTGCTGACGATCAAGCCTCAAGGCCTTGTTGAATTGTTCCAGTGCCGCATCACGGTTACCCAGCATCAGCGAGGTCATGCCCAGGTTCTCGAAAACCCTGGCACGTTCGGCGTAGAGGTTATCATCGGCGGCCTGTTCAAAGCGCTCGTAAGCTTCCTTGTAGCGCTTCTGCTCGTAGAGAAAACTGCCGTAGTTGTTAAGGATGCGCGCATCCTTGGGACGAGAGGACAGTGCCTTCTTGTAGTACTGATCGGCGAGTTGTGGCTCAGCCTCGGCCTGAAACACCAGCCCCAGCGCCGCGTTGGCATCCGCATCGGAACTGTCCAGTTCCAGCGCCTTCTTCAACGGAGCCTTGGCGCGCTCCATCTGCCCCTGCTGCAGATAGCCCAGACCCAATTGCACATACGCCTGTCGAGCATCCTTACGCCCCTTGCCGGTACTTAGCGGGTCGACGTTGCCAGTGGAAACACAACCAATCAGCAGCGTGGCAAAACTCAGTAGCAGCGCAGCGCGCAGGGACATAGAGATCCTCTCAGTCAAATTCGCAGTCAGGTACGAGACGCAGCGACTTGACCCCCTTCGGTCTCGGCGCTGAGCTCGCGCACCGCGATGTAGCGTTCGCTGCGGCGAGTACGGTCCATTACCTGCCCGACCAGCTGACCACAGGCAGCATCGATATCCTCACCGCGCGTGGTGCGCACGGTAACGTTGAATCCGGCCTGGTGCAGCAGATCCTGGAAGCGACGGATCGCGTTGTTGCTCGGGCGCTCGTATCCCGAATGCGGGAACGGATTGAACGGGATCAGATTGACCTTGCAAGGTGTGTCCTTGAGCAACTCGATCATCTCGACTGCGTGCTCGGGCCTGTCGTTGACGTCCTTGAGCAAGGTGTACTCGATGGTGAGCACGCGTTTCTCGCCCAGCGCCGACATGTAGTTGCGGCAGGATTCGAGCAGCATTTTCAACGGGTACTTCTTGTTGATTGGCACCAACTGGTTGCGCAGCGCATCGTTCGGTGCGTGCAGTGAAAGAGCCAGCGAGACGTCGATGTGCTTGGCCAGCTCATCGATCATCGGCACCACGCCGGAGGTGGACAGGGTCACCCGGCGCTTGGAAATGCCATAACCCAGGTCATCCATCATCAGATGCATGGCAGAGATGACATTGTCGAAGTTCAGCAATGGCTCGCCCATCCCCATCATCACCACGTTGGTGATAGCACGGTCGATGGTGGCCGGGACACTGCCGAAGGATTTGTTGGCAATCCACACCTGGCCGATGACTTCGGCGGCGGTGAGGTTGCTGTTGAAGCCTTGTTTGCCGGTAGAGCAGAAACTGCAATCCAGCGCGCAGCCCGCCTGGGAGGAAACACACAAGGTGCCGCGCTTGCCCTGAGGGATGTACACGGTCTCGACGCAGCTGCCGGACTCCACGCGCACCACCCATTTACGGGTGCCGTCGCTTGAAATGTCCTCGCTGACGACTTCGGGACCTCGAATTTCGGCACGACGCTCAAGCTTTTCACGCAGCGCCTTGCCGACGTTCGTCATGGCTTCAAAATTATCGACGCCATAGTGGTGAATCCACTTCATGACCTGACCGGCGCGGAAGCGCTTCTCCCCGATGGACTCGAAGAATTTTTCCATTTCCGGCTGGGTCAGACCCAGCAGGTTGATTTTGCCAGTTGTATCAGTCATGGATTCACCCTCACTCGCAGCAGTAGCTTAGCGAGTGGTTACCTCGGTAGCAGCGAAGAAGTAAGCGATTTCGCGAGCAGCAGCAGCTTCGGAGTCGGAGCCGTGAACAGCGTTGGCATCGATGGATTCGGCGAAGTCAGCGCGGATGGTGCCGGCAGCAGCTTCTTTAGGGTTGGTGGCGCCCATCAGTTCACGGTTTTTCAGGATGGCGTTCTCACCTTCCAGAACCTGAACGACAACCGGACCGGAAGTCATGAAAGCAACCAGGTCACCGAAGAAACCACGGGCGCTGTGCTCAGCGTAGAAACCTTCTGCTTCGGCCTGGGACAGTTGCTTCAGCTTCGAAGCCACGACGCGCAGACCGGCTTTTTCAAAGCGGGTGGTGATCTCGCCGATTACGTTTTTAGCAACGGCATCAGGCTTGATGATCGAGAAAGTACGTTGAACAGCCATGGTGTAACTCCAGAAACGGTGATTATTGCGAAAAATTAAACCCGCGAATTATACGCGGGTTCTGGTGTATTGCCTAACATGCAAAGATGATCAGTCTATTTCATCGGCCCAAAGGGTCTGGACCGCCTCCAGCACCTTCTCGCCAACCCTTCCGGATTCGTTGTCGAAATCCGGCAGCTCCTTGATCATCTGTTGCAGTTTGACGAAACCTACCGAGTACGGTTTGACTTCAGGGTGGGCTTCGGCCAGTTCTTCGGCGATGCGCTGGACATCATTCCAACCATAGCTCATGACAATCCCTCGATCAGTGCGGCGCTTCAGCTGCATGGTTAAGCGAATATTTCGGAATCTCGACCGTCAGGTCTTCAGTGCCGACCTTGGCCTGACAGCCCAGACGCGATGTCGGCTCCAGCCCCCACGCACGATCAAGATAGTCCTCTTCCAGCTCGTCGGCCTCTTCAAGCGAGTTGAACCCTTCGCGGATGATGCAGTGGCACGTGGTACAAGCGCAGACACCGCCGCACGCGCTTTCCATTTCGATGTGATGCTCGTGAGCCAGCTCGAGGATCGAGATGCCTGGCTCAGCCTCGACTACCAACCCGTCCGGGCAAAACTCCTTGTGGGGCAGAAAAATCACCTGCGGCATCAGTTATTCCTCAATCTCATTCAGGTTGCGTCCTGACAAGGCGGCCTTGACCGTCGAGTCCAGGCGGCGGGCAGCGAACGCATCGGTCACCTGCGACAGACGCTTGGTCTGCTGCTCGATGGCCGCACCGTCGGTGCCCTTCATCAATTCACGGAGTTCTTCGACCTGCATGTCGATGACCATGCGCTCTTCGGCGTCGAGTAAACGCTCGCCATCGGCCTGCAACGCGCCTTCAACGGCTTCGATCAAGCGTTGGGCATCGACCTGCTGCTCACGCAACACGCGCGCGACCTTGTCGTCACCGGCATACTGGAACGAATCCTTGAGCATGCGAGCGACTTCGCCATCGGTCAGGCCATAGGAAGGCTTGACCTGAATGCTGGACTCCACGCCAGACGCCAGTTCGCGGGCAGACACGCTCAGCAGACCGTCGGCATCGACCTGGAAGGTGACGCGAATCTTCGCCGCGCCGGCGACCATCGACGGTATGCCGCGCAGATCGAAACGCGCCAGAGAACGGCAGTCGCTGATCAACTCACGCTCGCCTTGCAGCACGTGAATCATCATTGCCGACTGACCATCTTTATATGTGGTGAACTCCTGAGCGCGGGCCACGGGAATCGTGGTGTTGCGCGGAATCACCTTTTCCATCAGCCCGCCCATGGTTTCGAGACCAAGGGACAGCGGAATGACGTCCAGCAGCAACAGCTCGCCACCGTCGCGCTTGTTGCCGGCCAGGGTATCGGCCTGAATCGCCGCGCCAATCGCGACCACTTGATCCGGGTCGATTTCAGTCAGCGGCTGGCGACCGAACAGATCGGCGACCGCTTCACGCACACGCGGCACGCGGGTCGAGCCACCGACCATCACAACAGCTTCCACTTCATCCAGCTCGATACCGCAATCACGCACGGCGCGGCGGCAAGCCTTGAGGCTGCGGGCGACCATCGGCTCGATCAGCGCATTGAAAGCGGATCGAGTCAGCAGACCTTTCCAGGCGCCATGAACGACCTCGACCGAATCGGTATCGGTCAAGGCTTCCTTGGCGGCGCAGGCAGTCTGCATCAGGCTGCGTTGGGCAGAGGGGTCGAGATCGTCGGACAGGCCGGCTTCAGTAATGATCCAGCTGGCAATGGCATGGTCGAAATCATCACCACCCAGCGCGCTGTCGCCGCCGGTGGCCATGACCTCAAAAACGCCGCCCGTCAGGCGCAGAATCGAGATATCGAAAGTACCGCCGCCCAGGTCATAGATCGCCACAACGCCTTCGGCATTCTGATCCAGACCATAAGCCACCGCAGCGGCAGTCGGCTCGTTGAGCAAGCGCAGCACGGTCAGACCCGCCAGCTTGGCGGCGTCCTTGGTGGCTTGACGCTGAGCATCATCGAAATAGGCTGGCACGGTAATTACAGCACCGACCAGGTCACCGCCCAATGTCGCCTCGGCGCGCTGACGCAGCACCTTGAGAATGTCCGCGGACACTTCAACCGGGCTTTTCGCGCCCTGGACGGTGTCGATAAACGGCATGTGCGACTCGCCGCCGATGAAGCGGTACGGCAACTGGTCACCGAGATGCTTCACGTCGGAAATGCCACGCCCCATGAGGCGCTTGACCGAGATGATGGTATTAAGCGGATCGGTCGCAGCAGCGTCCTTGGCGGACTGGCCGACCTCGACGCGGTCGGCGTGATAACGCACCGCGGACGGCAGGATGACCTGGCCATCCTGATCGGGAAGAGGCTCACTGATGCCGCTGCGCAATGCAGCGACCAGCGAGTTGGTGGTGCCGAGATCGATCCCGACGGCCAGACGACGCTGATGAGGTTTTGGACTTTGGCCGGGTTCGGCGATCTGCAGTAGAGCCATTGCTTTTCTGATATCACTGGCGCGCCGCCCAAAAGGCGGCGCGGGGTTAATCGTCGAGGCGCTCTTCCAGCTGGCGCACTTCGTAGGAGAGCTTGTCGAGGAACTGCATGCGGCGCATCAACCTTTCGGCCTGCTCACGCTGTGCAGCATCGTCCCAACAGGCTGCGAAGCTTTCGTTCAGTTCTTCCTGCGCCACCTTGAGCCGACGCTTGAAGGTCGCCACGCCGTCCAGATCCGCTTCATCCTGCAGGTCTTCGAGTTCTTCGCGCCATTGCATCTGCTGCATCAGGAACTCGGGGTCATGCACGGTGACTTCAAGCGCAACTTCGCCCTTGAGCGCCAGCAGGTAACGCGCCCGCTTCGGCGCGCTCTTGAGGGTCTGGTAGGCGTCGTTCAGGCTTGCCGAGCGCTCCAGCGCAACACGCTGCTCACGCTCGGAGGCGTCAGCGAAGCGGTCGGGGTGCACGCTACGGGCAAGCTCGCGATAACGCGTGGCGAGCAGATCCAGATCCAGGCGGAAACCCGGCTGCAGATCGAACAGAGCGAAGTGACAAGGAGTACCCACAATAAGCCTCAGACGTTGAAGCTTTCGCCGCAGCCACATTCACCGCGCGAGTTGGGATTGTTGAACTTGAAGCCTTCGTTCAACCCTTCCTTGACGAAATCCAGCTCGGTGCCGTCGAGGTAAACCAGGCTCTTGGGATCGATGATAACCTTCACGCCATGGTGCTCGAACACCGTGTCTTCGCTGTCTGGCGCGTCAACGAACTCGAGTACGTACGCCAGGCCAGAACAACCTGTGGTGCGAACACCCAGACGAATGCCATCACCTTTGCCGCGCCCTTCGAGGGAGCGACGCACGTGATTGGCGGCAGCTTCGGTCATGCTGATAGCCATCGTGACTCCTTACTTGCAAGCGGGATGAAGACTGCTCAGAGCAGGCCTTTCTTCTGCTTGTAATCGCGAACGGCCGCCTTGATAGCGTCTTCGGCGAGTACGGAGCAGTGAATTTTCACCGGTGGCAGCGCAAGTTCTTCAGCCAGCTGAGTGTTCTTGATGGTCTCTGCTTCGTCCAGAGTCTTGCCTTTCATCCACTCGGTTGCCAGGGAGCTGGAAGCGATTGCCGAGCCGCAGCCATAGGTCTTGAACTTGGCGTCTTCGATAATGCCTTGCTCATTCACCTTGATCTGCAGGCGCATGACGTCGCCGCAAGCCGGCGCGCCGACCATGCCAGTGCCGACGTCAGGATCTTCCGCGTTCATCTTGCCGACGTTGCGCGGGTTCTCGTAGTGGTCAATGACCTTTTCGCTGTAAGCCATGATTCAAATCCTCATCAGATACGTCTGTCGCTCTCGCGACATTTCAAAACCACTGCGCTCGGTAATCTGCGTTGAAAATAGCCTCGAAATGCTCATTCAGGTTCCCTGAACTCCGCTCTCTCGCCTGTTTTCGCCTTGTCTTCCCTTCGCTCGCTACGTTTTGAAATGCTGCGGTAGTGGCGACTTTAAATTAGTGTGCTGCCCACTCGATCTTCGAGATGTCGACACCGTCTTTGAACATGTCCCATAGCGGCGACAGAGCACGCAGCTTGGTGACCGCCTCGCAGACTTTCTGCGCGGCCCAATCGATCTCTTCTTCGGTGGTGAAACGACCGAAGGTAAAGCGAATCGAGCTGTGTGCCAGCTCGTCGTTGCGACCCAGGGCGCGCAGCACGTAGGAAGGTTCCAGGGAAGCCGAGGTGCACGCAGAGCCTGACGAAACAGCCAGATCCTTGAGCGCCATGATGAGCGACTCGCCTTCGACGTAGTTGAAGCTCAGGTTCAGGTTGTGCGGCACACGAGCAGTCAAGCTGCCGTTGACGTACAACTCTTCGAGATGCTCGACCTGCTTGTAGAAACGGTCGCTCAGTGCCTTGATGCGCACGTTTTCGGCAGCCATGTCTTCTTTGGCGATCCGGAAGGCTTCACCCATGCCGACGATCTGGTGAGTCGCCAGCGTGCCGGAACGCATGCCGCGCTCGTGACCGCCGCCGTGCATGGTGGCCTCGATACGTACGCGAGGCTTGCGGCTGACATACAGCGCGCCAATGCCTTTCGGACCGTAGGTCTTGTGGGCGGAGAAGGACATCATGTCGACTTTCAGCTTTGACAGATCGATGTCGACCTTGCCGGTGGACTGAGCAGCATCAACATGGAACAGCACGCCGCGCGAACGGGTCAGCTCGCCAATTGCCGCGATGTCGTTGATCGTGCCGATCTCGTTGTTCACGTGCATGATCGAAACCAGAATGGTGTCGTCACGCAGGACAGCTTCGATCATCGCTGGAGTGATCAGACCGTCTGTGGTCGGCTCCAGATAGGTGACTTCGAAACCTTCACGCTCCAGTTGGCGCATGGTGTCGAGGACAGCCTTGTGTTCGATCTTGCTGGTGATCAGGTGCTTGCCTTTGGTGCCGTAGAAGTGCGCAGCGCCTTTGATCGCCAGGTTGTCGGACTCGGTGGCACCGGAAGTCCAGACGATTTCCCGCGGATCGGCGTTGACCAGATCGGCGACCTGACGACGCGCGTTCTCGACCGCTTCTTCGGCTTTCCAGCCGAAGACGTGGGAGCGCGAAGCCGGGTTACCGAAGTTGCCATCAACCAGCAGGCAATCGCTCATTTTCTGCGCAACACGCGGATCGACCGGGGTCGTCGCGGAGTAATCGAGGTAAATCGGCAATCTCATTGAATATCTCCTATCGGGCAGGCGCGCCGCGCGTTCATCTGCGTTCACTCAACGGCGGATGTTTCAATCTTGTCCAGAAGCTGGGTCTTGTTGTTGCAACGACGCAGATCCTGACGTTGGGCGACTTCCTGCACTTCACGGCGAGTGACGAGGTCGGCCAGGCTGATACCGCTTAGAAATTCGTGAATCTGCTGGCTGAGGTCGCACCACAAATGGTGGGTCAGACAGGTATCGCCAGCATGGCAATCACCGAGTCCCTGGCAACGTGTCGCGTCGACCGATTCGTTGACCGCATCGATCACCTGCGCCACCTGAATACCCTGCATGTTGCGGGACAGCTGGTAGCCACCGCCGGGCCCACGCACGCTGGACACCAGATTGCCGCGGCGCAGCTTGGCGAACAGTTGCTCGAGATAGGAAAGGGAAATCCCTTGCCGCTCGGAGATATCGGCCAGGGACACTGGCCCATGCTGCGCATGTAACGCCAGGTCAAGCATGGCAGTTACGGCGTATCGGCCCTTTGTAGTCAGTCGCATGACATGTACCGCGGAGGTTCGGAATGAGAGCGAGTATGCTATTCCCGAGTGTTTAAGTCAACTATAAGACCCAGTGAAACAGTCGGGATTACCCGCAAAAGAGCGGCGGCATCATAGCAAACCGGGGCCGAAATGGCATGCCCGACTTATGTCCCACTCCGCCACTGGCTTAACCCTGAGCGACCTTGCCCTCGCCGCGCTCCTTGATGCAGTCGAAAACTTCTTTGCGCAGCTCTGGAAGCTCCTTTTCGCGGTACTCGCAGCCCAGACTCTTGAGCGCCTTGCCCATGTCTTCCATACGCACGTCGACTGCCTGCAAATGATCGAGCAACTGACCGATCGCCTTGGCAACCGGATCCGGCATGTCTTCGCTGACGCCGTAGGCATCGAAGCCGATCTTCTCGGCCATGGCCTTGCGCTTGGCTTCAGCACTGCTTGCCTCAGACACGTTTTCGTCAGACTTGACGATGATCCGACCGGGGATGCCCACCACGGTCGCACCCGCAGGAACCGGCTTGGTCACCACAGCGTTGGAGCCAACCTTGGCGCCCGCCCCTACCGTGAAGGGACCCAGCACCTTGGCACCGGCGCCGACCACCACGCCAGACTCGAGGGTCGGATGGCGCTTGCCCTTGTTCCAGCTGGTACCGCCCAGGGTCACGCCCTGATAAAGCGTCACATCGTCACCGATCTCGGCCGTCTCACCGATGACGATGCCCATGCCGTGGTCAATGAAGAAACGTCTGCCGACCTTGGCGCCGGGATGGATTTCGATACCCGTCAACCAGCGACCGAAGTTCGAGACCATACGCGCCGGCCACTTCAGGTCCTTGCGCCATAACCAGCCGGACAGCCGGTGCAACCAGATTGCGTGCATGCCTGGGTAGCAGGTCAGCACTTCGAAGGCGTTGCGGGCTGCCGGGTCACGGTGAAACACGCTTTGAATATCTTCTCGCAGACGCTCGAACATCATTGATCCTTCCGCTTGTAGGGCTCACCGTTGGCCGCTTTCTGGGTCTCGGTGAGGATGCCACGCAAAATGCTCATTTCAGATCGGTTGAGCGCCGAGCGTCCGTAGAGCCGGCGCAACCGTGCCATCAGATGACGAGGCTTCTCCGGATCGAGGAAGCCGATGTTCACAAGCGTGGCTTGCAGATGCTCATAGAATTTCTCCATCTCATCCATTGTCGCCAGCTCGGTACTGCGCACCGAGTTCACTTCGAACTTTTCGACCTTGCTCGCCTGCCCATCCCCCGCCAGCCAAGCCATGCGTGTCTCGTAGCTGAGCACCTGCACGGCGGCGGCAAGATTCAGCGAGCTGAATTCGGGATCGGACGGGATATGGACATGAAAGTGACAGCGTTGCAGTTCTTCGTTCGTCAGCCCGGCGTATTCACGACCGAACACCAGCGCGACCTCTTCACCCAGCGCGGCATGCTCGACGGTCTTGACGCCTGCTTCGCGAGGATCAAGCAGCGGCCAGGGAATGCGACGATCCCGGGCGCTGGTGCCCATCACCAGATTGCAGCCGACCAAAGCATCTTCCAGGGTCGCGACTACCTGGGCATTTTCCAGAACGTCGCTGGCACCCGACGCACGGGCATCGGCGTCGTGATGGGGAAACATCGCCGGATCGACCAGCACCAGACGCGAAAGCCCCATGTTCTTCATGGCACGCGCCGCGCCACCGATATTCCCCGGATGGCTGGTTCCGACCAGGACAACACGAATATTTTGCAGCACTGGTGAAGTCTCGCTTGCAGGTGAAAAGGGGGTCGAATCTTACAGAAGCGCCCGGCTCAAGGCTATGAACCCTTGCGCCATACGCTCTACATACACCGTTAAAGCGCAGCGGAACAGTCACCTTCAACCGGGCATGAGGCGACCGGACGCAGGGTAAAACGGTTTAGTTGCGCTGGAAATCGTCGACAAGAACCCATAGAATGCCCGGCTCTCTTTAACGACCTAGGTGATACATCCATGCAGCCCATGCTGAATATCGCGCTGCGCGCCGCCCGCAGCGCCAGCGAATTGATCTTCCGCTCCATCGAGCGCCTGGATACCATCAAGGTCGACGAAAAAGACGCGAAAGACTACGTAACCGAGATCGATCGCGCCGCAGAAAAAGTCATCATCGACGCGCTGCTCAAGGCGTACCCGACCCACGGCATCCTCGGCGAAGAAACCGGCCTGAAAGAAGGCAGCGGCGAAGGCGCGGACTACCTGTGGGTCATCGACCCGCTGGACGGTACCACCAACTTCGTTCGTGGCGTTCCGCACTTCGCGGTCAGCATCGCCTGCAAATACCGTGGTCGCCTGGAACACGCCGTTGTCCTAGACCCGGTTCGCCAGGAAGAATTCACGGCTTCCCGTGGCCGCGGCGCTCAACTGAACGGTCGTCGCCTGCGCGTCAGCCCACGCAAGAGCCTGGAAGGCGCTCTGCTCGGCACCGGTTTCCCGTTCCGCGAGAACCAGCTGGATAACCTCGAAAACTATCTGAACATGTTCCGCTCGCTGGTTGGCCAGACTGCCGGCATCCGCCGCGCTGGCGCCGCAAGCCTGGATTTGGCCTACGTGGCTGCGGGTCGCTTCGACGCGTTCTGGGAATCGGGACTGTCCGAGTGGGACATGGCCGCTGGCGCCCTGCTGATTCAGGAAGCAGGCGGTCTGGTCAGCGACTTCAACGGCGGCCACGACTTCCTCGAGAAGGGCCACATCGTTGCAGGCAACACCAAGTGCTTCAAAGCCGTACTGACCTCGATCGCTCCATTCGTGCCAGCGTCGCTAAAACGCTAAGTTTGGCTGCTGCAAAAAACCGGCCGTGTGCCGGTTTTTTTTATGCCTGGCGCGAGGATCTACGCCCACTCAGTTCCCGCGACAAGCTGATGAAATTCTGCAGCGGCGGCACCTGATTGAAGCTGCGACAAACCAAAGTGATGGGCGCGTGCAGTCGCGGCCTGGCGTTACCGATCCGGCAGTAAACCACGCTTTCCTTGTGCACATCCTTCATCGACGTCGGCACGATGGAAATCCCTGCCCCCGCAGCGACCAGACTGACGTTGGTGAGCATGCGCTCCACCTCGAACGCGATTTTCGGGTTGAATCCCGCGTTCTGACAGGCCTGGATCAGATTGGCGTACATCCCCGGCGCACCCGGACGACGGACGAGGATGAACTGTTCGTCAGCCAGGTCCATCAGCGGGATGACAGGCGCTTCATCACCCGTTTCATGCCCTGCCAGCAACCGATGCCCCGCCGGCAACGTCAGGAGCATTTCTTCATTGAGCAGTCGGTGAAACTCAATGCTTTGGTGGTGGCCGACCGGCGCTCGCAAGATACCGACATCCACGCCGCCATCGATGGTCGCTTCGGTCAACTGCTGAGCACTGCCCTCCTTGAGCGAAACAGCCACCCCCGGAAACCGCTCACGATAGGCGCGGATGATGCGCGGGATCAGCGGATGCGCCGCTGCCGAGCTGGTAAACCCGACGCTTAGCTGCCCCTCGATGCCGTGAGCTGCTCGTGAAGCCTTGAGCGAACCCTCCTTGACCCGCGCCAGAATGTCCTGCGCCTCTTGCAGGAAAACCTGCCCGCCCGCTGTCAGATCAACGCCCTTGGGGTGACGTTTGAACAGCTCGAAACCCAGTTCGTCTTCCAGCGCACGAATCTGCTGGCTGAGCGGAGGCTGCTGCATGTTCAGCCGTGCAGCCGCGCGGGTGAAATGCCGCTCTTCGGCGACCATCACGAAATAGCGCAGATGACGAAGCTCCATGGTGGTCTATCTCGCAGCGAGGTTTTATGATTGCCGCCGATCAATGCGACATTGGCCGGCAAGCGTGCCCAATCGCCACCGCACTGGCAAGGCACGCTCATAACAATAAGTACGCCCACTCCGGAAACCCGATGCCTCTCAGGCTTCTCAGCAGTACGACTCTGCAACTTCTTTTGGCCATTGTCTGTGGCGCACTTCTGGGCGTCTTCGATCCGACGCTTGCGGTGGAAATGAAACCGTTGAGCGACGGATTCATCCGCGTCATAGGCTGGCTGATGCCGTTCATGATGTTTCTGCTCGTCGCAACCGGAGTCGCGGGGTTGCAGGTCAGGCAACGCGGGCTGGCGGGCAAGGTGTTGGTGTACTTTCAGGCCATGACGCTGCTGTCTTTGTCGCTGGCTTGCCTGATCGCGACCCTCACTCAGCCTGGCACCGGCAGTGCCTTGAGCACTTCGGGGTTCGCGGCGCACCTGGCCAACGCGCAATTATTGCCGGCAGAGCTTTCCGGAGCGACTCTAGGGTCAATGCTCACTCGAGCATTGACGCAGAATCCGATCCTGCAACTGATGCTCGCGGGACTGCTGACAGGGGCATTGATGGCGCGCACCCGGAGCCATCATCATGCCGATGCGTTGCGGATCGCACTGGAAAAGATCGTCGAGCTGATGTTCAAGTGCTTGAGGCTGATCCTGAGCTTCGCCCCCCTCGCCGCTTTCGGCGCCATCGCCTTCACTATCGGCAGATTCGGTCCGGCTTCTGCCTTGCCACTGCTCAAATTTGTTGCCGTGATGTACCTGGCGTGTGCTGCATTTGTGCTCCTCGTGCTGATGCCGATAGCGCGGGCATCCGGCGCCTCGCTGTGGTCATTGGTGATGCACCTCAAGGACGAGTTGCTGCTGGTCACTTTCACCGGCTCTTCGGTGGCAGCGCTGCCGGGCTTGATCGAGAAGATGCAGGCGCTGGGTTGTGATCGGCAATTGACCCGTCTGGTTCTGACGACCGGCTATACCTTCAACCTCAGCGGCTCGAATATCTACCTGATCACGGCCGTGCTGTTTCTGGCGCAGATGTCGGGTATCGAACTGACAGGGACCGATTTGCTGACGCTGCTGTTGATCTCTCTGGTGACATCATTGGGCTCGACCAGCATGGCGGGATCGGCGTTTTTCACCCTGATCGCGACGCTGAATCTGCTGCACGTGGTGCCGCTGGAGGGAGTGGGCTTGTTGCTGGGCGTGGAGCGTCTGATGAAGTGCCGCTTGCTGACTAACGTGCTGGGCAACTGCGTGGCGTGCCTGGCGATTGCACGGTGGCAGCATGGGCTCGCTTTTGATTCTGCCCGCAATCCCCTGTAGCAGTCCGGCTTGCAGGCGGTCAATCTTGAGATCGCCACCGCTGGCAAGCCGTGCTGCTCCTGGATCAACGCTTCAGCCTTTGGACGACAACAATTTCTCGAAGGCCCGATCCAGATTTCCTTCAGCCTGCGTCAGCTTTTCCCGACGTTCGCGCAGCCAGGCCTGATCGGCGTCCAGAGTCTTGTGTGCTTCGACCAGCATGCGCTTGACCTCTTCCGGTTGCGGGCCGCCAGTGCCTTTGCGAGTCTTGACCATATTTTCCGGCGACAGCGACGCGCGGAAGGTGGCCTCATCCAGCGGCAAGGTATTTTGCTTCCACTGATACTTGTCCGCCGCCTTCGTGTAGAGCTTCTGCGCATCGGCGTAAGGGAAGGTCTTAGGCGTCAAACCTTGATCTCGTGCCTGCTCGACAATCAACGAAGCGAAACTGTGACCAATACGGAACGGCACCTTCTGCGTGCGCTCCAGCGTGTCAGCCAATTCCATTGAAGTCGTCCACTCGTTCTCCAACTCTTCCCGGGCACGCTGCGGATTGACCTGCAACGCGTCGAGCACCGCATCCACCGCCCCGAACATGTCCTTGGTCGAATCGAATACGCCAAGCGAGTCGAAGGCGAACTTGTAGTCGGTCATGCCGGTGGTCACGTTGTGCGCGCGCAAAGTCACGGTCTGCGCCAGTCCTACGACATCCGAAGCGGTTTCACGAGCCCGCATCAGAAGACCCGGGTTGCGCTTCTGCGGCATAGCACTGCTGGTGTAGGTCTTTTCCTCGTCCAGCAGCAACCATGGCCGAATCTGGTGGTACTGGGTGTGAATGTCGCCAATCAACGCACCGACGCGAATGGCCGAGGAAGACGCGATATTGGCCGCCTCGATCGGAATGTCGTAGGTCGAGACCTGGCTTGAGTCCAGTGAGTTTTCACGCACACCGTCGAAGCCCAGCAGTTCGGCCATGCGCTCGCGGTTCAGTGGGTACGCCGAGTTCGCCAGCACGGCGGTCCCCATTGGGCTCTGATTCAACCGTTGGTACAGTTCGCGAATGCGCTGCCCGTCACGATCAAATGCCGCTTCGTACGCCAACAGATAGTGCGCATAAGTGATCGGCATTGCCTGCACGCCGTTGGTGTAGGCCGGGATAAGCGTGTCGATGTTCTTGTCCGCCAGATCCAGCAGGCGTTTGCGGGTCGCATTCATCGCTTCGCTATAAGCCAGAACATCCGAGCGCAACTTGGCCAGGCGATAGGTGGCGAGCATGTCCTGACGGCTGCGGCCGGAGTGAATCAGTGAGGCTTCAGGGCCGATCTTGTCGGTCATGATCTCTTCCAGCTGAAGCACATCGCTGGGGCGTTTGCCGTTGGGCTGATCAGCCTGATCGATGGCGTAGCGCACACCTGTGGCGATCTTCTGGCCCATCTCGGGTTTGACGATCCCCTCCTCGGTGAGCATGACGATCGAGGCCTTGTTGATCCGGTTCAGCCAGGAGAACTGGCTCTCGGTCTTGCTGCCCTTGGTTTTCGACTTGTCGACTGTTGCGCCGATTTTCGCAGCCTGCGCGGCGCATTCCTCGGTGGTCTTGCACGGCAGGTCGGCGGTATTGGCCGCGTAGGCGCCATAGCTGTTGAACAGGGCAAAGGCCACTGCCAGGTGGACGAGGGTTTTTCTTGTTGGCATTTCAGGCTCCAGTGCGGCGATTGCCGAGGGTGAGCGTTGTCGGGATGTCATTGAAGACGTGACGCCTCATAGCAGCGGCAGCGTGTAGCTAACGATGACGCGGTTCTGATCGATGTTGTTGCCGCCGTTGCTGCGATAGCTACCGTTGCGCCACTTCAATTCGAGGTTCTTCAACGCGCCGCTCTGGAACACATAGGCGATGTCGGTGTTGCGCTCCCATTCAGTACCCTCCTCGTTTCCGCGCGCGAAGTTGTCGCCCTTGAGGTAGCGGGTCATGAAAGTCAGGCCGGGCAAGCCGATAGCAGCGAAGTCGTAGTCATAACGCGCCTGCCACGAGCGCTCATCGGGATTGGCGAAGTCCGGTGAAATCATCACGTAGTTGACGAGGAAGGAGTCCGTGCCAGCCAGGTGCGGAAAGCCCGTGTCGCCGCTCATCTTCTGGTATGCCACGCCGAAACCGTGGCCACCGATGTTGTAGGTGAAACGCGCACCGACGGCGGTGTTGTCGATGTTGGTGTTGCCGTCCTTGAGCGAGCGCGCGTAACGCAGATCGCTCTTGATCGATTGCGACTCGCCCAAAGGAAAGCTGTTAAGCAGGGTGACGATGTGCTGTTTGTAGTTGTTCTCGAGGCCTCCGTAGTTGTATGAGGTGGTCAGCCCCTTGGTCCAGCTGTAGCTGGCGCTGGCGAAGTCGAACTTGTCGCTGGGGCGACCGCCCTTGATGCCCTTGGCCTCGGCTTCGATGTCTTCATGCCCGCTGTCATTGCGTTCGGTATTGCTGGTTAGGCGACCGACGTTGAGAGTCATGTCGTCGACGTCTTTGGAGGTCAACTGGGCGCCGCGAAAAGTCTGCGGCAGCAGGCGTCCGTCGTTGGGCAACACGGTCGGCAGTTTGGGCAGCAAGGTGCCGACTCGCAGCACACTCTTGGCGATTCGCGCCTTGGCGGTGACGCCAGCACGGCTGTAGTCATCCGGCGCTTTTTCATCACCGACCGGCAATAGACCGGTGTTGCGACGATCGGGGCCTGAGTCCAGCTTGAGACCGAACAGGCCGATGGCGTCCACCCCAAAACCGACAGTCCCTTCGGTAAATCCGGATTCGTAGTTGAGGATCAGGCCTTGAGCCCATTCATCACGCTTGGACTGGCTCGCGCCGTCCTGACGGTAATCGCTGTTGAAGTAGAAGTTACGAAATTCGAGATCGGCTTTGCTGTCTTCGAAGAAGTCGGCTTCGGCAAAACCCGGGAAGGTCAGGCTCAAACCGAGGGCAGCAGACGTGAGGCCGAGAGATACAGGGCTTTTGTGCATTTTTATGTCCCGCTTGGCGTAGCTGATTTTTATTGGAGTTGTGCTGGTGGACCGACAAGCGCAGGCGCTTCGGGTCACCGGGAAAAGCTTACGTGGCGGGTATCGCGATTAAAAATATATAGTTACTACCAACTCAAGACTTTATAAATATGACTGAGTTTTTATCTCGAATCGATATTTGTGGCAGTGAGTTTGATGGCGAGTGCATCGGTCCGATCCGTACATATGGGTCACCTGGACCGATGACCGCGGGCACGTTCACTCCTGCAGGTGGTAGGGGATCGATAAATCGCCGACAAAAAAACACCCCTACGCGAGGGGTGTCTTTTTTGAAGAGCGTTCGAATCAGACGTTATTGACCCGCTTGACTCAACTCCAGCTGGCCGTCCTTGTTGACCGGAATCTGGCTGCCCGGATCACGATCCATGCGTACCTGTCCGACCTTGTCGTTGAGCTTGTACTTCACGTTGTAGCCCACGACCTTGTCGCTGATGTCATTGACGGTGTTGCAACGAGACTCTGTGGTTGTGTAGGTGTCGCGATTCTGCATGCCTTCCTGAACCTTGTTCCCGGCATAGCCACCACCGACAGCGCCTGCAACGGTTGCGATTTTCTTGCCGTTACCGCCACCGACCTGATTACCGAGCAGGCCACCTGCCACGGCACCCAGGACGCTACCTACGATCTGGTGCTGGTCCTTGACCGGAGCGCGATGGGTGACCGCCACGTCCTTGCACACTTCACGAGGGGTTTTGATCTGTTCTTTGACAGGCTCGACGGCCAGTACATCCGCGTACTCAGGACCGTTTGATTTTACGAGGCTATAGGTGGCCAAAGCACCACCGGCGGTTACACCGACAGCACCCAATACAGCACCAACTAGCAACGATTTGTTCACTGTGAACCTCCTGACCATATTCAGCGCAATTGCTCGCGCCACTCCCAGCCTTGGAGCATGAAAAAAGGCGCGAGTTCAAACTCGCGCCTTTTAACGTGATGACTGGGAGGACAGACCGTTATGGACGATCGTCAACCTTTTCAGTGGTCACAGGCGGCAGCAGGTCTTCGGAACGCAGGTTCAGCCAGATCAGCACCACGTTGGCGATGTAGATCGACGAGTACGTACCTGCCAGCACACCGATGAACAGCGCCACGGAGAAACCGTGCAGGCTGTCGCCGCCGAAAATCCACAGCGCGACGATTGCCAGCAACGTGGAGATCGAGGTAGCCATGGTTCGCAGCAGGGTCTGGGTGGTCGAGATGTTGATGTTCTCGATCAGCGAAGCCTTGCGCAGCAGACGGAAGTTCTCACGCACCCGGTCGAAGACCACGATGGTGTCGTTGAGCGAGTAACCGATGATCGCCAGTACGGCAGCCAGTACGGTCAGGTCGAACGTCACCTGGAAGAACGACAGAATGCCCATCGTCACCACCACGTCGTGGATCAGCGAAACGATGGCACCGACCGCGAATTTCCACTGGAAGCGGAAAGCCAGGTAGATCAGAACGCCGCCCAGCGCCAGCAACATGCCGATGCCGCCCTGGTCGCGCAGTTCCTCACCCACCTGCGGGCCGACGAATTCGACGCGCTTGACAGTCACCGGGTTATCGGCACCGGTCTTGCGCAGCGCTTCGGCAACCTGAGCACCCAGTTGCGGGTCTTCGCCCGGCATGCGTACCAGCAGGTCGGTCGTCGCACCGAAGCTCTGCACGATAGCCTCGTGATAGCCCGAAGAAGCCAGTTCCTCGCGCACCTTGCCAAGATCGGCAGGATGCTCGTAAGTCAGCTCGATCAGCGTACCGCCGGTGAAGTCCAGACCGAAGTTGAGCCCTTTATGGAACCAGCTGAACAACGCCAGTACGGTGAGGAGCATGGTAACGGCGAACGCAATGTTGCGAACGCCCATGAAGTTGATCGTACGTTTCATGTCAGCCCCTTAAATCCACAGCTTCTTGACGTCACGACCGCCATAAATCAGGTTGACCATTGCGCGGGTCACCATGATGGCTGTGAACATCGAGGTAAAGATCCCGAGGGACATGGTCACGGCGAACCCTTTGACTGGCCCTGTGCCCATGGCATAGAGAATGCCGCCGACCAGCAGCGAAGTCAGGTTGGCGTCGAGAATCGCCGTGTAGGCGCGATCGAAACCTTCGTTGATCGCACGCTGCACGCTCATGCCGTTGGCCAGTTCCTCACGAATCCGCGAGAAGATCAGTACGTTGGCATCCACCGCCATACCCATGGTCAACACGATACCGGCGATACCCGGCAGGGTCAGTGTTGCTCCCAGCAGCGACATCAGCGCCAGCAGCATGACCATGTTGAAGGCCAGGGCGACCGTCGCGATCAGACCGAAGAAACGGTAGATGGCGAGAATGAAAAGCGAAACGAACAGCATGCCCCACAGGGATGCGTCGATGCCCTTGGTGATGTTGTCGGCACCCAGGCTTGGACCGATTGTGCGCTCTTCAGCGAAGTACATCGGCGCAGCCAGACCACCGGCACGCAGCAGCAGCGCAAGTTCGGACGACTCACCCTGACCGTTGAGGCCGGTGATACGGAACTGAGCACCCAGCGGCGACTGAATGGTCGCCAGGCTGATGATCTTTTTGTCTTCCTTGAAGGTCTGCACCGGCACGTCTTTTTCGACGCCGTCCACGACCTGCTTGGTGTAAGTGGTCTGCGGACGCTGCTCAATGAAGATCACCGCCATGCTGCGACCGACGTTGGCGCGAGTAGCACGGCTCATCAGATCGCCACCGTGACCGTCCAGCTTGATGTTCACCTGTGGACGACCGTGTTCGTCGAAGCCAGCCTTGGCGTCGGTCACCTGGTCACCGGTGATGATCAGGCCACGCTCGACCGCTGCGGCAGGACGACCGCCTTCGCGGAACTCGAACATCTCGGTGGTGGCCTTGGAGTCATCCGGACCTGCGCCCAGACGGAACTCGAGGTTAGCGGTCTTGCCGAGGATACGCTTGGCTTCGGCAGTGTCCTGCACGCCTGGCAGTTCGACCACGATGCGATTGGCACCCTGACGCTGAACCAGTGGCTCGGCCACACCCAGTTCGTTGACGCGGTTACGTACCGTGGTCAAGTTCTGCTTGATCGAATATTCGCGGATCTCGGCGACCTTGGCCTGAGTCATGGCCAGGCGCAGAATCGGCATCTCGCCACGATCGCTCATGGTGATATCGAAATCGCTGTAATCCTTGCGGATCAGGGCACGGGCCTGTTCGCGGGAATCGGTGTCACTGAAGCCCAACTGAATGGCATTGCCATCCTGCGGCAGGCTGCGATAGCGCAGTTTTTCTTTGCGCAGCAGGCTCTTCACTTCGCCTTCGTAGACGTTCAGACGGGCGCTCAGGGCCTTGTCCATGTCGACTTCAAGCAGGAAGTGCACACCACCGGACAAGTCCAGACCCAGTTTCATCGGGGTTGCGCCAATGCTGCGCAACCACTTGGGCGTCGTCTGTGCCAGGTTCAACGCGACGACATAATCGTCGCCCAGCGCCTTGCGCGCCACATCCTTGGCTGGCAGCTGGTCTTCCTGCTTGGTCAGACGCAACAAACCGCCCTTGCCATTCTCGGCAAGAGACGCGCCCTTGACCGCGATGCCAGCATCGGTAAGCGCCTTGCTTACGCGATCCAGATCAGCCTGATTGACTTGCAGCGCGGTGCTCGCGCCGCTGACCTGAATGGCCGCGTCATCAGGGTAGAGATTGGGTGCGGAATAAATAAAGCCAATCGCCAGCACTGCCAGGATCAGGATGTATTTCCACAGAGGGTATTTGTTCAACATCACGCCGCCTGCTTATAACGCGGGGCGCCTTGCGCGCCCCGTCGATTGGTAAAAGACTGGAATCAGATGGCTTTCAGGGTGCCCTTAGGCAGGGTGGCAGCGATGGCGCCCTTCTGGATCTTCAGTTCTACAGTGTCAGAAACTTCGATCACGACGAAGTCATCGGTCACTTTGTTGATCTTGCCTGCGATACCGCCGGAAGTGACGACTTCATCGCCCTTTTGCAAGTTGCCCAGCAGGTTCTTCTGCTCTTTGGCGCGCTTGGCCTGTGGGCGCCAGATCATCAGATAGAAGATGACCAGGAAGCCGACCAGGAAGATCCACTCGAAGCCACCGCCCATAGGACCTGCAGGGGCAGGTGCAGCCGCGTCCGCGAAGGCGGAAGAGATGAAAAAGCTCATTTAACACTCCAGTTGCATAATATAAAGAAGCGGTAAGACCGGCTGTCATTCAGTCCAGCGGCGGCGTCGCAAGCCCGCGTTTGGCGTAGAACGTGTCGACAAAGGCGGCCAATGTACCTTGTTGAATAGCCTCGCGCAAACCAGCCATAAGCAGCTGGTAATGCCGCAAATTGTGGATCGTATTAAGCATGCTTCCCAGCATTTCGCCGCACTTGTCCAGGTGATGCAGATAAGCGCGGGAGAAGTTCTTACAGGTATAGCAATCGCAGGTCGGATCCAGCGGCGATTCATCATGGCGATGAAAGGCGTTACGAATCTTCAGCACACCGGTGTCGATGAACAGATGACCGTTGCGAGCATTGCGCGTCGGCATGACGCAGTCGAACATGTCGACTCCGCGTCGCACACCTTCAACCAGGTCTTCAGGCTTGCCTACACCCATAAGGTAACGAGGTTTGTCAGACGGCATCCGGCCTGGCAGATAATCCAGGACCTTGATCATCTCGTGCTTGGGCTCGCCCACCGACAGGCCGCCGATGGCCAGACCGTCGAAATCCAGTTCGTTCAAACCTTCCAGCGAACGCATGCGCAGATTCTCATGCATGCCGCCCTGAACGATTCCGAACAGCGCCGCGGTATTCTCGCCATGGGCGATCTTCGAGCGCTTGGCCCAACGCAGCGACAGCTCCATCGACGTGCGCGCCACATCTTCGTCAGCCGGATAAGGCGTGCACTCGTCGAAAATCATCACGATGTCCGAACCCAGGTCGCGCTGAACCTGCATCGATTCCTCAGGGCCCATGAACACCTTCGCGCCGTCCACAGGAGAGGCAAAGGTCACGCCCTCCTCCTTGATCTTGCGCATGGCGCCCAGGCTGAACACCTGGAAACCGCCGGAGTCGGTGAGAATCGGGCCTTTCCACTGCATGAAATCGTGCAGGTCGCCGTGCCCCTTGATCACTTCAGTGCCGGGACGCAGCCACAAATGGAAGGTGTTGCCCAGGATGATCTGCGCCCCCGTGGCTTCGATATCCCGAGGGAGCATGCCCTTGACCGTGCCATAGGTGCCCACGGGCATGAACGCAGGGGTTTCGACCACGCCACGGGGAAAGTTCAGACGACCGCGACGAGCCTTGCCATCAGTGGCAAGCAGCTCGAAAGACATACGACAGGTGCGACTCATGCTTGATCCTCTGGGGCCGATTCCTTGGGAGCTGTCGGCGCGGGATTGCGGGTGATGAACATGGCATCCCCGTAACTGAAGAAGCGGTAACCGTTTTCCACTGCCGCCGCGTAGGCCGCCATGGTTTCCGGGTAACCGGCGAAGGCCGAAACCAGCATCAACAGCGTGGATTCAGGCAAATGGAAGTTGGTGACCAGGGCATCGACCACATGAAACGGCCGCCCCGGATAGATGAAGATATCGGTGTCGCCACTGAACGGCTTGAGCACGCCATCGCGTGCAGCGCTTTCCAGCGAGCGCACACTCGTCGTACCCACTGCGATCACCCGACCACCCCGCGCACGACAGGCCGCGACAGCATCGACCACATCCTGAGTGACTTCCAGCCACTCGTTGTGCATGTGGTGATCTTCGATACGCTCGACGCGCACCGGCTGAAACGTCCCCGCCCCCACGTGCAGCGTGACGAACGCCGTCTCGACACCTTGTGCGGCGATCGCATCCATCATCGCCTGATCGAAATGCAACCCCGCCGTCGGCGCCGCCACCGCGCCGGCCCGCTGCGCGTACACCGTCTGATAGCGCTCGCGGTCAGCGTCGTCATCCGGACGATCTATATAAGGAGGCAACGGCATATGCCCGACACGCTCCAGCAGCGGCAAAACCGGCTCGGCGAAACGCAGCTCGAACAACGCATCATGACGCGCGACCATTTCAGCCTCGCCACCGCCATCGATGAGGATCGTCGAACCCGCTTTCGGCGACTTGCTGGAACGCACATGGGCCAGCACGCGATGCTGATCCAGCACCCGCTCCACCAGAATCTCCAGCTTGCCGCCCGAAGCTTTCTGCCCGAACAAACGCGCCGGAATCACCCGGGTGTTGTTGAAAACCATGAGATCGCCAGGGCGCAAATGCTCCAGCAAATCAGTGAATTGGCGATGAGCTAGCGCACCGCTCGGCCCGTCGAGGGTCAGCAAGCGGCTGCTGCGACGCTGCGCCAAGGGATGGCGAGCGATCAATGTATCAGGGAGTTCGAAGGTAAAGTCGGCGACACGCATGATGGGGTTCGTCTAGCAGGGCCGCGAAGTTTAGCCGAAAACCTGAAAATTGACCATAAAACATGATTGACCAACGGTAGGCTCGTCTCTATACTTCGCCGCCATTGAGCCCTGATGGCGGAATTGGTAGACGCGGCGGATTCAAAATCCGTTTTCGAAAGGAGTGGGAGTTCGAGTCTCCCTCGGGGCACCAAACAGTAGGACCTTCAAGGGGTTACGTGACTTGAAGGAAAAGAAAAACCGGCAGATTAAGCCGGTTTTTTTGTGTCCGCGATTTGATAATGCTTGGGCAGAGTCGCTTAAACTCCTCCGCAACAGAGGGCGTTTAGGTAGCGTCGGAACTCCTGCGCATCAGTCATTGCAAGATTCGAGGCTCGGCATCGACGGTGCTCCGACAGGAATCTCTCAACCAGGCGAAACCCCAGTGAATACCCCAACCACTTTGGCAAATCGGCAGTGCCGAAGAACCAGGCAGCGTGGTTGTGATCGGTCCGGCCCCAATGGGCCTCAGCCGTCGCGACGAAAGGTTGAACTTCGGCAGAATCGAGTTGCTCCCAAGGTTCGGGCGAACCACCGCAGACTTCCAATGCAAAGTGCCCCGCCAGCCCTTCCGAAACCAATGAATCACCTAGCGTCATCCCATATCCAGGACCTTCCCAGCGCGCAGCATGATGGAGTTCATGCGCAAACATCCGCTCAAGGGATGCATCGTGATTGGCCCTGAAATTCGGACTGTGGGGATCGACGGTCAGATAAATCACGCCAGCTTCAGGAGCATATCCAAGATGGCCTTTTTCGGGGATCACATGAGTGCCAGCCTTCACCACGACATCGAGAGACGGCAATTCCATTAAGGAGCAGGCCCTCTCATGGGTCCGGGCCAGGGCTGTCCGCAGCCAATCGCTAAGGCCTGTCAACGTGCCGCGGGCGTCGAGTAAATGAAGATTCAAAGTTGCCATGACATGCCTAGCTGTTAGTGGATTCCATTCATTTTTGGCGAGATTATCAGAGAGTGATGAACGTCCAGACGCCTACCCCGCGACGAAGCAGCGCGCCAAAACTTTGAGAATCTATTGCGCCTTTCTTCGCCCCGTAGCGAGTGGCTTTGCGATCATCTGCGGCAGATCGCTCAATCTCACCCAATAATCACTCTGCCATTCCAGCAAACCGACGAAACTCCCTGCCTCCTTCATCGACGTCATATTCGGCACGGCCGGCTCTGCCTTGTCACGCAGGGCCGGTAATACGGTCGCGGTAGGAACGGCAGTTACCTGCCGCCCCCCGCACAGATCCGTACGTGCGGAACTACCGCATACGGCTCCTGCCTCGGGTATGTGACGCGAAGCGATCCTCAGGGTATGGGTGTGCATTCTTGGGACTTGGAATATAGAGGTCGGCAAGGCGTCCGTAGCGTGACCATTGAAGCCGATTACGCTGGCTGCGACGTTTGAGGGCTTGCCGCCACAGACGGCATACCGCCAGACGAAAACCACCAAGACGTATCTGGTTTCCCGGCACTGCGTGGTAATTGAAGTAACCACTCACCACCCGAGTGAGCCATTGCCCTTGAGCCCGAATGGGTTCATGACGTCGGCGCTTCAATTCATCCCGAATAGCCAGCAGCGTCGCACGCATACGCTTTTTGACAGTCAGTCGCAGTACTTGGAAGTCACCGCGTCGGCTGACACTACAACAGTGGGTGAAACCCAGGAAATCAAAAGTCTCCGGTTTTCTCAAACCTCGTTTCCTGCGATTCGTCACAGCAAAACGACCAAACTCAATCAGTCGTGTTTTCGAGGTGCTGAGCGATAGACCGAACCTGGCCAACCGTTCCTGCAACTGCACCAGAAACTGCTGAGCCTGCACTTTCGTCCTGAACCCCACCACACTGTCATCCGCGTAGCGCACGACAATCACATCGCCACGGACGTGGCGCTCGCGCCACTGCCTTGCCCATAGATCCAGCACGTAGTGAAGATAGATATTCGCCAGCAGCGGCGATATCACTGCGCCTTGGGGCGTACCCTTGGTCGCAGCCACCCTACGGCCATCCTCCACAACACCCGCTTGAAGCCATTTGCAGATAAGCCCGAGCAAGCGCCGGTCTGCAATCCGATGCCCCAGAAACATCAGCATCCATTCATGGTCGCTCTCATCAAAGAACGACGTGATATCCGCATCAAGTATCCAGTTCACCTTTTGGCTTTTCAGCGCGACCGTTAACGCATCTAGCGCATCGTGCTGGCTGCGGCCCGATCGAAACCCATACGAGAATCCAAGAAAGTCTTCCTCATAGATCGCATTCAGAACGGTGACAACCGCCTGCTGTACGACCTTGTCCTCCAAAAAGAAGCGATACCCAACGGGCGTTGCCTGCCATCGGCTTTGGGAATGTAGGCCCGCCGCGATGGAGTTGCCCGGAAGACTCCTTTGTGAAGTCTTCCGGGCAACTCCGTCACACGCTGGAGAAGACCTTCTTCATAGTCTAGCCACGACATACCGTCCACGCCCACCGCAGCATCGCGACGCAGCGCATAAAAGCTCTGCGCCAATAACTGTGGTGTGATGTGGTGCAGCAATGCCGTGAACTGCATGCCCTTGTTCCTGCGGGCTGCTTCAGGTACACCTTCAAGTCCCATCGACGCGCAACTGATCCGGCTCTGTGTCCGGGGCACGGGAGGCCTGTCGGTGTTTCCCTTGGCTACGTCCCTTTCCTCCACTATCTCCGCAGGGCCAGGCCCTTTGTTCGACGGCTTCTCAGGTACTACGGACGTATCCGACTTCTCAGCGGCGTAGGCAGCAGGGTTACGGCTTTTGGCCTTTCCTGCTCCGCCCGGTGCTTGCGCACCGGGCACCGCTGAGATCTCCCAGTTTCTGTGCAAAGGACTTCCCGACGTGCACAGGGTCTCCGACCGCGCGGGATCAGAGCATGACTGGCGTATAACGCCATGTTCCGTATTGCCTTCTGCTTCGCTTAACAGCATCGGCATCCCGAATTCCTGATTACGCGGCTCAATGGCTGGCCCATCGGTTTCCCCTGTCAACGCTTCACTCTGCACCTCACGGTGCAACATGCATGACTCGGGGTCTGGTTGATTCGCCATTTCTTACCAGTATCGAACTTTCATCGACCATCCTCTGCCAGCTTTAACTGGCGCTCTAACCGTCCGGCCAAGTCACCTACCGAACTCCAGCATTAAGGGCGATGGTATCCGCGTATTTTTAAGCGGACGCGATCGCCCTTATCGCCAGGATTTTCATGCGCCAACGAAGCTCTTATCCCAAACCATTCAAAGCCCAAGTCGTCCAGGAATGCCTGCAACCCGGAGCGACGATTTCCAGCGTAGCCATCCATCACGGCATCAACGCCAACGTGATCCGCAAGTGGCTACCGATTTACCGGGATCAATCGCCTGCAACCTTACCGGCTTTCGTTCCGGTAAAACCGGTACCAAGGCGCGCATCAGAAGAGATAGTGATCATCTCGCTGCCCCTGGGCGATAAATCCATCACCGTAAAGTGGCCAGCCTCGGATCCGGATGGCTGTGCGAGTTTCATTCGTGGCTTGGTTCAATGATTCGCGTTGATGCCATCTGGCTCGCCACCGAACCCATGGACATGCGCGCCGGCACCGAGACGGCACTGGCCCGAGTAGTCGCGGTATTCGGTGCGGCGAAGCCGCACTGCGCTTACCTCTTTGCCAATCGCCGGGCCAACCGCATGAAAGTCCTGGTGCACGACAGCGTCGGTATCTGGCTGGCGGGACGGCGTTTGAACCAAGGAAAATTTCATTGGCCGGGCATCCATCGTGGGTCGGAGATCGAACTCGACCCCGAACAACTCCAGGCGCTGGTACTTGGATTACCCTGGCAACGAGTCGGTGCGGGCGGCGCAATTACATTGCTTTAAATGCTGCCTTTTAGCTGAAGCAGTCGGGCTGCTTTGGTAAAATCCACCCCATGACTTCCATGCCCGATCTCGACCAAATGAGCCCCGAACAACTGCGCACACTGGCTGCGCAGTTGATGTCCAAGGTCGATACCCAGAGCCGAAAGATCCAGCGCGATGAAACGATCATCGAGCAGCTCACTCACGAGATCGCCATCCTTTAAACGCCACAAGTTCGCCAAGCGCAGCGAGCAGATCAGCCCGGCGCAAGGCAGCCTGCTCGATGACCTGCTCAATACCGATCTCGAAGCCATCGAGGCGGAGTTAAAAGCCCTTCATCCCGCACCTGCGCAGGAAGAGCCACGCAAGCAACCCAAGCGTGCGCCGTTGCCACCGCAGTTCCCCCGCACTGTGGTCCATCACGAGCCGGACAACACTCAGTGCGCGTGCGGCTGCCAGCTTCAGCGCATCGGCGAAGATGTCAGCGAGAAGCTGGACTACACGCCGGGCGTGTTCACCGTCGAACAGCATGTGCGTGGGAAATGGGCCTGCCGGCAGTGCGAAACATTGATCCAGGCCCCGGTGCCGCCCCAGGTGATCGACAAGGGCATTCCCACTGCCGGCCTGCTGGCGCATGTGATGGTGGCGAAGTTCGCCGACCACCTGCCGCTGTATCGACAGGAAAAGATCTTCGGCCGTGCCGGCATGGCCATCCCGCGCTCGACACTGGCGCAGTGGGTGGGTCAAACCGGCGTGCAGCTTCAGCCGCTGGTCGATGCGCTGTGCGAAGTGGTGCTGGCCCAGCGCGTGGTTCACGCCGATGAAACGCCGGTACAAATGCTGGCTCCAGGAGAGAAGAAAACCCATCGTGCTTACGTCTGGACCTACAGCAGCACGCCATTTTCGGCACTCAAGGCGGTTGTCTACGACTTCAGCCCCAGCCGTGCCGGCGAACATGCGCGCAACTTCCTGGGCACCTGGAACGGGAAGCTGGTCTGTGATGACTTTGCCGGCTGCAAGGCCAGCTTTGAGCTGGGCATTACCGAGATCGGCTGCATGGCGCATGCGCGCCGTAAGTTCTTTGACTTGCATGTAGCCAATAAAAGCCAATTGGCGGAGCAGGCGCTTCACTCGATTGGCGGGCTTTACGAAGTCGAGCGACACGCTAAGGAAATGAGCGACGAAGACCGTTGGCGATTACGCCAGGAAACGGCGGTGCCCATCGCTGAAAAACTGCATGAGTGGATGCTGGCCCAACGCGAGCTTGTGCCCGAGGGCTCGGCTACGGCAAAGGCCTTGGATTACAGCCTTAAACGCTGGGTAGCGCTGACGCGCTACCTGGAAGATGGTGCTGTGTCCATCGACAACAACCAGATCGAGAACTTGATCCGGCCATGGGCGCTTGGGCGGTCGAACTGGTTGTTTGCGGGATCGCTGCGCAGCGGCAAGCGGGCGGCGGCGATCATGAGCCTGATCCAGTCGGCGCGCATCAACGGGCATGATCCGTATGCCTATCTCAAGGATGTGCTGACGAGGTTGCCGACGCAGCGAGCCAGTGAGATTGATCAACTGCTGCCGCATCGGTGGGTGCCTTTCTGACGTAAGCGAGGTGATTTAGGCGGGCTATTACCATTCAGCGTGAATCGATTACAACTAACCCTCGCGTGCGATGTTTGTAGTGGTCTAATGAAACCGGACACCCATTTAGGCGAGAATGCTCGCCAGATCGAGGTGTCAGATGACCAAACAACGCC